>CAINJJ010000030.1 GCA_903849645.1 uncultured Acidobacteriaceae bacterium | reverse complement strand
TGGAGAAGCCTCTTCGGCTCCCCCACGCTCAGACCACCGCCCAACTACCCCATCAAGCTCTGCGCGAGCAGGAATCCGCCAACTCCGGCGTCATACCGATTCGCTCGCCTGAAAACGCTATCCCCGACGGTCTCCTAGGGCGGAGCAGGAGGCGGCAGCCAACCCAGAGAAGCGCAACCGGACGCCCGGCGATTCTCAAACGGAACGCGCCGAAAGTTGGAGAAAAGCAGATGCGGGTTGATCCCTATTACGTTGCGAACCTGGTGAACTCTCTCGATCAGACGCAGGCGTCACAGCAGCAACTGACGGCGGAGCTGTCGAGCGGGGTACGAGTGAACTCCTTGAGCCAGGATCCGCTTGCCTCCGGCGAGAACGTGCTGCTGCTGAGCCAGATGCAACGGGACGACTCGTTCACGCAGTCATCGAGCCTGGTGCAGGGGCAGTTGCAGGTGGCCGACTCGGCGTTGGGCGGCGTGGTGAGCCAGTTGACCCAGGCCATCGCGCTGGCCACCAGCGCCAATAACGGCACCATGAATGCCAGCAACGTGAAGTCGGTTTCGAGCCAGTTGGCGGGGATTCTGGACGAGGTGCTGTCGCTGGCAAACACATCCTACCAAGGGCAGTACATCTTTGCCGGCGGACAGACCTCGACGGCCCCCTTCGTCCAGTCCAATGCGACCACTCCGGGAGTGACGACCTACGCCGGCGACCAGGATGTGAACTTTCTGCATACGCCCAACGGCCAGACGATTCAACTGAACGTGCCCGGCGATCAGATATTCTCGGCCAGCGGCACAAATAGCGTTTTAGGCGCATTGAACAGCCTGATCGCAGACTATTCCACTGGAACGGTGACCACGGCGCAGGCCGTCAACGACACCCAGGCGCTGAGTTCGGCATTGAACTATCTTTCGCAGCAGCGCGTGACGATCGACAACTCTCTCACCCACCTGACGTCGGCTTCCGATGCAATCGCGAGTGAAAAGACACAACTGACGGCCGCGCAGACGGGGCTGATGCAGGCCGATATGGCGCAGGTGGCGACGCAACTCTCTTTGACCTCAACGCAACAGACAGCGCTGGAGGATGTCATCGCGCAGCTTGGGTCGGGCAGCCTGTTTGACAAGCTCCGCTGAACTGATTGCCCCGGATGCGGATGTCTGCTTTCAGCCTTCGATCTTGATCGGCGTTGTGCCCCGGCTTTTCGCCCCACGCGGCTTCCGGCAGGGCACCGCACCCGCGGCCGTTCTATACTCGGAGCGAGGACACACCGTGTTCGCACCGCTTCGTTTTCTCTGGAATGCAACCCGCGGCCACCGGCTGGCGCCCTGGCGCAGTGAGTTTCTGCGCTGGCGCGTGGAGACCTACTCCGGCAAGAAGGCTGAAACTCTGACGTCGAAGGACGTGATGAGCTTTATGTGGACCTCACGCTGGGAGATGCTGAGTTTTCTTGCCTGGATTGGGCGGCTTGATCGCGAAGTGCACAAGCATTCCTGATGCCGGCATCCAGCGAACCTGCATTCCCGCGGCCCTGCGCCGCCGCGCATTGGCCGCACTTCCTTCGTTTGGAGCCGTTTGCCGGATGAGATTCGAATCGCTTTGCTGGAATAGCCTTGCCTGGTTAGCCCTGCTGCTGATCTCTGGCACGGCGGCTGCGCAGCAAGTTCCGCCCGCGGAGCCACCCCAACCCATGCCGGCTGCCCACCCGATCGAGGCGCCCACCCTGCGCGTCAACTCCCGCGAGGTGCTGGTGCCCACCCTGGTGGAAAGGCCGGGAGGCGAGGTCATTTACGGGCTCAGGCCGGAGGATTTCATCCTCGAGGACAACGGAGTCGCGCAGAAGATTCGCGTGCAGGAAGAGATGGATACCGCGCCCGTGGCCCTGGTGGTGGCCGTGGAAGAGGGCGGGGTCAGCGAACTGGAGTTCGACAAGCTGGCCAAACTCGGCCCCCTGCTCGACATGTTTCTCTCCGACGGCCGAAGCCAGGCGGCGCTGGTGGGCTTCGACTCGAAGCCGCACCTGATCCGGGACTTTACCCACACCAGTGAAGAGGTCAACGAGTCGCTCAAGGCGCTGGAGCCGGGCAATGGGGGCTCGGCCATTCTCGACGCGGTCAGCTACTCCGTGGATCTTCTCGAAACCCAGCCCAAGCTCTATCGGCGTGTGCTGCTGTTGATCAGCGAGGAGCGCGACCACGGCAGCAAGCACACCAAACCGGATCAGCTGATCCGCAAGATTGGTGGTTCGGACGTCCTTGTGCTCAGCGTCTCCTTTTCGCCGGTCAAGGCGGAACTGCTCCATGACATCAAGGACAACGGAGACAACCGCTACATTCATGGCGAAAACGTGATTGCTTCCGTGTTGATGCTCGTGCAAAGCCTGAAGAAAAATGTGGCCAAGGAAGTCGCCCGCATGAGCGGCGGGGAATACGAGACCTTTACCGGGGACAAGGGCTTTGAAAAGCGCGTGGTGGAAGCGGCCAAACATGCCCGCAACCGCTACCTGATCACCTTCAGTCCCACCGATCTCAGCCCTGGCCTGCACACCATCCGGGTGAAGACGGCGCAGGACTATGGCGCGCGCATCGTCGCCCGGGCCAACTATTGGGTGGCGCAGGAGCCATAACGGGACGCAGGACGGACTGCGGGCAAGCCCTTGGTCATGGAACCGGGCCGCTTTGGCCCCTGCTTCGCCTGAGATATGTCTGTTCTCCTGTTCAAACTCAGGTACAAAATGCCGCACAAGTTGTGGCATAATGTCCCCATGAGCCACAGTGCCCTTGTCCCGAATGTTGCGCCGACTGCTTTTCACCTGGACTGGGCAGCGGTGAACCAAGGCGTACCGATCGCACGGCTGGAGGAGTTTGCTGCCTACTCGGGTTTTGCATTGAAAGACCTTTTGGAGGTTGTGATTCCGGCTCGCACACTCAAGCACCGCCGGCAGCGGCGGGAGCCTTTGAGTCTGGATGAGTCGGACCGTCTAGCGCGGGTCGCGCGACTTTATGCTCTTGGAGTCCGTGTCTTTGGCGATCCAGACAAGGCTCGCCGGTGGCTGGCGAAGCCGAAGGCCAGGTTTGAGGAGCACACCCCTTTGTCTATGATGCGCACTGAACTCGGCGGGCGGGGCGTGGAAGAGATGCTGATTCAGATTGACGAAGGAATGTTCGTCTGAAACTCCGAAATAAATTGCTCCCCACGCGGCTCAGTTTTCGTGCAGTTCCTGCCTGGAGCCAAAGGGAAGGACAGTTTCGATTCCAATCTCTTTCTCCTTGACAGGAAACCGCGGGTCCTCACCATCGACCACCGCTATGAGAATGGCTGATGTTCGCTCCGGCTCAAAGGGATCACTGCCGGCTAAGGACTATTCTAAGCTGATTATTATCAAATGGATAAGGTTAAGTTGGCTTTCAGGGTTCGGAGTGATTCGGTGATCGGAGAGTCTGAATGCCAACGGTTTGGCGCATCAGCAACTACGCGGACCTGAACGGCGAAGGCGGCCGCAAATGCAGCGCCCGATGGCACACGGCTGGCTCTCGCATCGTCTATTTGGCGGAATCGCCCACAAGTGCCCTGGTTGAAGCGCTTGTGCACCTTGAAGTCGATGGCGAAGACGCTCCAGAGTTCTACTCGCTCCTGAAGATTTCTGTTCCCGAAGAGCTTGCCATTCAACCGCTCGCTCCACCGGCGGGGGCCGAATGGAGGCAGAACCTGGAACTCAGCCGGAGCATAGGAGACGCATGGTTGGCCTCCCTGGAAACCGCACTGGCAAAAGTGCCCTCCGCGATTGCCCCCCAAACGTGGAACTACTTGCTGAACCCTGTGCACCCAGACGCAGAGCAGGTCAAGGTGGCAGAGGTCATCCGGGAGCAATTTGACAACCGGCTCTTCCGATTTGGCGCCCGTTGATTGAGTAAGCTGCGAGTCCGGTCCGCAAGTATCAGAGGCAAGACGCAGGCCGCGCGTTCATGGTAATCTCACACTAGACACTTAAGAGTGGACTGAGAACGCAAGAGGAGTAACACACGCCGTGCTGGCGACCGCAAAGAAAACTACGCTGATTGAAAGCTTCCGCACCCACGATACGGACACCGGTTCTCCGGAGGTCCAGATCGCGATTCTGAGTGCGCGTATCGCAGAACTGACCGAACACTTCAAGACCCACAAGAAGGATCACGCGTCCCGGCGTGGCCTCTTGCAACTGGTCAGCAAGCGCCGCCGCCTTCTGGATTACTTGAAGACGCATGATACCGATCGCTACCGCGATGTCATCGGCAAACTCGGTATCCGCAAGTAGTCAGAAAGCCAACCTTGATACCGACCTTGCCCCGGAAGCGCCCAGACCGGAATACGGTCACGGCCCCGGTTCTACCCAGAACTCGGGCCCGTGGTGTACCTGGCGAACTGTACCCGATGCCAGGGACCGCGCACAGCTATCGGCTGCGCGCGGTCCCTGTGCGTCGACTGGTCAAGTGCCTGGCCGGCAGGCCGGGAGAATCCGCTCCCCCGCGCACATCCCACTCTTTTGCGCGCGCCCTGCCCATCGCCCCGCCTTTCGCCAGCTTTCCCCACACCCTCCGGCGCGACCTCCCTACAAGATTCCCAAGCGAACAAAATGAAACGAGGACTCTATGTCTAAGCATGAAGTAACTGTCGAGCTTGCCGGTGGCAAGCGGCTGGTATTTGAGACCGGCCGCATGGCCAAGCAGGCCTCTGGCGCCGCATTGGTGACAACGGGCGAAACCGTTGTTCTGGCCACGGCCGTGGCCTCTCCCGACCCCAGGGAAGGCATTGATTTTTTCCCCCTCACGGTGGACTACCGCGAGTACACCTACGCCGGCGGCCGCATTCCCGGCGGCTTTATCAAGCGCGAAGGCCGGCCCAGCGAAAAAGAAGTTCTGACCTGCCGCCAGATTGACCGCCCCATCCGTCCCCTTTTCCCCGATGGTTTTCGCAACGAGACCCAGGTCATTGCGCTGGTCTTCTCCGCGGACAAGGAAAATGATCCCGATGTGGTGGGCATCAACGCCGCCGCGGCCGCGCTGGCGCTTTCTGACATCCCCTTCAGCGCCACGGTGGGCGCAGTTCGCGTGGGCCGGGTCGATGGCGAGTTCGTTATCAATCCCACCTATACCGAGCGTGCCGCCACCACGGTCAACATCATGGTTGTCGGCCACAAGGACGGCATTGTGATGATCGAGTCGGGCGCCAAGGAGGAGACTGAAGAGGTCATCCTGGCGGCCATCGAGTTTGCGCACGTCGAGATCAAGAAGATTGTCATCGCCATCGACGAGCTGGTTGCCCTGGCCGGCAAGCCCAAGCGGGCCTTCACCGCGCCGGAGTTCGATCAGGCTTACTACGACAGCTTGTTCGCCCAGGTTGGCGACCGTCTCAAGGACGCCCTGGACACCAAGGCTCACGCCAAGCTGGACAGCCAGGTGCTGGTCAAGCAGATCAAGGACGAGCTGGCTGCCGGTCTGCCTGCCGATGAACCAAATGCCAAGAAGAAGCTGGCAACCTACTACGAGCACCTGCGCGAGCGGATCTTCCGCGAGCAGGTGACCAAGGACCGCATCCGTCCCGATCGCCGCGCATTCGACGAGATTCGCGAGATCACCATCGAGAACAGCGTTCTGCCCCGCGTGCACGGTTCGGCGCTCTTTACCCGCGGCGAGACCCAGGCGCTGGTGACGGCCACGCTCGGCACCGCCGACGAGGGCCAGCGGCTGGAGAGCTATGAGGGCGAAAAGAAGAAGCCCTTCATGCTTCACTACAACTTCCCGCCCTTCTGCGTAGGCGAGACGGGCCGCATGGGCGGCACGGGCCGCCGCGAAATCGGCCACGGAGCCCTGGCTGAGCGCGCGATTACCGCCGTTCTGCCCACCGCCGAAGAGTCGCCTTACACCATCCGCATCGTCAGCGACATTCTGGAGTCCAACGGCTCCTCGTCGATGGCCACGGTATGCGGCGCCAGCCTGGCGCTGTTTGACGCCGGCATTCCGCTCAAGGGAGCGGTGGCTGGAGTCGCCATGGGCCTGGTCAAGGAAGGCGACGACTACGCCATCCTGACCGACATCGCCGGCGCGGAAGATCACTACGGCGACATGGACTTCAAGGTGGCCGGAACCCGCAAGGGCATTACCGCCCTGCAGATGGACATCAAGATCGGCGGCCTGACCCGCGAGATCCTGCAGCAGGCCATGGAGCAGGCTCGTCGGGGCCGTCTCTTCCTGCTCGACAAGATGGACGCGGTTCTCGACGGACCTCGCTCGGAGCGCTCTGCCTACGCGCCCCGCATCGAGACCATCATGATTCCCACCGACAAGATTCGCGATCTGATCGGCAAGGGTGGTGCGACCATTCGCGGCATCATCGAGCAGACCGGCGCGAAGATCGATGTGGACGACACCGGCCGTGTGAACGTTGCCTCCTGCGACAGCGAGGGCCTGAAGAAGGCGCTGGAGATGATAGGCAACATCACCGCCGTGCCGGAGATCGGCAAGGTTTACCTGGGCAAGGTTGTCCGCCTGGCGGAGTTCGGCGCGTTTGTCGAGCTCTTCCCCGGCACCGACGGCCTGCTGCACATCTCCGAGATCGCGGAACACCGCGTCAAGGAAGTGAAGGACGAGCTGCGCGAGGGCGATCAGGTGATGGTCAAGGTTCTGGCCATCGAAGGCAACCGCATCAAGCTCAGCCGCAAGGCGCTCATCAAGGAACAGCGCGCCAAACTCGCTCCCGCGGCGCCTGCCGTGGAAGCATCAGAGACGGAAGAGGCTCCGTATGAGGCGCCCGCGGCGCCCGTCGCTCCAAAGCCGCGCCACGAATTCGACGAGCGTCAGCCGACCTCCAATCAGAGCACGATTCTGATTGAGGGTGGCGATGATTTTGACGAAGAAGGCGGCGAGGAGTTCGACGAAGAGAACGAGCCGAACTTCAACCGCGTCGATGGCGCTCCAGTCGTTGCCGGGCAGCCGGCTGCGGCTGGCCGTCCGCCGGCCAACAACAACAATCGCCGCCGGCGCCGGCGTCGTCCCGGTGGCCCTGGTGGTCCCGGCCGCGGTCCTGGCAGCGGTGGCGGTCAGGGTTAATCACGCGGATTTGCACGAAGCAGCAGAAAGGCCCGGACATGGCGTCCGGGCCTTTCTGCGTTCACACCTAGCCAGCCACGAGTGGGGACCGCTTTGGCAGAACTTCCTTGCTGCTTTGGTCAAATTCCCTGAGCATCCGAATCTGCGCCCAACTTTGAAGCTCAAAGAGGTTTCACATCGAGAAACACCGTGTCGGTGCTCATGCGGGTCTTGCCGTACTTTTCATCGTACATGCGCAGATCAGCGGCAATACACAAGGACTCCATGTCATGAGCATCGTCAGGAAAGACGGCCACGCCGATGCTCGCGCCCACTTGCACGGAATGGCCTTCCAGTTGGACAGGCTCGCGCAGCATTTGAAGCAGCGACAGGCTCACGGTCTCAGCCTCGGCGCGGCTGGCGGGCTCTTCCAGGATGATGGAGAATTCGTCACCGCCCGTGCGTGCGATGGTGTCGGAGCGGCGCACGCGAACCTCGAAGACTGAAGCAACGTGCTGAAGGAGCAGATCGCCGATGTGGTGGCCCAGGGTGTCATTGACCTGTTTGAACTGGTTGAGGTCGACCAGCAACAGCCCGGTCAGGGACTTCGTGCGGCGCGCCCGCTCCAGCGTGTTGGTTAGCCTGTCCTGGAAGAGTCTGCGATTGGGAAGCCCGGTGAGTTCATCGTGCAAAGCGAGGAAGCGGTTGTGCTCGATCTGGTCCTCGAGCAGGACCAGGATCATGCCCACCGCCACCACGTATTTGGGCAGGTTCCATACCTCGCTCTCAACCTTGAATTGCAGATGGAGCATCGAGATGGCAGGCGAGACGACAAACACCAGTGCCCATGCAAAGAATCCGGCGATGGTGATGATGGCGCCCGCGGTCGCGCGCCTGTAGGTGTACCAGAAATAGATGCAGGAGCCGAAAAAGACGGTAAACAGGACGGCATTCAGCGCCAGATCGGAGCCGTAGCCGGGGCGATTCTGGAATGCGAGAAGAAAGGCCGCCAGCAAGCAATAGAGCGCAACAAGCGCCAGGCGCAGTGGATGGCGGAATCGCTGGATGGAGACGAAATAGACAGCGGCCGGCGAGACCGCGAACAGTAAAGCGGCTGGAGTCAGAGACCATGAGGCTGCGGGTCCGATCACATTGAGAGCGATATAGAGCGTGTTCACGCCCAGCAGGGCGGCAAGCATGACCTGGCTGGATCTCCGGCTGCGATAGGGCACGGAAGCCCACATGAAGAGCACACCGGCCCAGGTGAGGGAGGCCAGGACAACGACCGTGGCCATGATTCCCCAAATGCCTGGAAGTCCCATCAACATGCTCGCGGCAAAGTGCAGGGCGATCATGAGCCAGGCGGTCAGCCAGAGCCTGGAGACATGGGTGTAGTTCTTGCGACCGACAGAGGCAAAGGCGCAGGTCAGGGCCGCCACGGCGGCCAGGTCCGGCAGTTTGCTCCAGTCCACCACGTTGTCTCCTTACCTGGTTTGCCCGTCGGCAATTCCATTGCCTGAGGGGTCAGCATTTCATTGGCTTGATAACGGTATCAACAAATGCCCACGGCGCGTCAATCGCTTGCAGATGATTGAGTGGAGAACAGTTGCTCGTTTTGTTGACAGGAATGATTGTAACTCGAATAGACTCAAGAGCGATGGCTGCAAGTTTATACATCGTGGTTGAGGGCGAAGATCCCGGCTTTGACATCTTCGTGAACGGTCATGCACTGGCCCGGAACGAAGATGCGCTGGAGTTGATGGCGCGGCGGCTGGGCGCCGCGCCCCTGCTTTCGTTTTTTTCCGCGGATGAGAATTCGATGGCGCTGCTGCTGGAGCAGGGGACGGGCAATCCATCCTGGGCCAGCCATCTCCCACAGCCGCAATGGTTTGACCCGTCGAACGGCCTGCGGACCGTGCGTACGCTGATTGAGTTCCTTTTTGCCACCCCGGCCGCCCTGGGCTCGGAGACGGAAGCGGTGATGATGGAACTCCGCGAGTACGAGCGGGTGTTGCAGAAGACGGCGGAGCGCGGGCTGGTCTGGCACCTGGCTGTAAGCTGGCGCTGAAGCTGCTCCCTGACGCACTGGAGTTTTCAGCGGAGGTCAGTCCGCTTCCACGGGATCCTGGCGTGAGGCGAAGACATTGCCCATGCGGCGAATCTGTGCGCCCACGCCCCGCAGCTTCTCCTCGATGCGCTCGTAGCCGCGGTCCATGTGGTAGACGCGGTCGAGGATTGACTCTCCGTCAGCCACCAGGGCAGCCAGCACCAGCGACGCCGAGGCGCGCAGGTCAGAGCACATGACGGCCGCTGCAGAGAGCCTGGCTGAACCTCGAACAGTGGCCGAGCGGCCATCCACCTTGATGTTGGCGCCCATGCGCACCAGTTCCTGCACGTGCATGAAGCGGTTTTCGAAGATGTTTTCCTTGACCATGCTGACGCCCTCTGCCTGGGTGGCGAGCGCCATGTACTGGGCCTGCATGTCGGTGGGGAAGCCAGGGTACTCCTCGGTGGAGATGTCGGCGGCCTTGAGCGCACCGTCGGCGCGGACCCGGACGGAGTCCGAGGAGAGAATGTCGATGCGGGCGCCGGCTTCCTCGAGCTTGGCGATGATGGCGCTGAGGTGGGAGGGGTTGCAGTTGGCGACGATGAGGTCGCCGCGGGTGATGGCGCCTGCAACCAGAAACGTACCGGCCTCGATGCGGTCGGGATTGATGCGGTAGCGTGCGCCGTGGAGGCTGGTGACGCCCTGGATGCGCATGGTGGAGGTGCCGGCGCCGTCGATCCTGGCGCCCATGGCGACGAGCAGGGCGGCGAGGTCCGTAACCTCGGGCTCGCGGGCGCAGTTCTCCATCAGGGTCTCGCCCTCGGCCAGAACGGCGGCCATCAGCAGGTCTTCCGTGCCGGTGACGGTGATCTTGTCAAAGACCAGGTGCGCTCCCTTGAGGCGGCTGGCGCGGGCCTCCAGGTAGCCGTGCTCCTGGGTGATGGTGGCGCCCATCTTCTCCAGGCCCTTGATGTGGAGGTCGATGGGGCGGCCGCCGATGGCGCAGCCGCCGGGCATGGCCACGCGGGCCATGCCGGCGCGGGCAACCAGCGGACCCAGCACCAGGGAGCTGGCGCGCATGGTCTTGACGATCTCGTACTTGGCTTCGGGGTCGGAGAGGGTGCGGCAACTGATGGTGGTGCGGTGCTGGGCGCGTCCGTAGCCCAGCTCGACCTCGGCGCCCATGGAGGCCAGCAGGCGGCGCTCGGTCTCGATGTCGCGGACCTGGGGAATGTTCTCGAGGGTGACCTCGTCTTCGGTCAGGATGGCAGCGGCCATGCAGGGAAGGGCGGAGTTCTTGGCTCCGGAGACGCGAATGGTGCCGATGAGCGGGTTGCCGCCGCGAATGACAAATTTATCCATGAAAGATGAGGGACTCCTGATGCTTCAGTCTAAATCGGGGCGGCTGGGTGGGTGCCTGTGAGGCTGCGGCCCGCTCACGGCCGCCAGGAGTAGGTGAGCTTGATGGCGAGGCGGTTCTGCTCGAACTGCGTCCCGGAGGCGGCGAACTGCTGGCCGGTGGTGTAGATGACATAGAGGTCGCTGTCGGGCCGGTAGTTCCAGCGGAGGCGGGTGTTGCTGCTGGCGGCCAGGGTGTTGGCCGTGTTCATCTGCACCAGCGAGGAGAGGGTGAGAAAGCGCGAGAACGAGTAGCTGGACTGGAAGCTGCCGAGCAGCACGGAGAAGTCGCCGCCGGGCACAGGAAGCTGGAAGCGGTTCCACTGCTCGATCAAACTGAAGGAGAGTTGCGGACTGGCGCGCAGGGCGGCGGTGACCTTGGCCTGGTTGAGCTTGCCGTTGTAGTAGCCGCCGAAGTTGTCGGCCACGCCCACGGTCAGGCGGCGGTCCTGCGGCGAGCTGTAGCTGACCTGGTGGCGATCCCAGCGGTATTCGCCGGCCGGAATGTGGACGCGCTTGTAGACGTTGAAGGGCGAGCGCAGGCGCTGGGCGTTCACATCGTAGAAGAAGTTGTCACTCAAGGCGCCGTTGTCAAAAAGGACCTTGAACTCGCTTTGCAACTCATAGGTTTCAAGGACATGGTGGGTGTTGGGGGCCTCGAAGACCCAGGTGTCGAGGTCGAGTTCGCGCAGGCCGTAGCGCTTGGGGCGCGCCTTGAGGGTGAGATCGACAAACTGGCAGATGCAGTCTGTGCGGGAGAGAAAGCCGGTCTCGGGGTTGAAGTTGGGGCCGACCTTGCGCTCATGGCCGCGTACGTCGATCCAGTTGGATTTGTACTGGATGCCGGCGCCTTCGCTGGACTGGCCGCGAGCGACCCCCGGCGTGCGGGTCTGGGAGGCGAAGCCATCGAGGATGAGGTGCTTGAAAAAGACGAGGCGGGCATCTGCGCCGGCGGCCTGGTTGTAGCTGTCATGGGAGTTGCCGGAGCGCTTGTCAATGCCCATTATGCCGAGATAAGAGCCGCTCCAGAGGGAGCGCTTGACCCTGGTGACGGCGAAGTTGGCCGAAGGGTTGGGGCCGGAGCTGCGGGTGTTCACGTCCATCGCGCCCAGCTCAAAGCGGCCAATCGTGCCGGTGACCTTGGCGCCGCCGTTGACGGGCACCTGTTCGGCGGTATTGGGGTCGACGCCTATCTGGCGGCTGAAGAAGAGCAGGTCAGGGGAGTCGTCGCCGAGGGAGAAGCTGAAGACGCCGGCGTTCTCCAGGAAGAACTGGCGCTTCTCGGGGAAGTAGAGCTTGTAGGGCGTGAGGTTGAACTGCTGCGCATCCACATCCGCGTCGGCAAAGTCGGTGTTGGCGGTGAGGTTGGCCACGAGGTTGGAGCGCAGCCCGAGCTTGACGTCCACGCCGCCCGTGTAGAGGGCGCTTGCGCCGGGCGTCAGGTCCGTGCCGGCGGCGCTTGCCGGGTAGTGGTTGAACCCGGTGAGGCCGTAAGGCTTGACCACAAAGAGGCGACCGCTGCCGATGCCGGCGATGCCGTGCAGTTCGCCTGCCTGGCTGATGCGGTGCGCGCCATCGACGCGTCGCCAGGAGGACCACAGGTCTTCCTCATTCTTGCGGCGGATGAAGCGCTTGAAGTTGATGCCCCAGACAATGTCGCTGGACTGCATGAAGTTGAGCGTGGCGAAGGGTATGGCGACGGTCGCGGTCCAGCCTTTGTCGGTGACGCGGGCTTCGGAGGTCCAGACGCCATCCCAGCCGGGGTCGCCGTCGTCGATGCCGTCGATGGTGACGGATTCATCGGCGATGAGGGCGTCGCGCTGCGTGCCGAGGGGATTGAACTGGAAGACGTAGGCGTTTCGTCCGTTGTGGGCGGAGTCAATGAGAATCTCGAAGGAGTCGTCGAGCTGCTGAGTCAGGTCGCGGCGGAGCTCGGAGGCGACGATGCCTGCGCGATTGGAGTCGAAGCAGGAGACGCCGAAGTAGACCGCGCGCTGGGTGAAGAGGATGCGGACCTCGGTGTGCTCGGAGGGGGTTTGGCCCTCGGAGGGCTCGCGCTGCAGAAACTCGCTGATGGGCTTTGCCTGGAGCCAGAGGGGGTCATTCAGCGTGCCGTCGAGTTTGGGGGCGCGCTCGACCCTGGTGGCCATGGCGACGGGCAGGGAGGCCGAGGGGGCGCTGGCTTGCTGCGCGCATGTGAGCGGGGGCAGTGCGGCGCAGAGCAAGGCGATAAAAGGCGCCATGACGCGGTGCAGGGAAGTGCGCGGCAACGGCCGCAGCGAAGACAGGGAGCAGGCTGAAGATTTGAAGTAAGCGGTCATGACTTTCGCGGAAATCGAGTAAGGAGTGATTGGGTACACGAATACTTCGCGCCGGGCAGGGAGCGTGACTTCAGAGGATGGCAGTTTGCAGCGGGGCCGCTGGAACCTGTTCTTCACTTTCCAGATCTGCGGGAAAGTGAAGAAAAGGCTCTAGAGTTCGAGGACGTTATCTTCGATGGCCAGGCGGACATTGCCGTCGGACTTGGCCAGGCGGCGCACGGCTTCCGGCTTGTCGACTCTGGCCTTGAGCATGACGAGGGCTACGGGGACGCTGCGGCCGGCGCTCTTGATGGTCTCGACGGCGGTGGGGCGGTCAATTTTGCAGGCGCTCATGAGGATGCGGATGCCGCGCTCCACGAGCTTGGAGTTCTGCATGTGCACGTTGACCATGAGGTTCTCGTACACGTAGCCCAGGCGGGTCATGGCGCCGGTGGTGATCATGTTCAGGACCATCTTTTGAGCGGTGCCGGCCTTCATGCGGGTGGAACCGGAGACCACCTCCGCGCCTACGTCGGCGACGATGGCGATGTCCGCGGCAGCGGCCAGTGGCGTGTCGTGATTGCAGGTGACGGCTGCAGTTTTGGCGCCGCGTGCGCGGGCGTAGGCCACGGCCGAGACGACATAGGGAGTGCGGCCAGAGGCCGAGAGGCCGACAACAATGTCCTTGCGGGTGGGGCGGCGGCGGGCGATGTCGCGCTGGCCCAGCTCTTCCGAGTCTTCATTCACCTCAACGGCGGAGGCAAGGGCCTTGGGGCCGCCGGCCATGATGTACTGCACCTGTCCGGGGGCGGTGGAATAGGTGGGAGGACACTCGGAGGAGTCCAGAGCCGCGATGCGGCCGCTGGAACCGGCGCCAATATAGATGAGGCGTCCGCCATCGCGCAGGCTGCGGGCAACCTGATCAATGACTTGCGCAATCTCTGGGAGAGCCTTCTTTACCGCCGCCGCAATCTTCGAATCTTCGTGGTTGATGATGCGTGCGATGTCGAGTGCTGATTTGGTGTCAAAACCCTGAGATGCCTCGTTCTGGCTCTCAGTGGTCAGTTGCTGAAGCAGGGAGGCCTGGTCTTTCTTGGAGTTCTTTTCTTGGGTGCCGGCCGTTTCCTGCGTCGTCGGACTGGTTTGCATCGAGTCTGTCCCCAAGGCCTGATTGTAAACGGAAACTGGAGGGAAGGAGACACAATTCTGCTCACATCTGGGCGAGAGCGGGCGGGTCACTTGCTAAACCGTTAAAGTGCGCTTCTGAGTGCATTGTGAAAGGCGGGACGCACGGAGCGGATTGCCTGGTTCTGGCGGTCAGGCCAGGTTCGGTTGGTGAGCAGCGCGGCGGCCACGCCTGCTTTGAGGTCAATCCAGAGCGAGCAGCCGCTGAAGCCGAGATGGCCGATGGAGCGGGGCGAGAAGGATTGGCCGGCAGAGGAGTTTTCCGAGGGAGTATCCCAGCCGAGCGCACGGGAGGAGCCGGGGGGGGGCTGCCTCTGGGCGAAGAGATCGACCGTGCCGGCATGGAAGAGGCGAGCCTGCCCGCTGCCACCGGCTGCAGCCAGGATCTCGGCTGCAAGGCGCAGAAGGTCAGGCACAGTGGAGAACAGGCCGGCGTGACCGGCGACGCCTTTCAGAACCGAGGCGTTCTCATCCTGGACCTCGCCCTGGATGCGGCGCATGCGGAAGGTGGTGTCGTCTTCCGTGGGCGGCATTGTGTGCCGGGCGCCTGGCGGCGGGCAGAAGCCAGTGGAGGTCATGGCGAGCGGCTGGAAGATCTCGCGGTGGGTCCATGATGCGAGCGGCTCGCAGAGGAGGACTTCCAGGGCTTTGCCGAGCAGGATGAAGCCGGGGTCGGAGTACTCAGCGCGTGCTCCAGGCGCGGCTTCAAGCGGCAGGGCGAGGCAGGCGCGAAAAAGAGCTTCGGGGGTTGCGGAGGTGCGAAATAGCTCGGCGTAGCCGGGCAAGCCTGAGTTGTGGGCCAGCAGGTGGCGGAGCGTGACGTGGCGGGCGAGATCGCCGGGTTCGCGGCCAATCACAAAGCCGGGAAGCAGGTCGCCGAGGCGGGTGTCGAGGTCGAGAGAGCCTCTCTGGTGGAGCAGCATGGCAGCGGTGGTGGTGGCGGCGACTTTGGTGATGCTGGCGATGTCGAAGACTGTGCCGGCAAGGACGGGCAGGGCGGCTTGCTCATAGGTGAACCGGCCGAGCGCGTCCTCAAGAAGCGTGTGGCCGCCCGCGTAGACACCGAAGGCGCAGCCGGGAAAGGCGCGGCTGGCGATGGCATCCGACAGGACGGTGTAGACGGCCGCAAAGCGGTGCTGGGCCGCGGCCGGTGTGGCTGGGGCTGGAGGGTCTTCGGGGTTCATCTCTGGTTTGCATCGTAGCGCGAATTGGAGCGGTGCGCAGAGGCGCGTCCCATTTTTGACGTGGAGAAAGGCGATTGGGGCTATCCTTGGTTGCATGGCTTTCGTCTATGAAGGAAGGGGCGAAAGAGGAGGATCGGATGCGCTTGCGGCAGGCTGTGTTTGTGGTGGCGATGATCGTTTTCGTGTCGGCTGCCGGCGCCAGAGGCTTTGGGCAGGCTGCTGCAGCGCCGGATGCGGGCGCACAAGCGGCAGGCCAGGCTGCTCCCACACCGAATGAAGTCGCCGTACCCGCAGAACAATCGGAAGCTGCGCCCGTGGCCCCGGAGAAGAAGAGATACACCGTGCCGGCTGGAACCAGGGTGCTGCTGCAGTTGCGCAGCGCGGTGAACACCAAGAGCGCCAAGCCGGGCGACGGCGTCTACCTGGCCTCGACGTTTCCGGTGGTGGTGGGGACGCGGGTGATGATTCCGGCGGGTGTTTATGTGCAGGGCGTGGTGGACCGGGTGGAGCGGGCCGGGCGCGTAAAGGGCAAGGCGCAGCTCGATCTGCATTTCACATCGATTATCTTCCCGAACGGCACGGTGGTGGAGATTCCGGGGCTGGTGAACAGCCTGCCGGGCGCCAGGAACCAATCAGTCAAGGACAACGGCGAGGGGACCATCGAGCAGGACGCCAACAAGGGGCGGAATATGGGCAAGGTGGCGCAGGTCGCCATCCCGACGGGAGGCACGGTTGGCTCCATCGGCGGGTTGGGCTCAGGGCATCCGATTGCCGGCGGAATTGCAGGTATCGGTGCCGGTCTGGCCGCGACCGGGCTGGCGTCGCTCTTTACGCGCGGGGCGGATGTGAATATCGAAAGCGGGACCCAGGTGGAGATGGTTTTGCAGCGGCCGCTGATTTTGGAAGAGGAAAATCTGGCGGGATTTGGTCCATCCGGGGCGGGCGCCGTGCTGGTCCCTGCGGCCAATCAGCCGAAACCGCTCGACAAGCCCAAGAGAACCCGTGTTCTGTGCCCGCTCGGGGGCCTTGGATGCGAGTAATCTAGAAGAGAGATGGAAACGCTTTCTCCAGACCCTTTGAATTCCACCACGGACCCCTTGAGCGGGACGCCGGACGGAGCGCCGGCCCAGATTCCCGGCCCAGCGACGCCGCGCAGAGCCGGTGGAGCGGGTTTGTGGCTGCGCGACCTGCTGGTCTCCGCGGCTGCCTCCGTGCTGATCATTACTTTCCTCTATCAACCCGTGCGGGTTGAGGGGACCAGTATGCTGCCCCGGCTTGAAGACCATGACCGGCTGTTCATCAACAAGTTTGTTTATCATTTTTCGTCCATCGAGCGCGGGGATGTGGTGGTCTTTCACTATCCGCGCGACCCGGAGAAGAGCTACATCAAGCGCGTGATCGCGCTGCCCGGCGACCGCCTGCGTATTGACCGGGGGTTGGTCTGGCTCAACGGCAAGGCGCAGCGCGAGGGCTACGTGCCGGAAGAGTACCGCGACAGCCGGTCGATGGCGGAGATGATCGTTCCCGAGGATAGCTATTTCATGATGGGCGATCACCGCTCCATCTCGTCCGACAGCCGCGAGTTTGGCCCGGTGGAGCGTTCGCTGGTCTACGGCAAGGCCGTCTTTGTGTATTGGCCTGCGCGGGACGCGGGTGTGGTGCGTTGAATCGTTGATCGGACCGGCTGGCGCTTTCGTTCCTGCAAATTAGTCAGACACCCCCAATTGTCTTGAATCGCAGTGCTTCCACTGTGCTGAAAGAGGCCGTAGAAGAGAGTTAACTCACAGAATCTGTGCCATCGCAGAACCCCATCTGGTTTCGCAATCATTCTGGAAAATGAGGCTAGCTTTTGGACTAGGAAGCCAGAGGCCTCTCTCAATAGAAGAAGGGGAAAACTGATGCGCGGGCTTCGCGATATGCTGTAGTTAGCACTCGGCAAAGACAAAATGGGATTTTTCCTAAGCGCACTCTATTTCGTCACTTACTACCTCACGCCGACCACTTTGTTCGGATCTTTCGCAGAGGCACGGGTAGAGCTCATTCTGGCGGCAATCGTGATGATCGTCTCATTGCCTGGCCTGGCCAGGAGTTTTGTTGTCAGGTCTCCGCAATTGCTGGCTTTGATCGGATTGGCTTTCGCGGTGCTTCTTTCAGTTCTCGTTGGGGTACATTGGGCTGGAGGTGCCGTTTCCGGGACTCTTGGCTTTATCCCGAACGCCTTCGCTTACATGCTTGTGGGTCTGCATTGCAACTCCAGAAAGAGACTCAAGGTTCTCGTCGTCCTGCTGGTAGGCGTCTGCATCTTTGTCATCGCACGAGGCTATTGGGAACTCCAACGCGGAGGTGCGCAGCTCGAAGCCCTCCAGGCCGGGAGGATAGCAAGCTCTTACCTGATGGCCCAAAGGAGCGACGCCGGAGAGTGGTTCTACCGGCTGAGAGGGCAGGGGCAGATCAACGATCCAAATGACTTTGGCCAATTGATCGTCTGCACCATTCCTCTCGTATTCATCTTCTGGCGGCCCAGGAACGCACTGCTGAACCTGCTGGGCGTGGTCCTTCCCGTAGCTGCCTTGCTCTTTGGCGTTTACCTGACCCACTCGCGCGGAGCCCTTCTCGCACTGCTGGCGATCGCCATCTTTGCCGCGCGCCGTCGCATCGGAACCATCCCTGCGTTGCTCCTTGCCGGCGGCCTGTTTGTCGCCGCATCGGCGCTCCACTTCACGGGCGGGCGCGAGATATCCGCAACCTCCGGTTCCGATCGAACCGGACTTTGGGGAGCAGGCCTGCAGATGCTAAAATCTCACCCGCTTTTCGGCGTGGGCTACGGCAATTTCGCTGACAGTGCCGGACTCACCGCGCACAACTCCATCGTGGTCTGCGCGGCGGAGCTTGGACTGTTCGGCCTTTTTTTCTGGTCCCTTTTCCTCTTTCCAACCGTGAGAGATATCCTGACCGTTGCCTCGTCCGCAAAGGTCAGCGAAGGGGAA
This sequence comes from uncultured Acidobacteriaceae bacterium, assembly GCA_903849645.1. Lineage (GTDB taxonomy): Bacteria > Acidobacteriota > Terriglobia > Terriglobales > Acidobacteriaceae > Telmatobacter. The sequence continues at coordinate 226,585 of CAINJJ010000030.1, read as the reverse complement.
CTGCCTGAGACCGGGCATACTCCACTTGCGGCGCGGGTTCGCGGGCCAGAGATATTGGACAAGGCCGAGATCAACAGGCTCGGCCGCCTGGTGGCGCTTTCTCTCACTGGGTTCCTGGTTGCAGGCCTGTTTCTTTCACGTGCCTATGTACTCACTTTGTTTCTTCTGGGCGGCGTGGCCGAGGCTGTTTTTGAGATGGCATTGCAGCGCGGAATGGTTGCTCCTCGTTTGAAACTGGTCCGCATCATGGCCTATGCCGGAATTCTGACCGTCAGTCTGGTGCTGATGATGTATGTCATGGTGCGAGTTCTCAATGTCATGCGCTGAAGTGCGCCCCAGTCGCCGCGCCCGGTCCATGCCATGTGGAACTGTTGGAACACCGCCCAATGTTTGGAGGCTCTGGCACCTCGTATGAAGATTGCTCATATCGTTGACAGCATGGAGGTGGGCGGCGCGGAGACTGTCGTTTCACAGATGTGCCGCCTGCAGCGCGACCAGGGGCATGACCCGTGCGTCTATGCAGTGGGCAACCTGGGCGCTCTCGGCGAGCAATTGCGGACGGAAGGCTTTGTCGTTGAAGCAAACATTGGCCCTGGCCTGCCAGGCACTGCCCGCAAATTCTATTGCATCTTCAAAAAACTTCAGCCCGAGGTGGTCCATCTTCATAACCCCACCCCGACCATCTATGCGGCCATGGCGGCAAGAATGGCTGGCGTCCCCAGCATCCTATCGACGCGCCACAGCCTCGTCGCACGCCCACGGCGGAAGTTGATGGAACTGAAATATGCATGCGCAGCCCTCTTCTGCGACTGGATCGTTGGTATCTGCGATGCCACGGTGAGCAATCTGCAGTGCCTGCACACCGTTCCCGGCCGCAAGATCGTGCGCGTCTACAATGGTACCGTCCCCATCACGCGCGTGGCCAGGGAACTGTGCCCGCCCAAGACCGGGTTCACGCTCATCTATGTCGGTCGGCTTGCGCCGGTGAAGAATCACCCTCTCCTTTTCCATGCATTCCAGGCCGCTCACCGGTCCCGCCCCGATCTGCGCCTCTGGATGGTCGGCGATGGCAGTGAGCGCGCCGCGCTGGAGCGCCTTGCCGCCGAGTTGGGCATGGCAGAACAAGTGACCTTCTGGGGACAGCAACTCGACGTGGCGCCCTACTTTTCCGCAGCCGACGCCTTCATCATGTCGTCGCGGTCCGAGGGATTGCCCATGTCGCTGCTTCAGGCATTCTCGCTGCGGCTCCCGGCGATCGTTACCGATGTTGGCGGAATGGCTGAGGTGCTCCGCCTGGCGCAGGCAGGCATTGCAGTCTCTGCCACCGACCATGCGCAGATGGCCGCGGCAATCCTGCGGCTTGCGCAAGACAATGGGGAGCGCGAGCAATTCTCCGCCAACGCTGAAGCAGCGTTCAATTCACGCTTTGGCTTGCAAACCATGGTCGATGCCTATATGAAGCTCTACAAGACCGCTGGGCGTCAGGCGAATGGGACTGTGGGTAGAGGCTGATCCGCACAGCGCACCAATAACAGCTGAACCTGCCGCAATCAGAGCGATGGTATCCTAGAGAGCAGTTGTTAGAACGCAGATCCACATCTCAAACCCAAAGTCAGGTCTTAAGAGCAAAAGCATGTCATTGAATGATCTCGAATTCGCTTACGCTCCCGTCCGCGATCAAGTTCGCGACCTGCGGGAGTATCTTTGACCCGGCGCGCATCCGCAGGGAACTCTCCGAGATAGAAACCAGGCTGGCCGACCCCGCGCTCTGGTCGAATCCCAACGCAACCAAGCCTTTGATGCGCGACAAGAAGCGCCTGGAGACGCAGGTCGCCGCCGACGATGAACTCGTCCGTCGCTCGGGCGACATTGACGCCTACATCGAACTGGCCCGCGAGGGCGAGGATGTGCTGTCGGACCTGGAACGCGACATCAAGGCCCTGGCCACGTTTGCCGAGGAGCTGGAAGCGCGCACCATGCTCAACGGCGAGGCCGATCCGCTCAACGCCATCGTCACGGTGCATCCTGGTGCGGGCGGAACGGAGAGCCAGGACTGGGCCGAGATGCTGATGCGCATGTACCTGCGCTGGGCCGAGCAGCAGGGCTTCAAGACCGAAATGAACGACTACCAGGACGGCGAAGAGGCGGGCATCAAGTCGGCCACCTTCACCATCATTGGTGAGTATGCATTTGGGCAGTTGGCGGGCGAGAGCGGCGTGCACCGGCTGGTGCGGATTTCGCCCTTCGACTCGGCCAAGCGCAGGCACACCTCGTTTGCGTCGGTCTATGTGTCGCCGGAGATTGACGAGACCATCCACGTGGATCTCAAGCTCGAAGACCTGCGCATCGACACCTACCGGTCGGGCGGCAAGGGCGGGCAGCACGTGAACACCACGGACTCCGCGGTGCGCATGACCCACCTTCCGACAAACATCGTGGTGCAATGCCAGAACGAGCGCTCGCAGCACAAGAACCGCGAGAAGGCGATGAAGATGCTGCGCTCCCGGCTCTATGAGTACGAACTGGAGAAGAAGCGCGCGGTGAGCAAGAAGCTCGAGGACTCGAAGCTGGAGATCAACTTCGGATCGCAGATTCGCTCCTACGTTCTGCAGCCCTATCGCATCGCCAAGGACCACCGCACCAAGGTGGAAGTGGGCGACGTGGACAAGGTGCTGGACGGGTACCTGGAGCCCTTCCTGCGCGGGTATCTGCTGGCCAAGCGCCGCGGCACCGCCGTGGTTGGCGGGGATGACGATCTGGATGTTTAGGGACTGAGGGACCAGGGACTGAGGGACTTGGGACCGGGAATGAGACGGGGCTGCGATGGGCAATGATCCTGAGGTGATGGCGGAGATGCTGGGCACGGCGAAGACCATCGCCGTGGTGGGCATGAGCGACAAGAGCTGGCGCGCGAGCCACAACATCGGCCGCTATGTGATGGCCAACGGTTATCGTGTGCTGCCGGTGAATCCCGCGTTGACTGAAGTGTTGGGAATGCCCTGCTACCCCGACCTCGATGCGGCGCAGGCGGCGGCGCTGGAGTTGACCGGCGCAGGCATTGACCTGGTGGATGTTTTTCGCGCTTCGGAACATGTTCCGGCCATTGTGGATGACGTGCTGCGGCTGGGGATTGGCAGCCTGTGGCTGCAGGACGAGGTGATGCACGCCGAGGCCGTGGCGCGGGCACGGGCGGCCGGGGTCAAGTGCGTGGAGAACGACTGCATCTTGCGCCAGCATGGGCGGCTCCATTCGTAAGCGGCCGCTGCTGAGTGGGCATTTGCGCGTGGCTTGCCTGAGGGGCTAGGCTTGCCTGTCCGGCGCATCCGCGGCCGGGCGCGAGGCGCACGGTTATGTTCGTACCCGAGACCTATCAGGCAGCCCTCTTTCTCATGATTCTCAGCATGTTGTGCTGGGGTTCGTGGGCCAATACGTTGAAGCTCTGTCCGGGCTTCCGCTTCCAGCTCTTCTACTGGGATTACGCCATCGGCCTCGCGGCGGGGGCGGTGGTGTGGGGGCTGACAGCGGGCAGCCTGGGCAGCACCCCGCCGGGTTTCCTGGAGGACGTGGCGCGCGCTCCCATGGGCGCCATCCTTTTCGCGGCGCTGGGCGGCGTGGTCTTCAACATTGCCAACCTGCTGCTGGTGGCCGCCATCGACGTGGCGGGACTGGCAGTTGCGTTCCCCGTGGGCATCGGCCTGGCCCTGGTTGTTGGCTCCGTCTCGAGCTACTTCTTCAAGCCCGCGGGCAATCCGGTCTTTCTCTTCGGAGGCATTGCGCTGGTGACGCTGGCCATCATTCTGGATGCCGCCGCCTACCGGCAGCGCGAGGCATCGGCAAAGGATACGACGACCCGGGGCATCGTGCTTTCGCTGGTTGCCGGCGTGCTCATGGGCGGCTGGTATCCCATTGCGACGCATGACCTGGGTACGGCCGCCAAAGCCGGCCCCGGCCCTTATGCCATCGCCCTGTTCTTTGCGCTGGGTGTGCTGCTCTCCACCATTCCGGCCAACCTGCTGCTGATGGCCAAACCGCTGGATGGCAAGCCCCCGGTGGCCGGGGCAGGGTATTGGCGCGCTCCCCTTGGCTGGCATCTGGCCGGGGTGCTGGGCGGCGCCATCTGGTGCGTGGGCGCGGTGGCCAACTTTGTGGCCTCGGTGGCGCATCTGGCCCGGCCCATCGGCCCGGCTGTCTCCTACTCCATCGGCCAGGGGGCGACCATGATCTCGGCCTGCTGGGGGGTGTTTGTCTGGCGGGAGTTCGCCGGCGCGCCCCGGTCGGCCAAGCTGCTGCTGCTCTTGATGTTCATCTTCTTCGCCCTGGGGCTGGGCGCGGTGGCTTTGGCCCCGCTTTACTAGGTCTCTGACCGTGTGATTTCGAACATTGAACTCGTGCTTTCCCAAGTTCCAGAATCGGGACATGGGGCACCCAACACTGGTACTCGAACAAGTGGTCAGAGATCCAGGTACGAGGCGCAATTCATGGACGCATCCCGCAAGCCCATCGTCGTGGTGGGCAGCATCAACATGGACCTGGTGGCGCGCACGCCCACCATTCCGCTGGCTGGGCAGACCCTCATCGGCACCGGCTTTGACACAACCCCCGGCGGCAAGGGCGCCAACCAGGCGGTGGCCGCGGCCCGGCTGGGCTATCCCGTGGCCATGGTGGGCCGGGTGGGCGAGGACGTCTTCGGGCAGGCGCTTGTGGACAATCTGGCCGCGGCAGGCGTGGACACGGATGCTGTAGAACGCGTGCCGGGGCCCTCGGGCGTCGCGCCCATCCTGGTCGCGGACAACGGGGAGAACTCGATTGTGGTGGTACCCGGCGCCAACGGACTGGTGACCCCCGGCGTGGTGGACAGCCATGCGGCGCTGCTGCGCTCGGCGGGGATGGTGCTCTGCCAGCTTGAGCTGCCCCTGGAGACCGTGGTGCGCACGCTCGCACTTTGCGCCGGCGCCGGCGTGCCAGTGATGCTGGATCCAGCTCCAGCCGCCCCGCTGCCGGAGGCGATCTTTGCGCAGGTTGCGTGGTTCACTCCCAATGAGACTGAGGCCGCGCTTTACGTGGGCCCAGGCCTGCCGCCTGAGGATGCCGCCCGGCAACTGCTGGCCAGGGGGCTGCAGGGGGTTGTGCTCAAGCGCGGCGGCGAGGGGGCTTATGTGGCCCTCGCAGACGGCCGCGCCGCGTGGGTCCCGGCCTTCAAGGTGCAGGCCATTGACACGGTCGGCGCGGGCGACTGCTTCAACGGGGCCTTCGCCGTGGCCCTGCTGGAAGGCCATGACCCGTTCGCCGCCGCCCGTTTCGCTTCGGCCGCCGCCGCCATCTCGGTCACGCGGCGCGGGGCGCAGGCCTCCATGCCCACACGAGCAGAAGTCGAAGCATTCCTCGCTGAACACGCATAGCCCCAACAGAGCATCACCTTCGGAGAATTCGGAACCATGTTCGCAGCCAGTCGCGCCGTCCTTCTTTGCTTTGCCGCCGTCTTCGCCCTCTCCTCCGCCGCGCAGGACACGCAGTTCTGGGCCAAGGGCCAGCAGATTCCTCCGCCCGATTGCATGAATCTGCACAACGCCTGGGATGGGCCGCTGCAGGCTCCCTGCCCGCCCAACATGCACGATCGCTGGCTCAAGGACATCGACCACTGGCGCGTGGAGCGGCGCATCCGCACCGCCTACGACGGCTCGCGCTACGACCTGCCTGCGCTCAAATGGACGCAGTCCAGCTTCATGCAGCCGCAGATGATGGTCCACGACCGCTACTTCTATGACCCGGTGGCCGGCAAATACACCGTGGACCGCTATCTCGACGACCTGGAGAAGCGCTATGGCGGCATCGATGCGGTGCTCATCTGGGCTACCTATCCCAACATGGGCGTGGACGACCGCAACCAGTTGGAGATGGTCGAGTCCATGCCCGGCGGTGTGGAGGGCGTTCGCAAGATGGTCGCTGACTTCCACCGCCGCGGTGTGCGCGTGCTATTCCCCATGATGATGTGGGACCAGGGAACGCATGATCCGGGGAAACCGTGGCCCGACGCGCTGGCCGCGCTCATGAAGGCGATCGACGCCGACGGAGTGAACGGCGACACCCAAGACGGGGTTCCACTGGGATTTACGCTGGCTGCGGAGAAGATCGGCCATCCGCTGGCCTTTCAGCCCGAGGCCGGCCCCAGCGATGAGGCCCTCGCCTGGAATGTGATGACCTGGGGCCAGTACAGCTTTCCCTTCATCCCCATGGTGGACAAGTACAAGTGGCTAGAGCCGCGCCACATGGTGAACATCAGCGACCGCTGGAACCTGGACAAGACCGACGACCTGCAGTACGCCTTCTACAACGGGGTGGGCTGGGAGAGCTGGGAGAACGTCTGGGGCATCTGGATCGGCATCAATCCGCGCGATGCGGAGGCGACGCGGCGTGTGGCCACCATGGAACGCGCAGTCGCGCCGTTTCTGGTGAGCCCCGGCTGGGAGCCGCTCTACCCGATGCACAACTTCGGGGTCTACGCCAGCCGCTGGCCGCTGGGCAGCGAGACGGTGTGGACCATCGTCAATCGCACCGAATACGAGGTTGCCGGGCCGCAGATGAGCGTGCCGGCTGTTGCGGGTGAACGCTACTTCGACCTCTACCATGGCGTCGAGATCAAGCCCAATGCCGGGAGCGCGCCGCCGGTGCTGAGCTTTCCCATCGAGGCCCACGGCTATAGCGCGATTCTCGCCACTCCAGGGGAGCCTTCGGCCGCCATCAGGGCGGCGATGGAGCGCATGGCCTCGATCACCGCGAGGCCTCTCGTGTCCCTGTCTCACGAGGCGCCCGTGCTGCATCAGACGCTCGTCGAGAGCCCTGCTGCAAAGCCTGCCGCCGGTGCGCCGGAGGGCATGATTCGCATTCCCGGCGGCGCCTTCCTGTTCAAGGTCCGCGGCACGGAGATCGAGGGCGAGGCCTCCAACCTGGTCGATGTCCAATACCCGTGGGAGGCCACGCCGCGCCGCTTCCACGAGCACCCGATGGACGTGAAGCCGTTCTACATCGACCGGACGCCGGTCACCAACGCCGAATTCAAACGCTTCCTCGACGCCACCCACTATGCCCCAAAGGACGCGGCCAACTTCCTGCGCGACTGGAAGAACGGGGCCATTCCGGCGGGCTGGGAGAACCGGCCCGTGACCTGGGTTTCGCTTGAGGATGCCCGCGCCTACGCGCAGTGGGCCGGCAAGCGCCTGCCTCACGAGTGGGAGTGGCAGTTGGCCGCGCAGGGCGCCGAAGGCAATATCTATCCCTGGGGTAACCTCTGGGCTCCGGCCAACGTTCCCGCGCCGGACCAGGGCCGCGCCATGCATGGGCCGGACCCGGTGGATGCGCACCCGGCTGGCGCCAGCCCCTTCGGCGTGCTGGATATGGTGGGCAACGTGTGGCAGTGGACCGACGAGTACACCGACGAGCACACACGGTTCGCCCTCCTCCGCGGCGGCGAGTACTACCAGCCGCAGGGCTCGATCTGGTACCTGCCGCAGGCCTTCCGCAACGACCAGCACACCAAGCTGCTGCTGATGGCGCCCAGCTACGACCGCTCCGGGGGGATCGGCTTCCGCTGCGTGATGGACGCTCAGGACTAGGGCGCTCTCGACGGCCTAAGACGGGACTCCAAATCGAGTCCCGCCCGGTTGCCGCTCCTGTCCGCGGGCGTCAAGCCCCCATGTCCACCTTGGCCCCTCTGAAAAATCTCCCAAAAAGTACTTGACGGCATACACTGTGTGACATACAGTATGTGCAGTACAGTGTATGAGGCACAGCATGACCTTCAACGAAAACGCCTTTGAAAACCTCCGCCTCGAACTGCGGCGTGGCTGCCTCACCCTGGCGGTGCTGGCGCAGTTGCGCGAGGAGTACTACGGCTACACCCTCTGCAAGGCCCTTGCCGAGCGCGGCCTGGTCATCGACGAGAGCACCCTCTACCCGCTCGTGCGCCGCCTGGAGACGCAGGGGCTGCTGACCAGCGAGTGGCGCGAGGAGGAGAAGCGCAACAAGCGTTTCTACCGCCTCTCCGCCGACGGGGAGCGCATTCTCGGCCAACTGGTCGAGGAGTGGAAGTCGATCAACCAATCCATTCAGAACATTCTTTAGCCAATCGGGGGGATCATCATGGAACTGCTCGACCGTTATCTCGAAGCCGTGAAAAAGCACCTGCCGTGGAAGCGCCAGGACGACATCATCGCCGAGTTGCGCGCCAACCTGGAAGCGCAGCTTGAAGACAAGCAGGAGGCGCTTGGCCGCCCGCTCACCCAGGGAGAATCGGAGGACTGGCTGCGCCAGATTGGCCTGCCGCGGCAGGTGGCGGCGCGCTACCAGCCGCAGCGGTACCTGATCGGCCCGGCGATCTTTGGCGCGTACATCCATGTGCTGCGCACCGCGCTGCTGTGGGCCGGCATGATCTATATCGTCGCCAATGTCATCCAGATCGCCGCAACGGGCGGGGAGGCAGCTCAGGCGTCCTGGGTTCTGCTGGGCGTGCCGGGGCTCCTGTTCACGGTGGCTGCCTGGGTTACGCTGGTCTTCATTGTTCTGGAGGCCGTGGGCAGGCAGTTCCCGGAGAAGATGCCCAAGGAACTCCAGGAGTTGCTGGGAGACTCGACCAAATGGTCGCCGGCGGAGCTGCCGGCCCTTGAGAAAGCCCAGGCCAAAGGCAAAAGGCCGCGTACCTATGCCATGGCCGTCACCGAGGTGGTCTTTGGATTCCTGGCGACGGGCTGGCTGCTGCTCATTCCCCAGAATCCCTACCTGCTGATGGGCCCCGGAGCCGCCTATCTTGAGGCTTCCCCGTTCAAGCTGGCGCCGGTCTGGATGACGTTTTTCTGGTCCATCGTGGCGCTCAACCTCTTGCAGGCCGTCTGGCGCTGGATCGACCTCATCCGCGACCGCTGGCAGCATCCGGGAGTGGTGCGGAAGGTGGTCTTCAAGCTGGGGGGACTGGTCCCGCTGGTCATTCTGCTGGCAGCGCAGCCGCAGGCGTGTGTCCTGCTCAAGCACCCGGAACTCGACCACGAACGACTGGGCGCCGCATTGGAGCAGATTAATACGGCCATCCATCGCGGCTTCCAGATCATTCTTGCCATCGTGGTTCTGGAGTTGGCGTGGGAGGCAGGGAACTATTTCTGGAAGGTGTATCGCATGCAGCCAGGCGAGTAGAAGCCGGGTTCACAACTCCCGGCGGCCCTCGATGGCGCGCGCCATGGTCACCTCGTCCGCGTACTCGATGTCGCTGCCCGCGGGAACTCCCGTGGCAATGCGCGTGATGCGCACCGGCAACCCGCGCAGGGCCGCTGCCAGCCAACTGGCGGTGGCCTCGCCCTCCAGCGTGGGGCTGGTGGCCACAATCACCTCGTCCACTTCGCCGCGTTCCACCCGGTCAAGGAGCGTCCGGGTGCGCAACTGTTCCGGCCCCACCCCGTGCAGCGGCGAGAGCGTTCCATGGAGCACGTGATAGACGCCCTGAAATCCCCGCGTCCGCTCCACGGCGTCAATGCTGGTGGGCTCTTCCACCACGCAGATGAGCCGCTGGTTGCGCGTGGGACTGGAGCAGTAGGCGCAGGGGTCCACATCCGTGACGTTGTTGCAGATGGAGCAGAGGCGCAGGCTGGCCTTCAACCCGCGCACCGCCTCGGCCAGCGAGGCGGCGTCTTCATCGGTGGAGCGCAGGATGTGGAACGCGAAGCGCTGCGCGCTCTTCGTCCCCACCCCCGGCAGCTTCTTCAACTCTTCAATCAGCCGGGCCATTGGCTCGGCATAGCGTGACACGATGCTTGCTCCTGAACGGGTTAAAGCGTGCGGTAGACGATTCCCGTAAAGACGTCCGGGCCCATGAAGCCCTTGCCCCACACGGCATCCAGGCTGGCGGTGGGCTTTTTGGCCACGGCCTCCTGTTCGCTGGCTCCGGCGGACTTGAGCGCGGCCACCTTGTCGCGCGCCACGGCCAGCATGTCGTGGAAGGCCTGGAGTTCGGCACGCGAGCCCAGCGGCCCGTGGCCGGGGATGATCTTTGTGCTGACTCCGGCCACGGCCAGGGCCTTTTCTCCGGCGCGAATCATGCCGCCGATGGTCCCGCCGCTGCTCTCGTCGATGAACGGGTAGAATCCGTTGAACCAGACGTCGCCCACATGCAGCACATCGGCCTTGCGGAAGTGGATGTAGATGTCGGTGTCGGTGTGCGCCGGGTCAAAGTGCACCAGGTTGAGCTGGTCGCCGTTGTGAAACACCTGCATGGCCTCGCTGAAGGTGACCAGCGGCAGCGCCCCGGCGGGAGCGGGCGGCGTGGTCACGCCCAGCAGCTTGACCGTCTGCGCCGTCGAGAGCCGTTCCCTGGTCTTCTCATGGGCAAAGATGGTGAACCCGGCCTCATGCATGGCCTCGTTGCCGTCGGTGTGGTCAAAGTGCCAGTGGGTGTTGATCAGCGCATCGGCGCGGTCGTTGCTCACCGCGGCAATGGCCTCGCGAATCTTCGGTGCGGCGGTGGCGTAGCTGGAGTCGATGAGCACGTTGCCTTCGGCGCCTGTCTGCAGCGCCATGTTGCCCCCCGCGCCCTGCAGCAGGTAGACGTTGTCGGCCAGCTTGGTGGTCTTGATGGGCGTGGTCAGAGCTCCTGCGCGCGCCTGGGCAATCCGGTCAGCAGGCGCTGCCGCCTGGGCGTGGAGCCAGCGCGGAGCCAGGGCGGAAGCGGCGGCCGTGGCCCCCAGTTGAAGAAAGCTGCGGCGATTCAGTCCTTGAAGCATGTTTGTTGTCCTCCGGGGAAGTTGGGAAAAGGGAAGGGAAGTCTTAGCCAAGCCCCGGCAGGTTGAGCCCGCCGAGGATGCCTTTCACGCTGGATTGCGCCGCCTCGTCCGCCTTGCGGCCGGCCTCGTTCACCGCGGCCACGATCAGGTCTTCGAGCATCTCCACATCCGCCGCGCTGCCGCCCAGGCTCACCACCGCGGCCGGTTCAATGCGAATACGGATGAGCTGCTTGCGGCCGTTCATGGTGGCCGTCACGGCGCCTCCTCCGGCTGTGCCCTCCACCACCGTCTGGCCGAGCTTGCGCTGCACTTCCTCCTGCATCTGCGTTGCTTGGGAGAGCATCTCCTGGAGCTTGAGCGGATTGATCATGGGAAGAGTGGACATCCTTTCCGTTTATCCCGAGATGCGGGCTTCAACAGGGTTGATGAACGCCCCAAACGAGACGCTGAGCTATTCTTCATTGGAAGGCGGCTGTTTCCTTCTGCCGGTGATGAACATACCAACGACGCCTATAACGAATGTTGTGAAACACGTGATTGCAACCGTTATTTGACCTAGATAAACAGCCATTCCGCCGAGCAAAGCGATCACTAGAAACGCAATGAAACCGAAGATCTGACCTCGGATCTCGATCGTGCGGCCACTCTTCTTGTCTGCCGCTTCCGATTCAATAATGAGCCTGGTCTGCGCCAATTCTTCCTTTTCCCGCTCAATTCGGGCAAGTTGCTCCCGATCCCCTTGTTCCAGAAGACGAGCAGCCCAACCCGGACAAACCCGCTCATACTCGGCAAGCATGTGAGGTGGTGGATTTGGCCCTGAAAACGTAAAAGACCGCTCTCTGACAACGGTCTCGATCGTCTCGATCAGCTCTGGTCTTCGTTCCAATTCTGGAAAATTGGTCTGCAGGCGTGACTCTATGTGGGCAACAAGATCGGTCCCAAGGTCATCCGGATCAACGATCGGACTATCCGTGCTTGAAGATTCCGGTCGGGGTGCGAGTCCTTCATCCATGCAACTTTGAAATCGCTGTCGCAAGATCTCGCTGAATCATCAATGCATCGATCTGGCGAGTCCGGCCCTCTCCTGTTCCGCTGTAAACGGAGCAAATCTTGTTCGCCATGGCCTTGCCTACATACTTGGCTGCCATTCTTCTCTTCGCCATCAGGACAACCGCTCCATGTTGACTTGCCGGCGATTTTGCCAGTTGCGCCGTCAGAGACTCGCTACCAGGAGACAGTTTGGCAGGCGCAAAGGTGTAGCCGACGCTGCCAAACCCCTCGATGAAGCCTGTGACAAAAGATCCAGACTTCGGGGTTGGCTTGCGATCTTCCATAGCAAGGCCAACACTGGTAAGAATTGTCTCGTCCTTGCCTGGTTTCCGAATCATGATAACCTCGCCGCTACCCAAACCAACTTCTTCTATGAAATGCATTTGGGCCAGCATCCACTTCAATATTACATCCGAAACCATTCCAACCGGAACCGTCACTTGCGGCGCAGGTCAACCACCGAGCGCACTTCGGCCTTCAGAATCTCCTGGGCGCGCTGTACCAGTGGATGAGCCAGGGCCGCCTCCTGAATGCTGCCGGCCAGGGGAGTCGCCATCGGTCCGGCGGTCGCGGTTCCAGACCCGTCGCCGGGAAGCACAAGAAGGCGGCTAGGCGCGCCGATGCGCTGCAACTCTGTGCGCATGATCTTCTCGGCAGCCGCGTTGATGGTGAGGGCCAGCATCTTCTTGCCCATGCCCGCCACCTCGATGCGCACTGTGGAGCCATCCAACGTCCACGTGCCCGAGCCCAGCAACTGCGCCGCGGAGGCGTGCCCTCCCTGGGCCAGCGCCGTGGAGACCGCATGGCGGATGGCGTCGATGCCGGGCTGATTGGCCGGCTGCGCTACCGGGTCGGGCGCCTTGGCCAGCGCGCCCTCGGTCAGCGGCGCAGCGGAGGCAAAGCCGGTGATTTCAGCCGCCGCCGGGAAAGGCGTCGCGGTTGCGAAAGGGGTTGGCGCGGCTTCGGTCCGCTCCATGGTCGCGACGGGGCTGGAGATGGACACCGGCCGGGGGCTGGCTTCGAGCTTGGGTCCCGTGCCCGGCGCGCCCGAGCCCCAGCCGCCGCTGGGCGGCCCGAAGGGTGAAAGCGTGGGTGCGGCGGCCGGTGCGGGAGCGGGCGGGGCAGGGCGGGGAGCGCTCGGCGCGGGTCTCGCCGGGGATGCCTGCGCACTGGCGCGGAATCCGCCTCCCGCGGTCACTCCGCTCAACAGCTCCTCGAGCGGCAGCAGGCGCTGCGCGTGAATCAGCTTCAGCAGCCCCAGTTCCAGGTGGAAGCGCTGCTCCTGCCGGTAGTTCAGGTCGTCAAAGGTGCGCAGCACAATCTGCAGGTTGCGGGTCAGCTCTTCCTCGGTAAACAGCAGCGCCGTCCGCGCCGCGCGCGCCCGTTCGTCGCCGGAGATCTGCAGCAGTTCGGTCGCCGCCCCGCCCAGCTTGGCCATCAGCGCGTTGCGCAGATAGCGCACCATCTGCCGCGCCAGAGACGAGGGGCTGTGTCCCGCGTTCACCAGGATGTTCAACTGCTCCATCAGCTCCGCGCTCTGGCCTGCCGCCACGGCCTCCAGCAGCCGCTCGAAGATGGCGTTGGGCACCGCGCCCATCAGCTCCCGAATCTGCGTCGACGAGAGCACCGCACGGCCCGCCTCGATGGGCGCCGAGGCGATGGCCTGGTCCATGATGGAGAGCGCGTCGCGCATGGACCCGTCGCCCGCCTCCGACAGCAGCGCCAGCGCGGCGTCTTCGGCCTCCACATCTTCCTGGGCGGCAATCATCTTCAACTGCGCAAAGATGTCGTCGAACTTGACCGCGTGAAAGCTGAAGTGCTGGCAGCGCGAGCGGATGGTCTGCGGTATGTTCTCCGGCTCGGTCGTCGCCATCATGAAGATCACATGCGCCGGCGGCTCTTCCAGGGTCTTGAGCAGCGCGTTGAAGGCGGCTTCCGTGATCTGGTGCGCTTCGTCCAGGATGTAGATCTTGTAGCGGTCGCGCGACGGGGCGTAACGGGCCGCCTCGCGCAGCTCGCGAATCTCGTCGATGCCGCGGTTGGTGGCCGCGTCAATCTCGATCACGTCCACCGCGTTGCCCTGCCGCACCTCGATGCAGGACTCGCAGACCCCGCATGGCTCCGGCGTGGGACGCGCCTCCGTGCCGATGGCCGTCCGGCAGTTGAGGGCCTGCGCCACAATGCGCGCGATGGTCGTTTTGCCGATGCCGCGATGGCCCGAGAATATGTAGCCGTGCGCGATGCGGTTCTGCGCCAGAGCGTTCAGCAGCGTGCGGGTCACGTGGTCCTGGCCCGCCACGTCGGCAAAGCGCTGCGGACGATATTTTCTGGCCAGAACCTGGTAACCCATCGGCGAGAGAGCTCCTTGAAGGCGCACGCAATTTTTGACTGCCTGGAGGAGATTGTATCGTCCCGGAGCGAGAGCCTGTGGATTTGCTGTGGGCTTGGCGAGGGGCGTAAGCTGGGGCTTCTGCATGAGAAAGCAAGGGCAAGCAATGAGCAGGATCAAGCGGTGGAGCTGCGGCGCGGTGATTGGGCTGGCTGCCTGGGGAATGGCAGGGGCCGCTGGGCAGGCGGCTGCAGTGCCGGAGAAGGAAGCTCTGCCGGAGATGTGGACCACGCTTCAGGGGCGGCTGGAGTCCGGCAGGCTCAAGGCGGGAGACACGGTCGCCGTGCAACTGATGGATGGCTGGGTCTACCGCACCTGCGGCGTCGATGGCGGCGCGGTGGTCAAGGGCGTTGTGACCTCGGCGCAGGACCAGCCGCCGGCGCGGGGCACGGAACTCTCCCTGCGCTTCACCGCGGACTGCATCGACGGGACAAAAATTCCGCTCATCCTGATGGCGGTCTATTTCCCGCTGGAGGACGACAAGAGCGCCATGGATGTCTTCAAGGCCATGCCCACCGGCATTGGACCTGGAGCCACCGGCCGCTCGTCCACTGACCTGAGCCGCATGCCCTCGTCCGCGCAGGAGCATCCCGTCCTGCCGCTGGCCAGGATGGGCGAGGTGCAGCGCATTCCGCATTTGACCTTGGGTGTGGCCTCGGGAGCGCAGGCCGCCACGGCGCTCCGGAGCACGGCGAAGAAGCTGCGCCTGGAGAAGGGAACCCGGCTGGTGTTTGTCCCGGTGCCCGGCTCGCGCTAAGACGTGTGCAGGGAACCGTGGACTGGCCACTCTGAAGCGTGTTTGGCGGCCTTGCGCTTGCCGCGCTTCTTCTTCGCGGTCTTCTTCAGGGCCTTGAGCGCGGCCTCTTTGGCCACTGCCTTGCGCCGCTTGACCTCTTCCCTGGAATACATGGTGCCGCGGCACCTGGCCGCGCCGCAGTTGCATCGGGCCTCGTCGTCGCCGCCGTCGTAGAGGCAATAGTCATAGGTAAGTTCGTCGCCCGCGGCGATGTGCTTGACGGCCGTAACCCACACCCGCCCGTCCACCTCGCTGGTCTCGCAGTTGGCGTCGCAACTGTGGTTGATGAACATGGCCGCGCAGTGGCCGTCGATGACCACCGTCCCGTCGCCGAGTCCAAACAGGTAGGTGATGGGCGACTCCTCATAGGCGGCGTCCGCCTCGGCCTTGCCCAACTGGTGCCCGGTATACTCGGCCACGCGCTGGCCCTTGCGAATGTCGGTGGTGGTGTAGCAGCCGGCGGCGTGGATGGCGGA
This sequence comes from uncultured Acidobacteriaceae bacterium, assembly GCA_903849645.1. Lineage (GTDB taxonomy): Bacteria > Acidobacteriota > Terriglobia > Terriglobales > Acidobacteriaceae > Telmatobacter. The sequence continues at coordinate 211,114 of CAINJJ010000030.1, read as the reverse complement.
GGAGCGGATGATCAAGCCCATGGGAGTGTGCGATGCTTTCCTTTGGATCAAGTGTATGGACCGCATCGTACCATCGCGGACGTGAGGCGGGGGCAATGAGACGGGGATTTTCAATCGCGCTGGCGTTGGCCGCCTGCCTGGCGGCGGCTCAGGGCGCGCGCGCGCAGGCGCCGGCCGCCGAGCCGCAGAAGCCGGCCGGCGGCGGCCAGTCCAGTTCCAATCCGTTTCCCGAGGACACCAGCACGGTGCCCTTGATGCCCTCCAAGACCCCGCCCCCGCTGCCCGAAGGCGCCTATAACGGCGCGGAGAGCGCCCCCCTCCCCCTGCCCGGCGACGACCTTGACCCCGCCCGCAGCCCGGAAGACCCCACCCCCGCGGCCGAAAGCGCCGACCAGGGCAGCTCCAGCTCCAGCCTCGCCGGCCTCGACAAGCTCCTCCCCGGCCCTGACGTCGACGTGCCCGACAAGAAGCACAAGCCCGCCGCCAAGGAGCCTACCCACCAGGAGGCGGCATCCAAGGACATCGAGATCGGCAGCTATTACCTCGACCGCAAGAACTGGAAAGCGGCGCTCTCGCGGTACGAATCGGCCATGATCCTGGACCCTGAGAACCCCGATGTCTACTGGGGACTGGCCGAGGCGGCGCGCCACCTCGGCGACCTGGCGCAGGCCCGCGGCTGGTACCTCAAAGTGGTGGACTACGACCCCGACAGCAGGCACGGCAAGGATGCCCGCAAGGCCCTCGCCGACCCCGCCATCGCCAAAGCCCAGGCAACTGCCAAGCCGGCTCCCGACGCACCCAGGTAGCTGTTTGGAAGTACAGTTGCAGTTCGCCCCGCCGGGGGGAGCGGGGGCTTCACAGGCTGCGGAAAAACTCGCCACAGCCTTGCTTTGTAACAAGGGCACGGCTTTAGCCGGGCCGCAAATGCAAAAAAACGTCGGGCTTTACAGGCTGCGAAAAACTTGATGGGGAAGGCACGAAGTGTCAGGGCACGACTTTAGTCGTGCCGTAAGTAACCTATAATCAACGGGGCTTTAGCCCCTGGGGTGGGCTTTCCAGGCTCCCGATAAAGCACAGGCCTTTTTCCGCAGCCTGTTCAGCCCCCTGAAAGCCGGGTCGGTCATCGGGGCCTTCAGACCCGGATCAGGGCCATCAGCAACAATGGCAACTGCAGTATTAGAACCCCGACCAGCGCAGGTAAGCCCCCAGGATGGGCTGGCCCCACAAGCTGCTCACGATGCCCCCGATGCACAGAAACGTCCCGAGCGGCAGCTTTCGCACCGCCCAGCCATCCCCTTCGGATTCGCGTGCGGGCAAGAGCAGCAGCACCAGCGCCACCAGCGCTCCCAGCACAACCCCGAGGCCAAAGGCCAGCAGTGCCTGCGGCAAGCCGAGCCATGCGCCCAGCAGGGCCATCAGCTTGGCGTCGCCCAGGCCCATGCCTTCGCGCCGGCGGATGAGCCAGTAGACCCAGCGGATGAGTAGAACGAGGCCGGCGGCGGCGAGAGCCGAAGCGAGCCGAACGAGGCCTGGACTCCACATGTCGAACCACATCCCCTCCGTTCCCTCGGTTAACAGAAGTCCCGTGAGGGAGTCGAGCTTTACCGCAAGAAATGAATCCAGGAACGCGATGACAACGCCGATGGCGATGCTGGGCAAGGTCAGAAAGTCAGGCAGCCACAAGTGCTCCGCATCAAGAATTGCCAGCGCCACAAGCAACCAGAGGAAGATCATTGTCAGAAGCCTGCCTGCCAAAACGGAGGCAAGGAGAAAGGGAAGAATCGAAGCAGGAATGGAATCCCCAGGAACGCCCGGGTACTGTCCTGATGCAACATAGCCCCAGAGCGCCCCCACCGCCAACTCCACCAGCGGATACCGACCCCCAATCCACGTCCCGCAGGTCCGGCAACGCCCCCGCAAAGCCAGCCAGCTCAGCAGCGGCACATTCTCCCACCAAGCCAGCGTGCGGTCGCATGTGCGGCAGTGCGAGCGCGGCTTGACCACGCTCTCGCCCCGCGGCCAGCGGCTCAGGCACACGTTCAGAAAGCTGCCAAACGCCAGCCCCAGCAAGCCCGCAAACACCGTTCCCAAAACGCGCATCATCGGAGAGCTAGAGTATACGGCCCGGCAGACGCGGCAATCTCAACACCCGCTCGCGCCCAAGGTAGACTGGAGGGGCATGGACCTTCCGCTTGAGAGCTCCACCGCACAGGCCTCCGCGCCCCCCACGGTCACCGACCCGGCGCGGGCGGCGGCTGTCTTCGAGCAGTCGGTGGCCATCATGGCCCGCCTCCGCGCCCCCGACGGCTGCCCCTGGGACCGCGAACAGTCCTTCGACTCCATCCGCAAATACACCCTCGAAGAGACCTACGAGGTCTTCGACGCCATCGAGCGCCGCGACTTTCCCCACCTGGCCGAGGAGCTCGGCGACCTGCTGCTGCAAGTGCTCTTCTACGCCGAGATGGCTTCCAACGAGGGCCATTTCACCATCGCCGACGTGCTTCAGACGCTGAACAGCAAGCTCATCCGCCGCCATCCCCACGTATTCGGCGAAGAGGCATCCCGCGCCGCCGGCAACCGCGCCGAGGTGGATGCCGCCGTCGAGGGCTCCTCCGCCGCCGTGCTGCGCAACTGGGAAGAGATCAAGACCGCCGAAAAGAAGCCGCAAACCGCCGATGGCCCGCCGCCCTCGCGTCTCGACGCCGTACAGCGTGCCATGCCGGCCCTGGCCGAGGCCGCCAAGCTCGGCTCCAAGGCGCAAAAGGCCGGTTTCGACTGGACAAACTGGCGCGACCTGCTGCCCAAGCTCGCGGAGGAAACCGCCGAGCTCGAGGCCGAGGCCGCCTCCGCCGACCCCGCGCGCCAGCCCGCCGTCGAGGCCGAACTGGGCGACCTGCTCTTCACCGTCGTCAACCTGGGCCGCCACCTCGGCGTGGATGCCGAGATGGCCCTGCGCGGCTGCAACCTGCGCTTCCGGCAGCGCTTCAGGGAGATGGAACTCGCCTCCGCGCGCCCCCTTGAAGAGCTCTCCGCCCCCGAACTCGAAGACCTGTGGGCCGCGGCCAAGCGCAAGCTGGCCCAATCTCCCCCCGCGGAGGGTTCCGCATGATCGTCGTGCGCGCCTGCGCGGGCTTTGACGAGCTGGAGGCCTGCGTTCAGCTTCAAATCGCCACCTGGGGCTACGACCCCAGCGACGTGGTGCCGCGCAAGGCATTCCTGGTGGCGCAGAAGATTGGCGGCCAGGTCATTGGCGCCTTTGATACAGGAATCCCCGGCGCGGGCCCGCAAGGCGGCAGGGACTCTCTGGTCGGTTTTGCCATGTCCTGGCCCGGCGTCAAGTCGGCCAACGGCGAGGCCAGTCCTTATCTCCACTCCCACATGCTGGCCGTTCTCCCCGCCTACCGCGACCAGGGGCTGGGCGCGCGCCTCAAGCTGGAGCAGCGCCGCGAGGCCCTCCAGCGCGGCATCCGCCATATCGAGTGGACCTTTGACCCGCTGGAGATCAAGAACGCTTTCCTCAATATCCACAAGCTGGGCGCAACCTCCCGCCGCTATGAGGTCGATTTCTATGGTGTATCCTCATCTCGACTGCAGGGTGGGCTGCCAACCGACCGTCTAGTGGCCGAGTGGCGGCTGGATTCACCCAGGGTCGAGGCCATTCTTCAGGGCCTCCATCCGCAAGCAGGCGTCATCGAGGAGCGGGTTCTGGTCCCGGCCGCCATCTACCAGTGGAAGGCCAGCGATGCGGACCGCGAACGCGCCCTCGCCGTTCAGTTGGAGAACCGCCGCAAGTTTCAACAGGCATTTTCGAGTGGGTTGGCCGTACTTGGCTTTACCCGGGATGCGGAAGGAAATGGAACCTTCGAGCTTGGCCTTCCCGGCCACGCCGAGGCAGGGCTGAAGTCCCAAGGAACGTAATCGACCTATGAAAATTGATGCCATTATCCTGCGCGAACTGCACCTGCCCCTGGTGCGCCCCTTTGAAACCAGCTTCGGCGTCACCCGCAACCGCAGAATCCTGCTGGCCGAGATTCACTCCGAAGGCCTGATCGGCTGGGGCGAGTGCACCGCGGGCGAGCGGCCCAATTTCTCAGCCGAGTGCACGGACACCGTCTGGCAGGTGCTCCTGCATGAGCTGGGACCCATGCTGGCCGCCGAATCGCCCAAGCATGGCGGCGACTGCCCCCACATCTTCAAGCTGGTGCGCGGCAACCGCATGGCCAAGGCCACGCTGGAAAACGCCATCTGGGACCTGGAAGCGCAGCGCGCCGGCGTTCCCCTCGCCCAGTTGCTGGGCGGCGTGCGCGAGACCATCCCCTGCGGCGTCTCGCTTGGAATCCAGTCCTCGATTCCGGAGCTGATGGCGATCATTGAAAAGGAGCTCGCCGCGGGCTATCAGCGCATCAAGCTCAAGTGCAAGCCGGGCTGGGATGTGGAGGTCTTCGAGAAAGTGCGCAGCCGCTGGCCGGGCATCACCCTGAGCTGCGACGCCAACTCCGCCTACAAGCTCCGCGACGCCGACCACCTCACCACCTTCGACGCCTTTGACCTGCTGATGATTGAGCAGCCGCTCTGGTACGACGACTTTTACTACCACTCCATGCTCCAGAAGCGCCTGCAGACCCCCATCTGCCTCGACGAGTCCATCCGCAACCGCCGCGACGCGCTCGCCGCCATCGAGATGGAGTCCTGCAAGATCATCAACATCAAGCTGGGCCGCGTGGGCGGCTTCTCCGAGGCCATCGCGGTGCACAACGCGGCGCAGGAGCGCGGCATCCCGGTCTGGTGCGGCGGCATGCTGGAGTCCGGTATCGGACGCTCCCACAATATCGCCCTCTCCTCGCTGGAAAACTTCTCGCTCCCCGGCGATGTCTCCGCCTCGGCCCGCTATTGGAAGGAAGACATCATCGAGCCGGAGGTCACCGTCTCATCCGCCGGCGAGATCACCATCTCCGATACCCCCGGCCGCGGCTACGAGGTCCGGACTGACCTGGTGGAGAAGCTCACCGTCCGCAAGGAGACCATCCGCGCCCTGGAGTTGGTCAGCTAGTTGGTTCTTTAGTATCGCAGTTGCAGTTCGCCCTGCCGGAGGGAGCAGGGGGCTTCAGCCCCCTGAAAACCGCCCCAAATCAATCTGCGCCTTCAGGCCCGGATCAGGGCAATTCGCAAAAGATACTACGGTTTCCTGCCCCCGCGTCCCCAGTCAAAATGCCGCCCCACGATGGCCTTCACCATCCAGTGGTCGGTGGCCGCCGTCGCGCCCACCCCGACGCCAAAGTTGAACTCCCACTCCGGCGCCAGGTTCAGGTCAATCACCGGAAAGATCTGCTGCTGCTGCTCCCGCAGGCTGGCAATGCTGGTCAGGCTTCCGTAGTCGGCATAGTACTCAAGCCCCCCCGTCACCTTTTTCGTGAAGGCATAGCTGAGCTTGGCTGCCGGCGCAAAGTCCAGCCCCAGTTTCACGTCCGGGCCGTGCCAGGTCCGCTCCAGCGCCGGGTTCACCGCAAAGTACCAGGGCCCCGCCTGCTTGTCGACAATCGGGCGAATCTCCCAGGTCCAGGTATCCGGCGAAAACAAGGCACGCTGGTAGCCCACTTCGGTGGAGAGGCTCACCCCCACCGGCCAGTGCCACTCCTCAGGCGCGCGGACACGCGGACGGATGTGGCTGCCCACCCACTGCGCCCCCAGTCCCGTTTGTTCGCTGGTGAATACGTAGAAGCCAACCTCCGCCCACTTGTTCAGCCCCTCGGTCAGCTCCAGGGTCTCGTGCTCGGCATGCAGAGTGGCCGCCACGCCGCCGGGAATGTGCCTGTGCCCGTCAGCCGTGAAGTTCGAGTGGGTTTCGACCATCAGGCTCCGCGCCGGTTCCGTCTCCACGCCGTAGACCTGGATCTCATAGTTGCCCTGGGCCCGCGCGGCCGCGGCGCACAAAAGCAGAACGATAGGGAAGAAATACCTCAAGAACGCTCCTTCTATGCGAGGAAATCAAACACCAACAAGGGAAAAGCAGGGATGTCGCCGAACTTGGAACCGGTAGTTTGGATGCCGCGGTTGTGTGCCGCCGGGGAAAGGCCGGAAGGGATTCCATTTCGCTTCCACTCTAGAATACCCTGCCCCCTCGGTGCTCCAGAAAAGGCCGCACTGCCGGGGCCAGCGCTTTGACGCGCTCAAAACAAATCTTTTCCTTGCCTCGATTAACCCCTTGACAATCAAATACCTCTGCATTTTTCCTGTTGCTACTGAAAATATTCATCTCCAGTGAAGAGTCCATCTGTGGGCATCTTCCTGCGCTGTTACGAGGGACGCGTCCAGGGTTAGAAATGGGAGCCGGCGCGCCGGGGCAAATGTGCCCGGCGTCATGCGCCTGACACTCAGACTCCCGGCAAGGCTGGCTGCGCCTCCTCTCCGGCTTTCCGATGCCTCCCCAGGCCCCCGGAAGGCCCCTCTCCTTTGTTCCTGGGAGGACACGTGGGCAAGCGCAGCATGGATCTGCTTCTGGCCGGCTCTCTTTCTCTGCTGGCATTTCCAGTCATCGTTTTCGCCGCCGTACTCATTCGAGTGGACTCGGCCGGCCCGGCGCTTTTTCGCCAAAGGCGCATGGGCCGCGGCTTCAAGACTTTTCACCTGCTCAAACTGCGCACCATGCGGACGGACCCCGGCGGGCCCGCCATCACTTTGGGAGACGACCCCCGCATCACCCGCGTCGGCCGCTGGCTGCGCCGCTCCAAGATCGATGAGCTGCCACAGCTCTGGAATGTTCTCAGCGGCGAGATGAGCATGGTGGGCCCCCGCCCGGTCATTCCCGAAGTCGCGGCCGAGTTCCGCCAGCACTACAGGGGGTTGCTCACCGTGCGCCCCGGACTTACCGACCCCGCCACCCTCAAATATTGCCGCGAGACGGAACTGCTCGCGGATGTGCCCAACCCGCTCCGTCACTTCAAGACCGTGGTCACGCCCGACAAGCTGCGCATCTCCGCGGCCTATCTCCACCGGGCCGGCCTGTGGACTGACCTGTGTGTCCTCGTGCAAACCCTTCTGGCCTTGATCGCGCCTCCCAGAGGCTGCGGATCGCACCTGCCCGAACCTCCGCGGCCAGTCCCGGTTGCGGCCCAGATGCTATCAGAGGAGCCAGCTCCGTGAGCGCTTGGCGCCTCCTCAGTCCACGAGCTTCAGCGCTGCCGCCCTGCTCCGCGTCTCCGCAACGAATTCCTGGTCTTCCGGCCACTCCGCCTTGATCGAGTCCAGGTTGATGGCCACGTTGGCCAGCGCCCCGGTCAAGGCGGCATTGGCCAGCGCAAGGGAGGTGGTCAGGTCCGAGGCCATCATCGGGCTGGTGATGGACCGCAGGCTGGCCGCAATCCTTCTGGCCTCCACAGCGTTCTCCGCCACGCCCAGCGGCACGGCGGTGGCCTGCCGCAGCGCCGCGTTGACCCCGCCGCCGTCCTGCCCCTCCCTGGCGGTCTTGTAAGCCTTCATCACCGTGTCGTAGGACGCGGCGTCGGCATCGATGGCCGCCTTCAGCTCCTCGCGCAGTTGCGCCAGCCGCCCGATGGCCGCGCTCAACGCCTCCTGGTGCTGCAGATAAGCCTTCTTGCCGCGTGACATGGCGGCCACCATCCCCGCCAGTCCCGCCGCCATGGCCCCTGCTGCCGCGGCGGCGCTGCCGCCGCCGGGGGTGGCCGTGGGCGCTGCCAGTTGCTCGATGAACGGCTCCACGCCCGCCCGCAGCCCGCCCACCGCCAGTTTGCCGCCCATCACCGCCGCCAGCCGGTTCTCCAGAATCAGGGAGGAGTCAAAGTTCTCCACCTGCAGAAACCACTCCGCCGCCTGCTCCAGCGCCAGCTTGGGAACCAGTCCCACAATCTCGCTCGAAACCGGAGTTACGCCATAGCGCGCCGCCTCCCGCTTCACAAACTCAAACACCCGGTGCATCGGCGTCTGCTCAAAGTCCGTCAGGTTCATTGAAACCTGAGCCAGTCCCCGCACCAGAAAGCCCGCTCCCTTGACGTAGCGCAGCCCGCCCGAGGAAAAGCGCACCGCCTTGGCGATCTTTTTGGCCACCGCCACGTCCGGTGTATTCAGAAAGATGTTGTAAGCCACCAGCGGCTTGCGCGCGCCCACCACCGTCGCTCCCGCCGTCGGATGCACCCGGGGTTCGCCAAAGTCGGGCCGCCGCGCCGGGTTGGTCCCAATCTCCTCGCGAATCCCCTCGAACTGACCCCGCCGGATGTTCTCCAGGTTCTGCCGCTCAGGGCTCCGCGCCGCCGCCTCGTAGAGATAGACAGGAATCCCGAAGCGGCTGGCAATCTCGGCCCCCACATGCCTGGCCATGGCCACGCAGTCCTCGAGCGTCACGCCGTCGATGGGGATGAAGGGAATCACGTCCGTGGCGCCCATGCGCGGGTGCGCGCCCTGGTGCTGCGTCAGGTCAATCAGCTCCGCCGCCTTGCCGGCGCCGCGAATGGCCGCTTCCTGGATGGCCTCCCGCTCGCCAGCCAGCGTGATCACGCAGCGGTTGTGGTCGGCGTCCATCTCCTTGTCCAGCAGGTAGACGCCCGGCAGCTTCATCGCTTCCACAATGGCGTCGACTTTTGCCGCGTCGCGCCCTTCAGAGAAATTGGGAACGCATTCTACGAGAGTTGTAGGCACGGGAAGAGAATAAAGAGGGCCGGGGCGGCACGGCAAACGGAGCCTGCTCTACCCGACCCACCGCCAGATGGAGCAGTCCTCATAGTTCGCCGAAGCGTACTCGCCTTCCGGCTGATTGGCCAGGATGCGATGGTCGGCGATGGCATCCGCGGGGGTGCGCCTCACCTGGCCCAGAAACAGCCGCGCGAACCCCGGCTGCTTCTCCAATTCGCGCTCCTCCTCGTTGTTTACATACAGCAGGTCCAGAAGCCCGCCCTGCTCCTTCATGCGCTTGCGCCAGGCATCCATCAGCCTGCGCATCACCGTGGCCCTGAAGGGGTTGAAGAGAAGAGCCAGGCATGGTCCCTCCGGCAGCGCAAACTCCACTGCATCCCCCTCCGTCAGCTTCATCGGCGTCCGCGCCCGCCCGGCCTTGCGCCACACCGCCAGGTTGCGGCGCGCAATCCGCGCCAGCGTCGGGTTCAACTCGACGCCCGCCACTGCGCGGAAGGGCATCTCCGCGGCCAGCAGCATCGCCCGGCCCATCCCCGCGCCCACATCCACAAACGTGAAATTCTCCAGCCGCGCCCCAGGTCCGCTGCGCAGCCAGCGCCTCACCAGCGCCGCAAACACCGACGGCGCAACTCCGTAGTAGGCCGTTGTGTGCCGGTCGTGCCGATGCCCGGTCCTCAGGTGCCGCCCCGCCACCAGGCCGCTGGTCCGCACCCCGTTCTGCTCGTCAAACGGGTGGCGCGTGTACCCTTCCTTCACGCGCAGCCCCGGCAACAGCCGCGCCCGCCCAACTCCGCTTTCTGAGCCCTTCTCTTCCGCCATCGCCCCGCCAACACCTCTAACTTCGCTAACTCCGCTAACTCCGCTTCTCTTCCGTCCGCTTGTCCACCGGCAGCAGCACCTCGGAGATGCCCAGCATGGTCGCCATCAGCGGCGCCGCCAGCGCCAGCCCCAGCGGCCCGGCAATCGAGGCCAGCAGCAACTGTGCCGTCAGGGTGAGCGCCGGGGGCAGGCGCACAATTCTGCGTTCCAGCAGCGGCGTGATCACGTTGCCCTCGAGTCCGTGGACCAGCAGAAACAGCATCACTGTCAGCAGTCCCTTCAACGGGCTCACCGCCACGGCCAGCAGAGCTGCCGGGACAACCGACAGGATCGGACCCACGTTGGGAATGAACGTCAGCAGCGCCGCAATCATGCCCAGCGTTCCCGCCAGCGGCACTCCCAGAATCCAAAGCCCCAGGGAGACAAAGATGCCCACCGCGGCCATGGCAAACATGCGCGCCACCAGCCACCAGCGCAGGCTCTTCACCACGCTCGTTGCGCAGGCCTCGAGCTTCGCCCGGAAGCGCTTCGGCGTCAGCCGCTGGATTCCGGAGAAATACACCTCCGGCTCCATCGCCAGGTAGACGCTCAGAAAGGCCACAATCAGCAGCCCCATCAGCAGGCTCGCCGTGCTCACCACGATGCCGCCGATGCGGGTCAGCGCAAAACTCACGCTGGTGGAGAGCTGCGCGTAGTCGGTCCACTGCTCCAGCAGCCATCGCCCCCAGCCATACACCTGTATGCGCGCCACCAGTTGCCCGGCGGCCTGCGGCAGCGCGGTCTTCAGCACCACCACCTGCTCCAGAATCGTCGGGCCGCTGTTCCAAACCACCAGGCAAGCGGCGGCTGAAGCTGCCAGCAGCAGCAGCGCAAACGCCGGGCCCCGGCCCAGCTTCAGCCGCGCCCTCAGCCAGTCCACCATCGCCGTCAACAGCACCGCGGCCACAATCGCCGCAAACAGCAGCAGCAGGATCACCCGCCCAATCCAGGCCAGGGTCAACGCCAGCACCAGACCTGCCGCTACCAGCAGAACCATCAGCGCCGCGCTGGTCCGCTCCCCGCCCGCTCTTTCCGTCTCGCGCTCATCCATTCGTTCAAGTTACCTCGCCAGCCCGGCCTCTATCGTATTGAACTGAACATGCCCCTGCCTATCCAGAACATCGGCGGAGGGAAGGGAACACGGCCGGACAAACCCCACCTGCCCGCAAAAAACAAGGGCGAACCGCCGGCCCACCGCCGCGGTTCGCCCTCTCGACTCAATTCTTGGTGCTCAGGCCCTGCGGACTACCACCACTCCATCAGGCGGCCCGAAATCAGCTTGACGCTGCTCTCCGGCTTTTCCGTGCGAATCAACAGCACCGGAACGTGCACCAGCTTGACCAGCTTCTCCGCGATGGAGCCAAACACCAGTGGATGCCAGCCCGTTGTGCCGTGCGTCGAAACCACAACCAGGTCGATCTTCTCGCGCTCCACAACGTCCAGAATGGCGCCCGCGATGTCGGCGTCCACTTCAACGCTCGAAGTGGCCCGAACGCCCTTGGCGGCCAGACCGGTGATGGACTTGGCCAGAAGACCGGCAGCCTCTGTCTTGGCCTCCTCGATGTTCGAGCCCTCGGGAACTACGTGCACAAGATAAAGTTCGGCATGAAAATGAAGCGCAAGCTCGGTCGCCTTTTCCAGGGCGGTGTGCGATGAAGGGCTGAAATCGATGGGCAAAAGAATCTTTGCGGGAATGGTGCTGAAGGCATACGTCTCGGACATTCAAGTCTCCTCGCCACAGCCCGCACGGGGCGTGGCCTCTGATTTTCGACCACCATCATACCAAGCCGGGAGTGAAGCCGAGACGTGACCGGGGACACAGCTCAAGGCGCAGGAACCTGGGAAACCTCGGCTCAAGTCAATGCTTTGAAAGGGCACGACTTCAGTCGTGCCGATAACGCCAATTAAATCAGTGGGCTTTAGCTCCGGAAGAAAGGCCGTCTCAAGAGAACAAAAACTAGATCAGAGGCTCCTTAGCGCGTCACTTCCCGCCCGGCCACAAAGACCCGCGGCCGCGTCGGCGCAGCCATGAAATAGGCAATCTCCCGGTAATCCTCAAACTCGTGAATCAGAAAATCGGCGTCCTTGCCCGTCTCCAGCGACCCCACCCGGTCGCCCAGCCCCAGGCTCCACGCCGCGTTGATCGTCCCCGCCATCAGCGCCTCCGCTGGCGCAAGCCCCATCTCCACGCAGGCCAGCGACATCACAAACGGCATCGAAGCCACCGGCGACGACCCCGGATTGAAGTCCGTCGCCACCACAATCCCCAGCCCCAGCTCCACCATCCGCCGCGCCGGTGGATAATTCCGCCGCCCCAGAGCAAACACCGACCCCGGCAGCAGCACGGGCTGCACGCCCGCGTCTCTTAACTCTTGCAGGGTCTTGTCGGTAACAACCTCCAGGTGGTCCGCCGTGGCCGCCCCCAGCTCCGCCGCCAGCGCCGCCCCGGTCCCCGCCCGGAACTGCTCCGCATGGACCCGCAATCCCATCCCGGACCGCTTGGCCGCCGTCAGCAAAGTGCGCGTCTCCTCCACGGTAAAGGCATGGTCGTCGCAGAACGCGTCGCAATACCGCGCCAGCCCCGCCGCCGCCACCTCCGGAATCAGCTCTTCCGCCACCCAGCGCACATACTCCCCGCGCCGCCCGGCAAACTCAGGCGGAACCGTATGGGCCCCCAGCAGCGTGGGCACCATCCGCGCCGGGCCTTCTTCGCCGAGCCGCCGGATCACCCGCAACATCTTCAGCTCCGTCTCGCGGTCCAGCCCGTAGCCCGATTTGGCCTCGATGGTCGTCGTCCCGCCGCGCAGCATCCAGTCCCGGTGCCGCCGCGCCCCGGCAAGCAGCTCGTCCTCCGTCGCCGCCCGCGTCAGGGTCACAGTCCGCAGAATCCCTCCACCCTCGGCGGCGATCTCCTGGTAGGTGGCCCCGGCAATCCGCCGCTCAAACTCCTCAGCCCGGTTGCCCGCAAACACCAGGTGCGTGTGCGCATCCACAAACCCCGGCGTCACGCAGCGGCCCTCGGCATCGATCACCTCGGCGTCCGCCGGGATGCGGTCCTTCAACTCGCCATAACTCCCCGCCGCCGCGATGCGCCCATTCCACACCAGCAGGGCAGCGTCCTCGACAAGCCCGAGCTCGCGCAACTCCGGGCCCACCCGCGGCCTTCCAGGCCCCACCAGCGTTACCAGTTGCCCGATATTGACGACGCAAAGTACCATCCCGCCCCTCAGTCCCTATTCCCTATTGCCTGGTCCCTCAGTCCCTGCCCTCACGCCATCGGCATCCGAATCCCCATCTCCCGCGCCGTCCTCTGCGCCAGGTCATACCCCGCATCCGCGTGCCGCACCACCCCCAGCCCCGGATCGTTGTTCAGCACCCGCGCAATCTTCCGCGCCGCCAGTTCCGTCCCGTCGGCCACCGTTACCTGGCCCGCGTGCAGGCTGAATCCCATGCCCACGCCTCCGCCATGGTGGAAGCTCACCCAGGTTGCCCCGCTCGCCGTATTCAAGAGGGCATTCAAGATCGGCCAGTCCGCCACGGCGTCCGACCCATCCAGCATCTTTTCCGTCTCGCGATAGGGGCTGGCCACCGACCCTGTATCCAGGTGGTCCCGCCCGATCGCCACCGGCGCGGAGATCTCGCCCTTCCGCACCAGCTCGTTGATCGCCAGGCCCATCCGCGCCCGTTCCCCATACCCCAGCCAGCAGATGCGCGCCGGCAGCCCCTGAAACGCGAACCGCCCCCGCGCCAGTTTGAGCCACCGCACCAGGATTTCATTGTCAGGAAACAGCTCCAGCGCCAGCTCGTCCGTGCGGTCAATGTCCCTGGGGTCGCCGCTCAGCGCCACCCACCGGAACGGCCCCTGCCCCGCACAAAACAGCGGCCTTATGTACTCCGGCACAAACCCCGGAATCAGAAACGCATCCGCGCACCCCGCGTCAAAGGCGAACCGCCGGATGTTGTTGCCATAGTCAAACGCCACCGCCCCGGCGCGCTGCAGGGCCAGCATGGCGTCCACGTGCACCACCATGGTCGCCGTCGACCGGCGCACATACTCGGCCGCATCGCGTCCGCGCAGCTCCGCCGCCTCGGCCAGTGTCAGCCCCTGCGGAATGTAGCCGTTGAGCGGGTCGTGCGCGCCGGTCTGGTCGGTCACCACGTCCACCCGCACGGTGCGCCGCACCAGCTCCGGCAGCACGTCGGCGCAGTTGGCCACCAGCCCCACGCTCAGCGCCCGTCCCTCCGCCCGCGCCGCCTCGCACAGCCGCAGCGCCTCGTCCAGGTCCTCGCAGAGCAGGTCGCAATAGCGGTCGGCCACCCGTCGCTCAATCCGGCTGCGGTCCACGTCGATGGCCAGCACCACGCCGCCGTTCAGCGTGACGCTGAGCGGCTGCGCCCCGCCCATGCCGCCCATGCCGCCCGTCACCACCAGACGGCCTTTCAGCGTCCCCGCCTCGCCCGGCCCCGCAAAGTGCTTCTCCGCCAGCGCCGCAAAGGTCTGAAAGGTCCCCTGCAGGATGCCCTGCGTGCCGATATAGATCCAGCTCCCCGCCGTCATCTGCCCGTACATCATCAGGCCCTTGCGGTCCAGCTCGTTGAAGTGCTCCCAGTTGGCCCACTTGCCCACCAGGTTGCTGTTGGCGATGATCACCCGCGGCGCCATCTCGTGCGTGGGAAATACCGCCACCGGTTTGCCGGACTGCACCAGCAGGGTCTCCTCCGCGCCCAGTTGCTCCAGCTCGCGCACAATCGCGTGATAGCACTCCCAGTTCCGCGCCGCCTTGCCAATGCCCCCATAGACCACCAGGTCCTGCGGCCGCTCGGCGTTCTCCGGGTCCAGATTGTTCATCAGGCAGCGCAGCGCCGCCTCCTGCTGCCAGCCCTTGCAGTTGAGCGTGTTGCCGCGTGGTGCGCGAATCGTTGGTGCCATGGTGGTCGTTCCCTCCTGTGCCAACAGTGTTGCGCAAATCTTGACGATACCTCGAATGCCACTCCCCAGTCAGCGGGTAGCAACAAAAAACAAGAGCCAGAATCATCTGGAGCCCGGCAATTGAGTCGGCCATGACCAGCCTAGAACCCGCAGGGGTGGATTCTACGCCACAACCAGAAATCTGGCTTCCTTGAGCCGACTGAGGCTGCGCGCCAAGCATCGCTACGCAACCAATAGGGGAGATTGATGCGAGGAAACTGCGAGTTGATCGTGTACCATTAGCCTGTGATACGCCGACTGTATATTCACAATTTCCGGTGCTTGGAGAATTTCGAACTGCCAATTCAGGGCAGGTCGTCCGCCTTGCTGATTGGTAAGAATGGGGCCGGCAAGACGACCGTCGGTTTCGCCTTGGAAATCCTTCAAAAGATCGCTCGAGGTACGAACCGCGTCGGAGAGCTAGTTAAGCCGAAAGATCTCACTCGCGAACGCACCGATGTTCCGATGAGACTAGAGATTGAAGTCGACCTAGAGGGAAAGGCTTACGGATACTCAATAGCGTTCGACTTCCCGGACAGCTTTAAGGAACTCCGTGTCTTTGAGGAGAAGCTAACGGTAAGCGGCAAGATCGTATACAGTCGAGAACTTGCTAAGGTCCACCTTACAAAAAGCGGCCAAGAGAGGGAGGCAACGTTCTTCATCGATTGGCACCTTGTGGCACTGCCAATTATTCAGCAGCAGGCCGCGAAGGATCCTGTAGTGTTCTTCAAGCAATGGCTGAGTCGCATGCTGATACTTAGGCCGATGCCAAGCATGATACTTGGACACTCCCAAGACCAGACGCTTCAACCGGACACCAAAGTTACCGACATTGGGGCTTGGTTCGGTGGCCTTATGTCTCACGCCCCTTCCGCATATGGTCGGGTCTACGACTACTTAAAGCAGTTTATGCCCGATTTGGAAGACATCACAAATCCGTCCGTTGGAACCGATTCTCGGAGCTTGTCAATCCAATACTCGAATGACAAGGGGAACTTGAAACTCCCGTTCGAGGATCTTTCAGACGGCGAGAAGTGCTTCATCATTTCTGCTCTTGTTCTTGCTGCGAACAAGGCATACGGGCCACTCCTTTGTTTTTGGGATGAACCAGATAATTACCTTTCTCCGTCTGAGGTGGGTCATTTTGTCGTTGCTCTTCGCAAAGCCTTCCAATCTGACGGTCAGTTCATCGCAACTTCCCACAACACCGAGACGATCAGGAGATTCTCGGACGAGAATACTCTTATCCTTTATCGGAACAGCCACCTTGAACCGACAATTGTGAGAAGCCTTGATAATGTGGCACACAGCGGAGATGTGATAAGTGCTTTGGTTCGTGGTGATCTAGAGCTATGAGCGTTAATAGGCATTTGCCCCATGTCTATGTCCTGCCCGAAGACGATGCGAATCGTCAGGTGGCAAACGGCTTTCTCCTAGAATCCGCCCTTGTCGATTATAGGATTCGTGTACTTGAAGAAGCGGGTGGCTGGCTTGAGACGCTCGATCGCTTCTGCTCTGATTATGCCCCTGAAATGGATCGCTTTCCCAAGAGATTCATGGTCCTCTTGATCGATTTCGACGGGCAGTCGAACCGACTGGATATCGTAAAAGGTCGAATCCCGCCTCATTTGGCAGATAGAGTTTTCATTCTCGGCTCACTGGAGGAACCGGAGAACCTGAGGCCGACACTGGGATCCTATGAAACCATTGGATTGTCCTTAGCTAAAGATTGTCGAGATGGGACTGATTTGATTTGGGCGCACAAGCAATTGCGCCACAATGTACATGAACTCGATCGGCTTCGGTCTCACGTGCGTCCAATCTTGTTCCCGGGTGCATGAAAATGCTAATTTTAGCAGTTTCCTCGATTGGCTTTTGGCCACGGTGGACAGCTGATCAATTCATATGCTCCCTCGCCCGCGCTCAATTGCGTGTCTGCGGTTGAGGAATGCACCGGATTGTTGGATTTCGAATAACAGCACTCGCGGATGTGTATGGCGGCGATGGAGTCTCCTTCTTTCAGGAACGACAGGCACGCTCCAAAGGGATGTCAGGCTGGGGCTTAACCCAAGTGTCGGACATCGAGGTCGATCAGAAGGTGCCGGTGGTGGGCTTCGAGTGGGCTGTCGCCATTGAGAATCGTCAGGGTCTGGCGATAGCGTTGATCGCAATTTGCAATCCTTGCCGGGGCTGAAGCCCCGGCGGATCCTGCAGGCCTCAATTATCGGTCTGAAGGCCCCTGCTCCCCCCGTATTGCTTCGACGAACCTCCCTCACCCCCCCAAATGCCTCCGCAAATCCTCCGGATGGTTGCAATGCGCGAAGGCTGTCTCCCGCGACACTCTCCCACCCCGTACCAGCTCCGCCAGCGACTGCTCCATGGTCAGCATCCCCTCCACCCGGCCCGTCTCGATATTCGCCCGCAGCTGATGGTCGTCGCCCCGGCGAATCAGGTTGCGCATGGCTCCGGTGGCCACCAGAATCTCCACCGCAGGGTAGCGGCCCACGCCGCTCGCGGCGGGCAGCAGTTGCTGCGACACAATGGCCAGCAGAGCCAGCGAAAGCTGCTGCCGTATCTGCGACTGGTACCCCGACGGAAACGTGTCCAGAATCCGCGAGACCGTCTGCGCCGCGTCGTTGGTATGCAGCGAAGTCAGTACCAGGTGGCCGGTTTCGGCCGCCGTCAGGGCCGCGGCCATGGTCTCGCTGTCGCGCATCTCGCCCACCAGAATCACGTCCGGGTCCTGCCGCAGCACCGCCCGCACCGCGTTGGCAAAGCTGAGCGTGTCATAGCCCAGCTCAATCTGCTCCACCAATGACTTTCTGTTGCTGTGCTGGTACTCCACCGGGTCTTCAATGGTGATGATGTGGTCGCGGCGGCTGCCGTTGATGCGGTCCACCAGCGCGGCCATGGTGGACGACTTGCCGCACCCGGTGGCCCCCGTCAGCAGCACCAGCCCCTGCCGCCGCTCCGCAAGCATCCCCAGTGACAAAGGCAGATGCAGCGACTCCAGCGTGGGAATCTGCGCCGGCAAGAGCCGGATGGAGGCGGCCAGCGTCCCCCTTTGGTAGTGGAAGTTGGCCCGGAACCGCCCCGCCGACCCGCGCACAAAGCAGAAGTCCATGCACTTGCGCTCGCGCAGCTCCTCCGCCTGGCTCGCCGAGAGCAGCGGCAGCAGCAGCCCGCGAATGGCCTCGGCCGAGAGGGGCGGGCCCGCATCCGCCGTCAGCGCCCCATTCACCCGCAATGTGGCCGGCGACCCCGCCACCAGCAGGATGTCAGAGGCGTTGCCGTGCTGCGCCTCGGTCAGTAGCTGGTCGATGGAGCGCCTGTCGCCTGCCTTGGCCCCGGCAACCGACCGGTTCAGTTGGTCAACGAGTTTGGAGAGCTCATTTTCGCGTTCGTCCATACCGGCATCATAGATTTACTCCCGCCCCTGCGCATTTGCGTTCGATCCCTCCTTCTTACCTGCCCGATGGAAGAAGAGCCGCCAGAGAGGCTGCCGGGGATCGTTTTGCAACGTTCATTTGACGGGACGCCCTCCAAGGGAGAAAGCTGTCTAGTGTGGGCAGCCGGTGCATTTATTTGCCATGACAAATGAAGCCGGACCTGTGCGATTCACTGCGCGGGCAAGCAGGCGTCCACCGGAGCAAGACCTTGAAGGAACCGCATCTGGTATTGGGTATTGGCGAACTGCTGTGGGATCTGCTGCCGGAAGGACCGCGCCTGGGTGGCGCGCCCGGCAACTTCACCGTGATGAGCGGCCGCCTGGGAAATCACTCCGCAATCCTCAGCCGCATCGGCCGCGACGACCTGGGCCGTCAGGCGGTCGGGGAACTCGACCCTCTCCCGGCCGACACCAGCTTCCTGCAGGTGGACCCGGCGCACGAGACCGGCCGCGTCACCGTGGCCTTCGAGGGCGGACAGCCGCACTACGAGATCCATCAGCCCGCGGCCTGGGATTTTCTCGAACTGACCAACGAGTGGGTGCAGTTGGCCGAGCGGGCCGACGCCATCTGCTTCGGCTCTCTTGCCCAGCGCAGCCGCGAGTCCCGCCAGACCATCCAGACCCTCGCCGCCCAGACCAAGGCCGAGTGCATCCGCGTCTTCGACGTGAACCTGCGCGCGCCCTACTACTCCGGGGAGATCATCCAGGAGTCGCTGGAACTGGCCTCGGTCATGAAGATGAACGACGCCGAGGTGCCGCAGGTGCTCGCGCTCCTGGGCCTTCCCGTGCTGGAGCAGGGCGACCCGGATCAGTTGCGGGGCGGCGCCGAGAGGCTGCTGGATGAGTTTCCGTCGCTGCAGATGGTGGCGGTCACGCGCGGCGGCCAGGGCAGCCTGCTGGTGAACCGCGACGAGTGGCACGAGCACCCCGGCATTCCCGTCAAGGTGGCGGATACCATCGGCGCGGGAGACGCATTCACCGCGGCCCTGACGTACTACCTGCTGCGGGGCGCAACGCTTGAGACCCTGAACGACGCGGGCAACCGCTGGGGCGGCTGGGTGGCTTCACAATCGGGGGCCATGCCCGCGCTGCCGGAGGCCGTGCGGGAACGCATTGCCGCGGCGATCGAAGGGTGAGTGCGATGGACGGTCGGCATCGCAGCTTTCCCGGTCTCAAAACCGGGATCCGGGGAACCCAGCTCCTTTCGGTGGGGCTACCGTTCGCTGGCCGCTCACTCGAGTATTGTGCTTTCCCAGGTCCCAGAATCGGGACCTGGGGCACCCGGAGTTCTACTGCGCATGGAGTTTCCAGGAGCTTGCGGACCGCGCTGGCGCTGTGCCTCTTCACATGCGTCGCGTTGATGGCTGCCGCTCATGCTGGGGCGCAGGCGCTGCCGCTGCCGGGCGAAGGGCAGCAGGGCCAGGAGGCCAAACCCGTTCCAACCGGCGCGCAGGCGGGCATGACCAGCCAGGTCGACAGAAACCAGGCTGCCGCCATCAGCCAGGATGTGGTGGTGGATGTGCCGATCATGCGCGGAGAGAAGCTGCCGCACGGGGAAGGCGCGCGGCGGATGGGCGAGCGGCTGCACTCCATCTTTGACGGCAACGACTGGCGCGCCGATCCGGCCAAGCCGTTCGAGCGCATTCCCTACTACCAGGCGCTGCTCAGCAAGAAGCTGCGCCTGGCCGACGAGATCATGGTGCGGATGGAGTTGGGCAACGAGCAACTGCGCGCCGGGTTCAGCGCGCGGGCGGTCGATTCGCTCGAAGACCTGGTCAAGCTGGTGGACGCCAACCTGGAGAAGGTGCCCGTGCCGGTGCAGGCGCAGGTGCACCAGGAACTGGCGCTGGCTTATCTGCGCCTGGCCGAGCAGGAGAACTGCATCGGCATGCACAACACAGATTCGTGCCTGTTTCCCCTCCACGGCGGAGGCGTGCACAAGAAGCCCCGCGGAGCCGAAGGGGCGGTTCGCGAATACACCAAGACACTGCAATTGAATCCGGCGAGCTACACCTCCATGTGGCTGATGAACATTGCCTACCAGGCGCTGGGGCGCTGGCCGCAGGATGTGCCCAAGCAGTGGCTGGCCAATCCGGACTGGTTCAAGGCCGATGCCGATGTGGGCTACTTTCCCGACGTGGCCGCGCTGGCGGGGCTCATGGTCAGCGAGCACGCCGGCGGGTCGATTGTGGAGGATTTTGACGGCGATGGATTGCTGGACATCCTGCTCTCGTCGCAGGGACCGCTGGACCACATGCACTTCTTCCACAACAACGGCGACGGGACCTTTACCGACCGGACGAAGGAGGCGGGGCTTGCGGATGAGATCGGCGGCCTCAACATCGTTGAGACCGACTACAACAACGACGGGCATCCGGATGTGATGGTGTTGCGCGGGGCGTGGTGGCGGCAGTATGGCATGTACCCGCTCTCGCTGCTGCGCAACAATGGGGACGGAACCTTTGACGACGTGACCGAGGAGGCGGGGCTGCTGACCATCGGGCCCACGCAGACCGCGGCCTGGGCAGACTACGATGGCGACGGATGGCTCGATCTGTTTGTGGCGCATGAGAGCTTCGGCGGCCAGAACACGCCGAGCCAGTTGTTCCACAACAATCACGATGGCACCTTTACGCAGGTCAAGGCGCCGGGCGCGGCGCAAGGCAAGCTGGGCGTGAACCTGGGCTTCGCCAAGGGCGTGGCCTGGGGCGACTACAACAACGATGGGCGGCCCGATCTGTTTATCTCCACCATGAGCGCGCGGAGTTTTCTCTTCCGCAATGATGGGCCACGCGACAAGGCGCATCCCGATGCGGCCGACTGGCTGTGGACGGATGTGACCGAGGAGTCGGGGCTGGGCGGCAGGCGCTACACATTTCCAGGATGGTTCTTTGACTATGACAACGATGGCTGGCTCGACATCTTCGCGGGCGGATTTGCCACCAGTTCCACCGAGGATTACGGCGCGTTTCAGTTCGGCAAGCCGAACCATGCCGAGACCAGCCATCTGTTCCACAACAATCGCGACGGCACGTTTACCGAAGTGCCCCATGCGGGTGGGATGGACCGGGCTATCACCGTGATGGCGGCGAACTTTGGCGACCTCGACAATGACGGCTGGCAGGATGTGTACCTGGGGCTGGGAGACTCCTACTATGAATCCCTGCTGCCGAAGAAGATGTTCAGGAACGACCAAGGGCGCGCGTTCCAGGACGTGACCGAGTCGGGCGACTTCGGCAACCTGCAAAAGGGCCACGGAATCTCGTTTGCCGACATGGAGAACAATGGCAACGAGGATGTGTTTGAAGAGCTGGGCGGGGCCTACCAGGGGGACCGGTTCATGCCGGTGCTCTACAAGAATCCGGGGCACGGCAATCACTGGGTGACCCTGGTGCTGGACGGCGTTCAGAGCAATCGCGCGGCGTATGGAGCGCGCATCCGGGTCGCCATCAAGGAAGGCGGCCGGGAGCGGTCGATCTACCGGGCGGTGGGGTCAGTTTCGAGCTTCGGCGGCAACCCCGTGCGGCAGCATATCGGCCTGGGCAAGGCGGAACGGATTGAGTTGATCGAGATTCAGTGGCCGGTGTCGGGGCTTCGGCAGCGCTTCGCAAATGTCCAGGTGGACCGGGCCTTCCGCATCGTCGAAGGACGCAAGGCGCTGGAGCCTGTAGAGTGGAAGCGCTTTGAGATTGGAAAGACAAAGATTGCCATGCCGGGGCAGGATCAGATGCCCTAGCGGCGGGCTGCTCAAGGCCGCACAGAAGTCTTGCATAAAGCTTTTATCAAGAATGGTTTATTGGAAACAAACGGGTATCCGGACCAGTTGCGCCGCTGCACGGCGGCGGGACTGGCAGGCATTCCGATTGGTAAACTTGTTCCGGAGGTATCAGGGTAATTTGCCTTGACAAATCAATGCGCGAAAATTAAGGTCATTGGCTAACGATGCAGTGGCCGCCAGGCACGTGCCGGCCGCGCATTGGAAAGGCAAGTGAATGGCTCGACCCCGCAAGACCGCGATCAAACTGGCGCCCCCCCCTGAGGTTGACGGCGAGAAGCACATAGCAAAGCACAAGCGGGTCTTCGACTACCTGCAGGCCAGCATCCAGACGGGACAACTGAAGCCGGGGGACCGGCTGCCCAGCGAGGCCGAGCTGGGCCGTCTGTTTGACGCTTCGCGCATCACCGTGGCCAAGGCGGTGCTCGATCTGCAGCGCATGGGCCTGGTCACCCGGCGCCCCGGCGCGGGAACGCATGTTCTGGCTCCGCACAGCAGCGCGGGGCGGTCGTTTGGCCTGTTGATTCCGGAGCTGGGACTCACCGAGATCTTCGAGCCCATCTGCCATGGCATGATGCGGTCGCCCGTGGCTCGGCCGGATGCGCTGCTTTGGGGCAATGCTTCGACCTCCGTG
This sequence comes from uncultured Acidobacteriaceae bacterium, assembly GCA_903849645.1. GTDB lineage: Bacteria > Acidobacteriota > Terriglobia > Terriglobales > Acidobacteriaceae > Telmatobacter. The sequence continues at coordinate 188,787 of CAINJJ010000030.1, read as the reverse complement.
CGGGAGAGCGCCAAGGAAGCCGAGCAGATGCTCCACTCGTTTATCGTGCAAAAGGTGGACGGGGTCTTCTTTGCGCCGCTGGAGTTGTCTGGCGAGAAGGACGCGGCCAACCGGCGCATTATCCGCGCCCTGGAGCGGTCGCAGATTCCGGTGGTGCTGCTGGACCGCTGCTACATGGCGTTTCCGGAGCGGTCGGCACACGACCTGGTGGGGATTGACAATCGCCGCGTAGGCTACATGGCGGCAGCTCACCTGCTGGGTATGGGCGTCCGGCGGCTTGCGTTCTTTGGGGAGGCCAACGCGGCCAATACGGTGGACGCGCGCATCACCGGCTTCCATGAGGCTCTGCGCGCCTTCGGCGTCACCCCGGAGCGTGAGCCGGCCTGGCGCGGAAGCCCGCAGGATGAGGCTTTTGTGCGCCAACTGCTGGAAACCATGCGCCCGGAGGCAATTGTGTGCGCCAACGACCTGACCGCGGCGCGGCTCATGCAGGTGCTGATGGGCATTGGCGTGCAGATTCCGGAAGAAGTGCGCATCGTGGGCATCGACGACGTGAAATACGCCAGCCTGCTGCCGGTGCCACTGACCACGATCCATCAGGACTGCGCGGGGATTGGCGCGGTGGCCATGGCCACCATGCTGGAGCGGCTGGAGCATCCTGAGCTGCCGGTGCGCGATGTGCTGGTGCCCACGCGGCTCGTCGTGCGCCGGTCATGCGGCGCGCACCTCGGGCAGCCGCCGTCCGACCAGATCGAATAGCGCATCAGCGAGCGGGCGGAGTCTGTGACCTGGGCGGAGCCGTCGGGCGATGCTTGGCGCGCAGATAGGCCACCAGTTGCGCAATCTCCGGGTCGGTCAGCGCGTCTGAGAATGGAGGCATCTTCTTGCCGCCGTTCATGATCTGGCCGGTGATCTTCTCCGGGGTCCATTCCTTCTTTTTGCGCAGGTCAACCAGCGATGGCCCCTTCTTGGTGCCCTCGCCGGCCTCCCCGTGACAATGAGCGCAGTCCTTGTCTCGAAAAAGAAGGGCGCCGGCCTGTTCGGCGGCCTTGTTCTTGTTGCCGAAGAGCGCATGGGCGGGGGTCGGGGCGAGGCAGGCAAGGCCGAGGAGAAGTGCACAGCAGGGAAGTTTGATCGAAGAAGTCACAAGGACAATTTTCTCATGCAGTCGCACAACGGGCTTCGTCCTTTTGGACGATGGAGATGATCCTCAAGGGACAGCGACGTTGGGGCGATTGGCGGATTGTCAACGGATATTAACAGGGCTGTGAACAGGCTGTCGCAAACTATTCATATTCTCGCAAGAGGCAGGGAGGGCATTCCCACTCGTTGTGCCCTGCTATTTCGAGGAGACCAGAATTCATGCAGAAATATTTGATTCAGTGGCAAAAAGCCACTTCACTGTTCGTGTGTCTGTTGGCATTGGCCTTGGGTTTGACGCTTCGAGCGCAGGAAGCTGGCGCAGGTTCCATCCATGGAACGGTGGTCGACCCCGGCGGCAAGGCTGTGCCGGGTGCGGCGGTGGCGGTGGCAAACTCCACGGCGGTGGTGGGCACCGCGGTGAGCGGAACTGATGGCAAGTTCACGGTTTCAGGCCTCGCCGCCGGCACCTACACTGTGGCGACCTCGGCAACCGGATTTGGCAGGGACATTCGCCAGAACGTGGTGCTGACAGCGGGCCAGGCGGTGAACGTCGCGGTTTCGCTGGCTGTCGCTTCCGTATCAGAAGAGGTGACGGTGGAAGCGGAGGCGGACACATCGATTGCCGCTGAATTGTCCCCCGTGAAGGCCCTGCTCGACATGGCCTCTCCGCGCAGCGAGATCACCAGCCAGTACATTCGCCAGTACACGTCTCCTGTGACCGATTTCGCAGACATCACGCAGGCCGCTCCGGGCACAGTCAGCTACGCCACCAACGGCATTGGCAACGGCCAGTCGAAGACCTGGTTCCGCGGCTTTGCCGATGGCGCTTTCACCATGACCTGGGACGGCGTGCCCTTCCAGGACTCGAACGACCCCACGCATCACTCATGGGCGTATGTCCCGGCTCCCGCCATCAGCTATGTGGACTTCGACCGCAGTCCCGGTACGGCTTCCGATGTTGGGCCGACCAACTTCGCGGGCTCCATCCACATGTTCTCCCCCAAGATGGGTCCGGCCATGGGCTTCAAGGTCTCCGAGTCGTATGGATCCTTCAACACCAACCAGATTCTGGGCGAGTTCAACTCCGGCCTCTTCGGCGGCAAGAACCCCAAGGCAAACTTCTGGTTTGAGGGCCACCACAACAGCTCGGACGGCTACCAGACCTTCAACGACCAGCAGCGCACCGCCGGCACCGCGAAGTTCAACTACAAGTTCTCCGACAAGACCTTCCTGACCCTGATCAGCACCATCGTGCTGGTGGACAGCAACACGCCCGACAGCGACCCCACGCGCCAGCAGATCGCCGACCACGGCCTCAACTACGTCATGGACGGCCACAAGCTCAATGCCGACGGGACGTACAACTCGATGTACTACCGGAACTTTACCTACCACGTTCCCACCAACTTCGACGTCATCACGTTTGGAACGGAGTTCGGCCACGGGTGGAGGCTGGAGACCAAGCCCTACAGCTACTCCTACTCCAACCACCAGCACCTGCAGAAGGACCAGAGCCAGGACTCGCTGCACGAAGTGGCTGTCAGCGACCACAGCGCCGTGGACAAGCTGAACCAGTACAATCGCGGCGGCGAAATCACCACGTTGAGCGAGGCGTCTCGCTTCGGCGTGTTCCGTGTGGGCGCTTGGTATGAGTACACCACCACGCACCGCTACCAGCAGAACAGCGATCCCCGCACCTGGGTGGATTCGCCCCTGCTGAAGAACCTGCGCTTTCACGAGTATTTCAAGACCAACTCCGCGCAGCCATACATTGAGTACCAGTTGGTCTCGATTCCCAAGCTGACCCTCACCGCGGGCGTAAAGAGCGCGCTCTACACCATGGACCTGACTCAGCTTGCCGACGGCAAGGTCGTGGGCAACCTGGGATGCAAATCCACCACGATTGCCGGATGCGCGGGCATCTCTGTGAAGCACAGCGCCTTCTACAACAACATCCTGCCTTCGTTTGAGGCCAACTATCGCGTCGCCAGCAACTTCTCGGTCTACGGTCAGTATGGCCGCGGCAGCGAGATTCCTCCCAGCTCGGTCTTTGACGTGACAGGCGCGCAGGTTGCGGTCACGCCCAAGCCCACCGTCGCCACCACCTTCCAGGGCGGCACCGTGGTCAAGCTCAACCGCGTGAGTTTTGACGCGGACATTTACCACATTCACTTCCAGAACGCTTACGGCAGCTACAAGGTCACGGATACCACCAAGCCCGATTACGGCGACTCCTACTACTACGCCACCCCCGCCTCCAACACCATGGGTGTTGAAGCGGAAGGCAACGTCTTTGTGGCCCATGGCTTGAGCATCAACTTCAACGGCACCGCAGGCCAGGCAAAGTATGAGTCCGCCGCGGCACAGACTCTGGCCAATGGCACGGTCGTTGCGGCTGCCCCGACCAAGTGGGTGGCCGCTACGCCGAACTACACCGTTGGCGCGGGACTGACTTATCAGGACAAGAGCTTCGACCTGGGCTTCTTCAACAAGCAGATCGGACCCCGCTGGATGGACAACGGTTCCATCCATGAGGCCACGCAGCTCGATTCGTTCTGGATGAACAACATCTTCCTCAACTACACCATGCGCAGGAACTCGTTCCTCGATGGATCGAAGATCAAGCTCAGCATGAACAACCTCTTCGACTTCCACGATGTTGTCTCCCTTTCGCCTGGGGCGGGTGGAACCACCGCCGTGCCCTTTACTCCCAACAGCCAGGATCAGTTGCAGCTTCTCTCTGGCCGCAGCGTGATGGTCACCTTCCAGTTGGGCCTGGTGCATCGCGAGAAGTAAGTCCGTGGACCCGGCGAATGAGTGGTATCGCCCGGTCCTGAAGCAGGCCCTTCGGCTGGCGCGCTTCCCTTGAGGAGGCGGGCATGCCGGAGGGCCATTTCCTTTGCTGTGCTGAGTTTCGAGTGACCGGCACGATAGGCTGAATGAATGGAGATAGGGGCGAGAGGTTTCGCGAGTTCACTGCGGCGGGAGATTTCAGCCCGCAACCGTGCGTGCGCGCAGGGGCAGACGCACGTAGAGAGCTTCGGAAGTGATCCAGTGGTGGTGTATGCGCCGGAGTGCAGCACCGGCGGCAGCGAGCGGCACGGAAATTTCTTCGACCGCTCTTACGCGGCCATTGTGGCGCGACCCGAGTGGATGCGGCGCTTTGACAAGATGCATGCGCAGGCGCGGGCGCTGCCCAGGGCGGAGTCGGGGCGGCGGTGGCGGGAACTGGATTCGTCGATGAGCTCCGATGCGCTGCTGATGAACGTGTTTTGCGCTCCGGAGGCCCATGCGATGCGGCAGACTCTTGCGGTCGATGAGGATGGGCTGCCGGAGTTTGGTTGGAAGGCCCGCGTGCCGCTGGCCTCAGGCAGGTTTGACCGGACGGAAGTCGATATGCGCTGGGGATCGCTTCTGGTGGAGGCCAAGCTCACCGAAGGGGATTTTCAGACCCGTGCCGCGGCCATAGTGGAAGGCTACCGGGACTTTGACGCTGTGTTCGATCGTGAGATGCTGCCGCGGGTCTTGCTGCGCACGGCGCGGCGTCGCACCGCAATCGAGTTTGCCGAGGAGTTTACACAGGAGTGGGAGGCGCCGGCCGACGATGAAGGCGCGGGGGCGCGTGCCTTCCAGGCGGAGATGGTGGCGCGCGCCGAGGCGGAAGCCGGCGGCGAGGCAGGCTACGCGGGCTATCAACTCATTCGCAACGTGCTGGCGGCGCACGCGGTGGGAGCGAGATTCTGCATGATCCACGATGCCCGGCGGCCAGACCTGCGCGAGGCCTGGTTTCAGGTGATGGCGTCGGTGCGGTCCGCGGAGTTGCGTACGCGCTGCATGGTGTTCACGTGGCAGGAACTCGCCGCGATGGCTTCAGAGGATTTGCAGGCATTTCTCGACGTGAAATACGGCATCGTCGCGCCGGGAACGATCTCCTCCGCGCCGGAAGAGACTGTGGAGTCGGAATAGGCGGAAATTTGGCAGCGCCCTGCCCTTGCTACCGGCCCGCGCCGGGGATGTAGTGATACTCGATCTTTGCTGGCTGCTTGACCGGGTCGCCGGTCAGGTCGTGGGTGTGCCAGACCACGCTCTCGCTGGCCACCTCAGGATGCTTGCCCAGGAACTCCAAAGCATACGTAGATGCGGTGGGGTCGTCCTTCTGGTCGGCAAATTTGGCTGACTCCGCGGCGGCCTTCTGTTTCTCTCCAAGCCTACGGTAAAGAATGGCCAACTGGTAGTGCGCCGCCAGGTCGTCCGGGTCGATGGCCTGGAGCCGCTCATAGGCCGAGCGCGCGGCGGGGTAGTCGTGCTGCTGGTAGTAGGAGAAGCCCAGTTCGCGCAGCGCGTCCTTGGAGCGGGGATAGGGCACCAGGACAGCCTGCAGGTCGGCGATGGCTTCCTTGACCTGTCCGGCGTTGCGCTCCACCAGGGCGCGATAGTAGAGGGCGCGCGGGTCGCCGGGCAGCAGGGCGAGCGCCTTCACCAGATTGGGCCGGGCGTCGTCGTAGCGCTCCCAGGCGGTCTCCACGACGGCCATGTTGGTGTAGGCGTCGGCGTAGTCGGGGCGCAGCGCGGCCACGCGTTCAAAGGCCTGCACCGAGGCCTGGTATTGCAGCGCGTCCAGCAGCGCGATGCCGTAGTTGTTCCAGCGCATCCACTCCTTGTTCTCGTCGGCTGCCGGCGGGACAGGCGTGTTTTCGCCAATCTGGAAGGTGCGGGTCTGCGCGGCCATCTCGACCACCGGCTCCAGGTAGTGCTTGTCGGCCATGGCGTAGTCGATGAAGTGCTGATTGAAGCGGCGGTACTTGACGCTGGCGGTGAGCGACACCTCGCCCTTGATGTCCTTGGGAAGCCGGAACCGATAGCGCACCAGTTGCGAGCGGCCGGACTGGAGCGCGTTGTTATAGGCCAGCACGCGGTTGTGCCAGATCTGGTGCAGGTCGTTGAGTTCGCCTTTGGTGTTGACCAGGCGGCTGGTGAAGGAGTGGGCGCCGGGGTCAATCTCCCCATCCGGCTTCAGGAATCCGCTCTCCATCAGCAACTTGCCGGCGCTGTCCTTGACGGTAAAGTCGACCCACGCCTCGTAAAAGTCGCGCAACTCCGGAACCAGCGAGTGGGCGATGCCCTTGTTCTGGATGACGACGTCGGCGACCAGGGTCTCTCCGGCGGCGAGCGAGAAGCTGGTGAGCCCAAGCGGCGCCACCACAACCTGGTCCGCTGGAGTGGCTGCGGCGCTCTCCTTCTCCAGGGCGAAGATGTCCACGTTGAGCACGCCGGTGCCCTGGGCCCCGTTCTTGAGGAAAGCGGCGATCTTCTTTGCCTGTTCGTCGTACTTGAAGTACTGAGGCATGAGGGAGTTGGCGCCGAGCCAGCGGTGGGAGACAAACTTGCCTTCCTTGGCGCCGGGGTCCACGGCGCCCTCGCCGAGCGGCTCGCGCATCATGTGGCAGGTCTGGCAGGTGGAGACCGAGTCCTTGCGATAGAAGGGAAGCGGCGACTGCTTGGTAAAGCTGGCGGCCTGCCACTCGTCATAGACGGTGAAGGCGCGAAGCCACTTGTAGTCGTCCAGCACCCTGGGGATGGCGGCCTTGTGGCAGGCCGAGCAGTACTCGGAGGTGCGGTAGACGTCGCGCATCACCGCCTTGGAGTGGCGGTCGAGGTGGGCCAGGATCTCGGCGTCAGAGACCGGCCCGGTGATGGGCGCGCCCGCTTCGTCCACCAGCACGGCGGGGACGGCCATGATGTAGCTGCCCAGCCCGGTGGTATCGACCGACTGGATGGAGTGACAGACGGAGCAGGAGACGCCCTCGTCCTCGAACGGCCGCTTCTTGGGCATTCCCTGGGTCAGGTCGCCGGAGAGCAAGGCGACCGGGTTGTGGCAGCCCTCGCAGTGGCGGGAGAACTGCACGCCCTTTTCGTCGATAAGCATATTGACGTTCTTGAGGTACCAGGGCGCGCGAAAGCTGTTGGAGTGAGCGGACTGCCTCCACTGGGCATAGGCCTCCTTGTGGCAGTGGCCGCAGTATTGGGCCGTAGGGAAGCTCTTGGGGCTCAGGAACTGGCCGTTGGCGCTGGTGGCGTTGGAGGGCAGGAACGGCCTGTCCTTGTCGAAGGCGTAGTTGTACTTGGCGGCCACGGAGTCGTGGAAGGCCGTGGTGGGTCCGATGACGCCTGTGGGTGGAGCGTAGGCCGGGGCGGCCGGCGGGTTGGAGGCGGTTCCGGGCGCCGCGGAGGCGGGGCCGGAGGCGCGGACAGAGCAGCAGAAAAGGAGGACCAGCAGGCACGAAACGCTGGCCGAAACCCAGCAGCGCGGCGCAGAACTCAACGCTTTGTTTGACATCGACCGGCGATCTCCCAGGGAAGCGCTCATGTGGCCGGGCGCGCATAAAAAAGGGGAAGCCCCGGCAACAGTTGAAAGGTAGCGGGGCGAGGGGAGGCGTGTCTACCACCGAAAGGTGGAGAAGCATTCACCACTTTAAGTTCACAGGGTGGGATGGGCGGGAAGAAAACGCTAACGGCAGCGGAAGAGGGGGTGTTTCCCCTTAGCCAAAACAGGGTTGGAACTGGTACCGTGTTTCAGAAGGATTTCATTCAATTATGGCCTCAAGCCCTTATTTTTCTCTTGCGGTTCTGTTCGTGGCAGCGTTGTGCTTTGGGCTGACCCCCCTGGCGCTGGCGTGGCTTTGGGCGCAGGTCTATTCGCCGGCCAAGCCAAATGCCATCAAGAACGCCATCTATGAGTGCGGGCTGGAGTCCAAGGGCGACGCCTGGGTGCAGTTCCGCTCGGCCTATTATCTCTACGCCATCATCTTCCTCATCTTCGACGTCGAGGCGGTGTTTTTGCTGCCTTTTGCCGTGGCGTTTACCGGCCTGGGGCTGGCGGCGTGCCTGGCCATGCTGGTGTTTGTTCTGCTGCTGGTGGAAGGGCTGGCCTGGGCCTGGGCCAAGGGCGTGCTCACCTGGGCGTGAGAAGAACAGGGACTGAGGGACCAGGGAATAGGGACTAAGGGACTGGATGCGGCAGGCCGACAACTGAATTGGAGTGGAGCGAAACGATGGCAGTGGATGAGGGATTGAAGATCGAGCTGGGCAAGCAGGGCGTCCTGGTTACGTCCCTCCAGGAGCTCTACAACTGGGGCCGGCGCAACTCCATCTGGCCCATGCAGTTCGGCCTGGCCTGCTGCGCCATTGAGATGATCGCCACCACCATGGCGCGCTACGACCTGGCCCGCTTCGGCGCCGAGGTGTTTCGTCCCTCGCCCCGCCAGGCAGACATGATGATCATCTCCGGCACGGTGACCAAGAAGATGGCCCCGCAGGTGGTGCGGCTCTATAACCAGATGGCCGAGCCCAAGTACGTGATTGCCATGGGCGCCTGCGCCATCTCCGGCGGGCCGTTCAAGCAGGGCTACAACGTGCTCAAAGGGATTGACCGTTACATCCCGGTGGATGTGCACATTCCCGGCTGTCCGCCCCGCCCAGAGGCGCTGCTCGATGCCTTTATCACCCTGCAGAAGAAGATTGACGGCCAGCACCTGACCGGGGAGGGCCGTCCGCGGCATCTCGACGCCGAGGCGCAGGGAGAGTTTCCCGTGCCGGTGCAGGGCGAGCATGATCTGGAGCCTGCCTCGAATCCGGGCGTCTGGACGGTGCCGGTGGTGATTCGCTAGGGGAGGGATCAGGGACTAGGGATTAGGGACTAGGGATTAGGGATTAGGGACTAGGGAATAGGGACCAGGGGCGGAAGAGCTTGGCAGAGGTTTTTGAGAGGTTTGGGATTGAAGACGGTAGAAGAAATCAAGGCGGCGATTGAGGCGGCGGTCCCCGGCGCGGGAGTGGAGATTGTGCCCAATCCCAGCGTCAGCGGGCAGCACTCGCTCCGGCTCGACCCGGCAACCGCCCGGGCTGTGGGCAAGTTCCTCCATGACGACACGGAGCTGGCCCTCGATTTCCTGTCCAATGTGACCGGAGTGGACTGGCCGGACAAGGAAATCGCCGAAAAGGTGAAAGTGACCCGCACGGTGACAAAGACCGTGGACGGCGTTGAGCAAAGCGTGGAAGAGACGGTGGACGAGACCCGCAAGCGTGTGGAGCCGGGATGCCTGGAAGCCGTCTACCACCTCTATTCCGTCACCAGGAAGCATGGTCCTGTGGTCCTGAGGATGCGGACGGTGAACCGCACGGGCCAGGTGAGCCTTCCATCGCTGACCCCGGTATGGCGGTCTGCCGAGTTCCAGGAACGCGAAGTATTCGACCTGTTTGGCATCGTCTTCGAGGGCCATCCGGACCTGCGGCGGCTATTGATGTGGGACGCATTCACTGACCACCCCATGCGCCGCGATTATGTGGAGCCGGACGACTTTGATTACGAACCGACGGCGCACGACGAGGTGCTGGCGCGCGCGCAGGCGCACAAGGACGCGGCAGGGCAGGGAACGGAGGCCGGTCAATGAGCAATCTTCCCGTTGACGAGGCAATCGACCCCCTCACCGTGACCGGCCGGCCCGACGGCTGGAACCGCCCGCCCCTCATTGAGCCGGACGGCGAGGGCGAGCTGCTTGAAGTGGCCATGGGGCCGCACCATCCCTCCACCCACGGCGTCTTCCGCATGGACGTGGCGCTGGACGGGGAGCGCGTCATCCGCCTCAAGCCCGTCTTCGGCTACCTGCACCGCAACCACGAGAAGATCGCGGAAGGCATCAGCTATCTCGCCTCCATGCCCTATACCGACCGGCTGGACTACATCTGTCCGCTCACCAACAACTGGGCCTATGCGCTGGCGGTGGAGAAGCTCACGGGCCAGGAAGTTCCGGAGCGTGCCGAGTATCTGCGCGTGATTCTGGGCGAGTTGACCCGCTTCCAAAACCACGCCTCCTCCATAGGATTCCTGATTCAGGAGATGGGCGCCAGCGGCACCCCTCTGATGTACGCCTTCCGCGAGCGGGAAAAGATTCTTGACCTCTTTGAAGAGCTGACCGGGGCCCGCATGATGTGCAACTACATGCGCTTCGGCGGCTGCCGGGTTGATCCAACCGCGGCCTGGCTCGACAAGACGCGCAAGGTGGTGGCCGGGCTCTATGGATTTACCGAAGAGGTGGACCGGCTGCTCTCCGGCAATGAGATTCTCATGGCCCGCACTCAGGGCGTGGGCATTCTGAGGCCCGAGCTTGCGGTCAACGCCGGCGTCACCGGACCCATGCTGCGCGCCTCGGGCGTGAACTACGACATTCGCAAGGTGGATGGCTACAGCATCTACAACCGCTTCAGCTTCAAGGTGCCGCTGGGCGACCACTGGGATGTGTATGACCGCTACATGATCCGCCTGCTGGAGATGCGGGAGTCCATCAAGATTCTGGAGCAGGCGCTCAAGGACATTCCCGGCGGCCCGGTCATGGACCCCAAGGCGAAGATCCGCGGCTTCCGGCCCAAGCCGGGCGAAGCCTACGGGCGCATTGAGGCTCCCAAGGGCGAGCTGGGCTTTTATCTGATCAGCGACGGGGGACCGAACCCCTACCGCTACCGGGTGAGGCCGCCAAGCCTGATCAATCTGACGGTGCTTGAGGACATGGCGCTTGGCGCCAACATGGCCGATGTTGTGCTCATCTTTGGCTCGGTGGATATTGTGCTGGGAGAAGTGGATCGTTAAGGACCAGGGACCAGGGATTAGGGACCGGGGGAGGAAGCATTGCTGGGTGAGGGAATACTGAAGGGGCTGGCCGAGACGGCGAAGAACTTTGCCGGGAGCTTTGTCTCAAAGGAGCGGCTGACGACGGTCGAGTATCCGGAAGACCGGATTCCCACCTTTGAGGCGGCGCGCGTGTTTCCCTTCCTTGTGTATGACGCCAGGAACCCCGGAGACGAAAACGACTGGGAGGCCGGCCTGCGCTGCGTGGCCTGCCAGATCTGCGAGAAAGAGTGCCCGCCCAAGTGCATCTTCATCGACAAGTCAAAGGACAAGAAGCCGGATGCCCTGGGCAAGCAACAGTTCTATCCCACGCGGTTTGACATCGACGTTTCGGTTTGCATGAGCTGCCAGATATGCGTCGAAGTGTGTCCCTTTGAAGCCATCAAGATGGACAACGAGTTTGAGCTGAGCACGACCGACCGCTTCGGCGGGCTGCTGCACGACCGCAGGCAACTGGCCAAGTCGAACGAGTACTACCACAAGATTCATCCCACGGAAGCGGCCGAGGTGGATGCGCGCCTGGCAGAAGAGAAGGCCAAGGCGGACGCCAAGGCCAGGGCAGCGGCCGATGCCGCCGCCAAGGCTGCCGCCGCGGCCAAGCCGGCCGGAGGGGGAGAGTAAGCAATGTTCGAATGGCTCGATCAGGTTTTCGTCCTCCTCAAGCACTGGCTGGTGAGTTTTCTTCCCGCGACATGGCAGCCGGTGGCCGGGATTCTTCTGTGCGTTCTGACCATCATCTGCCTCTTTCCTGCGCTCTTCGCTATCTGCGTGCTGCTGGAGCGCAAGGGGTTGGGCCGCATGCAAAACCGCCTGGGCCCCAACCGCGTGGGTCCCTTCGGCATATTTCAGCCCATCGCCGACGGCGTGAAATCGCTGACCAAGGAAGACCTCGTCCCGCTGAGTGCCGACGCACTCGTGCATTTCATGGCGCCGGTGGTTTTGGTGGTGGTGGTTTTCATGGGCTTTGCCGTGCTGCCCATGGGCCGCAACATGGTCCTGGTGGATTTGGATGCCGGTCTGCTGTTCTACTTCGCCATCGGCGCATCCACCGAGTTGGCGGTCTTCATGGCAGGCTGGTCCAGCCGTAACAAGTATTCGCTGCTGGGCGCCATGCGCGCCGTGGCGCAGATGATCAGCTACGAAGTGCCGCTGCTCCTTTCGAGCGTGGCGGTGGTCATGATTACCGGGTCGCTCTCGCTGTCAAAAATTGTGGAGGCGCAGAACCACTACACCTGGGGCCTTCCGCACTGGTACATCTTTACGCCCTGGGGATTCGCGGGCTTTCTCATGTTTGCCATCGCAGCCACGGCGGAGACCAACCGCTCGCCCTTTGATCTTCCCGAAGGCGAGTCGGAGCTTGTGGCCGGCTACTTTACTGAGTACTCGGGCTTCAAGTTCGCGCTCTTCTTCCTGGGTGAGTATGTGGGCATGTTGTCCATCTCCGGACTCGGATCGACACTCTTCCTGGGCGGCTGGTCTTCGCCGCTCGAGGCTCTGAATTGGGTTCCCTCGTGGATCTGGTTCTTCTCCAAGTTGCTGCTTTCGATCGCGGTCTTTATCTGGATGCGCGGCACGCTGCCCCGTCTCCGCCAGGATCAGCTGATGAACTTCGCCTGGAAGTTTGTGTTGCCCATGACCCTGCTGAATCTCTTTGTGGCCGGCCTGTGGCGCTTCCTGGGCGACGGCTGGGAGCGCTGGGTGGTCTGTTCGGCCATTCTGATTGTGGCGTACATCCTCATGGGCCGCGTGGGCATGTACCGGGAGCACTTTGGGCCGAGGAGATACCGCTATGCGGAGTGAACCCCGGCTTGCGTTTGCGGTTGCGGAAAGGAACGGCGGCCGATGAGCTTTGCCTTTTATCTGATTTCGGCCTTGACGGTGGCGGGCGCGCTGGCAGCGGTGCTGCTCAAGAATCTGGTGCATTGCGCGCTGGCCTTGACGATCGCCTTTGCCGGGCTGGCGCTGCTGTTTCTCAATCTTGACGCGCAGTTCGCCGGCTTTGCGCAGATCCTGGTCTATATCGGCGCGGTAGCCATCCTGGTGGTGTTTGCGATTCTGCTCACGCGCGGCTCGGAGACGCCCAAGGACGGCGAAATCTTCAGCCGCACATGGCTTGCGGGACTTGCGGTCGCGGCGGCGGTGTTTGCCGTGCTCGGGTGGGCGGTTCTGGGAACCGCGCCCATGCTCCCGCACTCCAGCCCCGCGCCCCATGTGACGGTGCTGCAGATAGGCAATGCGCTGATGAGCCGCTATGTGCTGCCGCTGGAGATTGTGGCCGTGCTGTTGACGGCCGCGCTGATTGGCGCCGTCATGGTGGCCATGCATGAGAAAGAGGAGAAGCAATGACGCCGCTTGCGGGGTTTCTTCTGGTGGCAGCGCTGCTGTTCTCCATCGGCCTGGCCGGGGCGCTCACGCGGCGCAACGCCATCCTGGTGCTGATTGGCATTGAGCTCATGCTCAACGCGGCCAACCTGAACCTGATTGCCTTCTGGCGCTACGGTCCGCATCCGGAGGCGCTGACGGGCATGATGTTTGCCATCTTTTCCATCGCCGTGGCGGCTGCCGAGGCCGCGGTTGGACTGGGCCTGGTGATTGCGGTTCATCGCCACGCGCACACCACGGACATTGACCTGATGAACAGGATGAAGGGGTGAGGGGTTGATGCAAGAGTCGATTTCATTCACTCCGCAGTTGGCAGCCTCTCCGGTTGCGGAGCTTCTGTGGCTCATTCCCGCGGTGCCGGTGGTTGCGGCAGGCGTGGCCGCGCTGCTCAAGCAGAGCCGCCGCAAGGCCTCGGCCACACTGGCCATCGGGGCCATGAGCTTTTCGCTGCTGGTTTCCCTGGCGGCCTTCGCGCATGTGGTCGGTCTGTGGCTCAACGGCCAGGCAGCCCGCGAGGTGGTCAACTTTACCTGGCTTCAGTTCGGCTCAACCAACGTCGATCTCGGCTGGGTGCTTGACCCGCTCTCCGCGGCCATGCTGGTGATGGTCAGCTTTGTGGGCCTGCTCATCTTCATCTACTCCGTCGGCTACATGGCCCACGACGAGAACTTCACCCGCTTCTTCTGCTTTCTCTCCCTGTTTGCCGGAGCCATGCTGGGCGTGGTCATCGCCAATTCACTCCTGCTTCTCTTCATGTGCTGGGAACTGGTAGGTCTCACCTCCTACCTGCTGATCGGGTTCTGGTACCAGAAGCCCTCCGCCGCCGCGGCAGCCAAGAAAGCCTTCCTGACCACGCGCGTGGGCGACGTCTTTTTTCTCCTCGGCATCGTGTGGCTCTTTGCGCAGACGGGCACGCTGCTCTTCTATAACCACGGCACGGGCTCCATGGAGCCGGGCGCGCTGGCGGTGCTGCTCACGCAGCCTGCCTGCTTCGGGCTCACGGCCGCTGGAGCCATCGGCCTGCTGATCTTTGGCGGGGCGGCCGGCAAGAGCGGTCAGCTTCCGCTCCACGTTTGGCTCCCGGATGCCATGGAAGGCCCCACGCCGGTCTCCGCGTTGATTCACGCAGCCACCATGGTGGCGGCGGGTGTATATCTCATCGCCCGTGTCTACCCGCTGATGCAGGCGGGGTCGCTGACCGGCGGAAGCACAGCATCCCTCACCGTCGTTACATGGGTCGGCGCTTCCACAGCCATTTTTGCCGCTCTGATTGCCGTCGCGCAGAACGACATCAAGCGCATCCTGGCCTACTCCACGGTCTCGCAACTGGGTTACATGATGGCCGGGTTGGGCATGGGCGGCGTGGCGGTGGGCATGTTCCATCTCATCACCCACGCCTTTTTCAAGGCCCTGCTGTTCATGGGCGCGGGCTCGGTCATTCACGGCTGCCACGAGGAGCAGGATATCCGCAAGATGGGCGGCCTCAAGGCCGATATGCCCCTCACCTTTGTCACCTACACCATCGGCATGTTGGCGCTTTGCGGGTTCCCGCTGCTCTTCTCCGGCTTCTGGAGCAAGGACGGCATTCTGGAAGCGGCCCAGCACTGGGGCGTGGCCAAAGGGCCGTTTTACATGCTTGTGTTTGGCGCCCTGCTGACGGCCTTCTACATGACGCGCCAGGTCTCCTATGTGTTCTTCGGCTACTGGCGCGGCAGGAAGTCGGCGCATGAGAGCCCTTCCGTGATGACCCTGCCCCTGGTGATCCTGGCATTCTTCGCCATGGCGCTTGGTCTGATCGGAACCCCAGTCTGGCCCTGGTTCCGCGCATTTCTCGAAGGCCGGGCAGCGAACTTCGACCTGCAAGCCTTTGGCGAGCCGGGACTGCTGCCCCTGATGGGCATTTCGACGGTCGTGGTCTTCCTCGGCCTCGGCCTGGGCTGGACGATCTACGGCGCCAAGTCGCCCGCTCCGGAAGATCCGGACCCGCTGGAGCGCTCCGTGCCCGTGGTCTGGGGATGGCTGCGCGACAGGCTCTATGTGGATGAGCTCTATGGCGTCACGGTAATTGCTTTCTATGGCTGGTGGGCGCGGGTTGCCGACTGGCTGGACCGCCGCGTCTGGGGCGGAGTGGTGGCCGCGGTGGCCGGGGCCTTCGGGCTGTGGGCGCGCGTCAATCGTTTCCTTGACACCAACGTGGTGGATGGCAGCTTCGACAAGGGCTGTGAGGAACTGGCAGCGGGCGGCGGGTTGCTGGCGCGAGTGCAAAGCGGCCGTGTGCAGACCTACCTGAGAATTCTGGCGCTGGCGATTGTGGCGCTGGCCGCAATACTGATCTGGAGCAGCCGGGCATGAACGGAATTCCTGTATTGACGGTGTTGACCGTGCTGCCCGTAGTGGGGGCAGCGCTTGCCCTGCTGGCCGGCAGGCATGCGCGCGCCGTGGCGCTGGCGACGACCCTGGCCTCGGTGGCACTTGCCTTGTATGTCTGGTTGCAGTTGCCGGCGAATGGAGCCATGGGGCTGGTGGAGCGGGCGGCATGGGCGCCTTCCCTGGGCATTGAATACCACCTCGGCGTGGACGGGCTTGGCGGCTTGATGCTGGTGTTGTCCGCCATTGTTACGCTCATGTCGGTGGACGCCGCGCACCGCGTGCATCGGCAGCCGGGACTCTACTTTGGCCTGGTGCTGCTGCTGGAGGCGGGACTCTTCGGCTCGTTCACGGCTCTCAACTTCTTCCATTGGTTTCTCTTCTGGGAGCTGAGCCTGATTCCGGCATTCTTCCTTATCAAGCTGTGGGGCGGCGCGAAGCGGGGACCGGCGGCGACACAGTTCTTCGTTTACACCATGGCCGGATCCGTGGCTTTGCTGCTGGCCTTTCTGGCGGTCTTCCTTTCCACCGGCAGCATGGACTTCCCGCATCTCACGCTCCTCGCCTCCACCGGCGAACTGGAGCAGATGGTCACGGCCCACCTGGGACCGGTAACCCTGTGGCTGGCGGTTGGCGTGCTGGCCGGGTTTGCGGTGAAGGTGCCGATTGCGCCGTTTCATACCTGGCTCCCGGCAGCCTATGCCGAGGCCCCTTCACCCGTAACGATGCTGCTGACCGGCGCCATGTCCAAGATGGGCGTCTATGGCCTGCTGCGGATCGCGCTGCCTCTCTTCGGTCCCCAGATTGCCCAGATGCGGACTCCTCTGCTGGTGCTGGCCGTGGTGACGGTGGTGATGGGGGCGTGGGCGGCGGCGGCGCAGAAGGATCTGAAGCGCGTCTTTGCCTACTCCTCGGTCAACCACCTGGGCTACTGCCTGCTGGGCATCTTCGCGCTGGCGGTTCCGGCGGTGAGCGCCGGGGCGCAGGCCAGCCAGGCGGCGGCTCTCAACGGCGTCATCCTGCAGATGTTCAACCACGGCATCACGGCGGCGGCGCTCTTCTGGTTTATCGCCATGATCCAGGAGCGCAGCGGCGGCGAGCGCAACATCGACCACTTTGGCGGACTGCGCAAGCCGGCGCCGGTGTTGGCTGGACTGATGGGCATTGCCCTGTTCTCGTCGCTGGGACTTCCGGGGCTCAACGGCTTTGTGGGCGAGTTCCTGATCTTCCGCGGCGTCTTTTCGCTGGTATGGGTAGCGGCTACGGTTTCCGTGCTGGGCCTGCTGGTGACGGCGGCCGTGATTCTGACCGTGATTCAAAAGGTATTTACAGGGCCGGTGCCGGAACAGTGGGCTGCCTTTCCTGACCTGCACGGCGGGGAGCGGCTTGCCATGGCCCCCGTCATCGGCCTCATGCTGCTGGTCGGCCTGTTGCCCCAGCTGATTGTGGACAGCGTGAACCCAACGGTCGTCAACCTTTTGGCTCACTGGAGATTTTAGATGCTTGCCTGGACGATCTATCTCTCGTTTGCCGGGGCGCTGATCGAGACGCTGCTGCCCAAGGGCAAGCCCGCTCTCGCGCGCTGGTTCGCGCTGGCGGTGGCCGTGGCCGCGCTGGTTGTTGCCGCCTCGGGCTTTGTGGCGGGCATGGGACAAGGCCGCACGGTGCTTGTCGACCTGCCCTGGGTTCCTTCCATGGGGATTCATTACCTGCTGGCGGCCGACGGCATCAGCCGCGTCCTTGTTCTGCTGACCGGCCTGGCGGCCGTGGCCGGGGTCCTGTTCAGTTGGAATATCGAGCTGCGTACCAACCAGTTTTTTGCCTTCTTCCTGGCTTTGATCGGCGGGGTCTTCGGCGTCTTTCTGAGCTTTGACCTCTTCCTGCTCTTCGTCTTTTACGAAATCGCCATCGTTCCGAAGTATTTCCTGATCGCCATCTGGGGTTCCACACGGCGGGAGTATGCGGCCATGAAGCTGGCCCTCTACTCCTTCGCCGGCTCGGCCATGGTGCTCATTGGCCTGCTGGCCGCGTACGCCACCGCGGGGGGCCACTCCACAGGCCTCGTTGCGCTTGGGGCTGCGGGGTTCCCCGTGAGCTTCCAGATGTGGTGCTTTCCGCTGGTCTTCACGGGTTTCGCAATTCTGGCCGGCATGTGGCCCTTCCACACATGGGCGCCGACCGGCCACGTCGCCGCGCCCACTGCCGCTTCCATGCTGCTGGCCGGCGTAGTCATGAAGCTCGGCGCCTACGGCTGCCTCCGCGTGGGCATGGCGCTCTTTCCCCACGGTCTTGACCCCTGGGGCTTCTCGCTGCTCGGTATCGGCTCCTGGCGCGATGTCTTCGCCGTGCTGGCCGTCATCGGCATCGTCTACGGCGCACTGGTCGCGCTGGCGCAGACCGACTTCAAGTTCGTCATTGGCTACTCCAGCGTGAGCCACATGGGCTTTGTGCTGCTGGGCCTCGTCACGCTCAACCAGATTGGCGTGACCGGCGCGGTGCTGCAGATGTTCTCCCACGGCGTCATCGCCGGGCTGCTCTTCGCCATCGTGGGGCGCATCGTCTATGAGCGCACCCACACCCGCCAGTTGGCCGAACTGGAGACCATGCACCTGTCCAAGCGCCTGCCCTTCGCTGCGTGGGCCTTTGTGATTGCAGGCATGGCTTCCATGGGCCTGCCCGGCTTCTCCGGATTTGTGGCCGAGTTGCAGGTGCTGGTCGGCTCCTGGGTAGCCAATCCCTGGTGGACGGCGGCGGCGGGCATCGGCATCGTTGTGGGTGTGGCCTACACGTGGCGCGCTCTGCAGAAGGCCTTCTTCAGCGATGTGGCGCCCAGCCCGCACCTCCACGAACACGGGCATGAACTGGCCCCGATTACCTGGCCCGAGTATGCAGGTGTTGCGCTGCTGGGGCTTTCAAGCCTCGCCGTAGGGATCTACCCGAGGATTCTGCTGGACACCATCGAACCGGCCGTCAAGTCCCTCCTCGCGGGAGGGGGACAGTGATTCTGCTGTACCTCATGCTCCCCGATCCTGAAGCGTAGGTTGATCGAAGCAATGCGGAGAGCTATCGGCTCGACTCCGTCAACATCCTCCGGCACTCTTGCTTTCCGGAATCAATCTCGATTTGTGGGCCCGGACAGCCTCCAATTGGAACCCTGGAGAGATACCGATTTGAGCCGCGCTCCAATGTCGATCAATAGTCCGCATCCGACTCTGAGCCAGGTTGCTCGCAAGGCGGGCGTGGGCACGACGACGGTCTCGCGGGTCATCAACGGCGGTGATCGCGTCAGTCCAAAAACTCTGGCCCATGTGCGCCGCGTAATTGAAACACTCGGGTATATCCCGAATCCTGCTGCCCGCTCGCTGAAGGGGCATCGCACAAAGACCATCGGCCTTGTCGTTCCCAGCATCACGGACCCCTTTTTTGCCAGTTGCGCTGAAGCCGCGCAGGCTGTTGCGCGCGCCAATGACTCGCTGCTGATCGTGACCGTAACGGCCAACGAACCGTGCAATGAGCTCGAGATTCTGAATGTGCTCATTCGCCATCGCGTCGATGGTCTTCTGATTGTCCCCGCCGATTCGAACAGTCACGCCCTGCTCGACCTGCTGCAGCGGGCCGCCATGCCGGTTGTCGCCATTGATCGCCCCATCGGCAATCCTTCGATTGCGTCCGTGGTCGCCGACAACCTGCTGGGCGCCATGACTGCCACGCAGCATCTCATCGGGCACGGTTGCAAGAGGATCGTTGCACTAACCGGGGAAGAGACCTTGTATACCATCCAGGAGCGGATGAACGGTTATCTCAAGGCGATCAAGGCCGCGCATTTGACCCCGATCTTCGACACATCGGTCAAGGACTACGCGTGCGCTGAACGCGCTATCAAGAATCTGTTGGACGGGCCGCATCCGCCGGACGCAATCTTTGCACTCAAAAACAGCACAACGATCTTTGCGTTCGAGGCGCTGCAGAAGTTGGGCGTTGCCGTGCCCCAATCCATTGCGCTGCTGGGCTTCGACGACTTCGACCTCGCCTCGACCGTGCGCCCATCCATCAGCGTGATTCAGCAACCGGTCGAAGAGATCGGGCGACGTGCGGCCGAGATCCTCTTCGAACAACTATCCGGCGGAAGCAGCGCCAGTTCGCCGGCTTCCGCCAAACAGCCCCAACAAATCAAGATGACGACCTGTCTCATCCAGCGCAGTTCCTGCGGCTGCACTCCAGCGAACGAATCAAAATGAGAGGGCGCCGGCATTTTTAGTTGATTCCGCCGCCAGGCCATCCGCCACTTAACGCGGCTCTTGCACATCCTGCTTGATGGGGTTGGGTGTACCGGTGGAGGAATGTGTGCTGTTCAGCTTTTCGCAGAGGTCAAACTCCTGCTGCGCCTGGCCGCGCAACCCTTCCCGGCGATAGATCTGACCCAGTTTGAAGTGCAACGCCGAGGTGTTCGGCGCAAGCGCCACGGCCCGCTCCAACTCGGCCTGGGCCTTGGGAAGATTCTTCTGCGCCTCGTACACCTGTCCCAACTCTTCATGAATCCTGGGGTTGTCCGGAGACAGGGAAACTGCCTTCTCCAGATAGGGAATCGATTTTTCGAGATCGCCCTGATCCGCGAGCAGCGCACCGAGATTCAGAAATGGCTGCGCATCCGTGGGAGCAGCGCCCTGCCAGTCGATTGCGGTCTCAAATGCGGCCCTGGCCTTCTCCATGCTGTTCAACTCGCGCCAGCACAATCCAAGATTGTTCTCCGCCTCAACGTACCTTGGCCGCAGCGCCAAGGCGCGTTCAAAGCTCGTAACTGCCTCGCTAAATCCGTTTTCGTTGTACTTGGTCCGGCCCAGCGCATACCATGCATCGGCGTTGCTGGGCTCTTCCACGGTGACTTCGGTAAACCATTTGTCGGCATCGGCAAAGTCATGCAGTAAAACATAGTCAGAGGCTACCGTCATCAACTCATCGGCCTTTGGCCGCCTTGTACGCGCACCGGCGGTAAACTCGGCGAGCGAGTCGACCGGCTTCTGTTCGCGAAACAGGACATAGCCCAGCAGAAAATGCGCATCCGCGGAGGCAGCATGTTCCTTCAAAAACTGATCAAGCGCGGCCTCGGCCTGCGGCAGCTTGCCCTCAGTTATCAGCAGACGAGGCGTTGCCAGCGCATCCGGAGCCGGTTGGCACCACGCAGCGAAGGCGCACGCCAGCACCGGCGCGAGCGCCCAACTGCAACTTCTCGACCTTCCGCTAGTGAGCAGCGTTCTTGATCGTATTGGCATCATTTGCTTGTCCCGCCACCGCTTCACTTGCCTCTCTCTGCAGCCGGCTATAGGTCTGCATCTCCTGCTGCACCCCTGCCGTGTTGCCTTGCACTCTGTAAACGGCGGCCAGGAGAAAGTGAATCGTCGGCTCGGCCGGGCTATCCTTGACGGCCATCAGCAGGTCGGGCAATGCGTCCGTCTGCTTCCCCAGCCGTATGAGCGCGCGGGCGCGGTCCACGCGGGCCTGCATCAACGCAGGGCAGTGCTCAATTGAAAGGTTCAACTCCGTCAGCGCTTCCTCGCTGGAGTCGTTGGCCTCAAGCATCGCGTTGGCGAGCTTCCAGTGCGCGGTGCAATTGTTTGGATCGTTGGCCAGCTCGGCCATGAACTCCGCCTGCGCTGACTCCCATTTGCCGGTTAGCCAGTAGGCGTTTGCCATGTGCAAATGAGTTCCAGGCTGTTGCGGCGCCATATCGACCGCCTTCTTGTATTCCACGAGAGCAACATCGTAGTTGTGCATGCTCTCATCGATCTCTCCGGCAATCTCATGCGCTACCACTGAACCCGGATCAATCTCGTTGATCTTCTTGAGCGCGTCTTCTGAGAGTTGAAGATAGCTCTTGCCTAGCAGATACCATGCTTCCTGATTCTTCGGGTTCCGCTCCAGAAAGTTACGCAGTTGCGATGCAGCCTCTGCGTACTTCTTCAGATTGATCAGGATGTGCGCCAGGATCATCTGCACATTGTCATCCGCCGGATTGGCGCGCAGCGCCTCCCGCAGAAGAGGCTCGGCCTTCTCATTCGCGCCAAGTTGAAAGTAACTCATCCCGAGCATCGCGGAAGCGGTGGGCATATCGGGATGAAGTTCCAGGCCACGCTTGAGCACCTCGGCGGCGCGTTCATACTCATGCCTGTTGAAGTAGAGCATGCCCAGGTTGTTATAGGCCGCCGCCAGATGCGGCGCAAGCTTGATCATGGCGCGATACTTCTGGATGGCCGCCGCTTCGTCGCCCTGCTTCTGGGCCGCTTTGGCCTGCGCATACAACTGCTGCACCTCGGGCGTAACCTCATCGCTCTCCTGGCTCGCGAGCGGTCCGGTTGCCGCGAAGAATAGCATCCAGGCAGCAAGGAAATGCAGGGTCCAGTGGAATAACGAAGTAGATCGGCCCTTGGTCATGATGTGTGATTATAGCTGAATCTCATCTGCACAAAACGGAGCAGCGCAGAGATCAGGGACTGGAAGGGCACGGCAGGCATGGCCTCAATTCAAAGGCAAGTGTGACGCCATGAACCTGAAAAAGCCGGGCTGCGATTGGGCAGCCCGGCGAAGGGGATTGACCTGCAATTGTGCAATGCATGATCCGGGTTTTCCCCGGATGCGTTAGAACTCCAGTTGGAATTTCACCTGGCCCTGGCGGTTGCTGATGTTCGAGCCCTTGGAACTGGCCTGTCCGAACGAGCCATCGCTTGCGTTGGTATCCGGGCCGTTGAACTGCGTTCGATTGAATGCGTTGAAGTAGTCCAGCGTGAGAATGCCCTGGAGGTGCTCTCCGAGGTAGAAGTGCTTCCTGGCATTCAGGCTTTCCATCAGGAGCGGCGGGCTTCTGAGTTCCGAGTAGTTCCGGATGGCGTTGCCGATCACGTATTGCGTTGTTGTGGTGGTGAAGGCTCCAGCATTGAACATCTGCGCGCCAGGTCCCTGCCCATTGTTCTTGGTGAAGTAGTCGCGCACCTTGCTGTAGGAAGCGGTACTGAGACCGACCGAACTGTTGCGGTTGGGACGATTGAAGCCGTTGGGGAAGGGTGACCCGCTTTCGCCCACGCCGAATGCCGTTCCTGACTCATAGTCCAGAATCCAGCCAACCTGCCATCCTCCGGCAACGTTGCCTGCTATGTGATTGTTCAGGTACTTCTTGCCGGGGCCGATGGGCAGTTCGTAGGTTCCGCTGACTTTGAGAGTCTGCGGCTCATCGGAGTTGGAGACCGCCCACTCGGGCTTCTGGTTGTACTTGTTGATTCCGCCAGAGGTAAAGCTGGAGAAACCGCTGCTGGTGTTGTCCATCAGGCGCGACAGGGTGTAGCCGGCCAGGAAGGAAAGACCGCTGGAGAAGCGCTTTTCCACTTCAATCTGGGCTGACTGGTAGTAGGTCGTGCCGTAGCCTTCAAAGTTGTTGAAGATGTAGTTGTACTGTGGATAGGGCACCAGCGCCTGGGCAACCGTCGCTGATCCGCCGAAGTCCTGCACATAGCTGGCATAGGGCAGAGTGAAGCCATCCTGTTCAGCGCACCCGCCCGGTCCGAATGTATCGGCCAGCACCGAGGTGCCAGGGGCCTGGCAAGGGCTCTGCACGTTTCCGTACTGCGCATCGAACTTCGGATCCATCTGGTCGATGCGGTTGTTCTGGCTGGGCAGGTGAATGACGCGGTTGCCCACAAAGGCAGCCGTGATGAACATGCTGTAGGGCAGCTCGCGCTGCAGGTTGAGGTTCCACTGCTCGCTATAGGGAGCGTAGCCGTCCTTCTTCTTGTCGAAGGCGTTGATCTGGTTGCCTCCGCCGAGGCCCGCGGTGAACGGCGTGGGGTTGGTGGCAGGGATGGGGTTGGCGTCCCAGTTGCCCGGTGCGGAGGTGTAGGTGTTGGAACTGGCGCGATGGAACTGGCCAGTCAGCAGGTTGCTGTAGTTGACGGCGACCTTGCTGGTGCCGTACTCATACGCTCCGCCATTCAGGAAGGCGATATCCAAACCGCCCTGCACCACTGTCTTGTTGTTCAGTTTGTAGGCAAAGCCCAGGCGAGGTCCGACATGGCCGTAATGGGTATCGGCGTGGGTGTATCCCGCGCATCCGGTGCAGTTGCCAAACTTGTTGGCGCCTCCGGCAATAGGACCGTTGGGGCCGATGGCCGCCGGATCTGTCCTCGAGGGATCAAAGAAGACGATCAGGTCTTTTGCTTCAGTGAATGGCGCCTGAATGTCCCAACGAAGGCCGACGTTCAGTGTCAGCTTCGGCGATAGCTTGATGTCGTCCTGGACATAGGGCGACAGATCGTAGTTGCGCAGGCGCAGTTCCTGGGAGTTGCTGCGGTCTTCCGAATCCGGAAGGCCCAGAAGGAAGCTGGCGAATGCACTGCCGTACCCGCCAAAGGCGGGATCGTTGGGGTTGTGGATCGATGTTTGCTTATGGCTGAAGGCAAAGTGACCGCCCTCGGTCTGCTCTTCGTTGTCGTCCTGCAAGGAGCGGCGGAACTCCCACCCGATGTTGAAGGTGTTGCGGCCTTTCGTCCATAGCCAGTTGTTCACGATGGCGACGCCCAGTTTGCGGTTGACCGAGCCTGAGTTTGAGCCGCCGGTGCCCCAACTGGTGGGCGTGTGGTTGCCGTCAAAGGTGATGGAGGGGAAGATGTCCTCGTTGAGCACTCCCACGTAAGAGGGCTTGGGAGCGAACTTGTTGAGGTTGAACTGGTTGTTGATTTCGCCAATCCATCCAAACCCAGCCGTCATGACCAGGTGGGGATTGATGGCGTTGGTGTAGTTGAGCAGGAACACGCTGCCAATGTACGGGTAAGACCTCAGGCTTCCGAGCGGATTTGTGTAGGGCACAATCGGCGCCTGGTCAAACCCGTCGTTGTGGAGGGTGTTGCGCCACTGGGCATAGTGCAGGCTCTGGGTCGGCGTCAGCGTCTGGTCGAGGGTAAAGCCCCAGTTGTGTTGGATGGTGGGGTTGATAAAGGGCACGAAGTTCTTGTTGCTGTCCAACCCTCCGACACCGGAGCCGGAATTGTCGGGATCTGGAATGAACTGAAGCAAGCTCTGGGCAAGGGGACTCACGCGATTCTTGCAGATCACGTTGAGAACGCCATTGCATTGGAACTGCTGTCCAGTGAGCGGGTCATAGATGGGGATCACTACCACTTTCTGCGTAACAGGGTCGATCCCCTGGAAGTCACTGAAATCGAAGTCGCCTGTGGAGCCAAGCCCCTTTTCCAGCTTGGTCGGCACCGTGCCTTGATTCGTGTTTTCGTTGTTCTGCTTGTACCATTCCTGGCTGTAGTGGCCAAATGTCTTGTTGCGCCCGTCGTAGATGTGGGGGATGCGGATGGGCCCGCCAATGCTGAATCCGTAGTTGTTTTCGTGATCTACCGGCGGCTTGTTTCTGGTATTGGCCGAATTCCACGCCGGGCCGTTGAAGAAGCCCACCGAGTCAAAGAAACTGTTGCGGTTGATTTCAAACGCATTGCCATGGTAGCTGTTTGTACCCGACTTCATCTGATAGGTCAGCGCGCCCTGCCCAAGGCCGTACTGCGCGGAAAACGTGGAACGCTCGACGCGATACTCCTGCACCAGGTCGAAGGGCGGATTGAAGTTGGTCGTGTACCCTTCGGTCTCAGGCTGCGGAGCCGGGATGCCGTTGTAGATGATCTCCTGCTCGAAGTCGACGCCGCCGCTGATGCGATGGGAGAAGGTGCTGCCCGTCGTTCCGGGGGCCAGGAACTGCAGTTGATCAATCTGGCGGCCGCGGCCCGATACTTCTTCAGGCAATGCCGCCACCACTTCAGGCTCGAGCGTGCTGCCCAGTTCCGGCTGAGTTGTGTTCAACGCGATCTGGTCGGCGGTCACCTGGACGGTTTCGTTTGCCGCGCCGGGCGTAAGGTTGAAGTCGATTGTGGCCGTGGTGCTGACCTCGACCGTCACGCCCTTCTGAATTCCCTTCTTGAACCCCTGGGCTTCAACCGAGACGGTATATCTTCCCGGCAATACGCCCTTGAAGGAGTACGTTCCCGAACTGCTGGTCACCGTATGGTCAACGACCGAAGTTCCTTCGTTTGTGATGGTTAGGCGGGCAGAGGAGATGACGGCGCCGCTTGTGTCGGTGATTGTGCCCGTGATGCCGGCGCTGGCCTGCGCGAATGCGGCCCTGGGTGTCAACGACACCAGCACCATGATTGCAAGCGCAAGCGCGAAAGCAATCGATGGGATGGGTCGAGACAACTGAGAGCGCTCCTGATAGGGGGGTGTCTGTCTCACTGGTTCTCCTTAAATGGTTGGCCATTCTGATGGAAATTGCTATTTCGGATTGGGGCAACAAGGGGAATGTTGACCGGCCTGTGTGTGGCAAATGGAATCGATACCATCTCGCAGTGGAACCGTTTCCGTAGTGTGGACTCTAGCTTCGCAATCACTCGAATGTCAAGAGAATTATTGGGCAGTGCTCTCCAGTTACCCCGGCATTCGAAAACTATCCCCGCGGGAGGTTTCTCTTCCTCATGAAGCCGGTCCAGACTCCTAAAGCCTGTTCAGACGGAACACTGCATGCCATTGACAAAAATGGTAGTTGCGGAAAATTGCTCCGGCTGCGCCACCCATGGCGGACGGCAACAGGCATCCCGCGGAAAGCTATGCCGGCGGGCTCATGCAACTCTCCCGCGCCTTACGGCCGGGTTGCCTTTCCCACAGGGTGCGCCATGCTGGCTGGCTCCGGCTCATCCACCTGAATCTGACGGTCGCCCTTCAAATCGCTGAGGGTCTGCACGATTCCGCTTGGCCACCGGATCTCGATGCTTTGGACCTGGGCACTGGCGCCCAAACCAAAATGAACCCGTGGATCGCTCGAGGAAAGATAGCTGCTCGCTGTGGTCGCCGTAACCCACTGCGACCCTTGAGCGGTCGTCACCCTGACTTGAGCGCCGATGCCGTCTCGGTTGCTCGTGTGCCCGGTCAGGCGCAAGGTGATCCAGTGGTTCGCGGTGTCAGTCCTGTTGAGCAGAATATGCGCGGGGCCGCCGTTGGTGCTGACCACCGCGTCGATGCGGCCGTCGTTGTCAATATCGCCGATGGCCATGCCTCGGCCCACCCAGGTCTCCTGGAAGGTGTCGCCTGAGATCGAGGAGACATCAACGAACTTCTTCCCGGTATTGCGCAGCAGCATCATCGGTTCGCGATAGCGAAGCATGGGAGAAACCACCTGGATGTTATCCATATCGTGTCCCTGCGCAATCAGCAGGTCCTTCCATCCATCGTTGTCGTAGTCCATGAAGCGCATGCCCCAGCCCGAGTGACTCTGCGATGCGGAGCCTAGACCGCTCGACAGGGAGGCGTAGTTGAAGGTTCCGTCGCGGTTGTTCTGGTAGAGGGCATAGCGCTGATTGGCAAGGTCGGTCACGACAATATCCGGCCAGCCGTCGTTGTCATAATCCGCAAAGTCGACGCCCATGCCCGCATACGTCTGGCCTTCGGAGTTGACGGCCACTTCCGACTCCAGGCCTACTTCTTCAAAACTCCCCTCGGCCTTCTGGTGAAAGAGAAACTCCGGCATGGAGTCGTTGGCGATAAACAGGTCCATGCGCCCATCGCGGTCGTAGTCCGCCGTGGCGATCCCAAGCGCCTTGGCCGGCTTGTCGAGGCCCAACTTGCGTGCCATTTCGGTGAAATGGCCGTTGCCGTCATTGTGGTACACGAGCATGGCGATCGGCGGGAAGACATCGGGATGACAGATGCCGCGGTAGCCCTCGCGCCGCTCGCCGCACCACACGTCCTCCCAGTCCCAGGTCACATAGCGCGTCACCACCAGGTCGAGCAGGCCATCGTTGTCCAGGTCCACCCACGCCGCAGAGCTCGACCAGCCGCCGCCGCCAACTCCGGCCTTTTCCGTCACGTCAGAGAAGGTGCAGTCGCCGTTGTTGTGGTAGAGGCGGTTGCCCCCGTACGCGGTTACAAAAACATCCTCAAAGCCGTCGTTGTCATAGTCGGCCACCGCCACGCCCATGCCATAGCCGACTCCCTTGAGCCCCGACTTCTCGGTCATGTCCTCAAAGCTTCCATCGGCCTTCTGCCGGTACATGCGGTTCCAGTGCTCCGGTCCGGATTTCTCCGGGATATGCCCTTTCGGGGTGGGGTCTGTATATCCCGCGCCGTTGACCAGGTAGAGGTCAAGCCGCCCGTCGTTGTCGCAGTCAAACAGGGCCACGCCGGAACCCATCGTCTCAAGCAGGTATTTGCGCGTGGTGTGGGGCGCATAGTGGACAAAGCGCACACCGGCCTTACTGGTCACATCCACAAACCTGGCGGGCACAGATGGTTGGGCCGCGCCCTGGCTGCTGACCTGCGGGCTGGGTTGGGGAGACTGCGCCGGCATGATGACCGCCATCGAAGCAATGGCCACGCGGAATATTGCCAGGAGCCGATTCATGGAGCCGGGGAGCGATGGTCTCATGGCCTGGCTCCTGGGGTCGATGGCGCAGCGGCCGCCGGGATCGCGGCCGGGCAGGGCTGCCCGCCGCACAGGGCCCCCGTGATCCCTTTCCCTTCGCTTATGGTGAAGATGCGGTCAACGGCCGGCAGCTTGACCGTCTCTCTGGCGCCGGATGGCCAGTGAATCTCAACGGTGCCGCCGTCCGTTGCGTCGCCCAGGCCAAAGTGAGGCCGCGGATCGTTCGTCGAGGCGTAGCTGCCGCCGCTGACCACATCCTGGCGTTGGCGCACCCCGTTGGCCGTCAGGTAGACCGTCGCCCCCACGGCGTCGCGCGGGCTTTTGAGTCCGCCCACCAGCTTCAATTCCACCCAATGATGGTGATCGGGGTTTACGTTTTTCAGGAGCAAGGCAGGCCCGTCGACCGGACTGATCACCACGTCGATCTTGCCGTTGTTGAACAGGTCGCCAAAAGCCGCCCCGCGCCCCGAAATGAGCGTGGCCATCCCCGACCCTTTCACCGGAGGAACCTCCTCGAACTTGCCGTCGCGGGTGTTGCGGAACAGCAGGGTCCGCTGCGCATACGAGGTTCCCCAATCCTCCTTGTCGGCCGCCGGGTAGATGTGCCCGTTGACAAACATCAGATCCAGCCAACTGTCGTTGTCGTAGTCCAGAAAGCCGGTCCCCCAACTCAGGAACGGGATTGATTTTTTGCCGACGCCCGCACGCATTGAGACCTCGCTGAAACCGGCTGCTCCCTCATTGTGAAACAGCAGCTTGGCCTCATCGGAGAAGTCGCTGATGGCAAAGTCCAGCAGGCCGTTATTCAGGTAGTCGCCCACGGCAATGCCCATCGCGGCCACCTCCCGGCCGTCTTCATTCAGCGCAAAACCCGAGGTCAGGCTGGCGTCTTCAAACGTGCCATCCCCGCGATTGAGAAACAGGTAGCTCAGAGTGGAGTCGTTGGCCACCGCCAGGTCCACCTTGCCATCGTTGTTCGCATCCACAAAGACAGGGGTCAGGCCGTAGTAGTGATTCACGCGGTCCGCTACCCCCGCTTTCACGCTGGTGTCGGTAAATGTTCCGTCCCCATTGTTGTGGAACAGGTGATCGGGCTCGCTTTCCAGGCCGCGCGGTCCGCACATCACGGGCACCCCGCGAAACTCGCAGAGATTGTTGCTCGCCGCCCTGGTCCTGGCATACGGCAGGTTGTCTCGGTCAAAGTGCACATAGCCGGTCACAAACAGGTCCAGGCGCCCGTCCCCGTCATAGTCGCCCCAGGTGGCGCCCGCACTCCAGTTGCCGAGGGTAACGCCGGCCTTCTCGGCCACGTCGGTAAACGTGCCATCGCGGTTATTGCGGTAGAGCCGGTTCTTTCCGTAATTGGACACGAAAATGTCGGGCCAGCCGTCGTTGTCATAGTCGGCGATCGCCACGCCAAAGCCCCAGCGGTCGTTGGTCACCCCCGCCTGGGCAGCCACGTCGGTAAATGTCCCGTCGTGGTTGTTGTGGAACAGGGCTGAATGGGGCGACGCTTCCTTGCCGTCCAGCGCGTTGAACGTGGAACCGTTGAGCAGATAGATGTCCAGCCAGCCATCGTTGTCGTAGTCGATAAGCCCCAAGCCAGACCCGTTGGTATCAATAATCAGCTTCTTGTCCGCCGCGCCCATCACATGGTTCCAGCCCGAGAGCCCCGCCGCCCTGGTCCCATCCTCAAAGACCACTGGCCCGGAATCCACAAAGCCGCCGGCTGTGATCGGCCGCTTCAATGAGTCATAAACAGGCTTTGAACCGCCAGGATTGCTTCCCATGCCGCCTTGGGCCTGGAGTTCTTCCGGCCCTGGGAGGGACGCGACCTGCGCCGGCTGGGCAGATAGTATCGCCATCAGCGCGCAGGCAAACAGACGGTGAACTTGCGGCAACAGGGCTCCTCCACCGCTTGAGTCTAACCCAGAGAGCTGCAAGCCGGCCTCACCTCATGGAAGCGTCCGGTCCGTGGCGCGGCGCACCAGTTCCCGCGGCCGCGATTGAAACTGTTATCAATCCGGCGCGCGGCTTCTCTACCGGGAACGGCCGGAATGCAAGGGCTTCACCGCCGTTTTTGCCGGGGCCGTTGCCCCTGCCGCACACGGCTTGCCGCCGCACAATGCACCGGTAATCCCCTGGCCCTCGGTGACGACGTAGATGCGATCCGCCGCCCCAAGCTTCACAGTTTCCTTTGCCCCGGAGGGCCAGTGAATCTCCGCGGTTCCAGCTTGATCCGTCCCGCCCAGTCCAAAGTGAACCCGGAAGTCGTTCGAAGAGAGATAGCTGCCACCACTTAGAACGTCGCCGCGCTGCCGGACTCCGCCGCCGGCCAGATAGACCGTGGCTCCCACCGCATCGCGCGGGCTCCTGGGGCCACCTATCAGGCGCAGGCTCACCCAATGGTGATGGTCGGGGTTCACGTTGCGCAGCAGCAGCGGAGCGCCATCGAGGTTGTTGATCACCACATCGATCTTGCCGTTATTGAACAGATCCCCGAAGGCGGCTCCGCGGCCCACGCAGACAGCGGCCAAACCCGAACCTTCAACGGCGGCGATTGGTTCAAAGGTCCCGTTGCTCCGGTTGCGGAACAGCAGGGGACGTTGCGCGTAGCTCATGCCCCAGTCTGGATGCTGATCCACCTGTGGATAGACGTGCCCGTTGACCACCAGCAGGTCCTTCCATCCGTCGTTGTCGTAGTCCAGAAACCCATCCCCAAACCCGACAAAAGGGCCGGACGGCCCGCCCAGGCCAGTGCTCGCGCTTGCATCGTCGAACGCCCCGCTCCCATCGTTGCGAAACACCACGCTGGAGTCATCAGAGAAGGCGGTGTTCACCAGGTCAAGGTGGCCGTTGTTCTCATAGTCTCCGGCGGCGATGCCCATGTTGGAGACTTCGCGGCCTTCCCCGTTGAGCGCGTAGCCGCTCATATAGCTCTGGTTGTCAAAGGAGCCGTCACCCTTGTTGATATAGAGATAGTTCGGCGTGGAGTCGTTGGCCACCGCGAGGTCGGGCCTGCCATCCCCATTCACGTCCACAAAAACCGCGCCCAGGGCGTAGTAGCCATTGGGATCGCTGACCCCCGCCTGCCTGCTCACATCCGTGAAGGTGCCGTCTCCGTTGTTGTGGAACAGGTGGTCTCCTGCGCCCTGAAGCCCGCGCGGGCCGCACATGATGTTCTGACCGCGGTATTGGCAGGAGGAATAATTGACGGCTTTGGTGCCTGCCAGCGGCGGGTTCTGGAAATCGTACCGGATGTATCCACCCACAAAAAGGTCCAACCGGCCGTCGCCGTCATAGTCGCCGAAGGTTGCCCCGGTGTGGTCCACCACGACACTGCCCGACCCTTCGTCGAGCGCCACGCCCGCTTGCTCCGCCACATCGGTAAATGTGCCGTCGTGGTTGTTGTGGTACAGGCGGTTCTTGCCGAGGTTGGTCACATAGAAGTCCGGCCAGCCGTCGTTGTCATAGTCGCCCACCGCGCAGCCCAGGCCCCAGCGGTCATTGCCCACCCCGGCCTTTTGGGTCACGTCGGTAAACGTGCCGTCGTGATTGTTGTGGAAGAGCGCGGCGCGGGGCGGCGCGGCCTTGCCGGCGAGCGCTTCGAAGGTCGAGCCGTTCACCATGTAAATATCCAGCCAGCCGTCGCGATCATAGTCCAGCAGGCACACGCCAGACCCCTTTGCCTCAATGATGACGCGCTTCTCCGCGGTCCCGGTGGTGTTGTGCCAGCTTGTCAGCCCCGCCTGTTCAGCCACGTTCTCAAAGACCACAGGGCCGGTCTTCACGGTGCCCCCGGAGGTCACGGGCCGGTGTTGGGCGTCAAACTGGGCACGTTGCGCTCGCCCTGTCGCCATCCCTTGCCGCGCGGTTGATTCCTGCCGGGCCGCCGCCACGTTCTCGCCGCTCTGTTGTGTCTGTGGGGATGCCGGCAAGTTGGGCGCGGATTGCGCCCAGCTAGAGCCCGCCAGAAGAAGAGTGCACATCAATTTACCCGAAAACAACCCAGGCACTCGCGGCAACTGAATCCCCCCCACGGCTTGCAGTGTATCCCAATCGCTGCGGCCAACTGTCGCCCAGCCATTCTCCTTCAACCTCGCGTCGATGATGCCGAACGGCTGGCCCGGCCCTGGGGTAGGGACGCGGACAGAGGTTCCCAGGGCCACTCCTTCTTCCCGTCGTGATTTATCCTCGATGGGATGGATCACTTCCGCCGCTTGGGCCTATTGCGCCGCCGACTGACAAAGACCGGGCTCTCCGGGCTGCTGGTCACGCACCTTCCCGACCTCCGCTATCTCTCCGGTTTTACCGGTTCGAGCGCAGCCCTGGCGGTTACGCGGCGGGCGGCAAGGCTGTTTACCGACGGGCGCTATACGGCGCAGGCCGCCGAAGAGGTGACGGCGGCGCAGGTGCAGATTGTGCCCAGCGCCCCGGCGGTGGCGGCGGCGCAGTGGCTGGCCGCGCAGCCGGGCGTGGAGTCGGCGGGATTTGACCCGGTAAGGACTTCGGTGGCGGAGCTGGCGCGCTGGCGGGGGGAGCTGCCCTCACGGTTGCGGCGGAGCTTTTTGACCCCGCTGGCGGCGCCGCTGGTGGAGCCGCTGCGGCGAATCAAAGATGAAGACGAGCTGGCTCTGATGGCCGAGGCCGCGCTTGCTGGGTGCAGGCTTTTCGAGCACATGCTGGGGTTCATCCGGCCGGGACTGGCGGAGTTTGAGGTGGCGGCGGAGCTGGAATACCGGGCCCGGCTTCTGGGCGCCGAAGGCATGTCGTTTGAGACCATTGTGGCCTCCGGGGTGCGCTCGGCGCTGCCCCATGGACGGGCCACGGCGGCCAGGCTGCCGCGGCGGGGCTTTGTAACGCTGGACTTCGGTATAATCCTCGGAGGTTATTGCTCGGATATGACCCGAACCGTGTACCTGGGGCGTCCCAGGGCAGAGGAACGGAACGCGTACGAGGCGGTTCTGGAAGCGCAGGAGGCGGCGGTGGCCGCGGTCAGCTCCGGCGCAAGCTGCGGGGAGGTCGATGAGGCGGCCCGCGGCGTTTTACGCAGGGCAGGATTGGC
Organism: uncultured Acidobacteriaceae bacterium; assembly: GCA_903849645.1. GTDB lineage: Bacteria > Acidobacteriota > Terriglobia > Terriglobales > Acidobacteriaceae > Telmatobacter. Next base: position 155,691 of record CAINJJ010000030.1, on the reverse strand, counting down.
GGAGGCATTTTCCCACTCCACCGGCCATGGGGTCGGACTGGAGATACATGAGTCGCCGCGGGTTGGAGCTGGACAGACAACCAGGCTGCTTCCCGGCATGGTGATCACCATCGAGCCGGGAATCTACCTGGCCGGAAAGTTCGGCATACGCATCGAGGACATGGTGGCAGTAACGCGAAGCGGAGGTCAGGTGCTTACCCCGGCGCCCAAGGCCCTGATTGAACTGTGATTTGAACCCGTCCCACCCCCATTTTGGGAGTCTCAAGGAACGAATGAAACCACAAGATATCGATGATCTGAAGCAACTGATTGAATTCCTGAAGCAGTACGGCGTGGCCGAGTTTGACCTGGACCGCGGGGATTTGAAGATTCGCCTGAAGTTTAGCCAACCCGAGGCTTCCGCAGCGGGGTTATCGGATCTGGCGCGGCTCCTGGCCACGGCTCCGGCGGCGGCGGCTACAGCGGCCCACTCCGCGGCCCCGGCCGCGCCGGTTGCGACGGCAGCGGCTGCCCCGGCAGCGGTGCCCGAGGAGAATCTGCACGTGGTGAAGTCTCCCATCGTGGGCACCTATTACGGCTCGCCTTCGCCCGGCGCCGCGGCCTTTGTCGCGGCCGGGGATCGCGTGGAGAAGGGCCAGGTCATCTGCATTGTGGAAGCCATGAAGCTGATGAACGAGATCGAGGCGGATGTCTCGGGCGAGATCGTCAAGTGCCTGGTGTCCAACGGCCAGCCCATCGAGTATGGGCAGGCGCTGTTTACGATTCGAACGGCGTAAGGGGAAGTTGCGGAGCGGCCGGGTCGGCGGAGTGGGCATCGCATTTTGGCTGCCTCTGAATCCTGCCGCAGGCTGACTCGGCGCACCCGTTTTTGAAGGGTCTTGCATGTTTCGTAAGGTATTGGTTGCCAATCGCGGCGAAATTGCGCTGCGCGTCTTGAACGCCTGCCGGGAACTGGGCATACGCACGGTCGCCATCTATAGCGAGGCGGACCGCAACTCGCTCCACGTGCGCTTTGCCGATGAGGCCATCTGCATCGGGCCGCCGCGGCTGGCGGAGAGCTATCTGAATGTGCCGGCGGTCATTTCGGCCGCGGAGATCGCGAATGTTGACGCGATTCACCCCGGCTATGGCCTCCTCAGCGAGAACGCCAACTTTGCCGAGGTCTGCCGGGCGTCGAACATCAAGTTCATTGGACCGCCGCCCGAGGTGACGCGGCTGATGGGCGAGAAGGAGAAGGCGCGGCAGGCGATGAAGCGGGCCAAGGTGCCGATTCTGCCGGGTTCGGACGGAATTATCGCGACGACCGACGAGGCGCTGGAGTGGGCCACGAAGGTTGGCTACCCGGTCATTCTGAAGGCCAAGGCGGGAGGCGGCGGGCGCGGCATGCGCATTGTGCGCGCCCCGGAGGAGCTGCCCAATCTCTTTCATGCGGCCTATACCGAGGCGGCCAATGCCTTCGGCAACGGCGAGCTCTACATGGAGAAGTTCATCGAGCAGCCGCGGCACATCGAGTTCCAGGTCTTGGCGGACGAGCACGGCAATGTGGCCACGCTGTTTGAGCGCGAGTGCTCCATCCAGCGTCGTCACCAGAAGCTGATTGAAGAGGCGCCCAGCCTGCAGGTGACGCCGAAGATGCGCGAGGAGATTGCCGCCACCCTTTCGCGGTGCCTCACGGACATCGGCTACCAAAACGCGGGGACGGTCGAGTTCCTGATGGACGAGGACGGGCAACTGCACTTCATCGAGATGAACACGCGCATCCAGGTGGAGCACCCGATTACCGAAGCCATTACGGGCGTGGACCTGGTGAAGGCGCAGTTGCGGATTGCCTCCGGCGAGCGGCTTGACGCGATCTTGCCGGCGAAGCTGGAGATGCGCGGGCACGCCATCGAGTGCCGCATCAACGCCGAGCACCCGGAGAAGTTTACCCCGTCGGCGGGCAAGATTACGGCGTTCAACGTGCCGGGCGGGAACGGCGTGCGGGTGGATACCGCGCAGTATGCCGAAGGGGTGGTGCCGCCCTACTACGACTCGCTGATCGCCAAGCTGATTGTGCATGGCAAGGACCGTGCGGAGGCCATCGCCAAGATGGAGCGGGCGCTCAGCCAGTTTGTGGTGCAGGGGATTCAGACCTCGATTCCGCTGCATCAGGCCATCTTTGCGGATGCGGGATTCCGGGCCGGGGAGTTTGACACCAAGTTCATGGAGCGGTTTTTGGCGAAGCGAGCTGAGGCGAAACAGGACTGAGGGGATGAGGCTTTTCGGGTTTTTGCTTCTTGGTCTACATTCCGGTTGAGATTTCGAAACTTGCCAATTATTGCCAATCGACCATAAAATCAGCCGCAGGGAGACTCCGATGCCGACGCGCAACATCAACCTGACTCCGGAGATGGACCGGTATGTGGCTGAGCGGATTGAGAGCGGCCAATATGCCAATGCCAGCGAGGTGCTGCGAGCCGGACTGCGTGCTCTGCAAGGGAGCGAGCGCGAGGAACAGGCGAAGCTTGAGGCGCTGCGGGCCGCCGTTCAGGCAGGCGAGGAGAGCGGTGTGGCTGAAGGCGATGTGATGAGCGAAGTGCGCGAGCGGATTCGCAGGCGGGCTCTGGTGATGGGAGCGGCGTAACCGGTGCCAGGCTATAGGTTTTCAAGGCTGGCCCGGCTCGACCTGATCGAGATTGCCGAATACACCGTGGACCGATGGGGTCTGAACCAGGCCGAGGGCTACCTCAATGGTCTTGACGAAACTTTCAGGCGGCTGGTTGAATCGCCCAGAATGGGGCGGCCTTGTGACCAGATCCGGCCGGGATACAGGCGCGTCGAGCATGGGAAACATGTTGTCATCTACCGGGCAGACGCGGATGGGGTTTTCATCTGCCGGATACTGCATCGGGGGATGCTGCCTGAACGGCAATGGTTCGAAGACTCTTAAGCCTTTCCAGGGTCCCGAAAGCGGGGTCTTGTATAAGACGTGAACTCGGTGAGGTATCCCGCATCATTGCGGCTGTGAAGGCCGCATCGACACGTCTGGCGCCGACGTGCGCGAACAGATGTAGATCGCGGCATTCGGCTGCGTACGATACTGGTTTTCACGCAACTGAGGCAGGCGGTTTGGGGCTGGGGCTTGCCAACATGGCCTTTGAAAGGTCAGGCACTTGCGGCGTTCCTGCTCTATGATCAATCCGATGAGAACAGCTCCATCCTCAGTCTCTGTCGTTCTCGACCGAGAATTCGGTGCACGACTTGCGGAGTTGTTGGTTTTGGGACCAGTGTGGATTGTGGATTCGCCAGTCAACCGCAAGATTGTGGAGGGCCTGTGGGCTCAGCTACCAACACAGAGCCACCTGGACGGTGTGACTCTCTTCAAAGCCGCAGAAAGTGACTCCCCTGAAGAGATGCTCATCGAGAACCTCGACGCCATCGATCTGCACCACGGGTTCTATTCCGCGGACCCTCCCTGCACTATTTTGGAGGTGGTTGGTGCTCGTTTGACCGCGGGGGTCGAGTCGGCCTTGAGGGAACTTGGATTCGATTCGTTCCCCGCCTTCGCTCATGGATTTCGGGCGATATGCCCGTTGGCTGCGGAAAACAGGTCGGTCATCTGAACGGGTGTCTCCGGGGACAGCATCCTGCCCTTGTTGTTTGTGCGGTCGACCTGCTGGAATGGGGAGACGATTTGGGCGCCTGGGGCGATTGGCGGGGGAGCGCGGCATGAAACGAACGAGAGTGATGATTGCAGCCGTCGGAATGGCGGCCGGGATGGCCTTGCTGCTGGGCGCGCAGACGAGAACGGATTGGCCCGTCTATAACGGCGGGCCGGACGGGGACCACTACTCCCGGCTGACTCAGATCAATCGCAGCAATGTGAACCGGCTCAAGGCCGCGTGGACCTATGACACCGGCGAGAAGGGCGGGCTGCAGTCCAACCCGCTCGTCATCGGCCGCACCCTCTATGCCTACACGCCAACGCAGAAGGTGATTGCCCTCGACGCGGCCACCGGCAAGTTGAAGTGGAAGTTCGACTCGGGGATTCACGGCACGCAGCCGGCGCGCGGGGTCACCTATTGGACCGATGGCAAGAGCGGCCGCATCTTTGCCGGGGTCATGAACTTCCTGTACTGCCTGGACGCCGACACGGGCAAGCTGGTGACGACCTTTGGCGAGACCGGGCGGGTTGACCTCCGCAAGCAACTGCGGGGTGACTTTGAGCAGCAGTCGATTGCCCTGACCACGCCGGGCATCATCTACAAGGACCTGATCATCGTGGGCGGGCGGAACCCGGAGACGCATCCCGCCCCGCCGGGAGACGTGCGGGCCTACGACGTGCGCAAGGGAACCCTGCGGTGGAGCTTCCACACCATTCCCCATCCGGGCGAAGAGGGCTATGAGACCTGGCCGGAAGAGGCCTGGAAGACCTCCGGGGCGGCGAACAACTGGGCGGGCATGACGCTGGACGCGGAGCGGGGCATTGTCTACGTGCCGACGGGCTCGGCGGTCTTTGACTTCTATGGCGGCGACCGGCCGGGGGACAACCTCTACGCCAACACGCTGCTGGCGCTTGATGCGGCGACGGGCAAGAGGCTGTGGCACTTTCAGGGCGTGCATCACGACATCTGGGACCGGGATTTTCCCTCGCCCCCGGCGCTCTTCAGCCTGGTGCGGAACGGCAAGAAGGTGGACGCGCTGGCGCAGACCACCAAGCAGGGGTATCTCTACCTATTTAACCGGGTGACGGGGCAGCCGCTCAATCCGATTCGTGAACATGCATTCCCGGCGAGCACGGTGCCGGGCGAGGTGACCTCACTGACGCAGCCCGCGCCGGATGCGCCGGAGCCCTTTGCGCGGCAGCGGCTGACAGCGGAGATGCTGACGACCCGCACGCCAGAGGCGCATGACTGGGCAGTCAAGGCGTTCCGGGAACTGAAGAGCGACGGACAGTTTGTGCCCCTGGGCGTGGGCCGACAGACGGTGGTGTTTCCAGGGTTTGACGGCGGTGCGGAGTGGGGCGGCCCGGCGGTGGACCCGGTGGCCGGCGTCCTCTATGTGAACGCCAACGAGATGGCCTGGACGGGCGGGCTGGTTCCCGCGGAGAAGGGCGGCTCAGCGGGGGCTCGGGTCTACCAGGGCCAATGCGCGGTCTGCCATGGGCTGGGCCGGGCAGGCGCGCCGCCGGCGTTTCCTTCGCTGGTCGAGATCGACAAGCGGCTGACTGAGGCAAAGATCACGGAAGCAATCAAGCAGGGAACCGGGCGCATGCCGGGGTTTCCGAATATCGACGAGACGCGGCTGAGAGCGCTGCTGGAGTTTCTCCGAACCGGGGACACGCCGGGGGCAGGGAAGGAACTCGGCCAGGTTCCGGCACAGGCTGTGCAGGCGCCCGCAGAAGCCGCTGGGGCTGCCGCCTACCGGGATAGGTGCTCGGCCTGCCATGGCGAGCATCAGGAGGGGGTTCCCCCCAATATGCCGATGCTGATTGGCCTCGGCAGCCGGCTCTCGATAGGGCAGACCACGGAGGCGATTCAGAAGGGCAAGGGCGCCATGCCGCCCATGCCCGATGTGCAGGGGCCGGAGTTGGAAGCTCTGCTGCGCTACCTTGGCGTGGACGCCGCCAAGCCGCCGGCCGTGGAAGCTGAGGAAGCGGCCGATCCTTACACGTTCACGGGCTACCGCAAGTTCCTTGATCCGGAGGGATACCCGGCCATTGCGCCGCCGTGGGGCACGTTGAGCGCCCTGGACTTGAAGACGGGCAAGTGGCTATGGAATGTGCCGCTCGGCGAGTATCCGGAGCTGGCGAGGAACGGGATGGGGAACACAGGCACGGAGAACTACGGCGGCCCGGTGGTCACGGCTGGGGGAGTGCTCTTCATCGGCGCCACCATCTACGACCGGCGGCTGCGGGCATTCGACGCGGCGACCGGCAGCCTCTTGTGGCAGGGAGATCTGCCCTTTGCCGGGGTGGCCACTCCCTCCACCTACATGATTGACGGGAGGCAGTTTGTGGTGATTGCCGCCAGCGGTGCGCGAGATCCCAAGGGGCCTGCGGGCGGGGCCTATGTGGCGTTTTCTCTGCCTGCTCGATAGCTTGCTGGACGACAACCAGGCGAGTTGACGGGGCCGCAGATTTTATCGTTTTTTCTTCGCCTTTTCGTCGCCTTTTGGGGTATGCTGGGTTCGCAACTCAGGAGGTTGCCCCATGGACATTCAACAGGAACTGATCCTTGAATACGACCGCGAGACGGCCACGACCCGCAAGATTCTGGCGGCCATCCCCGCTGACGCCGACTTCACCTACAAGCCGCACCCCAAATCAATGGCCCTCGGCCGCCTCGCCGGGCACGTCTCGGAGACTTCCGGGTCCTGGGCGCTGCATACGCTGACCCTGGACAAGCTGGAGTTCCCGGCCGATCACAAGTTCGAATCCTATATTCCGGCATCGACGGCCGCACTTCTGGAGCAGTTTGACAAGCAGGTGGCCGAGGTCAAGGTGGAACTGGCGAAGTTTCCCGCCGAGGGCTGGGACGGAAACTGGAAGTTTGTGGCCGGCGGGCAGGCGTGGATCGACGACACGAAGTACCATGTGTTTCGCTACTGGGTGCTGGACCACCTGATCCACCACAGGGCGCAGTTGGGTGTGTATCTGCGTCTGCTGGATGCGAAGTTGCCCCGAACCTATGGCCCCTCTGCAGACGAAATGTAAGGCAGCGGGTAGTCGGCGGAACCTCTGGGCAGGCGCCTGAAAACAAGCCCTGCCCACCCCGCACGGTTCTTCCATGTCTTGAGACCGGCAGGATTTCTGCCGTGCCTGCGAACTTGTCATCAGATTTCTTCCCAGCGTTCACCCCTCTGTAATCTGCCCGCCCTAGAGTCACAACGGACCTTGAATCCTTCTCTTTCACTGCTTCTCCGGCGCCTTTATGGCCTGGGGACCCCTGAGAGGACCTTCCGGGCCGCAAGCCTGACCTCAAGGGGCTATCAAGCGCACGTCACGCCTATCGTGCCCGCTTCCCCGCGGCGCCCCTTCCCCGCAGACAGAACTTTCCACCCAGGAGGTTGAAAGCACCATGAACGTCAAGCAGACTGCGCTCTTGCTGTGTCTCGCCGCATCCGCCGCCGGCTCCCTGCCGGCCCAGGAACACGAAAACCCGGTTCCGCCCCTCGACCACGCCTTCGTGATCATGATGGAGAACCACGCTTACAGCCAGATCATCGGCAACAGCAATGCGCCCTTCATCAACAAATACGCCGCTTCTGCCAACCTGGCCAAAAACTACTTTGGCGTCGGCCATCCCAGCCTGACCAACTACCTGGAGGTTGTGGGCGGCTCAAACTTCGGCGTCATCAACGACTTCTCGCCCGACTGGCACAATGCGACCTGCGTCTCGAACATCGAGCTGGGAACTCCCGCCAACGAGGCTTCCACGGCCAATATCTGCCCCATCGCCGGAACCGGGCGCGACGCGGCCACCCCAGCCGTCGACACCACCAATGAAGGCTCAGTGGACTCTCCCGTCTACAACGACCCCATCGCCGCGGCCAGGACCGTCGGCAAGACCATTGCCGACCAGCTTGTCGAGAAAGGGCTCACCTGGAAGGCTTACCAGGAGAACCTGCCCCCCTACGGCCCCGATGGCGTCAACAACAGCGACGGACTCATCTCCAACCTCACCGCCGCCGAGCCCGGCATGCCCAAGCTCTACGCCGTCAAGCACAACCCGTTTGTCTACTTCGCCAGCGTGCAGGAAGGCTCGGATCCCAAGAACAGCTTCAAGAACATCGTGGGCTTTGACGGCCTCTATGCCGACCTGGCCAGCGGCAGCGTACCCAGCTACTCGTTCATCTCACCCAACCAGTGCCACGACCAGCACGGCCGCGGTACGAGCGAGGTGGGCACCGGCTGCTCCGTGGACCAGAACGCCATTGCGCAGGGCGATGCCGCCCTCGGCACCCTCGTGGCGGCCATCAAGGGCTCCAAGGTCTGGAAGCAGGGCAACAATGTGATCGTTGTGGTCTGGGATGAGAACGACTACGGCACCGAGCCCAACCAGGTGGTGACCATCGTCGACACCAGCTACGCCCCCACCGGCGTCTCCAGCGCCGTGAAGTACAACCACTTTTCGCTGCTCAAGACCCTGGAAGCTGGCTTTGGCCTGCGCTACCTCAATCACGCGGCCGACGAAAAGGTCCATCTGATGAGCGACCTCTTCGGAGCCAAGTAAGCGAAGTAATCCGAACGACGGAGCCGGTTTCGCCGATGCGGCGGGACCGGCCCTTCTCATTGCGCCGCGCGGTAACCCGGACCGCCGGGCCGGCCAAAGCTTACACTTGAACCATGCTTGAACTCGAACTCTCCGCCGTCGAGGCAGCGGGTCTGCTGGCGGCAAGAAAGGCACGCCTCATCGACGTGCGCGAGCCTTGGGAGGTCGCCACGGCCCACATCCCCGGCTGCCTGCCCATGCCCATGGGCGAGGTGCCTGCCCGCGCCCACCAGGAACTCGACCCCGACGAGCATCTGCTGGTGGTTTGCCATCACGGGATGCGCTCGCTCAGCGTGGCCGCCTGGCTGCGCCAGGAGGGTTTCGAGCAGGCTCAGTCCGTGCGCGGCGGCATCAACGCCTGGTCGGCCGAGGTCGATTCGCGCGTCCCCCGCTACTGAAGTCCACCCGGATTCAACCATTTGCGCGGTGGGCCGGCCTGCCCTTCAAACGCTATACTCACTCTTGCCGCACTATCGAAGGGAGCCCTGCCCATGTCTTCGTCCGCTGTGGACTACGCGCGCCAGAACCACCCCCGGTTTCTTGATGAGTTGAAGGCCTTTTTGCGCATTCCGTCCGTCTCCACTGACCCGGAGCACAAGTCCGACTGCCGCCGGGCCGCCGCCGTGCTGGCCGCGGACCTGGCCGCCATTGGCCTTCAGAATGTCCGCCTGATCGAGACCGCCGGCCACCCGCTCGTCTACGGCGACTGGCTCCATGCAGCTGGCAAGCCAACCGTCCTCTGTTACGGCCACTATGACGTCCAGCCCCCCGACCCGCTCGACGAGTGGCTCTCCCCGCCTTTCGAACCCACCGAGCGCAATGGCAACCTCTACGCCCGCGGCGCGGTCGACGACAAGGGACAGGTCTGGGCGCAGGTCAAGGCGCTGGAGTCCCTGCTGGCCGCCACCGGCAAGCTGCCCATCAATGTCCGCGTGCTGATGGAAGGCGAAGAAGAAGTCGGCGGAGAGGGAATCGCTGCCTATGTCGCCTCCAATCCGCCTGATCTGAAGGCCGATTTCGCCCTGGTCTCTGATACCGAGCTCTTCGCCCCTGGACTGCCCACACTTTGCGTCGGGCTGCGCGGCATGATCTATACCGAGCTTGAGGTCCGCGGCGCAAAGACAGACCTCCACTCCGGCATGTACGGCGGCGCCGCCCCCAATCCCTTTGTGTCGCTGGCCCAGATTCTGGCCCGCCTCAAGGACGAGGACGGCCACATCCTCATCCCCGGCTTCTACGACGACATCATTCCCCCCAGCCCGGAAGAACTTGCCGCCTGGCGCAGCCTGCCCTTTGACGAAGAACACTATCGCATCTCCGAGGTGGGCTCGCGGCAACTGGTCGGTGAGGCCGGCTACAGCGTCCTGGAGCGCACCTGGGCCCGGCCCACGCTTGACGTGCACGGCATCCCCGGCGGCTTCATCGGAGCCGGCGCCAAGACCGTCATCCCCGCCAAGGCATTGGCCAAGGTCTCCATGCGCCTCGTTCCCGGCATGACTCCCGCCAAAACCTTTGCCCAGTACAAGGGCTTTGTCGAGAAGATTGCCCCAGCCGGCGTCGATATCGAGGTGCGCCTCATCCACTCCGGCGACCCCTGCCTCATCCCGGTTGACAACCCCTACATCCAGGCCGCCACCAGGGCCCTCCACGAGGTCTGGGGCAAGGACACTGTCTTTATCCGCTCTGGCGGTTCCATCCCCATCGTCGGCGATTTTGACCGGCACCTCGGCCTTCCCAGCGTCATGATGGGCTTTGGGCTGCCCGACGATAACCTGCACGCGCCCAACGAAAAGTTCCATCTCAGGAACTTCGAGCTGGGCATCGAGTCCGTGGTGCGGTTTCTGGAGGAGGCCGGGCGTTGAGCCTGGTCTTCGTCCCGCCGCACATGGCGGGATTTGTCCTTGCCGGCGGCCAGTCGAGCCGCATGGGCGCCGATAAAGCCCTGCAACTGCTGGCAGGGCAGCCCCTGATCAACCATGCGCTGGGAGCCTTGCGCCAGGCAGGGCTCACTGCGGCAATTGCCGGCGCCCACTCTCCGCTCTCCGAGTTTGCCCCCGTTATCGAAGACAAGCATCCCGGCTCTGGCCCGCTTGGGGGCGTCTGCGCAGCCCTGGCCTCCACCCCGGCGTCGCGATTCCTCTTTGTCTCGGTCGATACGCCCTTGTTGCCGTCGTCTCTGTTGGCCTGCCTGGCCCATCACGCGCAAATCACTCAAGCGGCCGTCACCCTCTGCTCTGTCAACGGCTTTGCTCAGACATTTCCGGCAGTCGTATCTCGTGAGTCGCTTCCCTGGCTCCAGCGGGAGCTCGCGGAGGGCCGCGGCGGCTGCTATGCGGCTTTTCAGACTGCCGCGGCCCGGTTAGGCCGCCTCCTGAAGGTGCTCCCGGTCGAGTTGCTGGCGCAAACCGGCAGTGTCACCCATCCCGCCGGACTTCCCGCCGCCTTCTGGCTCCTCAACGTCAACCGGCCCGCGGACCTTGTCCGCGCAGGTCAGCTTCTGGACCGCGAGCTTCGCGTAAGCTGAATTCAGGACGATGCCTGAGCCAACCGACAATACGGATCTCTCCGAGGCGCTCTCCGGACCCGGTGAAGCGGCAGAGGACTGGATCGCCCCCGCCGCCACGCCCACCTCCGCCCCCATGATCGAGTTCGAGCACATTGGCATCTCGTTCAATGGCCGGGTGGTGCTGGACGATGTGAGCTTTCATGTGAATCGCGGGCAGACCCTGTGCATCCTGGGCCGCAGCGGCGTGGGCAAATCCGTCGCCCTGCGCATGCTCATGGGCTTTCTCAAGCCCGACAGCGGCTCCATCCGCGTCGATGGCCAGGAGATCACCGGCCTCGACGAAGACGGCATGCAGGCCATCCGCAAGCGCATCACCATGGTCTTTCAGAACGGCGCCCTGTTTGACTCGCTTACCGTGCGTGAGAATGTGGCCTTTCCCCTGCGCGAGCGCGGCGGCCTGGATGAAGACCAGATCCAGCAGTTGGTGGACCGCCTGGTGGGGCTTGTGGGCGCCGAGGATGTGGTCGAGTCGCTGCCGGCCAGCCTTTCCACGGGGCGCAAGCGCGCCGTGGCCATTGCTCGGGCCCTTGCGGCCCAACCCGAGGTGGTCCTCTATGATGAGCCCACCACCATGGTCGATCCCATCATCGCCCGCCGGCTCGGTGACCTGATTCAGCGGCTGAAGCACCAACTGGGTTTCACCAGCATTGTGGTCACCCACGACATGCGCTTTGCCGAGCGCCTCGCCGACCAGGTCCTGTTTCTTCATGCGGGCCGAGCGCAGTTTTTTGGACCCCTGCGGGATTTTCTGATGAGCCCTGATCCCCATATTCAGCAGTTCCTGACGCTGGATGCCTACCTCATCCCATCAGATTGAGGAAAATACCCAAAAGTAACCTTGGTAACCAAGTCTGTATCAATTTGCCCTTGCGGGAACGCCCCAAATGGGTGATTCTGTCAGTGACAACGTCTTATCCGCCAGGAAATAGCCCCTTTTGAATGGGCAGCATCGAGCGGGAAAGGGTGTTGTCCGGTGACAATGCTTGATAGAATCAAGACCGAGTCACTTGAAAATATCCAAGCCGGAAGCGATTTCGCCGAAGGCTTTTGTTGCCTGCAATCCATTTCAATTGCAGTCGTTTGCGGTCAGACACAATTATTCGGGCCAGTTGACTTCCCGTTCTCATACTCCAGAGTCAGACCGCGGCGGCCGTTTATCAGGCATGAGAGTTGTGTCAGGGCGGATCTCTGTCCTGAAGGCAGACTCGCAAGGGCAGGAATATTTGCATCATGCGGCAACTGTTGATATGCATCGGGCATCCAACCGTTCATAACCCCAGTTTGCTCGACGCAAAGTGGTTTTGCTCCCCGCCGCACCATTGGTGGAAACCCGTTTGCTGAACATTCCATTCTGAATGGAACGTTGAGGTCCGCAAAGACTTATGGCTACATCGGAATTCTGGCAGAGAGTTTCAGCTTCGGTGTCTTCGTCGCCTGAATTGGCCGCGGGGCCAGCCGGCAATCCGATGCGCGGAACGCCCCCCACGGGCAAGCTCTGGATGATTCTGGATGTGTTCACGACCTTCGGAGCCGCGATTCTGGCCACGCTCTATGAGATGCATACAGGTCCGCTGGCTGGAGCACGGGGATTCTGGCACGGCACGCTCATCCATGGCCGTTCGCGCGGCATCCTGCTGGCCCTGCTTTTCGGATTCATCGTAACCCTGATTGTGATCAGCCGCCGCCTCAACCTCTATACCCCGACCAAGCTCACCACCTATCTGAACGAGCAGCGGTTGAGCGTCCAGGCCTGCTTTACGGCCGGGCTCCTGCTCACCGGAACCCTCTATTTGGTACATGCGGAGGACATTCCCCGCAGCATTGTCCTGATTACCCTGGTAATCGTCACGGTCAGCCTCAGTTTGCGCAGGCTTCTTTATCGCCTGTTGCTCTATCAGCGGTTTGAAAAAGGACTGGGCATGAGGAATGTGCTCATTGTCGGCACCGGTCCTGAGGCCCATGCCTTGCGCCACCACCTGGAGAGCATTCGCCACCTGGGATATCGTTTCAGGGGCTTCATCGATTTTCCGGGCGTCGGCCACAGTTCCAGGTTCATGGGCAGCTCCGGTGACGTGGTGGGTACGCTTGAGACCATGTTCGAGCACGCCCGCCAGCACTTCGTGGATGAGATCTTCTTCACCACCCCATGCGAGCGGGGAGTGGTTCAAGATGCCCTCGAACAGGCTCGCGTGCACGGTGTCGACCTTCGCCTCGTCCCGGACATGTACAACGGGCTCTCGTGGAGCAGCCCCATCGAATACATTGGCCTGTTTCCCACCATCCCGCTCCATCGCGGACACGTCCCAGAGATCGGGATGCTGTTGAAGCGGGGACTCGACCTGGTGTTTTCTTCCTTGGTTCTCCTCCTCCTTTCCCCCGTTCTGCTGGTCATCGCCATCGCCGTCAGGCTCGATTCCCCAGGGCCCATCTTCTATGCCTCGGATCGCATCGGCAAAAAGGGACTCGTCTTCCGCTGCTTCAAGTTCCGCACCATGGTCCGCGATGCGGAGATGCGCCGGAGCGACGTGATGCACATGAACGAACGCGACGGCGTCTTGTTCAAGATCAGCAACGACCCGCGCATCACCAGGCTGGGCCGATGGATGCGAAAGTACTCGATCGATGAGATCCCGCAGTTTTTGAACGTGCTGCGCGGCGACATGAGCGTTGTGGGACCCCGTCCACCCCTGGCCAGCGAGGTCAAGGAGTACAAGCTCAGCCATCTGCGCCGCCTCGACGTCACCCCCGGCATCACGGGCCTCTGGCAGGTACAGTCCCGCCAGGACCCCTCGTTTGACAGCTACATCTCCCAGGACGTCGCCTACATCGAGAACTGGAGCATCTTCCTCGACATCAAGATCATCATCCGCACCATCGGCGTGGTGTTTTCAGGCACCGGTTCCTGAACCGGGCGCAGCCTCACAAACCACAAGGCCGCCCTCCCGCCGGGCGGCCTTTCCGCGTCAGGGGGATTAAACTGAGAGGGTGAAGATAGCGCTGGCCCAGATCAATCCCACCGTCGGGGATTTCACCGGAAACCTGGAAAAAATCATTGCCTCCTCTCGCCGGGCCGCTGCATCGGGTGCGCGGCTGATTGTCTTTTCCGAACTCGCAATCTGCGGCTATCCCCCCGCTGATTTCCTTGAGAAGCCCAGCTTTCTCGCCCGCTGCCGCGCGGCCGTTGATGAACTTGCAGAGGCCACCCGCGCGCTGCCCACCGCAGTCCTGGCTGGTGTCGCCCTCCCCGCGCCATCAGAGACCGGCAAGCCCGCCGTGAACGCCGCCGTGCTGCTCGACGCGGGCCGTGTGCTGCTGGAACAGCACAAGCGCCTGCTGCCCTTCTACGATGTATTCGACGAGCAGCGCTATTTTGCCGCGGCCAGGTCCCAGCAGGTCGTCGAACTCGATGGGCTGCGCCTCGCCATCACCATCTGCGAGGACGCCTGGAACGACAAGAACTTCTGGCCCCGCCGCCTCTACAGAATTGACCCGATGGAAGAGCTGATGGAGCAGCGCCCCTCCCTGCACATCAACCTCTCTTCCTCGCCTTTCTGGCACTCCAAGCGGGCAACCCGTCGCAAGATGCTGGCCTCCATCGCCCGCCGCGACGGCATCCCCGTGCTGATGTGCAACCAGGTGGGCGGCAACGACAGCCTTATCTTCGACGGCTCCTCGCTGGCCTTGAACGCGCGCGGAGACGTCATCGCCCAGGGCGCCTCCTTTGCCGAGGACCTCGTGATCGTTGATCCATTCGCCGAGCCGGCTGTTGCCCCCGCCGCGGAAGAAGACGACGCGGCCGCCTGGCAGGCGCTGGTGCTTGGCACCCGTGACTACGTTCGGAAATGCGGTTTCAAAAAGGCCCTCGTGGGCCTAAGCGGAGGCATCGACTCGGCGCTGGTGGCGGCCATCGCCCGCGATGCGCTGGGTGCTGAGAATGTGCTCGGCATCGGAATGCCCAGCCCCTACTCTTCTGCCGGCTCCATCGACGACAGCCGCAAGCTGGCCGCCAATCTGGGAATCCGTTTCGAGCTCATCGGCATCAGCGGCCTCTTTGCCGAGTTCACCCACGCCCTCGAGCCCCTCTTTGCCGGTACCCGTCCCGACACCACCGAAGAGAACATCCAGAGCCGCATCCGTGGGGACCTGCTCATGGCCCTCTCCAACAAATTTTCAGCTCTCGTCCTGACTACGGGCAACAAGTCCGAGATGGCCGTGGGTTACTGCACCCTCTACGGCGACATGGTGGGTGCGCTCGCCGTGATTGGCGATCTGGTGAAGACGCGCGTCTACTCTGTCTGCCGCTGGCTCAACCGCGAGACCGAGGTCATTCCCTGGGCCATCCTGGAGAAGCCCCCCTCCGCCGAACTCCGGCCCGACCAGAAAGACACCGATTCGCTGCCCCCCTACGAGGTGCTCGATCCCATCCTCGAGGCCTATGTCGAGCGCTACGAAACCCCCGAGCAGATCGCGGCGGCGAACGGTTTTGCCCTCGACCTCGTCCAACAGGTAGTGCGTCTGGTGGAGCGCTCCGAATACAAGCGCCAGCAGGCCGCGCCCGTGTTGAAAGTGACCTCAAAGTCGTTTGGCATGGGACGCCGTTTTCCCATTGCCGTCAAGGTTCAGGTATAAGCTAGAAGTCGAGACTTTTCGCACAATCGGGAGCTTTCCCAACAATTTAAGGAGAAACAGCTTGATCCGTCTGTCCGCCCGTTTTGCCAGTGCCGTGGCCCTGGTTGCCTTGTCCCTGCCCGTACTCAACGCAGTTGCCCAGGAGCAGGTTCCCGCCGCCCCTGACCAGCCGGCGGCAGCCCCTTCCGCTCCCGCTCCTGCCGCGGCGCCCATCTTCCCCAAGCCGGACCCCGCCAACTTTACTGCCCCCGCTCCCTCCAAGGACGTAATCAACAGCTTCCTCCAGACAAGCTGGGGCTATGACGACACCCGCATCTGGCAGATTCAGGCCATCCTCAAGACCCCCGTCGAGGGCGTCAGCAAGGTGGTCATCTTCGTCGGCGACAAGACCGGCAAGCAGAAGCCGTCCGCTCTGGGCTTCTTTGTCCTCCAGGATGGAAAGCACATCATTGCCGGCGACGAAATCATTCCCTTTGGCCCCAACCCCTACGCGGAGTATCGCGCCGCCATCCAGAAGCGCGCCGACGGCGCCTTCCGCGGGTCGCCCAACAAGGACCTTGAGCTGGTCGAGTTCGCTGACTTCCAGTGCCCCCACTGCAAGGACGCGCAGGCCAACATGGAGAAGCTCGCGGCTGAGTTCCCCAAGGCCCGCATCGTCTTCCAGAACTATCCGCTGGCCCGCATCCATGCCTCGGCTGTCACCGCGGCGGCCTATGGCATCTGCGTTGCCAAGCAGGGCGGCAACGACGCTTTCTTCACCTTCGCCTCGGCCGTGTTTGAAGGCCAGGACGGGCTCGCCAGCACCGACGGCGCGACCCTGACCCTCAACAGCGCCGTCACGAAGGCAGGACTCGACCCGGCCAAGATCGCCGCCTGCTCCTCCTCGGCCCCCACCGGCGAAGCCGTTGAAGCCTCCGTCAAACTGGCCGAGGACCTCAACATCAATCAGACACCGACTCTGGTCGTCAATGGCCGCCAGGTCTCTGCCAACGCGCCCTATGAGACGCTCAAGCAGATTGTCCTCTACCAGGCAAAGCTCGACGGCATCTCCCTGCAGTAGCTTTCGCCGCACCAGAGCATTTCAACGAAGCAAACCCCGCAGTTCTCGTATCCGCGCAAAGCAGATACGAATCCTGCGGGGTTCTCTCCTGGACCGCTTTCGGATTGACTACAGACTCAAATGCCCCATCCATACCGCGCTTTCCAGCGGAATGTGTGGGATGCCGGCAAAGTTCGCACCCGCGCAATTTTGGAAGGTGCTGGAGTCAACAGCGCCGCCATCAGCGCGCGTTCGGTGCGCGCTCGATGCGCAGCATCGGCGAGTGCCCAGCAGCCTGCGTGCCGCGAATCACCTGCGGCGTGATGATGATCATCAGCGTTGAATAGTTCTTCTCGTTATCCTTGGTGCTGATGTTGTTCAGGCCGGGAATCTCGCTCAGGCCGGGCTGGCCGCTCACCGCGCGCGTCTCCTGCTTGTCCAGTTCGCTGGCCACCACCACCGCCTCGCCCTCTTTCAGGCTCACAACCCCCGAGTAGGAGCGATTGTTCAGGATGGGGTTGCCGTTGATCGAGCCGCCGGCCAGCGCGTTGATCTTCATGTCGATGGTCAGGGCCACCAGGCCGTCGCGCATCACCTTGGGCGTCGCCTTCAGCGTCAGACCCAGATCCTGGTACTCCACCTGCGGTACTGTCGGGATGCCGCCGAAGCCACCCAGCAGGGAACTGAGCGCGCCCGAACTGCCCGCGCCCGTCAGCCCCGGAATGTTGGGCAGGCTGCCCGCCAGGCTCGAGAACGACGAGGTCTGGATCGGATACCGGCTGCCGCTGCGCATGGTTGCGGACTCGCCGTCGCCCAGGTGCAACTGCATCTCATCCAGTTCCCGTGAGTCGGACGAGTTCAGATTCAGATTCAGTGTGGCCGTGCCGGGAGCCAGCGCCGACTGCGTGAGCCCGCCGCCAAACAGCGCAAATCCATTTGTGAACAAAGGGCTCGTCACCTGGCCCGAGGCCAGCAGGATGCCGATAATGGCCAGCGTGTCGCCCGGCGCCGCCAGCCCCGACGAGATGATCTGCTGCACCAGGGCCGCGTTGTCGGTCAGAATCTTCTGCTCCTCGGAGTAGACGCTGAACGCAGTCGTTGATTGCGGCAGCTTCGCCCCGGTCTTCCGTCCCGCCACATGGGCAATCTGGATGAGTCGGATGTCAAGCATCACCTGGCTGTGTCCGTCCAGCAATTGGCTCATCGTGGCGTTAAAAGCGGCCAGGGTCCGCGGAGGCGCGCGCAGCGTGATGGTGCCTGCACCCGCCTCCACCGTCGATTGCTGCGCGTCAAACACGTTCTTCGCCATGGTGCCCACATCGGTGAGCTCCGTTGAACTCAGCCCCGGCAGATAGACCGTCTCCATCTCCTGACGCTGGAAGGCCTCCCGATTGTCCCGCGTATCCAGCGCCACCAGGGCGCGGTGCGCATCCAGCGGAACAAAGAAGGCGCTGGCCAGCATGTTGATGGCGCGCGCGGCCTGGTCAAAAGTTGCGTTGTCCAGGTCGAACCGCGAGGGAATGGCGCGGATCGACTCGTCCAGAGTGGTCTCGATTCCATATTCCTTGAAGACCTGCTGCACAATCTGGCGGCGGTCGGTCTTCAGGTGAAAGCTGTGAACCGCTGCCGTCGGCGCCAGCACGGGGCTCTCGCCGATGCTCGCGGCGGTCTTTTCGTAGAGCGGCTTGGGCTGGCCCACCAGCGCATCGCCGCCCAGTTCCTTGAGGTGCTGGCCCACCAGCGCGTTTCCAGGGTCCAGAGCCAGGGCGCGGGCCAGCGAGGCGCGCGCGGCCGCCGGGTCTCCTTGCAACCGGCTCTTTGCGGCAGCCTGCACAAAAGCAGTCACCGTGTGGCTGCGCGCCAGTTCGCCAGCCAGCCGATAGTTGGCGTTTCCGGGGTCGAGAGTCGCTGCGCGTTCAAACCGGTCCAGCGCTTCTTCAAACCTCTGCTGGTCGTAGAGCTTGCTGGCCTCAAGAAACAGCTTTGCCGCGCGCCGCTGGTCGGCAGGGCGAACGGGCGCGGCCGGCGCTGTCTCAGCCGGCGCTGCGGTGGGCTCTTTCGCGGTGGGCATGCTTTGGGGAGCAGGGAGAGGCTCCTGAGCGGCCATGGCTGGGGGCAGGAGCGCCAATAGCAGGGCGACCCCACACAGCCCCGGCAAAAACCGCCCCAGGGAACGAGCCTGACCCATGGATGACGCTTTGCGGACGCTCAAGCGGCGCTCCGCGTGCTGGCCAGCAGGTCGGCCAGTGAACTGGCGCAGACCTCCGGGCGGTGCTCAAGCAACTGCTCAAAGCTGGAGTGGCCGGTAGCCACGGCAATCACCGGCAGGCTGTTGGCATGGGCGGCCTCAATGTCGCGCGGCGTGTCGCCCACCACGCAAACCGTAGCCCCGGCGCCGGCCATCTCCCGTGCCTTGCTTGCCGCATTGCCAATCAGTTCGGAGCGAATGGGAAAATGGTCGCTGAATCCGCCAAACCGGAACCACTCGCGCAGTCCGGCCTCCTCCACCTTGATCCAGCCGATGGCTTCCAGGTTTCCGGTCGCGAGACCCAGCAGCGCTCCCCGCCGGGCCAGGTGCTCGAGCGTCGCTTCCACGCCCGGCATCAGGTAGAGCTGCAACGCATGGCGCTGCTCGGCCACTGTCTGGCGCATCGCATCCAGGATCGCTTCAACCTGCGGCTCAAAGTCTTCCACCGCAATGCCTGCCTTGTGGAAGGCGTCGCGGAGAATCTTCGTGTCCGTGCTGCCCTGCAGAGACACGCCTTCCAGCGAAACCTCGAAGCCCATCACCCGCCGCACGCCGTCAGCAAACGAGTCCACATGGATGCGGTCGCGGCTGCGCAACAGCGTGCCGTCTATGTCGAAAAGGTAGGCCTGCTGCCCATCCCAGGCAAAGCCCGGCTCGATCTCGACGCACGCTTGCGGGCTGTGGGGAGTCGTCTGCATGGCGATTTGGGTGCGGTCAGCCTTGACGGCGCACCACGGTATATACAGGACGTTCGCTGCGCGGCGGACGCTTGAGCCCTGCACGCACTTCAGCGAGCTTCAGGTCCAGCTCAGCCATCGTCCGGCTCAGAGTGTTGCGGTGCATTCCAAGCTCTTCCGCCGCCTTGCACTGGTTGCCCCGGTGCGCCAGCAACACCTCGCGCAGGTACTGCTTCTTGAACTCCCGAACGGCTTCTTCATAGCCAATGCCGCTGGAGTGCATCTGCGTCACCAGGCTGTCCAGTTCTCGTTTCACGTTGACCTCTTGCTCTTCTATATTTGCAGATTTTGGGCTTTGCTGCTTGACCTTGGCTTACAGGCCGGCGCTTCCCGGATGCAACCACTGGGGCGAATCTTCTTCCAGGGATTTGAGCCCTTCGCGCACCTTCCGCGCCAGCTCATCCGGGCTCATGTGCGTACTCAGGTGACAGGCGCCAAAGAACTGCCGCGGCAGCGTGCCCTGCGTCAGCCAGCGCGCCTTGGGAAAAAAAGCCAGCGCCACCAGAATCACCAGCGTCACCAGCAAAGCTCCCTGCAACAGACCAAAGGCCGCTCCCGCCATTCGGTCCAGGCAGCCAAGACCCATCGCGTGGAGTGTCTTGGCCAGCACATTCCCCACCAGCCCCACCACTGTCATCACCAGCAGCGCGATCAACAGGAAACCGATGGCGTTGGCCACCGGCTCAATGCGCACAATCGGCAAAACCAGCCGCGCCGCCGGCCCGTAGTTCCACGCCGCCAGGAGCAGGCCCAGCACCAGCCCCCCCAGCGAGCAGACCGAACGGAAAAACCCCTGGGTGAACCCGCCCAGCACGGCAGCCGCAAGGACAATCACGATCACCCAGTCGACAAAGGCCACGCCCTGCTCCGTTCCGGTCTTACAAACTCAGTTGCCGCCCCGTAAGGCGGTGAAATGCTTCCAGGTACTTGGCCAGTGTGCGCTCTACCACCTCGGCCGGCAGCGAAGGCGCGGGCGCCTGCTTGTTCCAGCGGATCTCTTCCAGGTAGTCGCGCACAAACTGCTTGTCAAACGAGGGCTGCGCGCCCCCCGGCTTCCACAGCGAAGCCTCCCAGAACCGGGACGAGTCCGGCGTCAGCGCCTCATCGGCCAGCAGAATCCCGTCGGCAGTGCGCCCAAACTCGAATTTGGTGTCGGCCAAAATCAGCCCGCACGACTCGGCGTGTGCCGCGGCCTTGGCGTAGATTGCCAGCGTCAGTCGCCGCAACTCCGCGGCGTCGTCCGCGCCCAGCAGGGCAGCGGTCGTCTCAAAGCTGATGTTCTCGTCGTGCGCCCCGTCCTGGCTCTTGGTTGCAGGCGTAAACAGGGGCTCCGGCAGCCGCGAACCGTCCAGCAGCCCAGCAGGCAACGCAACTCCACAGACGGCGCCCCCGGCCTGGTACTCCTTCCAGCCCGACCCCGCCAGATAGCCTCGCGCCACGCACTCCACGGGAAACATCGACGCCCGCTTCACCAGCATCGACCGGCCCTCAAGCTGGTCCGCGTAGGGATAGAGGGCGACGGGATACTCGCTCACTTGCGAAGCAATCAGGTGATTCGGAACCAGCGAGGACAGCAGGTCAAACCAGAAAAGCGAAATCTGGGTAAGGATCTTTCCCTTGCCCGGAATTCCCGTGCCCAGCACATGGTCAAACGCCGAGATCCGGTCCGTGGCCACCAGCAGCAGGTTGTCGCCCACCGCGTAGAGGTCGCGCACCTTGCCCCTGCCCAGCAGGGGTGTATCGCCCAGATTTGTGGTCAGGAGTGCAGTCACGGGCAGGTCTTACCTCGGCGGAAGTTGAAGCTACGATTCTCGCCAGAGTTGCGCCGTTTGTCAATGCGCCCGCGGGCCCAACAGCAGGATGGTCTGAATAGGACAAATCCCTCTAAATCCGCGCCGCCAAACGAAATTGTTCGACATTCAAACCCTTGTGATGACCGTCACGGAACGATCTTTCCGCATGGGAGAAAATTCATTTGTCAACATGGTTCGGAGGGTAGCTAAGAACGCCCTCTTAGAGCCGGGCGACACGAAGTAGCCGTGGAAAGGGGAAGCCGCTGCTAGCTTCGTTTGTGCAGGGATCACCAGTAGTCGCGCGCTACCGACCTCCAGCGTCGGCTACTGGTTCCCACTATCTTGTGTCACGCAAGCGCCTCCGAAGCGAAGAGTTCCTTCGGGGGCGATTTTTTTGCGCCGAAAACAGCTAGCGCCACACGTCATTCGAGACGTCCCGCCAATCAAGACAAGCTCCAGAGACACGCACAGCGTATCTCGCGCAGAGGATTGTTTAGCCCGTACAGGAAGCCTGCAAGATCAAGCGGGTTTTACAGGCTGCGGAAGAACTTCATAAATGCCATCGAAGTGTCAGGGCACGACTTGAGTCGTGCCGCCGAAGCCAATCAAATCAAGCGGGCTTTAGCCCCTGAAGGACTCCGCCCCTCAGGCCGTGGCCCGCTCCTGCTCCCGGCCCAGCCGTACGCTCACCACCTTGGACACGCCCGGCTCCTGCATCGTCACGCCATAGATCATGTCGGCTGACTGCATCATCCGCTTCGAGTGCGTCACCAGCAGGAACTGCGTCTCCTTGCTCAGCGAGTGCAGCAGGTCGGCAAGCCGCCCCACGTTCGTCTCGTCAAGCGCCGCGTCCACTTCGTCCAGCACGCAGAACGGGCTCGGCTGGAACTGGAAGATGCCCACCAGCAGCGCCAGCGCCGTCAGCGCCTTCTCGCCGCCCGAGAGCAGCAGCACGTTCTGCAGCTTCTTGCCCGGCGGCGAGGCCACAATGTCCAGCCCGCTCTCCGCCTGGTTCTCTGAGTCCGTCAGCCGCAGGAACGCCTGACCGCCGTGGAACAGCCGCGTGAACACCTGCGAGAAGTTCTCGTTGATCCGCGCAAAGGCCTCGTCAAACTTGGTGCGCGAGATGGTGTCGATCTCCTTGATCGTGTCCTGCGTGTTGTCGATCGACTCCATCAGGTCCTTGCGCTGCACCTCCAGAAAGCTGTGCCGTTCGGCCGTCTCCTTGTACTCGTCCAGCGCCATCATGTTCACCGGGCCCATCTGCTCAATGCGCAGCCGCAGCCCGCGGCAGGTCTCTTCCTCCGCGCTCAGCTCTTCGCCGTCGAGATGCCCAATCGTGCTGTCGGCTCGCAGCTCCGAGGCCTCGGCATTGACCTCCGCCAGGCAGCTTGCCTCCAGGTGCTCCAGGTCAGACCGCAGCTTCGCCACCGCGCTCGAACGCGCAGCGCGATCTTCGCGCAACTGGTCCAGAGCGGCGCGCTCGGTCTTGAGTTGCGTCTCCAGGGCCGCCAACTGCTGCCGCATCTGCTGCGCCTGTGCGGCCACGGTCTGCGCCAGGGCCAGCGCCTCGGTCCGCACCCCGGCCAACTGCTGCCCGCGCTCGGCCAGCTCCGCGCTTTCCCGGATGCGCTGCTCGCGCTCGCTCTCTGCGGAGGCGCGCTGCGATGTGATCGAGATCACCCGCCGCTCGAGGTCCGCATAGGCCCGGTCGATGCGCTGGAAGGCTGCCTCGGCGCCACGCCTGCGCTCTTCCAGCCCGGCCAGCTCCGCCGTCACCTGCGCGGCCTCCTGTTGCAGACCCTCGCGCTTCTGCCTGAGGAGCGCCAGCTCGGCCTGCTGCTCATCGAGCGCCGCTTCGGCGGTGATGTGCTCCACCTCCAGCCGGAGCATCTCCGCCCGCTTCTGGTCGATGCTGGCCTTGCGCGTGTCGCGCGCCTCCCTGTTCCGTGCCGCCTGCGACGTCCACTCCTGCAGCCGCCGCTCCAGCCGCTGCGCCTCGCCTTCCATCTGCTTCAGGGCAGCGCCCTGGTTGGCCGTATCCCGCTCGGCCAAACGCCGCTCTTCGCCGCGCGCTTCAAGCTGCGCGCTCAGGTCCTCAATCGCCAGCGTCAGCGCAGCCGCGTCGGCTTCCGCCTGCGCCAGGCCCGCCTGTACCTTGGCCAGCCGGCTGTCTGCCTCGCGCAGTTCGCGCTTCAGGGCCAGCGGCCCCTCGCTTGCCGGCTTGCCGCCTGTGACTGTGGCGTTGTGGAAGCACTCTCCCTCCGGCGTCAGAAAATAGCCGTGGGCGTGCTCGGCCGCCAGCCGTTGCGCGTTTTCAGAGCTGTCCACCAGGTAGCCGTGGCCTAGCTTGGGCAGAATCGACTCCAG
The DNA here is from genome assembly GCA_903849645.1 of uncultured Acidobacteriaceae bacterium. Taxonomy (GTDB): domain Bacteria; phylum Acidobacteriota; class Terriglobia; order Terriglobales; family Acidobacteriaceae; genus Telmatobacter. Next base: position 132,057 of record CAINJJ010000030.1, on the reverse strand, counting down.
CGACCGCCCAAACCCGTTCAGCACCCGGATCGAGTCCTTCAGCGCCGTGATCCCCGCCCCCATGATGGGCTTTGCCGTGTCGCGGAACGGCTCCCCCGGCCCGGCCGGATGAATCAGGAAGGTCGCTCGGCCGTCCACGCCGGACTTGAGCAGCTTCACGCCTTCCTCGGCCGCTCCCCAGCTCTCCACCACCACGTAGTTCAGCTCTTCGCGCAGGAACTCGTCCACCACGCCTTCGGCCGCGCCGCTCACCTCCAGGAAGTCCGCCAGCGTCCCCACCGGCGCCATTCCCTGGCCCAGCGCTCCCGGCTTCAGCAGCCGTCTCACCGTGTCCGTCGAGTAGCTGTGGTTCCTGATCAGCGCCTCCAGCGAGTCCCGCCGCCCGGTCACCGTCGCCTGCTCGGAGCGCAACTGGTTGGCCCGCCCTCGCAGCGCATTCTCCTCGGCGCGGCGTGCCTGCAGGCTCTCGCGCAGGGCTACAATCTCGCCTTCCAGCCGCTTCAGCGCCTCGGCCGCGGACTCAAACCGCTCCCGCGCCTGCCCGCTCTGCGCCCCCAGGTTCTCCTGCTCATTGCGCGCCTGCCCCAGCTCGGCTTCCAGCCGTTCCGCCTCCCGCTCCAGCGCCGCCAGGCTCTCTTCGCCCTGCGCCGTCTGGTTGCGCGCGTTCCCGGCCAGGGTCAGAAGTTGCATCACATGCCGCCGGCTCGCCTCCAAATGCCGCTCCGCGGCAAACACCTCTTCCGCCGCCGTGCGCGCCTCCTGCTGCCGCGCCTCCACCTTCTGCCGGAACTCCCGCGCCTCGCCCGCCGCCGTCTCCATGAACGAGTGGTGCTGGCTGCGCTCTTCCGCCACGCCAGCCAGCTCCGCCCGCGTCTGTTCCAGCTCAATGGCTGAGGCAGCAATCCGCGCTTCCAGCTCGCTCACCCGCTCGCCATTGGCGCGCTCCCGGGCAGCGGCCCGTTCCAGCTCCACGGCTGCGCCGCTGGCGCGGTTCTGCGCCTCCTGGCCCTCGCGGTCCAGCTCATAGCCGCGCTCGGTCAACGTGTGCTGGCTGGCCTCCTGCTGCTCAATCGACACAGCCCCGCCGTTGATGCTCTCTGTCAGCGCCGTGATCTCCTCGTCGAGGCGCGCCCGGCCTGCGTCCATCATCGCCATCCGGCTGGCCAGCACCACCCTCAGCCGCCCGCGCAGCTCGTCCCGCACCGCCGCAAACCGCTCCGCCTTCGAGGCCTGGCGCTTCAGGCTGTTCATCTGCCGCGTGACCTCTTCAAAGATGTCATCCACGCGGGCCAGGTTCTGCTTGGCGCTCTCCAGCCGCAGCTCCGCCAGCCGCTTTTTGTTCTTGAAGCGGGTAATCCCAGCGGCCTCTTCGATAATCGCCCGGCGGTCGTGCGGTTTTGAGCTGAGCAGTTGGCCGATGCGCTCCTGCCCGATGATGGCGTAGCTCTCCGGCCCCAGGCCCGTGCCCATGAAAATGTCCTGAATGTCGCGCAGCCGGCACAGCTTGCCGTTCAGCAGGTATTCGCTCTCGCCCGTCCGGAACAGTCGCCGGGTGATCACGATCTCGCCCTTTTGCGGCGTACGGTGGAACTTGCGCCGGCGAATCTTCAGCACCACGGCCTGCGGCCCTTCGCCCGTGGTCATGGTCTGCGGCAGCTCCGGCGCATCGTCATCAAGCGTCTGACCCGGCTGCTCCTGCGCAATAATCTCTTCGGCCTCGCTGGCCCTCTGGCGGCGCACCTCGTCCTCGTCCCAGTCTGTTGGCCCCTCGTGCTCCACTGCCACTTCAGGCTCCACCGGAATCGGCCCTTCGTAGGCCGCCGGGTCCACCATCGTGACCGTCACCTCCGCCATGCCCAGGGCCTTGCGGTCCCTGGTGCCGGCAAAAATCACGTCCTGCATGTGCGTGCCGCGCAGCGTCTTGGCGCTCTGCTCGCCCAGAACCCAGCTCACCCCGTCCAGAATGTTGGACTTGCCGCAACCATTCGGCCCCACCACCACGGCAATGCCTGTTCCCGGCACGGTCAACTCCGTGCGGTCGCAAAAGCTCTTGAAGCCGAGAATGTGGATCTTCTTCAGTTTCAGCATGTTCGCTCCAACTTCATGATGTGATGCCTGAGTCTCGCTCGCAACCCGGAGACAACCCTTCACCCACCAGGATGCGCGGGGAATTGCTGCCCTCCGATTACAGACTCTACGGAGTGAGGGGGGTGGGGTCAACGGCCGCTGGAAGGGTTTTTGTGGATAAGGCAGGTCGGAATTCCTCAAATTGGGAAATCCCAAGAAAACAGTGCAAAATTGGGCGTTTTTAAGAGGTTTCCCTCAACTTTTCCACAGGCCTCCGCCAGCCAATCGCACGACTCCTGCCCGGCCCCAACCCCCGCTGGACTGCTTGCTCGTGATCACCGCCACCCGCTGCCTCAGCCAACGTGACGGAACTCCAGCGTGGCCAGGTTCATCTGCCCTCCGGTCACAATGTGGACCGTCAGCACGCTCTTGCCCGCGGGCAGGTGCACGGTCGCAATGCCCTGCGCCAGCTTCCAATGGTGCCACTGCCGCCACGCCACCGGGTCCGCCGCGTCGTAGGTCGTCGTAATAGCCAGGGGGCCAGTCGCCGCCGCGCCGTTCACGTCGATGGAGATCGAGCCTCCGCGGTTTGAGGTATAGAGCAGGTCGGCCGTGTATTTGCCCGCGTAGGCCGTCTCCACAGTGATGTTGAACCACTCGCCCGGCTCCGTCCAGCCCACATAGAGCAGGTCAGCCGGCGGCAGCACCTTGTCATAGGGGCTGTCGTCAATCGGCGGATCGTGCTTCATCTTGGTATAGGAGATGTCCACGCCCTCGCTCATCCGGAACTCGTTCAGATAGCTTCCGTCGGCGGGGTTCAACTCGCCGCTGCCGTGGTTCCGGGCGTCCGTGTCGTGATACGCAACGCCCTCGCCGCCCAGGTCGTAGTAGGCGCACTGCACCTTGCCCGGAATGACCTGCGGCCCGCCCAGCGTGCGGCTGTCGTGGAACGGCGCGCCCCTGTATCGGCTCAGAAACCCGGATTGCGCGGCGCAGAGAACAGCGGCAACCGCCAAAATTCCAATGCCGGACAACAGAGATGGAACCATGAAACGCGAACGATTCAAACAATGCAAAGGCAGAGCCTCCGGCGCATCCTTGCCGCAGTCAGCGCCATGCGCGACAGGATTTGCAAACAGGGAAATGGTACCCCAGCCGGCGAGCCACGCGGTGCCGCTCCTGTAAAGTTGGATTCAGGGACCGCTCCTGCACGGCGCGAATCCCGCTTTGCTTGATCTTCCCTTCGTGACTACCTCCTCCAATTCGCAGGACCTGCGTGCGCTCCTCGCCTCCGTTTTTGGCTTCGCGCAGTTCCGCGCCAACCAGGAAGTGGTCTGCCGCGCCGCCATCGATGGCCGCGACCTGCTGCTGGTCATGCCCACCGGCTTTGGCAAGAGCCTCTGCTACCAGTTGCCCGCCATCGCCCTTGGCGGCACGGCGCTCGTCATCTCGCCGCTCATCGCCCTCATGGAAGACCAGGCCGCCAAGCTCACCGCGCTCGGCATGAGGGTCGGCCGGGTCCACTCCGGCATGGACCGCTCCGCCGCCCGTCAGGCCTGCATCGACTATCTGCAGGGCAGCCTGCAGTTCCTGTTCATTGCGCCGGAGCGGCTGCGGGTGCCGGGCTTCGGCGAGATGCTCGCCAAGCGCAAGCCAGCCCTCATCGCCATCGACGAGGCGCACTGCATCTCGCAATGGGGCCACGACTTCCGGCCCGACTACCGGATGCTGGGCCAATACCTGCCCGCGCTGCGCCCTGCGCCCGTACTGGCCCTCACCGCCACCGCCACGCCCGCCGTCCAGGCCGACATTCTGGCCCAACTGGGCCTCATCAAGCCGGCAAAGTTCATCCACGGCTTCCGGCGTGACAACCTGGCCATCGAAGTGGTCGAGGTGCCGGTCCCGGACCGGGCGGCGGCCATCTGCGGCCTCCTGGCCGACCCCGCGCGCCGACCCGCCATTGTCTACGCAACCTCCCGCAAGGGTGCGGAAAAGCTGGCCGAGGAGCTCTCCCGGCGCATTCCCGCGGCAGCCTACCACGCCGGGCTCGACGCCGAGACGCGCGACCGTGTGCAGCGCGCCTTCCAGTCCTGCGAACTGGAGGCCGTGGTGGCCACCATCGCCTTCGGCATGGGCATTGACAAGGCGGATGTCCGCACCGTCATCCACGCCGGCCTGCCGGGCACCCTCGAGGGCTACTACCAGGAGATTGGCCGCGCCGGGCGCGATGGCGCTCTCAGCCGCACCTACCTCATGCACAGCTATGCCGACCAGCGCACCCACGACTTCTTTCTCAACCGCGACTATCCGCCGGCCGACCACCTGACCCAGGTATTCAATGCGCTGGACGAGACGCCGCGGGCCTTTGAGGAGCTGCGCAGTGAGTCAAAACTGAGTGAAGAGGAGTTTGACAAGGCTCTGGAAAAGCTCGAGATCCACGGCGGGGCAAAGGTGGACTTTGGCGGCAACGTGACAGCGGGCGGCCCCGGCTGGAAGAAGACCTACACCGTGCAGGCGCAGCACCGTTCCCAGCAGTTTGAGAAAGTGCTGCGCTTCACAACCTCCAGCGAGTGCCGCATGGCTGCCCTGGTCCGCCACTTCGGAGATGTGGAGGACGCCAGCAAGTTGTGCGGCATCTGCGACGTCTGCGACCCAGGCGGGGCTGTGCTGCGGCTGTTCCGCCGGGGCACGGCGGTGGAAAGGGAACTGGCTCAGGCCATTGCCGACGAACTGCGGGCCGTGGACTACAAGGCGACCGGCACCCTGCAGCGCAACCTCGACCTGGTGGGCCGCATGAGCCGCAACGAGTTCGACGCCCTGCTCGATGCCATGGTCCGCGCCGGCTTGATCGAGATGGAAGAGGCGGAGTTTGAGAAGGATGGCGAGGTGATCCGCTTTCGCAAGGTGCGGCTGACGGACTCGGGTCTGGAGATGCGCCCCACCACGCCCGTGGCCCTGCTCATCAGCGACGGCATCGTGGAGGAGTTTGGAGGCCGGGGCCCCGCGCCGCCCGCCCCGCGCAAGAAGGCTGCGTCTCAAAAATCCATCGGCGCAAGGGCGGAAGCGTCCGCGCCGGAGCCGGTCAAGCTTTCGGCGAAGGGCGAGGCAGTGGCCGCCCGGCTGAAAGAGTGGCGCGCCGCCGAGGCCAAACGGCTCGGGCTCCCGGCCTACATGGTGTTGAACGACCGCACCCTCGCGGCTCTGGCCCACGCCCGCCCGGCCAACCCGCGGGAGTTGCTCAGTGTGAGCGGCATGGGCCCGGCCAAGGTGGAGCGCTTCGGCGAAGCAATCCTGGGCCTCTGCGGCGGGGCCTAGCTGAGAACTTGCAAGGATTTCAGGACGGTCAGTGAGCCGCGCACGGGCCGCTTCACCTCTCCCGGCGCTTCAAATAGAACGAGCGCGCCTCCCAAACAAAGGAAGCGCGCTCGTTTGATTCGTGGGGGTGTTAGCTGACCCGCTCGATGATCACCGACTCCAGCACCACCGGCTTGTGGGGCTTGTCCTGGCCGCCGCGGGGAACCTTCGAGATGTTGACCACGATCTCCTGGCCCTCCACCACTTCACCAAAGATGGTGTGGTTGCCCGTCAGCCATGGCGTGGCCGCCACGGTGATAAAGAACTGGCAGCCGTTGGTTCCGGGGCCGCTGTTGGCCATGGCCAGCTTGCCGGCCTTGTCAAACTTGTGCGGCGAGCCCTTGGTCTCGTCCTGGAAGCGATAGCCGGGTCCGCCCATGCCGGTGCCGGTGGGATCTCCGCCCTGAATCATGAAATCCGGAATGACGCGATGGAAGATGGTGCCGTCAAAGAGCTTGTCTGTGGACTTGACCTTCGTGGTCGGGTGAGTCCACTCCTTGCCGCCCTCGGCGAGTTCGATGAAGTTCTTGACCGTAATGGGCGCGTCGGTCTCAAAGAGGCGAACGGTGATCTTGCCTTCGGTGGTGGTGAAGACGGCGTAGGTTCCTGCTGCGAGTGACATGAATAACTCCTCAATTCAGCGTGCGGTCCAGGACATCGCAGGTCATGGAAGTGAATACCTGAGGCGCCTGAATCCTGTTGGGTTGAACGTCCTAATCTACGACTTCGGCGCGGCGGCTGGTGCTGCTGCGGGGGCAGGCGGCATCGGCTGCCCTTCGCGGACGATGGTCACCTTCTTCAGCACCACCGGCGTAAGTGGCTTATCCTGGCTGTCGCGCTCCACGCGGGCGATGGTCTTGACCACCAGCAAGCTCGACTCGTCGCACTGGCCAAAGATGGTGTGGTGCTGGTTGAGGTGCTCCACGGGCACCTCGGCAATAAAGAACTGGCTGCCGTTGGTGTTGGGCCCGGAGTTGGCCATCGCCAGCCGTCCCGGCACGTTGAAGTTCAGGTCGGGGTCGAGTTCGTCTTCAAAGGAGTAGCCGGGGTCGCCCATGCCGGTTCCGGTGGGGTCGCCGCCCTGGACCATGAACTCCGGAATCACGCGATGAAAGACCGTGCCGTTGTAAAGGGACTTGTTGTGCACCTTGCGGGAGGTGGCGGGGTCGATCCAGTCCTTGGCGCCCTCCGCCAGAGCGATGAAGTTGGCCACCGTCTTGGGCGCCTGCTTCTCAAAGAACTGGCAGGTGATGCGCCCCATGGAGGTGTCCATGACGACGGTTGGCCCGTTGGGCGCAATGAGCGCCGCGGCGGTTGCCTGGGGCGCGTCGGGCAGGTCGTCGGCGGGCTTGGCGGCCTGCTGGGCAAATGCCACGGTCGATGCCGCGGCAGCAAAGGCCACTGCAAATGCGGGAAACAGAAGTGTCTGCTTGAGATTCATACCTTCGCCAAGGGTAAATGATGCCGCGGGGTGAGTGCCAGAAGGGAAGCGAAGGGACCCACCGCTCCAAGGCTGAACGGATCAGCAGCCCTTCTTGCACCGCGCCATGATGGCGGCATGGAGCCGCTCGCGGAGGCCCGCGGGAAGGTCATAGATCTCATGGGAGCGATAAATCTCAATGGTCTTGCGCGTCGTGTTGAGGGTCACTTCGCAGTGGTCGCACCCGCGCAGGTGTTCCTGCAGTTCCGCGCGCGTCTCGGTGCTTACCGAGTCGTCGATCAGGTCGTCCAGAAGGGCCAGAAACTCGGTGCACGTCATTTCTCAACCCCTTTTTTCCTGCGGAAGTAGCGGCTCAGCCGCTCGCGCAATTGCAACCGCGCCCGAAGCAGCCGCGACTTGACTGCCGGCACGCTCAACCCGAGCGCCTCTGCCGTGTCCTCGGTCGAGAGCCCCTGCACGTCGCGCAACTCGAACACAACCTTGAACCCCGGCGGCAATCCCTTGATGGTCTTCTCCAGAATCTCGGCCAGCTCCGTCTGGCTGTAGTTCTGCTCGGGGTCCGGCGCCCAGTCGGCCAGGTCGCGCGGAACACTGCCCTCGTCGGTCTCGATATCTTCGTCGATCGAGACCATTTTTCCAGTGCGCCGCTTGCGCAGGCGCATCAGGCTTTCGTTGACCGCAATCCGAACCAGCCATGTGTAGAACTTCGAATTCCCTTGAAATTGCTCGAGCTTTTCATACGCCTTCAGGAATGCGTCCTGCATGACGTCTTCAGCATCCTCCCGGTTCTGCGTGATGTGCTGGGCGATACGAAAGACCTGGCGCTCGTACTTGCGCACCAGGGTGTCGTAGGCCGACACATCGCCGCCGCGTACCCTCTCAACAAGGGCTACGTCGGGATGCGGCTCGAGTTCACCTGCAATAGGTTGGATGGTCGCCATGAAGGTTGGTTGCGAAATTTCCGCAGGCCAGAAGACTCGGCAGAAGCGAGGCCCGCAAAAGATGAGTGTAAAGGACGGCAGCGGGGTGGACCAAACCGGAGAAGTGGCGCCGGCCGCCGTCCTGGGGGATGAGTCGATATCCCACAATGGTGAGTAACGGCGTAACGGCGATGGTTCCCGGCCGGCAACTGCCGATCAAAGCAGCTTAAAGTGTGAGTATGAGGGTCGCGCCTTCCCCATCTTCCATCCCGGTCTTCTTCTCCCGCTCCCTTGCGTGCCTGCTGGCGCTTTTTCTCTTGACCTTCCCGGCCTGCGCTCAGAGCTCGACAGCTGCTGCGGCAAGCCCAGCCGCCAGGACTGCATCGAAGACGCACAAAGCCAAAGCGCCGGCCAAAAAAGGCAAGAAGGGAAGGGTCGCTGCCAGTCCCGCAACCAAGGCGAAGAGGCGCGCGCGTGCGGCGCGGATCAAGCTGGCGTTCGTTGCCTCGGCGGAACTGCGGCCCATGGCCCAGCAATTGGCGACTCTTCGCACGCCGGCCGCTTACACCGGCGTCACGGATTACGCGCACCATCACACCGGAGAAGCGGCGGGCGCGGCTTACCTGGCGCTGGGCCACGCCTATCTGCTGGACAAGCGCTTTTCGGAGGCTGTCACCAGCCTGCGGCAGGCGCGGCAGGCGGGTGGGGAACTGGCCGACTACGCCGACTTTCTGGCGGCGCGCGCCAATCACGAGGCGGGCAGCGAGGCAGCGGCCGAGCAGCTTCTGCAAGGGTTTGCCCTGCGCTATCCAGACAGCATCTTTGTCGACCAGGCCCCGGAACTCGAGGCCAGCGCGCTGGTTGCCATGGGAGACGCCGCGGGAGCGCAGCGCGAGCTGACGGCGGCCGCCGGCACAGGCGCAGAGGACCGCCCAGGCTACCAGCTTGCGCAGGGGCAGGTAGCCTTTGCCCTGGGTAAGACGCAGGATGCCGACCGCCTCTTCAAGCGCCTGCTGCTGGCGCATCCGCTCAGTTCTGAGGCGGAGGTTGCGCGGGCACGGCTCACGGCGATGGGAGCCGAAACCAGCCTCACCATTGCGGAGTTGCGCAGTCTGGGCGACGCCTATTACAACGCCGGGCGCTATGGCGACGCCGGAGAGCAGTACCGTGCACTGGCGCGCCAGTCGAGCCTGGACCCGGAGAGCCGTAACGGCTTTGCCGTGGCGGCGGCGGCCTGCGATCTGAAGCTGAAAAAGCTGTCCACCGCGCAGGCCGAGGCGCTGGCCGACGCGCAGAACGAGAATGGCGCGCGCCGCCTCTACCTGCTGATGGAACTGGCGCGGAATCGCAGTGATCTCAGCTACCAGGCCCAGGTGGTGGACGCCCTGAAGTCGAGGTTTCCGCAGAGCCAGTGGCTGGCCGAGGCGCTCTACTCCAGTGGAAACATGTACATGCTGCGCCGTGACTATGCGGTTGCGGCAGGCTACTACAGCTATCTGGCCACGCATTTCCCGTCGCACAAATACGCGGCCGCCGCCCACTGGCGTGCAGGTTGGCTGAGCTACCGGCAGGGGCTCTATGCCGACGCCACCCGACTTTTTGACGAGCAAATCCGCCTCTATCCAGGCGCCACGGAGACGGTTTCAGCCCTCTACTGGCGCGGCCGCCTCTACGAGACCCAGGACCGCAAGCCGGCCCAGGCGGCAGCCAACTACCGCACCCTGGTTCGCGCCTACCAGCACTTTTTCTATGCGCAGATGGCTCGTCAGCGGCTCACAGCGCTGGGGAATGCGCCGGTTGAGGCCACCCCTGAACTCGATCGCATTCAGGCGCCCCCGGTGCCGCAGTTGCAGGAGAGCTTCCCCACCAACAGCCCACACCTGGCCAAGGCAAAGCTGCTCGCCAATGCTGGGCTGAACGACTACATCGCGCAGGAGATCGCGGCCGACCCGGACTCTTCCTCCTGGAGCGCTCTGGCTGAGGCGCAGATCTACGCCTCGTATGGCGAGGCATTCCGGGCCATGCGCGCGCTCAAGCGGGCGCTGCCGTATGCCGCAACCGCCCCCATCAAAGCGATTCCCTTGGCATACTGGCGCATCCTCTTTCCCGAGCCATGGTGGGGCACCATCAAGGCGGAGTCGGCCAAGAACAATCTCGATCCCTACCTCGTAGCGTCGCTCATTCGCCAGGAGTCGGAGTTCAACCCTTCCGTGATCTCCTACGCGAACGCCTACGGGCTGATGCAGTTGCTGCCTTCGGTGGGCAAGGCGATGGCCCATGAAGAAGGAATGAGCCACTTTGAGACCTTTCAACTGCTCGATCCGGCCACCAACATTCGCCTGGGCACACGTTATCTCCGCGAGAGACTGGAACGCTTTGGCGGGGTGACCGAGTACGCGCTGGCCTCCTACAACGCAGGCGACGAGCGCGTGGTCGATTGGGAGGCCGCCGGCCCCTACCAGGGCATGGACGAGTTCGTTGAGTCGATTCCCTTTACCCAGACCCGCGAGTACGTTGAAGGAATCCTGCGCAACATGGAAACATACCGGGCTATCGATGCGCTGGCCGGCCCGCAAAGCGCGGCCTCAGGGGCTGGCAGATAGCCGTTCCCGTTTGAGCCGGGCCCGAAGGGAATCCATTTCATCAAGCGAGGCTTGCGATTCCGGTTGACTTCAACGGCCACCGCAGCCCACACTGTCCTTGACCGGAGGAGTTCCATCCTCCGGGAAGCCATTCGCAGCCTGCTGTTGTTGTGCAACGGGAGCGGCCGGTCGATGGGTTGCCCCGTTTTTTCAACCAAACCGGAGGGCACCATGTCAGCCGATTTGCAGTTTCTGGAAGAATGGATCCCCGAAAGAATGGACCCCGGAACGGTATTCGTGCTGGAAAACCAGGCGAAGATGGGTCATGCGCAAAACCCCTACGTTGCCGTCATGTCCTGCCCCCGCTGCGGCACCATGGGCTTGATCACACGCCGCCAGCTATGCTGCGGGGACGCAATGATCTGCGGCGGCGATGTCTGCTCTGCCGAATATCGGCTCGACGGAGAAGCGATCAATTTCCGCAAGTCGCAATAGAGTTAGCCCGGTCCAGGGATGCAATCCTGCCAAGCTCCAGGGTATTCGTGCCTCCTGCGCTCAGGTACGATAATGCGTGGTGGAAGCCAACCCGTGCCCGGATGGCGAAACTGGCAGACGCAGCGGACTTAAAATCCGCAGACTATGACAGGTCGTGGGGGTTCAAGTCCCCCTCCGGGCACCAAAATCGTTCCACAATATTTCCGATAGAAGCAGAATCGATGTTTCCACTTCTCTCCCTTGCAAATGGGCTGCTAGCTTTGCGGCGGATACGGCGGTTGCTGCCATCCCGGCACAGGCGCGGGCACAACCTTCCAGTCGGCGAAGGCCAGAACATAGATCAGGATCAGATTGCCGAAGGGCACCACGTTCAACAGGGAAAGCCAGGGCGAGAAGCCGGCCTTCTTGCAGATGAACCAGAAGGGCACGATCACGATGGCCAGAACCAGCAATAGGAAGAGCATGAAGATTGGAATGATGGCGATCATCGCCTTCTGGATTGCCGCCGGGTCAGGGGTGCTCTGCATCATCATTGCCACAAAGTGCATAAGGAACGCTCCAGGGTTGGGTTGGGAACTCAGAGCCAAGGTAAGGCCAAACCGCCAAATCCGCAAATAAAAAAGAGAACCCGCGCGACATTCCCCTGGATTCTCCGGCATCGCCCGGACAGTACCTTGACTTGACCAACTTGACCAACACCACCAAGAGGCGCACAATCAGAGCGTCGGAGGTCCGTTCCATGGCCGTCACCCAGGTCAATCTCTACGAGGCAAAGACCCAGCTCTCCAGCCTGGTGGAGCGGGCCGCGAAGGGCGAGGAGATCGTGATTGCCAAGGCCGGCAAGCCGATGGCGAGGCTGTCTGCGGCAATTCCAGAGGAAACTGCCTCCGGCCCACTGCCCTTTGGTCAGAATTTGCTCGGGCTTCCGAAACTTCCCGAGGCCTTCTATGAGGACATTCCCATCGACTATTTTCTGGGAGACGAAGAAGACCCGCTTCGTGAGGCCCTTCGTTGAGTCCTGCCGGGTACCTGCTTGATTCTCATGTGTTGCTTTGGCTTGATGGGGAAAATCAGCGTCTTGCTCGAACCCAACTCCTCACTCGATTGCCGCGGTCCAGCGTCTTTGTGAGTGCAGCGACCGCCTGGGAACTGGGCATCAACTTCGCCTTGAACCAGCTGAGTCTGCGCATTCCTGTCAGCGAGTTGGCGGCGGCATACGGGTTCAACGAGCTCTTGATCACCTTCCGGCACGTGGAAACTGCAACTGCCCTGCCATTTCATCATCGCGACCCGTTCGACAGGCTATTGGTGGCGCAAGCGCTGGCGGAAGGCCTGATCCTGGTGACCAGCGACAAGCAGCTCACCCGGTACGGAGTCCCGGTTCTGCTGGTCTAGGCCGCCTGCCTGCCCCCGTCTCAGCAAAAGCTGACCCCTGCCCCTACGTAATGTCGTCCGTGTCATAGAGCGGCGCGATTACCCGCTTCTTCGGCACGCCGTGCACCGAACTCAGCAGGTCCTCGACCACGTCTTCAAGCTGCCGCTGGCTCTCAATCACCGCGCTCATGCTCTTCAGCTCTTCCGGCTCCGCGGCGCGCTCCACCAGCACCACTGCGTGGCACTGCGCCACGTGGTCCAGGTTCAGCCCCTCGGGGGTCTTGGCCTTGATGCTTACCTGGTCCATCTCCACGCCCAGCAGGTCGGCCACCCGCACGCGCATCTCCCCGGAGATGGGCGAAATCTTGGGCGCCGCCAGAATCAGCGTGGTATCCACGTTCACAATGCGGAATCCCGCGTGCTGCAACTCCTCCAGCGCCAGGTTCAGGAAGATGGCCGAGTCGGCGTCCTTCCAGCGCGGGTCGCCCGGCGGAAAAAAGCTCCCGATGTCGCCCGCCGCCACCGAGCCCAGCAGGGCGTCGGTAATGGCGTGCAGCAGCACGTCGCCGTCGGAGTGGCCGGCCAGGCCCTCGGGGTGGTCCAGCGTCAGCCCGCCAATGCGCAGCGTCACGCCCGGCTTGAATACGTGCGAGTCAAAGCCAAATCCAATCCGTGTTTCCATGGTCTCCGTGCCTGTCCGAGAGTAGCGTACGGCGGCCGGGTCTCCGGCCTCTTCGATCAGCGGCGTTCAGCGCGCGCGTTGCTTCAGGTAAAACTCCGCCAGCTCCAGGTCGCCCGGCTGGGTAATCTTCAGATTAACCTGAGAACCGTGCACCACGGCCACCGGCGCTCCGGCCCGCTCCACAACCGAGGCCTCGTCGGTGCCTACAAACCCATCCTCCGTGGCCTCCGCAAAGGCCCTCTGCAGCAGCCCATAGCGGAAGCCCTGCGGCGTCTGCGCCAGCACCACAAACTCGCGCGGAATCGTCGAGGTGATCAATGCCCCATGCGCCGTCCGCTCCACCTGCTTGATGGTGTCCACCGCCGGCAGGCCCACGATGGCCGCGCCATGTTCGATGACTGCGTCGATGGTCCGCTCAATGGTGGCCGCGTCAATCAGCGGGCGCACCGCGTCGTGCACCAGCACAATGTCGTCGTCCGCGGCCGGCAGCGCGGCCAGCGCGTGGCTCACCGACTCCTGCCGGTTGTTGCCGCCCTCCACCATGCGCACCCGGCCGGTAAACCCGTACTCGGCCACCTGTGCCTCCACGCGCTCCATCTCCGGCTTGCGCACCGCCACATAAATCGCCGTCACCCGCTCCACCGCCGCAAAGGCGCGCAGCGAGTGAATCAGGATGGGAACTCCATCGAGGGCGAGAAACTGTTTGGGCTGAGGGCCTGCCATCCGGGTCCCCAGGCCCGCCGCTGGAAGAATCGCAAAGACTTGCATACGGGGTGGAGTATACATCGAACCGCGCCGGTTCAGCCCTGCAACTTACGGGGGCATCGACCGCCCAGGCGCTATCATCCTCTGGTGCGCTCCACCCTTCCCATTGACGCCACGCTGCTCCGTCCCGGCCTGCGCCTCGCCGTCGGCCTCTCCGGGGGGGCAGACTCAGTGGCGCTGCTCCGCGCTCTCGCCGAGCAGCGCAGGGAACTCGGCCTTGTCCTCCACGCCGCCCACCTGCACCACGGTCTGCGCGGCGCGGAGGCCGACGCCGACCTCGCCTTCGCCCACAGTCTAGCGGCGGAGCTCAACCTGCCCTTCCACGAGGCCCGGGTCGATACCGCAGCCGAGGCCCGAGAGTCCGGCGAATCTATCGAGGAAGCCGCCCGCCGCCTGCGCTACGCCTGGTTCCGCCGCCTGCTGGCCGAAACGCCCCTCGACGCCGTCGCCACCGCCCACACCCTCGACGACCAGGCGGAGACCGTCCTGGCCAAGTTTCTCCGCGGCGCATGGACCGAGGGTCTCGGCGGCATCCATCCCGTGGTCGACTTCCCCGAGGGCCGCATCCTCCGCCCCCTGCTGGCCGCCACCCGGGCGCAGGTGGAGTCCTTCCTCAACGATCTCGGCCAGCCCTGGCGCGACGACTCCTCCAACCGCGACACCGCCTTCACCCGCAACCGCATCCGCCATGAACTCCTGCCCCTCCTTGAGGGCTGGAACCCTCGCCTGCGCGACCACCTCTCCCAGATGTCCCAGCTTGCCCGCGACGAGGAGGCATGGTGGCAGGCGGAGCTGGCCCGTGTCGCCCCGCAGCTCATCCTCTCCGGACGGCCCGTCCGGGGCGGAGGGCGCGCCGGCGGCGACGATCTGGCCCTCGACGTCATCCGCTTTGCCGCTCTCGCTTCCGCTCTGCAGCGCCGCCTGCTGCGCCACGTTGCCGGGCTTCTCGGCGCGGCGCCGGATTTCCCCGCCACCGAAGCCCTTCGCACCCTGGCCCTCACGGGCCGTGCGGGCCAAAAGCTCCAGTTGGCCCAGGGGCTCCAGGCAGAGCGCACCCCCCGCGAACTGCGCCTCGCCGTCCTCCCCGCCTCCGGGGCAGGCTCGGCAACGGCCCAGCCCCCACCCGAATATTCCCTCCCCATTCCCGGCGAGACGGACGCCCCCGCCTTCGGCCTCCGCGTGCGCATTGATCTCGCTCCGGGTTCACCGGCCGCCTCCCCGGCCGAGCAGCCCAGCGCAGCAACCCTCCGCAACTGGCGTCCCGGCGACCGCGTCACCCTCCGCCACTCCTCCGGCCCCCGCAAGGTCAAGGAAGTGCTGGAGCGTCTGCGCGTTACCGGCTCCGCCCGCGCGCTTTGGCCCGTTGTTGAGGCCGGTGGCCGCATCCTCTGGATGCAGGGCGTGGAACTGGAGCCTGCCCCCGGTTTCGGCATCGCGGTCACGGCGCTCTCCGCTACCCCAAAGCCCTCCTCCCCGGACGTTTCCGGCACTTGTTAGCCGGCTCAATTCCAGCTTGGAACTGCCTTCCGCAAGGCCGCTCATTTCCACTTGTTCGGGAGTACAATCAGAGTTACTGCCCTTGCGGGCGGCCGGGGTCCCTTTCTGCTCCGGAGGGTCGGCGTAGTTTCTGTGACTTCGTGGAACGTCACAGCGTCTAAGGAAAAGGTGCAGGCGAACCGGCTGGCGCAGTCAGCGGTTTCTCCATCGCCCGAAAAGAGGATTACTGGTGAATTCGACCGTCAAAACCATCATGTTCTGGGTCTTCATTCTCATCTGCCTCATGCTTCTCTGGGGCGTGGTGCAAAAGAGCCAAGGCACGGGCAAGGATACGGAGATCCCCTACTCCGATCTGTACGACAAGGTTCAGCAGGGTCTCGTCCAGGATGCGGCCATCCAGGGCATTGAACTCCACGGCCACCTCAAAGCTTCTCCCAAAGACCAGTTCCACACCACGGTCGGCGAGCACTACGACGACCTGGAAAAGGCCATGCTGGCCAACAAGGTCAACTTCGCCAAGAAGGAACAGCAGAGCAACATGCTCGTGCCCATCCTCATCAACGGCGCGCCCTTCCTGCTGCTTATCGGCTTCTGGTTCTTCATGATGCGCCAGATGCAGTCGGGGGGCAACAAGGCGCTGTCGTTTGGCAAGAGCCGCGCCCGCCTCCTCTCAATGCAGCAGAAGAAGGTCACCTTCAAAGACGTGGCCGGCGTGGACGAGGCCAAGGAAGAGCTCAAGGAGATCATCGAATATCTCCGCGAGCCGCAGAAGTTCCAGAAGCTCGGCGGACGCATCCCCAAGGGCGTGCTTCTCGTCGGACCTCCGGGAACCGGCAAGACGCTGCTGGCCCGCGCCGTTGCCGGCGAGGCCAACGTTCCCTTCTTCTCCATCTCCGGTTCGGACTTCGTTGAGATGTTCGTCGGCGTCGGCGCAAGCCGCGTCCGCGACCTCTTCGAACAGGGCAAGAAGAACGCCCCCTGCATCATCTTCATCGACGAAATCGACGCGGTCGGCCGCCATCGCGGCGCAGGTCTCGGAGGCGGGCACGACGAGCGCGAGCAGACGCTCAACCAGCTCCTCGTCGAGATGGACGGCTTTGAATCCAACGACGGCGTCATCCTGGTCGCCGCCACCAACCGCCCCGACGTGCTCGACCCCGCCCTGCTCCGCCCCGGCCGCTTTGACCGCCGCGTCGTGGTCGGGCTGCCCGATGTCCGCGGCCGCGAAGAGATCCTCCGCGTACACGTCAAGAAGGTGCCCGTCTCCGACGACACCAACCTCAACGTGCTGGCCCGCGGCACACCCGGCTTCAGCGGCGCCGACCTGGCCAACATGGTCAACGAGGCCGCCCTCAACGCCGCCCGCGTCAACCGCAAGCAAGTCACCATGTACGACTTCGAGCTGGCCAAGGACAAGGTGCTCATGGGCGCGGAACGCAAGTCCATGCTGCTGACCGACGAGGAAAAGCGGGTCACCGCCTACCACGAGGCAGGCCATGCCCTGGTCTCGTTCAAGCACGTGCACTCCGACCCCATCCACAAGGTCACCATCATCCCCCGCGGCATGGCCCTCGGCGTCACCATCTTCCTGCCCGGCGACCGCCACAACTACACCCGCGAGTACCTCGAGACCCGGCTCGCCATCGCCTACGGTGGACGCGTGGCTGAGGAGATCTTCCTCAACCAGATGTCCACCGGCGCGGGCAGTGACATTGAAAGCGCCACCGACCTCGCCCGCCGCATGGTCTGCGAGTACGGCATGAGCCGCCTTGGTCCGCTCACCTTCGGCAAGAAGGAGGAGCAGATCTTCCTTGGCCGCGAGATCGCGCAGCACCGCGACTTCTCCGAGGAGACGGCGCGCCAGATCGATCTTGAAGTGCGCCGCCTCATCGACGAGGCCTACCAGTCGGCTCACTCCATCGTCGACTCCCACGCTGAGGCCATGCACCGCATCGCCGCTGCGCTCCTGGAGCGTGAGACCATCGACGCCGAAGAGGTCCGGATGCTCATCGAGGGCCAGGAACTGCCCCCCATGCGCTCCAGCCTCGCCTCGCCCAGTGACAAGGGCAGCGGCGACGTCCAGCAGGTGCTCAAGCCCGAGACCCGCGGCGGTCCAACCTACCCCGAGGGCTCACCCTCCCCGGCATAACCACATGCGGTGGGGCCAACAGCGGCTTGCGCCGCACTCGCCCTCATCCACAACTCGAAACGCCAACGGGCCGCTCTCATCGAGCGGCCCTTTCTTTTTCTCAAAGTTTGCTACCATCGGAAATTGAGAGGTATTGGTTACCATGACCGAAATCATCTTTGAGGTGCGCGAGGACGAGGTGGACGGTGGCTACACAGCCTCGTGTCTTGGCTACGGCATCCACACCCAGGGCGAGACGTTGGACGAGTTGCGCCAGATGGTCCGCGACGCCGTCCGCTGCTACTTCGATGACCCGGACGCGATGCCGAAACTGATCCGCCTTCACTTTGTCCGTGACGAAGTCCTGGCTGCATGAAGCTGCCGCGCGATATCGACGGCGCCACTCTGGTGAAGGCCCTCCGCGTTCTCGGTTACGAACAGACCCGCCAGCATGGATCGCATATTCGCGTAACGACCCAACTGGACGGCGAGAATCACGAAGTCATCCCCCACCACCAGCCCCTCAAGACCGGAACCCTCTCCAGCATCCTCAAGCGAATCGCCGCTCATCACGATCTGACGATGGAGCAGCTTCTCGCCAAGCTCGATCTTTAGGCGTTTGGATATCGCTCGGCCGACCTCACGACCTATACTTGGGCGCATGACACCGCGAAAAAGAGGATTGATTGGCGGCGGGTTTTTGCTTTTGCTGATCCTCGCCGGTGCCGGCTGGCTCGGCCTTCGCTACCTGGAAACGAAGGCGAGGGCCTGCGAATGCGAGGACCCAATCGATGAGCAGCGGTTCGCCCTCTGGAATCCACTCCGCGATCGTGCCCCGGAGCGGGAAGGGGAACGGGTTCTGCTTGCCATGCGGTCCGGCGACTGCAAGGCGATGCCAGTTAGTTCAGAAGACTGTGCTATCGACAGGAACTTTGTCATGAATAAGTGGAAACTCACCGGGAAATATACCCACCCAGGATCGATTATTTTCCGTTATTGGGTGACGCGCACCGGCGGTGGCCATGGCACTTTTGGCGGCCCAGTCTGGGTGACGGTAGAACAAAGAAGTGCTTCATGGACTGCAACCAACGTCGGTCTGTATTACTGAAATGGCTTGACCGCACTGCCAACGGGCCGCTCGAAAAGAGCGGCCCGTTGGCAGTGCAATGCTCATCCTGCCTACGGCGCCGTCAGCACGGTCACCGCAAATGGCGCGAGCTTCAGCTCCGCGCCCTCTGCCTCGCCCGCCCGCGGCGCTTCGTCGCCGGTCTGCTCATCCACGGTCAGCGTTGCCCCGTTGGCCAGCTCTGCCTGCAGCTTCAGGGTCTGTTCGCTGTTCGACTTGTTGATGAGCAGGACTTTCTTCCCCTGCGGCGTCAGGAACCCCTGCACCACGATGTTGGTCGGCCCAAAGCCCTGCTCCGCATTCGCTGCCAGCTTGTCGCCCGCGTGGAAGTTGTCCTTGATCAGCCCAAGCACCCGCAGCCGCGCATTGGGCTTGCCGTTGTTGTAGTCGATCATGGACACGCTCGGGAACTGCGACGGATACCCCACCAGTTGCGACTCGCCGATCACGTCCACGCCCAGCTTGGTCAGCTCCACAAACAGGTACCCATACAGCGCGCCGGCCGCATTCCAGTAGCGGTGGGGAATGTGGTCCGGCTGTGCCTTGGAGGCTGCAATCTCCTGGAGGTCCGTGGGCAAAATCACCCCCAGCTCATCCGTGTCCAGCTTGGTCGCGGGTGAGAGCCGGTCCCGGATGGCAATGATGAACCGCGTCGTCGCCAGGAATCCATCCGCCTGGTTGAAGAACGTGTGCTGCCAGCCGTCCAGCGACTCGTCCAGCCCTGGCATGGCGTAAAAGTGGAACGAGATGTAGTCCAGCGGGACCCCGGCCTTGTGGTTCTTCGCGTTCAGGAAGTACTCGTAGAACTGCGGATTGCCGCCCGCGTTGCCCAGCGCCAGACCCACGAACTTCGTCTCCGGGCTCACCTTGCGGATGCCCTCCACAATCGCGTCGTAGCGCTTTGTGTAGTCCTCTGGCGTGGTGTGGTGCTCGGACTCCACCTCGTTCAGCACCTCCCAGTAGGGCAGCTTGTAGTGGTAGCCCGACTCGTGCCGTTTGCCGTTCTCGTCGCTGAACCCGCCCTTGGTATACCAGCTCACCAGCCGCCCGAAGTAGTCGCCCACTTCCTTGCCGCTCGGGTCGCGCAACTCGGTCCCCTGCGTGTAGTCCCAGAAAACCTGGTTCGGGTCGGCAGGATACTTCACCGGCTTGTCGGTCTTGAACATCCACGCGGGAATGGTGCTGAAGTTGACGATGGTGCTGTGCCCCTCGGTCGCCGCCAGAAAATCCTTCGTCACCGGGTCGATGTAAGTGAAGTCCCAGGAGGTCTTCTCCGCCGTCGGCGCGTCCAGTTCGGCCACCGCGATCTTGGGGTAGGGAAGCCACGGCACATAGCGCACATAATCCGCGCCCAGCGCCTTCAGCGCCGCAAACGACCCATCGTGGATGGGCGACCCTGGGTTGAGCATGGGGTTGGTTACAACCTGGAGCGTGGGGGTGGAGTGCGAAACCAGCACCACCTTGTTCCAGTCAATCTGCGTCTGCTCCGGCGCCTGCGCGCTGGCCGCTACGCAGGCGGCGAGCGCCAGGGAAAGCCCGGCCAGGGCTGCGGCTGTTGTGCTTGAGACTTTCATGTTCACAGGGAAATCACCTCGAAAAGACTACCGCGAATCCTATTCCCCATTGGGAAAAGTTTCAATCGATAGTTTCCGGTGCAGGTGAAATTCTCATGAAACCCGCCAGTCCCCGCTCCGTAGCAGCCGGTGGTGGAAGTTGGAATTTCGGAAGAGCCGTCGCTCGGCGGCTAAATCCGCGTTGATTCTTAAGCTCTTGCGGCACGACTAAGGTCGTGCCCCTTGCAAAGCAGGACTTTCACCACGGGCTGCTAGAACACCCGGTAGCCAAACCCCATCGCCGCCCCGTAGGGCGAGAGCGATGTCCTGCCCCAGGTCGGCCAGTAGTGGTATTCGATGTCCGCAGCCCTGAAGCTGAGCCGCCTGGTCAGTTTGATGTCCAGCCCGCCGCCAAAGGCAACGTCGGTGAACCGCCCCGTGACCTCGCAGTGGGTCGTGCACGCCACGGGCGTCGGCCCCAGGTCCATGCTGGTAAACCCCACCAGGCCCTTGCCATAGACTGTCGCCTTCCAGAACCGGTAAACCGGCAGCCGCGGACCAATCAGGTAGCTGTCCTCGTGGATGTTGGCGTACTGGTTGAAGCGGTTAAAGCGCGCCTCTGCCTCAAACTGCACCCACTTCTTGAGCTTCACGTCCACATACGCCCCCACGCCGAAGAGCGGCCAGGTGCTCGCGCCTGCTATCGGGTAATAGGGGGAGGTGTTGGTCCAGGCTCCGGCGTAGTCCGGCTGCAACACCGTGGCCACACCGCCGGCCGTCACGGAAACACTCCGGCTGGTTGCCGCCGGAACCACTTGTGCATGCGCCGCCGCGCCGGTTGCGAACAGGATGCATGAAAAAAACAAGCCAAATCGTCTCATGGGCACCACGTACGTCCATTCCGTGTGAATGTCTGGTTACCGAGGGAAAAGGGCAGAGGGATATTGAAGACCGCCGGCCTTGCAGGGAGGTTGCTGCTTGCAAGGCCGGCACGTTCTTCGCAAAAAGCCTACTTCGGGCTCGCGGTCGAGCCTGTTGGCTGGCCTGCCGGGTCACTTTCGGCCGGTTGCGCCGCAGGCTGATCCGTGGCTGCCGGCTGGGTGGCTGCCGGAGCAGCCGGCGCCGTCAGCTTGGAGGCGTCATACCGCTGCAGCTTGTAGTAGATGGGCGTTACTTCCAGCGGCATCTTGTCGCGCGCATTCATCGGCGTATACCGCTTGGCGTTCAGCATGTGCACCTTGTCGTCCCAGGGGTCGGTCTTGAGCCAGCTCCCCAGGGGCAGCGCCGCAATCTGGGTCAAATCGTCCCAGTTGATCTTGGGCGCGCCGTGCGCCAGCTCGGCCATCCAAGGCGTTCCATCGGCCTTCAGCAGCGAGTCGCCCAGCTTCGGCGTGTTCAGAGACTTCAGCACCTTGCCGCGGTCCGCCAGTTGCGCCCAGAAGAGTCCCGCGCTGGGCAGCTTGTCCTTGTACATCGAGGCCTGCAGGTACTCCTGCGCCCGCTTCGCCGCGTCGATATTGTCGTGCTCCGTGTGGTACATGTCGATGCGCTGGAAGGTCGACTCGTCGGGAAACAGAAGGCGGTCATTGAAGGCATACCGCGTGTCGATGTGATGGCCCATGGCGATGTGCGCCAGTTGCATTGAGACCACCGAGGCGATCGATTCCTCATTGGGCAGCGCGTCCACCAGGCCCTTGCTGATGAGAATCGTGTTGCCCACCGTCGTCGCCTCCACCGTGGTCGAGAGCAGGATGCGGCAATGCACCGGGTCAGTGAACGCCAGGTTGTTGGGCACCGCCAGGTTGATCACAATCTGGTCCAGCACCGAGGTTTCATAGCCGCCCGCGTTCAGAGGCGCCACCAACCCGGCTTCCACCAGGCGGTCGATCACGTTATTCTCCGCCTGCGTAATCCAGGCGCGCGTGGCCTGCAGCGGACCCACATCCTGCGTGTCGTCGCTCTTGTCTACCGCGTCGTCCACCTTCACGCTGACGTTTTCGCTCTCCCGCGTGGGCAGCTTCAACGAGTAGCCCCAGAAGTGCGTCTGCGCCTTCAGGCCGACCTTCTTGTCGCCCTCCACCCGCTCCGTCTCTTCCACATAAATGGCCACCGGCAGCCAGATGCCTGGCTGCACGTTCATGCGCCAGCTGTCGAAGTGGAAGTAAAGCCGGGAGTCGTCCTCCGAGCGGGGCGGTGTAAAGGTGCCATTGAAACGCACCACGTTGCCCGCTTCGTCCTCAATCCAGATGCGCCCATAGAAGCGCCCCATCCCGCTGACCTTGGGATGCACGTCATAGACCCAGGTCCGCACCGAGCCAAGAAACTCCCGCCGCACATAACTGAACACATAGTGCTGGTTGTCAAAGCTGGACGGGTCCAGGAACATCATCTCCGTAAAGCCGAGCGGGTTATACATCACCCGCGTGTCCAGCTTCAGAGCCTTGGTCAGGCCCATGATCGAAGTGAGGGAGCCCTTGAAGAACCCCTTTTTGGCGCTCTTGCCGCGCGGCTGATAGCTCTTGTCAAAGAAGCCCCTGCCAAAGTCCACCCGGCTCAGCATGTACTCGTCCTGGATTGGCACCTGGTAGAGCTTGATGTCCGGCTTGGTGTTCTGGATGTAGGTCTCGACCAGCGGTGTGCGCTGCTGGATGTTCTTGATCAGCACCTTTTCGCGGCCAATCGCCTTTTCAACAAGCGCAGCCTGATCCGGGGTGAGCTGGTGCGCTTGTTCGTACTTGGGCTGCTTCTTGGCGTATGCGCAGGACACACCCAGGGTGATGATGAGGAAGGCGAGGGGGAGCTTCCGAAACATGAGTTCAATCTCCTTGGATGAGTTGGTACAAGTTTGCTGCTGGCCGATCACACATGTCCGGCTTGTCGCGGCTCAGGGCCGCTTTGCTTCCGGGCTCTATCTAGATGCTACGCCAGTTGGAACGTGATGGTAATGTTGGTCGTCATGTCCACGGCCTGACCGTTGCGCGTCGCCGGGCGGAACCGAATCTGCTCGGCAACCCGCCGCGCCTCTTCATCCAGCCCGTGTCCCAACCCATGCACCAGACCCTGCACCAGCACCTGCCCGCTGGCCGTGAACGTCACCCGCAAAATCACGTCGCCCTGCACCTTGAGCTGCTTGGCTTCGCTCGTGTACTGCACCTGCGGCTTCGACAGCACCTCCAGATTGGTGGAGGCCGGAATGCCCGTCATGCGCGGCGTTACCACTGCGGATGCCGTCATCGCCGGAATCCCGGTCGAGGCCACTCTGCCCACGCTGCCGGTGGGCGCCGCGTTGGTGGCGCCCGGAATACCCGCCGAAGCCACCTTGCCCACGATGCCCGCGTTCGAGCCCGACTTGGTGCCGTTGCCGATTCCGGTCGAACCCACTACGCCGTGCGGCGCCACCGCCGGACCTTCCATCCCGCCATATGGGTTGCCGATGGCCGCAATCGTCGCGGGCCGCGACGCGTTCGGATTCGGCGTCACGCCAAATGTCTCGCCCAGATGCACCGGGGCGGTGGAAGCCTTCAAATGGTTGTCCTGGGCCGGCATGGCCGCCGTCAGAGCTGCTTTGGGCTGCGGCGCCAGAATCACCGATGGCTTGGCCGCCTTGATCACCGGCGCAATCAGCTTTGACTCCATGATGATCGGCTTCGGCTCCGGTTTGGGCTCCGGCCGAGGCACAAAAATCCTGGGGGCATCCAGCTTCACCTGCGGAATCGGCGGCGCCTCAATCCTGGGCGGAGGCGGAAGCTTCACCTTCTCCACCGGCGGTGGCGGTTTGGTCGGCAAGATCAGGAGCGTCTGCTCATACCGGTGCTGGTCGATCATGTGCTTGGCCGTCGTTCCAATATAAAAAAGCAGGCCCATGATCAATCCGTTGACGATGATGCTGGTGAGGATCGAGGCAGGGTTGCGTTCCGGCTCGGGTAGCAATCCAAAAGTGGCTCGTCCTGGGGAGGGTCTTGCCGACATGGTTTCAGTCCTCGTTTGCGTCTCGAAAGACGGCTTTGTCTCATGATCTCGGAGCCGGCGCGAAATGCGAATAAGATGTCCGGTACGAATTCCATTAGGAGGCTCTTGCTGGCCCTCCGCCCACCTGTTTTGCTCAGAAAATCAATTGACATCCCTAAGCAAACGCGCTTTTGTCGCAATTTGCCGTGATGTAGGTCACTCGCACTTTAGTAACCCCGGTAATCGCCCGCTGCAACCCCACCTCTGTTCACCCGATGAAAACTCTTGTTCCTTCTCGTGGATTGTTCGAAACTTCATTTCAAACTATCGACGGATGGGAGACTCAAGGCCAGCCTTTCTTCAATCTTGACCGTCCGGGCAATTCCCAGGGAACTGTAAATGCGCCATGGTTTCCCGTTGTGGCACTATCCAACCACAAATGGGATTCCATAGCAAACTCTCTTCTAAAGGCTATCTCATCTCAACGCCGCTTTAAAGAGCACAATCGACCTGCCCCTCCCGCCTCCCGGTCCGCTCCTGTGCGACAATCCCCTGTGAGAGTGAACTGAGCGCCGTTCTCCCGATTCATCCATGGGTGTAGCCAGAAATATCGGCGGGTTGACTCTTTAGTTTAGACCAAAGTTTCTAGGAAAGGTATCTCTCCTCGTGAAAGTACTCATTACCGGTGGAGCAGGCTACATTGGCGGAACCGTTGCCGGCCTCCTGGCCCAAAATGGTCATTCTGCTGTAGTTTTCGACAACCTCAGCCACGGACGCCGCGATCTTCTGCCGCCCGGAGTGGATTTCATCCAGGGAGAGCTGGCCGACCGGCCCACGCTTGAAAACATTTTCAAAAGTGCGCTAGATCACGGCCAACCCTTCGACGGGGTCCTTCACTTCGCCGCCCTGATCGAAGCCGGCGAGTCCATGGTCCATCCCGAGCAGTTCTTCCGTAACAACACCGCCTCCACCCTCACCCTGCTCGAGGCCATGCTGGAGAGCGGTCCCCGCCGCCTCGTCTTCTCCTCCACCGCCGCCGTCTACGGCGAGCCCGAGGTCGTGCCCATCCCAGAGAATGCCCGCCTCCAGCCCACCAACGCCTATGGCGAATCCAAGCTCCTCGTCGAGCACATGCTCGGCTGGATGCACCGCATCCACGGCCTCCGCTCCGCCTCCCTGCGCTACTTCAACGTGGCCGGCGCTCCCGAGGGCCCCGGCGGCATCACCCGCGGCGAGGCCCACGACCCCGAGTCCCACCTCATCCCCATCATTCTCGACGTAGCCCTCGGCCGCCGCTCCTCCATCCGTATCTACGGCGAAGACTACCCCACCCCCGACGGCACCTGCATCCGCGACTACATCCATGTCTCCGACCTTGCCGATGCCCACCTGCTGGCCCTCGCCGCTCTCGAAACCGAGTCCGCCGCACAATCCCGCCTCGTCTTCAACCTCGGCAACGGCCAGGGCTTCAGCGTCCGCGAGGTGATCGAGTCGGCCCGCCGCGTCACCGGCCACCCCATCCCAGCCGAGGTCCACCCGCGCCGTCCCGGCGATCCCGCCTTCCTCGTCGCCGGCTCCGACAAGGCCATCCGTGAACTCGGCTGGAAGCCCCGCTACACGCAGCTCGACGACATCCTCCGCACCGCCTGGGTCTGGCACCAGAAGCGCTACGCCTGAGTCCGGTTCTGCTCCCGGCCATTCAGGGACGGGAGCACCTGGAAACCGGCTTCCAAGTGTCCGAAAGCAAGCAGCAGATCACCCTCCGCCTCGACGCCGATGTTCTTGATTTCTTTCGCGCCACCGGCCGCCGCTACCAGAGCCGCATCAACGCCGCCCTCCGCGAATACGTCCACGCCCAAAAGAAATCCCTCTGAACGCGCCCATGGGGATTGATTTCAATAAATTAACTTGACATTCATGATTTCCAGCAAGCAATCTTGCCAACTGAAATCCAAATTCCCCAGTGCCGCGCCCTGGAATCTACCACTTCACCCAAGGCCGCGCGGTTCTCTGTGAGGTTGAAAGTACATGGCATCTCAGGTTTCCACCCGCCCCGGCGCGGATATCCCCAACTCCCTTATGCATGTGATCCTGGGCTCCTCCACGGGCACCATGATCGAGTGGTACGACTTCTATATCTTCGGCTCGCTCACCACCACCCTGGCCCTCAAGTTCTATCCCACCGGCAACGACACCTTTGCCCTGATCGCCTACCTGGCTACCTTCGCCGTCGGCTTCCTGGTCCGCCCCTTTGGAGCCCTCTTCTTCGGTCGCATCGGCGATCTCGTCGGTCGCAGAATCGCCTTCATCATCACCCTCAGCATCATGGGCGGAGCAACGGCTTCCATCGGCCTGCTGCCCACCTTCAAGACCGCGGGCTGGTTCTCGCCCATCGTGCTGATTCTTATTCGCGTCCTCCAGGGCCTGGCCCTCGGCGGCGAGTACGGCGGCGCGGCTGTCTTTGTGGCTGAACACGTGCCCGACAACCGGCGCGGCTTCTACACCAGCTTCATCCAGATCACCGCGACCCTCGGCCTGTTCGTTTCCCTCATGGTCATCGTCGCCACCCAGCAGAGCATGACTCCGGCCGCCTTCCAGGCCTGGGGATGGCGCCTGCCCTTCCTCATCTCCATCGTTCTGGTCGCCATCTCGCTTTACATCCGCCTCAAGATGAAAGAGTCGCCCATCTTCAAGCAAATCAAGGCAGCCGGCATGACCTCCACCAAGCCGCTTACCGACGCCTTCACCAAGTGGCCGAATCTCAAGGCGGTGCTCATCTCACTGCTCGGCGCCACCATGGGCCAGGGCGTCGTCTGGTACACCGGCCAGTTCTACGCGCTCTTCTATCTCCAGACCGTGCTCAAGGTCAACGGCAAGATGGCCAACATCATCGTCGCCGTCGCCCTGCTCCTCTCCATGCCTTTCTTCACCGCCTTTGGCGCTCTCAGCGACAAGATCGGCCGGAAAAAGCTGATGATGTCCGCCCTGCTTCTGGCCTGCATCTTCTACATCCCCATCTACAAGGGCATGCAGCAGGCCGCCGGCAACAACGTGGTCGAGGTCAGCTCCGTCAAGGACAAGGTCACCGGCGCCATCAAGCTCACGCCCCTCACCCTTGATCCAGTCACGGGCGCCAAGGTACCCGCCAAGGAAGCCGTCAACGCCAACCAGCCTGTCCTCATGCTCCTGGTCTGGATCCAGGTCATCCTGGTCTGCATGATCTACGGGCCCATCGCCGCCTACCTGGTCGAGGCCTTCCCGGCCAAGGTTCGCTACACCTCGGTCTCCTTGCCCTATCACATAGGAAACGGGGTCTTCGGCGGGCTGCTGCCGCTCATCGGGCTCGGCTTGTGCGCTTCGACAGGCAACATCTACGCCGGCCTCTACTACCCCATCGCCGTCGCCGCTGTCTGCTTCCTCTTCGGCGTCTTCCTGCTCAAGGAGACCCACGGCACCCTCATCTGGGGCGAGGGCGGCCCCTCGGGTCCCATGGCGGTCGAAAAGTAGCGCCGCAACCTCGTGCCGCTCCCGGCTTCCCGCTTCCCGCGGGCAACCGGGAGCAGGCGCAACCTCCGACCCGCAAACTACCGTTTTCCGGGTGGATTCCGTCCAACTTGCCCTTTGTGCCCCTGCCTCGGTAAAGTGTCTCCCACGCGCAATCCTCGCCGAAGATCGCTCCGGCCAGCGTCGCGGATGGATTGATCTCTCAACGCCTAAAAGGATGCCCTCCATGTCTTCCTTGCCCGTCTCCTCCCTCGCCAGTCAAGACCTCGACTCCATGCTCCGCGAAAACCGCGTCTTTCCGCCGCCCGCGGAGTTCGCTGAAAAGGCGCACATCCAGAGCCTGGAGCAGTATGAGGCCCTCTACAAGCAGTCCATCGACGACCCGGAGACCTTCTGGGCCGGCGTCGCCCAGGACCTGCACTGGTTCAAGCCCTGGGACAAGGTTCTCGACTGGAATCTGCCCGTCGCCAAGTGGTTCGTCGGCGGCCAGACCAACCTCAGCTACAACTGCCTCGACCGCCATCTCGACGGGCCCCGCCGCGACAAGACCGCGCTCATCTGGGAGGGCGAGCCGGGCGAAATCCGCCGCTTCACCTATGCCGAGCTGCACGCCGAGGTCATGAAGGTCGCCAACGCCCTCAAGAGCCTTGGCATCCAGAAGGGCGACCGCGTCGCCGTTTATATGGGCATGAGCCCCGAGCTGGCCATCGCCCTGCTGGCTTGTTCCCGTATCGGCGCCGTCCACTCCGTTATCTTCGGCGGTTTCGCCGCCACCGCCATCGCCGACCGCGTCAATGACTCCTCCTGCGTCGCCATCCTCACCCAGGACACCAGCTTCCGCCGCGGCAACGAAATCCAGCTCAAGCGCACGGTTGACGAAGCCATGGGCGGCTGTCCCACCGTCAAGCACGTGGTCGTCTACCGCCGCTCCGGCTCGCCCATCAAGATGGTCGAGGGCCGCGATCACTGGTGGCACGAACTGGTCGCCGCCGCCGACCCCATCTGCCCCGCCGAGCACCTCGACTCCGAAGACCCGCTCTACATCCTCTACACCTCCGGCACCACCGGCAAGCCCAAGGGCCTGGTCCACACCACCGGCGGCTACGCCGTCCAGACCTACATCACCTCCAAGTACGTCTTCGACCTCAAGGACGAAGACGTGTTCTGGTGCACCGCCGATATCGGCTGGGTCACCGGGCACTCCTACGTCGTCTACGGCCCCCTCCAGAACGGCACCACCGTCCTGATGTACGAGGGCGCGCCCAACTGGCCCGACTTCTCCCGCTTCTGGAAGATCATCGACGAGCACAAGGTCACCATCTTCTACACCGCCCCCACCGCCATTCGCGCCTTCATCAAGTGGGGCGATCAGCACGTGGAAAAGTTCTCCCTCGCCACGCTCCGCCTGCTCGGCACCGTCGGCGAGCCCATCAACCCTGAAGCCTGGATGTGGTACCGCGAGAAGATCGGCCACAACCGCTGCCCCATCGTCGATACCTGGTGGCAAACCGAGACCGGCGCCATCATGATCGCCCCCATCCCCGGCGCGGTTGCCGCCAAGCCCGGCTCCGCCACCCGCCCCTTCTTCGGCATTCAGCCGGAAGTCGTTACCAAAGAGGGTGTGCCCGTCCCCGCCGGCAGCGGCGGCCTGCTCATTGTCCGCAAGCCCTGGCCCTCCATGGCCCGCACCGTCTATGGCGACCCCGAACGCTACCAGAAGACCTACTGGAGCGATGTCGAGGGCTGCTACTTCACCGGCGACGGCGCGCGCCAGGACGCTGACGGCTACTTCTGGCTCATGGGCCGCGTCGACGACGTCATCAACGTCAGCGGGCATCGTCTCGGCACCATGGAGGTCGAATCCGCCCTCGTGGCCCATCCCAAGGTGGCCGAGGCTGCCGTTGTCGGCCGCCCCGACGAGCTCAAGGGCCAGGCCATCTCCGCTTTCGTCACCCTTGAAAGCGGCAACGAGCCCTCCGATGGCCTCAAGGACGAGCTCCGCAAGTGGGTCACCAAGGAGATCGGCGCCCTCGCCCGGCCCGACGACATCCGCTTCACAGACGGCCTGCCCAAGACCCGCTCCGGCAAGATCATGCGCCGCCTGCTTCGCGAACTGGCCACACACGGCGAAATCAAGGGCGACACCACAACCCTTGAAGACTTCACCGTGATCGCCAAACTCCGCGAGTCCGACGAATAGCGGTCCACGGGGTCAACTCTCCCGGCCACGGCGGGCTGATTCCATGGGAGGGGCGCACACGTGACCTTTGATGTTCGCACTCTCTGGCTGATGGGCGCCTGCTGCGGAACAGGCTTTGGCATCTTGGTGCTGATTGTACGCAGGGCCTACCCCGCTTACCTTGGAAGGGTACTCCTCCTCTGGGGAGCGGCCAACATTTGCCTTGGCGCCTCCTACTTGGCGCGCTTCGAGCGGGCATGGGCGGGCGAGTTTGTCTTCAATGTTGTGAGCCAGACGCTGGTGGCCGCCTGCCTCAGCATCGAGTTGCTGGCGGTGCGCGTCCTCAAGAGGCAACAGGTTGTAGCGCCCTGGTTAATGCTGCCCCCCGCCCTCATGTTCGTCGGCAGCTGCTGGTTCACCTTTGCCTATAGAAACATCAGCATCCAGCACGTCATCTTCAACTTCATCAACATGACGTTGCTGATTCTCATGGCAGGCTCTCTACTCAAGGCTGAAGAGGGCCGAAGGCCATTTGCCGACGTGGTTACCGCCATCGCCTATTCTGTGCTCGCCTTAAGCACCTCCGCTGTCATCGTCGACTACTTCCGCTCCAGCGGTTTCACTCCCGAGTACAACTTCAACAGTTCGCGCTCCATCTTCAACAATGTCGCCGGTATCGTCACCGAGGGCATTGTCTTCCCCCTCTTCCTGATGATGGTTTCTGAAAGGCTCAACCGCACGCTTGAAGTCCAGGCCATGCGCGATGCCTTGACGGGTCTTTTCAACCGCCGGGCCTTTGATGAGATCGCGTTCCGCGAGATATCCGGAGCATCGCGCAACCGCCAGGCGATCTCCGTAATCATGCTCGATATCGACCATTTCAAGCAGGTCAACGACGAGTTTGGTCATGCCGCAGGCGATGCTGTCCTCTGCGCCGCCGCGGCCACACTGCGCCGCAGCCTGCGCGATGAGGATTTTCTCTGCCGCTGGGGAGGTGACGAGTTCTGCGCATTGCTTCCCCGGGCAAGAGGCGATCAGGCGGAGAGCGCCGTCCGCCGCATTCTCATGGCCATCGAAGAATTGCAATTCGCCGTCGATGGAAAGATCATCCCCATTCAGCTCAGCGCTGGCATCATGACCGATGAAGGGGAGGGGCTCGATTTCGGATTTCTTGTCCGATTGGCCGACGACGCCATGTATCGAGCCAAGAAGACCGGTCGCAACCGCTTTGCCGTTTCGCTCGCCGATCATCCCGACCCGGCCCCAACCTCTCAGGTATGAGTGTCCCCTCAGAACTCCCCACTCCATCCGGCGGCCCCTACCGTGCCGGAAACAGTACCGTATGAACAAACCAGCTCACCGTCCCGAACTTTTGGCGTATTGTAAAAGGAAGCAACAGCCCCAAGGGACCGCGGTATCAATCGGGACGGCAAAGCACCGCACGGACCGCGCGGGCTGGATAGCCAAAAGACTCATCGCAGTTCGCGAACTTGATTCGCCCGGACGATGAGCCGATAAGTAGAACAGCAGGCTGCCCCACGGGCAGGCGCACGGCAAGGATTCCACCGTTGAGAGGGTGCTGACTGGATGAAGCTGTCTTGGGTTTGGTTCATGGGATCTGTTCTGGTTCTCTGCGGTGTCGGCGCTCCAAGCGCCGCCGCGCTCGATGCTCCGCACACATTGCACCGCCCCCGGCCGGCCACCCAGCACTTGACTGAGACGCACCGCGCCCCGGCTCATCATGCGGCAGCCCGCTCAGCGAAGCCCTCCAAGGCCGCTCCTGCCGGCCAGCAGGCCCGCCTCACGCCCAGGGGCCAGGCCAGGGCAACCGCCCACCGCGCCGCCGTTGGCAGCCGCCGCCATCACTCCTACGAGCGCTTTACCGCCAGTTCCTTTGCCTCCTCTGACATCTTCGCCGCAGACGTCACTGCGGGCGAGGACCCCGTCGTCCGCCAGGCAGCCATTGACGCCCTTGACGGCATGAACGGCACCGCAGTTGTCATCAATCCCGCCAACGGCCGCATCCTCGCCATGGTCAACCAGCGGCTGGCCCTGTCCCCCGGCGCGGAGCCCTGCTCCACGATCAAGCTCTCCGTCGCGCTCGCTGCTCTCTCCGAGGGGCTCGTCACCCGGGACACGCCGGTTCAGTTGGCCGGCTTCCGCATGAACATGACCGACGCCCTGGCCAAGAGCAACAACCTCTACTTCGAGGAGCTCGGCCGCGAACTCGGCTTTGACCGCGTCCGCCACTACGCCAACCAGTTCGGCCTCGGCGAGCTCGCCGGCTACAACATCGAGGGCGAGCAGTTGGGTGTCTACCCCGACCAGGAACTCCCCGCCTCCGAGGGTGGTGTGGGCCGCATGTGCAGCTTTGGCCAGGGCGTCTCCATGACCCCCCTCCAGCTCGGCGCTTTCGTAGCCGCCATCGCCAATGGCGGAACCCTCTACTACCTCCAGCATCCAGCCACCCAGCAGGACGCAGCCGCCCTTGAACCCAAGGTCAAGCGCACCCTCGACATCGCCCGCTTCGTCCCCGACCTCCAGGACGGCATGGCCGGCGCGGTCGAATACGGCACCGCGCGCCGCCTCCGGGCCAACTTCAGCGAACTGCCCGTCTTCGGCAAGACCGGCACCTGCTCCGACAAGGGAACCCGCTTTGGCTGGTTCGCCTCCTTCTCCGACTCGCCCCAGGGCAGCCTCGTCACCGTCTTCTTCCTCGAGGGCGGCCGCCCCACCTTCGGCCCCCGTGCCGCCGAACTCACCGGCGCCTTCTACCGCAATCTTTGGGACCGCAACTACTTCGCCGACAAGAGTCAGCAGGCCGAGATGCTTCCGACCGCTCCCCAGCCCGAAGCCCAGCGCTAGATTCCGCTCACGTCCTTTCGATCTCAGAGAAAAAGCCGCCCCCAGGGCGGCTTTTTCTGCATTGGCGCGCCCAGCATAGGTGCGCTCTTGCGGATTCAAGCCCCGTCACAAGCTGCTCAGAGGGAGTGACGCGAAGCGCAAAGGCACCAGGGCGAACGCGTGAGGCTGAGAAGCGCAGGTCGAAGCTGTGATCCAATGAACAAGCAGCGGATCGAGGGTGTTGTCAGCCGGAGAGGCGGACCAGTTGCTGCGCCTCCTGGCGCGGGCCCAGGATGGACATGCGCGGGATGCGCCCGCGCACCATCGCGACTTCATCGCAGCGGTGCAGGCGCGGGCAGTTCTGGCAGTCCTTGAAGATCTTGTCGGGCAGCTCGGCCTTGTCTTCAACGGTGCGGAAGCCGTATTTGAAGAAGAAGTCGGGGATCCGTGTGAAGAGGCAGACGGACTGGATGCCGTGGTCTTCCGCTTCCTCAATAAGCGCGCCGAGGATGCGCCCGCCCGCGCCCTGGCCCTTGGCGCCGGGCGAGACCACGATGGAGCGCACCTCGGAGAGATGCGGCCCGTAGAGGTGCAGCGCGCCGCAGCCGAGAAAGACGCCGCTATCGGACTCGGCGACGGTGAAGTCGCGGATGTTTTCGCAGATCTCGGCGAAGGCGCGCTTGAGCAGTGTGCCGTCCGTGGAGAGCGAGTTGACCAGGTCGTAGACGTTGGAGGCGTCCTGGAGCCGTGCCTTACGCACCAGCATGGGCCACCTCCTGGGAGAGCGCGGCGATGCGCGCGGTGGCCGCGTCGAGGGCCTGGCGCACACGCGTGCGCGCCGTCCCTCCGATCACGTCGTGGCAGTCAAGGGTCGCGGCGAGCGAGACGGCGGCGTAAAAGTCCTCAGAAAACTCATCGCCGAAGGAGCGCAACTCGTCGAGGGTGAGGCTGTTCAGCTCAACGCCCTTCTCGAGGGCATAGCGGACGGCGTTGCCGATCTTTTCATGAGCGGTGCGGAAGGGCACGCCCTTGTGGACAAGGTATGTGGCCGCGGCCATGGCGTTCAGATAGCCCGACTGGGCCGCCTCGCTCATGCGCTCGCGATTGAACTGGAGCGCGGAGGTGAAGCGCGCCACCAGCCCGATCATCTGCGGCACAAATCCGGCGGAGAAGGCCGGCTCCTGGGTTTCCTGCATGTCCTTATTGTAGGCCAAAGGGAGGCCTTTGAGTTGCAGGGTGACCGCCTCGGCGGCTCCGTGAATGCGGCCGACCTTGGCGCGGATGAGCTCGGTGAGGTCGGGGTTCTTCTTCTGCGGCATGGCGCTGGAGCCGGTGGAGAAGGCCTCGGGCAGGGTGACGAAGCCGAACTCCGCGGTGGCGAAAAGGGTAATCTCCTCGGCGAACCGGCTCAGGTGAAGGCCGACGAAGGTGAGCGCCTGGAGATACTCCAGGACAAAGTCGCGATCGCTCGTGGCGTCCATCGAGTTGGCCGTGGGCGCGGTGAAGTCCAGTTCGCGCGATGCAATGGTGCGGTCGAGGGCGAGCGTGGCGCCGGCCACAGCGCCTGAGCCCAGCGGGCAGTGGTTGAGGCGGGCGGCGCAGTCCTGGAGGCGCGCGGCGTCGCGCAGAATCATCTCGACATAGGCCAGCAGCCAGTGAGCGACGAGCACAGGCTCGGCCCGCTGCAGGTGGGTGTAGCTGGGCATGACGGCCTCGCCGGCGGCGCGCGCCTGTCCAACAAGGGCATGGGCCCAAGCGGCGAGAGAGTTGATGGTGAGGCCGATCTGGCGGCGTACATAGAGGCGCAGGTCTGTGGCGATCTGCTCGTTGCGGCTGCGCCCGGTGTGGAGCTTGAGGCCGAGCGAGCCAATGCGCTCAACGAGCGAGAGCTCGACAAAGTGATGGATGTCCTCGGCCGATGCATGGTCGCGCACCTGTGCTTTGCCTTCCGCGGAGGCGTGCGCTGCGGCGATGGCGTCGAGCGCGCCGCGAATCACGGCCAGCTCATCAGCCGTTAGGATGCCGGCGGCTGCAATGGCGGAGGCATGGGCCTTGCTGGCGGCTATCTCTTCATTGAGGAGCTGCCAGTCAAAGACGATCGAACGCTGCCACTGTTCAAACTCCCTGTCGAGCGGCTCGCGAAAGCGGCCGGACCACATCTTTACGGATTGTTGTTCGTTGGACATTGATTCTGGCTTACCTTCCGCTATTCCTTTTCCTTTGAGCCGTTCAGCCTGGGCATTTCGCTGCCTTTGCTGAGGGTGAGCAAGCCTGCCGCGGCATAAGTGATGAGCTTGTCGCGGGTGTCGGCGATGTCGAGATTGCGCATGGTGAGCTGGCCGATGCGGTCGCGCGGAGAGAACGTGGACTCGGTCTTCTCCATGCTCAGGCGCTCGGGGTGGAAGGTGAGGTTGGGCGACTCGGTGTTAAGGATCGAGTAGTCGTTGCCGCGGCGCAGCTCCACGGTGACTTCGCCGGTGATGGGCTTGGCCACCCAGCGCTGTGCGGCTTCGCGCAGCATGATGGCTTGCGAATCAAACCAGCGGCCCTGGTAGAGCAGGCGGCCCAGCTTGCGGCCATGGTCGCGATATTGCTCGATAGTGTCTTCGTTGTGAATGCCGGTGATGAGGCGCTCGTAGGCGATGAAGAGCAGCGCGAGGCCGGGAGCCTCGTAGATGCCGCGGCTCTTGGCTTCGATGATGCGATTCTCAATTTGATCGCTCATGCCGAGGCCGTGGCGTCCGCCGATGCGGTTGGCTTCGAGAAGAAGCGCGACGGGGTCACTGAAGCTACGGCCGTTGAGCGCGACGGGAAAGCCCTCTTCAAAGCGGATGGTGATCTCTTCGCGCAGGACTTCGACATCGTCGCGCCAGAAGGCCACGCCCATGATGGGAGCCACGATCTTCATCGAGGTGGAAAGATGCTCGAGGTCCTTTGCTTCGTGCGTTGCGCCCAGGATGTTGGAGTCTGTTGAGTACGCCTTCTCGGCGGACATCTTGTAGGCGAAGCCCGACCGCTGCATGAAGGCAGACATCTCGGCGCGGCCGCCTAGCTCGTCAATGAATGCGGCGTCGAGCCATGGCTTGTAGACCTGGAGGCCGGGGTTGACGAGCAGGCCATAGCGGTAGAAGCGCTCGATGTCGTTGCCCTTGAAGGTTGACCCGTCGCCCCAGATGTGGACGTCGTCCTCCTGCATGGCGGAGACCAGCATGGTGCCGGTGACGGCGCGGCCGATGGGGGTGGTGTTGAAATACGGAACTCCAGCGGTCGTGATGTGGAATGCGCCGGCCTGCAGCGCGGCCAGGCCTTCACGCACCAGCGGGCCGCGGCAGTCGATGAGGCGGGCCTTTTCCGCGCCGTATTCGAGGGCCGCGCGCGGGATGGCCTCGTAGTCGGTTTCGTCGGGCTGGCCCAGATTGGCCGTGTAAGCGTAGGGGATGGCGCCCTTCTGCTTCATCCAGTGCAGCGCGGCGGAGGTGTCAAGCCCGCCGGAGAAGGCAATGCCAACCTTTTGGCCGACGGGCAGGGATTCGAGGATTACGGACATGCTTCTCCTTGAAGTTCACAGTTCGTTGTTCGTAGTTCACAGTCTGGTTCCGTTGACGCGCCAAGGACCGTCGACTGCGAACTGTGACCTATGAACTGCGAACCTGCTACTGAAAGCTTGCTGTATTCGCCAACCCGCCAAGCAGCAGCAGCAGCAACGCCTTCTGCGCATGCATGCGGTTCTCAGCCTGGTCGAAGACGATGGACTGCGGACCGTCGAGCACTGCGTCGGTGACTTCGGCGTTGCGGCGCGCGGGCAGGCAATGCATGAAGACCGCGCTGGGCAAGGCTTTCTGCATAAGCGCCTCGTTCACCTGGAAGGGCCGGAAGATGGGCGCGCGCTTGGTGGACTCGTGTTCGAAGCCCATACTCACACACACATCTGTGTATACCGCGTCGGCGCCTTCAACGGCGGCCTGCGGGTCCTGCAGCAGGCGCAGCTCGCAGCCGTTGGCCTGCGCGATGTCGCGGGCCAGGGTCACGATCTCGATGTCCGGCGAGTAGCCGCGCGGCGTGGCCACGGTGACGTTGGCGCCGAGCTGCGCGCCGGTCAGCATGAGCGAGTGGCAGACGTTGTTGCCGTCGCCGACGTAGGTGAAGTTGGCTCCGGCGACCGAGCCCATGTGTTCTTCGAGAGTCATGAAATCGGCCAGCGCCTGGCAGGGATGCTCGAAGTCAGAGAGCGCGTTGATGACCGGCACGCGCGCGTTGGCGGCCATCTCGGTGATGGTGTCGTGGGCATAGGTGCGCAGCACGATCACATCAACCCAGCGCTCCACGTTGCGCGCCACATCGGCGATGGACTCGCGCTCGCCCAAAGGCGAATTCGTCTGGTCAAAGAAGATGGCGTTGCCGCCCAGCGTGTTGATGCCGGCCTCAAAGCTCAGCCGCGTGCGCAGGCTGGCCTTCTCAAACATCAGCACCATCTGCTTGGCGTCAAGAGCATGGCGATACTCCCGCGGATTGCGCTTGACGTCGTGAGCGAGCTTGAGGATGGCGCGGACCTCGGCGCTGGAGAGGTCCGCGATGGAGCACATGTCTTCGCCGGCGAGTCGCGCTGCGGCGGCGAGAATGTCGGGGTCTTTTTGCACGGGCACGGCGGCCTCCGGGCGGTCGAGTGTTGCTCTGCTAGACATGGGTTTGTTCTCCTGCGGGTGACGCTGCGGCATGGGCTGCCGGGTGCTCGGTAAAGATTTCGTCCAGCGCCGCGATGGCGGTGTCCACGTGGGCGCGCTCCAGGATGTACGGCGGCAGGAAGCGCAGGACCGTGTCGCTGGTGCAGTTGATGAGAATATGGCGCTTGAGCATCTCAGCCACGGTGAGCTTGGCAAGGTCGGCGGAGTCGAGTTCGGCGGCGACCATGAGCCCCTTGCCGCGCACATCCACAATGGCTTCGTGGCGCTGCGCAAGGCCGCGCAACTGCTGCTGAAAGTAGTCGCCTACTTCAGCGGCGTTGGCCAGCAGGCCTTCTTTCTCGATGGTGTCAATGACAGCGATGGCCACGGCGCAGGCCAGCGGACCGCCGCCGAAGGTGGTGCCATGCATGCCGGCGTGGAAGGCGCGCGAGACCTCTTCCGTGCAGAGCACCGCGCCGATGGGGATGCCGCCGGCAAGGGGCTTGGCGAGGGTCGTGATGTCGGGCTGAATTCCATAGTGCTGATAGGCGCACCACTTGCCGGTGCGGCCCATGCCAGACTGAATCTCGTCCACGATGAGCAGCGCGCCGGTGGAGCTGGCAAGGGCGCGGGCTTCGGCGAAGAACTCCTGCGTCAGCGGACGGACGCCGCCCTCACCCTGGATGGATTCAACAAGAATGGCGCAGACCTCGGTGGAGAACTTGGCGCGCAGGTCGGCGACGTCGTTGAAGCGCACAAACTCCACGCCCGGTACGACAGGGCCGAAGGGCTCGCGGTACTTGGCCTTGTAGGTAGTGGAGATGGAGCCGTAGGTGCGGCCGTGAAAGCTCTGCTCAAGGGCGAGGAACTTGGTGCCGATCTGCTTGCCTTCACTGCGCAACAGGCCCGCATGGGCGCGGGCCATCTTCATGGCGCCTTCCCAGGCTTCCGTGCCGGTGTTGGAGAAGAAGACGCGGTCAAGGCCGGTGCGCTCGGTGAGGCGCAGGGCAAGCTCCGCCTGGCCCTCGTGGTAGTAGAGGTTGGAGGTGTGGATGAGCGCGCGGCTCTGGCGTGCGATGGCTTCTTCAATCGCGGGATGGCTGTAGCCGAGAGCGTTGACGCCGATGCCGCTCAACAAGTCGAGGTACTTCGTGCCGTTCTCGTCTTTGATATGAACACCCTCACCCGCCACGAAGAGGATGGGGTTGCGGTCGTAAGTGGGCAGCAGCAGCTTGGCTTCTGCGGCGCGAATCTGATCGAGTTTCATCACCTTGGTTTCTCCTGGTCCGTGTTTGGTGCGGACCGCTAGGCCACCATCACTTCGGTGCCGTGGGCTACGCGGGAGCTGCACAGGTCGGGAAGGGAACCGGCAGCTTCCGCGGGAAGAATGCGAACGCGCTTGACGCCGTTAAGCAGAGCCTCGCGGCAGGCGCTGAGCTTGGGCAACATGCCGCCGGAGATCACGGCGGTCTTGGCCATCTCGGCAATCTGGTCGATGGAGAGCCATCGGAGCACTTCGCCGGTGGCGCCCTTGACGCCGGGCACATCGGTGAGGAAGACGAGGGCGTCGGCGCGGCAGGCGATTGCGCAGGCCGCGGCCATCTCGTCGGCGTTGATGTTGTAGTACTCACCGTCAAAGCCGAGGGCCATGGACGAGAGCACGGGCACGCCGCCCAACTGCCATATGGCCTCGAGCCAGCGCGGGTCGCTGGAGGCGATCTCGCCCACAAAGCCGAGGTCAGGCGCAGTGCGCTTTTTGCGGGCGCGGAAGATCAGGCCGTCGCCTCCGGAGAGGCCCACGCCGGGCACGCCAAGCGAGCCGAGCGCGGCCACCAGGCCCTTGTTCACCTTGCCGGCGAGGACCATGAGGGCCACATCGCGGGTTTCAGCATCGGTGATCCGCAGGCCATTGACAAATTCGCTTTGCTTGCCCAGGGCCTTGAGCATGCGGGTCAACTGGACGCCGCCGCCGTGGACCACAGCCACCTGGTTGCCATCGCGCACAAGATCGGCGATGGCGCGCGTGCAGCCATCGAGAAGCGACGGAGTCTCCAGCCCAGCTCCACCCAATTTGACGACGTACTTCATTCGATCCCCTCAGCGACTGGATTCATTCCAGGCCTTCGGCCTCAGGCCAGCCATGCATCACGTTCAGGTTTTGCACGGCCTGGCCGGACGCGCCCTTTAACAAGTTATCAAGACAGCTCACGATGACCGCGCGCTGCCCGTCCGGCGCGAGCTGGAAGCCGATGTCGGCGTAACAGGTGCGCACAGAGTGCTGAATCTGCGGCAGCGCCTTGTCATGGAGCCGCACCATGGGGCTGCCCGCAAAGAACTGCCGGTACACCTGAGCAACAGAGGCCCTGGACTGGGGCGCGCGAAAGCGCACGTAGATTGTGGAAAGAATGCCGCGCGGAATGGGCAGTAGGTGCGGAGTAAACACAATTTCGCTATTGCGCAGCCCAACCTGCTCCAGCAATTCGCCGGTGTGGCGATGCGTAAATGCGCCGTAAGCCGAAAGGTTGTCGGCCGCGTACATGTAATGCGTCTTGGCGGTGGGCGCCTTGCCCGCTCCGCTCACGCCGCTCTTGGCGTCGGCCACAATGCCGTGGGCCAGGTCGAGCAGTCCCGCGGCAACCAGCGGCCGCAAGGCGAGGATGATTGAGGTGGCGTAACAGCCGGGGTTGGCGACCAGCCGTGCTGAGGCAATCTGAGCGCGATGCAGCTCGGGCATGCCGTAGACGGCCTGCGCCTGGGTGGCCGCGGCCAGCTCCGTGCCGTCGTCGTCAAAGGCATAAACAGCTCGATTGGCCTCGTCCGTCAGCCGCCATGCGCCGCTCAGGTCGATGACGCGGATGCCGCGGGCCAGGGCCTCCGGCGCCCACTCACGCGACTGCTCGTGCGGCGTGGCCAGGAACAGCAACTGGACGCCGCGCGCTTCCAGCAGTTCCCAGGAGAAGGGCTCCAGCCGGAGATCGCCGTTGCCGGCGTTATCAGCCAGTTGCGGGTGAATCTCGGCCAGCGGCACACCTCCGCGCGCCGCGTCTTTTTCATCCACGCGCCCGGCAAAGACCGGAGGCGCGCCCTTCAGGCGGGGATGCCGCAACAGCAGCCGGGCCAACTCCGCGCCCGCGTACCCTGTGACTCCCATGACTGCTGTTTGCACTTTATCGGTCATGACTCCAGCATCGTCCTCAATCTGGATTCCACTTCACTTGCGCGGCGAATGTCGGGGCAGATGACCAGCACCGTGTCATCGCCTGCCACCGTGCCCACCACTTCCTCCCAGCCCTCGTGGTCCAGCGCGGCGGCCACGGGCTGAGCCCCTCCCATCACGGTGCCCACCACCACCTGATTCATGGCCTGGCGCACACGCATTCCAAAGCTTTCCATCATCTCCGCCACGGAGGGCGGGCTGTTGTCTTCCACCGCAACGCTGCTGCCATTTCCGTTTCCGTTGGGCAGGGAATAGCCGCTCGGTCCCTTGGAGAGGCGCAGCTCATGGATATCGCGCGAGAGCGTGGCCTGCGTGACCTCAAAGCCGCGGCGGTGGAGCTTGCGCCGCAGCTCATCCTGGTTTGAGACCAGGGATTGAGCGACCAGTTCGCGAATCGCATTGTGCCGTTGCAGCTTCATCCAGCGTTCCCAGACAAATTGAAAGCGCGGCCCGCAGAACGGCGGCCGCGCTTGCATAAATATACAACAGAAATGAATAAGTATGCAACGCTGGACCACGGGAGACGGGCGCTCCGGCGAACCGGGGCATGGGACGATCACAGCATTGCGCTGATACACTCTCGACTGGCAACGGCGCGGCATGCGCTCCTGCCCGATTGACATTCCTATGACCCAGAAGACCCCGCTTCAGACCATCAACGACCTTTTTTGCCGCGTAGCCGCAGCGGCCAACCCGCGCGCCGTTCTGTGGCAGGACGAGTTTGGCCTGTGGCAGCCGATCTCCTCGGACCAGATCTACCATCGTGTCCGGGCGCTGGCCGAGACGTTTCTGCGCTGGGGCGCCAAGAAGGGCGACCGCATCGCCCTCATCAGCGAGAACCGCTGGGAGTGGGCGATTGCCGACTTTGCGGCGCTGGCCATCGGGGCCGTGGATGTGCCCATCTATCCCACGTTGACGGGCGAGCAGATCGCGGTGATGGTGCAGGACGCCGGCTGTAAAATCGCCGTCGTGTCAAACCGGCTGCAGTTTGACAAGCTCAACGCGGTGCGGGCAAAGACGCAACTGGAGCGCATCCTGATCATGGACTCGGCGCAGCCTCCCGAGGGTTCCGTGGCCTTCAGCGAGGTGCTGGCCGGCGCCGATGACCATGGAGCCGATCGCAACCCGGTCTTTGACGCGCTGGTGCGCACCGTGGAGCCCAAGGACCTGGCCACGCTGATCTATACGTCAGGAACCACGGGCGAGCCCAAGGGCGTGATGCTGACGCACGGCAATATCGCCTCGAACCAGACCATCGCGGCGGCGGATTTCGCCTTCAACCCGACCGATGCCTGCATCTCGTTCCTGCCCCTGTCGCACATTACGGCGCGCGCGCTGGACTACGTGATGTTTACCAGCGGGGCGCAGGTGGCCTACTGCTCGCAGTTCGACAAGCTGCCCCAGGCCATGCGCGAGATCCGGCCCACGGTGTTTGTGGGCGTGCCGCGTGTGTATGAGAAGATCCGCCAGGAAGTGGAGCGGCGGGCTGCGCTTTCCCCTGTGAAGCGTCGGATTCTGGCCTGGGCGATAGGCCTGGGCGCCGCGCACAGCGACACGGTTTACAGCGGCCGCAAACCCTCCTCTGTGCTCTGGAATCTCGCCAACAAGCTCGCCTATGGCAAGGTGCAGGAGGCCTTCGGCGGGCGGGTGCGCATCTTTGTCGCTGGGGGCGCGCCGCTGGGCATGGATACGGCCAAATGGTTTGCCTCGGTCGGTATCGCTCTCTGGGAGGGCTACGGGCTCACCGAGACCTCGCCGGTGATCGCGCTGAATACCCCGGAGCATCACCGCATGGGCGCGGTGGGCATGCCGCTCAGCAACGTCGAGCTCAAACTCGCCGCGGATGGAGAACTGCTGGTGCGCGGCCCATCGGTCTTTGTGGGTTATTGGCAAAAGCCGGAGGCCAACGCGGAGTGCTTCGATGCGGAAGGCTGGTTCCTGACCGGCGATATCGCGCACTTTGACAGCGACGGGTTCCTCTATATCACCGACCGCAAGAAGGAACTGCTGAAGACCTCGGGCGGCAAGATGGTTGCGCCCCAGCCGATCGAGAACAAGCTCAAGAACAACATGCTGGTGGCGCAGGCGGCCCTGGTGGGCGACAAGCACAAGTTCATCTCGGCCATTCTCTCGCCCAATTTTGTGGCCCTGGAAGAGTGGGCCTCGCACCATGGCGTCGTTGCCGCAACGCGCGCCGAGTTGGTGGCCGACAGCCGCGTCGTGGCCCATTACGCCGAGATTGTGCGCGAGGTCAACGGCGGTCTGGCCAACTTCGAGAGCGTCAAGCGTTTTCGTGTGGTGGCGGACGAATGGACGCAGGAGTCGGGCGAGCTCACGCCCTCCATGAAGCTCAAGCGGCGCGTGATTACTGGCCGCTACGCGGCGGAGATCGCCGCACTTTACGCGGACGAAGCAACCTCACGCGGCGAATAGGAAAGGTCAGTCCCCGGCCCAGCTCGCGGCCGAAGAGACCGCGCTTGTCCCACATCAGGTGCAGGCCGCGGAAGAAGGGCGCACCCCATGCGCCCACCGCGAGCACGCTGCCAAAAAGAATCACCGCGTCGATGCTCAGGCGGCCGGCGTCGGACCAGTATGCGTCCGGCTCGAGGTTGAGCCAGAGCGAGAACTCGTCCAGAGTGAGCGCCGCGCCCACGCCGTAGCTGACCGACATCAGGCGGCTCAGAAAGATGGAGAGCGGCGTGTGCGACCGGCCCAGGTCCAGCAGCCATCCATAGCCCACCAGCAGCAGTATCAGAATGCCCCAGACCAGGTGATGGATGTGGCGTCCGTGGACCATTACCCACTGGAACGGCCCTTCATTGTGCACGATGAGGCGGACCAGAAT
Organism: uncultured Acidobacteriaceae bacterium; assembly: GCA_903849645.1. Lineage (GTDB taxonomy): Bacteria > Acidobacteriota > Terriglobia > Terriglobales > Acidobacteriaceae > Telmatobacter. The sequence goes on along the minus strand of CAINJJ010000030.1, from coordinate 88,875 downwards.
CCTCACGCCGACAAAGGTAAACAGAAACGAGACCGAGGCGATGAACATACGGCGTCGCGGGCGGTCCGGGATGGTGGAGCGCACCACGAAACCGAGCCGGGTGAGCTGCAGCAGTACCAGCAAGACCACCACGACCAGGCTGGCGAAGGCAAGCAGCAGCAATGTTCCGGTTCCGGGCATATCTAATTGTGAATCATAGTCCAACGGCCTGCGCGGCCGACTCAAATTGGGAGGGACAAGGGCAACCGTGAGCGCGGTCACGATTTCCCTTTACAGGGGCAGAGTACACTGGGTAAGGCGTCGAGACAGGCGTTTTATCCTTTGTCGGCGCACGGTTCAGGGACTGGTTCCCGGCTCGGCTTCACCGGCCGCGCAAATCTGATCAGGAGACTCTACGATGCGAGTTGCTTTGTTGACCGGCGGCGGCGACTGCCCCGGCTTGAATGCTGTGATCTATGCGGCCGTGAAGAAGGGCATCAACACCTATGGCGATGAATTCATCGGCTTCCTCAACGGCTGGCGCGGCGTGCTCGACAACAACTGGATTCCCCTCACCCTGGAGAGCATCGACGGCATCCAGCTGAAGGGCGGCACCATCCTCCACTCTTCACGCACCAACGTGAAAAAGATTCCTGGCGGCATCGACAAGGTCCAGGAAGTGCTGAAGGCCAACAAGATCGACGCCCTGATTGCCTTGGGCGGCGACGACACCCAGTCGGTCACGCTCTTCCTGAGCGAAAACGGCGTCCCCAGCGTGGGCGTGCCCAAGACCATCGACAACGACATCAACGGCACCGACCAGACCTTCGGCTTTGATACGGCTGTCTCCATCGCCACCGAGGCGGTCGACCGCATCCGCACCACGGCGGACTCGCACAATCGCGTCATCGTGATTGAAGTGATGGGCCGCGACGCCGGCTGGATCGCCTATGCCTCCGGCGTGGCCGGCGGCGCCGATGTCACGCTCGTTCCCGAGCAGGAGATCGACATCGACCACGTGTCGGCTCTGCTCAAGTACAACTACGACCACGGCAAGCACTACGGCATCGTGGTGGTCGCCGAGGGCTGCCACCTGCCCGAGGTCGGCCAGGTGATCGGCTCGGCCGAGGTGGACTCGTTTGGTCACGCCCGCCTCTCGGGCATCGGCGAAGCGCTTGCCGACCTGATCGAAAAGAAGACCGGCTTTGAGACCCGCTCTGTCAACCTGGGCCACACCCAGCGCGGCGGCGTGCCCACCGCCTACGACCGGCTGCTCGGCCAGCGCTACGGCCTCCACGCCATCGACATGGTCCACGACAAGAAGTGGGGCCGCATCGCCGTGCTCAAGGGCCTTGACGTCACCGACATCACCATCAAGGAAGCCATCGCCACCAACCGCCGCCTCGATCAGCGGTTCTTTGACGTCATCAAGGACCTGGAAGTGAAGGTCTAGCCTCATCGCACTGCCTCACCAGAGAGCCATCCTCCACCGGGGGTGGCTCTTTTGTTTGAGGCTTTAGGATTGGCACAATGCACCTTCGCCCGTTTGCTCCCGACGACTTCGAGCAACTCTACGCGATCGAAGAGTCCTGCTTTGCCCCGGCGCTGCGCTTTGACCGCCGCTATATGCGCAGCCTGGTGAGGCGGAAGACCGCGGCAGTCTGGATTGCGGAAGAGGACGGGCGGATGGCCGGCTTCGTCATCGTGGAGTGGAACCGCCGCAGACAGGGGCTGCAAGCCCACATTCAGACGCTTGAGGTTGCGCCGGGCCATCGGGGGCGAGGCGTGGGCAGGGAACTGCTCGCCCGGTGCGTGCACTCGGCGCGCGTGGCGGGTTCGGTGGTGATCTGGCTCCATGTGGCCGAGGCCAATGAGGGAGCCATCCGCCTCTATCAGCGCCACGGATTCCTGGTGGTGGGTCGCCTCGAAGACTACTACCCCGCGGGTGGCCCTGCCCTCGTCATGGCCCTGGAACTGGCTCTTTCTACGCCGGGACAGGAATCATAAATCGTTCATTCATCATGGTTTGATTCCAGGAGAAGGCGTTTCGGAACCGAGGCGTAAAATAGACACAGAGCCATGTCTATCAGCAATCCGAACCTCCCCAAATCGTTCCTTCTCTTCAAGGGCTATACCCGCCAGGACTTCTTCCACGACCTGCTGGCTGGCATTACGGTGGGCCTTGTGGCCCTGCCGCTGGCCATGGCCTTCGGCATCGCTTCTGGGGTAACCCCGCAGGCGGGCCTCTATACGGCTGTGGTGGCCGGTTTCCTGATCTCCGCCCTGGGCGGCTCGCGGACGCAGATTGGGGGGCCTACCGGCGCCTTCGTGGTCATCATCGCCGGCATCGTCCTGCGCTTTGGCATGGCCGGCCTGGCCATGGTCACCCTGATGGCGGGCATCCTGCTCGTGGCCATGGGGCTCACCGGGCTGGGCGCGGCCGTGCGCTTCATCCCCCGCATGGTTGTGGTCGGCTTCACCAACGGCATCGCCATCCTCATTGCTTCCACGCAGATCAAGGACTTCTTCGGGCTGCATACGGGGCCGGTGCCCAGCGAGTTTCTGCCCCGCATCAAGCTGCTCCTGGCGCACTATGCCACGGTGAACTGGGCGGCCCTCGGACTGGGCGTCGGCACCCTGGCGATCCTCATCTTCCTGCCCCGGATTACGCGCCGTGTTCCAGCCTCCATCGTGGCTCTGCTGGTGTGTACCGGCGTTGCTCTTGTCTTTCACCTGCCCGTGGAGACCATCGGCAGCAAGTTTGGTGGCATCCCCCGCGGGCTGCCGCCCTTTGCCATTCCTGACTTCCACTCCGAGCACATTTTGCCGCTGATTCCCTCGGCCTTTACCGTGGCGCTGCTGGCGGCGCTGGAGAGCATGCTCTCCGCCGTGGTGGCAGACGGGATGACCGGCGACCGGCACAACTCCAACGTGGAGCTGGTGGCGCAGGGAGTGGCCAACATCCTCTCCCCGGTCTTTGGCGGCATCCCCGCCACGGGCGCCATCGCCCGCACCGCGACCAACATCCGCTCCGGCGCGCGCTCGCCTGTGGCGGGCATGGTGCACGCGCTCACGCTGCTGCTGATTCTGCTGGTGGCCGCGCCGCTGGCCAGCTACATTCCCCTCGCGACGCTGGCGGGGGTGCTGTTTGTGGTGGCCTACAACATGGGCGAGTGGCACGAGATCGGCGGCATTCTCAAGCTGGATTTCACCGCCATCTCGGTCTGGATCGTCACCTTCGCGCTCACGGTCTTTGCCGATTTGACCGTGGCCGTGGGCGTGGGTCTGGCGCTCGCCGCGCTGCTCTATATCTACCGCGTTGCCGACACCACCACCGTCACTCCGGTCACGGAGGACTATATCCGCGATGGCCTGCCGCACGTGCTGCAGGGTCGCATCGTCCCGCCTTATGTGACCCTGCTCCGCATTCACGGGCCGTTTCTGTTTGGCACCACCGAGAAACTGGTGGAGGCCACAGTCAACATCGAGGCCTTTCAGCCGGTCGTGATTCTCCGCCTGCGTAACATGACCGCCATCGACGCCACCGGAATTCACGCCATTGAGACCTTCTCCAAACGTCTCAGGGATTCAGGCAGAAGCCTTATCCTCTGCGGCGCCATGGAGCAGCCTTCCAAGCTCCTCACGGGGAGCCGGTTTCTCGAGCACATTGGCCCGGAGAACTTCATGCCCAACGTGCAGGCTGCCCTCGACCGCGCGCGGGAGATCTACGGCGAGCCGGTTGAAGTCGCCGTCGATTACTCGGTCTAAAGCCGGGTGGCCCAGGTCCCTCGCACTTGGGGACCTGGGAAACCTCGAACCCCATGTGAGCGAAGAGCGAGCCGCTGGCCTCACCGCAGGTGGCCGGGTGCCGAGCCCCTTCAGTAGCGCCAGCTCGTCAGGTCCGCGCCCTTGGGCGCCGTCTTCTGGATCTGGTCCAGAATCTTCGGCATGTACTGCGTGTTGTAGTGCAGCCGCGAATAGGCGTTGGGCAGCGTGGGGTCGCCGTTCCAGCAGTGTTCGGCGCGCGGACCATAGGTCACCTCGCCCCCATAGGGCGGGTTCTTTGTCGAGTTGAGGAAGTCCTCCATGCGGTAGACGGCATTGTTGAGAAAATACGTGTCGTCCGACCCCACGTAGATGTGGATCTTGCCCGCCAGCTCGGGCCCCAGCTTCGCCCAATCCCGCTCCAGAATCGCTTCCAGATCATAGTGCTGTCGCCAGTAATCGGCCACGCTGTGGTCGATTGCGCCGGTGACCTTGTCAAATATCTGCGCCGGGTAGCCGTCCGCGCCCACCGGCCCGTAGACCGCCTGCCAGATGTCAAACTGCTCGCCGCTGCGCCCATGGTCGCCGAGGGCCAGCTCGTAAGCGTTATTGTCCTCGGTCGTGATCAGGGTGTGCCCCAGGTAGTCCCGCATCGCCGGCTGCGGCACGCGCTTGTGCGCCCCTTCCAGGTAGAAGGCGTTCTTGTCGTTGTAGAGGTCGATGTTGGTGAACTCGTGGAAGTCGATCGGGTCTGGGCATGCGGCGAAGGCCCCGTTGTAGTGGTCCGGGTAGAAGACCTGCACCGCCAGAGCCTCCCAGCCGCCGGTCGAGCCGCCGTAGACGAAGCGCGCCCAGCCCTGTCCGATGCCCCTGAACTGCTTCTCCACGGCCGGAATCAGCTCATTTTCAAGGGCGTCGCCATAAGGGCCCACATTGGCCGAGTTGACCGCATAGGAGTCGTCATAGAAAGGGTTGGCGTGCTGGATCTTGATGATCAGCACGCGCGGAAACCCCGGGGCGGTCCACTGCTGGTAAAACTTGTAGGCCTCCTCCTGCTCGATGCGATTGTACCCGGCCAGGTGAAAGCGCTCGCTGTAGTCCGGCTTTAGGTCGGGGTCGGGCGGGGTGGTGCGGAAGTTGTCAAACTCGCCGACAAAGTGGTCGTGGAAGATGATGAGCGGGAAATGCGCGTCGGGGTGCTCGTCAAAGCCCTCCGGCACCAGCACAATGGCGCTTACAAACATCGGGCGGCCCCAGAACCTGGTCAGCGCCGCGCTCTGGATGCGGATGTGGCGGACGTACTTCGTGTCTGCCGGGACGGCGATGGGCGCGATGACCTCGCTGAGGGAGACCGCGATGGTCGCCCCCGGCTTGACCGTCACCTTCACAGGCTTGGAGTACAGGTTGCCTGGGGACGAGTTCCAGTGCTGCCCTTCGCCCTGGTCCATGTGCAGCTTGACGGTCTTGCCGTCGCTGCGGTGGAAGGTCTCGTACTTGTTGAGCACGGCCTGGACGGTGTACTCGCCCGGCGGCACGTCCTTGAGGGTCCGCACGGGATAGCCCCAGGCAGCGGCATCCACAGCCGCGGGCTGGCCTGGCTTCCAGCCGTCCAGCGTCACGCCAAACACCATCTGCGACCGCGGCGTGTCGTCAATCTGGTTGCGCGGCTCGTCGCTCGGGTTTGTGGAAAGAACGAGCAGCAGTCGCCCGTCGAGAGCCTGGGCGCTGACTTCCTTGGGGAAGGTGACGGAGAAGGACTGGGCGGCGAGAACAGCGGGGAGGAGCAGGGTGAGAGCGAGAGTTGGGGCGAGGGCCATGCGCTTCATGGAGGCTAGTTTACAGGGAAGAAGCGGGGCGATCGAAGCGGGTCGTGCCCCTGGATGTCATTCCACAAGCAAAGGCTGAAACTGGGCAGCAGGCGATGGCTGTCTAATTGTCTATGGGGTTCTGTGGGGTTCGGAATCGAAGAAATCGCTGTAAGTTGCTGATTCTTTGGCTCCGCAGGTAGGACTCGAACCTACAACCCTTCGGTTAACAGCCGAATGCTCTGCCATTGAGCTACTGCGGAGTGTCTCGTTTATGAATTGTCCTCTATCAAGGTAGCAGAGACCACGGACCACGTCAAAGAAGCGAGTCTTGTCCGTCCCGCCTGCCACGCGGCCGGCAGGCGCCGCCATTTTCGTTGCGCCATGCGTCTGGGTCCGCCAAGGGGGAAGGAAGCCAACTCCCGGCGGTACCATAGGGAAAGCAGCAGGAGGATCGATGTCTCGTATCGCGCGGCTGGACCGCAGTGAAGTCACCCCGGAAATGGCGGAGCTCTACGACAAGGCCTTCGCTCAGCGGGGCAATGTGCCCAACATGTTTCGCGTGATGGCCCATCGGCCCGAGATCTTTGCCTCCATGCAGGCTCACTTCGGCGCGGTTCTCAACACCGGCACCGTCTCCACCCGGCTCAAGGAACTCATCATTGTGCGCACCAGCCAGGTCAACCAGACGCCCTACTGCCTGGCGAGTCACACCATCCTGGCGCGCGGGCTGGGCTGGAGCGATGACCAGCTCGCCCACCTTGCCGACTGGCCGCAGCGCGACGACTTTACGCCCGCGGAAAAGGCAGCCCTGCGCCTGGCGGAGACCGTAACCCGCGACGCCAATGCCGTCTCCGACGAGCAGTTTGCCGAGCTGCGCGGCTTCTACTCCGAGGGCGAAGTGGTGGAGCTGCTCTGCGCCATTGGCCTGTTCAACTACTTCAACCGCTTCAACAACGCCCTGCGCATGGAGCCAACCAAGCCTGGCGAAGGCGGATGCGCCGTGCCCGCCCTCGAACAGGAATCGGCCGGCTGACCCCAAACGCTCCTCAACTTCGACCCAGGAGTCCTTTCCACTCATGAAGCTCAAGCTTCCCGACGGCGCGTTCCGGGCCTATCTCTTTGACTGTGACGGCACCATCGCCGACTCCATGCCCCTGCATTACATCGCCTGGAAGAAGGCCCTCGCGGAGTGGAACTGCACCTACGAAGAAGATCTCTTCTACTCCTGGGGCGGCAAGCCGGTCCGTGAGATCATTGCCGACCTCAACGCCATGCAGGGGCTCAACATGCCCGTGGACTCGCTCGCCGAGCGCAAGGAGGGCTTCTACCTGGAGCAACTCCCCAACCTCAAGGTCATTCCCGAGGTGCTCGAGCACATTGAGGCCCAGCATGGGCGCATTCCGATGGCCGTCGTCTCTGGCAGCCGCCGCAGCTCGGTCACCGGCTCGCTCGGAATCCTCGGCCTGCTCGACAAGTTCGACACCATCGTGGCCGCGGAAGACTACAAGAACGGCAAGCCCGCTCCGGATTGCTTCCTGCTTGCGGCTGAACGCCTCGGCGTCGCCCCCGCCGACTGCCTCGTCTTTGAAGACACCGACCTCGGCATCCAGGCGGCCACCGCCGCCGGCATGGCCTCCGTCAAAGTGCCGCTTCCGCTGGGGAGGCGCTAACGGAGGGGCCGTGGCAGCAGGGAACTATACCCGGCTCCTTCGCGTAAGATTCCTGCAAGGTACTCCGCAGGCCCCTGGAGCCGTCCGTGACCACGATCGAATACGAGCGCCCAAGAGAGCTGCCGCGCACAGAGTGGGCCATTCTCGCCCTGGTTGCCCTTGCCGTTACGGCCGCTCATCTGGCCACCAACGGCCGGTACGGCTTCCACCGCGACGAGTTCCAGTTCCTGAGCGATGCGCGCCATCTTGACTGGGGCTTTGTCGCCTATCCGCCGCTGACCCCGTTCCTTGAACACATCGGTCTGGCGGTCTTCGGCATATCCCTCGTTGGTCTGCGCCTGTTTTCCGTCCTCGCGCAGGCCATCGCCCTCATCGTCACGGGCCTCATGGCCCGCCAGTTGGGCGGCGGCCGTCTCGCCCAGGCCACGGCGGTCATCGCCGTCGCACTCTCGCCCCTGCCTCTCTTTGAGGGCACGGAGTTCCAGTACTCCTCCTTCGATTTTCTCTGGTGGGTCCTCATTGCCTACTTCACCGTGCGCCTGCTCGGCAGCGGCAACCCGCGCTGGTGGCTGGCCATCGGCGCCGCCGTGGGCATGGGGCTCCTCACCAAGTACTCCATTGTCTTCTTCACCGCCGGAATCATTGGCGGCGTGGTTCTCTCACGCGCCCGGCGCTCTCTGCGCAACGGCTGGTTCTGGGCCGGCATCGCCCTGGCGCTTCTGCTTTTCCTGCCCAACTTCCTCTGGCTGGTCCGCCATGACTTCATCTCCTACCAGTTCCTCCAACACATCCACATCCGCGATGTGGGCGAGGGCCGCACCAACGGATTCCTCAAGGATCAGCTCCTCATCTGCGTCAACATCTTTGCCGCGCCGCTCTGCCTTGCCGGACTGGCCGGCTTCCTGCGGAGTCCGCGCTACCGGATGCTGGCCTGGATGTATCTCATCCCCTTGGCACTGTTCTTTATCGCCAGGGGCCGGGGCTACTACATGGCCGCCGCCTACCCCATGCTGATCGCCATGGGCGCGGCAATGGCGGAGCGGTGGCTCGCCACCCTTCGACGGCCCGGTCGGATTGCGGTTCAGGCGGTCTTCTGTGCAGGTTTCTCGGTCTCCGGTGCCTATATCTGCGCGATCATTCTGCCCATCCAGTCCAGCGGCCCCCTGCGCGACTTCGCCCTCCAGCGCAACGGCGACCTGCGCGAAGAGTTCGGTTGGCCCGAGCTGGTTCGCAACGTCGCTGCCATTCGCGACGCCTTGCCACCGGAGCAGCGCGCCGCCGCGGGCGTCCTGGTGGGCAACTACGGCGAGCAGGGAGCCATTGAACTGCTCGGGCCCGCCTACGGCCTGCCTCTGCCCATCAGCCTGACAAATTCCGCCTGGCTGCGCGGCTATCCGCAGCAGCCGCCGACCACGTTGATTGTGGTGGGCGTCTCCCACGAAGACGCTGAGAAGATCTTCACAGGGTGCCGGCTCGCCGGTCACAACGGCAACTCTGAAGGCATCCGGAACGAAGAGAGCCAATACCACCCAGACATCTTCGTCTGCGGAGCCCCGCAACTCGGCTGGCCCGAGTTTTGGCGCAAATACCGGTCTTTCGGCTGAGCCCTGGCGGACTGCGCTACTGCACCGTCCCCACCTTGCTTCCGTTCAACTCGTTTGACATCTCCGCATGACACTGCCGGCAGAACTGCGCCGACTGGTTGCTGACTCTGGACAGGATCGTGGGACCGTACGGCGCGCGCAGGAAATTCCGTGTGGAGTAGACGCCCTCCGGAAAGATGGTCGAGGCCGTGCTCTTTGTCACCTTGGTCGCATTCATCGAGTGCGGGTTATGGCAGCTCGTGCAGACCACCACGGAGGCGTTGCCGTAACTGTGCGGCTTGATAAAGAAGCCATAGTTCGCCGCGAACCGGGAGGAGCGCTGCCCCTCCATGCGGAGCACGCCATCGCGGTCCGAGCAGTCCCAATTGGCAGCCCCTCCGCACTTCACCCGGGTGTCCACGCCTATCGGGTGCTCGCTGATGTCTTTGGTCAGGTTCACATCGCGCTTGTCAAACAGCGTCGGAACGGATTCGGGCGCACCGTACACCTCGGCGGGCACGATCTCATAGATGCTGTTCTTCATCATCGCCTTCGGCGCATAGTTGCCATCGTGGCAGCTCATGCACACGAGCACCCCGGAGGCCTCGGGCGAGCCAGCTAACGCGGCTTGGACTGACTTGATTTCTTCGCGCGGATAGGTACTGAGCGCATCGTTGCCCCACAGCATCTCCTGAGGCGCGCTCTGCCGAGCGGTGCTCTCCCCGCGCTGATTTCCTGAGTGAGGAGCATGGCACGCCGGGCAGCCGCGCACCGAGTTGAGATGAGCCCCCAGGGCGTCTGTGGAGGCGCCGGGGTGTTGAGCTGCGGCCACTCCGGTGGCAACAACAAGAACGATGAAATACGACCGAACGCGTGACATGGATTTGCCCCAATTCTGTGACGGTCTACTATCGGCACTGAAGCGTATGAATGTTGAGCAAATCATGAAACGAAATCAGCCGGGACGCCAGTCAATTTTCGAGCCTCCTATGGATAAAGCGAACAGAGCATTTGACCGTATAAACTCGTCTCGGGCCGGGGTGCAGGCCATCGCCGGCCTTTGACCGCACGGCTCACCCGCTCAGCGCTCAAGATACGGAGCACGGTCCCAGTTTCGATTGTCTGTAAATGATTCTTCCGGCGGCAGTTGTCCGAGACCAGCCGTCAATGGGCCAGCAGGTAGACCCCGATGCAGACCAGCACTGCGGCCGTCCAGCGCCGACGGTCCACATTCTCCTTGAGGAAGATCTTTCCGGCGATCGCATTGGTTACCAAAGTAAGGGACGCCGAGGCCGGCGCCACCAGGCTCAGGTTCAAATGATTGAGCGCGAAGAGCAGCGAAAAGAAGGCCAGCGCCAGAAAACCCACCCCTGCAAAGAACTGCGGGCAGGTGACCACGGCGCGAATGGCGCCCTTCATTCCGGACACGGCACGAATCTCGTCGAGGTCCCCGATGGATTTCATGGCCGCGGCCGTCAGCACCTCACCGGTGGTCGAGGTCAGCACCACGGCGGCAATCATGGCCGCGGCTGTCCATGGTCCGGTTTGAGTCGCAGGGAAGGGAACTGTCATTGCGCGTCCCCCTGCTCGGCGGCGGCAGCGTCGGCGGTCAGCGCGGGCCTCTCGGTGAGTGACGGCCCCTGCGCCACAAATCCCACGCCCAGGGTAATCAGGGCAATCCCCGCCCAGCGCTCCAATGAGATCTGGTCGTGCAGCCAGAAGCGCGACAGCAGCGCCACAATCACGTTGCCAAACGCAGTGGCCGGCAGCACAAACGTCAGGTCGGCCCACGAGAGCGCAGTCAGGTAGCTGGCGAAGAAGCCAATCAGCAGCGCGATGCCCGCGCCAATCCAGGGCGTGAACACCGCCCCGATCAACTCTGCCGGATGCGCCAGCGAGATGGCCGGCAGATAGGTCATACCGCGCGAAAGGCAGGCATCCCCCAGCGGCGCCGAAACGGCCACCAATCCCAGGATCATGTACTGCCGCGGCAGGAGTTTTGCGTGCGCCATCGGGGTCTTCGCGTTCCTTGTTGCGGGCTGAAAATCATCGAGGGCGACGCTGCTGCGCCGCCCTCGCGAGTGGGTGTTCGGGCCGCGCTTAGACCCCGGCGCTGACCGGCGCGGGCGGGTCTGCCTGCCGGCTGCGCTTGTCTTTCACCATTTTGTTGCGCTGCGAACGCAGCTTCAGGAAGGCCTTGGCCTCCACATAAAGCCTGGGCACGTCGCGGTTCACAATCGCCTTCCACACCACGCGGAAGGCCGCCTTGGGACGGAAGTAGTACTCGTCATAGAACCGGTGCACCATCTCCATCACATAGTCTGTCGGCAGCCCCGGATACTCGATGTGCGCCATCTGGTGCCCGCCCGAGTCCATCATGGCTTCGGTGTTCACAATGAAGCCGTTGGCCTTGGCGTAGTCATAAAATTCTGTTCCCGGATAGGCGTGCGCGATGGAAACCTGAATGGTCTCGCAATCCAGCCCCTTGGCGAAGTTGATGGTGTTGCGAATCGACTCCTTGGTCTCGCCCGGCAGCCCGAGGATGAAGTCCCCGTGGATGGTCAGCCCCAGGTCGTTGCAGTCCTTGGCAAATGCCCGCGCGCGCTCCACGGTTGCGCCCTTCTTGATGTTCTTCAAGATCTGCGGGTCGCCTGATTCAAAGCCCACAATCAGCAGCCGGCAGCCGGCTTCCTTCATCGCCTGCAGCGTCTCGCGGTCCGTGGTCACGCGCGAAGTGCAGCTCCAGGTGAGCCCCAGCGGCTTCAGTTTGGCGCACAGCTCGATGGTGCGCGCCTTCTGGATGTTGAAGGTGTCGTCGTCAAAGAAAAACTCCTTGACCTCGGGGAAGTTCGCCTTGGCCCAGGCCAGCTCCGCCGCCACGTCGTCGGTCGAGCGCTTCCGCCAGGCGTGCCCGCTCAGTGTCTGGGGCCACAGGCAAAACGTGCACTGCGCCGGACAGCCGCGGGTTGAATAAAGCGCGATATACGGATGCAACAGGAAGGGCACGTTGTAGCGGGTCACGTCCATGTCCCGCTTGTAGATCTTGGTCGCCCACGGCATCGCGTCCAGGTCTTCCACCTGCGGGCGGTCCGCGTTGTGCACAATCTTGCCGTCCAGCTTGTAGCTGATTCCCAGAATCTCGCTCAGCGGCTTGCCCTGGGCAAACTCCACAACCGAGTAGTCAAACTCGCGGCGGCAGATGAAGTCCAGCGAGGAACACTCGTTCAGCGCGCGGTCCGGGTCCGTGGTCACCGGCGGACCAACAAAGGCGATGCGGATCGAAGGATTGGCCTCCTTGATCGCCTCCGCCAGCCGCTGGTCGCCTTCCCAGCCCACCGTCGAGGTGAACAGCACCAGGAACTCGTAGTCCTTGCAGATCTTGATGGTCTCTTCCGCCGAAACGTGATGCGGGGGGGCATCCAAAAGGCGCGAACCCTCCAGCAGGCCGGCCGGATAGGCAAGCCACACCGGGTACCAATAGGATTCAATCTCACGGGTTGCGGGCCAGCGCGAACTCGCGCCTCCGTCGAAGTTTTCAAACGAAGGCGGATTCAGGAGCAGGGTCTTCAAAGGCATAGGCATCCCTCCAATTCTAACATCGCGGCGTTCGCGCTGCAGTCCAACCTGTCACATCAGGTCGGAAGTAGTTCATTGGCATGAGCTTGCACGCGCGCGAGTGCGCCTTTTGCAGGTGAATGCGAGCCAGGATGACGACTATTTTTGCGGCAGGAAGGTGTCCATCACCGTCTTCGCCCACCGGCGCGTCCACGGCGTTCCTGAAGGCTCCAGCAGCGGAGATCCCGCCCAGTCATGGAGATTGGTTGAAGCGGCCAGCCACTCCGTGATAGGGATCTCGAACCCCGACTTCTCGCGGTGGATGATGCTCTCCGGCAAAGGACGCAGCGGCGCATTGGCGAGCATCTTCTTGCCCTCTCCGCCCGTGAAGCTGGTGTGAATGAACTGGAGTTCCTCCAGCAGCTTCGCGTCCACCAGCGGGGTACGCAGCTCCAGGGAATGCTCCATGCTCGCCCAGTCGCTGTCGCGGAGCAATTGGTTTCTCAAGTAAAGCGTCGAATCCAGCAGGCATACCGCGCCGCCGCCGTTCACGGCATTGGCTTTGCTCATTCCCGGAGGCGAACCACCCAGCTTCTCGATCCCCTCGCGCGCCGCCTCCGCGCCCATGAGCGAAGGCAACTCCTGGGGAAGGAAAAGACAGCGCTTCAGAAAATACGCTCCCTCCAGCGATCCCATGAACTCCGGCACGCCTTTGAGCTTGGGGTGCCTGCGGCCCTTGGCCAGAGCCGTGAATGGCGCCTTGAGCAGCGCACGCGCCCCCGGAATTGCCGCGATAGCCCCGCCCAGAAGCGCGTGCTGGGGAATCTGCGTCATCAGCGCGTAGCCGTAAAGGAGCTCATCTCCCCCCACGCCGGAGAGGACCACCTTGTAGCCCCGTTCCGCCGCCGCCTTGCTGGCGAACCAGGTGTTCACGCCATCAATCGAGGGTTGGTCCATGGCGTTGAGAATGGCGGGCACGTCCTGCTCAAACTCGCTCCGCTCCACCCGGCGTACATGGTGCGGCAGCCCGTAATGCGCGGCCAGGACCGCTGCCAGCGGCGCCTCATCCTGAGGGTGAGAGGCGAACTCGTCAAAAGCGACCGTGATGCCCTCGACCTTTGCTCCCAACTGCGCGGCAAGCCCCGCAATCGCTCCCGAATCGATGCCCCCGGACAAAAACACGCTGACCGGCACGTCGGAAACCAGGTGAGCGCGCACAGACTCAGTTACCGCCTTGCGCACATGGGCGTACATCTCTTCATTCGATTGGCGATGGGGCGGCTGCTGCCAGTTCTTGCGAATGTCATTCCAGCGGACGGGCGCCGAAGCCACGCCACCCTGCACGCGAAGCCATGAACCCGCCGGTACCGAATACACCCCGCGATAGAGGGTCCAAGGCTCAGGAACGCTGCCCCACAGGTAAAATCCAGCCACTCCCGCGCTCTCGGGCTCGGTCGATATCAGCCCCGAAGCTACCAGCGCCTTCACCTGGGAAGCGAAAATCAGCCCGCCTTCCACCGCTGAATAGTAAAGAGGCTTGATCCCGTATGGGTCGCGCGCCAGGAACAGTTCGCGGGAACGCAAATCCCAGATCGCGAGGGCAAACATGCCGCGAAGCCTGGGCAGCATACCTTCTCCGTCCCGCGCATACAGCGCCAGCAGGACCTCTGTGTCCGATGTGGTGCGGAATGTTACCCCTTGAGTTTCCAACTCCTCCCGCAGGGCGCGGAAGTTATAGATCTCCCCATTGAAGGAAATGCTGTAATTCCCGTCGCTGGAGATCATCGGCTGGTTCGAGCGGGGATCTAGATCCAGAATGGCCAGGCGGCGATGGCCAAGAACAACCCCATCCCCGCTCCAGACGCCCACGGCGTCCGGTCCCCTCGGGCTCATCCGGTCAGTCATGCGGCGGACTGCTTCAAGCTTCGAGTTGTTGGGCCCGGCGTTCCGCGAAACAAATCCCGCTATGCCGCACATGCAAACACCACTTCCATCGAGCCAACGATTCTGCGTGTGAACGGTATTGTCCGTTCAACCTGCTCCGAGTGAGTCTGTCCGGTTCCAAGCATCCCCTCGTTGAGGTGCGCCCCCGGTCTCTGCAGCAGGGAATGGCAAAGCCACATTCCCATTCCAAGCTAACACACGACAGAAGGATTCAAGGGAGATCAAGCTTCCGTTGGCAGGCTCTCTGTCTGCCCCGAAAGTGCTATGGCCGAATGACATTTCAGTCATGGTTGGCGGCCCTCTGCCTACTTTGAATGGACCTCGTGCAGCCAGTCCTCGAGGTGCCCGAAGGCGCGCAGCAGGCTCAACCGCGCCTTGGCCAGGTCAAACCCGGCATCCAGCGCATCCGCGAGCTTCTGCTGCTCGTCGATGCGCGCCAGTTGCTCCGCCTTGGGCGAGAGTTGCGGTGTGGCTCCCGGCCCGCTCGCCGCGCCATTGCCCAGCTCCAGTTGCGCCAGCACGGCAGACAACTGCTGCGCCGCAATCTGCTGCTTCAGGGCCGCAATCTCCGCCACCTCGTCGAGTTCCCGCAGCGTCCCCATCAGTTCCGCAATCTGCTCGTCGTTCTGGTGTTGCGCCTGTTCCGCCTCAACTCTGGCGCGCAGCGCGTCGGCCGCTGACTCACGGGCCCTGGCATGCAGCCCCAGGTCAAAGATCGGTATCTGGATCGAGACCCCGAGACTGAAGTTATTCGGCGTGAAGTTCTTGTAATAAGTCGCGTAGTTATTCAGCTTGTCCGAGTCCAGATTGTATTGCGCCCCAAAGGAGAGCTGAGGCCGCCGTCCCGCAAGTCCGTCTCCTTTTGCCTGCGCCTGCCGGGAACGCGCCAGCGCCCGCGCCGAATCCACGCCGGGATTGGTCCGCGGCCCCTCATCCGCACGGATCGCCGGTATCTCCGGAATGCTGCCATGGTCCGGCGTGATCGACCCCGTTGGCAGCCCGGTCAGCAGGCTGAGCTGCCCAGCCACGGTGGCGGCGCGGGTCTCCAGATGCAGCCGCTTGAGCTTCAGTTCCGCTGCCGTCAGCCGCGCCTGCAGCCAGTCGTTGAGCGGGTCTACCCCCGCCTCGGTCCGCTGCTGTTCGATCATTACCAGCCGGTCGGCAAACTCCTGCTGCCGGCGCGCCGCGTCCAGCTCGCGGGTCACCACATCCAGCTCGAGGTAAGCCGTCGATGCGTCCAGCGCCACCTTCTCCCGCGCCTCTTTCAGGCTCAGCGAAGCTGCATCCAATGCGGCGTGCGCGGCGCGGATGTACTGCTGCTGCGAAAAGTTGAACACCAGCGACTGCATCGACGCGTTGGCGATCGAGGGTTGCCCGGCCGGAAATCCAACCGAGAATCCCACCGTCGAGCCAATGGTCAGGTTTGGCACATACACCACCTGCGCCTGCGCCAGCGTAGCGGATGCCTTCTGCGCGTCTGCCTCGGCCAGCTTCACCGTGTAGCTGTTGCGCTGCGCCAGGTCCACTACGGTTCCCAGTGAAACCTGGGCCGCTGCCGAACCAGCCGCCAGCGTCAGCGCGGCCGTCATCCAGGCTGCCGTGCACATCCGTGCGCCCCTGCTCCCGGTTTTCGCTCTATCGATCAATGGGCCAAATCCTGAGCTGGCTTGAAATCATGGGCCAGGGCCAGAGCGGCAGCCCTCTCCCGCCGGGCAGCCGCCGGGTCGCCAAGTTGTTCCTTCAGCCGGGCCAGCCAGGTGTGCGCCACAAACGCCGGCGCCTCTTCGGTCTTCTCCGGGCTTGCCAGGTAAGCCTCCAGCATCCGTGCTGCCTGGGCCGGCTGTCTGTTGGTCGCGCGCAAAACAGACGCGCCCAGGTACATCGCCACCGTCGCGTGCTTGTCGCGTGTCGCGGCAGACTCACAACTGCTCACCGCCGCTTCCATCTCCTGCCACCGCTGGCGGCGCTTGAAAAAGCTGGCCATCGTCGCCCATTGGAAGGCCGGGTGCGCTCCGGCAGAGATCGCCTGCTTGTACTCCCGCTCCGCGGCATCCAGGTCCTTGCGTTCCTCGGCAATGCGGCCCCTCAACTCGTGGGCGCGCGCCGGGTCAACCTTGTCCAGTTGGCCGGCCACGGCTTCTGCCTTGCCGATGCCGCCGCCCACTACGCCCGGCGCCGACTCATAGAACTCGCCCAGGTCGGCCAGCGCCTCGGCATCCTTCGGATTCAGCCGGACCGCTTCTTCAAACTCGCTGCGCACCTGCTTGGCCAGAGAATAAGCGCTCAGGAACGAAGCCCTCTCCGCCCTCTCGCCCAGCGCCCTGCCCAGCCAAAGGTGATTGACCGCGTTTTGGCCGTCCAGCCGCACGGCCTCTTCGCACTCGCCGGCCGCGCCGTCCCAGTGTTCCAGGGTCAGCAGCACCCGGCAGCGCAGATTGTGCGCCTCGGCCAGTCCCGCTCCTGCCGAACCCAGCGACTTCAGCAGATCCAGCGCCTTGTCGGCTTCGCCGGCCTGCAACGCAGCCCTCGCCTGGGCCAACGGCTCGCGTGGAGCCTGCGCCCCGGCCGCCAAGGCCGCGGCCAGCACGAAGCCCGCCAGCGCCCTCAATGGGCAACCTTGATCGGTATGCCCTCCTGCAAGGGCTGTCCGCTCGTTGTCCCCGTGGCCACCATGTCCCCATCCTGCAGTCCGGAGATAATCGCAACCTGGGTCAGGTTAATGGTTCCGGTCGTCACCGGCGTCCGCTTCAACTCGTCGCCCGCCACCTTGTATACGTAAAACTTCCCGTTCTCCGAGTGCAGCGCCTCGCGCGGAACGCTGAGCGCGTTCGTCTCGCTGGAAACAGTCACCGTCACCGTCACGTTTGTGTCCGGCAACAGTTCGCTGTCGATATCGTCCACCGCCACCAGCACCTCGCCCACATTGCGCGTCCCGAAGGTGATGACCGTGACCGGCGTACGGTCGATGTGCCCGTTCCACACCTTGCCCGGCCGGGCGTCCCACTTGATCTGGATCTTCTGTCCCACCGCCAGCCGCCCCAGCTCCGGCTCGTCAAAGTAGGCCCGCACGCGTTCATGGCTCAGGTCCGCCAACTGCAACAGCAGCTTGCCTTCCTCGGCATACTCGGTCGGCTGCACATTCACGCTGTAGACCGTTCCCGCCGCGGGAGCGTGAACACTCGTTCGCGCCAGCACCTGCCGCGCTGCTTCCAGGTTCGCCTCCGCATCGGCCAGCGCCGCCCTTGCGCGGTCAATCTCCGCCGTCGAGTAGCGCTTCTGCGAGCTCTCTTCGATGGCCCGCAGATTGGCCTCGGCGTTCTCCAGACGCTGCCGGGCCGAGGTCACTTCGCTGGGCGCCGCCGCGCCTGTGGAACTCAGCCGTGTCAGCGCATCCAGGCCGCGCTTTGCCTCGTCGCGCTCCAGCCGCGCCCGCGCCAGGTCGGCTGCCGCCGCCTGCCGTTCCTGCTGGGTTCCGTTGTGCGTGGCTGCTTCCAGTTGCGCCTGCGCCGCCTTTACGCCGCTCTCGGCTGAGGCCACCCGCGCGCGCGCCTGCGTGTCGTCCAGCGTCAGCAGCAGCTTGCCTGCCGCCACCTTGTCGCCTGCCTCCACATACACCGCCTTCACCGTCGTCGACAGCGGGCTGTGCACCTCGTGGTTATCCAGCGGCTCAACTCGCCCGTTGGTGCTGATGGTGCTCACCAGCGGCGCGTGCGATGCCTCCGCCGCGCGCACTGGCAGACGCTCCCGTGTCAGGGTCCGCACCGAGAAAAACACGGCTATGAGAAGGAGAACCGCGCCCAGCCAAAGCCAGCGCCGGTCCAATTGCTTTCTTTCTTGTGTCATTCAGCCAACCTGAGCCAGTATATAAGACTCACTTACCCAGCCCGAGGGAGCAGAAATTCCACGCGCCCTGCCAGAATTGGCCGCTCATTCATCTGCCTCGTACAATCGAACCATGGCTATAGAACCCCGTTACACCGACGACCACGCCAAGGCCGGACTTGACTTCGCCTTCCCCGCCATTGAAACCTGGCCCAACCAGTTTCCCGGTTATGAAATTCTCATCGACGACCCCGAGCTGACCTCCGTCTGCCCCAAGACCGGCCTTCCCGACTTCGGCGTCCTCACCATCCGTTACATGCCGCGCCACCGCTGCCTCGAGCTCAAATCCCTCAAGGAGTATCTCTTCTGCTACCGCAATCTGGGAATCTTCCAGGAGAACATCGTCAACCAGGTGCTTGAAGACGTGGTCAAAGCCGCCGACCCCGTTTGGGCCGTTGTCCATGGCGTCTTTCGCCCCCGCGGCGGCATCGGCACCACCGTAGAAGCCCGCTGGCCCCGCCCCACCGCCTGAGCCGGAGTCCCGATGCCAGCAGGGAACCGCCCGGCCGCCGCTACTTCGCCGCGGCCGCCGGAGCCAGCCGGTCCGCCCAGAACTGCTTTTCCTTCTTGAACGCGCCCTGTTCCTTCTCTGTAACCGGCGTCACGGCGCCTACCCCCGCCCGCACTGAAACCAGCTTCCGCAGCTTGCCTTCGGGCGAAGTCAGATAGTAGTCCTGGTCCTTGGTCATCTCGTCCACCACAAAGAGCACAATGTCGCTCTTCCTGGCCACCGAGACGTCAATGCCTTCGACCAGTTTCCCCGACCGCAGCACACCCTGCTTTGCCGGCCACTCGGCTTCCCTGGCGAGACCCAGCAGCGTGGCGATATGGGGCGGCAGTTTCGAGGCCACGCCCTCCTTGAAAGTCTTGTCCGCTGCCAGCGCAAACCTGCCCGGCGCGGGTGCGCCAGCCCCGTGCTGACCCTGCCCCATGGCCACTTGCGTCATCAGGCCAGCCAGCGCCACCGCCAGCGGCCCCGCCAGCCGCCTCGAAACCCCGAAGATCTTCCCCATTTGCTCCCCTTGCAGCTTTACCGCTGCGCATCTCGTTCATACCCCGCCGGTATGAAGCAGACCTTGACAAAAGTCATGGACGTGCAAGGTCTCGACTTCAGAGGCTGCGAGAAAAGGCCGGTATTTGGGATGGAAGCCTCAAAAACTGGCCCCCAGGGGCTGAACAGGCTGCGGAAAAAGGCACTCTATTGGTCGGAATTCCCGCAAGGCATCCCTCAGGGGCTAAAGCCCCGTTGATTATAGGGCACTTACGGCACGACTGAAGTCGTGCCCTGACACTTCGATCCTGCCCATCGAGTTTTTCCGCAGCCTGTGAAGCCCTGTTGCTTTGATTGGCTTGGGCGGCGAGACTGAAGTTGTGCCTTGACACTTCGAGCCTTGCCCATCAAGTTTTTCCGTAGCCTGTGAAGCCCTGTTGCTTTGATTGGCTTGGGCGGCGAGACTGAAGTTGTGCCTTGACACTTCGAGCCTTGCCCATCGAGTTTTTCCGCAGCCTGTGAAGCCCGGTTGCTTTGATTGGCTTGGGCGGCGAGACTGAAGTTGTGCCTTGACACTTCGAGCCTTGCCCATCGAGTTTTTCCGTAGCCTGTGAAGCCCTGTTGCTTTGACTGGCTTGGGCGGCGAGACTGAAGTTGTGCCTTGACACTTCGAGCCTTGCCCATCAAGTTTTTCCGCAGCCTGTGAAGCCCTGTTGCTTTGATTGGCTTGGGCGGCACGACTGAAGTTGTGCCCCCACACTTCGGGCCTTGCCCATCAAGTCTTGCCGCAGCCTGCTCAGCCCCTGCCTACTTGCACTTCGGGTTGCGATTCTTGAAGTCAATCTCCACCGGCGACCAGTCCGAAAGCCGCTTCCCGTCCACCTCGGCATCGCCCGCGGTGCGCGAGAGCGATGGCCAGGCCAGCGCCACTGAAATCTTGACCTTGCCCTTCAGGCAATAGGAGCCCAGAAACGTTGCCAGTTCCTTGTCCGCCACATCCAGGTAGTCGGCGGGAAGAGCGCCCTCCGCCCCGGAAATATCCACCGGCGACATGATCATCTGGTTCATCATCGGCTCGGTCTTGGTCACCGCCGATGCGTCAAAGCGCACCACCAGGCTGGCCCGCTTCTCGAGCGCCTCCGGGTTCGCCGTGTACTTGATGCCCGGAATGGTCACGCCTGACGGGTTTGGCTTGGCTGCCTTCGCGTCAAACGTCAGACGATACGCCGGGCCCTTCCATTTGGGTGTGACGGGGGCGTTTGCAGCCTTGTCCCCCTGGTTTCCGCAGCCCGCCAAAAGCGCCAACCCACTGATTGCCCAGAGAATGCCGTTTCTCATGTCTTTCTCCTCGTTCTCGTGCGACGACGCGCCAGAATACCACCCCCGCGCCCCGATGGAAGAATGCGCGCTTGAGATTGCCGATTCCGGGGTGGAGATCGCCATCTTTGCCCGTTCTCTTTCGCTCCATTCCTTGCATTCCCTCCGCCCCGCCCCTGCCCCATTGTGATATTTCTTGACTTCCCGTTTTTCCCACGGAGAATCCGCATCTTGACGACCTTGCCCCCGCCCCGCCCCCGCCTCAGCCCCGCCCAGGGGACGCTGCTTCTGCTGCTCGGCCTCAACCTGCTCAACTACGTTGACCGCTACATCCTCCCCGGCGAAGTCTCCCTCATCCAGCGCGAGTTCCACTCCACCGACCAGCAGATGGGCGCGCTCACCACCGCCCTTTTCGTGGTCTACATGCTCGTCGCCCCCTTCACCGGCTGGCTCGGCGACCGCATCTCCCGCAAGCCTCTCATCATCTTCGGCGCGGTTCTCTGGAGCCTGCTCACCCTCTCCACCGCCTGGGTCCACGACTACTGGACCCTCTACATCCGCCATGCCCTTGTCGGGGTTGGCGAGGCCACCTTCGGCATCTTCGCACCCGCCGTGCTGGCCGACTTCTACCCCGAGCGCGACCGCAACCGC
This sequence comes from uncultured Acidobacteriaceae bacterium, assembly GCA_903849645.1. Classification (GTDB taxonomy): domain Bacteria; phylum Acidobacteriota; class Terriglobia; order Terriglobales; family Acidobacteriaceae; genus Telmatobacter. Next base: position 67,730 of record CAINJJ010000030.1, on the reverse strand, counting down.
ATCCTCTCCATCTTTTACCTCGCCATTCCGGTCGGCGCGGCGCTGGGCTATCTGGCCGGCGGGCAACTCGGCTCCCTCTGGGGCTGGCGCGCCCCTTTCTTCGTCTGCGCCATCCCTGGGATCCTCATTGCCGGGCTCTACTGGTGGCTCGGCAGCGAGCCAGTCCGCGGCGCCAGCGACCACGTCCGCCCCACCGCCGACCGCGCCACTGTCCTCGGCCTCTTTCGCAACCCCGCCTACCTCACCGCCACCTTCGGCCTGGCCACCCTCACCTTCGCCATGGGTGGCATCTCGGCCTGGGTCCCTACCTTCCTCAACCGCTCTGCCGGCCTCTCCGTGGGCAACGCCAGCCTCGTTGTCGGCGCGGCCACGGTCATTGACGGCATCGCCGGAACCCTCATCGGCGGCTGGGTTGCCCAGCGCTGGCTGCGCACCAACCACCGCGCCCTCTACCTGCTCTCGTTCTGGAGCGTGGCCCTCACCCTGCCGTGCGGCGCGATGGTCTTCTTCGGTCCCGCGGCGTGGGCCATTCCCGCCCTTTTCGCCGCCGAGTTCTTCCTCTTTCTCAACACCGGCCCCCTCAACGCCGCCATCGTCAACTCCGTCTCCGCTCCGGTCCGCGCCACCGCCATCTCCCTCAACCTCTTCATCATCCATTTCTTCGGCGACACGTTTTCCCCCCAGATCATCGGCTTTCTCTCCGACCGCACCCGCAGCCTCCGCCTCGGCCTTGGCGCCACACTCGTCATGATGGTTCTCTCCGCCGTCATCCTGCGCGCCGGCGCACGCTTCGCCCCGGCCCTCGAAGAAGACTCCAGCCCGCCTGCCATCGCGCATTGATCGCGTCAACGCCGCCTCGCCCTGCCTGCCCCATTTCAGGCCGTTGATCGGCGATACTTTCTCTATGGGTCTATCCCCCGTCCCCGCACACATTCTTCTTTACGCAAGCTGGGTCCTGGCGCTGGCCTGGGTCTGGAAAGCCCTCACCGTCCTGCGCGGCATGACTCTCGTCCCCGACCTCACCCGCATCGACCCCGGCTCCCTCCCGGCCCTTCCCGCCACTGCCGGACCCCACATCACCGTCATCGTCCCCGCCTGCAATGAAGCCGACTCCATCGAGGCAACCCTGCGCTCGCTGCTCGCCTCCACCGGCCTCCATCTTGAAATCCTGGCCGTCAACGACCGCTCCACCGACGCGACCGGCGCGCTCATGGACCAGGTCGCGGCCGAGGCGCAAGCCGCCGGCGGCCCTCACCGCCTCCGCGCGATTCATATCGACGGGCTTCCCCCCGGCTGGCTGGGCAAGACCCACGCCATGGCCGTCGCCGCTGCCCAGGCCGCCGCGCCCTGGCTCCTGTTCACGGACGGCGACGTCCTCTTTGCACCCCGCGCCCTCGAACTCGGCCTGCGCCACGCCATCCAGGAAAAGGCCGACCACCTCGTCCTCGGCCTCACCGTCCTCTTTCACTCCTTTGCCGAGGGCGCGGTCTTCGCCTCGTTTCCCGTGATGGGCCTGTGGGCCATCCGCCTCTGGAAGGTCGCCGACCCCCGCGCCAGGGACTTCTTCGGCGCCGGCGGCTTCAACCTCATCCGTCGCGACGTCTACAAACAGGTCGGCGGCTTTGAGGCCCTGCGGCTGGAAGTGATTGAAGACGCCCGCCTCGGCTGGATGGTCAAGCGCGCCGGCTTTGCCCAGCGGGTCGCCCTCGGCCCCGGCCTGGTTCGGGTCCGCTGGCTCCGCGGCGTCTTCGGCCTCGTCCGGAATCTCGAGAAAAACGGCTTTGCCGGGGTCCGCTTCCGCGTCGATGTGGCCCTGCTCGCCTGCCTTGGCCTCGGGGTGCAGATTCTGCTGCCCCTCGCGGCTCTTGCCTCCGGGGGCTGGACCACCGTGGCCGGCCTCGTCACCTACGCCGCCATTGTGCTCACCTACTTCGGAGCCCGCCGCGCCCTCGTGGTGCCGCCCTGGCTGGGCCTCTTCTTCGCCCCCGCCGTCGCTGTCCTGCTCTTTGCGTGCCTGCGCTCCATGGTGCTCACGCTGGCCCGCGGCGGCGTGGAGTGGCGCGGCACCCGCTACCCCCTCGCCGAACTCCGCCGCCACGCCGGAAGCTGGCGCTGATGGTGCAACGCAAGTGGATGATCGTTGATCCGCCTGGAAGGGCGCGGGCTTTACAGGCTCCGGAGAGACTCCGAAAAATGCCATCGAAGTGTCAGGGCACGAATTCATTCGTGCCACAAGGTCAATCAAATCAAGAGGGCTTTAGCCCCTGAGGGGCCATTACTTCGCCGGTCGCGTCTCCGTATTCCGCTGATTCATGAACACACGCCCCCCGCCCTGCGAGCGCAGGTTGGGATCGCTGACCGGCGGACGGTCCGTGTCGGCGCTGAAACCCCGCGCCAGCTTGGGATTTGGCTTGAACTTCGGCGGCCCGCCGTAGAACTGCCGCGCATGGCTCAGCAGCACCCCCGCCCGCCCATGCATCGGACGCACGATCCCGCGCACTTCCACGTCCATATCCCGGTACTTGCGCAGCTCGCCCACATCGGCGCGGTCCACCCACAGGCTCACGATGGTAAACCGGCACCGGTCGTCCGGCGTCTCCGGCGCGCACACGTCCAGAAACCGCGTCCCATCGGGCAGCTCCACCACGTCATACACGTGCGCCGACACGCACACATCCTTGTTGAGGTGTCTGGCGGCTTCCTCCGCCGTCACGCACACCTTCTGCCGCCCGGCGAAGGCATCCACCGGACCCAGGCACATCAAGGCAAAGAACCAGCCCAGCGCTCGTGAATTCATGGCTGCAAACTCAGGAAGTGAGATGCGCAAAGGATAGCAGCCTTATCGCATTCACTCTTCTCAACGCGGAGGGGCCTGCCCGCCCGACTCATGCCCCGGCTTTCGGTACATCACCGCCGCCAGCGCCATGAAGTTATCCGACAGAAACCCCTCGTACCCGTTCGGCGTCCCATCCCACGCCTTCCAGTCATACGTCATCCCGTTGGCCCCTCGCCCCTCAAACCCGCCCGCCTTGAAGCTCTTCAGCATCGGGAACAGAATCCGGTCGCCATCCTCGACGCGCCCCAGCTTGTAAAGAGCCGCAATTGTGTAGAACGCGAAGGACGCCGTCGCCCCGCCGTTCTCATAGGTCTGGAATCCGTCCGAGCCGTCTTCCTTCTTGGGCCCGCCCCAGCGCGGATCAAGATCGACATAGTCTTCCCGGCGAACCGGAATCAGGTTCCCCGGCAGGCCCAGCTCGAAGTTCTGGTAGCCCACTTCCTTCATCTTCGCCAGCAACCGGTCATAGATGGCGTTCCCCGTCTTGGCGCCCACCAGCCCATACACCACCGCGGCCCCATTCACCCACGGAAAGTAGTAGTCGTGCAGCGCCCCGTCCTGACTGCGCCACCCGGCCAGCACTCCGGTCTTCGCATCCAGAAACGCCGGCTCAAAGGCGTCACGCAGCTTCTTGGCCCGCGACCGGTAGCGCTCCCGGTCCGCGTCCTCGTGGTTCAGCCGCGCCATCTCCGCCATCTCTTCCAGCGCGTGATAGGCCAGCGCATTGGAGTAGGCGTCCTCCCAGCCGAACCCGATCGTGTCCCACCAGTTCGACGGCCGCAGCGCAATGCCTCCATCGGTCCGCGGCTTCCACGAGCCCGAGTTCGCTGACGCTGCGTACTTCAGCAGCCCGTCCCCGTTCGTGTCCGTCGAGATCATCGCCTCCGTCCACGCCCGCAGCCCTTTGTAGTTCGCCGCAAGCCACTTGGTGTCGTGCGTCGTATCCACGTAGTCCCCGGCCGCAACCAGCAGGGAAGGGTAGGTGTCGAGATACGTGATCGTCGCCTCATCCGGTCCGCTGCTGTCGGCGTCAAAGCCCTTGAATCCCGGCAGCCCATAGCCGATGAATCCACCCAGGTAGCGGTCCAGCGACGCCCGCACCAGGTCCATCGCCGTCAGCCCCTTGGCGAGCGGCGGTGCATGCTTCGCCACCTCGGAGTACATGTGCATCACAAACGCGCATGGGTCGCTCGCCGCATGATTCGCCAGCACCCCGTACTCTGCATGCACCTGCAGCGCGTTCAAGTAGTTCCTGCGGAACCCGTCATACCGCGCATCCCCGGCAACGCCCGCAAGCGCCGGATAAATGGCCGCCGCTGTCAGCGTGTAGGCAATCCGCGGATTGGCCTTCGTCGCCGCCGGAAAACTCACCTCTACATAGCCCTTGCCCTTGCGATGCGCGTCGTAGCCCAGGCTCACCGGCTCCGCGCTCGCCGCCTCAATCCGCAGCGACCCCTGCTCCGGCAGGTGCAGCACCGCGGGCAGGCTCGCCTGGCTTCCCGCGTCCATTGCCAGCAGCGTGGCATGGGTCTGTTCCGGGTCAAAGCGCAGCACAATCGGCGGCGACAGCACGCCCTCGCGATAGACGCTCTCAATCTCAAAGGATTGCGCGCTGAACCGGAACCGCCAGCCCGGATACACCGCCTCGCCCGAACCCTTCGCCGGGCCAGCCTCGATCGCGCCCTCCGGCGCAAACAGCGCGCTCGGCCGGAACCGCCCCTGTCCCAGCGAATCGACGGACAGCACCAGGACCTTCGGCACATCCTGCGCCAATGCAATGGAGTAATACGGCGTCTTGAACGAACGTGCAGCCTGCTGCGCCATGCTTGTGCAGCCCAGCAGGAACAGCGTGGAAACCAGCAAACGAATGGATTTGTTCATGGACCCTCACAAAATGCGAAGCCCCATCATACGCGCCGAAACGAACAGAGATCAGCCCCCGGCCGCAAGGAACGGATTCACGATGGTGAGTTTCCCGATTGTCTGGCCGTGCTGCATATCCTCGCTGTAAACCGTCGTGCACCCTGCCTGCCCGGCGGCAGCCAGAATGAGCGAATCGTAGATGCGATAGCCGTATTGCTTTGAAAGTTCAATCGCTACCGCGTGCGTATCCGCGGTCAAAGGGATGGCGCGCCCGCAAAGCGCATCAATGATGGAAAGATACTGTTCAACCAGGTCCCAGCCCAGCCTGAACCTGCGGGTGGCAACGTCAGCGAATTCATTCAGCACCTGAACGCCCACCACCCCGCCGAGGCTCAGCGTCTTCTCCGCCAACTCGGTTCGAGGATCAGAGTCTGCCCCCGCTCGAACCGCAAGCGCATACACCAGTATATTCGTATCGAAGAATGCCTTAGCGGTCATAGATTTCGTCGCGATTGAAGACGTAGTCCTCTGGGACGGCGAATCTCAGCTTGCGCATCTTTTCAATCGCTTCCTCGCGGCCGCGGTCACGGCTGATCTCAAAGGAACTCTCCCCGGTGACCCTGATCTGAGCCTCGTCGTCGGCAGAGATTCCGAGCTTTGCCACCACGTCCGCGGGAATGCGAACGGCAATGCTGTTCCCCCATTTTGCGAACTTCATGCGCGCCTCCGGATATACATGACTATTGTATATCCGTTCCGGGCGGATAGGGTAACCTGCCTTGGAGGAACTGGCGCAGGCGGAAGCCGTCCGCGCTACCCCGCCCCTACCGCGCCCCCACCAGCTCCCCGCTCTTCGCCCCCTGCCCGTAGTGGCTCTCCACGTACTTGTCCAGAATCTGCTTGAACTCCGCCACAATCGAGTCGCCCTTCAGCGTCGTATACAGCTTGCCGTCCACATACACCGGCGCCTTCGGCTCTTCAAACGTACCCGGCAGGCTGATTCCCAGGTTGGCGTGCTTCGATTCGCCCGGTCCGTTCACCACGCAGCCCATCACCGCCAGCTTCAGCTCCTCCACGCCCGGATAACTCTTCCGCCACTCCGGCATCGAAGTCCGCAGATAACTCTGTATCTGCTCGGCTAACTCCTGGAAGTAAGTGCTCGTCGTTCGTCCGCACCCAGGGCAACTCGTCACCTGCGGCATAAAGCTCCGGATCGACAGCGACTGCAGCACCTGTTGCGCCGCCTGCACCTCTTCCGTCCGGTCCCCGCCCGGCTTCGGCGTCAAACTCACCCGGATTGTGTCCCCAATGCCCGCCAGCAGCAGCGGAGCCAGCCCCGCCGCGGAGGCAATCAGCCCCTTCGACCCCATCCCCGCCTCGGTCAGCCCCAGGTGCAGCGGATAGTCGCAGCGCGCCGCCAGGTTCGTATACACGTCGATCAGGTCCCGCACGCCGCTCACCTTCGCCGACAAAATGATCATGTCGTGCCCCAGTCCGTAGCGCTCCGCGGCCTCCGCCGAGTCCAGCGCACTCCGCACCATGGCCTCCATCATCACCTCGCGCGCCGGCAGAGGCTGCGCCAGCTTGCTGTTCTCGTCCATCATCCGCGTCAGCAGTTGCTGGTCCAGCGAACCCCAATTGACCCCGATGCGCACCGGCTTCTGGTTCTCGATCGCGCACTCGATCATCACCTGGAAGTTGTCGTTGTCCTTCTTGCCAATCGACGCGTTCCCCGGATTGATGCGGTACTTGGCCAGCGAGCGCGCCGTCGCGGGAAACTTCTTCAGCAGCAGGTGGCCGTTGTAGTGGAAGTCGCCCACAATCGGCACCCGCAGGCCGCGCTTGTCCAGGCCCTCCACAATGTAGGGAACCGCCGCGGCGGCCTCCTCGTTGTTCACCGTCACGCGCACAATCTCTGAGCCCGCCAGCGCGAGAGCCGCCACTTGTTCAATCGTGCCCGCGATGTCCGCCGTGTCCGTATTGGTCATCGACTGCACCAACACCGGGACAGCCCAGCCCACGCTCGCCTGCCCAATCTTTACCGTGCCGGTTTTCCTGCGATTGATCTCCGCCATGCCCTCTAGTGTATCCGCACCTCCGCTCCCGGCAAACCCCCCATTCCCGCGCCCCGCCCGCGCCCCCCGCTAACTCCCACTCCCGCAACGCACTTATCCACAGCTTGACCTGCCGCCCCGCTTGCTCCATTGTTAGGGGGAATCCGCAGCCATGTCCCCGCAACAATCCCGGTGGAGCAAGGTCGCCCTTCTCGCGGCAATGGCCCTCCCCTGTCTCGCCTTTCAATCGGACGCCCTGCCCACCCCGCGCCTCTCCCACCGCATGGCTCGCCTCCCCCTGCGCACCCTCTGGGCCTGGGAGCGGCCGGAAGACCTGCGCTCCATCAACCCCGCCTCCACCGCCGTCGCTTATCTTGACCAGACCCTCCTCATCGGTCCGCAACTCCTCATCCAGCCCCGCCGCCAGCCCCTCGCCTGGCCCCCCTCCGCCACCCTCATCGCTGTCGTCCGCATTCAGACCCTTCCCGGCGCCGTGCTCGACGAGCCCCGCCAGCGCGAAGCAGCCACGGCGCTGCTCCGCTCAGCCCGCCGCCCCGGCATCGCCGCCCTCCAGGTGGACTTTGACGCCACCCGCTCCCAGCGCGCCTTCTACGCCGGCCTGCTCGCCACCCTCCGCCGCCAGATGCCCCCGGACCTGCCCCTCTCCATCACCGCCCTCGCCTCCTGGTGCTCCAACGACGACTGGATCGCCCGCCTCCCCGTCGACGAGGCCGTCCCCATGCTCTTCCGCATGGAGCCGGACCGCCGCCGCGCCCCGGCCGACCTGCCCCAGTTCCAGATTCGCGAACCCCTCTGCCTCGCCAGCGCCGGCATCTCCACCCACGAGCCCTGGCCGGCCAATCTCGCCGGAAAGCGCGTCTACGTCTTCCCCGACCTTGGCTGGCATCACGACCTCTCCCTTCTCGCCGACAGGAATCTCCCATGAATCGCCGCTTCATCCCGTCCGCCCTGCTCATCGCCTTCCTCTTGCTCGTCACTGCCCAGGCCTGCAGCCCAGGTTTCTATCCCGATGTCTTCGTCCGCAAGATGCGCCCCGACACCCCCAGTGACTTCGCCGCCGGCAAGCTCGGCGTCCTCCTCCCCACCTATCCCCGCGCCGACCTCACCGTCGCATACCGTTACCTCAGCGGCGGCAGCCTCACCGCGCAGGAGCAGGCCGCCTACCGGTCGTTTGACGGACTGTGGAGAAATGCTCAGTCCCACGAGGAAGAAGAGGACAGCGCGCGCTGGCAGAAGGAGGAAGCCGCACAAAAACTCGACGTCCAACCCCTCGAAGACTGGCGCGCAGCCAGGGAGCACTACGGCCCATCCCTGCCTGCCATCGAGCAGAACCGTGAACTCCGCGTCAAAGGGCCCAACGGCTCTGAATACGGAGCGGACTACCAGAACTGCAACATCGACGCGTTCCGCAATGCCCTCCAGACCATGCATGCGCGTGAGAAGTCCTGGGGCCCCCGGAGCGTTGACCTCGCTGATTGGCTCAAGGGGCAGGACGCTGTCTTTTCCAACTGCGGCGGCAGCTCTCCGGTCATTCCCGGCCCCGTGCCGGCCGGCGCCTCTCCCCTGTTGCGCGCCGACCGTGCCTATCAGACGGCCGCCGCCGAGTTCTACTCCGCCAGCTTCGAATCTGCCCGCAAGCACTTCCAGGCCGTCGCGCAGGACAGCGATTCGCCCTGGCAGGGAATCGCTGGCTACCTCGCGGCGCGGTGTCTCGTCCGCCAGGCTTTTCTTGCCAATGGCGTCAATGGCCAGGGCAACCAGGCGGGCTTCGACCCCGCGCTCCTACGCCAGGCCGCTGACCTTCTTGCCGTCCTGCTCAAGACCAGGCCTTCCGGCGTCTCCCGCCGCGCCATCCAGAACGAACTCGACCTTGTCCGGCTTCGCATCGAGCCCGAGGCTCGGGCGCATGAGATCGCCTCCGCCCTGGCCGGGCCTCAGCCTGACCCCGCCTTTGACCAGCACTTCAAAGACCTCAACTGGTACCTCAACGCCAAACTCGATGAGCAACCCGTGCGCGAGGACTACGGCAACCTGGACGAACCGACAAAAGACCAGGAATTCAGCAATGCTTATGGCGAATTCGCCGCCCTCCGCTCCTCTTCCGCCCTCATCGACTGGCTCATCACCTTCCAGTCGCCCGCGAAGGAAGCTGCAGCGCACGCCCTTGCCGAGTGGCGAACATCGCATCAGCTCCCCTGGCTCCTGGCCGCCATCGCCAAGGCAAATGACAAGGACGCCGCCCCCGCTCTGGTCGCCGCCGCCGCTGAAATCCAGCCCGATTCCCCCGCCTGGGAGTCCATCACCTACCACCGCCTGCGCCTGCTCATCCTGCTCGGCCGCGCCGCCGAGGCCCGCGCCCTCCTCGACCAGTTCCTGCCCCAGATCAAGGCCACCGGCCGCGACTCCTCCCTCAACGCCTATCTCGGCTTGCGCATGAGCGCATCTCCCAGCTTGGAGGAGTTCCTCTCTTACGCCCCGCGCAAGATGCTGGCCGCCGAGTCGGAGTCGGCAAACTCCCGCCGCGAGTGCCTTTACATCGTCAAGAACACCAAACGCCTGTACGACTGCAGCCAGGACCCGAGTCTCCTCCATTTCAGCGACGACGCCGCGGGTGTCCTCAACGCCCAAACCCCGCTCACCACCCTGGCCGACATGGCTGCTTCGCCGCAGTTGCCCCAGCATCTGCGCCGTTCCGTGGCCTTGATGGGCTGGACGCGCAGCGTGCTGCTCAAGGACGATGCCGCCGCCGCGCGCTTCTTTCCCCTCCTGCCCGCCAAACTTCAGCAGCAGGCCGGCGCCCCCACCGGCTTCCACGCACTCCTCACCCTCGTTCGCAACCCCGGCTTGCGTCCCTATCTCGAATCCGGCGTCCAGCGCAATGACTCGTACGACTTTGTCGAGAGCTTCGCCGATAACTGGTGGTGTGGTGGCTTGGACGCTGACGGCGACCGCGAAGACGTCACCCCAGTGGCTGGCCAGCCATTGGCCTTTCTTCCCCTCGACCAACAAGCCACCGTCCAGCGCGAAATCGCCGCACTCCGCGAACAGGGGCCAGCCGAGGTGACCCTCGGAACCCAGGTTCTGGACTTTGTCCAGGCCCATCCCGCCGACCCTGACGCCCCGGAGTCCCTCTTCCTCGTCCTGCGCATGATCCGCTATGGCTGCTTTCATGGCGGCTCCGGCACCCTGGACGCAGACAGTCCGCAGACGAAGATCGACCGCATCCGCAAATCCGCCGCCCGCCTCCTCCGCCAGCGCTACGCCTCCAGCCCCTGGACCAAAAAAGCCGCCCCCTTCGCCGGCTGACCCTCGCAAATCCACCGGAAGGCCGCGCACACCCGGCCTTCCGTCCAGCCAATCCCTCGCCTCAGCCGCCGCAGAAATCGCCAAAATGAGCATCGAAAGAAAACACGCCAGCCCGCCGGACTTTTTGCCGATAATTAAACCCTTTTGGCGCACAATCATAGATGTGAGTCCAGAAAAGCATCTTCGGTTCGTTTCCGCAGCGCAACCGCACCTCCGCCCCCTTCTCGGACACCACCCCCCACCCCCCTCCTACCCACCCCCCACCCCACCCCCCTCATAGTCATTTCCCGCCTGATCGCCCTCTAAAATTCGTCTTATATTCGCCTTTTTGCGCACAGTTGTGACCCAAATCACCGCCGGAATCTGCATCCGTGCTAATCTGACCCCATGTTGAGAGGCATCTTTTCGCGCGCCGTCGTGGCCATTTTTCTGATGGCCGCGCTTCTTGCTCCGCTCTCAACCTGCCTGCCGCACGCCCACAAGGCCGGCCACAGTTGCTGCTCCCGCGCCTCCGGCTCCGCTGCTGTCAAGGGCAACTGCTGCATCGTGCGCCCTCAGTTGCCGGCCGTGCCGCAGCCCTCAAGCCTCGCCGCCGCCGCGCCCATGGCCGCTCAGCACACGGACCTTTCCGTGCTCCCGGCCACCCGGCCCGCGCGCTCCTGGGCCCGCTCGCTCGTTCCCCCGCACTCTCCGCCCGGCGGCCTCTTCATCCTCAGAATCTGACGCTCTTCTCCTTTCCTGGTTGACCCGGCTGCGCTCGCGCGCGCCCGTCCGTTCATCGCGACCACCGTCTCGGAGTTGAAGAGTGAAATCCATCCTTGTTCCAGCGCTGCTGCTGGCGTTTTCCCTTGCCTCGGCCGGGCAGTCGGAGCCGTCCGCCATTCCCGCGCCCGTACCTATGACCCTGCCATTGACTGTGGACCAGTTGGTCGCCGAAGCGCTCCAGGCCAACCCGGAGATTCGCGCCGCCGTGCGCCGCCTCTCCCTGGCCCAGCTCAAGACCGGAACCGCACGCAGCCTCGAGGATCCCATGCTCATGGTCCGCGACTGGGCCACTCCGCTGCGCAAGCCATGGGACCTGAACCAGGCGCAGGTCATGGTCAGCCTCCAGCAGACCTTCGTGAGCCGCGACAAGCGCGACATGCGCGCCCGCATCAGCTCCGACGACGCCAACACCGCCTCCATCGACGTGGAGACCGTCCGCCAGCAGGTGGCCGCGGAGGTGCGCAAGGCCTGTGTTGATCTGGCCCGCAACGCCGGGGAGATGGTCCTCCACGACCGCCAGGCTGCGCTTCTCAAGGAGGCCTATGAGGCTGCTCTGGCCCAGTACTCGGCCGCCAAGGTGCCCCAGGCCGACGTGCTCCGCGCCCAGATGGCCATCACCCGCCTCGGCGAACACATGATTGAGCTGGACCAGGAGCGTGACGACGCCCGCGCCCGCCTCAACGCGCTGCTCGGCCGCCGCCCCGGCGAGCCCATCGATGTGGCCGGAGGCTACGCCGCGCCCTCCGCGATTCCCTCCATCGAAGAACTGGAGCGCCTGGCTATTGAAAACCGCCCCGAGCTGACCTCCCTGCGCCGCCAGATCACCAAATCCCAGGACGAAGGCCTGCTCACTCGCTTGGCCACCAAACCCGACTTCACCGCCGCTTTGGGCTACATGCTCATGCCTACCGGCTCCTTCGCCCGCAGCGCCTACATGGCCGAGCTCACCATCAACCTGCCCCGGCTCAATCGCGACCGTCACGATGGCGAAGCCCACCAGGCCGACGCCGCCTCCGACGTTGCGCGTGCTGAGCTTGAGGCGCGCACCTCCAGCGTTTTCCTTGAGGTGCGCCAGGCCCAGATTGAGGTGCTCGCCGCGCAACGCCGCGTTCGCCTCTATCGCGAAACGCTTCTGCCCCAGGCCGAAGCCTCCTTCCAGGCATCCACCGCCGCGTATCGCAACAACCGCGGCGACTTCCTCAGCCTCATCGATAGCCAGAACCTTCTGCTCGATATTGAAACTGCCGCCTACAAGGCGCAGGCGGCCGCCGACGCCGGCGTTGCCATGCTGGAGCGCACCATTGGCGCTCCTCTCGCACACGAGCAGGGCACTGAAAGGAAAAGCAAATGACCACGAGTGAAAAGAAGCTGTTTGCCCTGGGCGCCGGAGCGGGAATTCTGGCCGCCGCTCTTGCCGTTGGCATCATCCTCGTTCGAGAGCGCCCTTCTTTCGCGTCCGGCGTGGCGATGCTCTCCTCAAGGCCTGAAGCCGCCCCGCCTGCCCCCGCCCGCGCGGTCGACCAGGGAACTCAGCCCGGCTCCACGGTTGATCTCAGCCCCGCTGAGATCACCGCCGCGGGCGTGCAGGTGGCTGAGGTGCGCACCGCCCTGCTCAAGACCGGCATTGACGCCTTTGGCCGCGTGGAGCAGCCAGAGGCGCAACTCGCCGCCGTCAGCGCGCGCATCGGCGGACGCGTGGACAAGCTCTTCGTCCAGTACACCGGCGAGCGCGTGCAGCGCGGCCAGGCCATTGCGGAGCTGTACAGCCCCGAAGTCGCCACGGCTGTCGAGGAGTACAACCTCGCCCAACAGACCCGCGACCGGCTGCGCCCCTCGCCCAACGCGGACGCCCGCGCCCAGGCCGAGGCACTGGTGGATGCCAGCCGCAGGAAACTCGAACTCTGGGGCGTTGCCGGCAAGGATGCCGATGCCGCCAATTCCGCGGCGATTCCCCACGTTACCCTCTACGCCTACGCCTCCGGCACCGTGGTGGAGCGCAAGGTGACCCAGGGCCAATATGTCAACGCCGGAGACATGCTCTTCACCGTGGCTGATCTCAGCCAGGTCTGGATCAAGGCCGATGTCTATGAGGAGCAGTTGGCCGCAATCCGCTCAGGCCAGCAGGTCGACATCACCGCGGAAGCCATTCCCGGCCGCACGCTGCACGGCCACGTGGACTTCATCGAGCCATCGGCAAATCCGCAGACCCGCACCGTGCCCGTCCATGTCCACGTGGCCAACCCAGGGATGCACCTGCTGCCCGGCATGTTCATCAGCGCAAGTTTTGTAAGCACGTCCGCGCATCCTTCCATCGTGATTCCGCGTTCCGCGGTCATCGACAGCGGCACCCGCAAGATTGTTTATCTCGCCAGGGCCAACGGCGTCTTTGAGGCGCGCGAAGTGCAGGTGGGAGCGCCATCGGAGGAGTTGTATCCGGTTGTCGCAGGTCTCAGCACCGGAGACAAGGTGGTGCTCAACGGCAACTTCCTCATCGACTCGCAGGCTCACCTCAGCTCCGGCATGGCCGGCCTCTATGGCGGCTCGAAAGAATTCGCGGGCGGCCAGCAGGCGCAGTCCGCAGGCACTTCGACCGCAACCAGGGACGAAGCAGGCGCGGCAAAGATCGACCTGCTGGTTGACCCCAACCCCATGAAAGCCGGCCAGAACAACCAGTTTCAGGTCAAGCTGGCCGACGGCGCGGGCAAGCCCATCGCCGACGCGCAGGTCGCCGTGACCCTTGTCATGCCCGCCATGCCTTCCATGTCCATGCCGGAGATGAAGAGTTCCTTCGAACTCAAGTGGGTGGCCGCGAGCCAGATGTATACGGGCGCCGGACAGGCCCCCATGGCCGGCTCATGGATTGTTCTCGCGGAAGCACGCAGAGGCGGCAACGTGATCGCTTCCTCCCATACCCACATCAACGCCCGGTAGAAGGGGGGAACGAATCGACATGATCGACCGCATCATTGAACTCTCGATGAAGAACCGCTGGCTGATTGTGGCCATCTATGCCGCGCTTGCGGCATGGGGCTACTGGGCGCTGCTGCATACGCCCATCGACGCCATTCCCGACCTGAGTGAAAACCAGGTCATCGTCTTTACTGACTGGCCGGGACGCAGCCCACAGGAGGTCGAAGATCAGATCACCTATCCGCTCACGGCCAATCTCCAGGGCCTGCCGCATGTGCGCACCGTGCGCTCTGCCTCGGCCTTTGGCTTCTCGATGGTCAACGTGATCTTCGAGGACTCGGTCGACATCTACTTTGCACGCACCAGGGTTCTTGAGCGGCTCAGCCTGGCCGGCAGCTTTTTGCCCGCGGGCGTAACGCCCATGATGGGCCCGGACGCTACCGGCGTGGGGCAGGTCTTCTGGTACACGGTCGAGGGCCCCTACGACAGCGGAACGCTTCACTCCATCCAGGATTGGTTCATCAAGTATCAGCTCAACTCCGTGCCCGGCGTTGCGGAGGTAGCCAGCGTCGGCGGCTTCGTCAAGCAGTACCAAATCGATCTCGACCCCATCAAACTGCGGGCCTACAACGTGGCGCTCAAAGACGTGGTGTCGGCGGTGGAGCGCAGCAACAACAACGTGGGCGCCAAGGTGCTTGAGGTTGGCAGCACGGAAGACCTGGTGCGCGGCATCGGTCTCATCGGCGGTCTCAAGGATATTGAGAACATATCGCTGGGCGCCTACAACGGCACGCCGGTCACGGTGGGCAATGTGGCCAGCGTGCAGCTAGGTCCCGACTTTCGCCGCGGCGTGCTCGACAAGGACGGCAAGGAAGCCGTCGGCGGCGTGGTCATCATCCGCTATGGCGCCAACGCGCGCGAAGCCATTGAAGCCGTCAAGAAGAAGATTGGCGAGATCCAGCCGGGCCTTCCTGCCGGCGTCAAGATCGTCCCCTTCTATGACCGCGGCGTCCTCATCGATCATGCCGTCGATACGCTGCGCCATGCGCTCATTGAAGAGATCGTTCTCGTCACTCTCGCGCATGTACTTTTTCTGTGGCACTTCCGCAGCATCCTTGTGGTCACCATCCCGCTCCCGCTTGCGGTGCTGGGTGCCTTTCTCATGATGAAGGGAGTCGGCATTTCCTCGAACATCATGTCGCTGGGCGGCATCGCCATCGCCATCGGTGTGCTGGTGGATGCGGGCATCGTGATGACCGAGAACGTGATTCGCCAGGCTGAGCAATATGAAGAAGAGCACGGCAACTATCGCGACCACATCTGGGAGATTACGCTCAAGGCCGCGCGGCTTGTGGGCCGCCCCATCTCGTTCGCCATGGTCATCATCATCCTGGCCTTTGTTCCCGTCTTTGCCCTCACCGGAATGGAGGGTAAGATGTTTCATCCTCTAGCCTTCACCAAGACCTTCGCCATGGTGTGCTCCACCATTCTCGCCATCACTCTCGTCCCGGTTCTGTGCACCTTTCTCATCCGCGGCAAGTTGCACCGCGAGGATCAGAACCCGGTGATGCGCCTGCTCCAAGGCATTTACAAGCCAGTGCTTTCCTGGGCGCTGCGTCATCGGATCATCACAATAGCCTCGGCGCTTGCGCTGTTCGGCGCCGCTGTCTACACAGCCACCACCATCGGGTCCGAGTTCATGCCTCCCCTGGACGAAGAGACGGCAGTCTTCATGCCCATCACCGACCCGCGCATCTCGCTCACCAAGGCAACCGAAATCCTTCGCCAGCAGGACGCCATCATTGCCACCGACTCTGAAGTGGCCATGGTGGTGGGCAAGGTGGGCCGCGCCGAGACATCCACTGACCCAGCGCCCATCAACATGTCGGAGACCACCATCACCTTCAAGCCCCGTGATCAATGGCCCAAGGGCTTGACCAAGGACGCCATCCTCGCGCGCCTCGATGAGAAGCTCCAGATTCCCGGCGTCACCAACATCTGGACGCAGCCCATCCGCAACCGCATCGACATGCTCTCCACCGGCATTCGCACGCAGGTCGGCATCAAGGTCTTCGGGCCAGACCTGCGCGTCATTGAAGCCAAGTCGGAAGAGATCAAGGAAGTGGTCCGCCAGATTCCGGGTTCCACTGACCTCTATGCGGAACGCACCACTGGTTCGCCTTATCTTGAGATGACGGTGGACCGCCCTGCAGCCGACCGCTACGGCCTCAACGTGGCCGATGTGGAAGATGCCATCGAGGCGGCCATCGGCGGCAAGAATCTGACCACGACCATCGAGGGACGGCAGCGTTTCGCGGTCCGCGTTCGCTATGCGCGCGACTTCCGGCAAAATCCGCAGCAGCTTGCCGACGTGCTTGTGATGGGCAGCAACGGGGCGCAGGTCCCGCTCAGCAAGGTGGTCTCTTTTACCACCACCATGGGCCCATCCATGATCTCAAGCGAGAACGGCCTTCTTCGCGGCACTGTGCTGCTGAATGTGCGCGGCCGCGACGTGGGCGGGTTTGTCGAGCAGGCGCAAAAAGAAGTGGCGGCCCGCGTCAAGATGCCCGCCGGCTACTACCTCGAGTGGAGCGGCCAGTACGAAAACCAGATCAGCGCGCGCAAGCGGCTTGAACTCGTCATCCCCATGGTGCTGCTGCTGATCTTCGTGCTGCTCTATCGAACTTATCGCTCCGTCAAGGAAGCGGCGCATGTCCTGCTCGCGGTTCCCTTTGCGCTGACCGGGGGAGTCTTCCTGGTCAAAGCCATGGGGCTCAACTTTTCCGTCGCCGTATGGGTCGGCTTCATCGCCCTGTTCGGCACTGCTGTGCAAACCGGAGTGGTGATGGTCATCTATCTTGAAGAGGCGGTTGCGCGTCGCACGGCAGCCGATGGGCGCCTCACCCGCGAAGGCCTGCACGCGGCGGTGATGGAGGGCGCTTTGCTCCGTCTGCGCCCGAAGGTCATGACCGTGGCCACGGTTGTTGCCGGTCTGCTGCCCCTGCTCTGGTCCACGCGCACCGGCGCCGAGTTCATGAAGCCGCTGGCCGCGCCCGTGCTGGGTGGAATGCTCAGTTCGCTCGTCCACGTGCTCATCGTTACTCCGGTCATCTTTACCTGGTTGCGGGAAAGGGAAATGAAGAGGCAACCTGTCGCGTGAGCAGTGGAGCGGCGAGAGCTATACTGGCGCAGACGTTGTCCGATTGAATCACGCCCAGACGAGTATGCTCATGACCATGCCGAGGACGATGAAGCGCCCATGGAGCAAAGATTGCGATTGGATCGGATGGTTGGCGCGAGGTGCGTTGAGAGGCGCAGCCACTCTGCTCTTGTTTGGTCTTTGCGCAGACACCGAAATGCTTCTCACGGCACAGTCCGTCAGCGGGACCGCCAAGCCGAACGAAGCGCAGCCCGCTCAGTCAATCAAGAAAGCCGGGGCTCCGGGAGACGCACTCAAACAAGATGGAACCATCGTGTTTGAGAATGCAATCGGTCGTTCAGGCATCAAGTTCCAGCTCAACAACAGCATCAGTCCTCAGCGCTATTCGATCGAGACGATGCTTGGCGGCGTAGCAGTCTTCGATTACAACAACGATGGACAGCCGGACATCTTCTTTACCAACGGCGCGTCCATTCCTTCTCTTGAAAAATCGGACCCGCGCTTCTATAACCGCCTCTACCGCAACAACGGCGATGGCACATTCACGGATGTGACGGAGAAGGCGGGAGTGCAGGGCCTCGGCTACTCCATGGGAGTGGCAGCCGGGGACTTCGACAACGACGGCTATGTCGATCTCTACATCACTGGAGTCAACCACAACCAGCTTCTGCACAACAACGGCAATGGAACATTTACCGACGTCACGGCCAAGGCTGGGGTCGAAGGCAAGGTTTCAAAGCTTGGCAAAGTCTGGGCCGTGGCCGCCGGCTGGTTTGACTACAACAACGACGGGCTGCTCGACCTGCTCGTTGTCAACTATCTCGACTACAACATCGAGGATGCAAAGCTGTGCGCCATAGAAAGCGTTCGCACCTATTGCGCGCCGGGAAATTTCAAGGGCACTCCCAATATCCTCTACCGCAACAACGGCGATGGGACTTTCACGGATGTGTCCGTCCCTTCGCATATCGCGCAGTATGTGGGGAAGGGAATGGGGCTGGCCTTCGCCGACTATGACAACGACGGATTTACCGATGTCTTTGTCTCCAACGACACGTCGCCAAACTTTCTGCTGCATAACAACGGCGATGGGACGTTCAAGGATGTCGCGCTCGAGGCGGGAGTTGCTTACCGGTCGAATGGAAGCGTGGTGGCGGGAATGGGCGCTGAGTTCCGTGACTTCAACAATGATGGTCTGCCCGACATCTTTCACACTGCCATGTTCGGCGATACCTTTCCGCTGTACAAGAACCTTGGCAGCGAGTTTGAGGATGTTACAGAGACCTCTGGTGTCACCGCCTTCAGCCGCCGCATCACAGCATGGGGCACCGGCGCCTTCGATTTCGACAACGATGGCCTCAAGGATCTATTCGCTGCCGGCGGCGCAATTCTTGACAATGAGATGGAGGTCCTCCATCGCCCCGCCCGCCTGCCCAATGGGCTCCTTCGCAACATGGGCAACTTCAGGTTCATGGACGTGAGTTCAACTGCGGGTCAGGGTTTTGGCGTTCCGAGGCTCCATCGCGGAGCGGCGTTTGGCGACTTCAACAACGATGGAAACATCGACATGGTCGTCACCGCGCTCAACGAGAGTCCCGAGCTGCTCATGAACCGGACATCGAATGGAAATCATTGGCTCATCGTGAATCTTGTCGGGACCCAAGACAACCGGGATGGCCTGGGCACGCGGATCAAGCTGACGACCAGCGAAGGGACGCAGTTCAATGAGGCTACGACCGCCGTGGGCTACAGTTCTTCGAGCGACAAGCGCGTGCACTTTGGGCTTGGTAAGGCGACCCTTGTGGATAGGATTGAACTCGCATGGCCAACCGGCGTCCGCCAGGTGTTGACTCAAATCAAGGCAGACCAGGTGTTGACTGTGGTGGAGCGCACACAGTGAGGGCTCACAGCAATCGCGGATTCATTGGATGGGCGGTTTGCTCTCCGCCGACTCGTCGACCCTCAGAATCTGATCGACGGCGGGACGTTGGATCCTCTGCCTGATTCCGCTCGGCCAGCGTATTTCGACATGATCCACGCTTGTCTCGAACCCCAGTCCAAAGTGAGCGCGGCGATCACTCGAGGACATGAACCCGACGCTCGTCGTGACGTGATTGAAGAGTGTACGCCCGGAAGTGGTGGTCACCTTGATCGTGGCCCCGATTCCGTTACGATTGCTCTTGTTGCCGCGCAGGTCAAACATGATCCAGTGATTCTTTTCAAGCGCATTGTTGATCAGAATCCGCGGCCGCTCTCCCAGGGACGTGACCACCAGATCCATGAATCCGTCATTGTTCAGATCCACAATGGCCGATCCCCGCTGGTAGCCCATGAATTGAAAGTCAGGGCCCATTTGACCTGTCACATCGACCAGGCTCTTGCCCCCAAGATTGCGGAACATGGTATCGTGCTGCCGGGAGGACGCGACCAGGTTGTCCACGTCGCCATTGGCGGAGTAGATGTCCTTCCAGCCGTCGTTGTCATAGTCAATGAAGCCGGTGCTCCAGCCGGAGAGGTTGCGGCTCAGGGCGCCAAGTTTGCTGGTCCAGGTAATGTCGCTGAAGGACCTTCCCTCGTCGTTCTTGAGCAGGCCGAAGACCTGTCCCGCAAGGTCGTTGTAGAGAATGTCCACCCAGCCGTCGTTGTCAAAGTCCTTGGCGTCGGAGCCCATGCCCGATACCGCGAATCCTTGCGGGTTATAGGCGACTCCGTACTCCAGCCCGCGCTCCTTGAATGTCCCATTGCCCTGGTTGATAAAGAGGAAGTTGGGCTCGGTGTCGTTGGCGATGAAGACGTCCATGAGACCGTCGCCGTTGAAGTCAGCAATGGAGATTCCCATGCCCTTGCCCAGCGCCTTGCCGATCTCGCTTGCTTCGGTCACGTCCTCAAAGCGGCCATGGCCGAGGTTGTGATAGAGCCTTGACTCCACGCTCTTGTAAACCGTGGGGCTGCAGTACTCCTCCCGCTTTGCGTCCATGAAGCACTGCTTGTCCGTCTGCGGGGTCCAGGTGGTGTAGTTGGTTACGATCAGGTCGAGCAGTCCGTCGTTGTCGTAGTCAAACCATGCGGCCCCGACGCTGAGAACACTCTCCGGCTTTCGTTCGAGTCCCGAGCCGAGCGTGACGTCAGTAAAGGTTCCGTTTCCATTGTTGTGATAAAGGGTGTTCCTGCCCGCGTTGCAGATGAAGAGATCGTCGCAGCCATCGTTGTCATAGTCGGCGACGGCAACGCCAAAGCAATAGCCGAGCGTTGCGCCGGTCAGGCCCGCCTTTGCTGTGACATCCTCGAATGTTCCGTCTCCATGGTTGCGGAGCAGGCAGTTGTGGAAGGCGGGCGACGTCTTGACCAGCCCCGGCAGGCTCGCTCCGTTGGTGAAGAACAGATCCATCTTTCCGTCGTTGTCGTAGTCGATGACGCCCACGCCCCCGCACATGGGCTGCGGAAAGTACTTTCTCCCCGAGTAGTCGTTGTTGGTGCGATAGGAGAAGGAGGAGCGCCCGGCGACGTTGGTAAACCATCCGGCAGGGTCCTGGAGGGGATTTTGCTGCCGCTTTTGCAGGTCGAGTGGCGCGGAGGACTGCTGGAAGGCCAGGTTCCGGACCATGCCTGGAACCAGGCCCGGGAACGCGGCGCCCGGCATGGCGACGCCAAGCGCAGCGAGCAGACTTCTTCGAGACAGCGGCGGCATATTTTTCACTTTACAGGGTTCAGGCACTCCCTGGCAGCGGCCTTATGGCCAGAGAAGTTGAGAATGTTCCAGCGGGCTGGGCGCCCTGGGTTCATTGCGAAAACGTTTTACTTGAGTGTTGTGGGGACTGCCACGCAGATTGGCTAAAAACCGGCGGGTGGAGAAAGGCTGCGGAAGCGGAATCAAGAGTGTAAGTTGCCCTGGTTCGAATCCAAAAAATGCATTGACAGCGCCCCCAGGTGCGAATAAGCTTTGAGGGAATTTTCTTTGGACCCGCGTTCGTTTTGAATCCCGGGGAAATGGCTAGATAGGCAAGAGTTGAAGAGCGATTTGATGTAAACGTAATCATTCTCCCACTCCATTCCCCTCAGGTTCGATTTGCGGCATCCAACTTTATGTGGGCCGCTAAGGACGGGCCGTTGAGACGGCTCAAGGGGCGGATTTCACAGGCAAACGCAGCATTCCAAAGCGTTTGTCTCACCAGACGACGGCCGGTAGGCAGGCCCTCGTTCCTTCAAAGGGTTTTTGGGCCGGCAACCGCCGGCCGGAGAGGGCCGTGAGTTTTCACGGCTCAGTTGTGAGTGGCGAACACACTCCGCAACTCACGCAATGCGAGCTGCTCTCACAGCCGAGACACTGGAGAGCAAATGTTAATGCATTTCAAGGGAGACGCTATGCAGAACAGGCGATCAGGATTCATATACAGCCTCTTGCTGGCATTTCTTGGGGTATTTCTGTTGGCCGTGACCAACCAGAGCTTCGGGCAAGATACCAACGCCTCGCTCGGTGGAACGGTTTCAGACCCAAGCAGTGCCTCCATTCCAGGCGCCAAGCTCACGCTGACCAACGAGGCGACCGGGTTCCAGTCGAACTTCGTTTCTGACGGAACGGGTCAATACACCTTCCGCAATCTCACCCCCGGAAAGTACACCCTCTCCGTGACGGCGACCGGTTTCAAGTCGACCACGCAGAAGGGTATCGAGTTGGCCGTCAACCAGTCAGCGCGCGTGGATGTCCACCTGCCCATCGGCAAGACGGATGAGACGGTTACCGTGATTGGCGACACTTCGCTGATCAACTATGAAAACTAGACTCTGGAGGGCGGTGTCGCTCCCGAGACGCTGCAAAGCTTCCCATTGACGGTTTCCGGTGCGCCTCGCTCCTCGGTGGCTGTGGCCATCATGATGCCCGGCGTAACCACGGGCGGCGGCGGAAACGCATTCAATGCCCGCATCAACGGCGGCCTGGTAACAGGCGATGAGGCCCTGGTCGACGGCGCAACAGCCATTGAAGGCTTCATGAACCAGAGCGGCATGGTCAGCCTGCAGACCGACTTCGGCATGTCCCCTGACATCACCAGTGAAGTCAAGGTGCTGACCGCGAACTACGATGCGCAGTTCGGCAACACCACCTCAGGCCAACTGATCATCTCCACCAAGAGCGGCGGCGAGCACTTCCACGGCGCCGGCTATGAATATATCCGCAACGAATTTTTCAACGCCTTCCAGTACGGCGCAGGTTCGGGCGTCAAGAAGCCAGGCGACAAGGAAAACGACTTTGGCGCCAATGTGGGCGGGCCGATCTACATCCCCGGCTTCCACGGCGACAAGTCCTTCCTCAAGGGCTACTTCTACTTCAACTGGGAAGGCTTCCAGGATCACGGCAGCGCCAACTCGGCAACTCTGTCGATCGCTTCACTCAAGAACCGCGCCGGCGACTTCACCGGCACGGGCACCCAGATCTACTACCCCAACGATCCGGTCAAGTATGGCGCGGACGCCGGCAAGCCGGTCCCCAACAACGTGATCGACCCCAAGTATGAGGATCCGATTGCCAAGGCTTGGATGGCCGCTCTTCCCACCCCGACCAACAGCGCGGAAACCAGCAACTACTTCGTTCCCAAGTCCGGCCAGGGCTCGCTGACCAACAGCGAGAACGTGTACTTTGCCCGCGCCGACTGGAACATCGGCCAGAAGGATCATCTCTACTACACCTACTGGTGGCAGTATGCAGGCATCAATACGGGCAGCGATCTTCCCATTGCCCTTTCAGACGCCAGTCCCGCCAACCCGGAGAACGCGCCCATTCAGCGTCTCAACTGGGAGCACAACTTCTCTGACGTGATGACCAACCACCTCACGCTTGGTTACCTGAACCGCAACGAAGGCTACTATGCCCTCAACGGTCATGCCAACCTGCCCAAGGTGGCCGGCGTCGCCAACCCCAACTACCTGCCGGAGATGAACTTCAGCGGCGGTTACCGCGGCCTGGGCAACGCCACTGTGCCGAACTCTGCCGAAGACGGAACCACCCGCGGCACCTACGCCTTCAACGATGTGTTGACGCGCGTGGTGGGCAAGCACACCCTCAAGGCCGGCTTTGAGTGGCGCCTGGCCGGAACCTCCATCCATACCGGCAACGGCCAGGGTGGCAGCTTCCACTTTGACGCCGACACCACCGGCAACTCTGCCTGCCCGCAGCCCGGTTGCCCCGGCAACGCCATGGCAACCTTCTATTTGGGCGCGGTTTCTTCAGCCAGCGTCAATTACTACAACGTCCACGCGGAATATCCACGGCAGTACGCTTATGCGGCTCACCTGGGCGATTCCTGGCGCTTCAGCCCCAAGCTGACCCTGAACTACAGCCTTCGTTGGGACTACATCACCCCCTTCAAGGAAAAGTTCAATAATCTCTCCTTCTTCGACCCGAACGGCGATAATCCTGCTGCACTTCGCGCCGACGGCACCGCCCTCAAGGGACGTCTGGCTTTCGCCGGCAAGAAGTTTGGCGCGGCCAGTTACGGCGCGGAATATCCCGAGACCCCGTTCAAGTCCGCCCTCGCTCCACGCGTCGGTGTGGCTTACACCCTGAATGACAAGACCGTGGTTCGCGCCGGCTATGGCATCTACTACGGCCAGGCGTTCTATCCCGGCTGGTCCGGCGGCATGGGCCAGGACGGCTTCAACAAGAGCTTGAGCCTCGGCGAGTCTTCGTCCGGCGGCTTCAAGATTCCCGCGCTCTACCTTTCGTCTGGCATCAGCCCCTCGCAGGTTGGCCCGACGCAGTCCATCAATTCAGGTTTTGACAACGGCCAGTCGCCCCTTTACCGTCCGCTCGACGGCAACAAGAGGCCCTACTCCTCGCAGTGGAACCTGACCATCGAACGGCAGTTGCCGCGCAACTTCTTTGCCGCCGTCAGCTATGTTGGCACCAAGGGAACGCACCTGCCCTCCGCCATGAGCCCGCTCAACGTGCTCAACCCGAACAACCCCAGCATCATGGGAATCGGCACAGACCTCGCGGTGGACTACAACTCTGCCGAGGGTCCGGCGACCTTTGCCCATTATGGGGTCAAGACCCCGTATGTAGGCTGGGAAAACCAGGTCAACACCCAGAATGGTGGCGGCTGCAACGCTACCATCGCTCAGGCTCTCCTGCCCTATCCGCAGTACTGCGGCGTGTTGCAGGGTGAGAACGAGCAGCACGCAACCTCCATCTATCACTCGTTCCAGGGTCGCGTTGAACGGCACATGTCCAACGGGCTCTACCTGCTGGGCTCCATCACGGTGCAGAAGTTGATGACCGACGCATCGGATACCACGCAGGCCGGCAACACGGCGGGCGAAGGAAACCAGGGCAACAACGGCGCATTCTCGCCCTTCAACGAGTTCCCGCGGGCGTGGGCCATTGCTCCTGACAACGTTCCTGTCACCGGTCAGGTCGCCATGGTCTATGACCTGCCCTTCGGTGACAAGAAGCGCTTTTTGAACTCCGCTGGAGTGGGCAATTACCTTCTCGGCGGATGGCAAGTCAGCCCGCTCTATCGCTATGAGTACGGTTCGCCGTTCTCCTTCATCTCTTCCGGTTCGTCGTGCAAGACTCACTCGCTGGTACCCCAGTTCCGTGAGTACTGCGTCCCCGGCATTCTGCCTGGGCAGCAGGTCCTGCTGCATGGCCGCAACGGATTCAATCCCGCCACCAGCGCCAAGTTCATCAACCCCTCGGCCTTTGAAACCGACTTCTCCACTTTCGGTTACACAGGCACGGGCAAGGCAGTGACCACGGTCTACGGACCTTCGTTCAAGAACTATGACATCTCCCTGACAAAGAACACGAAGATCACGGAGAAGGCGGTCCTCAAGATCTCCGCCAACTTCTTCAACGCGTTCAACACCCACTACCTCATCAACTCACAGGGTGGAAACTACGGTGGACCGGCAGTTGCCTTCATCACCGACGTGGCCGCCTCGTCCAATACCTTTGGAACCTGGAACAAGGCGGTCAGCACTCCGCGTACGATCCAGTTCTCAGGGCGCTTTGAGTTCTAACTTGTAGTCAACTGTTGTCTTTGCTTCCGCGCCATCCGGCCGGCCTCGCTTCGGCCGGATGGCGCAGTCTTTTGCAGGCAGCCAGTACCCGCACGTGCGGCAAATTTGCTCTCGCGATGCGGTCCACGGGAAATCTTCTTGAGCGCGATGAGTGGCCTAAGGAGTCGAGTGAGGGTGAAGGCGGAGATAGGTCTGAACCTCTTCGCGGGCGGCAGCTTCCTGCCCGAGTTTGTGATAGATGCGCGCCAGGGCCATGTGCGGCTCGGGGTAAGTGGCATTCAAGCGCGCGGCCTCGCGCAACTCCCCGGCGGCCTCTTCCGGCTTGCTCATGTCTTCCAACACGGTCCCCAACTGAAAATGCGCCTGTGCCAGCCCCGGCTCAAGGCGAATGGCCTCGCGCAAGTTGGCTTCGGCGTCCGTGAGCTGGTTGAGAAACTGCAGCGTAATCGCCAGGTTCAGATAGGGCCAGGCAGAAGGACGCGGCGCGTTGCGCCCAAGCTCGATAGCTTTCTTGTAGCTTTCAACGGCCAGCGCATTTTGATTCTGGTAGTAGTAGCAGAGCCCGAGGTTGTCATAGGCTCGCGCCACCTGGGGGGCCAGTTCGATTGCGCGCTGAAAGTGGCGGATGGCGCCGTTGTACTCGTGCCCGTCGTAGTCAAGCCGGCCGAGCCAGTAGGGGTACAGCGACTCCCGCGGATTCGCCGCGGCCAGCGATTCGAGTTCCTTGCGGGCCCAGTCGGGATGGCCCATGCGAATGTAGGCCATCGAGAGCGAAAAGCGAATGGAAGCGTCAAGCGGAGCAATGGCCTCCGACTTCTTCCACGCAATGGCGGCGTTCACGTAGTCGTGGTTGAGAAAGTAGACGCTGCCCGCAAAGCTCAGCAGCCGTGCCGCAGCCGCGGAGTGGGGGTCGTGATCGATCTCCGCCAGCAGCAGCTTCTCCGCCGTAAGATAGTCGTGCGCGTCGATCGCCTGCTGCAACTGCAATGCGATTTGGGGCGCGAGTTCGAGAGAGCGGGCTGGGGCAACCTCCCGAGCAGGCTCATCCGCAGTCGATTGGCCGCGAGCACAGAATGCGGGAAGCTCGAACAGCGCAAGGGCCAGCAGCGGCCCGCAGAGCATCTTCCCGTTGCGTAGCATCATGGAGACAAGTCTAGTGGAGCAGAGCAGGGAAGCGATAGGTGCGATCAGCAGCTTGACCAGCAGGCGCCAGACGGGCCGCTGGCAGCGCGCCCTGATGGTGACTCTGCTCGCGCCGCTCCTGTTCCTGTTCAGCGTGCCGGCCCATGCGCAAGGCCCGGAAGCTGCCTACCGCCAGATGGTTCTCTCCATCCAGCAACTGATCGAGAATCAGCAACTGGATGCAGCAGCGACGCAGATTGCGGCAGCGACCAAGCGCTTTCCGGCGGACGGGGGACTTGAAAACCTGCTGGGCGTCGTTAAAGTTCAGCAGGGAGATGAGGCCGGAGCGAGGCAGGCGTTTTCGGCCGCAATCCGCCACAACCCGCGACTGGGCGGAGCCTATCTCAATCTGGCCCGCCTCGACATGCGCGCAGCCGCCACGGACCCTGCCGTGCGCGCAGAAGCGCTGCGCTTGAGCCAGAAGGCCGCGCTGCTTGAGCCAGCAAGCGACGAGGCCCATTATCAGGCGGCCACCCTGCTTGCCTGGGACAAGGCCTATCGGAGTTCCCTCGATCACTTGATGAAGCTGAGTGCGCAGGCGCGCAGGCAGATAGGGGCGCTGGGGCTTGCGTGTGCGGATGAAGCCTGGCTCGGGCACCGGGCAGAGACCACGGAGGCGGCCACTACCTTGGCTGCCAGTAGTGAACTGACCGAGCAGGACGCAGCTGTTTGCCTGCCTGCGTTGCAGTCAGCTCGCCGCGCTGACCTGATTGAGAACATTTACGCCGCCGCGGCTGTTCGCCAACCCCTCTCCGCTCCGGGATTGCGCATCCTCGGGTTGGCTCAGGAGGCCGAAGGGAAGCTCCCCACGGCGCGCGCGACGCTGGAGAGTGCCTTCACTGCCGACAGCACCTCAACCCTGGTGCTGGTGGACCTCGCGCGCGTTGCGGAAGCTGCCAGCGACCATGAAGGGGCATTGGGCTACCTTGCCCACGCGCGGGCCATGCAACCAGCCGACGCCAGCCTGCCTTATGAGTTTGGAACGATCTGCCTCAAGATGGGGCTCTATGGAGAGGGCCGCAAGGCAATTGCAGAGGCGGTGAAGCTTGCTCCGGATGATCCCGACTACAACTATGGAATGGGCATGGTGGCATCGCTCGGGCAGGACGCCGCGGAGGCGCTGCCGTTTCTCAACAAGTATCGATCCCTGCGTCCATCCGACCCGCTGGCGGCTCTGGCGCTGGGCACAACCTACTTCCGGGCCAGGGACGATGAAGCGGCAATGAAGTGGCTGAGGGAGGCTGCGGCCAATGAGAAGACCTCGGCCGAAGCGCACTACTACCTCGGGCGCATCGCCCGCCAGGAGGGCAAGGTTGAAGAGGCAGCGGCCGAGTTGAAGCGCTCCCTCGCCCTGCGCCCTGACCAGGCCGATGTGCTGGCAGAGCTTGGGCAACTGTCCGTCACCACCAAAGCCTTCAAGGAAGCGGCTCTGTTCCTGGAACGAGCCATCAAGCTCGACCCCGACAACTACGGGGCCAACTTCGGACTGCTACAACTCTTTGCGCGCACGGCAGACCCGCGCCGCGAACAGCAGTCCCGCCGATTTGACGAAATCAAGGAGAAGAAGGAAGAAAAGGACCGCGCCATGATGCGCATCCTCGAGATTCGTCCCGAAGGGACGCAGGTTCAACACGAGTAGCACAGATGGCCGAACTGGCTCAACCGAAATACCTAACCGTATGTGGAGAAATGGAATGATGGATCAATCGCGCAGAAGAATACTGACGCCGGCCTCGTTGGCCGCTGGCGTTTTGGGGCTGTTCCTGTGTTTGACGCTCCTTGCCGCGCCCGCTTTGGGCCAGGGCTTGACCGGAAAATGGATGGCTCTGGGCAAGACGATGGAGAACGGAGAACAGCAGAAGGCAATCCTGGACCTGAAGCAGTCCGGCAACGACCTTTCCGGCAGGCTCACCGGGCTCGGATTTGGCGTGGAGGTCAAGGGAACAGCCACGGGGAACCACTTTGAACTCTTCGGCGTTGGCTGGGACGAGAAAGCGCCCTTTGTGGTGGGCGACCTCGTCAATGGAGAGCTTCACGGCAAGCAGTGGAGCGACACGTTTGTCGCCAAGCCGGCCACGGCGGCCGATGATTTTCCCAAACTGCCCTACCTCGATCCCCCGGCGCTGCACAAGGTGCCCTACAACGGCCTGGCGAAGACTCCGCCCATGGGCTGGAACAGTTGGAATCTCTTTGAGACCAGGATCGATGACCAGACCGTGCGGGCCATTGCCGACGCCATGGTTTCGAGCGGCATGCGCGATGCCGGCTACATCTATGTCAACATCGACGATACCTGGGAAGGCGTGCGCGACGCCCAGGGCAACCTGCAGACCAACCACAAGTTCCCAGACATGAAGGCGCTCGCGGATTACGTGCACTCCAAGGGCCTCAAGATCGGCATTTACTCCTCGCCTGGGCCGCGCACCTGCGCCGGCTATCCGGCCAGCTATGGCCACGAGGACCAGGACGCCAAGGCGTTTGCCGCCTGGGGCATCGATTATCTGAAGTATGACTGGTGCAGCGCCGGCAACATCTACAAGAACGAAGCCCTGCAGCCGATCTATCAGAAGATGGGCGACGCCTTGCAGGCAACGGGCCGTCCGATTCTCTACAGCCTCTGCGAGTACGGCATGGGCGCCGTTGAAAAATGGGGCCCGGAGGTGGGCGGCAACGTCTGGCGCACCACTGGCGACATCAACGACAGTTGGGCGAGCATGATCGAGAATGTCGAGAAGCAGGTGCCGACCGCTCCCTGGGCCGGCCCCGGCCACTTCAACGATCCCGATATGCTCGAAATCGGCAACGGTCACATGACCGACGATGAGTATCGCACCCACATGAGTCTCTGGTCGCTGGTTGCCTCGCCTCTCCTGGCGGGCAACGACATCCGCAAGATGTCCGATGCCACCAAGGCCATCCTGCTCAACAAGGAAGTCATCGCCATCGATCAGGATCCGCTGGGCAAGCAGGCTTCGCCGGTCAAGAACGGCGACCTCGAAACCTGGGCCAAGCCAATGGCCGATGGCAGCGTGGCAGTGGGCGTGGTCAATCTCGGCTCCGCCGCGGCCCCGGCCACGGTGAGCGCCGCCGATCTCAAACTCGGAAAAGTCAAAAAGGCGCGGGACCTCTGGGCGCACCAGGACGTGAAGTTTGCCGACGGCAAGTACACGGCAACAGTCCCATCGCACGGCGTGCTCCTCTTGCGCGTCTGGGCGAAATAGAACACTGGAGCGTTGGCGGTACAGGGTTGCCGCCAACGCTCCAACACCTCCCACGCCAAGTTAGTATTGCTGCATGATGGAGAGCTTGAAGCAAGGAGCAATAGCCGATTTCGCCCCTGGCAGATGCTTGGCCACAATCGCATGGGTCTGGGTGTCTCTGGCGTGCCTTTCCGCCTCCGCCATGGCCGGCGGCAAACCTGGGATTGCGCCCAAGCCGGATTTTGGACCCAATGTCCTCCTCTTCAACTCCTCAATGACGTCGAGCGAGATCCAGCGGAAGATCGATCAGGTCTACGCAGTGCAGCGCCACAATGAGTTTGGTTCGGAGCGCAATGCGGTTCTCTTCGCTCCCGGCACCTACGCGATTGACATTCCGATAGGTTTTTACACACAGGTGCTCGGCCTGGGCGCGTCTCCCGACAGCGTCCGCATCCGTGGCAACGTGCACGCCGACGCCAGTCTCGACCACAATAACGCCACCTGCACGTTCTGGAGGGCCGCCGAAGGGTTCTCCGTGACCCCCGCCGGGGGGACGATGCAATGGGCAGTTTCGCAGGCCGCGCCGTTCCGCCGCATGCATATCGAGGGAAACATCGTGCTCCACCAGAACGGCGGGTGGGCCAGCGGCGGCTGGATGTCGGATTCCCTGGTGGACGGCAACGTCGGCGCCGGCCCGCAGCAGCAGTGGATCGCGCGCAACAGCGAGTGGGGAAGCTGGACCGGTGCAAACTGGAACATGGTCTTCCTGGGCGTGCCCCATCCGCCCACCGGCGAGTGGCCTTCGCCGCCCTACACCAAGATCGCCGCGACACCCGTAGTTCGCGAGAAGCCTTACCTTGAAGTGGATGGCGGCGGAAACTACTCCGTTCGCATTCC
Source organism: uncultured Acidobacteriaceae bacterium (assembly GCA_903849645.1). Lineage (GTDB taxonomy): Bacteria > Acidobacteriota > Terriglobia > Terriglobales > Acidobacteriaceae > Telmatobacter. Next base: position 37,520 of record CAINJJ010000030.1, on the reverse strand, counting down.
GGCGCTAGTCCGAGACAGTGCAGGTATCACCTGGCATGGGGGCGTAACGCCCGGCCGCTCCATCCCACTGAGCCGCTTTTACGTCGCTCACCCCTCCGCAGACACCGCCGCCACACTCAACGTGCAACTGGCCCGCGGCATGAACCTGCTTCTTACCCCCGGCGTCTATGAGCTCACCGACGCTCTTCGCGTCACGCGGCCCGATACGGTCATTCTTGGGCTTGGTTTTGCCACGCTGAAGCCTGTACGCGGCACACCGGCCATGACCACGGCGGATGTGGACGGTGTCATCCTTGCGGGGCTGCTCTTCGATGCGGGAGCCACCGAGTCGCCGGTGCTGCTCGAGATTGGCCAGGAGGGAAGCAGTGCCCCCCATGCCGCCAATCCCATCTCGCTCCATGACATATTCTTTCGGGTGGGAGGGGCCGGCGTTGGACGCGCAGCGGTGAGCCTGCGCATCAACAGCCGCGACACCATCGTCGATCACACCTGGATATGGCGCGCCGACCATGGCGCGGGGGTGGGCTGGGAAAGCAATACCAGCGCCAACGGACTGGTGGTGAACGGCGACAACGTGACCATCTATGGCCTGTTCGTCGAGCATCACCAGCAGTTTCAGGTGCTCTGGAATGGCAACGGCGGCCGCACTTATTTCTACCAGTCCGAGATTCCCTACGACCCGCCTGACCAGCAAGGCTTTCGCAGCGCGCTCGGCGTCAACGGATGGGCATCGTACAAGGTGGCGGACACGGTCACCCGCCACGAGGCATGGGGACTGGGCATTTACAGCGTGTTCCGCCATCCGGCCGTAGTGCTCTCCCGCGCCGTCGAGGTCCCGCAAAGGCCCGGCGTCCGCTTCCATCACTTGATTACCGTGGCGCTCGACGACAAGGGCGAAATCAGCAACGTGATCAACAATGCGGGCGGTCCAACCTCGATCGAGCCCAGGGTCACGCCCAGGGTTGCGGATTACCCGTAAAAGTGGAGCGGCCGGACTCTGCGCCCCTTTCATCCACTGCGGAACAGCGCAACCGAACCGGCAGGACTAGAGTGGATGTGGAGCGTTTGGTTGACATTCCAGGCACAAGCCGCAGGCGCCGTGCGCTGCCGCTTGATCAGGCTTGTCTGAACGCGGATCGACTGAAAACAGAAAGAGTGGGTTAAAGAGATGCCGGATACCATCGATTGGCCAAAGTTGACGACGGGGCAGAGGCCTAAACGTCGCAGGTTCCTTTTCCTGATTGCCGTAATTGCCGTGATTCTCCTCTTCGGCCGGACCGCGCTGTCCTACTGGGTTGACCTGCTCTGGTACAGGTCGCTCGGCTACGGAGAGGTCTTCTGGAAGGCGCGCGGTTTGGAGTGGGGCATCTTCGCAGCCTTCGCCCTGGCCACTTTCATCGTACTTTTCGGGGTCTTTACCGCGCTCCTCCACTCCCATCGCGACGATCTGCCGGCGGAACACGCGATCATGATTGCGGGCAAGGAAGTCAGCCTCTCGGTCAAGCCCGTTCTTCGGGTGGTTGGCATCGGAGCGAGCGCTGTCATTGGCATTGTGTCCGGCGGCGCCATGGCGGCCGAATGGCAGACCCTCGCCCTCTGGTGGTACGCGCCAAAGATACCGAGCGCCGTCACTGACCCCATCTTCGGCCGGTCTCTTGACTTCTATCTCTTCACCCTGCCGGCATGGCAGTTGATTCTCGGCTGGCTGCTCACGCTGTCTGTTATCTCCTGCGTGGCTGCCGCTTTCTTCTTGTTGATTGCCGGCGGGTCGCGCGCGCTTTCCGGCGGCCGATTCGGGGCGGGCGTGCTGCCCTGGCGGGGTGTCTCCATCGCCGCCGCGGCGCTGCTGCTGACGGTTGCCCTCCGCGTCTATCTTGACCGCTTCGCGCAGCTTTTTGAGCACCACACCATCTTTGACGGCGTCACCTATACCGATGCGCATGTCACCCTCACGGGAAAGCTTCTGGTGGCCGCTGCCCTGCTTCTGGGCGCGCTTGTCGCCGCCGCGGCAGGCCTGTTTGCTCCGCGTGGGCGCTGGCTTGTGGCCGCCGTGCTTCCTGCCATCCTCTGCTATGTGGGGGTGGGCGTCGTGGGCTGGTATGTCAGCAGCTTCCTCGTCAAGCCCAACGAACTGGTGCGCGAGCAGCCTTACATCGCCAACAACATCCAGATGACGCGCCAGGCCTATGGACTTGACCGCTTTGAGCAGCGCGAGTTTCCGGCGGAGACCACGGTCGAGGCCACAGACCCGGCCAACAATCAGCAGACGCTCAAGAACATTCGCCTGTGGGACTGGCACGCGCTCCAGGACACGTTGCGCCAGATTCAGGAGATCCGCACCTACTACGACTTTCCCGACATCGACATTGACCGCTACCAGATCAACGGCGAGGTGCGCCAGGTGATGCTGGCCGCGCGCGAACTCAACGTGGAAAAGCTGCCCGAAAGCAGCCGGAACTGGATCAACGAGAAACTGATCTACACGCATGGGTACGGCATCACCATGAATCCGGTCAACGGGTTTACGCCCGAAGGCCTGCCGACGCTTCTGCTGAGCAACATGCCGGTGCAGAGCACCGTTCCCGGACTCAGCGTCACCCGGCCGGAGATCTATTTTGGCGAGCAGACTACCACCGATGTCTATGTCAAGACCCGGCAGCAGGAGTTCAACTACCCACAGGGCGACACCAACAACCTGACCTCATATGAGGGCACAGGCGGCATCGAACTCGGCGGATTTCTGCGCCGCGTCTTCATCGCCTTTGACCGCGGCGACCTGGCCAAGCTGCCCTTCAGCGACGACGTCAACGCGCAGAGCCGGTTGCTCATGCGCCGCAGTGTTCGCGACCGCATCGCCACCCTCGCGCCTTTCCTGAGCTTCGATCAGGACCCGTATATTGTCCTCGGCGAAGATGGCCGTCTTTCCTGGGTGATGGATGCCTTCACCTCGTCGGACAGTTATCCCTACGCGACCCACTACTCGCTCGATGGCCGCCTGGTCAACTACATGCGCAACAGCGTCAAAGCGGTGGTGGACGCCTACGACGGCACCACCACGTTCTACGTCTTTGACAACCAGGACCCCATCATCGCGGCCTATCGCGGCATCTTCCCCAGCCTGTTCAAAGACGCCTCGGCCATGCCCGCCGGGCTGCGCAAGCATGTGCGCTACCCGGAACTGCTGCTCCGCCTGCAGGCTGAGGTCTACGGTCTCTACCACATGACCAATCCAGAGGTCTTCTATAACCGCGAAGACCTGTGGACGGTGGCCACGGAAGTCGGCATGGGCGAGGGCGGCGCGCAAACCACGCAGCCCATGCAGCCGAACTTCGTGCTCATGAAGCTGCCCGGTGAAACCGGCGTCGAGTTCGTCGAGATACTGCCCTTCACCCCGGCCAACCGCAACAACCTGATCGGCTGGATTGCAGGGCGCAGCGACGGCGAACACTACGGGACCTCAGAGGTTTACAACTTCCCCAAGACGCGCCTGGTGGATGGTCCCTTGCAGATTGAGGCCCGCATCGACCAGAACGCGCAGTTGTCAGGCCAGTTGACTCTCTGGAATCAACAGGGATCGCACGTGCGCCGTGGCACGCTGCTGGTGATTCCCTCAGGGCGCGCGCTGCTTTACGCCGAGCCCATCTACCTGCAGGCGGAGCGCAGCCCCATGCCGGAACTGCGGCTTGTTGTTCTGGCCTTGCAGGACAAGCTGGCCTACGGGCCCACATTCGAAGCCGCGCTGGCGTCTCTGTTTGGCGGGAATGTCTCTTCGCTCAGTGCCGCGGAGGCGCCAAGGCCCGCTGCCGAAGCGACAGGCGCGCAGCCGCCTGCCGGGGATCTCAATGCGCTGATCGGGGAAGCGGGCAAGGATTTCGCCGACTACCAGCGGTTGACTTCGCAGGGCAAGCTGGCGGAGGCAGGGCAGAAGCTCGATGAGTTGAAGCGCGCCATCGACAGGATGAGCGCGCTTCGGAAGTAAAACAAGGGAGGCGATGGAGCCGGGTTACACCAGCTTCATCGCTTCCGGGTCCCAGTGCACCATGGCATCGCGCTCGATGCTCAGGTTTGAGAGCAGCGCTGCGCCCGCGGCGCGGAAGCCGAACACGCCATCCTCCACCACCGGCTGGCGCGAACGCACCGAGGCAAAGAAGTTCTTGAAGTGGTCGTAGCTGTCGCTGTATCCCTCTGGCGCGACAAACTTCTCGAATCCCACCGGCGCGTCGCCCGTGGGCTGCGTCCTGGGATACTTCTTGTGGTAGTCGGCCAGGTACTTCTCCTGTGTTGCCTCGGTGAAAGTGTCCACCGTATATCCCGGCTCGCTTTCACGCGGCACGCGGTTGACGCTCACAAAGCCGCCGCCAATTTCCATCGTGCCTTCCGACCCCGTGAAGATCAGGCCCTCGCTCTCTTCCCCGCCGTCCACAAAATTGACGCGCAGGCTGAGGTTGAAGCCCTCCTTGTAGTCAAACAGGCCGAGCATGACATCGTCGGCGTCGCGCCCGTCCTTCCAGAAGCGCAGTCCGCCCGTCGCCATGCCGCGCACAGGTCCGTGCGAGCCGGTGATGAAGTGGGTGCCGCTGAACAGATGCACAAACAGGTCGCCCGCGACGCCTGTGCCATACGCCTTCCATTTGCGCCACTGGAAGAAGTGTTCGGCGTTGAAGGGAATCTTGGGAGCGGTGCCGAGGAAGCGCGGCCAGTCGCACGTCTCCGGGGAGGCGTCAGGCGGAACCGTGTAGCTCCAGGCGCCCATGGTCGAGTTGCGGTCCCACCGGGCGGTGACCATGTTGAGCTGCCCAATGGCCCCGGACGCCAGCAACTCCTTGGCCTTGGCATAGATCAGTGAGCTGACCCGCTGGCTGCCCACCTGAAGGATGCGCCCCGTCTTCCGCGATGCCTCAATCATCTCCGGCCCATCGGAGTAGAGGTGAATCATCGGCTTCTCGCAATAGACGTCCTTGCCCGCCTTCATCGCGTCCACTGAGGCCTTCATATGCCAGTGGTCCGGCGTGCCCACGATCACGGCGTCAATGTCCTTGCGCGCCAGAATCTCGTTGTAGTCGCGGGTGGTAAAGATGTCGTTGCCCCACAGTTCCTTGCTGTGGTCCAGTCGTCCGTTGTAGCAGTCGGCCACGGCCAGCAGCTTCACACCCGGAACCCGCAGCGCGGTCTTGGTGTCGCCCATGCCCTGACCGCCTGCGCCAATCAGCGCAATTTGGATGTTGTCATTGGGCCCGATCTTGCGGCCCGTGTCAGTCTGTGCACCACTCAGGGCATAAAGCCGCGGACCCAGCAAGCTGGCGGCTGTTGCCGTTCCTGCCGACTTCAGAAAACTCCTGCGATTCAAACCGTTCACTTGAGGCACCTCATGTTGCGGAATTGTCCGTTCTTTGAAAGCGGCTCCATTATTCACGGCTCACCGGGTGGAGCGCAACCGCTTCCGCGGATGTATGCTGATTTCGCAAGGATTGGGCACTTCAAGGAGCATTCAATGGATCGTCGTCACTTTCTCGCCGCCGGGGTGGGCGCGGCCTGGGCAGCGTCTTCAGCGCCGGCGCTGGGCCTGTCTCCCGGCGCGGGAATTGCCGCCGCTGCGTTGAATGCAGCCACGCCCGCGGGGCCAAATCCGCGCAACGACGTCACGCGGCACCGCTTCGGACTCAACTACACCCCGTCGAACAACTGGTGGTTCTGCTGGAATGACTGGAAGACGGATCCCATCGAGCGCGATCTTGACGCCATTGCCTCGCTCGGCGCGGACCACCTGCGCATCATGCTCATCTGGCCCTTCTTTCAGCCCAACCCCACGTGGGTCAGCCCGGCGCACCTTGAGCGGCTCGGCCAGTTGCTTGCGTTGATGGCAGAGCGGCGTCTCGACGCGCTGGTCACCGTGTTTACCGGGCAGTTGAGCGGCCTCTTCTTCCTGCCTCCCTTCAACAAGCCGGACCCTGCCCTCTATGCCGATGCGGAGATATGGAAGGCGCAGGAACTGATGATTCGCGAGCTTGCGCGGACCATGAAGCCGCACGACAACCTCATCGGCTTCGACTTCGGCAACGAAATGAACACCTGCTGGAGCGCGCCGCTGGATGTGGGCGATGCGTGGATGAAGAAGATGTTCGCCCTCATGAATGAGGCGCTTCCGGGAGCGCTCCATGTCAATGGTGTGGACCACAATCCCTGGTTCCAGCCCGCGACGTTCTCGCCGCGAGCTCTGGCCGCCAACCCGCTGCCGCTCATTCATGCCTATCCCTATTGGGCGCAGGCGCTGAAGTACGGCGGACCCATGGACCCTCCCAGCACTCGCCTGCTTGCGGCCATGGCCACACTCGTACGCGCCTACGCGGGCAGCTCCCAAAAGCCAGTCTGGGCCGGGGAATTCAACACCTGCATTGAGGCGCTGCCGGAGAAGCAGCAGGCTCAGTGGCTTGAGACAGCCGTCACTTCAGCCGTTCAGGCAGGGGTGAGCTGGTTTACCTACTGGGACAGTCACGACGTCCATCGCAAGTTCGCCTTCAACTCGCTCGAGTACTCCCTGGGCGTTCTTACCAACGACGGCAGGGTGAAAGAGCAGGGAAGAGTATTCAAGCAGCTAGCAGACGCCTATCGCGGCAAGCCCGTGGCGTTTCCATCCGTGCAGCCTCCGCCTCCGCCCGAGGTGCACTCGACGGACGCAACCTGGCAATGGCTGCTGAATCTGTTGGAGTGGAAACCGAAGGGCGCTTGAAGACCAACCCGACAGTGACTTGACCTACGCGGCCAGATACATACTACGAACGCTCGGCCTCGCGGGATGAGCTGGCCTGCAACTCCGCCAGAATCCGCGCAACCGCCTCATCGGCGGCCTTCTGCGTCAAAGGCGAAAGGCTCATGGCGATGGGCTGGCGTGGATTGATGGTAATCGCATAGAGCACCACGTCGCGGCCGCCGCCCTGGATATAAAAGACATCCAGCAGGTCTTTTACGCCGATGTCGTGCGCGGTGAGCGTGGGAGGGTAGTCATGTGAGAAGCGCGGGGTGGTGCGCGTCACGGTCCCTTCCGGGTTGCCGTCCGCTGCCGCGTCGATGAGGATGATGCGCTCTGCGCTCTGGAGCGGCCCCAGCAGCGTGAAGCCGCCGGTGCCGCCATCCATGCACTCCACGCCATCTGGCAGTGGGTGTTGTTCCAGAGCCCTGACTACATAAACGCCGACGCCTTCATCCTGCATCAGGACGTTGCCCAGTCCCAGCACCAGCGTCTTGCCACGATTCGTCTCAGTCGTCACTCTTCTCCCGCTCAAACTTCCATCCGCCTACGATCGAGGAGATGGTGCCGCGACCCTCGATGTAGTCATGATAGAACGCAAGATACACGTGGACGATGATAAACGTGACGAAGAACCACAGGAAAACGTGGTGCCAGTAGCGAACGCCCATCTCCCCGCCCATCAGGGGCACGATCCAGTTGAAGAGCCTTGGCATCCACGAGTTGCTCATGCTGGAGTAAAGGGCGAAGCCGGTTACGGTCTGCGCCACAAACGCCAGGAAGGTGAAGAAGTAGATGAATCCCGCCAGAGCGTTGTGGCCAGTAGAGATGGGCCCGTGGAGCTTGGTCTCGAGCACATCCGCCTTGATCACATCCACAATCTCCTGCCGCTGCGCCTTCTGGAGCGGAAAGAATGCGTTCCACCGGGAGTACTTGTTCCCTACAAATCCCCAATAGAGACGCGCCAGGAAGTTGAAGACGTAAACGTACGCGCAGAAGAAATGGATGAAACGCACCCAGCCGAACCAGTACTGCTGGTAGGCCTCAGCCGCATAAAAGGCGCGGATGGGCGCACCAATCAGATACCCCGTTACGCACAGGGCCACCAGGGCGATTGCGTTGATCCAATGGTAGGCGCGCACCGGCAGTTCCCAAACATACACGCGCCGATATTCGACCGGATGATTGTGAACTGCCGGAACCAGTTTGCCTGCACCAATTACTGGAGCACTCATGGGCATCACTCGAAGGAAACCTGGTTAAGGTGCTTTCCCTGTGGATCGTACAAATGCACGGCACAGGCCAGGCACGGGTCAAAGGAGTGGATGGTGCGAATGATCTCGACCGGCTGTTCGACGTTCGCCACCGGGGTACCAATGAGCGACTCTTCAAACGATGAACGCTGCCCCTTGGCATCGCGCGGGGAACCGTTCCAGGTGGTCGGCACCACGAGTTGGTAGTTGTCGATCTTGCCGTCCTTGATCTTGATCCAGTGCGCCAGTGAACCGCGGGGAGCTTCCACCAGTCCCACGCCCTCGCACTCCGCCGCCCAGCTCTTCGGCTCCCACTTCTCGGGATTGAAGGTTGAGGTCTCGCGGGTCTTTACGCGATCCATCAACTGTCCAAAGAACTCCTTGAGCCAGATCATGGCAAGCGCCGCATCCAGGCCGCGAGCCGCGGTGCGGCCCAGGGTAGAGAACAGGGCGGTGACCGGCACGTTGAGCTTGCCCAGGGTGTCCTTCACCAGTTCCTGAACGTCGGTGTGGCCAGAGGCATAGGCAACCACAAGCCTGGCCAGCGGGCCCACTTCCATAGGATTGTCTTTCCAGCGCGGAGTCTTGAGGAACGAATACTTCGCGTGGCCTTCCAGGGTCTCGAAGGGAGGCTTTGGTCCCGTGTAATTGAGCTTGGTTTCTCCGGCCCACGGGTGAATGCCCACGTTTTCTCCGCCCTCGTAGCTGTACCAGGAGGAGGCGATGTATTCCTTGATCTCCTGGGAGTCTTTGGGGTTGACCGGGTAGACCTTTGACAGGTCGCGGTTGAGCACCACGCCGCGCGGATACTTGAAGGCTTCCGGCTTGCCGTAGCCCTGCGTCGGGTACTCGCCATAGCTGAGGTAGTTCTTCAGCCCGCCGCCCCAGCTCGCCCAGTCCTTGTAGAACGAAGCCACCGCGAGCAGATCAGGAATGTAGACCTCGTTCACAAACTCGTCCGCCTGGCTGATCAGGCGCGCCACCAGATTGAGCCGCTCGCTGTTGATCGCCGCCACTTCATCCACATCGATGGAGCAGGGAACGCCGCCCACAAGGTAGTTCGGGTGCGGGTTCTTGCCACCGAACACGGTGTGAATCTTCACCACTTCCTTCTGCCATTCCAGGGCGTCCAGATAGTGAGCCACGCCGATCAGGTTCACCTCGGGCGGCAGCTTGTAGGCCGGATGGCCCCAGTACCCGTTGGCAAAGATGCCCAGGCCGCTGGCAGCAAACGACTTGATCTTGTTCTGCACTTCGGTGAAGTAGGCTGGCGTGTTCTTGTCCCACTTGGAGAACGATTGCGCCAGTTCCGCGGCCTTCTTGGGGTCGGCCTTGAGGGCGTTGACGATGTCCACCCAGTCCAGGGCGTGCAGGTGGTAGAAGTGCACCACGTGGTCCTGTACATAGAGAGTGGCCATCATGATGTTGCGGATCAACTCCGCGGTTGGAGGAACGGCGACGCCGATCGCGTCTTCAACTGCGCGTACGCTGGCCAGGGCATGAACCGTGGTGCAAACGCCGCAAACGCGCTCGGTGATGGCCCAGGCGTCGCGGGGGTCGCGGCCGATGAGAATCTTCTCCAGGCCGCGCACCATGGTGCCTGAGCTGAATGCGTCCTTGATGACGCCATTTTCCACCACTGCCTCAACGCGGAGGTGGCCTTCAATGCGAGTTACTGGATCAACGACTACTCGTGTCATAGCTGTCTACGACTCCTTGTTTTCCGCGTCATGATGTTCTTCCGCATGCACTTCCGCAATCACCTTGTGCTTGCGAATATTGGTGACCACGGCGTGAGCCGCAACGCCGGCCAGGGTGGCGACTCCCACCACTGTACCCACCGTATCCGCTGTGCTCTCGATGCCGAAGCCGGGGAACGAAGCCAGGTGCTGATAGAACGGACCGTTGTCCCAGAAGCCTTCCTCGCTGCAGCCGATGCAGCCATGGCCGGACTGAATGGGATAGCTGGTGCCTTCGTTCCACTTGACCACGGAGCAGGCGTTGTAGGTGACAGGACCGCGGCAGCCCATCTTGTAGAGGCAATAGCCCTTGCGCGCGTTCTCGTCGTCAAACGATTCGACAAACAGCCCGGCGTCGTAGTTGGGACGGCGATAGCAGGTGTCGTGGACGCGGCGTCCATAGAACTCTTTTGGCCGGCCCAGGCTGTCGAGCGCGGGAATCTGTCCCAGAACCAGCACGTGGGTCACCACGGCCATCATCACGTCGGCGATGGGCGGGCAACCGGGAACGTTGATGACCGGCTTGTCGATCAGCTTGTGAATCGGAGTCGCGCCGGTTGGATTCGGCTTGGCTGCCTGCACGCAGCCGTTGGAAGCGCAACTGCCCCACGCCACCACCGCCGCCGCATCCTTGGCCACCGTCTGCAGAATGGACTCGGCCGTCTTGCCGCCGATCATGCAGTAGACGCCGTCGTCCTTTGTGGGCACAGCGCCCTCGACCAGCACGATGTACTTGCCCTTGTGGTCGCGGATGGTGTCATTGAGACTCTTCTCTGCCTGGAAGCCGGAGGCCGCCATCAGAGTTTCGGTGTAGTTCAGCGACAGCACATCGAGCAGAGCATCGGCGACGATCGGATGCGATGCCCGGATGAACGATTCACTGCAGCAGGTGCACTCCTGGAAGTGCATCCAAACGACGGCAGGTTTTTCCTTCTTCTCGAATGCCGAGACCACCTGGGCGACGCCGGTTTGACCAAAGCCGGCCACGGTTGCGGCTGCGGCGCAGAACTGGAGAAAGTCTCTGCGGCTGTAGCCCTTCTGCTCCATCGATTGCCAAATAGATTGACCCATTGCTACCTCGCTGTGCGGGTACCGGTGAATCCAATCGAGCAAACCAACCCGCGAGGGGCGGCGCCTTGCTGGACTCCCAGTGGATGGATGGAAACTACCCATCCGAAACAACGATGGGATGTGCGCTGCGTCACACATCATTGGTCACTATCGCGGCATGAAACGACTTGACTAGTAAACCTTTCAAACCCGGAGACCTGAAGTCTCCGCAAGCGCATTTTGGAGCCCGAAGAGGCGAAATTTCGGCAGCGTAAGACGCCAAACTGCACATCCACGGGGTGGACTCAGAGTTGAACGACCAGGTCAGAAAGGGCCCCACCCTTTGCGGCGGCATCAAAACTCTGCGTATCCCCGCATCTCTTGAAAACGGGATTTCCGCTCATCGGGAGGACGGATTCAGGCAAGCCCGCCTCAGTCTCTGGGGGTCTCCAGGGCCCCGGTCAGGCTGCTCACCTGGGTTACCCCGTGACTGCGGCACCAGGATTCAAGGCCTTTGGCCAGCCGCTCCACGGCGCGCGGGTCGGCGTAGCTGGCGGTACCCACCTGCACGGCGGTGGCGCCGGCCAGCAGGAACTCGACCGCGTCCTCGGCAGTGACGATGCCGCCCATGCCCAGAATGGGGATAGAGACGGCACGGGACACCTCCCAGACCATCCTCAGGGCGATCGGTTTGATGGCCGGTCCGGAAAGCCCCCCCGTAATGTTGGTCAGCCGTGGCCGGCGGGTCTCGACATCGATGGCCATGGCCATGAACGTGTTGACCAGGCTGACTGCGTCCGCCCCCGCCCCCGCGGCCACTCGGGCCATGTGGGCAATCGAGGTCACATTGGGCGACAGTTTCACGATCAGCGGCCTCTTGGAGGCTGTCCTTGCCCGGCTGATCAGGTATTCCAGCGATCCGGGGTCGGCGCCAAAAGCCATGCCCCCCGCATGAACATTGGGGCAGGAGACGTTCAATTCGTAGGCGGCGATGCCGTCAGCATCATTGAGCCGCTCGATCACCGCGACATATTCGCCCACGGTGTAGCCGAAGACGTTGACGAATACCTTGCATTGGGGGTAAGGCCTCAGCCCTGGCAGCTTGGTCTGAATGAACTCTTCGACGCCTACGTTCTGCAGTCCAATGGCGTTTAGCATTCCCGCCGCCGTCTGAATGATCCGCGGGGGAGCATGACCAGCCATGGGCGCCATCGAGATGCCCTTGGTGACGAATCCGCCGATCCGCTCCAGGGACACAATCTCTTCAAATTCAATGCCGTAGCCGAAAGTGCCGCTGGCGGCGATGACCGGGTTGGTCAGCTCCAACCCCGCCACTCTTACCTTCATGTCAGGTTTCACGAGATGCAATCTTCCTTGACTACGGGATTCGCCTTGTGGGCCTTGCAGCCGCGGGGGCGTCCGAACGGTCTCTAATCGCCGTCAACCCATGATACGCGCCTGCCAACGGGGCTCTGGGCTGGCCTGAAACCGCGCTCTCCGTCGTTCTCCGTCCCTGCGCAAGACCCGGCACAAGGCACTACTCAATGCGAGCCGATTGCGGTCTGTTCCGCTGCTTCGACTCCCTTTTTCTCCGGTGCGGGCAGGGTGACTTCGATTCGGGCGCCGCCGCCGATCCGATTTATCGCGCTGACCGTTCCACCGTGAGCGCGCGCCACCGCTCCAATGAACGCCAGACCGAGCCCGTGGCCCTTGGAGTTCTTACCCCGTACTCGGTCTTCAAACAAGTGCGGCGTCACTTCCGCGTCAAACCCCGGCCCGTCGTCCTCAAACACCATCATCGCTGCCTGCGCCTGGTCGCTGAGGCTGATCCTCACCGTGCAGCCTGCTCTCAGGTGCTTGAGCTCGTTGTCAAACAGGTTGGCGGCCATGCGATGCAGCAAGGCTGCATCCGCCTCCACGTAGAGCGGTCCGGTGCTGCGAAGCCACATCGAGATGCCCTTCTCCGACATCGAGGGTTCATACAGATCCACCATCACACGCAACAATTCGTCCAGATCCACGGCGACCGGGGAGAGTCGCAGCGCATCGGCCCGGGCCTCGGCCACATCGAGGCTTTTGTTCAGGAAGTCGGTCAGCCGGTCCAGCTCATCGATTGACCCGATAATGGCTTCCGTCCGCTCATCCTCCGTGGCGCCTGTCAACGACATCTCCAGCTTGCCGCGAATCGCCGTCAGCGGACTGCGCAGATCGTGCGCCAGCGAATCGGTGATGGTGTGCAACTGGTGCACTGAGCTCTCGATGCGGTCCAGCATCCGGTTCAAGGTGCCCGCCAGTTGTCCCACCTCGTCGTTCTGCGGCGTGGTGGGAACCCGGGCCGTCAGGTCGGAGTGGCCAATTCTTGATGCGGCCTCGTTGATCTCACGGACCGGCCGCAGCATGCGGCGTGTGGTGAAGAACTCGATGCTGAAGCCGAGCAAGACCAGCAGCGCCCAGATCGAGATGAAGCGAACTCGAAGCTGTCTCAAGACCCTCAGTTCGTCCCGCTCCGAAAGCCCCAGATAGATTGTGCTCCCGTCGTTCATCACGAAGGACGCAACGCGATAGGGAACTCCGAATCCCTTTACCTGGAGGTCTGTCGGCTGGTCGGGAACGATGGAAAGTCCCCGGATGGCCTGCACAAAGGACAATCCGCTGCCGGCGCCCACCCACAGCTTCAATCCTCCATCGCTGCCGGTTTGCAGAAAAAAGACCGTATCATCCGAGCGGCTCTCCCGATACAAAAGGGGCACTTCCTTGCCCGCCAGTTCGGCCACTTCTTCCACTACCGTGCCGTAGAGCGCATCCTTGGGCGTCCGGTTGGCCACATCGCCCAGGACCTCCACCTCGCCCGAGAGCCATGAGTCGCTGCGGCGTTCGATGTCGCTGGCCACAAAGCTGTGCAGAAAGATAAACACGAACATCGTTCCGAAGGCGAAAGCCAGTGTGCCCCACAGGGAGATTCGCCACGCGGCGGAGCGAATCGAGGTTCTACTTGTCGTTGATGGCATAGCCCACACCTCGCATGGTCCGGATGAGCGGTTCCTGCCCCTTCCCATCCACCTTGCCCCTTAGCCGGTAAATATGCACATCCACCACGTTGGTATCGGGCTGAATCCGCATACCCCACACTTCCTCCAGAATCATGGAGCGTGTCACCACCCTGCCCACATTGCGGCAAAGATACTCCAGCAGCACAAACTCCTGCGGCGTCAGTTGCAGGGTTTGTCCCGCGCGGGTGGCCTCCCGGCGAAACAGGTCCAGTTCCAGGTCCCGCACGCGCAGTTTGGTGGCTTCGGCTGTCGCCGGAGTGTTGCGACGGACCAGGTTGCGCAACCGGGCCAGCAACTCCGCCAGCGCAAAAGGCTTGGTCAGGTAGTCGTCCCCGCCCTGTTCCAGTCCGCGCACCCGGTCATCCACGCTGCGCCGCGCCGAAAGAATCAGCACCGGGGCCCGTACCCCGAGGCTCCGTAGCTTCAAAATCAGGTCGATCCCGTCCATGTCCGGCAATCCGAGATCGACAATCAGGATCTCGAAGGGTCCGCCAACGGCCAACTACAAGGCGCTGGCCCCATCGCCTGCAACCCTCACTTCATAACCAGCTTCGGCGAGAGAAGATCGAAGGAAGCCCTGAATCTCGATTTCGTCTTCAACAAGCATCAGTCGCATGAGTGGATATTAGAAGATTTCAACGGCATTTTCATCGAAGGTTAAAAAGATCCCACTTCATCTCACGGCCAAAGCAGGCAGACTTCAACCTTTTTACCCGCCGGGCTGGCCTGCATCGCCCGCTTCACCCGGCCGCGACAGATGAACGAATTGTCACGGTTTCAGGGCCGGTTTCACGCTCGCCAAACCATTCCCGAACCCGTCTTACTCTTGAACCTGGGTTCACGGAAGTTTGCTCCTGAGTTCGGCGCGCGGATTCTTCCTGCGCTTACAATGGACTCTAGAGCTCCAGAAAAACAGAAAGAGGTCGTGAGCGCTTGTTGCGCCCTGCATGAACAGTCTGACCACAACGCCGTTTGCGGATGCTTTCAGTTCCGGTATGCCGCTGCCCGCGACGCTCGATCCTCATTTTGAGGAATCTCTTCGCCATGTGCTTGATAACGCCGGCAGCCTGGTCAGGCCCAGGATGGTCTTCCAGGTGGCCTCCGCCTACGGAATGGACCCTGCGCCTGCCCGCGACCTGGCAGTTGCGCTCGAGTACTTCCACACAGCCTCTCTGCTCTTTGACGACCTGCCCTGCATGGACAATGCGACGGAGCGCCGCGGCGTTCCCTGTGTTCACCTGGCCTATGGCGAGGCGGGCGCCATTCTCACCGCCCTGGCTCTTATCAATCGCGCCTATGCGCTCACCTGGCGCGCTGTCGCTGCCGCCCCGGTCCCTCTGCAGTCCACTGCCCTTGCTTACATCGAGCAGTGTCTGGGTGTGGAAGGGCTGCTCAACGGCCAGAGCCTCGACCTGCACTACGCCACCCTGCCCCCCACGCGCGAGACCACCGAACAGATTGCGCGCGGCAAGACGGTCTCGCTCATTCGCCTGACCCTGGTGCTGCCGGCCATGCTGGGCGGCGCATCGGCTCGGCAGGTGCAGTTGCTGGAGCGCATCGCCCTCTTCTGGGGGTTGGGTTACCAGATGGTGGACGACCTGAAAGACGTTCTCCAGAGCGCATCTGAGGCGGGCAAAACCGTGGCGCGCGACCTGCTGCTCGACCGTCCCAACTCGGCCTCGGTGCTGGGCATTCCCGCCGCCGTCGAGCGGCTCACCCGCTTCATCCGCCTGGGCGACCGGACGCTCTGCCGCCTGCTCAAGTCCCAGCCCGGCTTGTCGTTTCTGCGCAAGCTGCGCGGGGACCTGGAAGAGGAGCTTGTCCGGGTTACCGGCGATGCGTTCGCGACACCGGCTGGAGGGTGTTCGTGATCTTCCTCAAGCTGATTCTGACCAACCTGCTACGTCACCGCATCCGCTCCCTCATCAGCATCGCCGGCATCGCCTTCAGCGTGGCGGCCATGCTCACCGTGGTTACGGTCCTGCAGGGCGCCATCGGCATGTTTTCCGGCATCCTCTCCAGCGATAGCCAGGTTATTGTCTTCGAGCGCAACGTCTCCGATCTCTTCTTCAGCAACGTCCCAGCGGCGGCGGTCGAGGAGATTGCCGCATGGCCCACGGTGGCCCACGCCGACCCGGTCCTGTTCGGAATCGTCTCCAGCGCCGATCACCCCATCATTACCTGCTTTGGCGTCACAGCTGCCGACGCCCGCATCCGGCGCGCCGTCTGGGTGGCGGGCGACCGTCACACCTTTGCCCGCAACCCCGACGATGTGGTGCTGGGCGAGCGCGCGGCCGAGTTTCTCTCCGCCAAATTCGACGACCACGTACCCATCGGCCATGGGGTCTTTCACGTCATCGGCATTCTCCGCACCGCCAACGGCTTCGAGGATGGCGGCGTCTTCATGCCTCTCGCCGCGGCGCAGAGCTTCTTCCACAAGGAAGGCACATCTTCGGTCATCACCATCCGCCTCCGCAGCAAGGACGACGCGCCGGCCTTCAAGGCCATGGTCAAGGCGAAGTTCGCCAACCTCATTGGGCTGGAGGACGCTGAATTCACCCGCTCCTACTCCCAGTTCAAGATTCTCAAGGCCACGGCCTGGGCGGTTGGCGGTTGCGGCCTCCTCCTCGGCGGACTGGGCGTGGCCAACACCATGATCATGTCGGTCTTCACCCGCATTCGCGAGATCGCCATCCTGCGCGTGAATGGGTTCTCCAACCTCCAGGTGGCCGCCATGATCTTCGGCGAGTCCGCGGTGGTGTCGATCGTCGGAGCCTTGCTCGGCCTGGGCACCGGGACCTGCCTGCTCTTTGCCCTCAAGCTGGTGCCGGCGCTGCACGGCTATGTGGACGTGACGCTCCGCCCATCCGTCATGCTGATCGTCATTCTTCTCGCTCTCGTCACCGGCATCACCGGAGCGCTCTATCCAGCGGCCTATGCCATGCGCGTACGTGCGGTGGAGGCGCTTCGATTCGAATGACCCTCGCCCCCCAAAATGCCTCTGAGCCGCGCATCGTTCTCTCTGCGCAAGATGTATGGAAGAGCTACGACGACGGAGCCATTGCCGTGCTCAAAGGCGTTGACTTCGCTGCTGTCGAAGGCCAGACCGTGGCGCTTTGCGGTCCCTCGGGATGCGGCAAGAGCACCCTGCTCCATCTCTTCGGCGGGCTCGACGCGCCTGACCGCGGCCGCGTTTCCGTCAACGGCGCGGAGATGACACGCAAGAGCAACCTTGTCCATCTGCTGCGCCACGAGGTTGGATTCGTTTTCCAGCTGCACAACCTCATCCCCGACCTGACGCTGGAAGAAAACTGCCTCATTCCCACTGTCGCCGCGGGCATTGACCGGAGCTCGGCGCAGGCTCGCCTGCGTGAGCTGACTGGCCTCACCGGGCTTTCGCACCGCCTCGGCCATCGCATTCAAAAGCTCTCCGGCGGCGAGCGCCAGCGCACGGCACTCTGCCGCGCGCTCATGAACCGCCCAAAAATCCTGCTGGCCGACGAGCCAACCGGCTCCCTCGATGAACACACCAGCGGCGCTGTTTTTGACCTGCTGCTCAATCTTGCGGCCACCGAGGGCATTACACTCGTCATGGCCACCCATGATCGCGGGCTGGCCGGCCGTTGCGACCGCCTACTGGAGATGCATGATGGCAGAATCCAAGAGCCAGTTTCCCTCTGACATCAGTGTCGTTTCCTCACCCACTTCGCCTGGATTTGCGGGCGCCGCGTGGCACAGCCTCTTCTGGCTGGTTGTCGCCAACTCCATCGGCGTGCTCATCGCTCTTCTGCTTCTATTTCCCGGAATCAACGGACTGCTCGGCGAGTGGACCTACGGCCGCTGGATCATGGTCCACATGAACCTGATGCTCTACGGATGGTCCAGCCTTCCGCTGGCCGGCTTCCTTTTCAGGGTCTAT
Organism: uncultured Acidobacteriaceae bacterium; assembly: GCA_903849645.1. Classification (GTDB taxonomy): domain Bacteria; phylum Acidobacteriota; class Terriglobia; order Terriglobales; family Acidobacteriaceae; genus Telmatobacter. The sequence goes on along the minus strand of CAINJJ010000030.1, from coordinate 19,764 downwards.
GGGACAGAGCGTGGCCCGCTTGCCGCATGGTGCCGCCCCGCCCTGTGGGCATGGTCCGCCGCCCTCATAGCGGGCTCGCTTTCCTGGCTCTCCGGCCACTCCAGCGGCAAGCTCTTTCTTGACTGGAGCGGCTTTGCGCGCATCGTCTTCCCGCTTGCCATGCTCGCCCTCTGGCTGCTGCTGGCGCTTTCCTTTCTCCGCCAATGGAACCAGCCTGGCGGCAGAGGATGGGCTGCCCGCTCAGGCCGCATCGTTGGCTTGATTCTGCTGCTGGCCGTGCCCGTCGTGATGTATCTCGCCTCCAGCCCCGCGGTTTACCCCTACGTGAACCCCGACACGGGCGGACCCACCGGCCAGAGCCAGCTCGAATCGTCACTGATGGTCGTGGCCATGCTGCTGTTGCTCCCGTTCGGGCTTACCCGGCGCAGGACAGGCTCCTCCCGCGTCCTCGTTCTCGGCTGGGCAGTGCTTCTGGCCGAGTCCGCGCTGTGCTTCGCCCTCGGGCGCCGCGACATCAGCCATCGCAGCCCCGCGCAGTTTCTCAGCCTCGGCTCCTTGCTGGTCTGGATTCCCCTCATCCCCGCCTACTTTGCAGCCTTCAACTGGCGCCCGGAGACCCACCGCTGGCGACTGGCCTTCTACGCCTGGTGGGGGGCGCTGGTGCTTACCGGCTGGCTGCTTTTTCTCCCCGGGCTCCTCGATCACTTCAAGTTCACCGACGGGCTCGTGGGCCATTCCTTCGTCGCCATGGCCGGTTTCACCTCCAGCCTGCTGATCTTCGTCATGGTTCAGATACTGGGCGAGGGCGGATGGATCTTCAACCGCACGCGCTCCTTTTATGCATGGAATATTGCCGTCGTGGGCTATATCGTCATCATGACGGTTGCCGGATGGTGGGAGGGCTATGATCCGGCCTTCACCATCGTTCCTGGCGTGGCGCGCAACGGCCTCTACGCACTGCGACTGGTCTCAGGAATCGCCATGCTGCTGGCCTCTCTCGACTGGCTCATCGACGCATCCACCCTGCTGCATCCGCCCGAACCCGTCTCCCTTCACTTGTCGCTTTCTCAGGAGAAGACAGCATGAACCGCACCATTCTTCTCGCCTACCAGATCCTTATCGGCCTGTCTGACACCGCCACCGGGCTGCTGCTGGTTGTCGCTCCGGCCTTTACGCTGGGCCTCATGGGCCTTCATCCGCCCGTGGACACGCTGCCGTTCCAGTCCTTTATTGGCGCCTTTGTCCTCTCCGTGGGCCTGGCCTGTTTCTATGGTGCTTCGCTCATGCTCAAGCGCGAAAGCCCCTGCCGCGTCGAGGCCATCTGGCAGCTTACGGCGCTGACCAGGGGCTGCGTGGCCCTCTTCGTTTTCGCGGCCGTGCTCGGCCATACCCTTGAGCCGGGTTGGCTCACCGTCGGCATCTCCGACGGCGCCTGCGTCCTGTTCCAGGTGATCGGTCTACGCAACTGCTGGCTGGCCCATGTCGCGCGGTAGTCAGGCACAATCCGGGTGGCGCGGCGCGGTCCTGGTCGCCATCACCTACGTCTACTTCCTGATCTTTGCCCAGTTTGCGTTTCTCACGCGCCTGGCGGGTCAGGGAGTGGCCGGAGCGCACCTGAAGGCGGTCATGGGAGCCATGGCAGCCGGGGGCATCCTCCTCAGCCTGCTCGCTCCCCGGATTGATCGTTGGCCCTCACCCGCCCTTCGCCTCCGCGCCGGGCTTCTCGGCTCCGCGGCCGCCGCCCTCCTTTCCCTTCTTCCTCTCAACTTGCCGGCAGCCGCGGCCGTGGCCTTCTTCATCGGCGCCGGTCTGGGGTTGCTTACCGTCACCCTGGTTACCCACCTGCGCCTCTGGACCGGTGACGCAAACCCGCTCCTTCTGGTGGGACTTGGCACCGGCAGCGGCTACCTCATCTGCAACATCCCCGCGCTCTTCACCGCCCCGGCTGAGGTGCAAGCCTCCGTTGCTGCGCTCCTCTGCCTTGCAGGCGCCGCCATTGCCTTGCTGCCAACCCAGCCCGAAGCCGAAGAAACCAGCCAACCCCAGCCCTCCCCGCTGCCGTTCCTGCAAGTCCTGGCCTGTTTTGCCGCTCTCGTCTGGCTCGATTCCGCTGCCTTCTTCATCATCCAGAGCACGCCCGCCCTCAAGGCAGGCACCTGGCAGGGCGCCCTCCATCTGGATTGCAATGGACTTCTCCATCTTGGCGCAGCCTTGCTCAGCGCCTGGCTGCTCAGCCGCCGCAGCCTCTCATTTGTGCTTTCCGCGGCCTTTCTGGCTCTCGGCGGAGCCTGCCTGCTCCTGCTTGATCCCAACCGCGTGCTATTGGCGTCGCTTTTTTATCCCATCGGCGTCTCGCTCTACTCGGTTGCGCTTGTCGCCTACCCCTCGCTGCTGGCCCCCGCAGCTTCGCTTGCCCAGCGCGGCCGGCAGGCAGGCTGGATCTACGCCATCGCAGGATGGGGCGGCTCCGCCCTCGGTATCGGCATGGGGCAGAATCTCGGCTACGTGCCGCCTCTGTTTGTAGTCGCCGCAGGGACCGTGGTCCTCCTGCCCGCGCTTCTGGCCTTCTTCCTGCGCCGCAAGAGGGAACTGGCCGTCATTTTCACGCTGTTCCTCGCCGCATACGGGCTGCAGCGGACCCTGCTCCGCGAACCGTCGTCCCCAGCCCTTTCGCAGGTCGAGCGAGGTCGGCAGGTCTACATTTCGGAGGGCTGCATCAACTGCCACTCCCAGTTTGTCCGCCCCAACACTCCAGACGTCCTCATGTGGGGGCCGGTCCGGTCCATGGAGCAGATTCACCTTGAGCGTCCGCCCCTCATCGGCAACCGTCGCCAGGGTCCGGACCTCGCCGAAGTCGGCGCGCGCCGCTCGCCCCTCTGGCTCAAGGCCCACTTCTACGACCCGCCCGAGGTCAGCGGGGCCTCCATCATGCCTACCTACGCCTTCCTCTTTGACGGCCGCCGCGGAGAGGACCTTGTCGCCTATCTCGCCACCCTCAAAACGCCGGGCGCAGAGGCGCTCCAGGCTTCTCAACGCCTCTGGCATCCATCCCCGGCAGCTCTCGCGCAGGCCGATGCCGACGATGGCCGCCTTCTGTTTGAACGCCATTGCGCTACCTGCCACAGCAACCGCGGGCGTACCCTGAATGAGTGGAAGGCCTCCTTCAAGCGCCAGCCTCCCGACCTCGCCGTTGGGCCCTTCTTTTATTTGCCTCCTTCGGGGCCGCCGGCCATCCGCGCCGCCCGGTTGGCCCAGATTGCCAAATTCGGTGTCCCCGGCACCGATATGCCCGGACATGAATACCTGTCCGACAACGAAATTGCCTCTCTGAGCCTCTGGCTGGTGCAACTTGCCGGCCAGGCAAATCATCCATAAAGCAAACCTCGATACGGGAGATCCATCATGAAGACCATTGCTCAATCCCTGCTCCTCGCGCTTCCCCTGGCTTTCGCGCCTGTCGCTGTCGCCCAGCATCAGACTTTCACGGTCACTCCAGACGCCAGCGAAGTGGCCTTTGCCCTCGGCGGCAATTTCCACCACGTAAACGGGACTTTCCATGTTCAAAGCGGGGTCGTTGATTTTGACCGTACCGCGAGGACCATCTCGGGTTCGATCATTGTCGCCGCCGGCAGCGGCAACAGCGGAGAACCGAGCAGGGACAAGAAGATGAGCAATGATGTGCTCGATGTTCCTCACTTCGCCGATGTCACCTTCGTGCCCAAGAGCTACACCGGCGCCATCGCGCCGTCGGGCGACTCCACCATTCAGGTCACCGGCGTCTTCACACTCCATGGACCCCCCCACGACCTTACCGTCCCCATGCAGATTCACGTGGACGGCTCCGCTCTCACCGCAACAACCCGGTTCAACGTCCCGTACGTCAAGTGGGGGCTCAAGGATCCCAGCATCTTCATCCTCAAGGTAGCCAAGGATGTGGAAATCGACCTGAAGCTCGTCGGCCGCGTCTCCTAGGAGCCTTGGGGCAGCGTCTCGTTCGGCCCGCTCGATCCAGCCCATCTCCAATCGCTCCCGCTCTGAGCCGGGCGATTGGGGGTGGCAAGGCGGGAACCACCACGCCTGCTTTCCTCTCCGCTCAGTGACAGCGGCTGCCAAATCGCGGTAACCTGATGCATGATCGCGCGCTGCGTGATTGAAGGAGCAATTCAACCCCCATGCCTATTCAATCCACCGCCAATATCTGGCACAACGGCAAGCTGATTCCCTGGGAACAGGCCAATATCCACGTCATGAGCCATGTCGTCCACTATGGCTCCAGTGTCTTTGAGGGAATTCGCTGCTACGGGCAGCCGCAGGGCTCGGCGGTATTCAGGCTCCCCGAGCATATGCAGCGCCTGCTCGACTCGGCCAAGATCTACCGCATGGACCTGCCGTATACCCTCGACGAGCTGTGCGCCGGGGTGGTGGATGTGATTGAAGCCAACGGCGTGGCTCCCTGCTACATCCGGCCCATTGCGCTGCGCGGCTACGGTGAGATCGGCGTAAGCCCCAAGGGCTCGCCGGTTGAGGTTTACATCGCCAACTTCCCCTGGGGCAAGTACGTCACGGGCCACGGCGGCGCGGATGTCTGCATCTCCAGTTGGAACCGGCTGGCCCCCAACACCATGCCTGCCCTGGCCAAGGCCGGCGCCAACTACATGAACTCCCAGCTCATCCGCATGGAAGCCGACATCAACGGCTACGCCGAAGGCATCGGCTTGGACGTCAATGGCCTGGTCAGCGAGGGGTCCGGCGAAAACATCTTCGTGGTCCGCAACGGCGTGCTCTATACGCCGCTTCTGGCCAACTCGGCCCTCAGCGGCATCACCCGCGACAGCGTGCTGACCATTGCCCGCCACCTTGGGTTTGCCGTTTCCGAGCAGCCCATCCCGCGCGAGATGCTCTACATTGCTGACGAAGTCTTCTTTACCGGAACGGCCGCGGAAGTTGCGCCCATCCGCTCCATTGACCGAATCGTGATCGCCGACGGCAAGATCGGGGAGATTACCAAGAAGATTGCCGATGAATTTTTCGGCATCGCCAATGGCCTCAAGCCGGACCGCTTTGGCTGGCTCACCCCGGTCAAAGTCAGCGCCAGCGAGCCGGTCACGGTCTAGCTTTTCCTTCCTGCTCCCCACAAAAGGCAGCCTTGACAGGCTGCCTTTTGTCTACTATCTATCCTCCACTCAGGGTCTCATCGTTGCGGCCGGGACTCGTCCGGGTCGGACGGCGGCAGCGGCGGCGGTGCGGGCAGTTGGGCGGGCGGCGCGGGAAAAGGCTCCGGGCCCAGATGCCCCCGGTGGCAGGTGCCGCAGGTCACCGGAACTCCCGACGTATCGATCCTGGCCAGGTAGGTGCGGTTGATCTCCTCGGTCATCGCCACCATGGCGCGGGCCACCGCCTTCATGGGCTTGGCGTCGGAGGCGTAGTTGAGTAGCGGCTTGCCGTCCGGGCCAACTGCCTCCGCATTCTCGGCGTGGCAGGAGTCGCAGTGGGTCCCCAGCGACCGCTGCCAACGCTCCATCGCGCGCTGCACCTCCAGCCCAGTCGAGTCCTTTGGCAGCACCTTGAGATTGGTGGGCGCGGGATAGGTGGGGCTTGCGGGCTTCTCCGCCACCGGGGCGGGCCCGCGGGGCGCCTGGGCCCTACCCGAAGACGCCAGCCCGCACGCGGCAAGCAGGATGGCCGCCGCGGAACGATTGAGTGATTTCATTTGTAATGGGTTCAAGGCTTGAGTGAACTTTCCCACGAGATTGCCTGCATCAGGATAGTTCTCTGGCAACACTCTGTACAGGGCCGCGAGTTCGGTTGGTTGTTCCTTCTGGCCAAATCCGAAGCCCTGTTCTGGTGTGTGCCACTATTCTGGGGTGTATGCGACGGATTGTTTCAGCAATCACCTGTTTGGCCGCCTGTGCGGCCCTTTTAGCGGCAGCCCCCGACCGAAAAGAACCGGAGCCGCGTGTGCGGGAGCTCATGCAGGCGCTGCATATGGCCGAGCTGGCCAGGGAATCAGGCTATCTGGGGCTGATTGGCGAGTCGGCGCAGCGGGCGCCCATTGGCGGGCGCGACCTGAGGATTCAGAGCCAGGTCTACTATATGCTGACGCGCCGGTTGCCCATCAATTACCTGCATTGGCTGGCCCCGGACGATACGCACATTCTGATAGAGGGCGGGCCTGTAGACTACTTTATCTTTCATCCGGACGGCGGCGTGGAGAAGGTGGTGCTCGGCCGGGACGTAGCGAAAGGCGAGCGTCCGGTGGTGGCCGTGCCCGGCGGCTGCTGGAAGGCCCTGCGCCTGCACCAGGGCGCCCCCTATGCACTGATGGCGAACGCGCTCTCGCCGGAGTTCACCCCGGACCGCGTGAAAATCGGCGAGGGCCAAGCATGGGTCAGGCGCTACACAGGCAAGGCTCCGTGGGCCACGGAAGAGACATTGCGCGCTTTGATCGGCCCGAACTGGCAACCTTGAGCGAATTGGCGGTGGCCGCGCCTGCCGTGAGGCCGACAAGGCACGGCCACCCGCGGCGCTTCAGTTTTCAATGTGCAGCACGGTGTAGGTGACGCACTTCTGCGGGACTACCTTCTTTCCGCCGTTCTGGACCACCCGCACCTTGGAGTGCGCGGAGATGCGGAATCCGCCTTTGCCGAAGTTGATGCCGATGGTGCCCACGTAGTAGAAGAGCCTGGTTCCGGGAATGGGCTGGTCCTGAAACTCCTCGTGCACCTTGAGGTAGAGTTCCCTGCCTTCCCCCTCCCACTTCAGCGGGGTCTCCACCTGGAGCGACGGACCGTATCCCTTCTGCCTGTCCCACTCCAGTTCGTCGACCTTCTTTGCGATGGCTTCAAAGTCCTCGCGGGTCTTGCGGTTTCTCAACTCGCGGGGCTGAGCGCCCGGATTGGGCAGGGCGGGTGGGGTGACGAGCTTGGGGGCCACGTTCACCTGCGGCGGAGGGCCGCCCTTGGTGATGGCGTCGGGCAGCTTTGCACCCCAGATGCCTTGTGGCTTGGGAGGCTCCTCCACCTTCACCACCTTGGGCTCGGGCGGGGCAATCTCCACACTGTCTACAAAGTAGAACCCTGGAGGCGCGCCGGGTGTGGGCCGAATCTGGTAGACAACCTCGATGCCCGGCTCCCAGTCTCCGTCATCCCAATCCTGGTAGTAGTTGCCGTCTTCGCCGAGGATGAAGATGTTCCTCAGGGTGGGGTGGATAAACGTTGTTCCTTTTGGCATGACTCTCCTGACGATGCAAGGATTTGGGGCGCGGAACAGGAAACGGGGAAATGCCGCGCGTTGATCGATTGACCGATGGAAGTTGTTCTTTGAGATGGGTGCCGTCAGGCAGCGAAGCTCCGGGGAAGCGGAACCTGCTGCGTTTCAATAACTAACAGGCCCCCGCCGCCTGTGTCCAGAGATTTCAGGGAGGGCGGAAGCAAAGGCCGGAGAGAACGGCGGCGGGAGGCGGTCGTTGGCTGCGGGCGGGGGGACGACCAGGGACGAGGCAATGGGCAATAGGCAATAGGGACGAGGGAACGGAGCCGGTGCGGTGCTCCCCTCCTTGACGTTTTATGGTTGCGTCAAGGGGGGCAATCTATGAGGAACAGCAGGAAGGCGACACGCCGTAGCCCCCTGCCCGATCCTCATTTCTTTCTGTACTTTTCCTGCTCCGCCTTGCACTTGACGAGCTGAGCCGGAGCGGCCTTGTCGCCAAGCGTTGCGGCCCGGTCCCGATTTGTGGCCATCTGGCCGAGGACATTGACCAGGTCCTGCAGAGCGCTTCTTTCTTTTGGAGTCGCGAATGCACGAGAGTACGCGTCGAGCATTTGAGCGCGCTTCCTCGTCAACTGGCTGTATTGGGAGGTTAGATCAGCGAGTTCCAGCGTCTGCTGGCCATGCTCAAGGGACTTCTGGAGCGTTGCAATCTCAGCCAGGGAGTCGTCGACGAACTTATAGTCCTCCGCAGACGGCATCTCATTCTCATTCTTCAGCTCGCCAAGCAGTTTCTGGCGGCCGTATAGGAGGGTGGAATAGTTGACGAGGAGATTGGTTCTCTGCTGCCACTCCGCCAGGGTTGCCGGAGCCTTCTGTCTGAGTTGAGACTGGACTTGTGAGATCTCCTGGAGTTGAGCCTGCAATTGGCCCCGGAGGCTAGTTATGCGCTCCTTGCGCACGTCGTCGGAAAGCTTGCTGATCTCCGATGCAAGAGCGTTGAGCCTTTCCGAATAGGCTCCTGCCTGGGGATCGCTCTTGCCAAGGGAGGCAAACTCGGCCCGGTTCTTCTGGAGACTCTGGAGCACATCCCTCATTGCTATGGCATTGACAAGTTTTGCGTGGAGGTCTCCTCCCGAGGAGTTGTACTTGCTTTCCAAGTCATGAAGGCTTGCCTGGAGTTGCTCGAATTCCCACTTGACATGGACGAGCTTTTCATAGGCAGGTATGACAATGCCGCTTGCAATTACCTCCATGAGTTTTTCCGCAGGCCAGGTTCGGTAGTCTGCACCTAGCATGTATTTGATCTTGCCTGAGCGCCCGTAGCTGGCGTTGTTTGAGGGAACCACGTTCAGTTCGACGCGATCTTCCCTGAAGTCCACGCTTCGCACCCAAACCGAAGAGCCGGAGGGAATTTCGTCGGCAAAGGGTCCTGATACATAGAACCTGCTGGCATCAAAGAAGACGCCAAGGTCGATGACGCCAGGGGTAGTTGGATAGAAGCAATTTGCCCTTGCGAGATACTGGACCGACCCATCCAATGCAAGCTCTGTGTCAACAGGCTTGATGGCGTCGGTCCGACCCGCGGTGTTTACGGTCGGCGGACACGGAATGTAGCTGCCGACGAGGATCTTTGTGGTGAACATCCTTTTGAGCAGTTCAGACTTGACTGCCTTTTCGACCTCGGCATTTTTTTTGGGCGCCGCGGCCGCTACCGAAGCAGCGGCCACGCAGGTCAGGAGCAGAACTTTCAGCATCCGGGACATGGAATCACCTTATTCACTAGCGGGTTCCGCTTCCACGGCAAAGGAGGGAACCTGGCTGGCAATTACTTCAGCAAGAAGGGAGAATGCCGCGGCCGACGCGATGGCGATGAGGATGGTCGCGTAAGTGCGCATCTCTCCAAGCGAAGCCCGCTGCATCATGGCCAATGGAATGAGCCAAAGCAGAGGCGCCAGGAAAGCAGCGAGGGGAAGCAGGCGGGAAAGGCCCCATGCCGCGGCGGCGACAGCAACCGCGCCCAGCACGAGGACGAGATACTGCCAAAGGTTTGGGAACCTTCCATCGCTGCCTTTGGCCAGAAGCACGAGTCCGATCGAGCCGGGGAATTTGACCGCGATCAGGGCCAAAGCTCCCAGGACGCCGGACCAGATTCCACCGCGGAGGCTCCTGACGGCAGCCGCAACCGGCAGTCCAAGCAGGAGGCCGCCCCAAATTCCTTCCAGGGTTACGTGGTCGCCCAAAGTGCGCTGGCCGAGGGCGACAAGAAGCCATATGGCCACGAAAGCCCAGACTGGAAGTCCCCAGGAGAAGTCCTTGTCCTGCTCGGGAATGAAGGTGACGTCGCGGGACACAGGCAACTGCTTCTGGGTTCGCACCTGCGCGAGATAAAGCTGGGCCTTTTTATAGAACGTTGCCATCTCATTGAACTGCTTCCGCCGGAATGAGGTGATTGAGGCTCGCGTCCTGGGGAATGGCATCTGGGCCAACGGAGTATTGAAGCGTATAGAGAGCACCTTGCTCTCCAGGCCCCACATCAACAGAAGCAGTGCAATGGGGTTGGTGCGGCCGAAGAGCAGGATTCCGATGGCGACGATGAGCCAGTTGGTGTAACGGCGCCAGGTTACGGAATGTATGTCATCGAGGGTGATGCCGAAGATCTTGCGGCGCGAGAAGAACCAACTGAGCCGCACCTGGACGATGCGCTTGTTGGTGAGCCGGAGCCAAACGCGGGACCACCAGTGCGAGACCTCAATCTCTTCGAGTTGGACCTCACCCTCAAGCCATTCGGGCAGGAATGTCTCATGGCGAAGGCGGCGGAAATTAATGGTCATGATGATGCAGAAGAGCACGACCGCCAGCAACACAAACAGGAAAGTGACGAGGTAGGAGATGGGGCCGGGGAAGTGCTCGGAGAGCCATCCGACCACGGCGTACCCTTCGACTGCCCCCGTGGCTGGGTCGGCGATCTCGTTCCAGAAGGCTCTCTGCAAGTTGGCCCGCTGCACCGAGATCTCAGTGGGCGCGACTGCCTCCTGCTCGGGCTCCGGAGAGCTGATGGAAGGCTCCTCGACGGACTCGTGGTGGTCAGTCCTTGGCGGATAGGCCGATTGAATGCTGATGAGCGGCGGCTCCAGCGAGCCAATTTTCCAGGCCCCTTCCTGCTTGAGCAACTCGGCTGTGGAGTCATAGCGAACGCCGCGGACGGTGATGGTGAACGAGCAACTGGCAACGGATCCCTGGAAGAGGCTGCCAAACGAATCTTCCGAGGCGTATGCGCACTTGGCCAGGGTGATTTTGGGGGCAAGTGCGGAGTTCTTCAGGAACTCCTGCGCCGGCTCGCGACCAAAGCGCTGCATGAACTCTTGCGGGTTGCTCAACCCGGCAGACGGGATTTCGGCGACGATCTGGCGCTGTTTCGGCGTGAGCTGGGGCAGCCCGATGCTCTCAAGAAAGGCCATCCGTTCGGGCGTCAAAGCCGCGGACAGAGCCGTCGGCGATTTCAGTGCTTTCTGATCGTCCTCAGGGAGCAGGGCGAAGGCGTCGCGCTCGATGAATTGATTGAGATCCTTGTTCTTCCGGAATGCCTGGGGATCGGCGATTTTGGCGCGGTCGCTGGCCGGCAGGGCCTTGAGGCCCTCCTCAAACACAAAGTCGCTGAAGCGCGCCCGGTCTTCGGTGAGCTGCAGTCGCTGGTCGGGGGGAAGGGCGTCTTTTGCGTTACGACCGAGCTTGTCAATCTGTTCGGCCAGGCTCTGATGCTCTTTCCACGCGGCGGCGCGCGCCTTTTCGCGAAGCTCTTCCCACTTGGGATCGGCCAGGTTATAGGCTTCCTGGTATATGTTGCGCACTTCGTTGTACTTTGCTTCTCCGAAGCGGCCGATGAAGTTCTGATAGAGGGCCCGGCTGGTCGGCTTCTCCATGGCCGTGAGATCGGCCCGCGATTCCGCATCGATAAAGGCGGCAATTGACTTTTCAGGACTGGAGTACGGAGCAGAAGCGCTCATCAGAAGGAGGCCGCAAGCCAGGAGGCTGGCCAGGAGCGCGACTCCCAGGACAGGAAACAACTTCGATTGGGACACAGAGACACCTCGGTACCGATCAGGATTCACTGGCAAATTACGCAGCTGGCCCAAGAATGCTTGTGAAAGTGAACGCAATTTAGCGCAAATAGGACTTGACCGATGTGCGCTGTATCACGCAACAGTGTGATTCGCGGAGATCAATGCGTCTCAATCCATGAGGTTTATGGCTTGGTCCGGCAAGAATTTGGTAGGGTGGGGCGGTTGATTGAGTTTATCCTTGGATCGCTTCCTGGATTTCGGCTGAGTCTTAAACCGGTCTTTTGCACCGTGCGGCGGACCGAAAACACTTACCAGGGCAGGGTGCATTCGCCGCATCTGCGCTACCGGCAGCCGATGGGGAGCGAGCGGCAGGTCGTTTCGATGGTCTCAAATGCGGTATCTAGGGTACCCGGCGTCAGGCTGCTTCTCCCAGCAGGCCGGCTACGGCCTGGGGGTCGCGGGCGATGACGGTGAGATAGGCGCGGGCCGGAGCGTCTGGGCGTTTGCGGCCCTGTTCCCAGTCGCGCAGGGTTCCGACGGGGATACGGTAGGCGGCGGCAAAGGCCTCCTGGGTGAGGCCGAGCCGTTCGCGAAGCCTTTTGACGTTTGGGATGCGGTGCAGGCCGAGTCTGGCCAGTTCCTCGTCGGTGCCGATGGGAATGGGCTGCGAGTCGGGGTCAGAGAGAGCGGCGGCGTGGAGTTGCTCGTCGGTGAGGGCGTCGATGGCGGCCCAATCGGTGTCGGTCTCGATCGGTGGGTCGCCGGGGTTATTAGTTACTACGACCATATCTTTCAACTTCATCGGGATCCGCCTTTCTGACGGAGATGATGCGGATGGTTTCCTCATCCCATTCGGTTGAGACGACGACGAGGACATGCTGACGCGCCATGCCAAGGGTGATGATTCGCTCCTCGCCGTAGTCAAACCGGTCGTCCACGATGCAATCGCGGTGCGGGTCTTCCAGCACCGGGATACCCTGGGCAAGGCTGAGGCCGTGCTTGCGCCGGTTGAGGGCATCTTTCGCCGGGTCCCAGACGTAGCGCACACCTGCATGGTACGGCTACGCCGTATTGGAGTCAAGAATCAAAAGGGAGGCTGAGCTATTCTCGCGTTCTCCCTGGCGGGAGAAGGGAAAGACCCGATGGGCGGCGCTTGGGGTCTGCGGTCTCCCACCCATGAATCAAGGTGCGATTCTTGGATGGGGTGCGCGGCTGCTGTATAAGTGACAGGAAGTCATTTTTTCGCTGGACACGGGAACGCTTCCCTCATTGCACTGAGCGCAGTGTAGACAAAATCTTGGTGGTATTTTTCGGGGTGCTTTTCGGCGTATCTAACGTAGATCGCAATCAACTGTGTTCTCGTCGATTCTGACGGCGCGCAGCTTGAAAGGATCGGCTTCATTTCGTGATCCACGGTGGCAGACAGGCGTTGAATTACCGAGAACGCACCCCAGCAAAGCCCAATATCGAATGTATGGTCCATCTCAATCGTATCGCCGGAAATTTTTGCATCTGCAATCTGGCGACAGGCAGATAGCATTTGTTCCGTAGACTCAGCGCGGCATTCGGTAGTGGAGAGCGCACCGGCCACGGCCAGCACAAGCAGAGAGAGAAAGCCTAGAGATTTCATCCAGATATATTCTCAAATCCTATGCGAAAACCAGTGGCAATTTTTAAACACTGTGGTACGGTTTTCCTAGCTGCAACAGATCACCGTTGCAAATAAGCCTGAGTCGTGGTGTCCTCGGCGAAAAAGAGATGCCACGGGCCCGCCGTTTATCGGCTCGTCCAAGGAGGTTACGTGCATGAAATTGCCGACCTCTGCAACATCGTAGAACTTGTTGCTCTTCACGTAGCAGCCACCGTCGTACTCGTGCTTTGGCTTTTCCGTCATGTGAAGCGCGAGTTTAAGCGGGACGATTAGACCCATGTCCCCATAACGGCGAGTTCCAGGGCCGCTTGCCGCGCCGAGATCCACTGCGAAAAGTGCTTCCCGACGATGCGCGGACTATTGCCTAAGATCGCCTTGACCTCGGACACCGGGACGCCCTTCGAGAGCACGGTGGTGGCGAATGTTCGTCTCCAGGGGGCGGGCGGCCCCGGTCCCGGTAGCGATTCCAAGCCCGGCTGAGGGTGCCCTCCGTCGCTTACTTTTGGGCACCGGGGATGGCGGCCACTCCACTTTCCCTAATCGATTCACCGCTGGAATATCCTCGCGGTCGATGAAATGGCGAGCGTGTCCGTTATCCGCAGAAGGGGGAGTTACCCTTCCTTACGTTCAGTTGTTATCGCCGTCGTCCTTGCCGGTCCACGGTCGCGGTCTTGGGGCTTTTTGAAGATGCGCTTGGTACTACAGTTTCAGTTCTTTCGGATGAGCTTTGTCCGGGCCTGAAGGCCACGTCGATTCGCCATCTTTCAGGGGGTTAAAACCCCCTGCTCCCTCCGGAACCTTCAATCTGCAACTCGAGTATTACGGCATTTCTTCTGTTTGTGTGGAGTACGGCGTGGACCGGGAGGTCTGCTCAACTGCCGGCCGGGAGGCCGGCGCTACCGATTCTTTTGCCGGCGCTACCTTTTCATTCAGCGATCGGCAATCCTGGCCACTCGCCTGCGCCTGAATTGCGGCCCGACCTTTCCACAGGAGGCGCGGGCGCGAGTTGCCGGAGGTCACTAGAATCAGTCTAGCCATGGCTGAATTTACGCATCTTCATTTGCATACGGAATATTCCCTGCTGGACGGGGCTTGTGACATTCAGAAGCTGGTGAACCGGGTGGCGGACCTGGGACAGACTTCTGTCGCCATGACGGATCACGGGAACATCTATGGGGCGGTACATTTTTTTGCCGCGGCGAAGGAGCGGGGGGTCAAGCCGATCCTGGGGTGCGAGCTGTATGTGTGCAAGGCGGAGGACCATCGCGCCGAGTCGCCCAACGACAAGTACAACCACCTGCTGGTGCTGGCGGAGAACGAGGAGGGGTACCGGAACCTGATCCGGCTGACCTCGGAGGCTTCGCTGCACGGGTTCTATCGCAAGCCGCGGGTGAGCAAGCGGTACCTGGCGGAGAACTCCAAGGGGCTGATCGGCTTTTCCGGGTGCCTGAGCGGGGAGCTGTGCGAGGAGCTGATGGCCGGCCAGTATGAAAAGGCCAAGGCGGCGGCGCTGGGGTATCAGGACATCTTTGGCAAAGGCAATTTTTACCTGGAGATTCAGGACCAGGGTCTGGAGGACGAGCGGCGGATTCAGAACGACCTTTTCCGGCTGGAGAAGGAGCTGGGGATTCCGATGCTGGCCACCAACGACTCCCACTACCTGTGCGGCGAGGACTCGCACGCGCACGACGTGATGCTGTGCGTGCAGACGGGCTCGAAGATCCACGACAAGGAGCGGTTCCGGTTTGACTCCGACCAGTTCTTTGTCAAAAGCGCGGACGAGATGGGGCTGCTGTTTCCGGGCGCGCCGGGGGTGATGGCGCGGACCATGGAGGTGGCCGAGCGCTGCAACCTGAAGCTGCACGCGGTGGACAATCCGTTTCCGGAGTTTGCGGTGCCGCCGGGGCACACCATCGACAGCTACTTTGAGCAGGTGTGCCGGGAGGGGTTCAGAAGGCGGCTGGACACGGCGGTGCGGCAACTGGAGCTGCGGGGATCGCTGCGGCAGCCGGTGCACGCCTACGAGGCGCGGCTGGAGTACGAGCTGGGCGTGATCAAGCAGATGAAGTACTCGGGGTACTTCCTGATCGTGTGGGACTTCATCAAGTATGCGCGGGACAACGGGATTCCGGTGGGACCGGGGCGCGGGTCGGCGGCGGGCTCGCTGGTGGCCTATGCGATGGAGATCATCAACGTGGACCCGCTGCAGAACGGGCTGCTGTTCGAGCGGTTTCTGAATCCCGAGCGCGTGTCGATGCCCGACGTGGACGTGGACTTTTGTCAGAACCGGCGGGGCGAGGTGATCGAGTATGTGACGCGCAAGTATGGGCGCGAGCAGGTGGCGCAGATCATCACGTTCAACACCATGGCGGCCAAGGCGGCGATCAAGGACTGCGGGCGGGCGATGGACATGCCGTATGGCGACGTGGACCGAATTGCGAAGCTGGTTCCGACGACGGTGGGCGTGACGCTGGACCAGGCTCTGGAGGATGTTCCAGACCTGCGCAAGGCCTACGACACGGACCCGCAGATTCGCGAGCTGCTGGACACGGCGAAGAAGCTGGAAGGGCTGGTGCGGGGGTCGGGCGTGCACGCCTCGGCGGTGGTGATTGCGCCCCGTCCGCTGATTGAGCTGGTGCCGCTGAACAAGACCAAGAACGACGAAATCGTGACCGCCTATGACATGAAGGCCGTGGAGAAGATGGGCCTTCTGAAGATGGACTTCCTGGGGCTGGCGACGCTGACGGTGATTGACGACTGCCTGAAGCTGATCGAGCTGAGCCGCGGGGAGAAGGTGGACATCGACATGATTCCGCTGGACGACGAGGAGACCTACAAGAAGGTGTTCCACGCGGCGCTGACATCGGGGGTGTTCCAGTTTGAGTCGAGCGGGATGCGGGATATGTTGCGGCGCTACAAGCCGGACCGCATCGAGGATCTGACGGCGCTGACGGCGCTCTACCGGCCGGGGCCGATCCAGGGCGGCATGACGGATGACTTCATCGAGCGCAAGTGGGGACGGCGCAAGGTGGAGTACATGCTGCCGGAGATGGAGGTGATGCTCAAGGAGACGATGGGGGTGATTGTCTACCAGGAGCAGGTGATGCAGATTGCCAACGTGCTGGCCAGCTATTCGCTGGGCGAAGCCGACCTGCTGCGGCGGGCGATGGGCAAGAAGAACGCCGCGGAGATGGCCAAGCAGCGGGACCGCTTTATGAGCGGAGCGGAGGCGCTGGGGCATCCGAAGGGGATAGCGGGCGAAGTCTTTGACCAGATGGAGAAGTTTGCGGGGTACGGCTTCAACAAGTCGCACTCGGCGGCGTATGGGCTGGTGAGCTACCAGACGGCGTATCTGAAGACGCACTATCCGGTGGAGTTCATGGCGGCGCTGCTGACTTCGGAAACGTCAAAGCCGGAGAACGTGGTGAAGTACATCGGCGAGTGCAAGGAGATGGGCATCGCCGTGGAGCCGCCGGATGTGCAGGTGTCGCGGGCGCAGTTCACGCCGCATGTGACGCCGGAGGGACAGGCGATCCGGTTCGGGCTGGCGGCGGTGAAGAACGTGGGCGGCAATGCCATCGAGTCGATTTTGAAGGCGCGGGAGGAGTCGGGCGGCCGGTTCAAGAGCTTTTGGGAGTTCTGCGAGAAGGTGGACCTGCGGGTGATGAACAAGCGGGTGATCGAGTCGCTGATCAAGGCCGGGGCTCTGGACGCGCTGGGCAAGCGCGGGCAACTGATGAACGCCGTGGATAAGGCGATGGAGCGGGCGCAGAAGGCGCAAAAGGACGCGGCGCAGGGCCAGAGCGGTCTGTTTGGGATGTTTGACGAGGGGCCCAGGGGCGGGCGGGGTAACGACGAGCTGCCGCGCGTGGCGGACTGGGAAGAGGGCGAGCGGCTGGCCAACGAGAAGGAAGTGCTGGGCTTCTTTGTCTCGGGGCATCCGCTGGACAAGTACGCGGAGAAGCTGCGCAACCTGACCGGGGTGATTTCAACCGCGGAGGCGCTGGAGCGCAAGCCCCCGGAGAAGACGTGGGGACGGCAGTCGGACCCCTCGGACGAGATCCTGGTGGCGGGGATGATTTTGGGATTGCGCGTGCAGAAGAGCAAGCGGGACCAGAAGCTGTATGCGCAGGCGGCGCTGGAGGACGCGACGGGCAAGATCGACCTGATCTGCTTTTCACGGGACTACGAAAGGCTCTCAGGCCAGTTGAAGATGGAGGCGCCGGTGCTGGTGCGCGGCACGTTGATGGGCGAGGAAGACGCCGCGCCGAAGATCTCTGTCAGCTCGATCGTGGCCCTGGAAGAGGTTGAGGTCAAGCTGCCGGCCGGGGTGCGGATCCGCATCAATCTCGATCTGGCGACGGAAGAGATGTTCCTGGCATTGAAGAGCGCGGCGGATGCCGCGCCGGGGCCGGGAAAGCTTCTGGTGCAGTTGGAGAAGAAGGGCGAGTACGCGGTGATTCTGGAGCCGGAAGGGCTGAGCGTGGCGGCTGACCGGGGCTGGGTGGAGCGGGTGGAGGAACTGGTGGGCAAGGGAACGGTGCAGGCGGTGGGGTAGGGGCAGAGATCAGGAAGCCTCATCGGGATCGGCCTTCCTCTTCCAGAACTGCGCGGCTGCAGCATGCATGGCTGTCTCTGGCTTTTTTAACCAACCAACTCGACTTGCGCGGCAAGCTCAGGGCCGGCAAGACTCCGGATGGCTTTATCGAGCGTGGCCAGTTTGCCGCCATGGTGCTTGGCGAGACCCAGAAGATAGGCATCGGTAACCTGGCGGTGGCCCTGCATGCGCCTGGATAGAGGCGCAGTGGCATCAAGATAGGCCGGTTCATCCGGCCAGAATTGGTGATGGGGGTGTCGAACGAGGCCCTGCAAAGCGTCGCGCGCCTCGTCCATCGGAAAGCGGTCAAGTCCCTCAATGCCTTGCGTCAGCAAGCGCAGGAGTCCAGCCTGGGTGATCGGGCAGGTCGCGAAACGACCGTCGCCCTGGCCTTCAAGCCATCGGGAGACAAGTCGGTAGTCGCTGTGCCTGGGCTGGTGCAGAATGAACAGGACATTCACATCGAGCAGGAATGTCATTGCCGGGAGCCAGTCTTGCGCTTCGCGGAAGCAAGATCGCGGTCGCGATGCATGAGCCGCTCCACGTACTCACGGTCCATCTCGTCTTCGATTCGCTTGATGTCTTCAAGCGTGGCGTGTCGAACGTCCTGCGGGTTGACCGGAGGGGCGCTCAAGACGAGAAAGCCGTTCACGTTCTTGAGGCGCGAAGGCCGCGGTTCGCTGCGCTGGATGATCTGGTCGATGGCGGCGCTGGTGGATGCTCCGCTGGCGCTCTTGAACCGCTCTACAATCTCCTGCGCCGCAGCGGAAAGTGTTACGGTGGTTCGGCGAGACGATGGCTGCTGACTGTCGCCGGTTTTTGCGTTGCCGCGGCGCGAGGCGTTGCGGAAGGGCATCGAGGGTGCTGAGTTGGTGCGCATACAACCAAAATGATGCAACAATTGTACAAAGTATGCAAGGACGCTGTAAGTGATGCACTTGTATTGAAGATGCATACAGCGAAGGAAGACTATGCAATGCAGAAAACTGGGCAATGGCCCGCTGGAAGTCTCGGAGTTGAGCTTTGGGACGTGGCTGACCGTGGCCGGTGGCATTGGCCGCGCGCAGGCCGTCCGCTGCAT
This sequence comes from uncultured Acidobacteriaceae bacterium, assembly GCA_903849645.1. Lineage (GTDB taxonomy): Bacteria > Acidobacteriota > Terriglobia > Terriglobales > Acidobacteriaceae > Telmatobacter. The sequence goes on along the minus strand of CAINJJ010000030.1, from coordinate 1,165 downwards.
CCATGCGGCGCTCGACTGCGGCATCACGCTCTTTGACACGGCCAATCAATACGGCGGCGGCGAGGCGGAGCGGGTGCTGGGCGAGGCGTTGCGGAGCTATCCCAGGGACCGGTATCAGATCGCGACCAAGCTGTATTTTCCAGTGGGCGATGAGCCGGACAAGGGCCTGTCGCCGGCGCAGGTCGCCAAGCAGCTTGACCGCTCGCTTGAGCGGCTCGGAGTGGAGTGCATCGACCTCTACCAATGCCACCGTTTCGACAAGGAGACGCCGCTCGATGAGACCATGGGCGCGCTGGACCGGGCGGTGAAAGCGGGCAAGGTGCGGGCCATCGGCTTCAGCGAGTGGACGGCGGCACAGGTGGATGCGGCGGCGGCGGTGTGCGCACGGGACGGGCTGACGGCGTTTTCGTCGAGCCAGCCGCAGTACTCGATGCTGTGGCGCAAGCCGGAGGCGGCGGTCTTTGCAGCCTGCGCGCGTCATGGAATCGGCAACCTGGCATTTTCGCCGCTGGCACATGGGGTGTTGACCGGCAAGTACGCGGCGGGGCAGGCGCCTCCCGAGGGAAGCAGGGCGGCCAGCACGGAGATGAATGCCTTCATGGAGACGGCGGGGCGGCACTACCGGTCGGGGTACCTGCTGGAAGCGGTAGCGCAGCTCAAGCCGATTGCCGCGGACCTGGGGCTGACCATGGCGCAGATGGCGCTGGTCTGGGTCCTGCGAAGGCCGGAGGTGGCGTCGGCGATCATTGGCGCGTCGCGTCCGGAGCAGATTGTGGACAACGTGAAGGCCGTCGGCGTGGCATTGCCGGATGAGGCGCTGGAGCGCATCGACAGGGCAGTGGGTCAGGTTGTGGTGTGGGTGTGACCGGGCGGCTCTTGGGATTCCCAAGTTGATTTTTTGGGGGGCTCGATCGGCATGGCCGCAGCCCTGCCCTTTTGGAGTAGCGCCTGCTCTGTATGCGGTGTGGCCGCAGCCGTGCTCTTTCAACGCAAAAAAATTCCAATCTGATTGGCGGCCGCTGGGCTAGGAGACCGTCGGGGATAGCGTTTTCAGGCGAGCGAATCGGTATGACGCCGGAGTTGGCGGATTCCTGCTCGCGCAGAGCTTGATGGGGTAGTTGGGCGGTGGTCTGAGCGTGGGGGAGCCGAAGAGGCTTCTCCATCG
>CAINJJ010000029.1 GCA_903849645.1 uncultured Acidobacteriaceae bacterium | reverse complement strand
CTCCGCCGTATGCATCAAACGCCGCTGCCCGCATTCGCCGGTCTCCTCCGACAGAAAGGAGATCTGTTGAAACCGCGGATGAAAATCACACCCTATAATCATCATGCTCGGCTCCTTTCCTCCCGAGCTTCATGGTCGTTTAGCCGCAACCAGTCTACTCAGGTCGAGGGAGCCGACGCTGTCATGCAATCATTCAAAACGCGCTCTTTGCGTTTTGAGTGGGAGACCGCGCACCCTCCTCTTTCTTCAATCCAACTCCCTCGGGCAACTGACTTCCCCGACGAAAGGCCGTCCATTGCGACTCGATCTCGATTGTGCCGTTCGCGCCCGTCGCGTAGTGCCGGAAGCTCGACCAAGGCCAGTCTTCGGGCTTCTCGACTAATCCACGCTTGACCGGATTGCGATGAATGTAGCGAATCACTTCCGAGCGTTCCTTCTCCCCCCGCACGTTGCAGTCGTAGTAGCGGTCCTGCCAGAACTTCTCGCGCCCGCCACGCAGTTTGCGCGAGGTCACTTGCTTGACCGATTTCAACAACTGCGCCAGTAGAATGCGTGGCGGCTCATTGACAAGCAGGTGAATGTGCTCCGGCATCAGAACGTAAGCGTAAACTCGCGCCTGATGGCGCGCACGCATCGCCTCCAGAACGGCCTCGAATGTCTCCCGGGCTTGCGCCGCTTCAAGCAGCGGAAGACGGCGAAAACAACTGAAGGTGATGAAGTGCAGAGACTCCGCTTGTTGAAACCGCTTCAGACCACTCGGCATCGCAACGTCCCCGCTCGGCCACGATCTTAACGCAACGCCCGCTCATCGCAAAGAACGCGATGAACGGGGCGCAGCTTCATTTTGACTTAGCGGCGGATGACCGGGCCACCCGCCCCGGAAACGCTGAAAGGCGCCTGGGGCCCCGTTCGTTCAGAATGACAGGTTGATTGAGTGTTGTGGTTTCCCACCCGGCCACCGGCCGACTACAAAAGCACAAGTTAATGGCTGCTTGCGCGTGAGCTCAGCCTAGCTGCGGGCGGGGGGCTTGAGGCCCAGTTCCTTCATGGCGATCTGGAGGTCGGCCCAGGCTTCCTTTTTCTGGCGCGGGTCGCGCAGCAGGTAGGCCGGATGATAGGTCACGATGAGTTGCGTTCCGCGGACGGCGTGCACGCGGCCGCGCAGCCCGGCCAGAGGCTGGCGCGTTCCCAGCAGATACGTGGCCGCGGTGGCTCCCAACGCTACCAGAACCTGCGGCCGGATGACGTCAATCTGCTGAAAGAGGAAGGGCGAGCAGGTGGCGCCTTCTTCCGGCTCCGGGGTGCGGTTGGCGGGGGGGCGGCACTTGACCACGTTGGCGATGTAGACCTCTTCGCGCTTGAGGCCCATGGCCGTAATCATGTTGTTGAGCAACTGGCCGGCCTTGCCCACAAAGGGGATGCCCTGCGCGTCCTCGTCGGCGCCTGGGCCTTCGCCCACAAACATGAGCCGCGCGGTCGGCGAGCCGTCGCCAAAGACCAGCTTGTTGCGGCCGGTGTGGAGGGCGCAGCGGGTGCAGTCGCCGATCTCTTCGCGGATCAACTCAAGAGCGGCGGCCCGGTTGGCCGCGGGAACGGCGGCGCCAATGGCGGGAGGCGTGGGAAAGGGCTTGCGGGGCGGAATGGGCTGGTCCTCCTGAGGACTTTCGAAGTGCGGAAGGGATGGGGGCGGGGGGGCGGGGGCTTCTGCCGCGGCGGCAAGGGTCGCCAAGAGCGCGGGATCGACAGGCCGGCGATAGAACTCGGTCATCCCCAGATCGCGATAGAAGCGGACGCGGGCCAGAAGTGCTTCGCGGGTTTGCGGATCAAGCGGTTGCGCCAACTTCTTCTGCTCCACGAACATCTATTCGATGATGATCTGCCGTTTGGCCGCGGTGACCAGAGTCTCGCTGAGCACCCGGTCCTGGCGCGTCTTTTCGTCTTCCATGCCGTCCAGTTCCACAACGACGGGCCGGGGGCGGCGGAGGGTCGTGATCTCGTCGAGAATGCGGTCGGCGAGCTTGCGCTTGGGCATCTCGGGGAGTTCGATGGCGGTGGACAGGGTGAGGAAAGTGGCGGCGTTGAAGTCGGAGTCGAAGCCGAGGCCCTCGGCCGAAACATCGTTGATGACGATGGCGTCGGCGCCCTTGCGCAAGAGCTTGGCGCGGCCGTTCTCCATGCGGTTCTCAGTCTCGGCGGCAAAGCCCACAATCAACTGGCCGGGGCGGCGATGAAGGGCCACTTCAGCCAGGATGTCCTCGGTCGGCGCCAGTTCCAGGGTCAGGGTGCCGCTGCGGCGGAGCTTCTGCTCGGCGACGTGGACGGGGCGGTAGTCGGCCACGGCGGCGGCCTTGATGATGAGAGTGGCCTCGCCCATGCGCTCCAGCACGGCAGCGCGCATTTCGCCGGCGGTGGTGACCTTCACCAGTTCGCAGTGGGGCGGCGGGTGCAGGGCGGAGGGGCCGCTGATGAGGATGACCTTGGCGCCGCGACCGTGGGCGGCTTCGGCCAGGGCGTAGCCCATCTTGCCGCTGGAGCGATTGCCCAGGAACCGCACCGGGTCGAGCGCTTCGCGGGTGCCGCCGGCGGTGACCAACAGGACTTCTCCGGCGAGGTCGTGGCGGCGGCCGAGCGCGGCCAGCACGGCGTCGGCGATGGCTTCCGGCTCGGCCATGCGACCTGCTCCGGTCATGCCGCAGGCTAGAGAGCCCGTTCCCGGCTCAATGACCCGCACGCCGCGCTGGCGAAGCAGGTCCAGATTGGCCTGGGTGGCGGGATGCTCCCACATGTTCACGTTCATGGCCGGAGCCACCAGCACCGGGGCCTGCGTGGCCAGATAGAGGGTGGAGAGGAAGTCGTCGGCGATGCCGTGGGCAAACTTGGCCAGGATGTTGGCCGTGGCCGGGGCCACCACGAGAGCTTCGGTCCACTGGGCCTCGCTGATGTGCTCGATGCCGTTCTGGTCAGCGGACTCTTCGTAGCCCGCGTCGTCCCAAAGGCTGGTGAGCACCTTGTGCCCGGTGAGGGCGGCAAAGGTGAGCGGCTGAACGAATTTTTGCGCCGCGCCGGTCATGACCACGTGGACTTCGAGGGCCTGGCGCTGCAGGGCGCGCACCAGTTCGGCCGCCTTGTATGCGGCGATTCCACCGGAGACACCGACCGTTACTCTCATGGCTCGATTGTAGCCTTTCTGGATTGTGGAAACCGGCCGGAAGCCTGCGGAGCGGGCGCGGCTATTTGGGGGCGTAGGGGTCAGCCACGGGCTTGGCGCTCTCCGTCCAGGCGGTGTAGATCATGTCACGCAACATGCTGGCTCCGGCGGCCAGGCGGACGGCCGTGAAAGCGCGCGACTCAGGCGAGCCCGCGCCCGTGAATCCGCCCGCCTTCTCCAGTTGATAGACCTTCTCGACAAGGGTCTGGGAGTGGCGAAGGTAGGCCACATACTGGTCAAACACATCGCCTTGGATAGCCGCGGCCGGGGTCATCTGCGCCCGCACTTCGGGCTCGTGGAGGTTGGCGGCCACAAAAGGCCCCTCGAACTGCCAGTGAATCTTGTGCTCGGTGGTGTAGCCGTTGGGATTGGGGCCCACCCAGCCGTTGTATTGAATCGAGGTGTGCAGGGGCTGGGCGGCGTCGCCGGCATAGTGGCCCAGCCATCCGGCATAAAACAGGGCCGCCTGCTCCACCGGGCGGGTGTCCTGATGGTCGGCAGCCAGGCGGCGGTATTCGCGGAGCGCGGCCTTGAGGCGCTGCCAAATCTCGGTTGCCTCCCAGGGCTGCAGGCCAATCTTTTCCGGGCGCTGGCCGGCGGCAAAGACTTTGGCTTCAAAGTCGAGGCGGCGGCGGGGCAGCGGGCCGAGGGCGTCGGCCGGCTCCAGGTCAATGAAGTGTTCCGGGGCCTGGGAGGCGCTCAACTCCGGCTCGCCGGGGGAGCGCCAGCGGTCCGGTTCGGGGCCCAGGTATTCAATCTCCGCCACAGCCTCAGGGGAGCGCAGAAAGGCGGGCACATCGGCCGGCAAGGTGGTGACGGCCAGGCGGTTGATGAGCCGGTGCCCCTCATTGCCCCAGGCATGCGCGGCGATGGGTTGGGCCAGAAGAAGGAAGAGGCAGGCGGCGGCCAGGGCTGCCTGAAATACTCGCGAGAAACCTGATTGAAAGCGCATGGGGCAAGTATATGATTCCCCGCACAGGGCCTCTGCGCAAAAGGTTGCATGCCTGGGTACCCGGTCACCCGCAAAGAGCCGTGAGCATCTAACATGGACTGGACCGCGCGCAAGGCATGGAGAGTGCGCTGAAACGCTTGAGCCGGACGGCCGGAACGATGAGGCCTTCCTGCAAGAACGCCGAGAGAGAACCTGCAGGAGACCCATGCAAGACGGGCCCAAGGGACACGTGAGCACCGGAGAGAAGCAGTCCGCGGCGCGGGCGCCACATGGCGGTTCGCTGCTTTGGCAGGTGCTGGCGTTCGCCGCCCTGCCCCTGGTGGCGACGGCGTTGGCGGTACGCCTGTTCGCGGGTCAGCGCTATGACGCGTTGCTGATTGCGTCCGCGGCCTTTGCGGCCCTGGTGATCGGGTTGCGCCTTGTGATTCCAGCCCCCGCACCCGTCGCGCCAGCCGCCGCGGAGGAGCCGCTGAAGGAGCTGGTGGACTCGGCCGGGCCGATGGTGATGGCCGTGAACCTGCAAGGGCGCTTCACCTATATCAACCCCGCGGCCGAGCGCCTGCTGGGTTATCACGCAGCGGAGTTGAAACAGATGGAGCACGCCGGGGAGATTCTGGGTCCCGGTGAGGGCGTCCGGCTGATGCGGCAGATGCTGAAGCTGGGAGGCAACGGCCACGCCGCCGAGGCCACGCCGGATGGGCAGTTGACCGGATTCATGGAGAGCGTGGGCGCGCTGCCGCCGAGCCAGGTGCCGAGCTTTGAGGTCCAACTGCACCGCAAGGACGGCGCACTGTTTCCGGTTACCATTCACGTCTCGGCCCTGCGCGACAGTTCAGGCATGTTGACCGGACTGGCGGCAGTGGCCCTGGACCAAAGCGCCACGCTCCACCAGGAGCAGGTGGTGCGCGAGTCGCAGGAGCGCTACCGCGACCTGTTTGAGAACTCCAGCGAGATGATTGCCACGCTGAGCCCGGCGGGGCAGTTTCTCTATTCCAACCCGGCCTGGAAGCGTTGCTTTGGCCTGGACAGCGCGGCGCTGCTTGATCTGGGGTCGTTTGAAGAGCTGTTTGGCGCGGAGAGCCGCAGTACCGTGGGCGCATTGTTCCGGCGGGCTCTGGATGGGGAGGCCGTGGACCGCGCCCCGATACGGAATCACACCCCCGACGGCCGTGTGCTCGAGCTGGAGTTGAGTCTGAGTCAGCGGCAGAAGTCCGGCAACCCGCTGGCAGTGCGGTGCCTGTTGCGCGACGTGACCCAGCAGCGGCAGCGGGAACACCGCCTGGCCCTGCAACTGGTGGTGAGCCAGATTGTGGGCGAGAATGCCTCAACCGAAGTGGCCGCCATGCGCATCCTTGAGGCCCTGTGCGTCTCCCAGGGCTGGGATGTGGCGCTGAAGTGGGAGGTCAACAGCGACGAGAGCGCTCTCGAGTTCAGCTCCGCTTGGGGCTCACCGGGGCGGCGGACCGAATCCATGATTCAGGAGAGCATGGGCCTTCGGCTGCCTGCCGGGAGCGACCTGCCGGGACGCGCCTGGAAGGACGGCCGCCTGGTCTGGATCTCGGACCTGAGTGCGCAACCCACGACCCGGCGGATTGAGAGCGCGCTGCACAATGAGATGCTCTCCGGCTGGGCGCTGCCCGTCCGGGTGGGCAACAAGGTGCTCGCCGTGCTGGAGTTCTACTCCCACTTCCGCTATCGCGAGGACCGCGAGGTGGTTGCATCGATGGAGACTGTAGCCGCCTCATTGGGCCAGATGCTGGCGCGGACCCGCGAGCGCGGCCGCGCCGACGATCTCTACCGGCAGCAGGAGATTCTGCTCGATGCGGTGGCCGACGGCATCTGCGGCGTGGACCGCAATGGACTGGTGAGCTTCGCCAATCCCGCGGCGGCGCGGCTGCTGGGCGCGGCTGCTTCAACCCTCACCGGAAAGGCGGTCCATGACCTGCTGCACGGCGCGGCGACCGCCGGCAACCAGTGCGGCGACGATTGCCCCTTGCGGCGCGGCGCCACGCAGCACACATCGTCGAGCGGAGAAGACAGCATCTATCGCACCGACGGCAGTTCCTTTCCCGCCGAATACTTTCTCACCCCCATCCTGGAACAGGGGCGTTTCTCGGGCTCCGTGCTCAGCTTCCGCGACATCAGCCAGCGCTTCGCGCTCGACCGCCTCAAGGACGAGTTCATCTCGACGGTCAGCCACGAGTTGCGCACGCCGCTCACCTCCATCCGCGGCGCGCTCGGGCTGCTGTCTTCGGGGATTCTGGGACCGGTCAACGACAAGGCGGCCAACCTGCTGCGCATCGCCCTCACCAACTCTGAACGCCTGGTCCGGCTGATCAACGACATCCTTGACCTGGAGCGTATCCAGAGCGGGCGCGAGCCGCTGGCCTTTCGGCCGGTGCAACTGGGCGAGGTGGTGCGCCAGGCCATTGATGGGATGCAGCCGGTGGCCGAGGCAGCCGGCGTGCAGTTGATACACGACACCACGCAGGTGGAGATCGCAGCGGACGCGGACCGGCTGCTGCAGGTGGTCACCAACCTGCTCTCCAACGCCGTGAAGTTTTCGCCTGCCGGCTCGTCCATCTCCGTGATGCTGCGTCCCGGCGTCAGCGGCGTTACGCTGGCGGTGATCGACCAGGGACGGGGCATTCCCGCCGACAAGCTCGAGGCCATCTTTGGGCGCTTCCAGCAGGTCGACGCCTCCGACTCGCGCCAGAAGGGGGGCAGCGGACTGGGGCTGGCTATCTGCCGCACCATCGTCCTGCAACACTCGGGCCGCATCTGGGCAGAGCGGAACCCCGTGCGCGGATCCACTTTCCGGGTCTTCCTGCCGTATGCGCCGGTCGCTTCCGTGCCGCCTCTGAGCCGCTTTGACGTTCCGCCGTGGCTGGGAACCGTGCTGTTGGCCGACTCCCACGGCGCCACCCGGCCGCTGATCGCCGCCAAGCTCAGCCGCAATGGCTACCGCGTGGTTGAAGCCTCCACGGTGGAGCAGACCCTGGCCATCGCGCATGAGGGCGTGGAGGCCATCCTGCTGGATACAGAACTGGACGGCATGAACGGTTGGGAGATTCTGCCCCTTCTGCGCCGCCTTGACCCCGAGTCGCACACGCCGGTGGTGCTGCTGAGCGTGGCCACCGCCCTGAGTCCCGCGGAATTGCCCGCCGATACCGAAGGCTGGGTGACCAGGCCCATCGCCGAGGATGTCCTGCTGACGGAGCTGGCGCGCGTGCTTGGCGCCCCCGGCGAAAAGGCCAGGATTCTGATTGTCGAGGACGACGTGGACCTGGCCAACGTCATCGGAGCGGTGTTTGCGCGCGAGGCGATCGAGGTGCAACTGGCCCACACCCGGCAGGCGGCGCTGGACGCCTGTTTCACCTTCCAGCCGCATCTGCTGGTTCTGGATATCGGCCTGCCCGACGGCGATGGCTTCAACGTCGTAGACTGGCTGCGCCAGCACGAGGATCTCTCCCGCCTTCCGCTGGTGGTCTATTCGGGCCGGGAGCTTACACCGCCGGAGCGACAGGAACTCACGCTCGGGCCAACCCACTTTTTGACCAAAACCCGCGTGCAACCCCAGCAACTGGAGGCGCTGGTCTTGACGATGCTTCGCAGTTCGCGTGAGATGGAGGAGTCTCCCGCGAAGGAATCCATCGACCGGCTGCCGCAGGCATGACCTGTACATGCAGCGTTTGAAACTGGCCGAAATGGCTCAATCGGGCTCACGCACCATCATCCAAAAGGCGGCCGGCACAGGCCGCGGAGGCAGGAATACAGTGGCTCACCGCATATTGATCATTGATGACGAGGACGACATCCGGGAGGTGGCGGCGCTGAGCCTTGAGACCGTGGCTGGATGGGAGGTCGTGACTGCCAGCTCGGGAGCCCAGGGCCTGGCGAAAGCCGCCGAATACCAGCCGGAAGCCATTCTGCTGGACGTGATGATGCCGGGCATGGATGGCCCGACCACCTTTCGCGAGCTGCGCAAGAACCCCGCCACCGCCCGCATCCCCGTGCTGCTGCTCACCGCCAAGGTGCAGAGCTCGGACCAGCGGCGCTTTGCCGACCTTGGCGTAGCCGCCGTGCTGTTCAAACCCTTTGACCCGCTGACGCTCGCCACACAGATTGCCGGCGTGCTGGGCTGGGAGTGAAAGAAAGAAGGTGGCGATGGACCCCCTTGCCCAGGCATCCATGGTTGAAGCGCTCGACCGCATGTGGGCCAGGTTCCTGCCCCAGATGCTGGAGCGGGTTGCGATCCTGGAGTCCGCCAGCGCCGCTCTGGCCAATGGCAACCTCAACGTGGAGCAGCGCGGCGCGGCCAACTCCGCGGCCCACAAACTGGCCGGCGTTCTGGGCACATTTGGCCTGACCAAAGGAACCGTACTTGCCCGCGAGGCCGAGATTCTCTACTCGGGAGAGCAGGAGACCGACCCCGAGTCCGCGCAGCGGCTGGGCTCCATCGCCGCACAACTGCGCGTCTTGGTCGAACAGCGCCGGTAGCTGTTTCTGGTCCCCGGCGTCCATTCGCCCACTGTTTCTTCGCAACAATTACACTCATCTCAGATGACTCCGCTCAATCCATTGGCGCCCCAGCTTGACCTCAGCTTTGAGGAGCCGCGTACCTCGCGGCGGGTGTGGCCGGTGCGCGAGCTGGTGGGCCAGGTGCGCGACCTGGTGGAGCAGGAGTACGGCGACGTGTGGGTGGAGGGCGAGATCTCGAACTTCCGCCCCGCGCCGAGCGGCCACGTCTACTTTACGCTCAAGGACGCCGACGCCCAACTGCCCGTGGTGCTGTTCCGGCGGCAGGCCATGCTGCTGCGCTTCCGCCCCGAGGAAGGCCTGCACGTGCTGGTGCGTGGCCGGGTGAGCGTCTATGAGCAGCGCGGCCAGATGCAACTTGTAGCCGAGACCATGGAGCCGGTGGGCGCGGGGTCGCTGCAACTGGCCTTTGAACAGTTGAAGGCCCGGCTCAAGGCCGAGGGGCTGTTTGACGCCGCCCGCAAGCAGGCCCTGCCCGCCTTTCCGCGCACGGTGGGCATTGTCACCTCGCCCACCGGGGCCGTGATTCGCGACTTTCTCAATATCGTGGGCCGCCGCCACTCCGGCCTCAGCGTGCTGATTTACCCGGTCTCGGTGCAGGGAGACGCGGCCCCGGCGGAGATTGACGCGGCCCTGGCCGAACTGAACGCCTGCGGCCTGGTGGACGTGATTGTGCTGGCGCGCGGCGGGGGTTCGCTGGAAGACCTGGCCGCCTTTAACAGCGAGCGCGTGGCCCGCGCCATCGCAGCGAGCCGGCTCCCGGTGGTCTCCGCCATCGGCCATGAGACTGACTTCACCATCGCCGACTTTGCCGCCGACCTGCGCGCGCCCACGCCCTCGGCCGCCGCTGAACTCATCACCGAGGCGCAGCACAAGATTGCCGAACACCTGGCCTCGCAGTCCCACCGCCTTGACCGGGCGGCGCGGTTTCAGTTGCTGCAGGCACGGCAGCGGCTCACCCGCCTGCCCGTCAGCCGCGCCGAGGGCCGCATGGCTGCCCTTCTGCGGCGGCTGGAACAGCGCCTGGACGACCTGGGATTCCGCCTGCTGGAGGCCATGAACGAGCCCCTGCGGCAGAGCCAGCGGCACGTGGGCGACCTCACGGCGGCCGTCCTGCGCAAGGACCCCCGGCAGAACCTGGGGCTGGCCCGCGAACGGCTGGCCGCCTGCCGCACCCGCATCGACCGCTCGCTCGAGCGCACGCTGCACCGCGCCACTGCCCGGCTCAGCGCCCTGGAGGGCCGCCTCCATTCCCTGTCGCCGCTGGCCGTCTTGCAGCGCGGCTATGCCCTGGTGCTTGACGCCGAGGGCACAGTCGTCCGCTCCGCCGCGCAAGTGGCTGCCGGAGACAAGGTCGTCACCCGCCTCTCCGACGGCGCCTTCATCAGCCGCGTGGAGCAAAGCGCAACACAAGAAGCCCCGCCCAACAAGCAACGCAAGAAGCGAGACCTATGACTGCTACCAGCGCACGCAAACTCTTCGGTACCGACGGCATCCGCGCAGTTGCCGGGCAGCCGCCCCTGGACCCCACCACCATCTACGCCTGCGGCCTGGCTCTGGGCCACTCGCTGCGCGGCATGGCGGACGCGCCCCGCGTGATTCTGGGCCGCGACACGCGCCAGTCAAGTCCCTGGATTGCGGCCACGCTGGCCGCCGGTCTGCGCGAAACCGGCGTGGGCGTGGAGAGCGCGGGCGTGGTGCCTACACCGGCCGTGGCCTTTCTGGCGCGTACGCACGGATTTCAGGCGGGGGTGGTGATTTCGGCCTCGCACAATCCCTGGCAGGACAACGGCATCAAGCTCTTTGGCGGCGACGGCTTCAAGCTGGCCGACGCGGTGGAGCTGGCCATGGAGGACGAAATCCTCCATCACGCCGCGCAAATCGAGGCCCCCGACCCGGCTTCCCTTCCCGCCGTCGAAGATAACTCCAAGTTACAGGACGATTACATCCAGTTCTTGCTCGATTGCGTGCCGGGACTAGCGCTGAAGGGTGTGCACATGGTGGCCGATTGCGCCAATGGCGCGGCAGCGGCTGTGGCGCCCACGTTGTTCCTGCGCCTCGGGGGAGGGGTTGCCCCTTTCAATACTGAGCCGGACGGACAGAACATCAATGCCGGCTGCGGCGCGCTCTATCCCAAGAGGGTGGCGGAAGAAGTAGTTGCTCGTCGCGCCAGCCTCGGGATCACTTTTGACGGCGACGCCGACCGCTGCATGCTGGCCGGCGCGCACAACAACGTGATCAACGGAGACGCGATTCTGCTGGTCGTCGCGCGCGACCTCAAGGCGCGCGGCCTGCTGACTGGCGACCTGGTTGTAGCCACCACCATGTCCAACATGGGCCTGGAAGCAGCCCTCAAGCGCAGCGGCATACGGATGCTGCGCGCGCCGGTGGGCGACCGCTACGTGCTGGAGCAGATGCTGGCCCACAATGCCGCGCTGGGCGGCGAACAGTCGGGCCACATCCTGCTGCCCCATCTCGCCACCACCGGGGACGGGCTGCTGACTTCGCTTGTGGTCCTCGACCTGATCGCCCGCACGGGCAAGACCATCGAGGAGCTGACCGCCGACCTGAAGGTCTTTCCGCAGGTCATCGTCAACATCAAGGTGCGCGAGAAGAAGCCGCTGGAGTCGATTCCCACCGTGGCCGCGGCCATCCGCGCCGCGGAGGAAGAGCTGAAAGACTCAGGCCGCGTGGTGATTCGCTACAGCGGCACCGAGGCGCTGGCGCGAGTGATGATTGAAGCGGAGAGCGACGAGGCGATGCAGCGGCATTCCAAGGCCATTGCCGATGCCATTCGCGCTGAGTTGGGTGTGTAGGCCTTCAAAGCGGCGTGCAGCAACGCCGGATTGTGCCTTCGCTGCGCCGAACGAGCAAACAGGACTGCCTACTTCAGATCTCGCCAGTTGGGGCCGAAGGCGAGGTCGGCGACCAGCGGCACATCCAGCTTGACCACGCCTTCCATCTCCGCGCGGACCAGGTCCTCGACTTCGGCGGTTTCATCCAACGGCACTTCGAACAGAAGTTCGTCATGCACCTGCAGCACCATGCGCGTCTTGAGCCCGCGCTCGGTGAGCTTGCGGTCGAGGGCGATCATGGCCAGCTTGATGAGGTCGGCGGCGGTGCCTTGCAATGGCGTGTTGATGGCCGTGCGCTCGGCAAAACCGCGCTGGTTGGCATTGCGGCTTTCAATGTCCGGGATGGGCCGCACGCGGCCAAAGAGCGTGCGCACGCTGCCCGTCCTGCGGGTCTCGGCGAGAGTCTTTTCAATGAAGGCCTGCACGCCCGTGTAACGCGCGAAGTAGCGCTCGATGTAGGCCTTGGCCTCGGCCTGCGGAATGCCCAGTTGCGCGGCCAGGCCAAAGGGCGAGATGCCATAGACGATGCCGAAGTTGACCGCCTTGGCGCGATTGCGCGTCTCCTTGTCCATGGCCTCGGTCGCTACGCCGAAGACCTCGCTGGCGGTGAGCGCATGGATGTCCTCGTTGTTCTGATAGGCGCGCACCAAAAGCGGGTCGCCGGAGAAGTGCGCCAGCAGGCGCAGCTCAATCTGCGAGTAATCCGCGGAGAGCAACTGCGTGCCGGTCGCGGCGGTGAAGGCAGCGCGAATCTCGCGGCCAAGCTCCGTGCGCGTGGGAATGTTCTGCAGATTCGGATTGATGGAGGAGAGCCTGCCGGTGGCCGTCGCCGCCGACTGAAAGGTCGTGTGCACGCGCGAGTCCGCATCGGCAAGCAGCGGCAGGGCGTCGATATACGTACCCTTGAGCTTTGACAGGTGGCGGAACTCGAGCACCAACCGCGGGACCTCGTGCTGCTCGGCAAGCAGTTCCAGCACATCCTGCGCGGTGGAGACGGACTTTGACTTGCCGCGCGCGGCGGGCGCGGGCAGGCCCAAATGAGTAAAAAGCACTTCACCGAGTTGCTTGGGCGAGTTGATGTTGAAGCGCCGCCCGGCCAACTCGAAGATGCGCTCGCCCACCCGTTCCAGCTCAATGGCGAAGCGCTTTGACAGGCCGTCAAGAACTCCCAGGTCGATGCGTACGCCTGCCTGCTCCATGCGAAAGAGAACCGGCGCAAGGGGCAGGTCGATATCGGCGTAAACGGGCGCCACGCCCTGCTTTTCCACCTCGTCTTTGAGCGCGGGAACCAGTTCCCGAATGGCCGCGGCGGCCGCGGGCAGCGTGGAGGGCGCAGGCTGCGCGTGGCGCGCGGCCACATCGGCCAGCGCTTGCGTGGCGTGCGTTGGGTTCAGCGCGTAGGAGAGAAGCTGCGTGTCGTCCACCGGGCCGCGGAGCGTCACGCCCTGCGCGGTGAGTAAATGAAGTCCGGACTTCCAGTCGTGCACGCGCTTGGGCACTGCCGCGTCCTGAAGCAGCGCGCGCAACTCCGGAGTGAGGGCAAGGCGCAGCGCAGTGCCCGGCTCCGCGCAGACGCCAACGCTGAAGCTGGCCTGCTTTTCCGCGGCCTCGGCCACGTCGAGCAAGGACAGGTTCTGCTGCGGCTCGTCTTCGGTCCCGAGAGGCGCAGGCGCGGCGGCGTCGAGCGCGAAAGCGAAGCCCTGTGCGCGCGCAGCGGCATAGAAGGCGGCGGCTTGCGTATCGTTTGGCTCATCGATGAGTTCGAAAACCGGCGCGGTCTCCGAGGGCGCCAATTCGCGCAGCATCGACGTGAACTCAAGCTCGGTGAATAGCTCGCGGCAGGCTTCGAGATCCGGCGCCTGCGTCTCCATCGCCACCAGATCCAACGCCAGCGGCACATGGCAATCGATGGTGACCAGTTCCTTCGAGAGCAGCACCGCATCGCGATTCTGTTCGAGGGACTCGCGATAACTTTTGCGCTTGACCTCGGCGGCGCGATCGAGCACGGCTTCCACGCTGCCAAATTCGAGAATCAGATCCACTGATCCCTTGTCGCCGATGCCCGGCGCACCGGGAATGTTATCGACCGCATCGCCGCGCAGCGCCATCACATCGATGACCTTCTCCGGAGGCACGCCCAGTACTTCAACCACCTTGGCGGGGTCGAGAATCAGATTGTCCTTTTGTGGATTCAGGATTCTCACCTGCGATGTAACAAGCTGCATCATGTCCTTGTCGCCAGAGACGATGAAGACCGCGTGCTGCTGCTCCGCGGCTTCGCGGGCCAGCGTGCCGATCACGTCGTCGGCCTCAAATCCCTCGGCCTCAAGGATGGGAATGCGCAGCGCCTCAAGGGCGCGCCGGATGTAGGGAATCTGACGGCGCAGGTCCTCGGGCATGGCGGCGCGATTGGCCTTGTAGCCCTCGTAGCTCACCTCGTCAAAGCTCTGCGTCTTGCCGTTCCACTTGCGCAGCGGGCCCATGGTGCGCGCGCGCTCGTCGCGAAACACCTCGCCGCTTACGTCAAAGACTGCCGCGCAATACTGCGGGGCGAAGTCCTGGCGCAGCTTCTTGATCATGTTGACAAAGACGTAGATGGCCGCGGTGGGCAGCCCGCCGCGCGTGGACATGGGCCGCGAGCGCTGCATGGCGTGGTAGGCGCGGAAGATGAACGCCATGGTGTCGAGCAGGAAGACAGGCGGCTTGGGTTGGTCAGGCACGAGACCGAGTTTATCAGGGAACGGAACCGCGGGGAATCACGCCAGAAACATGCAGTCGCCATAGCTGAAGAAGCGGTACTTTTCTTGAACGGCGTGACGGTAGGCGGCAAGCACTGGTTCGCGGCCGGCGAAGGCCGAGACCAGCATCAGCAGGCTGGACTGCGGCAAATGAAAATTGGTCAGCAGCGCGTTGACCAGGCGGAAGTTGAATCCCGGCGAGATGAAGATCTCCGTCTCGCCGGAGTGGCCCTGCAACGGGCGACCGTTTGCCTCAAGCGCGCAGTGCTCCAGGGTGCGAACGACCGTTGTGCCGACTGCCGCGATGCGACGTCTCTCGGCGGAGGCGCGGTTGATGGCCTCGGCGGCCTCGGGCGAAAGTGTATAGCGCTCGCGGTGAAGGCGGACCTCGTCCAGCCGCTCAACGCGGAGCGGCGCAAAGGTGCCCAGGCCGACGTGGAGCGTGACGCGGGCGATCTCGACCCCTTTTGCGGCGAGCGCGTCCAGAATCTCCGGCGTAAAGTGCAGCCCCGCGGTGGGAGCGGCCACCGAGCCGCGGTCGCGCGAGAAGACGGTCTGATAGCGTTCGCGGTCGGCCTCCACGTCGCCGCGGCGGATGTAAGGCGGCAGAGGCATGTGGCCGATACGGTCAAGGACGCCGAAGAAGTCTGGCGCCGGCTTGAAGCGCAACAGGCGCTCGCCAAACTCGCCGCGTTCCAGCACCTCGGCTTCGAGTTCGATGCTGCCGTCCGGAGCGGGAAAGACAAGGCGCTCGCCGATGGCGACTTTGCGGCCTGGACGGACGAGGGCCCGCCAGAGGTTTTCGCCGGAGGCTGGTTGCGGTTCGTGGTCTCCCACCCATTCCGCGGAGAAGCGCGGAATGGATGGGGCACGGAGCATTCGTGATGTGGCCGGCTCGGTGAGCAGCACTTCAATCTGCCCGGAGGGCCTGTCACGCTCGCGAACCAGCGTGCGCCGAGCATAAAGCCGCGCCGGCATCACGCGCGTGTCGTTCAACACCAACAGATCGCCGCGGTTGAGCAGTGTCGGAAAGCTCGCAAACTGCTCGTCGCGCAGTGCGCCGCGGGCGCGGTCCATCACCAGCATCCGGCTCTGGCCGCGCTCGGCAGGCGGCTGCTGCGCAATCAGCTCAGGGGGCAACTCGAAATCGAAATCGGCAACGCGCAGTCCGGTCATGTCTGCGGCTTCCCAAAGTGCGCCAGCGCCCGCATCCGTGCCCGTTCAATGGCCGCGTTGAGTTCCTGGCGCTTGGGTTCAAACTGCTCGGGCTGAAGCCCCTGGTCAACGCGCGTCCACTGCGCCCAGCTCACGCAGATGCGCGTGAAGGGCTTGGGGACCAGGAAGTGGTCCCAGGAGCGCATCACCCAGGCGCGCTCCGGCTCCAGGTGGAAGGCGCCGATGGGCGCGCCGGTCAACTGCGCCAGCTTGATGGGGCCCATCTTGGTTTGATAGATGGGACCGCGCGGGCCGTCGGCGGTAAAGATCGCGGTGCGGCCGGTTTCAATAATCTCCACAAGACCCAGCAGCCCCTCGCGCGCGCCGCGGGAGCTCGACCCGCGCACCGCATCAAAACCAAACATGCGCAGAATGCGGGTGATGAGCTCTCCGTCAAAACTCTTGCTGATCAAAATGACCGCATGGGACTGCCGGAAGTAGACCGTGCAGGGCAGTACGCACTGATGCCAGAAGCAGTAGATCTCCGCCCCCGGCTTCTGGCCGTAGAGCACCGGCACCACGCCTTCTTCGGCGATGACTTCAAAGCGCCAGGTGCGGCTGACGACCCAGAGCAACGCCCACACCGCGCGCGGAACCACGGCCAGAATCAGTCGCTGGACGAAGGTAAACCGGGGGCTGGCTTCAGTGGTCACAGAACTGATTTTAGCGTCCGCTCACGCCCAATTGGCGAACGCAAATACGAAGCATGGCTGGAAGGCACGGAAGCGGTGCATGCGCAGGCTACTTGTAGCGCAGCGGAAACACGGACATTCACCGAAGCCACATGCGGAATTAGCTCGTAGAAAAGACTTCCCTCAGGGGCTAAAGCCCCCATTCAATTTGTGCCTTCTACGGCACGACTGGAGTCGTGCCCTTTCAAATCATAAGCGTCGCTCTGTTTGGCGGGCGCCACTAGCTGTAGCGGAGCCAGCGGAAGATCTCCGGCAGCGTGGCGCGCTTGCCATACATGAGAATGCCCACGCGATAGAGGCGCGAAGAGAACCACAGCGTGCCCCAGATGCTAAGCAGCATGATGAAGATGGACGCGGCAAACTGCCACGCGGGCGGCATCTGCGAGCCCATGCGCAGCATCATGATGATGGGCGCGGTGGCCGGGAAGAGCGATGCGGCAATCGAAAGCATCGAGTCAGGATTGTTGACCACCAGGATGATCAGCGAAAAGCTGAGCCACACCGGCAGCGCGGCCAGCGGGGTGTACATCTGCAGCTCCTGCTCGGTCTCGCAGGTGGCGGCCAGGCCGGCAAACAGCGAGGCATTGAGCAGGTAGCCGAGTACAAAATAGACCGGGAAGAGCACTCCCTCGACCCACGAGAAATGAATCGAAAGCGTGCCGGTGAGGATGGGCGCGGCCAGCGCGGAGCCGGCGATGGCGCCGCCCGCCACTGCCCAGATGGCAATCTGCGTGAGCCCCACGGCGCCTGCGCCGATCAGCTTTCCGGCCAGCATGTCCGATGGCTTGGCGATGGCCAGCATCACTTCAAAGATGCGCGAGGTCTTCTCCTGGATGATGGACCGGGCCACGTTCATGCCGTAGATCATGGTCGTCATCGTGAGCATCAGCGCCATCAGGTAGCCCTTGTAGAACGAGGTGATGGCGTTGGTCTTCACTTCCTTGCCTTCCTTGTTCACCTGGCGCGTATCGATGTCGATTTCCTTCAGCAGCGCATCCACATCGCCGGCCTTGATGCCCGAACCCGTCAGGCGGTCTTTGACCACCGCGCGATTGAGAGCCGAGTGCAGCCGGGCCGTGGTGATGAAGTCCCCGGAAGATTGCGATTCATAGAGCGCGGTCGGCTCCTTGCCCGCGGGCGTCTCCACCCACAGGAAGCCGTCGATCTCCTTGGCCTCGACCCGGCGGACTAGCGCCGCGCGATTCTCCGCATTGGCCGGAGTCAGCACCTCCACATCGGACTTCATCTCCTTGTCGTCCATCATGCGCGAGCGGACGCCATCAGCCAGCACGGCATCGGAAGCGGCCACCACAATGTGCTTGGCACCGGACGTGTTCCGCCCCGTGAGGTAGATGATTCCAATCACCACGAGAAACAAACCAGGAACCAATATCGTGGAAAGCTTGAACGCACGCCCGCGAATCTGTTCCAGATACTCACGCCTGGCGATGAGAGCGATGTTATGCATTGGATTTTCCTCCCACGGTCTGGATGAAGATCTCTTCGAGCGAAGGCTCCACCAGTTCATAGCGGTAGATGGTGGCCCCTGCCGCCGCCTCATGCAGCAGCTTCTGCGCATCGCCTCCGGGCTTCAGCTTGATCTCCGCGTGTCCGGAGAAGTTGTTGGCCTCGGCAATCTCGTCGCTCTTGAGGAACTCCGCGCTGCCCTCAAACTCCACAATGACGCGGTTGCGCTCATAGGTGGCCTTGATCTCCCGCACCTTGCCGGCCAGCACCGCGGCGCCGTTGTTGATGAGGCAGATGGTGTCGCAGAGCTTCTCCACCTGGTCCATGCGATGGGTTGAAAAAAGAATCGCCTTGCCCTGCCCCTTCAAGTCCAGCAGAGTGCGCTCCACAAGCACGGCATTCACCGGGTCCAGGCCGCTGAAGGGCTCGTCCATCACGATCAGCCCCGGGTCGTGCAGCAGTGTCGCGATGAACTGAATCTTCTGCTGCATTCCCTTGGACAGCTCCTCGGTCTTCTTCTGCAGCGAGTCCGCGATCTCCATGCGCGCGGCCCAGTCGTTGGCCCGCTTGCGCGCCTCTTCCGGCGCAAGGCCATGCAGTTCGCCAAAGAAGACAAGCTGCTCGATGACCTTCATCTTCTTGTAGAGGCCGCGCTCCTCGGGCAGGTAGCCCACGCGGTCCAGGCTCTTGCGGTCAAACGGCTTGCCAAACAGGCTGATGCTTCCCGAGTCGGGAATGGTGATGCCCATCATCATGCGAATGGAGCTGGTCTTGCCCGCTCCGTTGGGGCCAAGCAGGCCGAACATCTGGCCCGCCTCGATCGACAAACTCAGGTTGCTCACGGCAACCTTGTTCTCGTAGGCCTTGGTTACTCCCGCGAGTTCGACAACTGGCATGGACTCTCCCGTCGTACAAAGTGCGTGTTGGCTGCGTTGAAACTCAAGCCGGCTCTCAGGAGAAGTGTAGCAAAACGCATGGCTTTCCCTGCGCCGCGGACCGGCCCTGATGATGGGTACGCCTGAACGCAGCCGAGGGTTCCATGACTGAATGGGGCGCCATCAGCAACGGAGGGTCTTGCGCTTCTTCCCTATGCGCCCGGCAGCCTCCACCTTTTCGATGTAGGCGACGGCAACTGGAACCTTGCAGGCGGTTTCGCCCACATCTACCTGGACCGCGCCGATGGCGCCCGCAACCGCTTTGGCGCGCGCCAGCATGGGCTGGACATAGCTGCCCACCGCGATGACAAGTCCATTCATGGCGTGGCGAACCCGGTTGGGCGCGGAGGCAACCTCGCGGACGATGGTCCCAAGCAGCGATTCGATCTCGGCAAAATCGAGCGCCTCATCGGGCCGGATGGCAAGCAGTCCCGCGTAGGTGCACCAGCCGGCTGTTGCAATGTGCTCCACCGGCGAGCGCATCCACTCCAGGGCAAGAGCGCGCCCTTGCGCGTTTTCGACCGTCACCCACGGCACCGTGTACTCGGCGATCATCTGCAGCCCCGCGGCGCCCTCCACCCATTGCCGCAACTGGTCGGGCGTCAGTTTGGCCCCGTCGGCCACCATGCCGGCCAGGTACATCGCATCCATCACGCCCGTCGCGTAGAGTTCACAGGCCAGGTCCTGGCGGCCCTTGATCGACTTGGCGATGACCTTGAGGTTGGCGACGCTGACCCCGTAGACGCGCTCCGGGTCCATGCCGTGGCGGGCATAAATCTTGCGGGTCTGCTCGCTTCCCTTGCTCTTCAAATCAGAGAGAATCGAGGCGACGGTAGGCATGGGTCTCTCCCGTTGGGGCCGTTCTGCGGAGGAGTGTATCAAAGCGCGCAACTGGCCTGTTTGCGCGAGCACATGTGAGTACAGGAATTACGTTAGAAGGTGGGACACGGCGGGCGGCGGCGGGAAACGGTAGGATTGACGCGGGTTCAATCAACTTTTCCACAGCAGAATACCGGAAGAGCAATACAGCCGTTCGGTTAGAGTGGTGGCCTAGATTCAGCCTCATAAATCCCGTAAGTTGTTGATTCTTGGTTGGTGCAGTTTCAGTCCGTTCCATAATATGGAACATCTCGAAAAGCACCCCTCTATCAAAATGTGGAAAACTCGCAGACCGCTTGTTTCATGCGGGCATCAGGTGCATACCACACCCCTGAAGTACCATCGAACCCGCCCAATCTTGCCGATTTTCGTCCCTGATGCGGATGTTTACCATCTTGCCAACAAATCAATCAAAAAGAGCGGGCCAGAATAGCTGAGAACTGGCGGTATTTTCGCCCTCCTTCCTACGGTCAGATGTCTGGTGGAATGAACCCCGGCGCCGCTGCCAAAAAAGCTGCCTTTGCTTGCACAATTTCGACGGCAAGAGTAGCCTGCGCAGACTCCAAAGTCCATGCCGGGTGGCCATCCAATGGAGGGTCGAGTCTGAGGGGAGTGTAGTTGTCAGCCAGAACCGGGTTGAACCCCTTTCCTGCCACATCGAAGACGATGGCCGTGAGCGGATCGAGGGCTCGCTGCCGACGCTGACGCTTTCGCCCGGCTACTACAAGCGGGCGGAATACCTCCTTTGGCTGGAGAAATGCAAGAACACCGGCCTGGCGGATGGGGACTTCACTCTGGCTGAGTCTGAGGGTCTGATGGCGGTGGCCGAGGCGCGTGCCCAGTTCGAGCGCAATCACCCCCCGTGCGGCGTGTGTAGTGCACTGCAGGATTCTCCGTTCTCGACCAGCTGCCACAAGTGCGGCACCGAATTCATGCGGAGGAGCAACTAAATGACTGGCCAGGTCGTACAGATCACGATCAATGTGACGGACGGGAACGCGGCCGAGGCCGTGCAGCAGGTCGTTGCTTCGTTGCAGGCTATCGGCCCGGCGGGGGAGGCTGCCGGGTCAAGGGGAGGAGCGGGCCTAAAAAAGCTGGGGGAAGATTCACTAAGTGCGAAGGAAAATGTCCGGCTCCTCAGCGAAGAGATGGGTATTCATGTGCCGCGCGCCATGCAGTCGGTCATTGCGGATAGCCAGATACTGATGGGCGCCATTAGCGCGATTGGCCCGGCCATGATCGCGATCGGCGGCGTTGACATCCTCATGATGATGGGCGAGAAGGCCCATAAGTTCTACGACGAGTTCGTCGAGCTGAAGGGAGTCATCTCGGATTCCGACGCTGTGATCAAGAGCTTCGGCGATTCTGCGGCCGGGGCCTTCAAACATGCCGCTGACGAGTACGTGCAATTTCTTCGCATCACCAAAGGCGCGAAGGCGGCCGACCAGCAATCTCTCGAAAACTTCCAAAATACGGGGGTAAAGATTCCGCAGTACCAGATGGAGGAATTCAAACGCGCTCCGGACCAGGTGAAATGTACGCGCCGGAGCAAAAATAGACCACGTAGCGCCGCGTTAGCGGCGTGACGTGGCGGAGTAAAAGTAGACCACCCCGCCAGGCATTGATTTCACGGACAAGCATGTTTCTTTGGGGAGTGCCGAAGTTGATTCGGCGCG
>CAINJJ010000028.1 GCA_903849645.1 uncultured Acidobacteriaceae bacterium | reverse complement strand
GGCGCGCCGACCGTGCTGTCTCCTTGTCGAATCGCCCGTCGCTCAACGGCCATCGCGCGCCTCCTTGCCCAGTTGGAAGAAGGCATAGCCGTTCCAGTGGGTGCCTGTAATCTCGCTGGCAATCGCGCTGAGTGAGGTGTAGCGCCGCCCCTCGAACTCGAAACCAGTTGGGAATACTTTCACCACAATCGTCCGTCCTTTGTACTTTCGAATCAGTAGGCTGCCAGGCATGGGAACTCGCGTGTCCGCACGAGGCCGGACAACACTCGCAGTCGCGGTGCGGCTGGCTGGAATCGTTCCTTGGCGAAGGTTTGCGTTCTCCCCGATGCGCGATCGCAAGGTGGCATCGCGAGCGATTCCCAGCGCGAACGACCGCGCCGATTGCGGCAACCCTCCCTCGCGCCGCGCCTGCAAGTGCCAGGCGATCTTCCTGCGCAGGTGCGTGCAGTTTGAGATCGCGTGTCTGGCGCCGAACATCGTCTCGTGAATCGCCTGCAGTTCCCTCGGTCCCATCTCCGGCAACTGGCCAATCTCGGGCAGTGGATCAGGTTCTCTCATGAACGTGTGTTTCCTTTCTCCGACGTGTCAACGTCATTTCATGAGGGCTCTGCCGGGCCGTCTTATCAACCGCGTTTGTTGACGGCTGAGAGTCTGGGACTGGCACTAACAAACGCAGCCGTGCCCGCCGCTCCCAGGCGATCGCCAACAGGCTGGAGATCTCCTTGAGAATCTGATTCGCACCGGGCAATTCAGCAGATTGCATCGCACTCGCCTTCCTTTGGCGGCCGGAGCGAGAACGAAGTGGATGCTGGAGGATTGCGTAGCATCGGCCGCCGGCGCGCCGCGTGGTTGCTTGAACTCTCGTCCAGCACCCACAACGGCTCCCGCTAGGCGGCCTTCCCGTTGTCTGGTGTTACCGGGACGCATTTGCGCCCCTGTTAACTAATACCAGCGGGAGTTGGACTTTGATCGGATTTCTTTGAGGATTTGCATACTTGACGAAACCGTCAAGAAGACTAGGCCGCCGTCGTGCCAGCAGGACTGGGATGGTGGCCCGAGCACCTCGGGGCCGTGCGCATTCTCATTCCCCGTACGTCCACTCAGCGCGGCCGTCATTGTCAGCAAACGGCAACTGGTCTTCGAAAGCGCAGAAGATGGCGGGCGTTTGAAAGAAAGTGAGCGTCAGGCTAAGGGGGAGAACGACGAACGGCTAAGTCCAATGAAAAAGGCAGTTTCCGCAGCTTCTCAGAATAGCAAGCCTGGGAACAAATCAGACGGGTGGCCATGAGGGCCGCAACTCTGGCATCGGACGACGGCTAGGACGCCGCATAAAGGGCAGCGATTTAGATGGCTGAAACTGGCGAACTCGCCCCAGCACTTCCCGCAATGGTATTTCACAGAACCGCTCATCTCCTCGAGAGGGAGCGGAGGTCTGAATCGATCCAGTATCGAAGTTTTCGTCTAGGTGAGATGAGGCTTTCTGTTTCCTTTGGGAACAAGAAAGTAACTATGCACTGTCGTGGTTTCAGGCGAAGCGATGGCTTCATCTCTCACCTCTATCCCCGGGTTAAGGCCGCAAACATTGGACCAGAACTCAGCGATTCAACGTTATATATCTGAACACAACACCAAAATTCTGGACATGCTTGTCACTCAAACTGCAGTCCCTCACCACCGCCAAGAACCTTGTATTGTTGATAGAATCCGTTCTTCCCCCATTGCTTGCAGGTACCTCTCTTAAAACCCGCCAAATAATCGCACTCGGATACCTTGTTTCCATCTTCACCATACTCCGTAACCAGACCTTGGGCTTTCCCATCCAATACGGGCACATCTGCAAGTTTGTGTCCATTCTCATAGTAGACGGTCACGAGGCCTTGTGGTGCACCGTCAACATAAGTGAGAGATGTATTGATGTGGCCATTCTGGTAATAGGTTACTGCCAGTCCATGCCGTTTCCCGTCCTTATAATGAAACGTACTTTGGGCATGCCCGTCTGGGAAGCTGCCCTTTACCATCCCAGTAAACGGACGCGCTCCCCCTTTGCGGTAGGCTAACTTGCCTCGGTTTTCCATTTGATTCACTGTGGCCGTTTGGAAGGTGGCGCTGTGCTCGCCACACGCCACGATTCCCAAGGCGATGCTCACAACAATCGTGATTCCTTCTAGCTTGATATGCACGAATCTCCTACTCTCCGCGAGTGTGGAAGTTTCCCCGACTTCTCAGCAGATCAAGACTGGGAACCAAGTCGAGTGAGCCTCCTCGTTCTATTGGAAGACACTGGCCACTCGCCTATTTTGATTGCCGGTTCCGCCCAATGTAGGTCCGAATTTGATCGCGTTGGACGCGCGTCCCTCTGCAGGCAATTGCCAGTGCCCCACCCTGTCTAAACGCCCGCTGTTCAGGGGCGAGCGGGCAAATAAGAGATCCAAAGTCCCGCGTCTGAAGCATCGAGTCCGATATAACGGACCTGGCCAACGGAATGGGTACCCCATCAAGAGCAAACTCGTTGACGAGCCCTACTGGCGGGCGGCCGGCTGACTGCATTTCAGGCCGGCCGTTTGATGGATTTCGTCCGGAGAGCATAAGGCCGGCAAGCACGCCCTCAAGCTTTACCGCGAACGGAAGCTGGATAAAATCACTTGCCAACTTTTGAGCCTCACTCGCGTGTTTTCCCTGCGGGTGAGCACTCAGATAGTTCTGAAGTTCTGTGCCACTGTCGGAACTCTTTGCGAATATCCATTCGAGATCATCAACTCTCCGTGATGCTTCAGGTGCGAATTTGCTTTTTGGATGGCTAACGATGAATTTCTGATAGGCCGGGATTGTGTCTAAACGCTTTGCAGCCTCCCAATCGCTCTTGCCAGAGGTGCATCCCACGAGCATAACGAAAACGGCGAATAGCATCACCTTGGACTTGCACACGTTCTGCATCTCTTTCTCCTCGGACTAAAGTCTCGGCCTACCGCCGGGTGCGTCAGGTCTGAACATCCAGACCTGGGAAACGCGAGAAGCCGGAATTGAAGCGAACGAGAACCCGCTGTTCGCGTTCGTCGTCTCCCACATCTCAAGTTCGAAATGTGGGCCACCCGCCTGCCGATGAACTGGGCACAGCTTGTCAATGCTCATCGTGGTTCTTCGGGACTGATGAACGGGCCACCTGCCCCATCTTGAGATCCCACAGATGGATGGTTTTGCTCCCAAAGGCCAGAGTGCGCCCGTCAGGGCTGAATGCCACGGAATTTACACATTCTTCAGACCCCTCCAGCGTGCGCAGCAACGTGCCGTAGGAGGCGTCCCAGAGTTTGATGGAGTGGTCAAAACTCCCCGAGGCCAGGGTGCGCCCGTCCGGGCTGAAGGCTACGGAATGAACCATGGCAGAATGCCCCTGCAGCGTGCGCAGCAGTTTGCCGCTGGCGGCGTCCCAAAGCTTGATGGTTTTGTCGTCGCTTCCCGAGGCAAGAGTGCGCCCATCAGGACTGAAGGCCACGGACTCAACAGCGTCCGAATGCCCCTGCAGCGTGCGCAGCAGCTTGCCGGTGGCGGCGTCCCAGAGTGTGATGTTGTTATCAAGCTTCACGATTCCAACATGGGGGGCGTACTGACTGGCGTCGGTGGAGGCGTTCCAAGGTTTGATGGTGTTGTCAAGATTTCCTGAGGCCAGGGTGCGCCCGTTCGGGCTGAAGGCTACGGAATGGACCATGGCCGAATGCCCCTCCAGCGTACGCAGCAGCTTGCCGCCGGCGGTGTACCAAAGCTTGATGGTGCCGTCAACACTCCCTGAGGCCAAGGTGCGCCCATCAGGGCTGAAGGCCACGGATTCAACATTGTTCGAATGCCCCTGCAGCGTGCGCAGCAGCTTGCTGCTGGCGACGTCCCAGAGTTTGATGGTGTTGTCAACACTCCCTGAGGCCAGAGTGCGCCCATCAGGGCCAAAGGCCACGGATTCAACAGTGCTCGAATGCCCCTCCAGCGTGCGCAGCAGCTTGCCGGTGGCGGCGTCCCAGAGTTTGATGGTGTTGTCAACACTCCCTGAAGCTAGGGTGCGCCCATCAGGGCTAAAGGCCACGGAATCAACCATGGCCGAATGCCCCTCCAGTGTGCGCAGGCTGGTATCTCGATGCATAAAGAAATAGAGTAAGACGCATAGCAGGGCAGCACTGCCGAGCAGCCACGCCACCATACGAGCTTTCGCGGACATGGGCGTGGACGCCGATTCAGCACCGGGAGACACAGTGCCATATCTGGCAATCCCGGATGACTCCCCGCCAAAGCTGGCAATCGAAACCGAACCGCATTTCGGGCATCGATCAAGAAGGAAATCCGAAGTAGATCCGGTAAAACTGCATCGCATGCAACGGATTCCGCTCAGCAGTACCCTGCAATAGGGGCAGCGCGAGGTTTCCTTTTGGACGATGCTATTGCAACGACCGCAGCGGTATTCGGTATACGAGGAGTAACCCATGCCCACACCCTAAGATTGGATCGATTAGGTTTCCGCCGCTGCTCGAATGGGCAAGATGGATCCTGCCCCGAGCCGTAGACACTTTGCCATGCCTTCAGTCATTCGCCGTCGATCACCGCATCCGCCCACCTACCGGGGCACAGCGGGCTGGGACCGAGCAATGTCCCATCGACCCGCAGAACGACGGGAATAGTCTACAGTCTTCCCCCTCCCCTTGGTCAATAGTATGATCAGGTGTTTTGATCTGAATTATTAATATGTGGAAATGTACATAATGTTGGCGGGGCTTGGTCGGCTCGTTCTTCGGTGGGACGAAATATGGATGAGCCACCGGAGGGGCGACCGTGGGCCTCTGCGCAGCCTTGCAGTCTTGAGGTAGCCGACGTTGAACCTGGCGAGGGGAGCCGCCAGTACGACCGATTTTAGAATGGGGCGGCGCGTTGGACGGGGCCGTCAACTAAACTATGCCGTCAACCGGAGAACCCGGAGAATTCGTACCTAAAGCGTGCGGGTCGATTCTCAACCATGGGGTTGACTGCGACCTCCCAAAGGCTCACGCCTCCAACCAGAGGAAACGCGCCATACGCTAAGTTCTGCGGAATGTGCGCATACGGGCGCACTGCGCAGCAGGCGTTCCTGTCAAGATAATTGGGGCGGGAATTGGGAGTGGGACAGTGTGGCGTCCCT
>CAINJJ010000027.1 GCA_903849645.1 uncultured Acidobacteriaceae bacterium | reverse complement strand
GCCACCCGCTTGCCCGGCGTACGACCGTTCCAGAAGGCCTCAAACAACGTAAAATAGCCCCAGTTGAACAAGAAGACGATGAAGATGAAGATCGCCACCGCCCACTGCTCCGAGATTTTGGAGAAGGCCTGAATGCCCGGCAGCACCACGGAAGAGATCACGCTCAGCACCAGCAGGCAGGCAAACCAGATCAGGTAATCGATCAGAATCGCAATGAAGCGGCTGCCGATGCCCGCCAGCGGCATTTCGATCGAAACCAGTTCGGGTGTGTCGATGCTAAGCTGGTCTGAATTCAGGTCCATGGCTCACGTCCTCTCCAACCAGTGGATTCACAAGCGGCGGCCCCATTGGGACCGGCTCGCGTCTCTGCTGGCCCAATCCGACGCCAGCGGTCTCGGGCAGCTCTCCCGCGCCGAACTCCAGGAGATGGCCCTGCTCTACCGCCAGGTAGCGGCCGACCTCTCGGTGCTGCGCCAGGACACGACCGCCCGCACCTATGCGCTCCATGTCAATCAATTGCTGGCTCGCGCCCACCATATCATCTACTCTGGCCGCAAGACGAATCTGATGACTGTCTTCCGCTTCCTGCGCGACGACTACCCGGCCATCTTCCAGCGCCAGTTCGGCTATGTCGCGGCATCGCTCCTGGTCACGGTCGCGTGGGGCCTCTTGGGCGCGGCGCTTACCAGCGCGCGGCCCGAGTTCATGCGCCACTTTGTGGGCCCGGAGATGATCGCCACCATGGAGCGCCACGAGATGTGGACCCACTCGATTGTGAGCGTAGCTCCGATGGAATCCAGCGCCATCATGACCAACAACCTCACGGTCAGCTTTATCACTTTTGCCGGCGGCATCGTCTTCGGGCTGGGAACCTTCTGGAATCTCTTCGTCAACGGCATGATGCTGGGCGTGATCGGCGCGGCCTGTCACCACTACGCGATGTCGCTGCAGTTATGGAGCTTTGTGGCCGCGCACGGGTCGCTGGAGCTGCCTTCCATCATCATCGCCGGGGGAGCCGGATTTCGCCTCGGACATGCCATGCTCTTTCCCGGCGCTCTGCCCTGGCGGGAATCGGTCTCGCGCGGAGGCATCGAGGCAACGCAGCTCGTCTCCGGCATCATTCCGCTGCTTGTCATTGCAGGCACCCTGGAAGGCTTCTTCTCCCCTTCGCAGGCCCCCGTCTGGCTCAAGTTCACCGTGGGCGGCGTGCTGTTTGTGCTGCTCAATCTATGGCTCTTCCGGCCCATGAAGGCGGCACGCCTCTGACTCATTCAGTTCTCAAGCCCTAACTTCAAAAGCGCAGGGAAAGACAGCTAAGTCCCCCGTCCATCTTTTGAAACTCCGACATATCCAGCACCAGCGGCTCAAACCCCCGGGCGCGTAACTCCCCGGTAAGTTCAGGAAAGCCCGCGGCCACCAGGACGCGGTCGTTCACGCGCACACAGTTGGCCCCATAACTCTCCGCCTCCGATACATGAATCAAGTCCAGGCCGCGGAACTGCTCGCAGGCCGCCATCTCTTCCATCACCACCAGCGCGTTGTCGCCGATGTACGAGATCCCGCTCTTGAGATGCAGAATCGATGTCATGGGGCGCACGTCGATGATTGAAGAGGTATAGCCCATCCCCGCCAGATGCGCGGCCAACTGGCGGGCGCCCTCTTCATTGGTGCGGTGCGAGAGCCCGATGAAGAAGTGGTCTCCGGCCTCGCAGATGTCGCCGCCGTCCAGCGTACCGGGGGCCTTGATGGCCAGCGTCCAGGGGAAGAATGCATGAATCGCCGGGCGGATTGCCTCCACCTCGCCGGCGCGGCTCGCCGCTCCCGGATTGGTCAGGATGGCGCCCTCAGCAGTAATCACCGCGGTGTCCTCCACAAAGGTCGAGTCGGGAAAGCGCAGATCCGCCTCCAGCGTGGTGAGCGCAAGGCCGCACTCTTCCAGCGCCGCGCAATAGCGGGCGTGCTGCTGGAGCACCTGGTCAAACTGCGGCGCTCCCAGCGATACGGTGGTGAGCCCGGCGTCAAAGTTGCTCCCCGGAATGCGGACGATCGCGTTCTTGAACAAAAGAGAAGTCCTCCACTGGATTGATCCTATTCTCGCAGTACACATCGACGGCCCGCGTCAGGCCTGCAAAAGCCGCCGCTGACGCCAGCGCATCCAGGCAAAGACCGGAATGGCCGCGCCCAGCAGAGCCGCTGCCCGCCATGCGCTGACCGGGTCGTCGTGCACCGCCGCCACCAGAAAAACGAGTGAGCCTGCCAGCACCAGCAGCGTGGACACCGGGTAGCCCCAGGCGCGAAAGGGCCGCGCCATCTTTGGCTCGCGCACCCGCAGCACAATCACCGCGGTGTAATTCACGGCATACATCGCCGCCACCAGGATGGCCGCGATGGCGATGATGTCTTCAAACTTGCCGCTGGCCACCAGCAGCCCCGCCATGGCGGCGGAAAGCGCCATGGCCATCACCGGCGTCCCGCCCGCTCCCACGCGCGCCGCGCTGGCGGTGAACAGGCCGTCGCGGCCAATGGCCAGCAGAATGCGCGGCGCGCCCAGCAGCACGGCGTTGATCAAGCTGAGCAGCGTAAGCAGCGAAAGCACCGTGACAAACCGCCCTCCCCATGCCGGAAACACAATGCGCGCGGCGTCCGCGGCCGGCAGGGTGGAGGCCGATAGAGCGGGAATGGAAAGCACATGCAGAAAAGCCAGGTTCATCAGCAGGTAGAGGCCCAGCACGATGAGTACGCCGCCAATCATGGCGCGGGGCAGATGACTGGCTGCGTTGGTGTCCTCTTCAGTAAAGTAGATGGCCTCATACCAGCCGTCGTAGGTGACGACGATGGCCCGCAGCGCCGCCACCACAGGAACCAGCAGGCCCACCAGCCCTCCGCCGCGCAACCCGTGGGACACCGTCGCGGCAATGGCCGGAGCGGGATGCAGCAGGCAGGCCACGGCCAGCAGCAGAAACGTGATCGCTGTGACTGAGCTGGTCAGCTCCTGAATCCGGCTGCTCAGGCGCAGCCCGGCCAGATGCAGCATGCAGAACAGAAACAGCAGCGCCAGGGCCACAAGCTGCTGCCGTGCGGCGAGAGCAGGCACCAGCACCGCAATGTACTCCGATGCGGCAACCGCGCCATAGGCCACCACGGCGCAGTTGTTGAGCCAGTCGGCCCAGCCCACGGCAAACCCCGCGGCCGGCCCGAAGGCGCGCTTTGAGTAGATGTAGAAGCCGCCGGCCTGCGGCATTGCCGTGCCCAGCTCCGCCAGTGAGATGGCGCCCAGCAGCGCGTAGAGCGCGCCCACCACCCACACCAGCAGGATGAGCCAGAAGCTGCCCAGTTGACCGGCGATGACGCCGGGGAGCCGCAGGATGCCGACTCCGACCGTGCCGCCGAAGATGACCGCGACCCCGAAGCCGAGGCCGAGAATGCGCGCGAGGGGTGTGCGCACCTCGGTTGAATGAGAACTTGGAGGCTCTTGGGGAGGCATGGAGCCTCTAGTAGAACAGATACTTCCGCCAGCGGTCGTCGCCGCGGCCCAGCATGCGCATGATCTGGCGGCTGGTGTGCAGTGAAAACGGGCGCGGATCGCGCATGAGCGCCATATCGTCGATCTCGTGAATCATGCGGTTGCCCTTGCGCCGGTTGCAGCCGTGGCAGCAGGCTACCAGGTTCTCCCAGGTCGAGTTGCCGCCGCGCGAGCGCGGAATCACGTGGTCCAGCGTGAGGTCGCCCGAGGGCAGCACCACCCCGCAGTACTGGCAGGTGTTGCGGTCGCGCAGCAGGATGTTCTTGCGCGAGAGGGCGCGGGTCTGGTGCGGAATGCGGCGATACTCCAGCAGCCGGATCACCGAAGGCATGGCGACGCGGTTGCGCTGCGCATGAAGCATGAGTCCGTGCTCCTCCTCGGTGCGCGCAATGCCCTTGAGCACCAGCACCAGCGCCCGCCGCGCGCCGCAGATGTTGATCGGCTCATAGGAGGCGTTCAGCACCAGCACCGGCATCTGCAGGATGTGGGTAGTAGGAACGGCCTGCTGCCCGGAGGCGTGTTCGCCCGCGAATGCGGCCGCCCGGGCGATCGACTTTTGCTTGCGTGCATGAATCATTGCTTTTCCCAGCGACATCCTTTATCCCCTCGTCAAAAAGATGGTTGGTCGTGCGATGAATGAATGCTTTCCTTTACCAGAATTGAAGTCGCCGCCAGGCCCGGCAAGCCGTAAACGTCCTCGTCCTCCATGAACCGCGCAAGAGATCCGCGGCGGTCGTGCAGTTGCCGGGCGCGCGCCAGCGTAGCCACCCAGACCGAGGCGGCTCCGGCCTCTCGCAGCGCCTGAGCCGCGGCCCGCGCTGTTGACCCGGTGGTAAGAATGTCGTCGATCACCAATACGTGCTTCAGCGTGACCGCCGCCGCATCGCTCACCGAAAACGCCCCGCGTACGTTCATGCGGCGCTGCCGCGGAGTCAGCCCCGCCTGGCTCTCGGTCGGGCGCAGGCGCATCAGCGTGGACGACGCCAGGCCAAGCCGCCACTCCGGGTGCGTCTTCTTCAGGCTGGCGAGCGCGTACACAGCAAGCGAGCGAGCCTGGTTGAATCCGCGCTCGGCATATTTTGTGCGATGCAGGGGCACGGGAACAACCAGCATTTCGGCCGGCGCCTCGGCGGCCAGTCCGCTGATAGCGTGGGCCAGCATCCGGCCCAACGGGCGTGCCGCCGGATGCATCCGGTCATACTTCAGCGCCTGGATGGCGGCGCGCATGTTGTCCTGGTAGAGCCCATGGGAGACAGCGCGCACAAAGGGCGGCGGCGCCATGCGGCAGGCGCGGCAGAGTCCTCCACCCACAGCCGCGGGGGCGTCCAGCCGGTCGCCGCAGCGGGCGCAGGAAGAGTCCGTATGGGCGGGAAACTCCGTCCAGCATACAGCGCAAATTGGCGCGGAAGTGATATGCGGCAGAGGGGAGCCGCAGAGGGTGCATCGGGCAGGGAGGAGGGCGCAGGCAACGGCGTCCATGGGACTTCGAAGCACACGGGCCACTGCGCGCCAACGGGAAGTCTCCGATGGCGGAACGTCGAACGTCAGTGAACCGGAGTCCCTGCGGAAGACGCACCTCACTTGGGGCTGGCGCCGGCGATTCTGCGCCGCCTTGGCGACAGTATACCCGGAGCCGGACCGGGAAACCATTTGATTTCGCCCCTGAGCGGGGGAATCGCGGCCATTCACGCAGATTTCATGAGGTCGCGGGCAAGAGGTGCAATGCGCCGGCCGCGCACCGGGCCACTCAGGCCTTTTTCATGCCCAGGTAAACCAGCGCGCCGCCGGCCAGTACAGCGGCGATGCCCAGAATCGGAGGAATGGGCACGGAGTGGTTTTCCGCCACGCTCATCTGCATGGGGCCCATGTCCACAACCTTCTTGTTGCTCGTGTAGGAGAAGCCGCCATAGAGAAATGCGGCAACTCCGGCGAGGATAAGAATCATTCCGGCAATCTTCATCGATTCTCCAATCGCCCGTCAGGCCTTGCGCATCGCTGCTGGGTCGGTTTTGTCTGAAGCCGCCTGCTCTTGGTTGGCGTCGTGCACCGCATCTTTGAAGTTGCCGACGGCGGTCTCAACCTGGCCCTTGATCTGTTGAACGGCGCCCTTGATCTGCGTGCTGGTGTCGCCAGTCAGGTTGCCTACGTGGCTCTTTACGCTGCCTACAGCCTGGTCTACCGCGCCTTTGATTTGATCCTTGTTCATTTGCTGCTCCTTGGTGGATGCAAGAGTTTCGTTTGAAAAACCTATCGAGGCGCTGCGGATTGGCGAAGGTCTCGAATCCCGTCGATACCGGCCAGCCGCCTGCCTTTCGCCTTGACGAGTTGGAATCGCAAGAGGAAGAGGCCAACGACAACCAGTATCTGGACAAGTTCCATGAACCGAGTTACTCACGAATGCGCCCGGGGGCGTTGTATCAAAGCGACCATCGCCCATTTCCGCCGTGGCTGAAACCGGCGATGGAGGGGATTGCCCGCGGCGCCCGGTCTGTCGCAACCGGAACAGACCGAGGCCCTTGCCAACAGTGCCCGTACGGTACACTTGAGGCCGTGGGGGACTCTCTTTGCAACTGGTTCGCGGACTCATCTCCGGCCTCGTCATAGCCGCCATTTCCCTTCCGGGGTTCAACTCAAGCGTTGCCCAGGAGTCGGCGCCGCCCAAGCCTCCCCAGGCGCAGCAAGGCATGGGCAGCGGCATCGCCGGCGGCCTGGGAGCAGCCGCCGTTTACGACGAGCAGAAGCGCCCCATCACCGCGGGCGGTTTTGCAGACACTGGCGCGGTGGTCTTCGAGGACATCACAAAGAAGGCCGGCCTGTCGGGCTGGGTCCACAAGATGGGCGTGCCGGAGAAGAAGTTCATCGTAGAGACAAACGGCTCGGGCGTCTGCCTCGTCGACTACGACAACGACGGCTGGCTCGATATTTACCTGGTCAACGGCTCCACTTTTGACGCCCTCGACGGCAAGGAGTCGCCGCCACACGCCGCCCTCTTCCGCAACAACCACGACGGAACCTTTACCGATGTGAGCGCAAAGGCGGGCGTGCAGAACGACCGCTGGGGCTACGGCTGCTCGGTGGCCGACTACGACAACGACGGCTGGCCAGACCTCTACGTGGGCAACTACGGCAAAAACCGGCTCTATCACAACAACCACGACGGCACGTTTACCGATGTGGCGGAGACAGCCAAGGTCGCGCTTGGCAACTGGTCGCCGGGCTCCACCTGGGGCGACTACGACGGCGACGGACGGCTCGACCTCTACGTCAGCGGCTATGTCCACTTTGACCGCGACAACCTGCCCATCGCCGGCACCAAGGCCGTCGGCTATGCCTTCTGCCAGTATCGCGGCGCGGCCGTCAACTGCGGCCCCCGCGGCCTCAAGGGTGAACCGGACCACCTCTTCCACAACAACGGCGACGGCACCTTTACCGACGTGACCGTCAAGGCGGGCGTGGAGGACAAGGAGCTCTACTACGGCTTCTCCACCATCTTTGTGGACATCAACGGCGACGGCAAACCGGATCTGGTCGTCGGCAACGACTCCGAGCCCAATTTTCTCTATATCAACAAGGGCGACGGCACCTTCGACGACCAGAGCTACGTTTCCGGCTTTGCGCTCAACAAGGACGGCCGCGAGATCGCCTCCATGGGCATCGCCGCCGGAGACTACGAAAACAACGGCGAAATCGACTTCTTCGTCACCGACTTCGGCGACGACTACAAGGTGCTCTACCACAACGACGGCGACGCCAGCTTCAGCGACGTGAGTTACAAGGCGGGCATCGCCCAGACCACCATCCCGTTTGTCGGCTGGGGCGATGGCTTCATCGACTACGACAACGACGGCTGGCTCGATCTCTTCATGGTCAACGGCCACGTCTACCCGGAGGTGGACCAGCACGACTGGGGCACCACCTTTGCCGAGCGCCCGCTGCTGTTCCGCAACGAGCAGGGCAAGAAGTTCACCTATATTCCGCCGGTCAAGGGCACGGGGCTCGCGGTTGTCACCCCGGCGCGCGGCGCGGCCTTCGGCGACCTGTTCAACGACGGCAAGATCGACGTGATCATCAACCCCATCGACGGGCCGCCCACGCTGCTGCGCAACGTCAATCCCGACCATCACCACTGGGTCGAGATGCAACTGGTCGGCGGACCGAAAAGCCCGCGCGACGCCACCTGCGCCACGGTCTATCTCAAGGCCAATGGAATGCGGATGCGCCAGGATGTGCTGTCGAGCGGCAGCTATATCTCGGCCAATGACCGCCGCCTGCACTTTGGCCTGGGCGATGCGGCGGATGCCGGGACAGCAGAAATCCACTGGCCCTCTGGCGCGAAAGAAACCATCAAGCTGCCCGCACAGGACCGCATCTACACCATTACCGAGGGCCAGGGCATTACCGGCGCGCTCTGCGGCGGCAATCCCTGCACTGCCGCACCCGCATCAAAGGCTCCGGGCACAGCAACCGCAGCCAAGCCCTGAGGCTCGGGCTCATGGCGCCGGGGAGCAACTCCCGCTCCCCGGCGCAACCGCCATCTCTAGAACACCCCTGCCAGGAACACCTCGCGCGGATGGGCCTTTTCTCCCTTGGACGCGCACTCGGCCAGCACCACAGGCGAAAGCGTAATCACCGGGCAGTGCGAGTGAGCCAGCACCTTGTAGACGATGCCGTGGCGGGTAACGGCGGCAAACGCCGACGCCCCCTGCGCGCCCAGCACCAGCAGGTCAGCCTGCTGGGCCCTTCCCTGGTAAAGCAGTTCCTCGGTCGGATCGCCCGGCACCACGATGGCCTGCACCTTGATTGCGTCGTGCAGTTCCGGCGGCACCATCCCCAGCAGGTCCGATTCCATCTGATCGATCGAGCGGCCGGCCAGAACCTCCGCGCGCTCCTGGGGCTTGATCACGTGCTGCAGAATCAGGCGCGCATTGTGCTGCGCGGCCAGCTCCGCCGCAAACCTGACCACCATGTAGCTGGACTCAAGCAGGCTGACCGCACAGAGAATCGTCCGCGTGGCAAATTGGCGATAGGTCCCGTCCACTACGTCGGGGCCCACGATGTAGACAGGAACCCGGCTGGTGCGCAGCACCGCCTCGGCAACCGAGCCCACCAGCAGCTTGCCGATGGGGCCGGGGGAGTGAGTTCCCATCACGATGCGGTCGATCTCCCGCTCGTGCAGAAATCCCAGTATCTGGTCGGCGGCCAGCCCAGGGCGCACCACCACCTCGCAGTGGACGCCCGCTTCCCTGGCCCGCTGCGCCAATGGCTCCAGCAGTTTCAGTTCGGTGCGGGCGGCGGCCGCGTAGTCGTAGTAGTGAATGCCGGAGGTCTCCGATGCGGCGACCACCAGCGTGTCATAGGAGTGAAAGAGGATGAGGTCCGCGCCAAACTCGGCCGCCTGTGCAAGCGCAAAACCGAAGGCTTTTTCATTGGCGGGAATCTCGGAGGCAAAAAGTATGGTGGAGGGCTTGCTCCATCCTGGCTTGCAGACTGCTGCCATGGGAACCTCCTGAGGTGCGTAAGAATGTTAGGAGCCCCGCCGTCGGGAAGCGGTGCCCGGCGGCACAGAACCAAGTGACCGCAATCACGATTCGAATGTTCAGTTTGCGCTTTGCAGCCTGTGGAAAATTAGCCTTCAATCAATACTGACGCGGGTTTCATTGCAGTCGAACATCCGTTGTGCGGATTGTGCGCCCATTTCGGTTTTTTGTCCAGATTACGGTCGCTGTCTGGGACAAATCGCAATGAATGGTGATCCCAATCACAGCCCGTAACCCTTTTGGCCTGTTTTTCTAGAGAAGAATCGCGGCGCTCCCCCCGACGCTGGATACCTTTCCCGGTCCGGCACGTTGCGATCTTTCAATGGAGGTCCCATGCAACCGATGCACAATATCCCCGCCCGCGGCGGATTGAACTTTGACGAAACCCCCTTTCTGGCCATCTGGGAAGTGACCCAGTCCTGCGACCTGGCCTGCAAGCACTGTCGCGCCGCCGCGCAGCCCATGGCTCACCCCGATGAGCTCACCAACGCTGAGGGCAAGCACCTTATCGACCAGATCGCCGAGATGGGCGTGCCCATCTTCGTCTTCACCGGCGGCGACCCGCTCAAGCGCAAGGATGTCTTCGAGCTCATCAGCTACGCAGCCGGCAAGGGCGTTCAGGTGGCTCTTACCCCCAGCGCCACCCCCCTGTTGACGCGCGAAGCCATGTTCAAGCTCAAAGAGGCCGGCCTCGTCCGCCTCGGCATCTCGCTCGACGGCTCCACCCCCGAGATTCACGACTCCTTCCGCGGGCTCCCCGGCGCATGGGATCGCACCATCCAGGCCATCGAGTGGGCCAACGAAGCCGGCATCCCCATCCAGGTCCACACCACCATCAGCCGCCACAACGCACACGACCTCGATGCCCTCTGCGCCCTCTTCGAAAAACAGAAGATCGTCATGTGGAACGTCTTCTTCCTGGTGCCCGTAGGCCGCGGCCAGCTCGGCGACCTGCTCTCCGGCGAGGACTTCGAGAAGGTCTTCGGCAAGATCTACGAGCTCTCGCACCGCGTCAACTTCCAGATCAAGACCACTGAAGCCATGCACTACCGCCGCTACCTGCTGCAGCACAACCTGGAAGAGCGCAAGATGGGGCACGGCTCAGGACACCCCGGCCCCGCTGCCTACGAGCCCGGCGCGCCCACAACAGACGCCAAGACCCGCACCATGGGATGGGCCACCCGCCGCGTCAACGACGGCAAGGGTTTCATGTTCATCTCCCACGTGGGCAATGTCTACCCCAGCGGTTTCCTGCCCATCCATGCCGGCAACGTCCGCGAGACGCCCCTTCAGGCCATCTACCGCGACTCGCCCATCTTCAAATCGCTGCGCGACACCAGCCAGTTGGAAGGCAAGTGCGGCGCCTGCGAGTACAAGGAGATCTGCGGCGGCTCACGCGCCCGGGCCTACGCCGTCACCGGCGACCCCCTGGCCCAGGAGCCCTGCTGCATCTACCAGCCGCGCAACTGGGTGCCACGGGCTGAAAACGAGCCGGCGGCCATCTGCCAGCCGGAGCAGTCCGCCACCTTGGTCTCGCTGTAGAGCTGTAGTTGCAGTTCGTCCTGCCGGAGGAAACAGCTGCTTGCGCCTCCTGAAAACTACAGTGGACATTCGTCCTGACGGAGGGAGCAGGGGGCTTCAGCCCCCTGAAAACCGGCCTGATCATCCGGGCCTTCAGGCCCGGATCAAGGCAATTCACAACAGAGGCAGCAGTAGCATTTTGTCCGCATCGAAAAACCGCCTGCCATTGTGCCGTGAAAGAAACCTGGGGCAGCAGCAGCGAAACTCCCGTTTCGCGCCTGCTGCCCCTTTCGGCGCCACGGCCGTCCGCCCGTGATTCGAGTCACACGCAACCCCTGGGGGCGGCAACGATTCTAACCCTGAGAGATTTTCATTCCCACAATGCGCGAAGTCCGGGGCGCCACAAGAGCCCGCCCCGTCGGCTGCTGCGACAATGTTGACTGAGAGAACCCATGCGGATAGCAATCGTTGGCGGTGGCATAGCGGGTTTGGCGGCGGCCTATGAGCTGGAACTGGCCCGCAAGGCAGGATCCCTGGTCGAATACACGCTCTTTGAATCCCGCGACCGGCTGGGCGGCTCCATGGCCTCGGAGATTGTGAACGGCGCGGTGCTCGAGCGCGGACCTGACTCCTTTTTGACCGAGAAGCCGGCAGCTGCCGAACTCTGCCGCGAACTGGGCCTCGGAGCCGAGCTCACGCCCTCCAACGACGCCGACCGCAAGACCTACATCCTGGTCGGCAAGCGCCTCGTCCCGCTGCCGGACGGGCTCATGTTTCTGGTGCCCACCAAGCTCATCCCCACGGCGCTCACCCGCCTCTTCAGCATTCCCACCAAGATCCGCATGGGCCTGGAGCTGCTCCATCCGCCGAGGCCCAGCGGCCAGGACGAGTCGGTGGCCGCGCTGGTCGAGCGCCACTTTGGCGCAGAGGCCGTGGACCGGCTGGCCGACCCCCTGCTGAGCGGCATCTATGGCGGCGACTCCACCCAGCTCAGCGCCCGCACCGTGCTGCCCCGCCTGGTGGAGATGGAGACCGAATACGGCTCCCTCACCCGCGGCATGCTGGCCGCCCACAGCAAGATGCGCGCCCGGGCAAAGGCGAGCGGCAAGGCCCCGGCCGCGCCCCGGCCCATCTTTACCTCCCTCCGCGGAGGCATGCAGCAGTTTGTTGACGCTCTCACGGAGCGCCTCGACCCGGCTTCGGTGCGCCTCTCCACGCCGGTCAGCGGCTTAGACAAGACCCGCGACGGTTGGAGTGTCACAGCCGGCGGGACAGCCGAACGCTACGACGCGCTGATTGTGGCCTCTCCCGCGTGGGCGGCGGGCGTGCTGCTGGAGCGGGTAGACCCCGCCCTGGCCGAAGAACTCAGCGGCATTCCCTACTCCTCGTCCATCACCATCAACCTGGTCTATGACGAGTCCCAACTGGGCCGGCTGCCGGATGGATTCGGCTTCCTGGTGCCCGCCGTCGAGGGCCGGTCGATGCTGGCCTGCACCTTTGTGCACCGCAAGTTTCTGGGCCGCACGCCCCCCGGCAAGGCGGTTTTGCGCGCCTTCCTCGGCGGCATGAACAACGAGGCCCTGCTCACCGAGCCCGATGCCGTGTTGGTGGCAACCGTGCGCAAGGAGCTAAACAGCATCCTGGGTGAAAAGGTGATTCCCGCCGCGGCCGAACCGGAATACGCGCAAGTCTCGCGCTGGCGCCGCGCCATGGCCCAATACGCCGTAGGCCACCAGGACCGCAAGGACCGCATCTTCGCCCGCGTCGCCGAGCTTCCCGGCCTGCGCCTCGTGGGCAATGCCTACGACGGCATCGGCATTCCCGACTGCATCCGGCTCGGGCGGCAGGCGGCAAAAGACCTTACCGCCTCCAGCTCCCCGGTCTCCGCTTCCGCTTCTTAGAAAGCGACTTCTGGCGCGCTGGGACCCGGTACCGAGCGCCGCAAGATGCATCGGGGCATGGCGCTCAGGCTGACATGGCGGAATCGTGCTTCAGGCCCGCCCGGCGAACTCGCCCGTCTCGGTGTAGACCTTCACTTTTTCGCCTTCCTGGATGTACAGCGGGGCCTTGATCTCCAGGCCGGTCTCCAGGCGGGCAAGCTTGGTCACGTTGCCCGAGGTGTCGCCGCGCGCGCCCGGCTCCGTGTAGGTGACGGTAAGCTCCACCTTCTCCGGCATCAGCAACCCGATGGGGTTGCCGTTGAACTTGTGCAACTGCAGGATGGTCCCCTCCACCAGGTATTCGAGCGCGTTGCCAATCATCTCGCCGGAGAGGGTATGCGTCTCAAAGCTCTCCTGGTCCATGAAGTGCGACCCTTCGCCGTCGGAGTAGAGGTAGGAGGCTTCGACCAGCTCCAGGTCGGGCTCCTTGAACCGCTCGCCCGCCTTGAAGGTCTTGTCGAAGACGGCGCGGGTGAGCAGGTTGCGCATCTTGAGCCGCACCAGGGTCTGGCCGCCGCGCGCTGTGGGCGTGGAAACCTCGGCGTCCATGCAGTAGTAGGGCGTGTTTTCAAACTCGAAATACATCTTGCGCTTTACGGTAATGGCTTCAAGCAGGGCGGCCATGGAATCCTCAATTGACAGGCTTTGGAGCCGGAAGCGCGCCTCGCGCCCTCCGCGGTGTCCCCGTTCATTATAGGGGGTGGCCGCCCCGGCGCCGGGGCGGCTTGCCACTCCTGGCCCCTGGTGGCGATACTGCCTGAAGCCCCTTTCCCTGGCGGCCCATCCTGTCCCCTGAAAGAGAACGACATTGGCAAGAGAGCTCTACACCGCACGGCTGGACAAGAAAGAATGCATCTCTGAAACCTCGCAGTGCTACCACTTCGAGTTCGTCATCGACCAGTTGGAGGCCTTTCCCTTTGCCGCCGGGCAGTTCATCTCCGCCGTGGCCCAGGACGCCAACGGCAAGCAGCAGACCCGCGCCTACTCGCTGGCCTCCGCCGGCAACGGCAAGCGCTTCGATCTCTGCGTCAACCGGGTCGAGGGGGGCTTCTTCTCCAATCACCTGGCCGACCTGCCCGACCTGCCCATCGGCAGCACCATCCAGGTCCACGGGCCCCACGGCCACTTTGTGCTCCACACGCCGGTCACGGACTCCATCTTTGTGGCCACCGGCACCGGCGTGGCGCCCATGCGCGGCTTTACCCAATGGCTCTTCCCCGAGGACGGGCCCGACCGCAGCGAAGGCAAGGAGATCTGGCTGGTCTACGGCACGCGCCACGAGACCGAGATCTACTATCGCGAATACTTTGAAGCCCTTGCGCGGCGCAAGCCCAACTTCCACTACCTGGCCACGCTGAGCCGCGCGCCGGAGAGCTGGGGAGGCCTGCGCGGTTACGTGCAGGACCACGTGGCCCGCATCGTGGAGGAGCGCGCCGCCCGCCTGGGGCAGACGCTGCCCGTTGCGCCTGTAGACCCCGCCGCACTCGCCTCCGAACTCAAGTTCGACATCTACACCTATATCTGCGGCCTCAACAACATGGTCTCCGCGGTCCGCGACCGGCTGGCCGGCTTCGGCTGGCACCGCAAGCAGATCATCTTCGAGCGCTACGACTAGCCTTTGGCCGTCTGTTCTTGCACCCAGGCCGGGTGCCCCAGGTCCCGATTCCGGGACCTGGGAAAGCATGAGATTACGCAGTCAGAGACCTGGCATCGTGTCGCCGCATTCGATGGACAAGCGGGCGCGAACGGCTACAGGTTGAACAGCTCCCGCAGCCGCTTGGTCTGGTTGCGGCTCACCGGAATCTCCGTCTGCCGCTTGTCGTCCATGCGCAGTTGGTAGCTGGACTTGAACCACGGCACCACTTCGCGGATGTGGTCGATGTTCACCACAAAGCCGCGATGGGCGCGCCAGAAAAGGGCCGGGTCCAGCAGTTCCAGCAACTCCTCGAGCGTGCGGCACTTTGAGTGGCCCTCAAACCCCGGAGTCACCACGCGGATGACGCCCTCGTCGATGGCCGCGTAGCAGATCTCTGCCTGATCGACCAGCAGCAGCCGGTTTTGCGCCTGCACAATCAGCTTGGCCGGCGCCTTGGCAGGCTGGGTGGCGCGCGCCGCGTCCGGCGGGCGGTTGAGCAGCTTGAGCAGGGCTTCCAACTGGGTTTCGATGGGCGAATCGGGCACCGGTCCGTGGGTCGCACCCGTGATGCGCCCCCGCACCCGCGCCAGCGCCTGGTCCACGCGGCTGCGGTCAAAGGGCTTGAGCAGGTAGTCCACGGCATTCACTTCAAAGGCGCGGACCGCATACTGGTCATAGGCTGTGGCAAACACAATCTGGGGCAGCGGACCTGTGGGCATCCCCGGCGCCGCGCCGTTGCGGTCAATCAGCAGGCGCTTGATGACCGCAAAGCCGTCAAGCCCCGGCATCTGCACATCCAGAAAGACCATATCGGGATGGTGCTGCTCAATGAGCGCCACGGCCTCAATGCCGTTGGCTCCCTCGGCCACCACCGCCACGCCGCCTGCCTCATCGAGCAGATACCTCAGCTCGGCGCGGGCCAGTTGTTCATCGTCGATGATGATTGCCGAAAGGGTCATGCGCTTCGAACAGAGCGAAGCTTGATTGTAGGAAGCGCGGCGCGCGCGGTCAATGCGATGGCTGGTTCAACCGCAAGGCACGCGGGAAGACTCTCGCCCATCGATTCAGGTTTCCCGGCTTCCGGCCCTTCCCACCTCCCGGGACCTACTCTTCTTCCAGGCCAATCACCAGCCGCTTCCGCTCCTGCCCGGTCTCCGGCCGCTCCGCCCGCATCCGCTTGGCCGCCTCCTCGCCGTCCAGCACCCTGAAGACCCCCTCCGCCAGGGCCTCCAGCTCGTCCTCGCCCGGATACACCGTCACCGGCGCAATCCACTCCAGGTGCCGCCGCAGCCGCTCCACCACCCGGTCGGAGTAGGCCATGCCGCCCGTCAGCAGCAGCGCGTCCACCCGCCCCTCCAGCACCGCCGCCATCGCCCCCGCCTCCTTGGCAATCTGGTAGACCATGGCCTCAAACACCCGCGCCGCCTCGCCGTCTCCGGCGTCCATGCGGCTCTCCACCTCGCGCAGGTCGCGTGTCCCCAGGTAGGCGAACAGCCCGCCCTCCCCAAACACCTGCCGGTCCATCTGCTTCTCGTTGAACGTCCCGCGAAAGCACGCCTTGATCAGCCCCTTCACCGGCACTGACCCCGTCCGGTCCGGCCCAAACGGCCCTTCTTCCGGCGTGTTGCTGTCGATGGTCCGCCCGCCCCGGTGCGCCGAGACGGTAATCCCGCTGCCCATGTGCGCCACAATCAGCCGCAGCTCCTCATAGCGCCGCCCCCGCTCCCGCGCATAGCGCCGGGCCACCGCCTTGGTGTTCAGCGCGTGCCCGTAGCACCACCGCGGCGTCAGCGGCGAGCCTGAAAGCCGCGCGCACTCCTGCCACTCGTCCACCGTCACCGGGTCCACGATGTAGGCGTTCACGCCCGCCGCGCGCGCAAACTTCAGCGCCAGCACCGCGCCCAGGTTGGACGCATGTTCGCCGCGCCGCGCCAGCCGCAGCTCCTCCACCATCGCCTCGTCCACCAGGTAGGTGCCGCAGGCCATCGGCGGCAGCAGCCCGCCCCGCCCCGCCACCGCGGCAAAGGCCTTCGCGTCATAGCCCGAGTCTTCCAGCGCCCGCCGTATCTGGCCTGCCCGGAACTCCAGTTGCGCCAGCGCCGAGTGCCCGCGAAACTGCTCGAGTTCCTCGTCCCGGTGCCGCAACGCGCTCACCCACTCCGCCCCGCCCCGGCTAAACACTCCGAACTTGGTCGTTGTCGAGCCCGGATTCAGCACCAGCACGCGGCTGCTTTCAGTCCTCAACGCTCCCGCCCTCCAGGCCACAAGAAGTTTATCCTGCCCTTCACCTGCGCTGTGCCTTTCCGGCCAATGCCCGGTTTCGACCAGTGCTACCATTCTCTCTGTCTTTTGTTTTCAAGGAGAAATCGGCCCATGAACAACAAGCGTTTCGCATCATTGGCATTCGCCCTCATTCTCGGCGCCGCGGCTCTGGCCGCAGTTCCGGCATCCGCCGCGCCTGCCAACCCCGCTCCCACCCTGGGACAGGACCGCGACG
Source organism: uncultured Acidobacteriaceae bacterium (assembly GCA_903849645.1). Classification (GTDB taxonomy): domain Bacteria; phylum Acidobacteriota; class Terriglobia; order Terriglobales; family Acidobacteriaceae; genus Telmatobacter. The sequence continues at coordinate 40,386 of CAINJJ010000027.1, read as the reverse complement.
ACTGGAACCATGCACCCCGCGAGTTCAACGACCTGCAGCGCCGCGGCTTCCAGGACGGCCTTGAAGGCGCCCGCCGCGACTTCGGCAACCACCGCCGTCCCGATGTCAACAACCGCGAGGAATACCGTTACTGCCGCCTGCCTGACGGCGAGCGCGAGCCCTACAAGGCCGGCTTCCGCCGCGGCTATGAAGTGGCTGCCCGCCACCTCTGGGATATGCCCCAGGCCCCGCCCCCGCCCCCGCAGTACGCTCCGCCCATGCCGCCCCCTCAGCAGCCTCGCCCAAACTGGGAACAGTGGGCCATGCGCGGCCTTGAGAGCGAAGCTGAGATCCGCGGCTATCGCGAAGGCGCCGAAGCCGCTCGCCAGGACGCCCAGTACCAGCGCCGCCCCGACCCCGACAACCACGAGGAGTACCGCAATCCTCGCGTCGCGCCTGGATTAGTCGATGAATACCGCGGCGGCTTCATGCGCGGCTACGAGGCCACCGCCTCCCAGCTCTCCGGCGAGCCGGATTGGCGCGGCGGCGACGATGGCCGCTCCGGACCGCCCTCCCGCTACTCCGAGTGGCAGCGCCGCGGCTTTGCCGATGGCGCCGACGGCGCGCGCAAGGACTATGGCAACAACCGCCGCCCCAACCCCAACAACCGCGACGAGTACCGCAGCCCCAACGTCCCGCCGCAGGTAGTCGATGCCTATCGCGAGGGCTTCCGCCGCGGCTACGAACTCACCGTCACCCAGCTCTACGGAGGCGGCGACCGCCGCTGATCCGCGCGCTTTTCAATGCAATCCAGCCGCCGGCCTCCGGGCAACTCACCCGCCCCCAGGCCGGCATCCAGCCCAGCCACTTCCAATCATTCCCCCGCACTTGCCACTTCTGTGTTACACTCAATTCAATCGTAGAATTCGATTCGAAGTCCTTGCCTGTTCCGGTTACCGCCTACTCGCAAACACTTCCACATTGCGTTCGTGCGGTAAATCAGTACAAGAGGAGCATCACAATGGAAACAGGTACAGTCAAGTGGTTCAATGACGCCAAGGGTTTTGGATTTCTCAGCCGCGAAAACGGCGAAGACGTCTTCGTGCATCACACCGCCATCCAGTCGAACGGATTCCGTTCGCTGCAGGAAGGCCAGCGCGTTCAGTTCAATGTCACCAAGGGCCCCAAGGGCTGGCAGGCAGAGAACGTCCAGGTTGTCTAAGCTTTCAAGCTGACATCTGGTTCAGAAACAAGCAAAAGGGACGGCAAACCTGCCGTCCCTTTTCTGCGTCTGGCCGCCGCTGACTCGCTCACCTGCCATCCCTGCGGAGCGGTGGCTAACCTGCTGCCTTTGTTGCGGATTCGCTCAACTGCCTCTGAAATTAGCTCGTAAAGCGTCAAGCCAACACGGAATCTTCTTCCCCCGAAGGCCAGGATTTCAAAGCCCGCGCAGAACCTGTTGGCGGCCACGAGGTGTCGGGGCGCGACTTCAGTCGTGCCGATAGAGCCTGTCAATTCAATTGGACTTTACAAGCTGCGGAAAATCTCGCCTCGGCCTTGCTTTGTAACAAGGGCACGGCCGGGCCGCAAATGCAACAAAACAAGAGACGGGCCTTAGTCCCTGAGGTATGCCTTTGGGATTCTCAGACAAAAGGACAGGCTTTTTTCCGCAGTCTGTTTAGCCCCTGAGGGCTGCTTTCACGATCTTTATGAGAGATGAACCTTCCCCGAGGCCGATCTAACCAGCAAGAAACCATGTATGCGCCGGTGGCTCAAGCCGCGGGGGAGGAACAGGAAACCCTGCCCCTCGCTTGCCTTCGCCTACGCCGCCGGCTTCAGGCTCTTCTCTTCTGCCTTGGCCTTCGCCGGGTGCAAACTCCCGCTGGCTGTTTCGTGCGTTCCCAGGTATTGCAGAACATCATTGATGGAATCTTCAAAACGGCCGCCCGTCTTGTGGGTGGCCTTTACGCCTTTGGCTACCAACTGGCAGACTTCAAAGCGGTTCATTCCCTGCGCAAGAGCGCGGTGGATCTGGTCGGAACGCATCACGTGACTCCGGTCAACAGGTGATTGTTGCGTGCGGTACGGAGCTCGTCTGATGCGGTCGGACGGCGAAAGCCGAGCAGGCTTTGACTCTTCGGGGTCAGGTGGGAGTTTTCAAGTCTCTCTTCATTGTACGCTGGAAACCGCTCCAACGCCGCTGATAACGCACCCCGCCCGCTTTCCCCGCCGCGCAATCCCTGTTAACATAAGGGTCACATCGAACCCGTTTACGGGAACCCATCAAGAGATTGACTGAAAGAGGTTTTACGTGGCCGACACCACCAAGGTAGAAGACAAGATTGAACGCAAGGAACTGAAGCGCGCCGCCCGCAAGAAGGCCGCCCCCAAGGCCAAGCGGACTGAACCGCGCGGCTCCAAGAAGAAGAAGATCAAGAAGGCAGCGCGCGGCGTCTCCAAGCGGTAAACACCCGCCCCGCAACACAATCAGGGTTCCGGTCCGGCTCGCCAGCGCGCCCCGCTCCGGAACCCTCTTTTCTCCTCCAGCGCTTCTCCCCCGTGCAGCTCCCCCGGACCCTTTCTTTCGAGATTGTGTTTCAAGGGGAAACCCTTACCCTGTACACTGCGGCGAAGGCCCCCTGTTCCGGTCGTCCCCTTTCGCCCGCCAGGTGCCTGCATCCCACAGGTCCCCGCCCTCCGCGGGACGAGGAGAACTGCCCTGCTCAAACAACTTGTTGCGCGCAAGTCCATCGATAAGTTGATCCGGGACTCGGAACTGCCGGGGCAATCCCTGAAAAAAACTCTGGGCCCCTGGTCCCTCACCGCCCTCGGCATCGGCGCGGTCATCGGCTCGGGCATCTTCACCGTCATCGGCACCGCCATGGCCGGCCAGAAGTTTGCCGAACCCGACATCCGGGATACTCCCCTCGCCTACTACCTGCTCCACCACGTCGCCCTTCCCGGACGCCCCGGCGCAGGCCCCGCGCTCGCCCTCTCCCTTATCCTCGTGGCCATCGTCTGCGTCTTTACCGGGCTCTGTTACGCCGAACTGGCCTCCATGATTCCCATCGCCGGTTCCGCCTACACCTACACCTACGCCACCCTCGGCGAACTCACTGCCTGGATCATCGGCTGGGACCTCATCCTCGAGTACGCCTTCAGCAACATGAGCGTCTCCGTGGGCCTCTCCGCCCATCTCGTCGATCTCTTTGACTGGTTCGGGATCCATCTCCCCGCCCAGTGGATCTCTCCCGCCTACCTCCCCACCGGCCTCCAGGACTTCGCCGGCGCGGACATCTATCGCTCCGGATGGCACTTCGGCTTCAACATCCCCGCCTTCGCCATCGTCATGCTCCTCACCGTGATCCTGGTCCGCGGCATCCGCGAGTCGGCCCGCGCCAACAACGTCCTGGTCATGGTCAAAATCGCCGCCATCCTCGTCTTCATCACCGCCGCCGCCAGCTTCATCAAGCCCCACTACTGGCATCCCTTCATGCCCAACGGCTTCACCGGCGTGCTCACCGGCGGCTCCATCATCTTCTTCACCTACATTGGCTTTGACTCCGTCTCCACCGCCGCCGAGGAGTGCAAGAACCCCCAGCGCGACCTGCCCTTCGGCATCCTCATGACCCTGGTCGCCTGTACGCTGCTCTATGGCGGGGTCGCCATTGTCCTCTCGGGCATCGTCCCCTGGCAGTCCGTCATGGGCGACGCCGCTCCCGTGGTCAACGCCATCAAAAAGCTCAGCCTCCAGCCCGGCGGGCACAACCTGGTCTGGGTCCGGCTCTTCGTCCTCATCGGCGCCATGCTGGGCATGATCTCCTCCATCCTCGTCTTCCAGCTCGGACAGGCCCGCGTCTGGTTCGCCATGTCCCGCGACCGCCTTCTCCCCACAGTCTTTGGCCGCATCCACGCCCAGTTCCGCACCCCCGCCGTCGCCACCTGGGTCGCCGGATTTGTCGTGGGCATCCCCGCCGGGTTGCTCGACATCGGCACCGTGTCAAACCTCTCCAACATCGGCACCCTCTTCGCCTTTGTCCTGGTCTCCATTGCCGTGCTCATCCTCCGCTACCGCGAGCCGGAGCGCCACCGCAGCTTCCGCGCCCCCTTCGGACCCATCTTCCCCGTCCTCAGCATCGTCTTCTGCATCGTGCTCATGATGGGACTCGAAGTCATGACCTGGATGGCCTTCTTCGCCTGGCTCGTCGTTGGCCTGCTCATCTACTTCTTCTATAGCCGCCACCGCTCCGAGTTCGCCCGCATCGGCTGACGTCTCGGCGCACAGTCCTCGCCCGCTGTCATTCAGCCAACAAACACTCCGCCCCTCGCCCCGCCAGCGCCTTGTCAAATGTCACCAGCACCCCGCCGGAGGCGCTGGCCATAGCCAGCATCCAGGCGTCGGCAAATATCTTGGGAGACGCGGCACGACCTGCCGCACGGGAGCGGAACACGGCGTCCACCTCTGGCCGCTCGTAGACAAAGACCACCCGGTCATCGGCAAAAAACGCATCGTAGATCCGCCATGAGCGATCCACGGATAAAGGCTTGTTCCCCATGACCGCCGCTGTCGTCAGAAGGCGGAGCAATCCAAGCTGGGAAATCCTGCAGAAGGCGATCTCGCCCTCATGGGAATTCCACCAGCCCCTGGCTATCGCGCTATGAACGTGATCGTGCGAAGCCAGCGCCAGCCAGATATTCACATCAGGGAAACTCAATGAGGTCATATATCTCTTCGTTCGTAAGATCGATGCGGCGGCCCGTCGGCGGAACCAGGGACTTGTCGAGTGTCAGACGGCGGGGCGGGCGGGTAACCTCAGGCTCGGAGACCGCCCTCTCGATGCCCGCTAGAATCAGTTTGCGCGCCGAGCAACCCTTGCGCGCAGCTGCCTCGTGCAGGCGACGGTGCAGGTCGTGCGGCAGATCAATCGATGTGCGAATCGCCGTCTGTTCCATGCCTCATTTTGTGATAAACGACTTAAATAAGTCAACACACCGCGGCGGCGATCTCCGGGACCTGACTCGCGCACGCCCCCCGGCCATTAAACTCAAACTGTGAGCACCATCGCCTCCTTCATCCGCCGCCTCCCCAAGGCCGAGCTTCACCTCCACCTCGAGGGCGCCATCCTCCCCGCCACCCTCGTCGAGCTCAGCCAGCGCCACGATGCCCGCCCCCTCACCCTTCCTGAAGCCGAGACCCTGTTTCGCTTCCACGACTTCTCCGGCTTCCTCGACGCCTTCAAGGCCGTAACCGCCCGCCTCATCACCCCCGAGGACTACGAGCTCGCCGCCTGGCGCATGATCCAGCAGCTCGCCGCCCAGGGCGTCGTCCATGCCGAGGTCTACATCTCCGTCGGCGTCATCTATCGCTGGCGGGACCACGACCCGGCCGCCTTCGAGCCCATCTTCGCAGGGTTGGAACGCGCCCGCCTCCGCGGCCAGGCTGAACTCGGCTTCTCTCTCTACTGGATCTTCGACGCCGTCCGCCACTTCCCCGTCGAAGAGGCTGAACGCGTCTTCCGCAAAGCCGCCGAACTCCGCCCCGCCCACCCCTCCATCATTGGCATCGGACTCGGCGGAGACGAACGCCGCACCGGTTCCGAACCCTTCCGCGCCCTCTACGCCGAGGCCCGCCAGGCCGGGCTCCGCCTCACCAACCACGCCGGCGAAACCACCCCGCCCGCTGCCATCCGGGAAGCCCTCGCCATCGGCTCCGAGCGCATCGGCCACGCGGTCTCCGCCATCCAGGACTTCCACCTCCTCCAGGACCTCAAGGAGCGGCAGGTCCCCCTGGAACTCAACCCCACCTCCAACGTCCGCACCGGCGTCTGTCCCTCCTTCGCCGCCCACCCCCTGCGCCGCTACTTCGACCTCGGCCTGCTGGTCACCCTCAACTCCGACGACCCGGCCTTCTTCGGTTCCGACCTCGCCGGCGAGTACCTGCTCGCCCACACGCAGCAGGCCTTCTCCCGCGAAGAACTCCGCCAGCTCGCCCGCAACTCCATCCGCGCCAGCTTTCTTCCCACCCCGGAAAAGACCGCATGGCTGGCCCAGATCGAAACTACAAAGTAACCGCACTCCCCCGTTTGTGGGATTCCCCGGCCGGCAAACCCGAGCAAATCTGCGCTATCATGGTCCTGTAGGAGGCTGTACGCCCATGTCCATCGAACCCGAATCCCTCACACCCGCCGAAGAGAACGCCGACACCAGTACGCTGCGTGTGATCACCTGGGTCTCCCTCGGAATGGCCGTCGCCGCCATCGGCATCTTCGTCGGACGCGAAGTCCGCAGCCGCTACAAGTTCAAGCGCCGCACCCCCTATGACTTCTACGCCAACGCCGGCGAACAGCAGGCCAGCGAATTTGGCGTCGGCATCTAGGCCGGACGCGCTTTTTCTTTTCGCAGACAGCAATGCCGCCCTTTGGGGGCGGCATTTTCCATTCCGGGCTCATCCAATGCACGGTACAATTCCGCAGAGTCGCGGAGGCGCATCGCATGTTAACCGCAGAGAACTACAAGGATCTGGTGGCCGGCTTTACGGGAAGGAACATCGTCGCGGATCTGCCCAGAAAACTCGTTCCCCTCTGGTGCGATGACTACTACTTCACCAATCCCAGGGCGGAAGTGGTGCTGGTTGACCTCGACGACTCCGGAACCTCGTTCAATTACCTCTTCGACATCGATCTCCAGCGGGTCATCGTCGCTTTTGGTGTTCCGATCTACGCCAAACACAAGCGAGACGCCGGCCGCATGGCTGGGCACCCCTTGGGGGCCGGGGAGGGATACCATCGCGGCCATCTGATGGCCCACTCGATCGGCGGAGGAGCCGATATCAACCTCGTGCCACAACTGGGCAAGTTGAACATTGGCGAGTTTAGGGTCATCGAGAGAAAAGTCCGCGACCTTGCCAAAGAGGGCGAGCAATGCCTCTACTTTGTCCGCCCGCTCTACGCCAACCGCAAGCAGGTACCCTCACGGCTGGAGCAATGCGTGATCACCCCCCCAAGGTCGATCACATTCGTCTCCCATAAGAACTCCTGAGCGGGCCGCCGATCTGTAAACCGCCCCTCACGGCCGCGCCAGCGTCAGTCCCAGCCCCGTTGTCAAAATCACGTCGTTGCTCACGGTTCCCGCGGGAGGAAACGACGTATACCGGTCGCTGAACGTCGTTTGCCAGTTGAATATCTTCCCCAGCTTGGTGCTGAACGTCGAGTCCACCGAGAGCTGGAACTGCCCCATGTTGTTCAGGTCAGGATAGAGAAACGCCTGCTCGGCAAACAGGCTCCGCGCTCCCAGCTTCCGGGTGTACTGCTCGCCCAGGTCCAGCGCCGCAAAGCTGTTCGTCGGCCCCGGCGTATAGTTCTCCCGCGTCCACACCAGTCCCCCCAGCACGTCCAGCGTCTGCTGCGGGCTCTTGATCGGATGCCACCCGAATCCGCCGCCCAGAATCGACCGCAGGTCCAGGTTCTGCAGCGCGTTGGTCGAGAAATCGCCGCTCCCAAACGCGAACAGCTTCGGGTTCAAATTGTGGTCGTAGCGCAGCCCGCCCGCGGTCGTGTTGGCGCTCGTCTCGGGCACCGCGTGCGCGTTCTTGCTGTAGAGCGTGTTGGCATAGAGCGAAGTCTTGTCCGTCCGCGTCTGCCGCGCCGCCACTACGCCCGCGCCAAACGTCGCCGTGTCCGAGTTGCCCCGCGCCAGCGCCAGGCTCACGTTCACCGCCCCCGCCCAGGCATGGGCCCAGTTCGGATGCAGCGAGTCTTCATAGGCCTTCTGGTCGGCTGGCGAACGCAGTACTGTCACCGCGGCTGCCTCCAGCGTGCTCGTGCCGGTCGCCGTCGCCACCATCAGCCCCGCCTCGGACCGCTCCACTGAAGTGATGCTCAACTGGCCTTTGGCCGTCGGCAGCACCAGCGCCTGGCTCACCGTCAGGCTCGTCACCTGATCCCAGGCAATGGCGATGGCGTCGGCATACGCGGTCTTGAAGGTGAGCTTGCCACCCTCCAGCTTCACGGCCGTTCCGGTCAGCCGGTCACCGTTCTTCAGCACCACGGTATCGGCGTACAGAGCCGGTGCGGCGAAGCCGGCGAAAAGCAGGCCAAGACAAAAAGCGATTGAAAACAGGGATGCGCGCAACTTCATCGGGGGAACCTCGTTGGGGAGAACGGGGATTGAATTGTTGTACTTGAACGGAGATCTTCTTCCAGCATTCCATTATCCTTCAACCCCCATCTCCCAACAAGCGCGCCCCTCTCGTCCCTCAGTCCCTAGTCCTTCAGTCCCTCCCTCGCCCCACCGCCCCTGTGCCTGCAATCACTGACAACCCCGCCTCACCCATCCGCACAATAGTCGCGTAGTTGTCCCGCGCGCTCGAACCCAGCCCCTTCCTCGAGGTGTCTGCGCTTCCCCCGCATCTCCAACGTCCTGACACCCCCACCCGAGGTTGGCTACGATGAAAAGACTGGTTTCGTTTCTCATATTCGGCAGTTTGCTCAGTCTTTCCTCGTGCGGCGGAGGCGGAGGTGGGAGCGTAACTCCAACTCCCATCCCCACACCGGTTCCTTCAGCCTCTTACGTCGTCACCGCCTGGAGCGAACTCGGCATGCACTGCATCGACGGCAAGGACTACTCCGTCTTCTCGGTCCTCCCTCCTTACAACACCCTCCACGCCCAGGTCATCAAGGTTGGCAATCCCCCTGTCGTCACCTCCGGCGTCACCGTCACCTATGAGGCGATGGCTGACACCACCGGCTCCACCAACACCTCGAGCGCCTCCAAGACCAACTTCTGGACCTACGTCAAGACCCTCTTCCTCGCCAGTCCCGCCCCTGATACAGGCCTCACCGGCAACCCGGTGCAGAGCGCCACGCCCCACGCCATGGCCTACAACAGCGCCCAGAGCTACTGGGAAGCGGTCGCCATCCCCACCATCCCCTACGACGACGCCGGAGTCAGAAACCCGTACCCCATGGCCAAGATCGTCGCACGGGACTCCTCCGGCAACCTCCTCGGCTCAACCGCCGCCGTGCTCGCCGTCAGTGACGAGATGAACTGCACCACTTGCCACGCCTCTGGCAGCAACTCTCCAGCCCTCCCCGCCGCCGGATGGGAAAACGACCCCGACCCCGCCAAGGACGTCAAGTTCAACATCCTCAAGAAGCACGACGAACGCTGGAACATCTCCGCCTATCTCCCCGCCCTCGCAAAAAATGGATACATCTATCAGGCGAGCCTCTATCAGACCGCCAAATCCGGCACCCCGATCCTTTGCGCCACCTGTCACGGATCAAACGCCCTCAGCGCCCCCGGCCTGCCAGGCATCGCCCCCCTCACCGCCGACATGCATACCCTGCACGCGCCGGTCATCAATCCATCCACCGGCGTCAGCCTCGACAATGCGACCACCTCTCTGGCCTCCTGCTATCTCTGCCACCCCGGCCCCCAGACTCGTTGCCAGCGCGGCGCCATGAACAAGACCGCCTGCTTTGACTGCCACGGCAATCTGACCAAGGTCGGCGCTTCCTCCCGTCAGGGATGGCTTGACCTGCCCTCCTGCCAAATGTGCCACAACACCAGCGCCCGCTACGCCAGCACCTTCGATGCCACCGGCGCCTGGCGTGTCACCACTGACACCACCTTCGCCACCAACCCCGACAAGCCCGCCGCCGGCAAGAGCCTGTTTCGCTTCTCCACCGGCCACGGCGGTCTTTATTGCTCTGCTTGCCACGGCTCCCAGCACGCTGAATACCCCAGCCTCCAGCCCAACGACAACCTCTACAGCACCAACATGCAAGGGCACACCGGCAAAATCGTCGAATGCACCGTATGCCACCTCACCACCCCCGCCACCCAGAACGGCGGGCCCCACGGCATGCACAACATCGACCAGACCTGGATCAGCCAGCATCGCGGCTACGCCGGAGGCAGCGGCAGGGCCCAGTGCGCCTACTGCCACGGCGCAGATTTCCGCGGCACCCCCCTCTCCGCCGTACCGGTTTCAAGAACCTTCTCCTCCGGAGACAGCGGCTCCAAAACCTTCCCTCCAGGTCACCAGGTCAATTGCTACGACTGCCACAATGGCCCCAACGGAGGCTGACGGACCTCTCGCGATCTGCGGAGTCCCGACCCTCAGTCCCTCGTCCCTAGTCCCTCGTCCCTCGTCCCTGCCTTCCCGCGTTACCCTAAGACGATATGGGCCGCATCCGCGTACTCCCCGACCAGGTCGCCAACCAGATCGCCGCCGGCGAAGTCGTCGACCGCCCTGCCTCCGTGGTCAAGGAACTGCTCGAGAACGCCCTCGACGCCGGCGCCAATCGCATCCGCGTCGAAGTCGAGGCCGGCGGCCGCCGCCTCATCCGCATCGACGACGACGGCTGCGGCATGAACCGCGACGACGCCCTGCTGGCCTTCGAGCGCCACGCCACCTCCAAACTCCGCACCGCTGACGACCTGCTCTCCATCGCCACCCTCGGCTTTCGCGGAGAGGCCCTTCCCTCCATCGCCTCCGTCGCCCGTGTCACCCTTGAAACCTCCACCGGCGAAGATCCCGCCGCCACCTGCGTCGAAATCGCCGGCGGCAAAATCCTCCACGTCGACGACATGGCCCGCCCCCGCGGCACCACCCTCACCGTCGCCGACCTCTTCTTCAACACCCCCGCCCGGCGCAAATTTCTCCGCGCCGAGTCCACTGAACTGGCCCACGTCACGGCCCTCGTCACCCACTACGCCCTTGTGCATCCGGACAAGCACTTCGAGCTGACCTCCGCCACCCACACCCTGCTCTCCGCACCGCCCGTCGCCCGTACCGCCGAGCGCATCTACCAGGTCTTTGGCAAAGACACCCTGGCCCAGTTGCTCCCTGTCGCCGCCGAGCTGCCCCTCGCCCATGCCGGCCTCCCCGCCCCGCCTCCCTGGAAGATCGACCCCGACGCGCCCCTCCGCGACCCCGGCGCACTCCGCCTCACCGGCTTCTACTCCAAGCCTGAACTGCAAAAGCTCAACCGCAACTCCATCTACATCTTTGTCAACAAGCGCCTTATCCGCGACCGCCTCCTCATGCACGCCATCTCCGAGGCCTATCGCAACGTCATTCCCCCCACCAGCTTTCCCGTGGTTCTCCTTTTCCTTGAAATGCCTCCCGAGGAGGTGGACGTCAACGTCCACCCTGCCAAGACTGAGGTCCGCTTCCGCCAGTCCTCGCAGGTCCACGACTTTGTGCGCGACAGCCTGCGCACCGCGCTCATCCAGGCCCGTCCCGCCGCCGGCTTTCTGGCCGCGCTCGACTCCGCTCCCGCCGCCAGCCCCTCCCTCATGCCCCCGGCGGCCTCCCCGCTGCCCGGCTCCCCGGAGGCAGGCCCCCTGCCGCCCGACTCCGACCCAGCCATCGCAGCCGATGCCGTGCCCTTCACCCTCACCCCGCGGATGCCCGTTCCCGCCCCCGGCAACCTGCCCTTCGGGGCTCCCTCCTTCTCCCGCGCCGTTCCGGGTCCCGGCGGCTGGAGCAGCCAGGCCGCGTGGGGCGAGGCTGCCGCCGCCCTCTTTACGCCCCCCAACCTGCCCCCCGCCGGCGATTGCTCCCCCCAACTCGCCGACCCCTCCGGTCCGGATACCGCCCTCGAAACGGCTCGCGTCGAGGCCGAACAGGCCGCCTCCACCCTCAATCACCTCGGCTCTCTCCGCCCCCTCGGCCAGTTGCGCGAGTCGTTTATCCTGGCCACCGGCGCCGACGGCCTGTGGATAATCGACCAGCATGTGGCCCACGAACGAGTTCTTTTTGAAAAAATTCTTCGCGAGCGTGACGTCGAGAGGGTAATGCGCCAGAGGTTACTGATGCCCCTCCTCGTCGAACTCAAACCCTGGCAGATGGTGGTCTTCGCCCGCATCGCCGAGGAGCTCGAACGCAACGGATTCGAGGTGGAACCCTTTGGCCCTCAAACACTTGCGGTCAAAGCCTCTCCCGTCGGACTCGAAGGAGCCGCCCTGGAGAGGATGTTGGCCGAGGTCATCGAGCAATCTGGCGCGGATTCCGACGAATCCGTTCAGAATCAGGATCTTGCAACGTTACGCTCCCGCATCGCCGCCTCCATCGCCTGCCACTCCGCCATCAAGGTCAACACGCCTCTTGACCCCCTTCGTATGGAGTGGTTACTGTTGGAACTGGCAAAAACTAGTCACCCAACTAGTTGCCCGCATGGACGTCCAATAGCTTTGCTGTATTCTTGGAAGGAGATCCAGCGGGCCTTCCACCGTATCTAGACCGGGTGGAAGGTGGCAGCCCTCCCCTTAGGGGACAGGGTAGCCCGGCTCTAACGCCAACCTGGAAGTGAGGTTCTTCTTTGACATCGGAACAAATGGAAGCTTCGCGCGCCGAAAGGATGCGCCTGAATGGACATGGGGCTCTCACCTTGGAGGATGCCCGGACGTGGATCGAGGAGACCGGTTTGTGTCTCTTTCTGCCTAAAAAGCAGTTCTCTTCCTCGATTGCGCCATCTTTTGTCGAGGCTGTCGCGGGTCGTCGCGACGCCACCCCGGACTCCAGCCACATCTCCCTCGCGGAAGAGCTTCTTGTCCGCCTTGAGCTGGACGGCGTCGCCGTCCGCCTCAATCTTCTGGGCCAGCCAGGCGAGCAGCCTGACTTCGTCGTAGCCGCCTGGGTCCTTCCCTATGTCTATGCGCTCCGCGGTGACCGCGATTGGCGTCGCAGTCCGCAGTTGACTGGTTCCCGCCAGGTTTCGCAGCTCGCCGTGCAGGCCTACAAGCTGCTTGAAACAGGCGACACCACCATCTCCAAGCTCACCCAGGAGTTGGGCCGCGAGGTCACGGAAACCGCCGTCCTCCGCGCCATCACCGAGCTCTGGCAGCAGCTCCGTATCATTCCGATTGTCGCCGCGCCTGGCCAGGCCGCCGAGTGGCAGCTCCTCCGCCATCGCTTCCAGAAGGCCATCGCCGAGGGCGCCTCCACCTCCCAGGTCACCGCCATCTCGGTCCTCGCCTCCATCTATCTGCAGGCCGTCATCGCCGCCACCATGGAGGATGTCGAGCTCTTCCTGGCCCCCCTCACCGCCCGCAGCAAGGTCCGTGAGGTCCTGCGCGGTCTGGTCGCCACCCGCCAGGTCCACACCATCACCATGGGCCACGCGCCCCACTTCTATGTGGCCGGCACCCTCCCCGAGTTCTCCGTCGCCCCCAGCCTTTACGCGGGTTCCGGACTCGGCTCGGGCTACTTCCCCGGCTCCTTTGACCACCAGGAAGACCTGCCGGAGTTCGCCGACGTCGACGTGGACGCCTCCACCACCCCATCCGCTACTGAAGCCCCGGAGCCGGTTGGCGCCCAGGCGGAGGCCAAAGCCCCACGCCCCGCGCCGGTCCGCAAACCCGCTGCCGAAGGCGGCTCTGCGGCCACAAGACCCCATTTCAAGCGTCCCGCCGCCCACGCCCGCGACCGCAAGCCGGCCCAGTCGTCCTCCGGCAGCCGTCCCGCCCGCCGCACAGGCTCTGACTCCCGCCCGGCCGGCGCAAGGCCCGCAAGTGGTGCGCGTCCCGCCAGTTCTTCCCGCTGGGGCGCAAACTCTGCTGCCAAGAACGGAAGCCGCAACGGCGCACACGCAACAAGCGGCTCTTCCGCCGGTCCCCGCGCCAATGGAAACGCTTCCTCCACTGCCCGCCCGGCCAATGGCGCCTCAGCGCCGCGGACTCCCAAGTCCGAAGCCCCCGCCTGGAGCCAGCGCAACGGCCACTCCGGCAACGCCAAGCCCACCGGCGCCGCCCGCAATGGCAGCAGCCTGCCTCGCGGCCCCCGCACCGACTCCCGGTCCGATAACCGCTCCGCAGGCAGCCGCAAGCCTGCTCTGATCGCCGGCGCCAAGGCGCCCAACACCAAGAGGTTTGGCTTTGCCGCCAGGCCCAAGCCGGGGACCAAGAAGCGCGGATGAACCTCGAAGAAAGCCCGCTCGCCCCGCTCGACCCGGCCCGGCCCATCATTGTCGCCATTGACGGCCCCGCCGGAGCCGGAAAAAGCACCGTAGCCCGCCACCTGGCCCGCCACTTCGGACTCCTCAACCTGGAGTCCGGAGCCATGTACCGCGCCTTTGCCCTCAAGGCCCTGCGCGCCGGCCTGCCCCTTGGCGAAAGCGCCCCCCTCGAGTCCCTGGCCGCCGAAACCGATATCTGCCTCGAATGCGGTGACCAGGAAAACCGCGTCCTGCTCGACGGCGAAGACGTCACCGGCCTGCTCCGCAACCAGACCGTCACCGATGCCGCCTCCAAGGTCAGCGTCCATCCTCCCATCCGCGCCTGGATGGTCCGCCTGCAGCAGCAGCTCGGCGCCAGAGGCGGCGTCGTCATGGAAGGCCGCGACATCGGCACCGTCGTCTTTCCCCATGCCCACGTCAAGATCTTTCTCGACGCCGCCCCTGAGACCCGCGGCATGCGCCGCTATGACCAGCTCGGCCCCCAACCGGCCGTCCAGCCCGAAGAAGTGATCCGCGACCTCCGCGCCCGCGACGAACGCGACCGCAACCGCGCCGACTCGCCCCTCAAACCGGCAGAAGACGCCATCCTTCTCGACTCCACTTCCCTTACACTGGAAGAAGCGGTCCTCGCGGCCGAAGCCATCGTCGCCAGCCGCCTTTCCACAACTGTTTAGAACGAGAGCCCTGTGCTCCCAATTGAAATTCACCCCGTTGAAAGATTCTTCTCCTTTCCGGTCAACACCGTCACGCAACAATGAATTAGAAACAATACGTTTGGCATATGCGAAGGAAACCAAACTGGCCGCTCCCGCCAATCCTTCTCCCTTATGCTGTGAGAAAGGATGAGACCCCGCTATGGCAATGACCTGCTGGCAATGCCGATTGACAAGCTTCCGCCCTTCGCTGCTGCGAGTGTCGGACTTCTCCCGCCTGCTGGTTCTGTGCTTCCCCGTGCGCTGCACCGCGTGCGGCGAGCGCACCTATGCCTTCCTCCCCGAGTTCCTCAAACTGCGCAGCCGCTACAACGCAAGCCGCTCCAGGACCAGCAGCAAAGACTAGCCGTTCCCATCCCCCTCCACTCCGAATCCTCGACAGCTCCCGCCGGAAATCCCCTGCCCGCACCCACCCCACGGTCCAATGCGATAGGCTCTTAGATGTATGGAAGCCACCTGCACCCGTTGCCACCAGCCCATCCTGGCGGAGAACTGCTACTGCCCCGCCTGTGGCCTGCCGCAACTGCTCTACGCCACCGACGCGCTCCTCGGCCAGGCCACTCCTGAGCCATGGGATGAGGCCGTCCGCGATGCCGCTTCCGTCGACTGGAAAGCCGGCCTGCGGGCCTCGCTCCTCCTCGCCATCCCCGCCGGGCTGCTCTCCAGCGGCCTCTCCCCCGTCGCTTTCTTCGGCCTCTTCTGGATGGCCGCTGCCGCCTCCTGGGCCGTCGTGCTCTATGTCCGCGGCCAGCGCGCCCACTGGATCACCGCCGGAGCCGGCGCACGCATCGGCCTCGTCACAGGGCTTCTGGCCGCCTGGCTCGCCTTTGCCCTCAGCGGTTCGGCCCTCTTTGTCGAGCGTTACCTCTTCCATCAGTCCAGCCAGATTGACTCCGAGTGGCAGACCCGCGTGTCCTTTGGCCAGCAGATGGCGGAGCAGTTCACCGCCGGCCTGGCCCCCCCCGACGCCGCTCAGGCCCAGGCTGCCCGCGCCCAGTTCCAGGCCTGGATGCTCTCCCCCGAGGGCCACGCCGGCATGGAAGCCTTCCGCTTCGCCTTCGATGGATGCGTCCTGCTCTTCTTTGCCGTCATTGGTGGCGCTCTGGCCGCCCGCCTGCTGGCCCGCACCCGCCGCCCTGAACTCTGACCGTCTTTTTGCCGCCCAGCAACCCCCTGCCTCCCGCTTCATGCGCTGCATTCAATTCAGAACCGCTTCTCCACAACTTGCTCCCAGCCCCAAACCCTCGTATCATCCTGCGAGAGACACGCCAAGAGAGTGCACCTATGAGTGAAACCCAAAGCAAACCCTCCCTGCGCATCAAGGGCAGGCTGATGTCCGCCTCTGAGATCGAGCGCACCCTCGTGCGCCTGGCCCATGAAATCGTGGAAAAGAGCAACGGCAGCGAAGGCCTCGCCCTGGTCGGCATCAAGCGCCGCGGCGTTCCCCTCGCCGATCGCCTCGGCCGCCTCATCTCCGGCATCGAGAAGCGCAAAATCGACACCGGCACCCTCGACATCCAGTTCTACCGCGACGACCTCTCCACCGCCGGCGCCCGCCCCGTCGTCACTCCCGGCGCCATCGGCTTTGACGTCGAGGGCCGCGATGTCGTGCTCTGCGACGACGTGCTCTACACCGGCCGCACCATCCGCGCCGCGCTCGACGCCCTCTTTGACCACGGCCGTCCCCGACGCGTCCAGCTCGCCGTCCTCATTGACCGCGGCCACCGCGAGCTGCCCATCGAGGCCACTTACATCGGCAGGCATGTACCCACCAGCAGCCGCGAAATCATTGAAGTCAAGTTCCAGGAAGTCGACAACGACGAGCAGGTTCTCCTCGTCGAGCGGGTTGACTAGCTCTCTAACCGCCTGTTGCCAAACAAAAGATGGGTGCCCCTGGTCCCCCGCTCTTGGGGACTGGGAAAGCACGAACTCCAGCAGCTTGTTGTTTCACCAACGATGGGTGCCCCAGGTCCCTTGCATTTGGGGACCTGGGAAAGCACGAAAAGAACGGCCGCCACTCACCCTCCAAACCTCGGACCGGAGCCCGGTGCTCCGCCAAAGACACGCATGAGCCCGAACTCCGCACCGCCCGCACGCCGCCAGCTTCACACCCCGGCCGTCCCTCCATCGCCATTCCCTTACAACCCCGGCTCTCTCCTTTCCGTCCAGGACCTCACTCTCGACGCGCTCAGCCACATCCTCATCCGCGCCACGGAACTCGAAGCCGAAGACCCGCTCACCCGCACCCGCATCCTCGCCAAGCGCCGCATCGCCCTGCTCTTTTATGAGTCCTCCACCCGCACCCGCACCAGCTTTGAGCTGGCCGCCAAGAGCCTCGGCGCGGACACCACCCTCGTCTCCAGCCTCTCCTCCAGCATCGAGAAGGGCGAGACCCTCAAGGACACCGGCCTGACCCTGCGCGCCCTCGGCGCGGAGGCCATCATCCTCCGCCACAACTCCTCCGGCGCGGCCTGGCTCCTCGAGTCCGAAACCCGCCTTCCCGTTCTCAACGCCGGCGACGGCATGCATGAGCACCCCACCCAGGCCCTCCTCGACCTGCGCACCATGCTCGCCCATCTCCGCCCCGGCATCGGCCCCGTCGAAGGCCAAACCCTGGCCGGCGTCACCGTCACCATCGTCGGCGACATCCTCCACAGCCGCGTCGCCCGCTCCAACATGCTCCTGCTCCCCCGCCTCGGCGCAAAAGTCCTGCTCTGCGGCCCCCGCGAGCTGCTCCCCGACCTGGCCGCCTCGGCCGGCCCCGGCATCGCCATCGAGCGCGACTTTGAGGCCGCCCTCCGCCAGTCCCAGGTCGTCATGATGCTCCGCATCCAGGCCGAACGCCTTGCCGGCATGCAGCTTGATCTTGACCAGTACAAGACCGCCTATCAGCTCAACGAACAGCGTCTCGCCGCCTGCGCGCCCACCGCCGTCGTGCTCCACCCCGGCCCCATCATCCGCGGCCTTGAACTCACCGCCGCCGTCGCCGACGGCCCCCAGTCCGCCATCCTCCAGCAGGTCCACAACGGCGTCGCCATCCGCACAGCCGTCGTCGAGCGCGCTCTGCTCGCACAGAAGGGAGGCCGCGCATGACGGCTCTCGTCATCAAGGGCGGCCACCTCGTCGACCCCGCCGCCGGCGTCGATGCCCTCAAGGACATCCTGCTCCAGAATGGCCGCGTGGCGGAGATCGCCGCCCCCGGCAAGCTCAAGACCGCCAATGGCGCTGAGGTCCTGAACGCGACCGGCCTCACCGTCGCCCCCGGCCTCATCGACATGCACGTTCACCTCCGCGAGCCCGGCCAGGCCTGGAAGGAGACCATCGCCACCGGCACCGCGGCGGCGGCGGCGGGCGGATTCACGGCCGTGGCCGCCATGCCCAACACCCGCCCCGTCAACGACTCGCCCGAGACCACCCGCTGGATGCTGGCCCCCGAGCGCGGCGCTGCAGTGCGCGTCTTTCCCATCGCCGCCGCCACCCGCGGCTCCAAGGGCGAGGCCATCAACGACTACGCCGCCCTCAAGGCCGCCGGGGCCATCGCCGTCAGCGACGACGGCCTCCCCATCCTCAAGGACAGCGTCATGCGCGAGGTGCTGGTGGCTGCAGCCCGCGTCGGCCTCACCGTCATCCAGCACGCCGAGGACACCCGCCTTACCCAGGGCGCCAGCATGAACCTCGGCCCGGTCTCCTTCCGCCTCGGCCTGCGCGGCATGAGCGCCGAGTCCGAGTCGTCCATCGTCGAGCGCGACATCCGCCTCGTCACCGAACTGCGCGACACCCGCGCCCACCTCCACGTGGCCCACACCTCCACCGCCGCCGCCGTCGCCGCCGTCCGCCAGGCCCGCCGCAGCGGCCTCCGCGTCACCTGCGAGGTCGCCCCCCATCACTTCCTGCTCACCGACGAGCACGTTGGCCTTTACAACACACACGCCAAGATGTGCCCGCCCCTGCGCTCCGCCGCCGACCGCGACGCCATGATCGAGGCCATCCTCGACGGCGTCGTCGATGCCATCGCCACCGACCACGCCCCCCATGCCGTCCACGAAAAGGAAGTCGAGTTCGAGAACGCCCCCAACGGCATCACCGGCCTTGAAACCGCCCTCGGCCTCTCCCTCCGCTGGCTACACAAGGAGTGGAAGCTCCCCCTCGGCCGCGTGCTCTCGCTGCTCAGCGCCCAGCCCGCCGCCCTGCTCGGCATGAAAGGCCGCGGCACCCTCGCTGTCGGCAGCTTCGCCGACGTCCTCGTCTTCGACCCCAAGGCCGAGTGGACCTACACCGCCGCTCAGGGCAAGTCCAGGTCCAGAAACACTCCCTTCGACGGCTGGACCATGCAGGGCAAAGTCCACTGGACCATCAGCGAAGGCCGCATCGCCTACGCCGCCCCGCCCGCCTAGCGGTGTCCGCCCAATCGACCGTCTTCTGTGTTTTGAAAAGGCCGGGTCTCCCAGGTCCCTCACTTCAACCCCTTCCTCCTGTACACTGGAGTGTTTATGGCGATCAAAAACAAGTACCCCATCGGCATCCTCGGCGCCACTGGAATGGTTGGCCAGCGCTTCATCCAGTTGCTTGAAAACCACCCCTGGTTTGAGGTGGCCTGGCTGGCTGCCAGCGACCGGTCCAGCGGCAAGACGTATGGCGAAGCGGCCAAATGGCGTCTCGACACCCCGCTGCCCGAGCGCATTGCCCGGATGACCGTCCGCCCCGCCGACCCGGCAGGCGCGCCCAGGATCATCTTTGCCGCCCTCGACGCCGCCATTGCCCGCGAGATGGAGCCCGCCTTTGCCAACGCCGGCTGCTTTGTCGTCTCCAACTCCAGCGCCTACCGCATGGCGCCCAACGTTCCGCTGGTGATCCCCGAGATCAACGCCGGGCACCTGCATCTGATCGAGGAGCAGCCTTCACGCCAGCAGTCGGGCGGCTACATGGTCACCAACCCCAACTGCTCCACCATCGGCCTTGTGATGGCGCTCAAGCCCATCGAAGAGCGCTTCGGCATTGAGCAGATCTTCGTCACCACGATGCAGGCTGTCTCGGGCGCGGGCTACCCCGGCGTTCCCTCCATGGACATTCTGGGCAACGTCGTGCCCTACATCGGCAGCGAAGAAGAAAAGATGGAAGCCGAGACCCTCAAGCTCCTGGGCAAGCTGGAAGGCCACACCGTCACGCCGCTGGCCGCGCGCATCAGCGCAAGCTGCAACCGGGTGGCGGTCGAAGACGGCCACACCGAAAGCGTCAGCATCAAGCTGGCCCGCCCAGCCACCCGCGAAGAACTCCTCGCCGCCTGGTCCGAATTCACGCCGCTGGCCGGCCAGAACCTGCCCACCGCCCCCGCCCTGCCCGTGCAGTGGGCGCCGGAGCCGGACCGTCCCCAGCCCCGCCTGGACCGCAACCGCGGAAACGGCATGGCCGTCACCGTGGGCCGGCTGCGTCCCTGCAACCTGCTGGACTGGAAGTTCACCGTGCTCTCTCACAACACCATCCGAGGCGCGGCCGGAGCCGCAATCCTCAACGCCGAACTGCTGGCAAGCCTGGGCAAGCTGGACCCCACACCTCCCGCGGACCGCTCTGGATCAGCCGACAGGAAGAATTTGACTGAGATGGGAGATGCTGTCGCCGCGGCTGTCAGCGGTCTGGTCAGCTAGCGCGCTGCGCCTCTCACCCCAGCTGCACTTTTTGCGGCGGGGGCGAGAAACCGCAGGATGCGACTCTCGAAGTATCTGATAAGGAACAGCTTGCACGTCCGGGTTAAGGCCCTGGCATAAAAGCTCCCAAAGAGCACAGGGCCCTGGCCCCCAAGCTTCGCTGGAAAGACTCACATGAGCCTTGTAGTCATGAAATTCGGCGGCACCTCGGTGGAAGACCCCGCCGCCATCGGCCGCACCGCCGCCATTGTGGCCGGACGCGTGGCCCTCGGCAAGCAGCCCGTTGTGGTCGTCAGCGCCATGGCCAAGGTGACTGACCAGCTTCTTCGCGCCGCCGCCGCCGCATCCACGGGCGACCGCACGGGCGCGCTCGCCATCAGTTCGCGCCTGCGTTCGCGCCACCGCGACACCGCCGCCGCACTGGTCGCCAACCCCGCCGACGCCGCAGCCCTGCAGGCCCTCATCGATCAGAAGTTCGACTCTCTCGATGAGATCCTGCGTGGGCTGGCCGCCATTCTCGAGCTGACGCCGCGCATCTCTGACCTCATCGTCAGCTATGGCGAGCGCATCTCCAGCCGCATTGTCGCCGCCGCCTTCCGCGAGCGCGGAGTGGAAGCAGCTCATGTGGACGCCCGCGACGTAATCATCACCGATTCCCAGTTTCAAAAGGCGGCGCCCCAGGACGCGCTGATTGAAAAGCGTGCCCAGGAGAAGGTGCGCCCGCTCATCGCCCAGGGCAAGGTTCCGGTCATGGGCGGCTTCATCGCGTCCAATGAAGCCGGCATCACCACCACGCTCGGCCGCGGCGGCTCGGACTTCACTGGCGCCCTCGTCGGCGGCGCGCTCAATGCCGAAGCCATCGAGATCTGGACCGACGTGGACGGCATCATGACCGCCGACCCGCGCGTCTGCCCCGACGCCCTGCGCGTCAAGGTCATCAGCTTTGAAGAAGCCGCCGAGCTGGCCTACTTTGGCGCCAAGGTCCTCCACCCGGCCACCATTCTTCCCGCGGTCAAGAAGAACATTCCGGTCCTGGTGCTCAACAGCCGCAACGCCTCCTGCGAGGGCACGCGCATCACCTCTCTCGCACCCCACTGCAGCAGCCCCTTCAAGTCCATTGCCGTCAAAAAGAAGCTCTCCATCATTGACGTGGTCGCCAGCCGCATGCTGATGACACACGGGTACATGAAGGAGATCTTCACCATCTTCGACAAGCACCAGTGCCCGGTGGACATGGTCTCCACCAGCGAGGTGAGCGTCTCGCTGACCGTGGACTCCAATGAAAAGCTCCCCGCCATCGCCGCCGACCTTGGAAGGCTGGCGGATGTGAAGTATGAAGGCAAGAAGGCCCTGGTCTGCCTGGTCGGCGAGGACATTCGCGGCCAGAGCGGCATGGCCGCCCAGGTCTTCGGGGCGGTCCGCCACATCAACGTGCGCATGATCTCCCAGGGCGCCAGCGAAATCAACATGAGCTTCATGATTGACGAAGACGACGCAGACGAAGCGGTGCGCTCGCTCCATGCAGCCTTCTTCAAAGATCCCGACCCTACTATCTTTGACGTCGACGCACGCAAGGCATAGTCCTGTTGTCAGGGGTTAGTGGTTAGGGGTCAGTTGCCAATGCCGCCCATTTCCGCCGCACATTTTCCGCCATTTTCTATGCCGATCAGAAGAATCGAGCGGATGCACGCTAACCTCAAAGCTGACCTTTGGCCCCTGATCCCTAACCCCTCAACGGAGGCCCCATGCTCTTCCTCGTACTCGGTAAAGGAAAGACCGGCTCGCTCGTCGCCGAGGTGGCGCGCGAACGCGGTCATGGCGTGCGCGCCCTCGACATTACGGAAAACGATCACGCCTCCGCGCTGACCGCCCCCAACCTGGCAGGCATTGACGCGGTCATCGATTTCACGGCTCCTGAAGCAGCGGTCGAGAACATTCGCGCCGTGCTCGCCCTGGGCGGCCGCATCGTGGTCGGCACCACCGGCTGGTACTCCCATTTGCCTGAATTGAGAGCCAAGGCGGAGCAGCGCGGCGCGCTTCTTTATGGCACCAACTTCTCCATCGGCGTGCAAAAGCTCTTCCGTCTCACCGCCTCGCTGGCCCAGCTCGAGGGTTACACCTTCAGCATCGACGAGACCCACCACACCTCCAAGCTCGACGCGCCCTCCGGCACCGCCATCACGCTGCGCGAGATTGTGCAGGCGGCCCAGCCGGGCGCGGAGGTTGAAATCACATCCCATCGCATCGGCGACGCCAAGGGCGAACACATCGTCACCGCCAAAAGCGAGGTCGATACGCTGGTCCTCAGCCACGACGCCCACAGCCGGCGCGGCTTTGCCCTCGGCGCGGTCCGCGGGGCCGAGTGGCTGGCGACGCAAACCGGCCCGCACGACTTCCGCGAGATCTTCGACCAGCTCTAGGCTGCGCTCGAGGGCGCAAGAGCCTGGCGGCCCTCGGCTGCGCCGGGGTTGCAGCTTCTTCGGCCTTGACAGTCCCCTTCCCGTTGTTCAATTCTGTGGTGGAAGCGGGCCAGCCCCGCTCCCAAGGACATAACCGTGCACCGTCAACCCTGTTGTCGCCGCTGTCTGCTCCATCGCGCGCACAGGGGACTCTTGCCTGGATAGGTTCGAGAGATCTGCATACCCCAAGCCCGCGATGGAGACCACCGTCGCGGGTTTGCTGTTTCTGCATGGATCCGCGACATTTCAGCCACAGACCCACAGCCCTGTCTGGAGCCCTGCAATGTCGAAATCCGATTCGCCCGCACCCCGGCCGCGCATCTCGCTGGACGTTTACGCCGTAGCCCTTGCCCTCCTGCTGGCCCTGCTTGTCCGGCTCAATCTCATTCCACCCGTCAAGTGGTAGTTGAGTGCTAACGCCCTGAAAGGGCCGCAGCCGCTCATCCACGCCGCCCGGACCAAACGCCTGAAACCACTTGCAAGGAGAATCCCAATGGCCACTGCCGCCATCGCCACCGCGCCCTCCGCTTCCCTCTTCCGTCGCACCGTTGCGCTTGTTCCCGGCCTGCTGCTTCTGGCCGCCGTCGGGTTTGCCGGAAAGTTCATTGAGCAATCCATCAACGCCTACACCAAGGCGCACCACACCACGTTCCCCAATATCGAGTTCGTGCTCTGGGCCATCGTCATTGGGCTTCTGATCGCGAACACGGTCGGCGTCCCGCGTGTCTTTGAGCCGGGCGTTGCCACCTACGAGTTCTGGCTCAAGGCGGGAATCGTCCTGCTCGGCTCACGCTTCCTGCTCGGGGACGTGCTCCATCTGGGCGGAATCTCGCTCATCCTGGTGGCCATCGCCCTCACGTTGTCGCTGACCTTCATGCATCTGCTGGGCCGCGTCTTCCAGCTCAAGCCCAAGCTCACCAGCCTGCTGGCCGTAGGCTCGTCCATCTGCGGCGTCTCGGCCATCATCGCGGCCAAGCCCGCCATCGACGCCGACGACGAAGACGCCTCCTACGCCATCGCCGCCATCCTGGCTCTGGGCGCCATCTCGCTCTTTACGTTTCCGCTCATCGGCCACTCGCTGCACCTGAGCGACAAGGCCTATGGGCTGTGGGCCGGCCTGGCCGTGGACAACACCGCGGAGGCCACCGCCGCCGGAGCCCTCTACTCCGATGCCGCCGGCAAGGTCGCGGTCCTGGCCAAGACCACCCGCAACGCCCTTATCGGCTTCATCGTCCTCGCCTACGCGCTCTATTGGTCCTCGCGCGGGCAGGCACAGGCCGTGGGCAACAAAGCTGCCTTCCTGTGGCGCAAGTTCCCCAAGTTCGTGCTCGGATTCCTTCTCATCTCGCTGCTGGCGACGCTCGGGGTCTTCGCCAAGCCGCAACTGACCAGCCTGGCCAATCTCTCCCGCTGGGCCTTCCTGCTGACCTTTGCCGGCGTCGGGCTGCGCACCAGCCTGCGCGAACTCAGCAAGCAGGGCTGGCGTCCCTTCGCTGTCGGCGCCATCGGCGAAGTCTTCATCGCCCTCATCACCCTTGGCCTGGTCTACGGAGCCGACCGCTACCTGCACCTGTAGCGCCGCAGGCGACTCATCATGGGCTGGAGGGGAGGATTCATCGACTGGCGAACTATAAGGTCTTTCCTGAGATGGGGAAGTTCAGCTTTTTAACGAGGGCATGATAGCGGGGTTCGTTCTCGAGCGTGAGCAGGCTGGGCTGGGAAAGCGCCGCAAGGATCTCTGCGTCATGGCGGGCAAATGCCTCTTCAAGAAGGTTGAGAGCTTCCTGCTTCTTTCCCATCACCACGCAGGTTTTTGCCAGCGGGGTCGCACTCAGCTTGCCCTGCTGAAAATATTCCCTTTGCCGGGCATACAAGCTCTTGAGCAACCCGCTCCCGCCTTCGCGTGCGTACCCTGCCCGCGCCGAAGCGGCGATCTCCTGAAGAACGGTGTCGTGAGACACCTGCGCCGTTTTTTCAATTTCTTCAAGGTACTCGCGATAGTTACGCGCATCCAGGCTGATCGTCATCATGTAGAAGTGCGGCGAGCGGAAATCCGGGGCCGAGCGCTCGACCTCGCGGAGCGCTTCGATGCCTTCCTGCGCCTTGCCGGAGTTGTAGAGCAGGAAGCCCTTGTCGGCCAGGGTTGCGTGGGATGTAGGATCCAGTTCCTGGGCCTTGTTCATCTGCTCGAGGGCCTCGGCGTATCGCCCCTTGACTCCAAAGGCATTGGCGAACCATCGGCGCGCCTGGGGGTCCGCGGGATTCAGCTCGATGGCTCGGCGAAACTCCTTTTCGGCATCGGTAAAGTCCCAGGTTCCGTACATTTCGGCAAAGGCCAGGGCGCGATGGGCCTCGGCGAGGGAATCGTCCAGCTCAACGGCTTTTCTGGCGGCGGCCAGCGCGCGGGGGAAGACGTCGCTATCCGACGCGGGGGAATATTCCCGGAGCAGATCGTAAGTGTCGGCCAGCCCGGCGTAGGCATTGGCATAGCTGGGATCGTGAGCGATGGCCTGGTTGAAGAAGTCCAGGGCGCGGTTGAGGCTGTCCGGGCTCCTCTGGTTCCACTCGTAGCGGCCCTTGAGGTAGAAGTCGCGGGCAAGGCTCGACTCTGACGCCGAGACGGCGTGGATTGACGCTGCGCCGGGCCTGGGATTCACTTTGGCGTAGTTGGAGAAAAGGCGAAGCTTCAGCGGCCCTCCGAGGGCCAGCAACGCCAGAAAAGCGATCACTGCCACGCCGCCCGCCACCGGCAGCCAGAACGGCAGACGACCTCCGCGGTTGAGATTTGCCGTTGCCGATTGGGGTTGGCCGGGCGGCGCAATGGGGAGACCGGCGGCAGTCGCGGCAGGGACAAGAGAAGGGGAATCATCAGAGGCGGGCAGGTTTGCGGATAGGAGCCAGGCGTCGAGTTCAGTCTTGTAAGCATAGACAGATGCTCGCGCCCCGCCGGGCAGGCGATGCACGGGCAAGCCGCGATCCCCTTCCCAACGCTTGACGGTTCGTTCCGCCTTGCCGAGGTAAGCGGCAATGTCCTTCCAGCCGTCGAGGCGGCGGGAAGGCCCATCCGGAGTCGCTTTCGAAGAGTCGCCCGTGAACGCTTGCTGCATGGCAATCTGCTGGATTCTCGGAACGTGGCCCGAAATGACCCGATCTGGCGCATCGAATCACTTGGTTTCAGGCAGTTTTGTGTCCATGATAGCACTCACACGATTCCCCTAGCCTCCGGCGCAGAATCCCCCTTTGCCCCGGTTTTGGCCCTATCACAATGGCGAGCAGGCGGCCCAGGCTGCCTGACCGTTGTTGTTGCGCCCTTTCAGACACAAGTAGTCGAGGTCGTCATGTTTGCCTGGATTCAGAGATTGCCCTGGTTCTCAGCGTTCCCCCTGGCAAGCTTGATGCTTGCCGCAGCGGTTTCCATCCCGGCCCAGACCGCAACCAACACAGTCATCGCCATTGGCCCCTCGGCTCAGGGCATCGTGCAGGCCCCGGACGGGAACTTCTACGCCCCATCGCTGAAGGCATTTGAGGCCTGCCAGGCAGACGCGACCAAGCTGTGCGCCAATATCTACAAGATCACGCCGGCCGGGGTCATGAGCGTGTTTTCGGCCTTCGATCCGGTATCGACCTCAAGCAGCGTGACGGCCAGCAGCAAGAATGGACTCTGGCCGGTAGCGCTCCTGGTGGGCATCGACGGCAATCTCTATGGCGCCTGCCGGTACTACGGTCCCAGCGGTTTTGGAACCATCTTCCAGATTCCGCTGACGGGCCCCACCGCGGGGCAAATCAACGTGCTGGCGAGTTTCGGTTCGAGCGCGACTGGCCTGGACCCCGGCGCGTCACCAACGTCGCTGATCCAGACCGCCGACGGGAGCTTCCTTTTCACCAATGGCATCGGCATCTACAAGCTCGTTGTCGCCGCGACCGGAAACTCGGTGACCGAGGTTTTCAAATTCAAGATTGACCCCAAGACGCTGGTCCTCACGCAGGGCGGCAACGCGGCCTCACTGGTGGAGGGAAGCGACGGGGATCTCTACATGCCGCTGTGGACCGGGCCCCAGGTAATTCAGTCCGATGGAGCAACCGGCGCCATCGGCGACCTGAACCCAATCAGCGGAGCATTCTTCTCCTACCCCTTCCCGGCCGACGGCAGCAAGGGCGCAGTGCCCGATGGGCCGCTGGCGGAAGGGCCGGACGGGCAATACTACGGGGTAACACGGAACCACGCATTGGCTCACCTGATGGCTTTCAAAGTCTCTTCCACCGGGACCATCACCCCGCTCCACTCGTTTACCGACACCGCCAACGGCGGCCTGGCGCAGAGCGCGCTCATCGTTGGCAGCGACGACAATCTCTATGGGACAACGCTGGAGGGCGGCGCCACGGGCGCAGCAGGCTGCTCGCCGACGGGGTGCGGGACCATCTTCCAATTGACGCCGGGGGGCACGCTGACGACGCTGCATCAGTTCACGGGCGGCACTCCCACGTCCACGGTGGTTGCCGACAATCCGCAGGTGGATGGAGCCGTCCCGGAGGCGCCGCTGGTGCAGGGAAACGACGGGAACTTCTATGGAACGTCCCTCTTTGATGTCGTTTACAAGACAGCCCTGACGCCCGCGCTTTCCGCGCCGGTGCAGCTCACATTCAGCAAGACCACCGTGGGAACCAACACCTCGACCACGCTTTCATGGCAGGTGCTGAACGCATACTCGAAGACCGACCAGGTATGCGGCGCGACAGTGCAGGGCGGGGTCACTACGGGCATAGGCAACTGGACCGGATTGCAGACGGGAACTCTCGCCAACGGCATCTACAGCGGCAGCGCCGTCATCAAGCCGACCGTGGAAGGTACCTATACCTATGCGCTGACCTGCGGGGGCAAGGAGACGGGGTTCGCAACCCTCAAAGTCATCAAAGGGTTTGTGGTCACGACGATCGCTCTGCCCGACGCCACGGTCAACAAGTCATATAACGGGTCTATCGCCGTGTTTGGCGGAACGCCTCAGTACACGTGGCTCGTATCCAACATGCCCGCCGGTCTCACGATCAACAGCCTGAATGGCGCAATCACAGGCATACCCAAGCAGTTTGGAGACTTTGTCCTCGACGTAACCGTGCTCGACTCCGCGACACCGACAAACAAGACCACAGGGCTGGTTTCGTTGAGCGTGCTCTCCGGCCTGGAGATCAAGACGACGGCGGCCATCAAGGGAACCGTCGGGGCAGACTACCACCAGCCACTGCTCGCCAGAGGAGGGCTGCCGCCTTATCAGTGGTCCTTGACCGCTGGTAAGCTTCCCGATGGCCTTCAGCTCTATCCCGGCACAGGAGCGATTGACGGCAAGCCGACGACAGTCGGGAGCAGCACGGTCACTCTTCAGGTCCAGGACAACGAGGCCAATCCGGCCACCGAGACGGTTGATCTCACCTTCAAGATTGTGCCAAGCATCCAGATCGCGGCGGTGGAGTTCACGCAGGCTATCCAGCAATACCAGGTGCTGGACGACCTGACGACTTCCCTCACCAACGACGGGGAGCCTCCGGTACCCATCATCTCGGGCAAGTTCGCCGCCATGCGCGTCTACTTTACCAATCTGAAGGACGCAACCGACGTGGTTCTCCAGGTCAGTGGCGCGACAACCGGCCAACGGGCCATGAACCTTCCGCCTCAATGCCCGCCGGACTTTGAGCGGATTCACCAGAACATGTGCCCGTCGATGGACTTCTATTTCATGCCTCCACCGGGACAATGGAGCGTCACTCTCACCTTGAATGACGACGCCGGCAATCAGCTTGAACAGGAGACCTTGACGGTCAACAGCAGAGACACCAAGTCGGTGCATTACAAGGGCGTGAGCATCTGCTCGGTTCCGGGTCAGCCGAGTTCCTGCCAGAGCCCGGACGGACTGGGAGACCTGCTCTGGTTTGGTCAAAAGATTTTGCCCACCAACTCCATCACCCAGGAAGTCATCCCCAGGAAGGTCTACAGAGACCCCACCAAATTTGTCGCCCGGCCAGGTGTCACTGCAAAACAGGCTTGGGAGGAGTCTCTTGTGGACGGAATGAACGCCTATCTTTACACGCCGGCCGATGCCCAGGCCGATGCCAACCTGAATCAATTCACGGACTATGCGGGAGTGTACAACAACGCGATCGACCAGACCGGCATGGGATTGCGGCCCGGCCACGCGCTTGTGATTCCCAACCAGACCAACCGTCAAGGGCTGGAGGCAACGGCGCAGGTCTTTGCCCACGAGACAGGCCACACCCTCGACCTGCCGCACACGGGCAAGTTTGATCCGCATGGAACAAAGCCGGGATCCTGCTGGGGACCTGGTGTGCTGCCGAATCCGCCTTTCAATAATGAATGGATTTACGCGGACAACTATATCCGCAGCTTTGGAAACGGGTATGAATACGGCTTCGACCCCGAATGGCAACAGATTGTCGCGGGAGAGACGGTGTTTACCGATGGCGCCAGCCAGTTTGACGTGATGGGTTACTGCATGCCGCGGTGGATCTCGCCCTTCAACTACAAGAACATGATCGAAGCACTGGGCGGCGGCTTTGTTCTCTCGCCTTCCCTGAGGGGCCAGACGATCGCGCCTGCCCCGATGGTGAAAGCCAAGCCCAGGGTGACCTATGCGCAGGGCGCCTACATGGGCATCAGCGGGTCGATTCCCTCCACCGGCATCCAACTGGATCCCATCTTCACGGCCAACATGGTGGGCACAACGGACGCAGGCGCGGGCGCGTATTCCATTCAGGAACTGGACGCGGGCGGGCAGGTGCTCTTTACGCGCCATTTCGATCCGGGAGCCTGGGAGACAGACACAACCGGAACCGATTTCGCCACCGACCCGATGTTCTCCGAGTTCATTCCAGCGACAGCCGGCGCCGCAACGATCGCAATCCTCGACCCCACAGGAAACACCCTGACCAGCGTGGCAATTACGGGCGCGGCTCCGAAGGTTGCCATCACCCGTCCCGCCGCCGGGTTCATCGGCTCCGGCGAGCAGCCCGTGAGCTGGACAGCCACCAGCGCGACGGCGACCAGCTTCACTTCGCGCGTTTTCTACTCGATTGACAGCGGCGTTACGTGGCTGGCAGTGGTTGACACCACAGACAGCTCCGCGGTGCTGGATTTCGACACCTTGCCGGGAGCCGCATCGGCCTTGATCCGCGTGGACGTGACGGACGGCGTGAACACGGGCAGCGCCACCTCGGCGGCGTTCAGCGTTCCCCGGAAGGCGCCGTCCAGCATCGTGATCAACAACCCGGTGAGCGGGTCCGTCTTCCCGGCGCAGAATCCCGTCTACCTGGCCGGCGGAGCCATTGACGCCGACGACGGCTCGCTGACCGGGAAGGCGCTGGTGTGGAGCGACAGCGCGCAGGGGAACCTGGGAAGCGGTTCGCCCCTAATCGTGAACCTGAAGCCGGGGAGCCACACCATTACCCTGACCGCGACCGACTCGGACGGAAACGCACTCACCAGGAGCACGCAGATCACACTGGGCGGCGCAGCTCCGCAGGTGAGCCTGACCACCGCTCCGGCAGCCGCAAACTGCACCGACGCAACCATCACGGCCGCTCCCGGCAACCAGGGGGCCGCGCTCTCCAGCGTGAGCTACAGCCTGGACGGCGGCGGGACGTATTCTTCGATTCCTCTGGGCAGCCTGCCCTTCACCTTCGCGGTTCCCGGCACTGGCACGGTTGAATTGGTGGCGCTTGCCGCCGATGCCAGCGGCCAGGTCAGTTCAAGATCGACTTATGCAAGCCTCGGCACGGGCTGCCAGGTGAATAAACTGCAAGTCAACTCCGGCAGCGGGCAGAGCGTGCTGATTGGCTCGCCGTTTGCGCTGCCGCTCTCGGTGCTGGTGACCGATGCCAGCGGCGCGCCGCAGGCAGGCGTGGGCGTCACGTTCGCTGCTCCCGGCGCTGGAGCAAGCGCGTCCCTCTCCGGCTCTACCGTAGTCACCGGCGCAACAGGAATCGCCAGCGTGACGGCGGCGGCCAACGGCACGGCGGGTTCCTATTTTGTCTCGGTCAGCGCGGCGGATGGGGCCGCGACGGGCAGCTTCGCTCTCACCAACACGGACTTCCAGGTCTCCTCGAGCGGTGGCCCGGTGACCGTAAAGGCGGGCAACAGCGGGACAGCCACCATCACCGTGACGCCGATCTCCGGATTCAACGGGACAGTCCTGCTCAACTGCGCCGGGCTGCCCTCACGCGCAAACTGCGTTTTCTCCAACTTCAGCGTGACGCCGAGCGGAGCGCCCGCGACCTCGACTCTGACCATCAGCACACTGGCCACGGTCATTGTGCCGGACGCGAAGCCCACCCATGCAAGCCGCTCGACCAAAGGCGGCTTGCCTCTCGCGCTGGCAGCCGGCCTCCTCTTCCTCTTCTCGCGGAAAGGCGTCCGGAGGCGCGGCCTCTGGCTTGTGGCGTTGGCTGCCCTTGGCATGGCGGCCTTGGGACTGCAGGGCTGCGGCAACCTGGTCCAAGGCGTTCCGGTTGAAACCACAATCCTGGGAACTCCCGCGGGCACCTATAGCATCACCGTGAACGCAACCACCGGAAGCGGCGCGACGGCGGTTTCTCACGGGACGACGGTTGAGCTGACCGTGCAGTGACGAGGGAGTGCTCATGGCCCGCAAGGCGATGAGCGCTTCATCACGCGGGCCTGGCTGCAACTCTTGCGCCAGAGCAGTTTCCAGATTTGCACAGGCCCGAACGTTGCCGGCATCGGGAAACGCCCTAGCGGGGCATGTCGCGGTGGACGGCCTTGACCTGGTAGCCGGTCTTCTTGAGGCGCTTGGTCATCTCCTCGGCCATCATGACGCTGCGGTGCTGGCCGCCGGTGCAGCCAAAGGCCACTGTGAGGTAGCTCTTGCCCTCTTTGACATAGTGGGGAACCAGGTAAAGCATGAGGTCCGTGACCCTGGCCAGGAACTCTTTGGTCTGGGGGAACTTGCGGACGTATGCGGCCACTTTGGGGTCCTGGCCGGTGAGCTTGCGAAACTCGGGGACAAAGTGGGGGTTGGGCAGGAAGCGGACGTCGAAGACCATGTCGGCGTCGAGAGGCACGCCGTTTTTGAAGCCGAAGCTGAGGCAACTGACCAGCAGTTGCATGCTCTGGTTCTCGCTGCCGAAACGGGCCTGGATGTGGGCGCGCAGCTCGTGGACGTTGAAGTTGGAGGTGTCTATGAGGGTGTCGGCCACGTTGCGAATGGGGTCAAGGAGCTGGCGCTCTTCCACGATGGAGCGGGAGACGGTGTCTGACTTGCGCAGGGGGTGGGGGCGGCGGGTCTCGGAGTAGCGCCGGACCAGGACCGCATCCTGGGCGTCGAGAAAGACGACGCGGGTGGGAAGCACTTTCTTGACCTGCTTGAGGATCTCGGGGAGCCGGTCGAGGGTCTGGCCCTCGCGGATGTCCACCACGATGGCGGCCTTCTTGATCTCCGTTGATTTGCCGACAAGGACGGCGAAATCGGGGAGAAGTTCGAGGGGCAGGTTGTCTACGGCGTGAAAGCCGAGATCTTCAAAGTCCTTGAGCGCGGAGGCCTTGCCGGCGCCAGAGATGCCGGTGACAATGACGAGTTCCTTGCCGGTGACGGCTTCGGATTGGGCTGCTTTGGCGGGGGTGCGCCGGGAGGTCGCGCGGGGCGCCGGCTTTTTGGGCGTCATGGGGTCATGCTACACCGCGGCGGCCGGTTCGCGCATGGCCGTGGATCAGACGGGCAAGGCTCAAGGCGCGATGACGCCGTAATTCTCCGCGGCGAGGCGGAGGGCCCAGGATGGCTCGAGGGCATGAGCGAGCAGATGGCCCTGGCCCATTTCGCATCCGAGGCGGCGCAGGGCTTCCAGTTGAGCAGGGCTCTCGATTCCCTGCCCCACCACCTGAACGCCGAGGTTGCGGCCAAGGTGAATGAGCGACTCCAGCACAGCGATCTGGCGGCCGGTGGATGTGGCGGCGGCGGTCAGCTTGGGATCGAGCTTGAGCATGTCAATGGGCAGGCGGACAAGGTAGTTCAAAGGCGCGAGGGCCGAGCCGAAGTTGTCGATGGCGAGGCGTACATTGCAGTCCACCATGCGCTGGAGGATGCCCACGGCGGCATCGGGGTTTTCGTTGAGCGTGGTCTCGGCGATCTCAAACAGCAGGCGCGCGGGATCAACACCGGAGGCGGCCACGCTGCGGCTGATCTGGGCCACAAAGTCAGGATGGTAGAACTGGCGATGGGTCACGTTGATGGTGAGCGTGAGGGGCGCCTGGGGCAGGGCTTCGGTCCAGTTGCGCAACTGAAGACAGACGGTCTCTGCCGTCTCGCGGCCCAGGCTGATGGAGAGGCCTGTATCTTCGGCGACGGAGAGAAGGTTCTGGAACGAGCCAATGGTGCCGTCAGACCTGCGCCAGCGGAGGAGGGATTCAAAGGCCTCAAGCTTGCCGTCTTCGAGGCGGAAGATGGGCTGGTACCAGATTTCAAAGTTCCGCTTGTCGAGGACGTGGCGCAACTCGCGCTCGCGCTCCTGATGGCCGGTAGATCGCGCCTCCAAGTGCTTGTCGTAGATTTCGAAGTGGCCTCCGCCGCCCTGCTTGGCGCGATACATGGCCAGGTCGGCGTCGCGGATGAGCATCTCGGGCGCGGTGTGGCCGGGTCCAGCCATGGCGGCGCCGATGGAAGCTCCCGCGTCAAGGGAGTGACCGAATATCTGGAAGGCGCGGCCCATCTCGGCCAGGATGCGGCTGGCGACGATGTCGAGATCGGCGGTGGAGAGGATGTTCTCAACCAGGATGGCGAACTCGTCGCCGCCGATGCGGGCGGCCGTGTCCTGGGGCCGGACGGCGGCGGAGAGACGAGCGGCCACAGCGACCAGCAACTCGTCGCCGGCGGCGTGGCCCAGCGTGTCATTGACCACCTTGAAGCGGTCGAGATCGATGTAAAGCACGCCGCAGCCCTGGTCGCTGCGCCGCGACCTGCGGGTGAGGGCCAGACCCAGGCGGTCAAGGAACAGGGCGCGATTGGGCAAGCCGGTGAGGGTGTCGTGCATGGCGTCGTGCTGGAGCTTGGCTTCAATCTCCTTGCGTTCGCCGATGTCGCGATAGCTGAGGATGTAGCCGGCCTTTTCTCCGTTGACAATGAGCGGGGCGGCGAGAAGGGCCACGTCGACCAGTTCGCCCTGCTTGTTGATGCGGACGGTCTCAAGGGCGGCGGAGCCGTGCTGATCCACGGTCTTGCGCATGAGCGCGTTTTCGTGCTGGCGGGTGGGGGGGACAATGAAGTCGCGGAGGTTGCCGCCGCTGACCTCGTCGGCGGCGTAGCCGAACATGTGGGTGAAGGCGGCGTTGGTATAGAGGACGTGGTTTCCGTAGACGATGGCCACGGCCTCGGGGATGCAAGAGAGCACGTCTTCCATGAGGCGGGGCCTGGCGGCCCGGTCGCGGCCTCCTGGATGGGCCACAATGACCGCCTCGCGCAACTGGGGGTTGACGATGCTGTAAGTGCCCTCGACGGGATAGAGGCGGCCGCTCTTGGAGGGGAGAGTGGCGTGAAACGGGCTGCCGCGGCGGGTGCCGGTGAGCTGCGTCTGCGGCTCGGCGGTGCCGGGAAAGAGGCCCCACAGAACATCTTCGACGGGGCGCTGGAGCCATGGCTCGTCGGCCATGCCCAGCATCTGGCGCGCCTCGGCATTGGCAAAGACGATGTTCCCTGCGCGCTCAAGGAAAACCAGCACCGGCAGGGCGTCCAGAACCTCCTGCTGCCCGGCAAACTCCGAGTTCTCCGGAAGATTCAAGGTCATGGGGCTCCAGGGAATTGCGCTGATTTCCGGCATCACTCGGACCATGCTAGGCCGCACGCGCACTCTTTAAAATCCCCTAAACCGGGTAGAGGGAGGGACAAAAGTCACGTTGGGTTGAGGGGATGAATCCCATGGGCGGAGGATTCTTGTGGGCGCGGCAGACGTGGACCCGGAGGCAGGAGGGGCAGCGCGCCACCCAGGGGAGGGCGGCGCGCCTGCGGTTTCAGGGGGTTGGAGGGTTGGAGGCTGTTATGGAATCTCGACCAGTTCCATCTGGCCGTCGCGGCGGCGATGGAGAACGAACAGCTCCCCGGAGGTGCTGCGGAAGACGAGCAGATCGCGATCGCGGAACTCGGTGTCCTTGACCGCCTCTTCGATGCTCATGGGCCGGAGGGCGATCGAGTCGCTGCTTTTGACGATGTGGGACTCGACCACCGCCTTGCGCGGGGGAAAGGAATGAACGGCGATGGCGGCGCGTCCCTTGGTGGAGCGCGCAGCAGGCTTGCCGTCCGCGGCCGGCTCCGGCTGGGCGGCGCGGGACTTGGGCCGGGCGACGGGAGGCGCGGTGAGAACCTTCTCCTCCTTGGGCAGGCGCTTGCTCTCAAGGCGGCGGTCGCGATGGCGGCGGGCCTGGTTTTCCGCGTGCTCGATGGCCTGGCGCAGCGCGGACTCGATGGTGTCGGCCTTGCCCGTGGCCGCGATGGTCTGGAGACGCGCCTTGATGGTGACCTCGGCGATGAGGAGGCGCTTCTGGGTGCTGAATGTGATGCTGGCGCTGGCGGTTTTGCCCATGATGCGGGCGATTCGTTGCATACCCTCGTCGGCCTGCGTGCGCAGCGCCTTGGAGATCTTCACTTGTCTCGCGGTGAACTCCACTTCCATGGTCAGCCTCCGCTTTCTGTTGGTTCTCCGCGCTCGGCTTCCCGGCTGGAGAACCTCGGATTCTATAGCATTTGCCGGGGGGTGTGGAGAAAAACAAGCGGTGCGCCGCAAAGAGCTGTCTCCCGCTTTGGGCTCAGCCCTCGCGGCGGCGGCGCTGATGGGTGCTGGGGATGTTCATGTCCTCGCGGTATTTGGCGACGGTGCGGCGGGTCAACTGGATGCCCTGGGCCTGGAGCATGGCCGCCAACTGGTCGTCAGTGAGGGGATGGCGGGCATCCTCATCCTCGATGAACTTGCGCACCTTGCGCTTGAGCAGGAGCAGAGGGGTATCCGCGCCCTCGGGGCCGTTGGAGCCCTCGGAGAAGAAGAAGCGGAGCTCGATGACGCCCTGCGGGGTGTGCGCGTACTTATTGGCCACGGCGCGGGAGACGGTGGAGGGATGGACGCCTATCTCCTCGGCCACCTCCTTGATCATCATGGGGCGCAGGGCCTCAATGCCCTTGTCAAGAAACTCCTGCTGGCGGCGGACGATCACCTCGCAGGTGCGCAGGATGGTGCTCTTGCGCTGGGCGATGTTGCGCATGAGTTGGAGGGCGGAGCGGAAGCGCTCCTTGACGTAGTCCTTGACCTCTTTGTCGGTGCCCTGGGCGGAGAGCATCTGGCGGTAGCGGCGGCTGAGGCGGAGGCTGGGCAGATTCTCCTCGTTCATGGAGACCATCCACTCGCCGCCCTGCTTGATAAAGACCACATCCGGCTCGATGAGGCGCGTCTGGTCGCGGTTGTAAAGGCGGCCCGGCCGGGGGTCAAGGGTGCGGATAAACTCGATGCCGGCATGCGCCTCCACTTGCGATATCTGGAGAACACGGGCGAGGTCCTTGACGTCTCGCTTCTGGAGCAGTTGCAAGTGCTTGTCCACAATCAGAGCGGCGACTTCAATGCTGCGACGGCGCTCCTGAAGCCGGGCCTCGGCCTCGGCGCGAAAGCTGCCATGTGGGTCAGCTTCCGGGTCGACGGGATGGTGGGCGAAGAGATGGTCAAACTCGTGCTGCTGGGCGGCGATCTGAATGAGGAGGCACTCGCGGAGGTCACGGGCGCCGATGCCGGCGGGGTCGAGATGCTGCACCAGGTCAATGCCCCGGCGGAGCAGTTCGAGGGCCTCGGTGTTCTCCTGCTCCTGGTCCTCCGCCGAACCCGCCTGGGGAACTTCACCGAAGGACTCGACCAGTTCCTGCTCGCCGCCGACGAGGTATCCGTCTTCATCGAGGTTGCCGATGACAAACTCGGCCGCATACTGGAGGCTGGGGTCGAGGGTCAGAGCCCCCAGTTGCCACGCCAGGTGATCGGAAAGAGTCGTAGGCTGGGAGAGAAAGTTCTCAAACGAGGGCTTTTCGCTCTCTTCATACTCCGGCTGCGTGCGGTAGCCGGGGTCAAGATACTCCTGGAAATACGATCCGAAGTCGACTTCGTTGAATGGGTCCTTGGGGGGAGGCGGGGGCTCCTCCGCTCCGCGCTCCATGCGCTCCTCGCGGCCCGCGACCTGATCCAACATCGGAACTGACTCGTCAATCTCTTCCAGGACGGGATTTTCAACCATCTCGGCATCGATCATCTCCTTGAGCTCGAGCTTGTTGAGCGCAAGCACGCTCACCATCTGCATCAAGCCTGGAGTCAGGACCTGGCGTTGTGCGACCTTCAAGCTTAATTTGGGCTGCAGCAGCGCCATAAAAGAAACTCATTCCCGTCTGGACTCACCGTCAGTTTAATCGGGTGAGGAATTGGCTCATGGTCAAAATGACAAGCGTCGATAACAATGTCCCGGTTTGGGATGCTTCCAATCCCGGAATCCTCGCCTGGATGGATACTAGTCCGTCCGAACCGGCTTGGGTGGGCCGCCGGGCGATTCCCGGCCACGTCCCCATTTTCTACCCCTCCGGAGCAGTTCATCAACCCATGGAGAAACCTTCTCCCAGATAGAGGCGCCGGACATCGGGATTGTTGCCCAGTTCGTGGGGGGTTCCGGCAAAGATGATGCGGCCCTCGGCGATGATGTAGGCGCGGTCGGTGACGCTGAGGGTCTCGCGCACATTGTGGTCGGTGATGAGGATGCCGATGCCGCTGGCCTTGAGGTCGAAGATGATCTTCTGCAGTTCGAGGACGGCGATGGGGTCGATGCCGCTGAAGGGCTCATCGAGCAGGATGAAGTTGGGCTGGATGCAGAGGGAGCGGGCGATCTCAACCCTGCGCCTCTCACCGCCCGAGAGCGCATAGCCGCGGGTGGTGCG
This sequence comes from uncultured Acidobacteriaceae bacterium, assembly GCA_903849645.1. GTDB lineage: Bacteria > Acidobacteriota > Terriglobia > Terriglobales > Acidobacteriaceae > Telmatobacter. Next base: position 2,666 of record CAINJJ010000027.1, on the reverse strand, counting down.
GATGTGTCCCAGGTTCAACTGCTGGATGAGGCGCTCGGCGCGGGTCTTGCGCTCGCGGCTGCCCAGTGGCTGGGCTTCAAGCACGGCCAGAATGTTTTCTTCGACTGTGAGCTTGCGGAAGACCGAGGGCTCCTGGGGCAGGTAGCTGATGCCGTAGTTGCGGGCGCGCAGGTACATGGGCACGCGGGTGATGTCGGTCTGGTCCACGAGGATGCGCCCGGTCTGGGGAGGCACGAGGCCCACAATCATGTAAAAGCTGGTGGTTTTGCCGGCGCCGTTGGGCCCGAGGAGGCCGACCACCTCGCCGCGGCTGATTTTCAGGTCCACACCGCGGACTACCGGGCGTCCCTTGTAGGTCTTGCCGATTCCCTCTGCGATCAGTGTTTCCATCAGGCTCGCTTCCGCCGCCTCATCCAACTTGCGTTCGGGCTCACTTGGGCGCCGTGGTCTGCGTCGTGGTTTTGCGTCCGCCGCCTTCGATACTGACGCTATCATCGCGGCTATGGAAAATCAAAGCCTCTCCGGTGACCGAGCCGCGGACTGGGTCGGTCATGCGGGGGGGCGCGGCGGCCGTGCCGGTGAGGACGTAGTCGCCGGTTTCATTGGCAAAGGTCAACTGGTCGCCGGTTCCGCGCCTGCCCTGGGAGGTGAGCACGACCTGGCCGCGGGCGGTCATGCGGTCCACCTGCGCTGAGGCGCTGTCCTTGCCGGCGTGATTGCCGGGCGGCAAGAGGGCCAGCTCCACCTGGCTGGAGCTGACGGTGACGGCGCCCAACTCCGCCACGACGCCGCCAGCCGCGCCGCCATGAATCACGGCTTTGTGCTCGGCGTCGGAGTATTTGAGGTCCGAGCCGCGGACGCGGATGAGCGTGGGTGACGCCTGATGAGCCGCCCCTTCCCTGCCCGGCGTGAGGGCGGCAGCGCTGAGCAGGACGGCCCGCACGGGGTCTGCGGGGTCGGTGGCGCGGGCGGTCAGAGTCTGACGGGTGCGGTCAATGACGATGACCGGAGCGGCGATGGAGTTGGCCTGTTGCCAGAGGCGCGCCTGGCCGCGGAAGGTGGTTTCGCCGCTGGCGCGCTGGAGCTGGGCTTCGGCAGCGACGGCGTGCGCGGGACCCTGGCCGCCGAGGGCGATTCCACCCAGGGCTGAGGTGCCAGGGACGGCCTTCTGCTGGAGCGGGCCGGGGGATTCGAGCCAGGTGGCCTTGACGTTGCCGCGGGCAAAGGCATCGCCGGAGGCCTGGGAGACGTCGATCTTGTCAGACGTGAGCTGGAGCCCTCCGCTCTCGACCCTGGGGGAGAGGGTGAGGCGCAGCCACTGGCCCTCCGACTCATAGACGGCGTGGCCCGCGGTGGCGCGGAGGGGGGCTGGGGGCTGGACGCCGGGCTTTGCCGCAGGCTGGTCCAGAAGAATGACGTGGCCGTCGACGGTCGCGGCCTGAATCTGTCCGGCGGCGGCGGCATCGCGACTGGCGGCGGCCTTCACGGCCGGGTTTGCGTCCGCGCTGAACCGGACATCCAACCGGTCGCCGCTGGTGGTCTGGCGGTCGCCTTTGGGGGTGGTCTGTTCGATGAGGGCGTGGCCAGCGCCGGTGATTGCGGTGAGCGTGGAGCCCTCGGCAAACTGGCCTGTGATGTCGTCTGCCTGGACGCGCGAAGGAGTGACCGGGCCCTGGCCGCGCTGGCTCTCACCGGTGATGGCGACGCCGCCCGCTCCGTGGATGGAGGCCAGTTCCATTCGTCCGTGGCCGGCTTCGCGGAACTCGGCATCAGCCACCGGCGAGCGCCAGTGGCGCGTGGACCGGAGCGGTTCGCTGCCTGCCTGGCTGCGTTCGGTGCTGTCGAGTTCCACGCCCCGCTCGAGATGCGCGTGGCGGAGACCGCCCTGGGAGGTGAATTGCAGATCCGCGGTGGGCGCTGTTCCGTGCAGGACTCTCTCCGTGCCCCTGGCCTGGCTGGATCCATCCATGGTGACGCCGCCGGTCAGGCGGCCATGATGGGGCTGGTTGTGCTCGTCAAACTCGATTTGGCCGGTGGGCGCCGCGAGCCGGCTGCCGGAGTTCGTCGTGAGGGTGAATCCGGAGGATGCGTCTAGCCTTTCGGCGGACCCGTTGTCGCGAAAGGCGATGGTGGCCTGGCCGGCGGCGGCCTGGCCTCCCTGATAGTCGGCGGTGGCGGCAGTCATCCGGCAGAGCTGGTCATCGCGCTCAAACTCGGCGTGGGCGGCGTGGAGGGTGAGGGTGGCCGGACCACGGCGCGTTGTCAGTTCCACGGCATGGTCGAGTGTCAGCAGGCCCTTCCCGGAGTCATAGACCGCCCCCTGCGCGCTGCCTGAGCCCTGGGCCAGGTCAAACTCCACGCGCTGGCGGGTGGCGGCCATGCCGGTGTTCTGGTCAAAGGTTAGGCCGCTGGTCTTGACGTGAATCTCGCCTGAAGCGGCCTTGTCCACAGCCGAGGCGAGGGGGTTGGCCTTGCTGCCCACAACCTGGCCGGGGGTGGCCTTGGGGGCGATGGCCGGAGCCACACCGGGCCGCATGACGGTGATCTCCACCTGGCCTGCGGCCTTGGCCGTGCCCGCCTTCTGGTCATACTCGAACTCGCTGCCCTCGATGCGGTCCACGCGGCTGCCATCGGCGCCGTAAAGCTCGATGCGCACGTCGTGGAGG
>CAINJJ010000026.1 GCA_903849645.1 uncultured Acidobacteriaceae bacterium | reverse complement strand
TACTCCTCGGCTCACAGCGCCTTTCTGGCGTTTTGGGGATGTGTGAAAAACGTTACTTCCTGGCGGAACCCTTCGGCTTGTTGAGGGCGAATCCGGCGGCAAAGCCGTAGGCCATGAGGGCAGTGGCGGGCCAGGTTCCGACGAGGCGGCCCTGACCGTCGATGAGGCCGCTGTCTTCAGAGGTACTGAAGAAGGTGAGCAGAATCTTCTGGGTGGCATCGCAGTGGTAGCACTGGTTGGGGCCGGTGGGCATGTCGAGAACCCAGAGGCAGATGATGAGGAACCAGATGAGGCCGATGAGCCAGACGTGGGGCGCCATCTCGTTCTGCTTGGCCTTGGTGAAGAGAAAACCGACGATGGCCGGGAAGGCGAATGCGAGGGCCCAGGTGATGGCGGCGGGGACATTCTGGGGGTTCATGAGGGTGATGGCGGCCATCATGGCGACCCAGGAGCCAAAGGCGACCAGGGTGTGAATCAGGATCCACAGTGCCTGTTTTCCAATGTTTGGTCCCTGCTCATCCTGCATGGTCAATTCGGTCATCCCGAAACCCCTCCGAGGCGTGTTGTTGTAACACCCCAAGTGTACGCGATGGCCGGGGTGGTGAACACAGGGATGATGGCCCACTTTTGGGGGAGTCTGGAGGGGAGCGGCCCTGTGGTTCTAAAATGAAGGCATGTTGCTAGAGGGTATATTCGCTGCTGCCACCACGCCGTTCTATCCGGATGAACGGGTTTACTTTCGCAAGCTGGAGTACAACGTTGCACGGCTGTCGATGTCGGCACTGAGCGGGCTGGTGATTCTGGGCTCGACGGGCGAAGCGGTATCGCTGACCGATGGTGAGAGCCGGGAAGTGCTGCGGGTTGCGGCCGAGGCTGCGGCAGCGGACAAGGTGCTGGTGGCCGGCGTGGCACGTGAGAGCGTGAGGGCGACACTGGAGCTGGCTGCTGCTGCGGCTGACTTTGGATACGACGCGGTGCTGGTGCGGAATCCGAGCTATTACCGGCAGCAACTGACGGACAAGGCGCTGCTGACGTATTACCGGACGGTTGCGGACCGGTCTGCGCTGCCGGTGGTGCTGTATTCGATTCCGCGATTTACGGAGTTTGAGATTCCGCTGCAGGTGGTTGCCGAGTTGGCGGATCACCCGAATATTCTGGGACTGAAGGATTCGAGCGGGAAGGTGGAGCGGATTCAGGCGGTGGTGGATGCCACGCGGAATGCGCCGAAGCGAACCGTGACGGTGACGCCTGTGTTTGAGGCGGTGACGGGGCGGATGCTGAAGGCGAGGCCATCTGAGGGTGGCGCGGCGACATTTGTTTCAGCCGAAGGGCTGGCGGCGGGCGCGGCTGTGGCGACGGCGCCACCGGTGCCGGCGCTGAAGACGCGAACGAAAGAAGTGGGGTTCCAGGTGCTGACGGGGTCGCCTTCGACGATGCTGGAGTCTCTGGAGGCAGGGGCGACGGGTGCGGTGCTGGCATTTGCAACGTGCGCTCCGCAGACATGCCAGGAGGTTTACAC
>CAINJJ010000025.1 GCA_903849645.1 uncultured Acidobacteriaceae bacterium | reverse complement strand
CGAACGGAACGTGTTCTTCGGGTTGTGCTTCTGCAATACCTTCGTGATCGCCGCCGTCAACGTCGTCTTGCCGTGATCGATGTGCCCGATCGTTCCCACGTTCACGTGCGGCTTCGAACGGTCAAACTTTTCCTTCGCCATAAGAGTTCCTGCATCCCTTTCGTAGCTCGTACTGCCCGTTGCAACCGAGGGCGCCGGCCATCCGGCTCCAGCCCCAAAACCTGTCTTACTTGCCCTGCGCCCTGCCGATGATCTCGTCGGCAATCATGCGGGGAGCTTCTTCGTAGCGCGCGAACTGCATCGAGTAAGAAGCGCGGCCCTGGGTGGACGAGCGAATGTCGTTCACGTAACCGAACATCTCCTTGAGCGGCACGATCGCCTTGATCACCTGCGAGCCGGCGGCGTGCTCCATGCCTTCAATGCGGCCGCGGCGCGAGTTGATGTCGCCGATGATGGTTCCCATGTGCTCCTCGGGAACCGTGACTTCCACCGCCATCACCGGCTCCAGAAGCACGGGGCTGGCCTTGCGGGCGGCTTCCTTGAAGGCGATCGAGCCGGCGAACTTGAAGGCCATTTCGTTGGAATCGACTTCGTGGTAGCTGCCGTCAAACAGAGTGACTTTGATGTCCACCAGCGGATAGCCCGCCAGGATGCCCAGTTCGATGGCGCCCTGCACGCCCTGGTCGATGGGCTTGATGTATTCCTTGGGCACCGAACCGGCCTTGATGCCGTTGATGAACTCGTAGCCCGCGCCCGGCTCGTTGGGCTCGATGCGCAGCTTGCAATGTCCGTAGTTGCCCGAGCCGCCGGTCTGGCGGATGTACTTGCCCTCGGCTTCGGCGGTCTTGCGGATGGTCTCGCGGAAGGCCACCTTGGGCTCGCCCACATTGGCCTCGACCTTGTGCTCGCGCTTCATGCGGTCGACAAGAATCTCCAGATGCAGTTCGCCCATGCCGCTGATGATGGTCTGACCCGACTCCTCGTCGGTGCGGACCTTGAAGGTGGGATCTTCGTCGGCCAGTCGCGCCAGCGCGATGCCCATCTTCTCCTGGTCGGCCTTGGTCTTGGGCTCGATGGCCACCGAGATGACCGTGTCCGGGAAGGTGATGGCGCCGAGCGCAACCGGATGATGCGGAGCGCAGAGCGTGTCGCCGGTCTTCAGGTCCTTCATGCCCACGCAGGCGCAGATGTCGCCGGCCATGATCTCCGTCACGTCCTCGCGCTTGTTGGCGTGCATCTTGACCAAGCGGCCGATACGGTCGGTCTTGCCGGTGCGGGGATTGAGAACCGTGTCGCCGGTCTTGAGCGAGCCCGAATAGACGCGCACAAAGCAGAGCTTGCCGAATGGATCGTTGATGATCTTGAAGGCCAGCGCGGAGAGCGGCTCATTGTCGTCCGCCTTGCGGATGACCGTCGTGGTGATGTGGTTGGGGTCGATGCCCTCCACCGGAGGCTTGTCCAGCGGGCTGGGCAGGTAATCGATCACCGCGTCCAGCAGCGTCTGCACGCCCTTGTTCTTGAAGGCGCTTCCACAGATGACCGGGAAGACCTTGAGGTCGATGGTCGCCTGGCGGATGCCGGCCTTGAGCTCGGCGATGGTCGGCGTCTCGCCCTCGAGAAACTTCTCGAGCAGCACATCGTCGGTCTCGGCGATCACTTCGATGAGCTGAAGGCGGAAGGCCTCGGCCTTCTTCTGCAACTCGGCGGGGATGGGCTCGATGGTGTATTTCGCGCCCATGGTCTCGTCGCGCCAGACGATGGCCTGCATCTCGATCAGGTCGATGACGCCCTTGAAATTTGCCTCTGCGCCGATGGGAATCTGCAGGGCCACGGGCCGTGCGCCCAGGCGCTTGCGGATGGTGTCGAGAACGTGCTCGAAATCGGCGCCGTTCTTGTCCATCTTGTTCACAAAGCAGATGCGCGGCACCTTGTACTTGTCTCCCTGACGCCACACGGTCTCGGTCTGCGGCTGCACGCCGGAGACAGAATCAAACAGCGCCACCGCGCCGTCGAGCACGCGCAGGCTGCGCTCCACCTCGGCGGTAAAGTCCACGTGGCCGGGGGTATCAATGATGTTGATGCGGTAGTCGTGCCACATGCAGGTGGTGGCGGCGGAGGTGATGGTAATGCCGCGCTCCTGCTCCTGCTCCATGTAATCCATGGTGGCGGTGCCTTCGTGCACTTCGCCGATGCGGTGCGTGATGCCCGTATAGAACAAGATGCGCTCTGTCGCAGTCGTCTTCCCGGCGTCGATGTGCGCCATGATTCCGATGTTCCGGCAACGATTCAGAGGTATGGTGCGAGCCACGGCAACTTCTTCCTTGCGGGCGCTTGAGGCCCGCGGTTAGATCGATCTGTTCAACCAGGTTCCTGTATCCCCGGTCCCTGTCTGCACCCTACCAGCGGTAGTGAGCAAAGGCCTTGTTGGCCTCGGCCATGCGGTGCACGTCTTCCTTCTTCTTCATGGCCGCGCCGCGCCCGTTGGCGGCATCGAGCAACTCATTGCTCAGTTTGTCGGTCATGCCCTTTTCGCCGCGATTGCGGCCGTAGGTGATGAGCCAGCGAATGGCCAGCGAGGTGCGCCGGTCGGGATTGACTTCGATCGGCACCTGGTAGTTGGCGCCGCCCACGCGACGGGTCTTGACCTCAAGCAGCGGCTTGCAGTTCTCGACCGCCTTCTTGAAGAGCTTGAGCGCGTCGTCGCCGCCGCCCTTCTCTTCGAGGTTCTTCATCGCCTGGTAGAAGATGCCCTGGGCGGTCGACTTCTTGCCGCCCCACATCATCGAGTTCACAAACTTGGTGACAAGGGTGGAGCCGTAGACCGGATCCGCCGCAACTTCCCGCTTCGCAATGTGCCCTTTTCTCGGCATAGTCCTTCAAATCCTCAGGCGCGTTCGCGCCCCGTGTGCTGCCCAAGTCCGGGTTCAAACCCGCGCCCCGGAACCGTTTGCTACTTCTTGCCCTTGGCTGGCGCCGCGCCGCCCTTGGCGCGCTTGGCTCCATACTTCGAGCGGCTCTGCTTGCGGTTGGCCACGCCCACCGAGTCCAGAGTGCCGCGCACGACGTGATAGCGCACGCCGGGCAGATCCTTGACACGGCCGCCGCGGATGAGCACGATCGAGTGCTCCTGCAGGTTGTGGCCGATGCCGGGGATATAGGTTGTGACCTCGATGCCGTTGGTCAGGCGCACGCGGGCAACCTTGCGCAGCGCCGAGTTCGGCTTCTTGGGGGTCTGGGTATACACGCGGGTGCAAACTCCGCGACGCTGCGGCGAGGCCTGCAGGGCCGGTGACGCCGTCTTGTACCGCGGGGCCGTGCGCCCCTTGCGAACCAGCTGATTAAAAGTAGGCAAACTGAAACTCCTTGTGCCAAAAACCTGCCAACCCCATGTTGGCCCAACCCTGTTCGACCGGCGCGCGCAGAACCTTGGGGCCTTGCGTGGCGGTTGCGCAGCCAGTTTCTGTGGCCGCGTACGCGCACGAAAGCCCGTCTGTTACTGCTTCGCGTCTGTCTTCGTTCCAAACTCAGACGAGAACCGGGACGGTGGCCGGGCGTTTTCCCGCACTTTTTGCGGGCCAAGCCGACTCCGTTTCGCCGTTTCCGGCTCGCATAGCCCTCCAAGGTGGAGAACGCGCGAGCGCCGATGCGATTTGTTCCTGCCCTTCGCAAGAAAAGAGCCACTTCGGGAACATGTCTGGCCGGTCAACCGGACCTGGCCTTGGGGCTTGACCCGCCTCAAACTGCCTGGCTGGGCTACCCCTGCGCTTCCACCGTTATGACACACGTACGGAGGCGCTCTTGCGGAACCTTCTTACAATAACAAGAAACCGGGGTGGGGTCAATCCTTTCTCCGATTCGAAGAGGATTTTCCGTCCAAACCAGGGCAACGGCCGCCATCAGGGTACAAGATAGACCCCGCCATTCAACACCAGGCTCAGAGTCGAGCCGGCCGGCGGCGTGTTCGCAAAGCCGGAACTGCTCTCGAAGATGCTTGCCGACCAGTCAACCTGCGCGGCTGAAGGCGCAGCCGCCAAGAAGCCTGGAATGGCCGAAAGATTGGGGAAGGTGAGCGATGTGGCCCCGTTCTGGTAGTTCGCGGAGACCATCCTCTGGTACCGGCTCATGACCCCTGTCGCCGGAGACCACGTCAGCATGCCCAGTTGAACCACGCCGGACCTGCCCGCAAAGCCGCTGTAAACGAAGTCCATCTTCGGCAGGGCCGCCGGAGAAGGGCCAGAGTAGGCCCACGCGGGCGGAAAGGTGACAGAAAGTGGGGCTGCGGCGGAAAGGGTCGAAACAGTCGCCACCGCAGAACCTGTCGCGGTGTTGTTCGCCTCGGCTTCAACAAAATACGTATCGCCGCTGCCGACCAATCCTGCCGGCATGGCCGGATAGCTTGAAAGGTTTCCGGCGGCCAGGACGGTGCCGAAGTTGACTCCGGCATGCTGGAAAGACGCCTGAAGAGTCGGCGTCCCAAAGCCCGCCGGCACGTTGACGAAGGTGACCGGCTCGGGCGTCGTGGCGTCGGCGGCGGTCAGAACAACGGGATTGCCCCCATTGAGAGCTCCCGGCACCGTCTGGCCCGTGAAGGTCTTGGCGCCCAGCAAAGAAAAGCTCGCTTCAAACCCGTTCAGTATCTGGTTGTAGGCCAGGACATCGACGCGGTCGCTCCCTGCAGGCGCAGGAAAGCTGAAATTGGCAACCGGAAGACCGGAAGACGCGGTCGCAAGGTATGACCCGTTCTGCGCGTCGATGTTGAAGAATTTGATCCCAGGGAGGGCGCTCGCGTCCGCGCTCCCGGTCAGGGTCCCCGTGGGTCCGGTCGCCGGAGTGGAAGGACAGGTAAGCGTAAACGAAGTCCCATCCGCCGTGGTTCCTTCGGCCACGACCTGCGACGTAATCTGCTCGCTGGTGAGGCCCACAACCTGTGTCTGCGCCGGGCAGACGTAAGCTACTCCAAAGCTCGTCGTCCCGCTCGGCAGCGACAGGCTCACACTGGAGGCGGCCGTGACCGCCGCGAACGAGCCTGCGCCGATTTTGGTGGCGACCGCCGTGGGCGTGGGGCCTGAGAAGACTACGGATACCGTTGTGGAGGTCGAGCCACCTCCGCCGCCGCCCGTTCCCCCGCCGGAGGAGCCTCCGCAGCCGGCAACCAGAACAAGGATCGAGCCAAGAGCAGAGAAACGCAAGAATGCAGTCATCAGGAGGCCTTTCGTGTAATTCACGGCGGATCACTGTTAGTAACTGATTTGGCGAAACTCTATGCGGAGTTAGCCAGGTACGCAGTGCTCTCCATCACTCTCAGTCGCCCGGATCAACCTCAGTCTTCTACCCCATAAACAGAGCGCGCGGCCCCTGAAAGCTCCGCGCGCTCCGTGTTGATCGATGACTCAAGGCCGGGCAAGGGCTTTGACCCCTGCCGCTGATGCCCTGCCTACTGAATCGCCTGCAGCTTCCAGGCATCGCCCTCCAGAACAAACGTGGCCTGGTGCTTGCTGCTCAGCTTGTTTCCGGGGTTGTGGGCAATGGCCTGCAGCGCGTCGGGCACGCCTTCCAGGCTGATCGCCTCAGTGAAGGTGGCGCTCTTGGTGCCGCCCACTTCGTCCTGGATGTTGGTCACATCGTGCGCCTTGAGGTGGTTGGCGGCAACCGTGGTCACCACGATGGAGAACTTCTTGTCGGTCGGGCTGTCTGGCCGCCACTCGATCACGTCTTTGCCGCTGGCCAGCTTCACCACCTTCTTGCCCTCGGGCGTGAGGGTGAAGTCCGCCCAGTACTTGTTGGGATAGAGCGTGGTCCGTCCCCAGTACTTGGCGGTGACGCCCTGGCCCAGACCCACTTCGTCCACGGTCACGTTGGCTCCGGCGGGCGCCGTCTGGTCATACTTGGCCTGGATCAGTTTCAGCGCATCGGCTGCCGTCAGTTCCGGAGCCGACTTGCAGCCGGTCAGGAACATACCCGCGCCCAGAAGTGCCACGGCGCCCAAAGACATCATTTTCTTCACGTTTCTCACTTTCCCTCCATAGACCGCTCGAAGCGGTTCAAATTGGCTAGACCCGCCATTTTTACCTTACTTTCCATTGCTGTCAATGATGTTGCAAGTGACCCCGCTCACAGTTGCTGCATTTCTGCCCTCTGGAGCGCAAATATTCATGCCCCCGAACAAAAAAAGTGCACCAGCTCCCCGGAATCCCCCCCCCTTACCGCCCCGGCTGGCCGGTTGTCCGCGCCAGCAGGAGATTCAGAAAGCCCTTTTCGTCCGCCTTGAGGCAGACTTCGGCGTTTGGCTTGCCCTCCACGGGGCGGGTAAATCCCTTTGCGTCCACCTCGATGCGCATGGGGGTCGCCGGGCAGAGGTCGGGCCGGATGGCGTAGGTGACGGCGACCGGGTCAAAGAGCGTGGGCGCCGCCGGATGCCCCTCGGTGCCCGCCAGCCACTGGTGGTAGAGAAGGGTCAACTGGTCGGTCAGCGGCGAACCGTGGGCAAACATGGCCTCCCGCTCCGCCGTTCCGAGGTGCACCTGCGTGGAGTCCAGAGGCATCATGAAGATGGGCACGCCGGAGGCGAAGAGAGCCTGCGCCGCCGCCGGGTCGCGGTTGATGTTCCACTCCGCGTCCGCCGGGCGGCGTTCCCCGCCGGCGCCGTCGTAGCCGCGGTAGACGCTGCCGCCCATCATCACCACGCGCTTCAGTTTCTTGAAGGTCGCCGGATCGCGATCGATGGCCGCCTTCACGTTGCCCAGCGGCCCGATGGCGATCAGGGTGATCTGGCCGGGATGGGCCTGAATCTGTTCGAGGAGAAACTTTACCCCGTCGCCGTGGGGCCGCCGCGGCCCAAGCTGCGCGTAGGCCCTCTGCGTAAAAACGTTGTCGGCTTTGCTTGGCAATCCGATGTTGACGGGAATGCCGGTGCGGCCCGCCGCCCCGAGGTAGCGATCCACCATGCGCGCCCGCAGTTCAGTGTCGCCGAATGCCGTATTGATGCCGAGAAGGCGAATCTCCGGGCTCTCAAGCGCCAGGGCCAGGGCAAAGGCGTCGTCGATATCGTCGCCGATATCGGTGTCCAGGATCGCCAGTTGCGGCTGCGGGGGAGCGGCCGCGCCCGCCTGCCCGGCCGCGGCCCCGGATGCCATCAGCAGAGCCAGGGAGGCCAGGCCGCAAAAAATACCTGAAGTTTTCATGCACAACACTTTAATCGCTTTCTCTCGTTGCGGGACGACGCAGCGGCCCCTGCCCGGATTGTTGGCTCAAACCCGGCCTGGCTGGGTTAGCATCAAACCAAGCTCCTCCACCCCCCCCCGTGGAATCGCCGCCATGCGTCCTGCTTCCGCTTTTTGCCGGTTGGTCTCGCTCGCTGTGCTCGCATTCGCGGCAGCGTGGCTGCCTGCCCAGTCCTTTGATCTTGAACATGGCCGCGAGCCGGTGGTTTCTCTGGCTGGCCCATGGCGGTTCCACCCCGGCGACTCGCCGGCGGGTGCAGACGCAGCCACCCCGCTCTGGGCTTCCCCGGCGTTCGACGACGCCGCCTGGCCGCTGCTCGACTCCGGCCGATCATGGAGCGAGCAGGGCTACGAAGGCATGAGCGGCTTCGGCTGGTATCGATTCAGCGTCCACATCCCCGCCACCGGGCGTCCCACCTCGCTGCTGTTGGCGCCCATCATCACTTCGTTCGAGGTATATGTGGACGGCCGGCGGGTGGGCGGTTCCGGGCAGATGCCGCCCACGCTGATCCCCTCCACGCTCATCAGCTATCACCTTTACCCGCTCACGTCCGGCGGCAGCGCCACCCCGCGCACCGCCCAGGTCGCCCTGCGCGTCTGGCACTCGCCCATCTGGGCCGCCTACGTCAATGGCGGGCCCGTCTCCAACGGACACCTCGCTGGAGACCCCACCCTGCTTGCATCCGAGCAGAACCACCACCAGCTCATTCGCAACATCCGATACGTCGACGCCTATTCCTACAGCATCACCGCGGCCCTGGTCGGCTTTGCCATCCTCTGCCTCTTTCTCATTCGCCCGGCCGAGCGCGAGTACCTGTGGTTCGCGGTCATGCTCCTCTCCCAGGCCGCCGACAATGCCCTCTTCGTCTGCCAGCAGATCTACTTTTGGCCGCCTGTCCCCATCAACGACCTCATCGATGGCATGTTCGCGGCCATCAACATCATTGCCGCTTTCTGTTTCTTCGCCAGGGTGCTCAAGACCCACGCCAGGCTCATGGGAAGGGCCCTGCTGGCCCTTGCCGCCTTCAGCCCCCTGGCCGCCGTGTTCTACTGGCCCGGCTGGTTCTCCGCACCTGCCTCCGCCGCCACCCAGCTCGCCTGCCTGCTGCCCGCCGTGGCCTGGATCCTGGCAGTGCTCGTCCAGCGCGCCCTGCGCGGCAACCTCGATGCCCGCCTGCTGCTGCTGCCCACGCTCCTCGATCTCGGCTACTATTTCGCTGATAATGTCGCCATCGCCATGGGGCAGGCCGGCTGGATTCGCGTTCCGCGGGTGCTCGAAGTGCCGTTGCCCCTGCCACCTTTCACGGTGCAGAACGGCATCCTTCTCCACCTGATCTTCCTGCTTGCCCTGCTGGTGTTTCTCATTCGCCGCTTTACGCTGGCGCGCCAGCAGGAGCAGCGCATGGCGGGCGAGTTTGAGGCGGCCCGGCAGGTGCAGCAGGTGCTCTTGCCGGACGCCCTGGACCACTGTCCCGGTTTCGAGGTGGATTGGATCTACCAGCCGGCGGACGAGGTGGGGGGCGACTTCTTCCAGCAGATCGCGGACGGCCAATGCGGCATGACGATCGTTGTGGGCGACGTGAGCGGCAAGGGCCTGCCCGCCGCCATGATGGTCTCTGTCCTGGTGGGAGCCATTCGCGCCGAGGCCGCCCATCGCGCCGACCCCGGCGAGATGCTGGCGTCGCTCAACAGCCGGGTGCTGGGCCGGGCCCATGGCGGGTTCACCACTTGCCTGATTGCCCACCTCAGCCCCATGGGGCAGCTTACCGTGGCCAATGCCGGCCACCTGCCTCCTTATCTGAACGGCAACGAGATGGAGATTCCCGGCTCCCTGCCGCTGGGCATCGTCCCGGATGCACACTACGAGACCGCGGCCTTTACGCTGTCTCCCGGCGACCGGCTGACGTTTGTCTCCGATGGCGTGGTCGAGGCGCAGGACCGGTCAGGCAAGCTCTTCGGCTTCGACCGGACCCGCGCGCTGAGCCGGGAGCCGGCATCCCGCATCGCCGAGGCCGCCCGCGTCTACGGGCAGTTGGACGACATTACGGTGGTAACGGTCAAGTTCTCGGGAATAGCCGGGTCGCTGGCCGCTGCCTCCGACTAGGGCCGAGGCGCTTTCACTTCAAGCCGCGCCACAATGCGGTCCGTATCGTAAACGCAGCCGGCCCAGACGCCCCCGCTGGCCCCGACCAGGGCGGCCCAGAGGCGGGTGTCATCCGGGACCGCGGGATGCGGTTTGAGGTCAGGCCGTAAGGCTCTGCCATTCAGCCTCCTGGCCCCTTCTTCCGCGCTGAAAAGCTCGCCTGCCTCTCCGACCAGGTCGAGGGACCCGGCCAGCCGTTCGCGGTCAATCCAGATCTCGATGCGGTCGCCGTCGAGAATCTTCCCGATCGGCCCCCCGGCCAGCGCCTCCGGCGAGATGTGCCCCACGCAAGCGCCGGTCGAGACCCCGCTGAAGCGCGCATCGGTCAGCACCGCCACGCGCCTGAGGTGGGGCGACTGCTTGAGCGCCGAGGTGATCTGGTAGATCTCCTGCATCCCCGCCCCGGCCGGGCCGCCGCAGATGAGCACGATCACGTCACTGTCGGCCACGCCGCCCCCCTTGATGGCCGCAATCGCCGACTCCTCGGTGATGAACACGCGCGCCGGGCCGCAGTGGCGGTAGACGTTGCCCTCGCCCATCAGCTCCGGGGCGATGGCGGTGCTCTTCACCACCGAACCCTCCGGAGCCAGGTTTCCCAGGGGAAAGCAGACGGTCGCCGTCAGCCCGCGGGCCCGCGCGGCGTCCGGGGTCATGATGACCTCATCCGGATCGATGCCGTCGAGAGCCATGAGGCTGCGCCGCAGCACCTGCCGCCGCTCGCTCTGCTCCCACCAGTCGAGGTTTGTCCCCAGCGTTTCCCCGGTCACCGTCCGGACAGCCGTATCCAGCAGACCCGCGCTGCGGAGATGAAGCATGGCCTCCGGCACCCCACCGGCGAGAAAGACCTGCACGGTGGCGAAGTTCCTGGGTCCGTTGGGGAGCGCGTCCACCAGGCGCGGGACCAGGCGGTTGACCGCGGCCCAGTCGGCCGCCTCGGGACGTTTGAGCCCGGCGTGAAAGGCGATGGCCGGCAAATGGAGCAGGAGGTTGGTCGAACCCCCAAAGGCGGCATGCACCACCATGGCGTTGCGGACTGCTCCGGCGGTGAGGACATCCTGAACGCCTGATTTGAGCTCGTGGAGGCGCAGGAGCGCACGGGCCGACCGCCGTGCGCCGTCGAGCCAGATGGGCTGGCCGGAGGGCGCAAGCGCGGTGTGCGGCAGCGCCAGACCCAGCGCCTCGCCCACCACCTGCGCGGTGGCCGCGGTGCCCAGGAACTGGCAGCCGCCGCCCGGCGAGGCGCAGGCCCGGCAACCCACTTCGGCCGCGTATTCCAGGCTGATCTGGCCCTGCGCAAAGCGCGCGCCAATGGTCTGCACCTTGCCCGCGTCCTCGCCTGACTCAGGCAGCAGCGTGACCCCGCCCGGCACCAGCACGGCAGGGCGGCAGCCCGAGGAGGCCAGCGCCATCATCATGGCCGGCAGGCCCTTGTCGCAGGTGGCTACGCCCAACGTGCCTTTGCCGGTGGGAAGCGACCGCATGAGCCGCCGCAGCACCATGGCCGCATCATTGCGGAAGGCGAGCGAATCCATCATGCCCGCGGTGCCTTGGGTGCGGCCGTCGCAGGGGTCGGTGCAGGCGCCGGCAAAGGGTACGGCCCGCAGCGCCTTCAGCTCCCGGGCAGCCTCGGCCACCAACAGACCCACCTCCCAGTGCCCGGTATGAAATCCCAGCGCGATGGGTTTGCCGCTCTCTGAGCGCAGCCCGCCATGGGTGCTCAGGATCAGGAATTCGGGGTCCAGCAGCCGCTCGGGGTCCCAGCCCATGCCCGCGTTTTGGCTCAGCCCGAAGAGATTTCCCGAGGGCTCGCCGAGGAGCATCTCCGCGGACAGGGGCAGCTCTCCCTCGGGACCGGGCGCGTGGGTGCGCACGGTGTTCAAGCACTCTTCCGTTGACTCCAGAATGGAGGCGAGCGAAACGGCGGGTCTCCCGGCGTGCATCATCGGTTCAGTATAGGAGCGCATGGCCCAGCCGAGCTGAACGGCCTCGAATGGGGAGCGGCGCACGGCAAGTTAACAGCCGCCACTTGACGACACCATGCGCCGATGGGCATACTCCCCCTTTATGCCCAGTCTGGAGGGTTTCTCTCCCTGCCAGCGGGAGTAGGCAATTTCATGGATCTGGTCGTTGTTCGTCTTCTGTTTGTGGCGCTGCTTGCCGGGGTCAGTTACTTTCTGCATCCATTCAGTCTTTCCCCTTTGGTAGCGATGGGCGTGGGCGCCGGTTCAGCCTGCGCGGTCATTGTTTTCGAATTCCGTGTACGCGCGCTGACCCTGCGGCGGCTGATTGGCGCGGTGGCCGGCAGTGTGCTCGGCATCTTCGGCGCGGCGCTGTTCTGCCTGGTTCTGCGCTCCGCGCCGCTCAACACCTCCACCTCGGCGGCGCTGCAGATCTTTGTGCTGCTGCTGATGACCTATGTGGGGCTGCTGGTGGGGGCCACCAAGGGCGACCTGCTCAATCCGGCGGCGCTGGGCACCATCTTCGCCAGCGACCGGCCTACGCGGCGCAGCGCCAAGGTGCTCGACACCAGCGTCATTATCGACGGGCGCATCGCCGACATCGCCGAGGCCGGGTTCATTGACGGCGTAATGGTGGTGCCGGAGTTTGTGCTGCGCGAGCTGCAGACGGTGGCCGACTCCACCGACGGGTCAAAACGGCAGCGGGGGCGCCGCGGCCTGGACATGCTGCAGCGCATGCAGTCCAATCCGGCTGTCCAAGTGCAGATTGTGCCGGACGATTTCCCCTCGATTCGCGAGGTGGACCTGAAGCTGCTGGAACTGGCCAAGAAGTGGGAAGCCAAGGTGGTGACCAACGACTTCAACCTCAACAAGGTGGCCCACCTGCACCACGTCGAGGTGCTGAACATCAACGACCTGGCCAATGCACTCAAGCCGGTAGTGCTGCCCGGCGAGCACATGAACGTGCTGATCCTGAAGGAAGGCAAGGAGTACAACCAGGGCGTGGGCTATCTGGACGATGGCACGATGGTGGTGGTGGATCACGCGCGCAAGATGATTGGCCGCGCGGTGGAGATCTCCGTGACCAGCGTGCTGCAGACGGCAAGCGGCAAGATGATCTTTGGCAAGATGGACGAGAACGGCAAGAACGGCGAGCCGCAGCGGCCCGGGCCTGTGGAGATGGCGCGGTAGCCTTCTGCGGCGAGGCTGACTGCGTCAGTCTTGGCGCGGATGCAGCATTCTCATCGGATAAGTGGCTGGCTGGCTCCGGAGATCAAGCGAGCCGACGGACTGGGGACTGGTCACGCTGCTTGCGATGTCTCGGTTTCGCGCTTCTCGTAGCAGCGCCAGATCTCTTCGAGATCGAGCACAAAACCATCGACTGGGCCGGAACCGGCTATGCTGCCACCCTGTTCGATGCGCTGCGCGGCGTCAGGCTCGTAGATGAGGACCTGCTTGGCGTACGGGTCCACCAGCCAGCCGAGTTGGACTCCGTTGACGATCCAGGCTTCCATCTTCCTGGCGGTCTCAGCCAGGCTGTCGCTCAGGGATAGCAGTTCGATAACAAACGCCGGGGCGAGGCGCAGGAAATGTGCCCTCTCTTCGCGGGTAAGCCCCTTGAGTTGCTCTTCGGTGACGTAAGCAGCATCGGGATTGAGCATGGAGCCATCGGGCAAAAAGAATCCGCCGCTCGAATCGAATACGCATCCCAGCCGATGCCGAATCCACCAGTTGCGCAGTTGCCGGGTCATCTCGCTGTTTCCGTTGCTGGTCATTCCTCCGGCAGGCGCGTTCATCTGTATCGTTCCTTCCCTGGTTCGCTCAAGGAGCGCGAATTCAGTTCTCTCGCACAGCCTCTCGAACTCCTCGTCGCTGAGGGGAGGGTTCAGCACAATGCTGCGCGGGGGCAGCGCCGGGATTTCAAGAAACGCGCTCATGTCGCGAATCGCTCCAGACCGTGTCAGTATTTTTGCACAGAGGGATCGATCTCGTCGCTCCAGGCGAGGATGCCGCCGGCCAGGTTGACGACCCTGGGGTAGCCGGCCTGCTGGAGCAATTCGGCGATGCGCTGGGAGCGGACGCCGGAGCGGCATTGCACGATGATTTCGCGGTCGCGCGGAATCTCGGCAAGGCGGTTGGGGACATCGTTTTGCGGAATGAGCTTTCCGCCGATCTGGGCGATCTGGTACTCGTAGGGCTCGCGCACGTCGAGAATGTAGACGTCTTCGCCGGCGTCGATGCGCCGCTTCAGCTCCTTGACGGTGAGCTGGGGAATTCCATTTTTCAATGTCTTCTCCTCCGGGGCTTCCGGGACAATGCCGCAGAACTGCTGGTAGTCGATGAGTTGTGTCACGGTTGGGTTCGGTCCGCAAATCGGGCATTCGGGATTCTTGCGCAGCTTGAGCTCGCGGAAGCGCATGTTGAGCGAGTCCACCAGCAAGAGGCGGCCGACGAGCGATTCGCCCTTGCCCAGAATCAGCTTGATGACCTCGGTTGCCTGGATGACACCGACCAGGCCGGGGAGAATGCCCAGCACCCCGCCCTCGGCGCAACTGGGAACCAGTCCCGGCGGCGGCGGCTCGGGGTAAAGGCAGCGGTAACACGGTCCCGCTTCGGTAGCGAATACGCTGGCCTGGCCTTCAAAGCGGAAGATGGAGCCGTAGACGTTGGGCTTGCCCAGCAGCACACAGGCATCGTTGACCAGGTAACGGGTGGGGAAGTTGTCCGTGCCGTCGGCCACGATGTCGTAGTCCTTGAGAATGTCGAGGGCATTGGCGCTCGACAACATGGTGTCGTGTTTCACAATGCGGATGGCCGGATTGAGAGCGAGGAGCTTCTCCTCGGCGGAGTCAAGCTTCTTGCGGCCGATGTCCCGTGTGGAGTGGATGATCTGGCGCTGGAGGTTGGATGCGTCGACCACGTCAAAGTCGACCAGGCCGAGCGTGCCGATGCCGGCCGCGGCCAGATAGAGGGCCAGAGGAGAGCCGAGGCCGCCTGTTCCGACACAAAGAACCCTGGCAGCCTTGAGCTTCTGCTGGCCCTCCATGCCCACCTCGGGCAGGATCAGGTGCCGCGAGTAGCGGGAGAGGTCGTCGGTGGTCAGTTCGGGCAGCGCGGCAGATTCAGTGGTGGCCATGGTCCTGTTCTCGGGTTCGGGGTGCATCTTCTGTTGAATGGGACGCTTCCGGGGCGGCTGAAAAGCTAGCAGCCGCCGGCGATGGAGGGAATGATCGAGAGCGTATCGGAGGCGGAGACGGCCGTGGCCTCTTTGGCCGGGAGGTAGCGCACATCCTCGTCGTTTAAATACAGGTTAACAAAGGCGCGCAGCTTGCCCTCGGCCGTGAACAGGTGCTTCTGCAGGGGGGGGTGGGCCTGGGTAAGCCCTTCCAGGGCTTCGGCAATGGTGGCGGCGGTCACCTCGACGGTGGACTGGCCGCCCGCATACGAGCGCAACGGCGTGGGGATGAAGATGGTCATGGGCTCTTTCCTCGTTGTCAATCTATAGATTCAGGAGCGGTCGGTTGCGATGCTCTGATCGTCCACCAGAATCGGTTCCTGTTCAAATCGCTTGTCTTCCTCGGCGGCGCCGGCCAGCAGGAAGGAGTTGGTCTGGGCGGCAACACCCTGCGCTACGGCGGTGATGACATAGGAGCAGCCCAGCCAATGGGCCTCTGACAGGTCGGTGAGAGACCACCACGCCGGATGGTCGGGGTGGGAGTGGTAAAAACCGGCGATATCGAGTCCCCGGCGGCGGGCTTCGCGCTCGATTTGGACCAACTCCAGCGGGGCAATCTGGTAGCGGTTGTGGGCCGAGTCGGTGCGGGTGTTGCCGGCTTGGACCGAAGCCTCCACCTGCCATCCCAGGGGCGTGGACCGGCCCAGCAGGGCGCCGCAGCACTCATTGGGGTAGGTCTGCTCCCCGTGGGCGCGGATTGCCTGGTAAACGGCCGAGGTCAGGCGCAGTTGGCTCATGCTTCCTCCCAGAATCGTTCCGACAGATAGCGGTCGGCGGAGTCGGGAAGGATGGCGACGATGACCGCTGCTCTGCCGGCCGCCGCCTCTTCGCGGGCAATCCCCGCAGCAGCCGCCACCGCGGCGGCAGCGGAGACGCCGACCAGCAGGCCCTCTTCCCTGGCCAGCCGACGGGCCATCTCGTAGGCCGCCTCGGTTTCAACTTCCAGAACGCGGTCGGCAAGGTGGGGGTTGTAGATGGCGGGCACAATGGCCGAGCTCATGTGCTTGAGACCCTCCAAGCCGTGAAACGGAGAGTCGGGCTGGACGCTGATGGCCTGCAACGCCGGATTCATCTCCTTGAGCCGCCGGGTGGTGCCCATGAAGGTGCCGCTGGTGCCCAGTCCGGCCACAACGTGGGTGATGCGGCCGGAGGTCTGTTCCCATATCTCTGGCCCGGTGGTGCGATAGTGGGCCAGCCAGTTGGCGTCGTTCGAATACTGGTCGACGTAGCAGAAACGGGCGGGGTCATTGCCGGCCATCTCCCGGGCGCGGCGGATGGCGCCGTCGGAGCCCTGGTCAGGGTCGGTCCACTCCACACGGGCGCCGTAGGCGGCAAGCGTCTTCTTGCGCTCCGGCGAGACGTTGGAGGGCATGGCCAGTTGCACAGGAAAGCCAAGCGCGGCGCCCAGCATGGCGAAGGCGATGCCGGTATTGCCGCTGGTGGCGTCGAGGAGCGTCTTGCCGGGGATGAGCATTCCGCGACGGATGGCGTCGCGCACCATGCCCGCCGCGGCGCGGTCCTTGACGCTGCCGCCGGGGTTGGCCCACTCGGCCTTGCCCAGCAGGGTAATGCCTTCCAGCCCGCGCACGGGCTGCGAGAGCCGGACCAGCGGGGTCTTGCCGATGCGCTCAGGCAGCGCCACGCCGAGATGGGCTTGCAGGTCGTCTATGGCCATGGGAAATTGCGGTCAGCGCTCCCGTTATGCGAGATTGGATATGCGAGATTGAGGATGTGAGCCTGGATTCGATTCACTCCTGGCTAGGTTCCTCTTACCATCCTCGCAGATTGGAAGCCGAAAATGGGCCGCAAATCCCGCACTCCGAACTTTGAACAGGCGCTTGAGTCCCTGCGAGCGCATTCCTTCGATGTTTCAACCTCCGCTGAAGTTGCAGGGGGCGCGCTGGTGAGCAAGTACGGCGCAGGGGCGGTGCTGGTGGCCGGGGCAGAAAAAGGGGCGCCGGCGGGGTTTGCGGTAGCGCCGGGGGCGCTGGTGCGGGGCGAGGTGGCTCGTCTTCTGGACCGGGGCTACCAGAAGTTCATTAAGACCTCCAAATTTGAGCTGCCCGCGACGGCAAGCCAATTGCAGGCGATTCATGAGTTCAGCGAAGAGCTGAAGCGCGTGACGGGCGCGACCAGCCTGTACAACGAGTCGCTGGGGACAACGAGCGACCTCTACGAATATGACCGGCTGAAGGGCCGGGAAGCGGTGGAAGCAGCACCGCGCCGTCCCTGGGACCTGGCCGGGGGACATTGAACGATCCTGAAAGCCGGTGAGGGGCGGCCATGGAAGCGGAGCAGAGAACGGAAGAGCCCGCAGCCAGACGCCCGAATCGCCGGACGGCTCCGCGATTCGCGGTGGACGAAGACGCCAGCCTCCTGCTGGTGAACCAGGGCGCCCGGATGGCCTGCACCCTGCTCGACCTGAGCCTGACCGGCTGCCGGTTGCGGACCCAGGAGCGGTTTCTGGCAGGCATCCAGGTACGGGTGGAAGTTCACTTCAAGGTGCGCGGGTTTGCCTTCCGATTCAGCGGGGTCACGCAGTGGACCGACCGGCGGCACCTTGCCGGCATCCGGTTTGTGGACCTGCCGGCTCGTCGCAGGGATGAACTTGCCGAAGCACTCTCTGAGATCGAGGTGGCCTGCTCCAACCAGCCGGGAATACCCTCATCCCCTGCTGCGGGCCAAGCCCAAATCGGGGTGCATGGGCCGGCCCCAGCGCTGATCCTTGTTCGCCCCACCAGCAGCGCCCCACAAAAGCCAGCGGCCCCTGCTGAAAAGTTGATTTCGGCGCCGTCCCGCTTGAGTCAGGGGACTGGGCGAGATCGCCGCGTACTGTCCCGACTTGCACTGGACACCTCGGCGGTGCTGCACCTGGTCAAGATCGGGTCGAGACTGCGCGGACAGATTCTGGATCTGAGCTTGCACGGGTGTCGAATCCGGACCGATGATCGATTTCCAGTGGGGATTTACACGCGGGTGGAGGCGGAGTTTCGCCTGGATGGGTTGCCGCTCCGGTTGGGCGGCGTGACCCAGGCAATCCATGACCGCCATCAGGTGGGCATACGGTTTCTGGACATGAGCCCCCGCAAGCGGGAGCAGGTTGTGCAGTTGATCGAGGAGATGGACGAGGCGCGCAGGGGAAGAGATCCGGATGCGATGGCGAGTTCAGCCGATAGTGCGGGGGAGGGCTGAAAAGACTGCGAAAAAATGCTGTTGCAGTCAGAGTCCCAGAAGCGCATCCCACAGGGGCTGAAGCCCGTCGTTTTTTGTTGCATTTGCGGCCCGGCTAAAGCCGTGCCCTTCTTACAAAGCCGGGCCGAGATGAGTTTTCCGCAACCTGTGAAGCCGCCTCAAGTCGTGGGTCACTGGGCCGTGATGGAGAGCTCCCAGTAAGGCCCTGGTGATGTCAGAGAGCGGTTCGACGCCCGCTGATCAGGTTGATGACAAGCACAACCAGCGCGATCACCAGCAGGATGTGAATCAGGCCGCCGGCGAGATGGAAGCTGAAGCCCAGCAGCCATAGAACCAGGAGAATGACAAAGATTGTCCAAAGCATGGAGACTCCTTCCAAGTTGAGGCGGGCGCCTCAGGAGTTGAAGACCCTGAACAGCGCCCGCGCATTTCTGGCGATGGAGAGGCGTTACTGGTTGGCGGCGACGGACTGGGCCTTGGCTTCCCGGACCGCGTCGAGGAAGTTATGGGCCGAGGCGGGCACCGCGACTTCGCCGCGCAGAATGCGGTGGGTCGAGACATCATTGCCATAGATGGCTTCTGTGGAGTCATCATCGCGGCGAATGGAAGCGCCCTTGACGGTCAGCCCGGCAAAAAGCCCCTTGGCGCGCGAGTAGGTCAGGATCTCCGCGTCGAGTTTCCAATCGGTGCCAACGGAGGCGTGACGGCCGACCGGACCGGCTGCCGCCGAGGCGTCCGCGCCGATCGAGAAGTTGCTGGAGAGCAGGCGTTCGACGCCCTTGTCGTTCTGGATGATCAGGACCAGGTCAACGCCTTCAACGCCAATCTGCAATCCCCAACTGCCGCCGGTGATGGCAAAGAACGCCGGAGCGCTCCATCCCTCGGCGGTGCGGCAGGTGGCCACGCCTCTGCCGTTCTCTGCGCCAAACACAAAGCCGCCCTTGATCATGTGGGGCACAACGGCGATGCATTTCGCGTGTTCCAGCACTTCTTCTGGAATGCCGCTATCGGGCGCGGCCATGATCTCGTGGATGACCTTGCCTGCGTTGTCCAGACGGTCCTGTGCGTTTTCGCGGGTCGTTCCAGCCCAGCCGATGGTCGTCAGGCCAAGCAATGCCACCAAAGTCGTCAATTTCTTCATGCAATTCACCCTTTTCTACCTGTGCGCGGTGTCCCTGGCATTACGCGGAGTCAGGTCACATCAGGCAAATCCCACTCTAGCGAGGCTCCTTTGCCAGGTCTGAGCACTTAGGCTCACAGCGCTTTCGAAAGAAGGAGACGGTTGGCGCCTCGGACCTGCAGGCTGGAGTGTTCAATTCGGGACAGATTGCTAGCTCCCCTCGTGGAATCATGCGGATTTGAGTGGTGAAAGAGGCCGTCTCGATTCCCTGGCGCGACCCACAAATCCGACCCAAGGACGGTGCTCATGGCTTCATCGCAACGGTTCGCGTTTGATATTTCCGCGCTCCTGACCCACGCAGGCCTGGCCCTGCGGACTCTGCGAATTGCCCCGAACCAGGTTCTTTTTTCCCAGGGCGAGCCCGCCGACTCGATCTTCTGCCTTGAGAGCGGCCGGGTGCGTTTGGGCGTTGTCTCCAGTTTGGGCCACGAGGCGGTCATCACCACGTTTACCGCGGGCGATTTTGTGGGAACCGAGTCGCTGGCCCCGATAGCGGGAAAGCGGCAGGCGACGGCCACCGCCATCGAGGCCTGCGCCGCACGCATGATCCGGCGAGACGAGATGCTCCGCCTGATGGGCCAGCGGCACGAATTGGCCGGTTTGATCTTCAATTCCCTGATGGCCCGGTCAATCCAGACCCAATCGGACCTTGTCGATCAACTCTTTAACTTGCGCTTCCTGGCGCCGGTGCTTGGCGCTTGCACGAACGCTCGAACCCAAGTGAATTGAAGAAGATGGAGGGTTAAGTGCCCAGCGCACCTGATCCTGCTGTCCGCCTGGCGCCGGTGTCCCGCTTCCCAGAGTGAGCAAAAGAGACCAACTTCGGTTGCTCCGCCCATGAAACCATAAAGGGCATGGGAAACCTCTTGCGATCCACGCCACGAAGACCCCCGTCGAGCCATGGTCCAGACAGTTTCCGGTCAATTGAGGTGATCCGTCCCCCAGGGTTCGATACCGCAGCCTTTTTGGCCAGCGCGGGCCTGGGTCGCAGAATCATTCATCTGGAAGATGGAGAGAGCTTCTTTTCGCAGGGAGATAACGCCGACTCCGTGTTTTACATCCAAAGCGGGCGCGCGCAACTTACAGTCGTCTCGCACTCCGGCAAGGAAGCCACCATTTCGATTTTGCAGGCGGGTGATTTTGTAGGTGAGTCATCGCTGGCGATGATCCCAGGGCTGCGACTGGCCACCGCCAAGGCAGTCGGACCCTGCTCCGCGCTGAAGATCGCCCGAGCCGAGATGATCCGGGTGATGCATGAGGAGCATGAATTGTCTGACCTCTTCATGAAGTTTCTGCTGGCCCGCAGCATGAGAACCCAGGCTGACCTGGTCGATCATCTCTTTAACTCCAGCGAAAAGCGTCTGGCCCGGATTCTGCTGCTGATGGCGGAATTTGGCAAGCCGGGGGACCCGGAGCCGCTGCTTCCTCCCATTACGCAGGAGACGCTGGCCGACATGATCGGCACCACGCGCTCCAGGGTCAGTTTCTTCATGAACCGGTTTCGCAAGCTCGGATTCATCGACTACAGCGGCCGCATCCGTGTACACAAGTCGCTGCTCAATGTGGTTCTGCTGGACTAGCCCATGCTGTTTGCGCGCAGAGGCAGTCTCAGCGCCGCCGTGCCCGTTCCCGCTGCAACTCGCGATAAACATCGCTCTTTGACTGGCCCATCTCGCGCGCCAGGCGCTTGAGCGCTTCCTTTTCATCCAATCCAGCTTCAGCCTGGAGACGGGCGACGCGCTCGGCTATCTTTTCCGGCTTTGCCTCCGCCGCCTGGCCTTTGGCCTGTGACGCTGGCCGGGCCTCGACGAGCAGGGTAATCTCGCCGCGAACGCGGTCGCGCGCGGCAAGGTCGAGGCGAACCTGGGCGACGGTTCCGCGCACGAATTCCTCATGGATTTTGGTCAGTTCACGGGCCACCACGACGCGTAATTCAATACCCCAGACGGCCTCAAGATCGCCAAGGGTCTCAAGAATGCGGTGGGGCGCCTCGTAAAAAACCAGGGTGCGCGCGGTCTCGGCTCGCCGGGTCTCGGCGGCCAGCGCTTCCAGGCGTGTGCGGCGCGCGCCGGCCTTCTCCGGCAGGAATCCAATGAAGTGAAACTCGCCGGTTGTGAGTCCCGAGGCCACCAGGGCGCTGACTGCGGCATTGGCGCCGGGGATGGGGATGACCGGAACGCCGGCGGCGATGGCGGCCGCGGCCAGCCAGCCTCCGGGGTCGCTGATGCCCGGCATGCCGGCGTCGGAGACCAGGGCGATGCGGCCCCCGTCCTGAAGAGCCTGGATCAGCTCGGCGGCGCGGTGATGCTCGTTGTGCTGGTGGCAACTGAGGGTGGGGGTGTGGATCTCAAAGTGGTTGAGCAGCTTTTGCGTCTGCCGGGTGTCTTCGCAAGCGATGCGGTCTACGCGGCGGAGCACGTCGAGCGCGCGCACCGTGATGTCGCCCAGGTTGCCGATGGGAGTGGCGACCAGGTAGAGGCCGGCGGCGAGAGGCGGTTGCGGGTCGGCTTCCATGGAGAGTTCAGTCTCCGGCTTCCTGGCGGGCTTCTTCGCGCTCGATGCGGCGCTGCTCGGCCAGCAGGGACATGGAACTCATGAGGTTCTGGACGCTGACGATGCCCACCACGCGCCCGCTGTCGGTGACCGGGATGAGGGAGAGCCCTCGGCCGGCGGTGATGCGGCGGATGGTGGTGCCAAGGGTGTCTTCCGGCCGGGCCACCTGAAAGGCCCGCGACATGACCGACTGCACATAGCCGTTGCCGTCATTGCGCAGCGCCTCAAGAATGCGCTGGCGGGAGACGATGCCGACTAACTGGGGGCCGCGCACCACGGGAAAGTCTTCCTGGAGCGAGTGGACGCAGCGATAGAGCGCGTCGGCCAGCGTGTCAGAGGGCGAGAGGGTGGCAAAATCCGTGAGCATGACCTCGCGCATGTGCACGGTGTCAACGACGGACTGAAAGACGACGCCCTGGTCCTCAATCTGCGCGCCGATCATGATAAAAAAGCCGGCGATGATAAGCCATGGGCTGTGCAGGACCATGCCGCCCACCATGGCGAGCAGCGCCAACCCCTGGCCGATGCTGGTGGCGGCGCGTCCCGTGGGGGAAAAGCCATGGGCGCGCGCAAAGGCGCCGCGCAGGAACCTTCCGCTGTCGAGAGGATAGGCAGGCAGCAGGTGCAGCACTGCGAGACCGGCCTGCATCCAGACCATGCTGCGCAGCAGGCAGGAGGCGTCGATCCAGGGAAAGGCCAGGAGCTTCACGTCGCCGCCCGCGCCGAGCAGCGTGACCGCCAGCAGCAGGGCGGTTGCGGCGTTGGCCAGGGATCCGGCAAGAGCCATGACGAACTGCCCCGCGCCCGCATTGGCGCTCTCCTGGCTCTCCGGAGTGGCATAGGCAAAGAATCCGCCGATGGGCAAAAGCAGAATGGCGCGCAGGCGCAATCCGAGCCAGGCTGCCGCCAGCAGGCGGGCGGTCTCACGCACCAGCACGGCGGCCACCAGGATGAAAAAGAGCCCAAGGCCGCGCCCGAGGCCGTTGGCCGCGCTGAGAGCCAGGCAAACGAGCGCCAGCAAAGGAAAGAACGCGTGGACACGCACCTCGACGCCCATCCAACGGCCCAGCGGAATTGACCAGCCACGCATAGGAACGATTGTAGTGGCTCGGGCCGTGATTTGCTTCGGATATGCTGGACAGCGATGCGCATCATTGCCGGAACACTTCGCTCGCGTACATTGGAGGCCCCTGGGGGCCTGGCCACCCGCCCCACCAGCGACCGGCTGCGCGAGACGCTTTTCAACGTGCTGGCGCCGCGCATCCGGGACGCAGCCTTTCTGGATTTGTATGCGGGCTCAGGCGCGGTGGGGCTGGAGGCGCTGAGCCGGGGAGCCGCTCGGGTGAGCTTTGTGGAACGGGCTCCGGCGGCCCTGAAGGCTCTGCGCGCCAACCTGGAAAAGCTGGGCGTCCGCACAGGATTCGCATTGGACACTGGCGGCGTGGGGCCGTTCCTGCGCAAAGCGCGCGGAGGGCCTTTTGACGTGGTCTTTCTCGACCCGCCCTGGGATGCGGCCGACGAGTACGCGGCGACCCTTGGGCTGCTGGGCGGAGCCGGAGGCGGGCTGCTGGCCGAGGGGGCCCTGGTGATTGCCGAGCACCGGCGCAAGGAGAAGCTCGCGGACCGCTATGGGGCGCTCCAACGCACACGGCTGCTGGAGCAGGGGGATGCCGCGCTGAGTTTTTATGCCGCCGGCGAGAGCGGAGACCCAGAGTAAGATGGTGCCGGTTCTTTTCAGAGCCGGATTGTGAATCGTTGACTCGACTTCAAGTTCTGAGATGAAGGGAAACACACCGAATGAGAATTCCAAAGCGTTTGGCGCTGGCTGCAATTCCGCTGCTCTCCGCAACGTTGTATGCGCAGACTGCCGAGCCCTGGGTGATTGGCCCGTTTGCCCGGCCGGTGAGCGGCAATCCCGTGATTGCGCCCAAACCCGAGTCCACGTTTGCCGACCCGGTGCTCAAGGCGCCCGCACGCTGGGAGGCGCTGCACACGTTCAACCCGGCGGCGATTGTGCGCGAGGGCAGGGTGGTGGTGCTCTACCGTGCCGAGGACGACTCCGGCGCGATGGCTATTGGCGGGCACACCTCGCGGCTGGGGATGGCGGAGAGCGCGGACGGCATCCACTTTACGCGCCGGGCTGCCCCGGTCTTCTTCCCCGCCAATGACGGCCAAAAGGCACGCGAATGGCCGGGGGGCGTCGAAGACCCCCGGATTGTCGAGTCCGAAGACGGACTCTACGTTCTGACCTACACCCAGTGGAACCGGACCACGTATTCCGTGGGCATCGCCACCTCGCGCGACCTGACCCACTGGACCAAGCGCGGCCCGGCTTTTCTGACCGCGGCGAAGGGCAAGTATGCCGCCCTGAAATACAAGTCTGCGGGCATTGTGACGCAGCTTGACCCCGGCAAGGGCCGTCTGATCGCGGCCAGAATCAACGGCAAGTATTGGATGTATTGGGGAGAGGGCGCCATCCATCTGGCCACCTCCACGGACCTGGTTCACTGGACCCCGGTGGAGACAGCCGCGGGTGAACCCCTTGAACTGCTGCGGCCGCGCGCGGGCCACTTTGACTCGAGCTTTCCTGAGACCGGTCCGCCGCCGGTGCTCACCGCCGCCGGCATTGTGGTGCTCTACAACGGCAAGAACGCCGAGCAGGGAGGGGACCCCGAGATGGGCCCCAATGCCTATGCCGATGGAGAAGCTCTGTTTGACGCCAAGGACCCCGCGCATCTGCTGACGCAACTGGAGCGGCCCATCCTGAAGCCCGAGCTGGCTTACGAGAAGACCGGCCAGTACGCCGCAGGCACCACCTTTGCCGAGGGACTGGTCTACTTCAACGATCAGTGGCTGCTCTACTACGGCTGCGCCGACTCGCTGGTGGCGGTGGCCACGGCGCCCATGGCCCCTTCCCTGCCCGAGGCGAGTTTCCATCTCAAGGACGGCGATACGGTGGTGATGTATGGCGACAGCATCACCGAGCAGAACCTCTACACACAGTGGGTTGAGCTCTACACCATCACCCGGTTTCCGGCGCGGCGCATTCACTTCTATACCGAAGGGGTGGGGGGCGACCGGGTCAGCGGCGGAGGCGGAGGTCCCATCGACCAGCGGCTGGCGCGCGACGTCTTTCCGCACAAGCCAACCGTGGTGACCGTCATGCTGGGCATGAACGACGGCAGCTATCAGCCCACAACGCCGGAGATCCAGTCCGCTTACACCACCGGCTACGAGCATCTGCTGCAGTCGATTCACGACCATGCGCCGCAGGCACGGGTCACGCTGCTGGGGCCTTCGCCCTTTGACGATGTGACGCGCCCGCCATGGGCGTGGGGAAGCTACAACGGCGTGATGCGGCACTTTGCCGAGCTGGACAGCGAGCTGGCGCGGAAGTTCGCGGGCAGCTTTGTCAATCTCAACCCACCTGTGGTGGCCGCGCTCGAAAAGGCGCAGGCTCTTGACCCCATGGTGGCGAAGATGGTGCTGCCGGACCGGGTGCACCCCGAGGCGGTGGCGCACTGGGTGATGGCGGAGGCGCTGCTCAAGGGATGGAATGCGCCGGCCCTGGTGTCGTCGGTGACCATTGACGGGCGCGCCGGCCAGGTGGCCGATGTGCACAACGCCTCCGTCGAGAGCGTGACCCGCGAGCAGGGCGGGCTGCGCTGGACCTCGCTGGAAAGCGGTCTGCCTCTGGCCTTCATGCGCGACAACGCCAACCAGGCCCTGCTGCTGGACATCAGCGACATTGAAGAAGCGCTGAACCAGGAGCCACTGCGGGTGACCGGACTGGAGCCGGGCCAGTACAGTCTGACAATCGACGGCGCCCCGATGGGCAGCTTCAGCGCGGAGCAACTGGCCAAGGGGATCAACCTGGTTGACTTCCCTACGCCCATGCGCGGCCAGTCACAACGCGTGGGCTGGCTGGTGCGGGACCGCGACGAGGCCCATTACATTCACATGCGGATGCTGATCAAGAACTTCGACACGGGTGCGGGAGCCAAAGCGGACCCGATGACTGGATTCGAAGATTCACTGGAAGATGCGGCCTACCGCGAAGCCGCTCCCAAGCCGCATGAGTTCAAACTGACACCCGCTGGCACGCAGCCTTGACGGTCTGACGGCGGGCGCGTGTCTCCGTCGCGCCCGCGGACTGTCAACGTCAGGAGGCCACGGCAAGCTGCGTCGGGGCCATGCGATGCGTTCCCTTGCGGGGACCGCGCTTGCGCGCGCTCATCACCTTGATGCGCTCCAGCAGTTCCTGGGGCGAGCAGTTCCTTTTGGCCAGCAGCGCATCGGCTCCGTGCATCTCGCCGTTCATTCTCTGCGGGTCGCCCAGCAGAATCATGGGCACGTGGCCGGCAATCTGTTTAAGGCGGTCAACCAACTGGGAGCCGCTCATCTGCGGCATGGAACAATCGGCCAGCACGAGGTCCACCGGAAGGTCGGCAAAAACGCCGATCGCCTCCTGCCCGCTGGTGGCCGACACCACCCTGTAGCCGTTTGTGGAGAGCATGAATTTGAGCACGGAAAGGTCCTGCTCGTTGTCGTCAACGCAGAGAATGATCTTCTTGGGCCGCATGGTCTGGTAATTAACTCCCTCTTGCAATGTGAGCCGGTTCGCCAGGGAACACCTCGCCTCTGCCCGCTCAGGTGGCAGGCCGGCGCAATGAGTTTCCTGGCCCGGTGACAGTGGACTGGCCTGCTCCGCCCTGGCGAACATGAACTCCGGATGGCGTCGCGGAGGATGCACACAGCCCTGGAGGGCGCGGCAGTCACGCGAAGCTGCATCCGGCAGTTCAACGCCGGGAAGAGGAGCCTTGGCTCTCAGTCAATGAATGAAAAATGCCTGGGGCAAGACCGGCATGGCTGCCGGTTAAGTTCCATCAATGAAAGCCAAGAGTACGGGGGATGGAGGCTGGTGGGAAGAGGGAAGGAGAGGCGAAACCGCAACTGAAAATCCGCATGTAACAAGGGCAGTTTGGCTAGCTGGTTGAGGGGCTATCACTTGCATTGATTAAAGTCTGTTGAAAGCATGTGCATCACGGCAGGAAAAGCCGTCCCTTTGCCACAAGAACTGTGCTGCCCGCCACGCGCACATCCGTCACCCTCGCCAGATTCAGCCGTGCGGAGAGAAAAAGTTCGCTCGGGCGGCCGATTTCCACGCCCTGGCGCAGATGGATGCGCTGGCCCGAAGGCGCCAGACCGCGCGCGACAAGGTGCGCAATCGCGCAACCCGCCGCCGAACCGGTCGCGGGGTCCTCCCCGCCATGAAACTGCATGCGGGCTCTCCACGCGGGCTCGTCGCCTCCGGTTGGCCCCAGCGCATAGAACCAGCGCGCGCCGCGCTCCCGCAGCCATGCGGTGGCTGTTTCGACATCGACGCGGAATCGCGCCAGAGCCTCGTGGGAGCGCAAGGTCACAATGGCGAAGGCCGTTCCCGTTGAGACCACCTGCGGCGGCGCGGCGGGGTCGATATCCTCGAAGGCGAAACCGGTCAGCCGCGCCACTTCCGCAGGGTCCAGTTCCGCGCCGAACTCCGGGTCGCGCTGCGTCATCTCGCCATGAAGCCGCTCGCTGAACCGCACCGGAACCGGGCCGACATTGAGCTTGAGCATCACCGTGTCGCCATGCACCGCCTCGGGCGCAGTCAGCTTGAGCACACTGGCCGTCCCCAGCGTGGGATGGCCTGCAAAGTTCAGTTCCTCCTGGGTGGTGAAGATGCGCACCCGCACCCCTTCTGCCTGCTCCAGGGCGGCAGCCCGGCGCTGGACGAACGCGGTCTCACTCAGGTTGAACTCGCACGCGATCGACTGCATGGTTTCCCTGCTCAGTCCCACCTCATTCATCACCACAGCGAGCGGATTGCCGGCCAGCGCTGTTTCGGTAAAAACATCCACTACGAAGTAATCCATCTCCGCCATCGCTTGACAGGCCTCCCGCCAGCCTCTAGTCTATGGTTACTCGGCGAGTTGCATCACCCTGAAAAGACTCCCCGGCAAGGGAATTCAATGGCTTATTCGTTCACCTCCGCACTCTGTACCTGCTGCTGTCAGGGCTGCCGTGCGCGGGCGTGTTCGATGGGCTAGATTCCGATCACTGGAACGGCACCACGACCCACCCGCCCAAGGCGCGGTGGGTTTTTGATTTTGTGAGTCGTCAGAGCTTAAGGACAGGAAGCAGCACGGTACTTTTTACTGATCCCTGATCCCTGACCCCTGTTTCCAAGGCACCGGTGGCGAAGTGGCTAACGCGCAGGTCTGCAAAACCTGTACTCGCGGGTTCGAAACCCGCCCGGTGCTCCAAAAGTTCGCAGAGAAGCAAGGGCCGCGCCTCGAAGATTGAGGCTGCGGCCCTTTTCTTGCAAGCTTGACCGAGTTGGCGCCGCCTGCCATACGCTCTCACAGAGCGATAAGCGGGCGCGGCAGCCGGGGCCGGGCGCGGTCAAGGAAGAGCCTCATGCGCAGCGCCTCAGCGCGTTGCACCGCCACCAGCCTCATGTGCCTGCGAATGTGCTCGCCGTCCACGAGAGTGGCTACCTGGGCCTCGTCAAACTGCGCATCCTTCTCCAGGCGCGCAATGCGATCTTCGACGGTGCGGCGAAACCGGGGGCTGATCTCAAAGGTTTCATGGGCGGCGCGATCGGTCTGCATGACAAGCTCCTCAGGAGAGTGCTTGCGGCCGCCAAAAAAATATTTCTTTCTCCGGCCTCAAGTTTCTCTAACCTGTGCCGATGTTAGAGGAGTCTCATGGTCCGCGCCAGATTACTTTGAAGCATGACTCGGGTAACTTGATGTCCAGAAACAGGACAGTCCCGCGCCCGTCTGCGTATGTTATTCACACCCTGCCCTGCCTTGTGGGCCTGGACCGCGCTAATTCTGAGGCGGCGCGGCAAAGTAGCCCTTGCGCACCTGCACCTTCAGGCCATCTCCCCGGCACTCCACCGCAACGCGCCGGAAGCTGCCGTCGAGTTTGGTGTTGGCCGGGGTATAGCTGGCTACATACTGGGTGCGCAGTTCGTCCTCGATCTGCTGGAACGCGGCTTCCAGCTTTTTGCCGTTGTTGCCCACGTCAATGAGCCGGCCGCCGGTCTCCTCGGTCATCTTCTTCATCGCCGAGTAGCCCCAGTAGCCCATGCCGAATCCGCCGTAGAATCCCCGGTCGGCAATCAGAATGCAGTAGATGATGACATTGGACTTCTGCGCGGCGGCGATGGCTTCATTGATCTTGTACTTGCTTCCCTGGTCGTCGCCGTCGGTCAGCAGGATCATGGCCTTGCGCCCTGTCTCCTGATTCATCTTCTCGTTGGAGGCAAGGTAAACCGCGTCATAGAGCAGTGTGCCTTTGGGCGTGCCGATGGTGGGGATAGTGCCGCCCCCGGCGCCGGGGATGCCTGCCGCGCCGTTTCCGCCGGCGGTGTTGATCTCCGCCTTGCTCATGGCGCGGGCCAGCAGGCGCGGGCTGTTGGTGTAGTCCTGCAGAAGGTCGACGTTCACGTCAAACGAAAGCAGAAACGCCTCGTCCTTTGACTTGAGCACGCGGTCGAGAAACTGGCTGCCCGCATCCTGTTCCAGGGGCAGAACCCGCTCCTGGCTGCCGGAAGTGTCGAGCAGGATGCCGAGCGTGAGCGGCTGGTGGGTCTCCGCCACAAAGCTCTTGAGCTTCTGCGGCTCCTTGTCCTCGAGAACGGTGCAATCGTCCTTGGTGAGGTGGGGAACCAGGTTGCCGCTCTTGTCCTTGACGGTGAAGAAGAGGTCCACCAGGTTCACTTCCAGCTTGAGGGTGGCTACCGCTTCTTCCTCTGCCGCCTGAGCCGGGGCGGTGCTCACCGGGGGCGCATCCGGAGAGGGCGCAAGCTGCGCCCATCCCGCCGGCGCCAGTCCCGCCAGGCCGAACAACAAAACCGCAACTGCCGATGGTCTGCTCATTCTGCTTCCTTTGACGAATTCTCTGGCCCGATGGAAGCATACCCGAGCCTGGCGGGGGCGTGCGGCCAACCAGCGCCGCTCTGGCGCGTCTGATACTCTGACGAGTGCAGCCTTGCTGGCTGGTCTCAGTCGGCGCTCCGTCTTCGGTTGCAGTGTGCAGCCGGCCACCGGACCCCGCCAACCAACCACCGGCACCTGCGTTTTGAGAGGACGACTATCCCTGTGAAGCTAGGTTTAACTGGAATGGCGCTGGCAGCGCTCTTGATGACGGGCCCCACGTGGGGTTCGCTGGCGCTGGCCCAACAGCAACCCGCGGTTCCCGATGCCCCCACCCCGCAGCCCCGCCCATCGCTCTCCGATGTGAACGGCCCCATCACTCCCGGCAAGGGAGCGGGCGACGTTCAGGCCGGACCCTCGTCGTCATCCACCCCCGGTCAGCAGAAGGAGGTTCCCTCCAGCCTGCCGCCCTCCAGCCAGGGCAAGGACACCTTCCAAACCACCCCTCCCGAGATGCCCGCGCCGGGCGACGCCCTCAGCGCCATTCCGAAATTCGTCATTCATACGAACTTTGTCGAGGTCCCGGTTACCGTAAAGGACCCCAAGGGCAAGCTGGTGGCCGGGTTGACCTTCCGCGACTTCAAGGTCTTTGAAAACGACACGCGCGAGCCCATCGCCTTCTTCACCGTCGATCCTTTTCCGCTCTCCATCGCTTTCATCATCGACCAGAGCCTCACTTCCGACGTGATGGCCAAGGTGAACAACTCCCTGGGCGCGATCCAGGGCGCGCTCACCCCTTATGACGAAGTGGCCGTCTTCTCCTATAGCCACGGCACGCAGGAGCGCACCGGCTTTACCGGCGCCCAGAGCAACCGCCTGCCCGCCGTGCTGGCCTTTACCAAGGCCACCGGCACTGAAGAGCTGGTGCCCATCAACAGCGGCCCTTTCGCAGGCTGCGCCATTCGTGAGAACGGCAACTGCGTCGATCCCAATGTGCAGCAGGGCGGCTCCACCGGCAACAGTTCCTTCGTCACCATTCCCAAGGAGATTCACACCCTCAACGACGCCATCCTGGCCGCGGCCAAGGAGCTCTCCACCCGGCCGCAGGGTCGCCGCCGCCTCATCTACGTCGTCTCCGACGGCAAGGAAGCGGGCAGCAAGGCCACCTACAAGGACGTGCTGCGGTATCTTCAGACCAACAAGATCGCCGTCTACGGCACTGCCGTGGGCGACTCAGCCCGCTGGGGCGAGGGCTATATCAGCCGCCTCCACATTCCCTTCACCATGTATGAGAACCGCCTGGCCAGCTACGTCCTGGCCACGGGCGGCACGCTGGACTCGGAGGGCAACTCGAACGGCATTGAAAAGAGTTATGCCAAGATCGCCGAGGAAGCCCGCACCCAGTACACGCTTGGCTACTACAGTCATCAGCCGGTCATCGACGGCAAGTTCCGCAAGATCGATGTCCGCGTCGAGCGCCCCGGCCTCGAGGTCATCGCCAAGACCGGGTATTACCCCTCCGCGCAGGATGCCCGCTAGAATACGGCTGCCGGCAGAGGCTTCTCCCGCCAAAAACACGAAAGGCCTGTGCGCTTCGCACAGGCCTTTCTTCATGAATCGTCCCTGGTGCGGGGCTCCAGCGGAGCCAGCCTGACAGGAGGTAAACTTGCCCGGAATCGAGCCGGGAAAGCCGACTACCTGGTCTCGGTCGGGGCCGCGGGGGGCGGCGGCGGGGGCGGCGGCGCGCTTTGCTGCACTGGCTGCACCGGAGGCGCCGGGTCGGTGACGCCCTTGATGCCTTCCTTGAAGCCCTTGAGGCCTTCGCCCAAACCCTTGCCCAGCTCCGGCAGCCGCTTGGCGCCGAACAGCAGGAACGCCACTACGCCCAGCACCACCAGGTGCCACGGTTGCAATAGATCGCCCATTGATTCATCCTCCGCGCGCCGCGCTTTCGCCGCCGCGCAATTTCAGTTTTTATTGTCGCACAAAGCCGGTTGCCCGCGCTGAAAGGCCACAAGGGGCTTCTGTTTTCAACGGCTCCCCGGACCAAGGACCGAGGCCGGCGCCTCAATTCACCTGAGCCGGCTTGCCCAGCCTCTCGGTGACCATGGCATAGAAGGCGCGCACATCCTCTTCCTCGCCCAGGGTCAGCCGCCGGTAGACCTTCATGAGCGGGAACAGCCGCGAGCCGCGCACCTCGACCGCGGGCACGGAAACCACGCCGCCGGGATAGGGGGTCATCTCCCAGGAGCCCGCGTAGCGCCGCCGCAGGACCTCGCCCAGATAGCCGCCCCACAGCCGGACCTCGAAGTCCACGTCCAGTTCCGGGCTCTCGCCCACCAGCACCAGGATCTCGTCCAGGGCGTCGATGGAGTCCGAGCTGAAGTCCAGCCGCTGCCGGAACTCGTCCTGCGCCCGGTCGGCCGCCGCCCGCGCATAGCCCTCCATCATTCCCGCCAGATCGGGGAATGCGGAGGACTCCAGACGCTTGCGCAGATCGCTTGGGTTCACCACAGTTCTCAAGAGTAAATGCACCCGCCGCCTGAGCGTGAGACGAAAATGGAAAGCGCCGCCGGCATGTGGCAGACTAAAGGCAGCCTTTGAAGGATTCCCCCATGAGACTCGCCAGGTTCCTCGCCCTCGCCGCCGTCCTTGCCCTCGCTCCCGGAGCGGCACGTCCTGCAACGCGCGACATCTACCCCGACCCCGCGCAGGCCAAAGCTGACCTGGCCGCCGCGCTCAAGACCGCCGCCGAGACCCACAAGCGCATTCTGCTGGACTTTGGCGGCAACTGGTGCGGCGACTGCCAGGTGCTCGACATCTACTTCCACAATCCCCAGAACCGGCCGTTGCTGGAGTCCAACTTCGTGCTGGTGCATGTGAACATCGGCCACATGGACGCCAACCTCGACATCGCCAAGGCCTATGAGGTTCCGATCGACAAGGGAGTCCCGGCGCTGGCCGTGCTCACTGAGACGGGCAAGCTGCTGTTCAGCCAGAAAAACGGCCAATTCGAGTCCATGCGGCGGATGGAGTCGGCGTCGGTGACAGAGTTCCTGGTGCAGTGGAAGCCGGTCAAGCCCGGCTGCTCGGCCGTGCAGATTACCTGCTGAGAGCTGAAGCCGGGGAGCGTCCTGCCCTACTCAGTTCAGCGGCGCCAGGTGCTTGGTGTTCTGGTAGGTGTAGATGATGCGGTGGGCCACGGTGATGGTGGAGAGCACGGCCAGCACCCAGAGCACGGGGGCCATGGCGCCGAAGTGGTTGAAGAGCGCGCCCAGAATCACCAGCACAATCCGCTCCGGCCGCTCCATGAAGCCCACCTTGCACTGCCCGATGAGAGCCTCGGCGCGAGCGCGCGTATAGCTCACCATCAGCGACGTCACCATGACAAACGCCACCAGCACCACGTAGCGGAAGCGGTTGATGCGGCCGTAGTAGACCAGCAGGCCGAAGAACAACACCACGTCTGAGTAGCGGTCGATAACCGAATCAAAGAACGAGCCGAAGACCGTGACCTGGTTGTTGCGGCGGGCCACGCGGCCATCCACCATGTCAAACAGACCGGCGCCGAAGATGACCATGCCGGCGTAGAAAAACATCCGTCCTGCGTTGCTGGCGTTGGCGTGTCCAAACAGAAATGCGGCTGCGATGTTGATGACCAGGCCGATGAAGGTGAGCGCGTTGGGCGAGATGCGGGTCAGCGCCAGCCCATGAACGATTCGGTCGAGAAGCCATCCGCAGGCGCGGCCAAAAGCGCTGGTCCAGGTCATTTCCGTTCTTCCTTACTGCTTTTCCGAGCCGGACTCGGCGGCGGCATCTGCCGCTTCGCCCTCGGCGGCTTCGTCATGAATGGTCGTGAGCTTTAAAACTTCCAGTTCGCGCTTTCCGTTGGGCGTGACAATGGTGGCAATGTCGCCCACCTGCTTGCCCACCAGCCCGCGGCCGATCGGTGAAGTGGTTGAAATCAGGCCCTTTGCCACATCAGACTCTTCGCTGGTCACGAGGCGATAGACAATCTCCTCGTCCTTGGTGGAGTCAAAGACCACGATGGTTGAGCCGAAGCCCACCCTGTCCCTGGGAATATTGGTCAGGTTGACGAGGGAGAGTTCGGCCATGCGCTTCTTGAGCTGGCCCAGCCGCGCATTGACAAAGGTCTGCCGCTGCTTGGCCATGTGGTATTCGGCGTTCTCCGAGAGATCGCCGAGCGCTACCGCCTTCTTGATCTCGGCGGGCAACTCATGGGAAAGCTCGTGCTCGAGGATCTGAATCTCGGCGAGTAGCTGCTTTTTTATGTGCTCGGGCATCCATTGTCCGTGGCGGAGAGCGGGGGCGCTCAAACCGCGAGAGATAGAAGAGCTTGACATCCCATTATACGCGGAGGCCCGAAAAGGGCTGCGATTACAGGCCTGGAGCCTGCGCCGGTTCCCTGTCGCGGGCTGTCATGAAGGAGGTCAGAATCAGCGTCGCCGCCACCTGGTCCACCACACGACGGTGTTCCTGGCGGGCATGGCCTGCCTCGTAGAGAATCTGGTGGGCCTCGCGGGTGGTCAGCCTTTCGTCCCACAGGTGGATGGGCAGGCCGGTCAACTCGCCCAGAGCGGCGGCGAAGGCCTGTGTCTTTGCAGCCTGGGGGCTCAGCTCGCCCGACAAGTGGAGCGGGTTGCCCACCACGATGCCCGCCACGCCAAACCGACGGCAGAGCCGGGCCAGGGAGCGGAGGTCTTCGCGCTGGTTGTGCCGCCGCTCCAGGGTCAATACCGGTTGGGCGGTCAGCCCAAGTTCGTCAGACACGGCCACCCCGATGCGGCGGTTGCCGACGTCAAGGCCAAGATAGCGGGGGTGCGGGGCGCTCTCCAGTGTGTGGCTCCTTGCTCAGCTTTGTTCCAGCTTGCTTCAGCTTACCCCCTGGCGGCGTGCCTTGGCTGCCTGCCGACGGCTCCATCCAAGCCGGATACCCGGTACAATCGAAAGGTAGAGAATCTTCAGGCTGGGTTTGCGCGTCTGTATTTCAAGAAGGGTTTACATCCGAAGAATGGCGCGCCGCAGACGAAAGACAAGAAAAAGCAAGGGTTGGGGCGCGGCGGGAACCTTGCTGACGGTCTTTCTCGTAATGCTCTTCGGGGCGGCTGCCGGGGCATCATGGCTGATTTTTGTGCCTTTTGGACCGGCCAGCGAGACCTTTGTCGAATTGACTCCCGGATCTTCTTCAGCCCGCATGGGCGAGCAACTGGAAGCAGCCGGAGTGGTGCGCAGCCGCTATGCCTTTGACCTGATGCGGCTGTTGAAGCGGGGAACGATCCGGGCAGGCGAATACCGGTTTGACCATCCTGCGCCGCTGGCTGAAGTGTATGCGCGGCTGATCCGCGGAGATGTCTATACCAGGACCGTGATCATCCCGGAGGGCGAAAGCATCTTTGAGATCGCTGTTCGGCTGGAGCAGGCGGGGCTGGGCGACCGGCAAAACTTTGTTGAGGCGGCAACCCGCGAAGCCGGCCTCGTGACCGATCTGGATCCAGGTGCAAAGAGCCTGGAAGGGTATCTTTTTCCGGATACCTATCGTTTTGCCCGGAAGGCCAGCCCGGCGCAGATTCTGGGAACCATGGTCAGGCGCTTCCGGACGATGGCGGGGCAAATTGGATTGAAGGGGAATGTGCATCGAGTGGTGACTTTGGCTTCACTGGTGGAACGGGAG
This sequence comes from uncultured Acidobacteriaceae bacterium, assembly GCA_903849645.1. Classification (GTDB taxonomy): domain Bacteria; phylum Acidobacteriota; class Terriglobia; order Terriglobales; family Acidobacteriaceae; genus Telmatobacter. The sequence continues at coordinate 26,526 of CAINJJ010000025.1, read as the reverse complement.
ACGGGGCAGGGCGCTGAGCGTCCGCTGGTGGCCAGCGTCTTCGAAAACCGGCTGACCAAGAAAATGCCGCTCATGACCGACCCCGCAGTGATCTACGGGCTGGAACTTGAGGGTCGATGGCGGGGCGCGATCTACAAGAGCGACTTGAAGCTGGACACGCCCTACAACACCTATCTGCACCCTGGACTGCCGCCGGGGCCGGTGGCCAATCCGGGGCTGCGCTCGCTGCGCGCCGCCATGGCTCCCGCCACCACAAACTACCTCTATTTCGTGGCCGCGGGAGCCAATCCGCAGGGCCGGTCGCTGTTTGCCGCCACGCTCGACGAGCACAACCGCAATGTGGCGGACTACCGTCATGCGGTCAAGAAGGCGGGTGGCCGTTGAAGATCCGCTCTCGATGTGCCTCCGCCGCCCTGCTGCTTCCGGTTGTCCTGCTGTCGGGGTGCCTGTTCACCACCCGCAGGCTGCCCGTGCCCAAAGCTCCAACGATGACTCAAACCGTCTCTGCGACCGAGTTGGTCAACCAGGTAAACCGCCGATGGGCGGCCCTGGAAAGCCTGAACGCGACCGTCGACATGCAGGCCAGCGTGCTGAAGACCAGGGAGGGCGTGGCCAGGGACTTCACCTCCTTCCGCGGCCACATTCTGATGCGCAAGCCGGAGCTGCTGCGCGTGCTGGGACAGGTCCCCGTGCTGGGCACGCGGATGTTTGACCTGGCCAGCGACGGCAAGAACTTCGTGCTCCTGATTCCTTCCCGGAGCAAGGCGGTCAAGGGCGCCAACGAACTGCGCAAGAAGTCCGCCAATCGCGTGGAAAACCTCCGCCCTGGATTCTTCTTTGACGCCATGATGGTGCGCGGGCTGGAGCCGGACGACCTTTATTCTGTCGTTTCCGATACCGAAACCTTGGAAGATGCGGCGCGCAAGCACCTGTTTTCGGTCCCCGAGTACATTCTCAGCATCAGCCGCCGCAAACCGGGCACACAGCAGTTGACTCCGGTGCGGGTGATTACCTTCCACCGCGACGACCTGCTGCCCTATCAGCAGGACCTTTACGACGCCGACGGCAACCTGGAGACCGAGGTGATCTACTCTCGCTATGCCGATTATGGCTCCGGGATGTATCCCTCGGTCGTCACCATCAAGCGCCCGCTAGAGGAGTACCAACTGATTCTGACGGTGGAGAGCGTCAAGGAGAACATGACCCTGACCGACGACCAGTTTCAGATCAAGATTCCCGACGGCACCCAGATTCAGAACCTGGAATAGCCGCGCGGCGCTTCCCTGTCCGAACCGCGACGAACCATGCATCCCGGCAAAAGCCCATCGTCCGCAGCTGAGGGGCAAACTGTGCTAAAAATGGAAGTTCCGTACGAATTGTTCTGAAGTGAAAGGACACTGCATGGACCGGAGAACCTTCCTTGGCGTTGCCTCGGCGGCCCTTTTGGCCGAGGGGCTGCCCTCTGCGCCTGCCCTGGCTGCCGCCGCAACCTCCCCTCTGAAACCAATGGAAGTCGGACTGCTCGTGAGCCCCTTCGGCGCTCCTGAAGCGACCATCCGGCGTGTGCACGACCTGGGATTCTCCAACTGCTTCCTGTCCCTGGACGGCTATATCAACGGCTTCACGCCTGCGATAGCGGCGACTTTTCGCGACCTGCTGGCCCGGTTTGAGGTAACGGCCACCACGGTTGAGGTGGTCGGCCCGCCGCCGCTGGAATGGAACTTCACGCGCGGCCCGTCCACCATCGGGCTGGTGCCGCCGGCCACGCGCGCGGCGCGCATCGACGCCCTGCGTCAGGTCTCGGACTTCGCGAAGCTGGTGGGCATTCCCCAGGTGCAGACCCACTGCGGCTTCATTCCCGAGGATCCCGCCGACGCCCTTTACCCTGGAGCGGTGGAGGCCATCCGGGCCGTGGCCCAGCATTGCCAGGGCAACGGGCAGCACTTCCTGATGGAGACCGGGCAGGAGACGCCGACGACCATGGCGCGGATGCTTCGCGATGTGTCCATGCCCAACCTGGCAGTCGGGCTGGACACGGCCAACCTGATTCTCTACGGCAAGGCCAACCCCGTGGACGCGGTGGATATTCTGGGCCCCCACGTGCGCAGCATTCACGCCAAGGACGGGCGCTGGCCCACGAACCCCAGCGAACTGGGCGAAGAGGTGCTCATTGGCAAGGGGCTGGTGGACTTCAAGCAGGTCCTCACCAAACTGCATCGCATCGGCTATGCCGGGGCGGTGACCATCGAGCGTGAGACCTCCGGCCCACAGCAGATTGAAGACGTCCGCCAGGAGAAGCTCTACCTGGAGCGGATTCTGCGCGAAGTGATGGCGTAACCCGGCGGCAAAGCCCAACGAATCGAGGACCCATGAAGCGTCGTGAATTCATCCAGAACAGTGCGGGCGCGGCCTCCGGCCTGCTGCTCCTGAAGCCGCTCACAGCCTTTGGCTACGAGGCCAACTCGGCGGTGCGCCACGGGCTGCTGGGCTGCGGAAACCGCGGAACCTCGGTGGCGGACTCCTTTTCGCATAGCACTACGGCGCAGGTGGTGGCTCTGGCAGATCTGTTCCCTGAGGCGCTCGAGGCCGGCCGCAGCCACTATGACAAGCTGAACGCAAGCCTGGGACGCGCGCCCATCGACGCCAAGATGCTATTCAAAGGGCCGCATGCCTTCGAGCAGCTCGCCGCGTCGAAGGACGTGGACCTGATCCAGATCTCGACGCCGCCCTTCTTCCACGTGGAACACCTCGCGGCGGCCGTCGCCGCGGGCAAGCATGTCTACTGTGAAAAGCCCATGGGCATTGACGTCCGGCAGGCGCGGCAGGCGCTGGAGATCGGCAAGAAGGTGACCGCGGCGCAGAGCGTGGATGTGGGCTTCCAGTGCCGCAACGCCCCCCCCATCGCCGCCGCCGCGGAGAGAATCAAAAGCGGCGCCCTGGGCAAGATTGCCTCCGTGGCCGCCAACTACAACGCGCCGGCCTCCATCGAGAAGAAGCGGGCGGGCGCAGGGCCGGACGAATACCGGCTGCTCAACTGGCTCTGGGACCGGGCGCTCTCCGGCGACATCCTGGTGGAGCAGAACATCCACATCATCGACCTCTGCAACTGGATGCTGGGCGCGCACCCGGTAAAGGCCACGGCCAGCGGCGGGCGCAGCATCCTGACCCACGCCGGGGACTGCTGGGACAACTACCAGGTGGACTTTACCTACCCCGGCGACACTCACCTCAGCTTCTCATCCACGCAGTTTGGCGACTACGGCGTCTTCGATGCGGGGTTGCGCTTCTTTGGTTCGGCCGGGTCAGCCACCGTGGGCTACGCGGGGCCGATTCAGATCACCGGCGCGCAGGCCTGGCAGTGGGGAGACGCGGCTGCATCGGCCGCCGGCTCGGGCAAGTTCGCGGCCAACGGCGCCTTCAGCGACAACCTGGAGTTTGCCGACCGCGACAAGGAACGGACGTTCATTGAGAGCATCACCTCGGGCAAGTCGCACAACCAGATTGCCGCGGGCGTGGAGACCGCTCTGAGTTGCATGCTGGGCCGCATGGCAGGTTATCAAAAGCGCGAAGTGACCTGGGAGGAACTGCTGGCCAACGGAGAGACCTACGAACTGGGGTTCAGCGTGGAGCAGTTCACCAGGTAAGCTGACTCCGCGGTCCCGAGCCACCAGATTCCCTGAGGCTCGGGACCAGTTCCGCTCAGGAGAGGACGATCAGGGAATGACCGCAGTTTCCGCCGGTGCGCAACATTGGATGGAGCGGGCCGGCGGCGGCTTTGACACTGAGGCTTGATGGAAGCGGCCGCTCCAGGGCCAGATCGAGCCCGGCCAGCATGGCCATGGCGGCGATGGCCTCCCGTTCATGCTGCAGGGTCGGGATGTAGGGAATTTCTCCTTCGAAGATGAGAGACCCTGCGCCGCTCCAGGGGGCGGGAAGCAGTTTTTTGACTGCTGCCGGAGCCCCGCAGAGTTCCACTGCGGTGACACCCCGGTAGCTCAATGTCTGCAGAGTAGAGACCTTTCCAGTGGGGCTATCGATACCGCTGAAGCAGGGCGCCATGGCCCCTGCGGAATCTGGAACCTGGGGCGTAATGGTGCCGGCTGAGACCCATGCGTCGGGTCCGGCGTTGATGGAGATCATCAGATCCCAGTTGCCCCCGAGGGGCCGGTGCGGCGTGACGCAGTGGTTGACGGTCCTGTCGATGGCGCCGATTTTCATCCCGGCCGGCGAGCCGGAGCCGCGCTGGATGGTCAGGCTGTGGCTGTGGCTGTCAAGCATGTAAAAGGCGTTGGCGGCGGGCCAGTTGGCGATGGGGATGGGGCCGAGCTGAGCGCTGAAAACTGCGCCATGGGGATGGCCGCAGGCCGGGGAATAGACGTTGACGCCGACGATGGCGCCGGAGCCATCCACAGACGGAACAATCACCCACGCTCCGTCGAAGACGACATCCAATTGAGAGGCAAGCGGTTGGGATGGGGGCGCAGAACTACCTGCTGTTGCCATGAAACACCTCGCTGATGTGGACGTGCGCCGTTCCGGCGGCATAGTAAGCCGCCCAGTAATAGGGGTGCCGGTAGCGGGGGTCGCGCGCAACGGTCTGCCGCGCCGCGGTGAGGGCACTGGGAACGCTGAGTCCGCGGGTGAGTCCGCCATAGAACGAATCCATCAAGGACACGGCGGAGGAGGAGTCAATCTGCCAGCGCGTGGCAACGACCTCCGGCACACCCAGGGAAGCCAGCGTATCCACTATATCGCCCATCCCGTGGTCCCATCCCTCTTCGTTCTTTCCTGTTGAACAGGCAGAGAACACGGCCAGCCGGGCGGCGCGGGGCGGGTGGCTGCGCAGCATTCCGGAGTCAAGCCAGGGCCGGTCAGAGGCCGCGCCCGTAGGGGCGAGGAGCAGGCGGGTCCCGCCGTCGTGGCTGGATGCATGGCCAGCGAAATGAAGCAGAGAGGCTGTACCCAGCCGGGCGGCCACCTCAGGCTGGGTGGCATGGACTCCGACGAAGAGGTTGGCCCCCTTGTCGAATCGAGCCACGGCTTTGGCTTCATCCACCGCCTCAGGAAGCATTTCGCTCTGGCCCGCGCCGATGGAAGCTCCCACCACCAGCGGATTGGCTGCCGTGCCTGGATGGGCCACCCGTTGCGTTTCGAGCAGGAGGGACGGCACTTCCTGCAGATTGAAGGCTAGCCCAAGGGGTCCAGCGGCGGTGGCCACCGAGGGCCATGGAACATTGCCAAGCAGCGGGTCAGCCTCAAGCAACAGAGTTCCCGGCCCATCGGAGGATTGGGGCAGGTTACTGGACAGCAGCAAGCCAAGCCGATGGGCCGCCTGGTCAACGGAAGACTGGGAAGTTGCGGGCGAACTGACCACGCGCCCCAGCACCGAGGCCGCGGCCAGCAAATCGTCCCGGCGGAGGGGCGCCTGACTCCACTCAACGCCCTGCGGGCCCGCGCGATAGACGAGCAGCCGGTCGCGGAGCACAATCTGCCCCCGAATCCAGGTTGTCGCACCATGGGTTGCGGAATCGGCAAGCGCCCGTTCGAGGCGGGGCCTGAGGCAGGCGAGGCCGTTGCCAGGGCAGGCAGGCACGGGCAGGCCAAGAATGCGCAACCGGTACCGCTCCCAAAGCGCCAGGATGTCGATGCCTGGGCGGCCCTGAGCAATCCAGAGTCCGGCGAGGGCTGCATAAAGTCCCCGGTCCTGACGGGCGTAGGCAATGTTCGCTACCCCGGCGCCGCGTGCCTGAACTTCCTCGCTGAGAATCACTTTGACGAGATTGGCCTCGGCCTTTTCCGGAACTCCGAGCGCCAGGTCCAGCTCAGCCCGTTCCGTCGCGTAATCCCGCAGGATGAAGGGGTTGTCCTCCCCTGCGATTTGATCCTGCGCCTGGTCGAGCGCATGCCCGGCTTCGCGCAAGTCACCTCGGTCGAGGTAAAGGGCCGCTGTCAGCACCTCTCCTTCCGCCTGGTGCCCTCTGGCCTCTTTCCGGGAGGAATCGGTCCTTGAATCACGCGCCAGCAGGAGCATCTGCTCCCGCGCCTCCCCAAGGGCCCCGGCGCGCATCTGAGACCGGATGAGCGCCTGTCTCTCGTAGTCCACCAGTGTGCGGTTAGGCGACAACTCAAACAGCCCCAGGGCCTCCTTGTTCAGCAGCATATCCAGCCGCGTCCGGGGGGTGAACTCCTCCATCATGGCCAGCCCCGAGACGATGGTTGCGCCGCGAACCGGAGGCAGGTCAGCGGCATAGAAGCGCCTGACGGCATCGTTGGCGATGCGCCAGGCGCCCTCCGAGTCGCCCGACTCCGAAGCGAAGGAAGCCGACTCGTTTCTCGCCCGGAGCTGGAGGTTGATGTAATGGTGGGACTCGGCCAGTTGCAATGCCTCTTCCGCGAGCGGGTTGCGCGCAGACGCAGTGCCGGGCCCCACGTCGCAGGTCACCGCCAGGTACATTGCGTAGGTGCGTATCCATGCGAATCCGTTGCGGTAGCTCAGCAGCTTCCGGCCTACAGCCAGACAAGGCGCAAACGTGAAGGAGCGCTGCAGCGCAAACTCGCGCTCCACCATGGCGCGGTCTTCTCCGGCGGCGTTGCCCAGGCGGTGGAAAAGTCCGGCGGATTCAAGGGCAACTTGCGCGGCCGAAGAGTATTCGCCCCGCGCATCGGCATCGATGGCCTGGCCGAGGGTGTGAGCGGCTTTGGAAAATTCGCTGGAGGGGGAGGGGAGATCGGAGGGAAGGAACTCGGTGAGCCATGAATCCTGATGATTGCGTTCGAGGGAAGCGGCGAGGGCCCGGAGGAGACCACGCGCCGCCAGGCAGCGTTGCTCTCCCGGCGAACCGCGGGAGCACTCCGGGGGCTGGGGATAGGCTGCTTCCAGAATCCGCGGAAGCGAGGTGTTGGCCAGCTCCTCGTCGAGCCCGGCCAGCAGGGCCGGGTCGGCGGCCAGGGCAGCCATGGCCTGGGGAGTGGCCAGATGCTGCTCGATGCGGCTCTGATGGGTCTTGAGGCGGTTGAGCTTCTGCTCCAGGGCATCGAGCCTGCGGCGGCCCTCCGCCAGCCATTGGGCATCGCGCTCAAAGCGGAGGTAGCGGTTCCAGGTCTCGACGGCGTTCATCACCTGGCCGCGATCTTCCATCGCAATGGCTTCGTTGAACAGGATCACGGGGTCGCCGGGGGCCAGCTCGTCGGCGCGGCGCAGGTTGTCGAGCGCGGTGGCGCGGTCGTTCTCGCTGTTGGCCGCCAGACCACGCTGGAAATAGGAGGTCGCGTCGTCCAAAAGCAGGCTCGGCGTCACGGGTCCGTTGGCAATCAGCCGGTCCAGAATGTCGATCGAGGAATCGAATTTTCCTTCCAGGGTGTCAGCCCTGGCCTCGAGTTGCAGCCAGCGGGGATCGTCCGGCGCGCTCTCCAAATGGCGCTCGATGCGGGCCCGGCCTTCGAGAAGGCTGGGGTGTTCGCGTCCGGTGGAACCGCCGCGAAGGTGGGCTTCCGGTTGGACAGCGGCAAAACCGGCGCCGGGGATGCGCAGATCATAGCTGCGCTCATGGGTGTAGGCCTCGGCCAGCAGCCGCTCAGGAGTGTGGTTTTGCTGCCACCACACAGTGAGCCCGGCAGTCAGGGCCAGGGTGGCCGCGAGCCCGGAACCGGCCCAGAGATAGACCTTCGCCAGCCCGGAGCGCTCGCGCTGGCGGGGGGTTTGCGCCAGTCTGACCGACAGATCATGCTGCCAATCCGGCAAGGTGGAGGCCAGTCTCGCTGCTTCGGCTTCCTCTTCCGGGGAAGGCTCGGCGGAAAGCAACTCAACGGTCAGCCGCAGGGATGTCGCACAGGCGGCGCATCGCGCCGCGTGGGTGAGCAATTCACTGGTTTCCGTGGCAGCGGTTTCTCCACTCCCGAGCCGTATCCATGCGCCTGGTTCAGGACATAGCCGCAGATCGCTCTCCTGCCGGGCTCCCGCCTCGTCTTCCGCGGAGGGAAGTCGAGTCATCCGCTCTTTGAGTTCTCCCAAGAGAGCTTCGACTTCGCCGAACCGGGCTTTCGAGTTGAAGTTATCTTTCATCTTCCGTACTCTCTCTATCGAAAACTGAGCAAGAATTCCCTTTGCACGGATAACTCAGTCATCCTGGGCAGGCTCTGCCCGAAGGTTGGGAGTTTTGGATTGAATCTCGGACTTGATCCAGGACACGACCTTGCGCAGGGCGCTTTCTACCCCCTTGGGCGTCAGTTCGACGCCGGGAACACGCGCAATCTCTTCAGCCGTAAGTCCTTGCCGGTAGTAGAGCCAGAAGATGGAGCGGTCCCTTTCACTGATGTCTGCCGGGGCTGCGCGCAGTTTCTGGTCCAGTTGGTTCAAGAGGATTTGATGTTGAAGACTCTTCGCTTCCGATGCGCGGCCGGCGATGGCTGCCGGCGCTTCATCATCCAGCGAGGAGATCAGCACCTTGCCGCCACGCTTGGCTGAGGCGGTGCGGCGAAAGTAGTCGTTGGCGACGGAGGCTGAGACGATGCGCAGCAGGCCCATGAATGAGTCTTCGCCGCGGGGCTCGAACTGCCTGAGGATGCGGCGATCGTGCTCACAGAGCTTGAGAAAGATCTCCTGAACGATGTCTTCGACGAGGGCGGAGGAAGCGCGGTGGTTCCAGATCCGCGCAACGCGCAGCGCCATGATCGACGCCAGCGGAGCGCAACGGCGCAAAAGCTCTTCCCATTCGGCCGGGGTCGCGGCGCGGGCACAGGACTTTGCCAGTTCGTTGACGGAGGTAGTGCGAAACGCATCCATGCGTGAAAGACAAGTTTAGCGCAAGGCTCGACCCAATGGTTACTTGTTTCCAACTAACACCCCCGACCTCGGTAATACCCGCAGAGATGCCCGGCACGATCACGGCGCGCTGTTTTGGCGCTGTGCTAGTATCCCGGCAAGCCTGTAAGCCGCCAAATGGGGGACACCCGCCATGGAAAGCAACCTGCGCCCACTGACGCTGGGTGAAATTCTGGATCGCACCGCCCAGTTGTATCGAACCAATTTCCTGCTCTTTGCGGGCATCTTTGCCGTCTATGCCGGGACGGCCCTGGTGCTGAACCTGGCCCAACTCGGCATCACGCAGGGGCTGAAAGCCCTGCACGTCGCCGTCTGGCTTCAGGTGCTGACGGGCGCGGCGTTCGTGGTGAAGGTTCTGCTCGTCTTTGTCTTCGCGGGAGCCGCAACGGCCGCCATCAGCCGCGCCGTTGCCTGGGTCAACCTGGGAGAGCCGGCCACCATCCGCGGCGCCTACGCCACCATTCTGCCGCGCCTGGGCCGCTACATGTGGCTGATGGTCATCACCTTCTTCATGGCCTGGCTGCCCGTCATTGTGCTCTACGGCGGCTATCTTTCGCTGATTGCCTTCTACATGCCCAAGGGGTTTCTGGCAGCGCCCAAGGGAGCGCAAAATCCCCAGATGGTGGTCTTCGGGCTGGTTTCCATTGCCTTTGTCCTGCTGCTGATTCCGGCATTTGCCTACGCCATTGTGATGATGCTGCGCTATGCCCTCTCGGTTCCCGCGTGCGTGGTGGAGAACCTCAAGGCCCGCCAGGCGATCCGCCGCGCCATCGAACTCAGCAAAGGGGCCAGGGGCCGCATCTTTGTCCTGCTGCTGCTGGTTTTCATCATTGAGTTGGTGCTGGTGGGAGTCAGCCAGGCGTTTCTCTTTGTGCTGGCGATCAAGAACAAGGGCCAGCTGGGCCCTGTGGCGCTGGCAGTCTCAGAGATCGTGGCCTTCTTTACCAACAGCTTTATCGGCCCCATGTACGCCACCGGCCTCACTCTCTTCTACTATGACCAGCGGGCGCGCAAGGAGGGCTACGACATCGAGTGGATGATGCAGGCCGCCGGGCTGACTCCGCCGGAGCCGGCGGGCGTGAACGAACTCGAAGCGCCGCGACCGGAGCCACCCGCCGAGCCAGGGAACGGGCATGAATGAGCAGTTGCGGCCGCTGAACCTGGGCGAGATTCTCGACCGGACGCTGCAGCTTTACCGGGCACGGTTCCTGGTCTTGCTGGGGATCGCCGCCCTGCCCGCGGGTTTGGTCCTGGCCATGGCCTCGGCCATCTTCCTGATGGTGCTGGGGTTTGGGCCGGGCGGGCCGGCGGCCAATTCGCCCGTGCTGGCGGGAGTTCTGGCTGTCCTCTTTTTCCTCGGTGCGGCCTTTGTGGCGCTGCCTCTGCTGGTCGCGGCCCTTGCCTTGTGCCGGGCGGCCCTGAATCACGCGGCCGCGGGCGCCTGCCGAGGCGAGAAGATCGATATCCGCTCCAGCTACCGCCTGGCATGGAAGCAGGGCTGGCGCTATGGCTGGCTCTCGATTCTGAATTGGCTTGCGACTGCGGGAGCGCCGGTGGTGGTTCTCGGAGGGCTTTTTTTCGCCCTCGGGATTGCAACGGCGCTGAAGGCTGTTCCCAACGACTCGCTGGTCGGCCTGGTTTTTCTTGCCGTCCTGCTGGGCGCGTCGGTCTTCTATGTGGTGGCGCAGATTCGCCTCTGGCTTTCCTTTTCCGCCTGCGTGGTGGAAGGAATCGACGCATGGCAGGCGGTCAAGCGGGGCTACACGCTGAGCCAGGGCACGCGCGGCCGATTGTTTGTCCTCTGGATTCTGGGCGATGTGCTGGGCAGGGTGCTGACCGTGGCACTGGCGGTTCCGCTGATCATCGCCATTGAACTGGTTCCGGGGGCAAACAACCCGCAGCACCAGGAAGCGGCCGGCTCGGCCATCCTCTGGGTGCTCACCGGCTGTTACGTGGCCTCGCAGGCCCTCATTCAGCCGGTTTATGCCATTGCCCTCATGCTTTTCTACTATGACCAGCGCATCCGCAAGGAAGGCTTCGATATCGAATGGCTCATGGAGCAGGCAGGCATGGTTGCCGCGCCCGCGCCCGCCGTCGAGGGCGTTCCATGGATGCCGCCCGTAGCGCGCAAGCCGCTGCCGGGGCCCGCCGCGACCGACTACAGTTCAGAGCCGCATTCTGGAGACACTGCATGAACGAACCCGGATTTCCTCTCGCCTTCCCGCCCCGCCCCGGCTATCCCATGACCTTCGGGGAGATTTTCGACCGCCTCCTCAAGCTCATGCGCGCCCATTTCAGGCTGCTGGTTGGCATTGCAACAGCCCCGGCGGCGGCCATCTTCCTGCTGTACGCGCTGGCCATTGGTGCGGTGCTTCTGGCGGGCGGCCTGGGCCACGGAGCAAAGACGCCCGATCCCAAGGCGATGGTGTGGGTCGTCTTTCCGCTCATGCTCCTCGGTTGGCTGCCCCTGGTGGTCATCATGGCGCTGTGCGAAGCGGCGAGCAGCTATGCCGCCACACGTGCCGACCTGGGCTGCATTGCGACGGTGCGGGAGGCCTACGGCGCGGCCTGGGAACGGGCCGGGCGCTATGTCTGGCTGATGATTCTGCGCTGGCTCTCTGTCGCGCTGCCCATGGTTGTGGGTGGCGTCGTGGTGGCGATTGCGCTGTTGATGGTGCAGCGAGGCAGTGCAAGCGACAACCCGGTGGCGGCATTCTTCCTGTTCCCCCTGATTGCCGTGGTCTACATTAGCGGCCTGGGCTGGGGCATATTCATGCTCCTGCGGCTTTCGCTGGCTTACCCGGCATGCGTTTGCGAGGACCTGACCGCCATGGCCGCGCTGGATCGCAGCGCGCAACTGACGCGCGGCGCCAAGGGGCGCATCTTTCTGGTTGCCCTGATTGTGTACGCCCTCACTTACCTGCTTGAGATTCTGCTCTTCGTCGTGCTGGCCGCCTTGTTTGGCGTGGGCGCCTTGATCTTCCTCGCGCTGCATGTCGATGCCGCTTCTCCACTCGGAGTGACGGGAATCGGATTCATGGCGCTGCTCGCGCTTGTTGGCATGTTCTTCCTGTTCGCGGTGGTGTCGGCCACGTACTCGGCGGCCTTTGCCCTGGCCTATCACGACCAGAAGCTGCGCATCGACGGCCCGCCTCCCGCGGCGCTGCTGGACGCTGAACCGGAGTAGGGCCGCGCCCGCGGAGTATACTTGCGCGTTGCCGCAGCGTTCCTTCACAACCCTCTTCTGCACACCCATGCTTCAATGGAGCCCCCCGATGAAACCCCTTCGCGCCAGCCTGCTTTGCCTGTCTGCCCTCTGCCTGAGCGCCTGCGCCGCCGCGCAGGCAGTCCAGTCCGCACCCATCCGGGTCACATCGCCCAACGGGCAGATCACGTTCGTGCTTTCCACTTCCGGAGCGGCCCAGAACTCCGCGGATGGCGCCACGCCCGCGAACAGCCCGGACTCCCTGCGCTACTCGGTCTCCTTCCACGGCAAGGAGCTGATTGCATCGTCAAAGCTTGGCCTGGACCTTGCCGGGCAGGCCGCGCTGGGGCCGGCGATGCACTCCACCGGCACTCAAACGGCCACCGTTGACCAGAGCTACACCATTCCGGTGGGCAAGACCAGCACGGTCCGCGACCACTACAACGCCGTGCAGGCGAGCTTTGAAGACGCCACCGGGCGCAGGCTCACCATCGAGGCGCGCGTCTTTGACGACGGCGTGGCCTTCCGCTATGGGATTCCGGAACAGGCGGGGCTCAAGCAGGTGCGCATCGCCCATGAGGTCACGGAGTTCAACTTTGTGAAGGACGCCACGACCTATCCGCTGATCCTGGACGGGTTTCAATCCTCCTACGAGGACGAGTACCAGCAGCGCGCCGTCAGCGGCCTGCACAGCGACTGGCTCATTGGGTTGCCCTTTCTGGCCGAGGAGCCAGGGCTGGGCTGGGTGGCCGTAACCGAGGCCGGGATCGACAACTACGCCGGAATGTACCTGCGCAAAGGCGGCGCCTGGGCTTCGCTCGGGCTGCGCGCCGAGCTGTCTCCGCACGTGGATGATGCGGGGGTGGCCGTGGAGGCCTCCGCGCCCTTCAACAGCCCTTGGCGCGTGCTGATGATCGGCGATGAACCGGGGCGGCTGATCGAGTCCAACATCGTGCTCAACCTCAACCCGCCCTCGAAGATTGCCGACACCTCGTGGATCAAGGCCGGCAAGTCCTCGTGGGACTGGTGGTCCGGCCAGGCGGCGCCCAGCGTGAGCTTCAAGACCGGCATGAACACGGCCACGATGAAGCACTACATCGACTTCTCCGCCGACTCGGGATTTCCGTACATGCTGATTGACGCGGGATGGGCCGCGGCTCCGGGCAGCCGCCCCGACGACTACGCGCAACTGGCGGACATCACGCAGGTGAACCCCGAGATCGACATGGCGGAGCTGGTGCGCTATGCCGGGGAGAAGCACGTGCGGCTCTGGCTCTGGTCCCACTGGACCTCAGTCGACAAGTACATGGACCGGGCCTTTCCGCTGTTTGAGAAGTGGGGCATCGCGGGCGTCAAGATCGACTTTATGAATCGCGACGACCAATGGATGGTGGGCTTCTATCATCGCGTGGTGGAGCTGGCCGCGGCGCACCACCTGATGATCGACTTCCACGGCGCCTACAAGCCCGACGGGCTGCGCCGCACCTGGCCCAACCTGATTACCCGCGAAGGCGTAATGGGCAAGGAATACTCCAAGTGGAGCGCCCGCACCTCGCCCGTGCACAACACCACGCTGCCGTTTACGCGGATGCTGGCCGGGCCCATGGACTACACGCCGGGCGCTTTCGGCAACGCAAACCGCGAGAAGTTTGTGGCGCGCAACATGATGCCCATGGGCCTGGGAACGCGGGCGCACGAGATGGCGCTCTTCGTTGTCTTCGAGAGTCCGCTGGAGATGGTGTCGGACTACCCTGAGCGCTACCAGGGGCAAAAGGAGTTCGACTTCATCAAGCGGGTGCCGTCCACCTGGGACGAGGTCCATGTTGTGAGCGGCAGGCCGATGGAGTCGATTACCCTGGCGCGGCGCAGCGGCAGGGACTGGTATGTGGGTTCGCTGACCAACTGGGACGAGCGCAGGGTCAAGGTGCCGCTCAGCTTCCTGGGCGAAGGCAGCTATGAGGCGGAGATCTACGCCGACGCGCCCGACGCGGCCGAGGAGGCCACGCACACGACCTTGTCGAAGCAGAAGGTCGATCGCACTACGGTGCTCGATGTGCGGATGGTCTCCGGCGGCGGCAACGCCATCTGGATTCATCCGGCAGGCAAGAACTGATTTGACCTTGTGCGATGAGGCGTTCAGGTCCGGTCCGCTTTACCCCATTGCCGTAACCCTCTTCTACTATGATCAGCGCATACGCCGCGAGGAGTACGACATCGAGAGGATGATGGAGACGGCCGGACTCAATCTGTCCTCGGCTCCGGCGGATCTGGACGACGTCTCCCTGGCTCCCGTCGTGGAGGAGAGCGCGGATTGACGGTGCGGAATCAACGCGGACCGCTGACCATGGCCGCGGCCCTCGCGGCCGCTCTGGCCGCCAGCCTTGCCGTGCCCCTGGCTCGCGGCGAAACACCCGCGCCCCCGCCCACTGGTCACTGGCGCGAGGCCTCGCTCGACCAGTACCGCCGGCATCTGCAGGAGCTATCCACCCTGGTGGGCGTCTGCGCCAAGGGCCGCGACATGACGACATGCGACCCTGCGCTGGTGGGTGAGGACGATCGTGTGCCCCTGAGCAGCGCCGACGCCGAGCGGCGCCTGGTGCGCTTCGGCTGGCTGCGCGTGCTGCTCTCCAAGGCCCGGGACAAGGATGAGGTGGAAGAAAAGCCGGCCGCGCAGCAGAAGGGCGCCGGCCAGGGCAAGGATGCCGCCCAAACGAAGGCCCCGGAAGGCTCTGCCGCACCGGAAGACCAGAAACCAGCGGAGCCAACCCGCCCTCCCCGCCGCAGCACCACCCAACTGCTGGAGGATGCAGAAGCGCGGCTGGCACAGGACCTGGCCCAGAGCTCTGCCGCCGAAGCTGTCCCGGCCGACCACACCCAGCAGCGCCAGACCCTCAAGCAGATACTGGCCGGGAAGGACTTCCGCAACCTGGAGGCCCCCAGCGCCCGCGACTCGGCGCTGGAGAAGCTGGGCAACTGGCTCAACCGGCTCATGAACTCCGCCGCACGGCTGCAGGCGCGCTCTGTGTGGGTGGGGCGCCTGATCGTGTGGGGCTTCATTCTGGCCGTCTGCGTGGGGCTCATCTGGGGCCTGCTTCAGTTGGAGCGGCGCTGGCGCATCCGCCTGGTGCCGGAGACGCCGGGGCCGGCCGCCGGAGCCGCCTCGGCCCGCGACTGGCAGCTCTGGCTCAACGACGCCCGCGCCTGCGCGGCTCAGGGGCAGTTTCGCGAGGCGATTCACTTTGTCTACTGGGCCTCGATCTCCCGGCTGGAATCCAAACGGCTGTGGCCCGCCGACCGGGCGCGCACCCCGCGCGAGTACCTGGCGCTGGTGGATCGCGAAGACCCGCGCCGCCCTGGCCTGGCCAGCCTGACGGGCAGCTTTGAGCGCACCTGGTATGGGGGGCGCGCTGCCGCGGAAGGCGACTACCGCAGCGCCGAGGAACTGGCAGCCGCACTGATCGCCGGGAGCGGACAGGCGGAAGGCGGTGGGCGATGACGTTCCTCTCCTCGCTCGACGCCAAGGACCGCAAGCTGCTGCTGTGGGGTCTGGGGCTAGGGATTGCCCTGGCCGTTGCCACAGGCTTCCTGCTGCCCAACGGGAACAGCAACGACAATCCCCTGCCCTCCTCTTACCTGGCCGGGCAGCACGGAGCGCGCGCGGCCTATGAAACGCTGCTGCGGTCAGGGTACCCCCTGGAGCGCTGGGAGCGGCCTCTCACCGAGTTGGCCGCGACGGCGGGGCCGCAGACAGTGGTGATCTTTGCCCAGCCGTTTTCGCGCGAGCCGGACGACATCAAGGCGGTGCGCCAGATTGTGGAGCGCGGCGGACGGGTGCTCTCCACCGGATTCTGGGGCGGCTTCATCTTGCCCGGCGAGGCCAGCGACTCGCCCAGGGAGTTCAACTTTGCCGCATGCAAGCTGGACCCCGAGGGTCTGAATGCGCTGGCCGGCACGGGCGAGGTCTGGATGGTTCCCGAAGCCACCTGGCAGGTGGGCAACCCCGCCCACCGCGTGGACTTCAACTGCGCCGGCAACCCCACGGTGGTGGAGTACGACTGGGGCAAGGGGCACATTGTATGGTGGGCCAGTTCAACGCCGCTCGAAAACGGGTCCCTGAGCCGCGCCCATAACCTCGACCTGCTGTTGAACTCGCTTGGGCCCCGCGACGGGCACCAGTTCTACTGGGACGAGTCGCTGCATGGGGAGATTCGGTCCACCTGGAGCTATGCCTCGGGTCCATCCCTCACGCTGCTCTGGGTTGGCATGCTGGGGATGGTTGTGCTGATTGTGCTGAGCTTCAGCCGCCGCAGCGGGCCGGTGCGGGAGCCTCTGCCGGCCGCCCGCGCCACGCCCATCGAGTTCATTGAGGCGCTGGGTTCGCTCTATCGCAAGGCGGGGGCGTCCTCTACGGCCCTCTCCATCGCCTGGGAACGGTTCCGGCGGTACAGCCTGCGTCTTTGCGGGCTGCGCGGGAGCAAAATGGATGCAGCGGCGCTGGCGGCTGTCATCCGGAGGCGCTTTCCCACGGCTGATGCCGCTCTGGAGGCCGACCTGGCCTCATGCGAGGCGGCCCTGTGGAGCGATAATCTCAACCCCAAGCAGGCGCTCAAGCTGGTGCAGCTCCTGTACCGGCATCGCCGCCAACTGGCCGAGGCATCCAGCGCGGGCGCGGCGGCAAACCAGGCCATACAATCCAAACCGCACGAGAGGGCTTCATGAGCGAGGAATTGAATCAGCATCCACAGCAGGCGGCAGTGGAACAGGGCCAGCCAGCCGAACCGCAGGCGCTCGACGCCACCAACCGCCTGATCGCTCACGCCCGCGCGGAAATGGGCAAGGTGATCGCGGGGCAGTCCGGAGCCATTGAAGAGGTACTGATCGCCGTTCTCTGCCAGGGGCATGCGCTGCTGGAAGGCGTGCCGGGCATCGCCAAGACGCTGATGGTAAAGACCCTGGGGCGGCTGCTCGGCCTGGGCTTCCAGCGCGTGCAGGCCACACCCGACCTGATGCCCGCCGACATTCTGGGCACCACCATCTTGCGTCCCGGCTCGGATACCTTCACCTTCCACCAGGGACCGGTCTTCACCGACCTGTTGCTGGTGGACGAGATCAACCGCATGCCGCCGCGCACCCAGGCTGCCCTGCTGGAGTGCATGGAAGAACGCCAGGTCACCTCCGACGGCACGCGCCGCTCGCTCCCAGTCTGGTTCACCGTCTTTGCAACGCAAAATCCAGTGGACTTCGAGGGCACTTATCCGCTGCCCGAGGCGCAACTGGACCGCTTTCTGCTCAAAATTCGCGTGGGCTACCCCACGGAGGCCGAGGAGCTGGAGATTCTGCTGCGCCACCACGGCGTCTCCGGCGCAGGCCTGCTCGACGGCGCGGAGATCACGCCTATTCCGGCGGGCCTGCTCACCGCCGCCTGCGCCGAGGTGCGCGCCATCCGGGTGGCGCCGGAGCTCTACAGCTACATTCTGGCTCTGGCCCGCCGCACCAGGGAGTGGCCCACCCTGCTGCTGGGCGCCAGCCCCCGCGCGGCTCTGAGCCTGATGCGCATGGCCCAGGCCGCGGCGGCTTTTGACGGCCGCGACTACCTCGTTCCCGACGACGTCAAGCGCGCCGTGCAGCCGGTCCTGCGCCATCGCGTGATGCTCAAGCCCGAGGCGGAACTGGAAGGATTCGACGCCGACCGCGTGCTCGCCGATGTGGTGGCCGCCGTGCCGGTGCCCCGGCAGTAAGCGCGGAAACGAAAAAGGGTGGTATAAGAGTAGTATGAATAAGGGTATGACCAAGGCGAAGACTTCGATTACGCTCTCCGTTCCTCTTCTTGTCCAAATCGACAAGTTGATCGGCGAGCACGCCTCGCGTTCCGCCTACATTGAGAAGGTGCTGAGCAACCATCTCCGGGACGAAGCCCACCAAACCGCTTACCAGCGTGATCTGCGAATCCTCAATGAGAGCGCCGACTACTTCAATCGCGAGATGGAAGAGGTGCTTCGCTATCAGGCGCCGGTCACGTTTGAATCGGAAGAGTGAGGAGCCATGCGTCGAGGAGAACTCTATCGTGTGCATCAGCCGCCGGGAGACCCAAAAAAGTACCGCTCCTTCGCCATCGCGGGCCGCCAATCCGCGGTCGATTCGGGGTTTTCGACCGTGATTTGCGCGCCTGTTTTCACAAATGGACAGGGCGCCTCAACGCAGGTCAGCATCGGAATTGACCAGGGCATGAAACAAGACTGCTGGATCTGGTGCGATGGCTTGGCGAGCATTCCAAAATCGGCGCTGACGCAGTACGTCGGATCGCTTGCCGGTTCCAAGCTGACAGAATTCAATCGCGCCCTGGCAATCGCCCTCGATCTCCCGATCGAGGCGCAGTGATCTCCCCCTCGCTCCATCCCGGGCCGGTCACCGGTGCCTGCCAACGGCGCAGGCGGTGGGCTTTTGGCCTGACGCCAAGGGCAATCTGGCTGCTGCTGGCGGGGTTTGTGTGGCTTGTGCCGGGGTTCTGGGAGGCGAGGCTGGCTTATGCCATGCCCGCCTGGGAGCTGCTGGTTCTGCTGTTTGCCCTGCTCGACGGTCTGCGACTGCCCACTGCCGCCGCGTTCACTGCGGGCCGCTCCTGGTCCAATGCACCGGCTCTCGACAGCGAAACCGAGATCGAGCTGACCCTGGAAAACCGCGGCACAGTGATCGTGGAGTGCCGGCTGACCGACGACCTGCCCCCCGCGCTGATGGCCGCGCCAGCCACCCACAGGATGACCGTCTTTCCCCGCGTTCCCGCGCGCCTGCGCTACCGCATCCAGCCAACCGAACGCGGCGACTGGGAGACCGGAGGGCTCTATCTGCGCTACCGCTCGCCGCTGGGACTGCTGGAGCGTTGGGCCTTCGCCCCGCTCGTCCAGACGGTTCGCGTCTATCCTGCCCTGCGCACGGGCGAGGAGCAGCAGATTTTTCTGGCCCGCAGCCGGCAGATCGACTTGCAACTGCGGCAGGCGCGCCAGCGCGGGCTCGGACGGGACTTCGAGAGCCTGCGCGACTACCGCGAGGGGGACGACCTGCGCGACATCTGCTGGACCGCCACGGCCCGCCGCGGCAGCCTGATTACCCGCCAGTACCAGAGCGAGCGCAGCCAGCCGGTGTGGATTGTGCTCGATTGCGGCAGGCTGATGCGGTCGCGGGTGGCGATGGCCGCTCTGGGCAAGCCAGCACTGGGCGGGGCAGCGCAACGGGCGCGAGTCCACTCCAAGCTCGACCATGCCTGCACAACGGCAGTGGCGCTGGCCCAGCTTGCCCTCTTTTCCGGCGACAAGGTGGGCCTGCTGGCCTATGGCCAGGGCATTCAGCAGCGACTCTTGCCGGGCCGGGGAGCGGCCCATCTGCGGCAGCTCATTGAATCGCTCGCCCTGGTGCACGCCGAGAGCGGCGAAGCCGACCATCTGCGGGCCACCGCCACGCTCAACCGCCTTCAGCCGCGGCGCTCGCTCATTTTGTGGGTCACCGACCTGGCCGAGACAGCCATGCGGCCCGAGGTCATCGATGGCGCGCTGCAACTGCTGCGCCGGCACGTGCTGCTCTTTGTCGCCATGGCGCAGCCCGAAGTGGACTTGATTGCCCAGGAGCGGCCCAGGAACATCGAGCAGATGTTCCGCGCTTCCGCGGCGCAGGAGATGGCCGGGAGGCGGGAGATGCTGCTGGCGCGACTCCACGAGCAGGGGGCGCTCACCCTGGATCTGAATCCCGAGGCGCTGACCTCGACAGTGCTCAACCAGTACCTGACCGTGAAAGAACGGGCGATGGTGTAGGAACCGGCGGAAGTGAGCCCACGACCAAGACGGCGGTCCGTTCCATGTCCTCGCTGCCTTCGGCCGTGCTCCTGATCCGCTGAAGCCATTTGCTTGCGATTTCCGGATTGGCTCGCAGCATCCTCATTCCCGGCTTCCGGCCGCCGCCGCAATCATGCGCCAGCGGGTTACTCTATATCCAATCGCATGAGCTTTGCTCACACCATCGGAAACATCCGCTACACCTTTGCCAGCCTGCGCGACCTGCTGGCGAAGGCCACGCCGCCGCGCAGCGGTGACCATCTGGCCGGGGTCGCCGCGCAGACAGCCGAAGAGCGGGTCGCTGCCCAGTTCGCACTCGCCGACCTGCCTCTCGATCGCTTTCTCGGCGAAGCGGTCGTGCCCTACGAGTCCGACGATGTGACCCGCCTCATCGTGGACACCCACGACGCCGCGGCCTTTGCGCCGCTCCGCTCGTTCACGGTTGGGGAGTTTCGCGACTGGCTGCTCTCCGATGAAGCCTCGGGCGACCGCCTTGCCGCCCTCGCTCCCGGAATCACGCCGGAGATGGCCGCCGCCGTGAGCAAGATCATGCGCGTGCAGGACCTGATCGCCGTCGCCTCCAAGATTCGCGTCGTCACCCGCTTTCGCACCACGGTCGGCCTGCCCGGCCGCCTCAGCGCCCGCCTCCAGCCCAACCACCCTGCGGACGACCCCGCCGGCATCGCCGCCGCCATCCTGGATGGGCTCCTCCTCGGCTCCGGCGACGCCGTCATCGGCATCAACCCGGCCGGCGACAACGTTGCGGTCACCGCGCGGCTGCTGCAACTCATTGACTCCCTGCGCCGGCGTTTTCAAATCCCCGTGCAGAGCTGCGTCCTGGCCCACATCACCACCCAGATGGCCGCCATCGAGGCTGGCGCGCCGGTGGACCTGATCTTCCAGTCCATCGCCGGCACGGAGGCCGCCAACCGCAGCTTCGGCGTCAGCCTGGCCCTGCTCGACGAGGCCCATCAGGCCGGGCAGGCCCTCCAGCGCGGCGCTACCTGCGCCCAGGGCATCCGGGGCGACAATATCATGTACTTTGAGACCGGCCAGGGCAGCGCTCTCTCCGCCAATGCCCACCACGGCGTGGACCAGCAGACGCTGGAAGCCCGCGCCTATGCGGTGGCCCGGCGCTTCCGACCCATGCTCGTCAATACCGTCGTGGGCTTCATCGGCCCCGAGTACCTCTATGACGGCAAGCAGATCGCCCGCGCCGGCCTCGAAGACCACTTCTGCGGCAAGCTCCTCGGGCTCCCCATGGGCTGCGATGTCTGCTATACCAACCATGCCGAAGCCGACCAGGACGACATGGACTCGCTCTTGACCCTGCTCGCCGTGGCAGGCGTCAACTACATCATGGGCGTTCCCGGCGCCGACGACGTGATGCTCAACTATCAGAGCACCAGCTTTCATGACGCCCTCTACGTCCGCCGTGTGCTGGGGCTGCGCCCCGCTCCCGAGTTCGAGGAGTGGCTGGCCGGCGACAGCTTCAGCCGGCTTGCGCTGGAGGCCCACCAGCCCGAAAGACTCCTGCCCGCATGAGCGAACTCTCCATCCCCGGCCCCTCCCTCGCCGCCCGCCTGCGCTCGCTCACCCCGGCGCGCGTGGGCCTGGGTCGGACCGGCGTCAGCCAGCAGACCGCAGATCAGCTCGACTTCCAGCGCGCCCACGCCCAGGCCCGGGACGCCGTGCACGCCCGCCTGGATGCCCCTTCACTGGCGTCCGCTCTTGGCGCCCTCACCGGTGGCCCTGTGCTTCGGCTCCATTCGGCCGCAGTGGACCGCCCTACTTACCTGCAGCGCCCCGACCTGGGCCGCAGGCTCGATGAGACAAGCCGCGCCGCCCTTGCCGCATCGGCATCCGGCCCCTTTGACCTGTCCGTGATCGTCGCGGACGGCCTCTCCGCCCTGGCTGTTGAACGCCATATTTCTCCGCTGCTGCAGGAGTGGCTCCCCCAGCTTGACGGCTGGCTTCGGGCTCCCCTTGTCGTGGTCGAGCAGGGGAGGGTGGCCATCGGCGATGAGATCGGCGCGACTCTTGGCGCCGCGCTCTCCGTCGTGCTCATCGGGGAGCGGCCGGGCCTCAGCTCTCCCGACTCCCTGGGCGCCTACATCACCTGGGACCCTCGCCCCGGCCGCACGGACGCAGAACGCAACTGCATCTCCAACATCCGCGCCGAGGGCCTCAGCTACTCCCAGGCAGCCCGGCAACTCACCTGGTATCTCAACGAAGCCCGCCGCCGCCGCCTCACAGGCATCGCCCTCAAGGATGCGTCCGCCCAACTGGAAACGGGGTCTGAATGAAGCTTTGGGCGCGGCGGGCAACTCTTCTGCTGGTGACCGCTTTTGTGGCCACCTATGCGGGCGATTGGGCGCTCTTCAAGCTGCGCGGCTCGCCCCGCTCCTCGGTCACCGTCAATCGCTATGTCGCCATCCCCCTCAAGGGCAACAAGCAGGAGTTCGACTATCTCGGCTCCTCCGACGTCTCCTGCTCGGTATCGCTGTTCTCCCAGGCCGGCCTCGGCCCCTGCTGGCAGTTGCGGCGCAACTCCAATCAAGGCTTGAACCCCTGATCTTTTCCTGAAAGGAAAGGCCCTCCCGCCCACCCGATAAACAATGTCCGGTGATGCTTGTCACGTCTCCTATTCGGAACCCAATCTAACATCGTCTAATCTTGGTGCAGCTTCCGAGGTACGATGTACAACCATACCCAGAACGAGAACGGGACCTACAACACGCGGTGCCTCTACTGCTTTATGACCGTGGCCTCTTCGATCGAATCGGAGAAGGAACTGGATCTTCTCGAGGCGCGGCATATCTGTCCGGAGAGGGCGCTGGCGGAGTTGCTGGAGATGGAGAAGACCATCGTCGCCAGCAGGCATCCGAACTGACGCCAGGGTACGTGAGGCGCGGCCCGGTTCTTATTTCACCTCGGGCGAAGCTGCGGGGACCTGCGTTTGCGGCGGCCTGGCCTGGCCGTTGGCAATCTTCTTGTAGAGGTCATCGTCGGCGGCCTTGTTGAGCTTGCTCGCCTTGTCAAACTCGGCCTTCGCCTCTTCCTTCCTGCCCATCGTCCGATAGAGCCGCCCCAGCCGCCAGTGCACATTCACGTCTTCGGGCGTGAACTTCTCCGCCAGGGTGAGCTCGCGCAGCGCTTCGCCGGTCTGCCCGTTCTCCGAGTAGATGACCCCCAGGTCCAGGTGCCCCAGCCCGAGCTTTGGATTCAACTGAACCGCCTTCTCCAGCAGCGGCCTGGCCGCGTCCAGGTGATTCATCTGGATCTCGGAGTCGCCCAGGTAGAGCAAGGCCTGTATGTGGCCAGGGTCGTTGTCCAGCTCCGCCTGAAACTCCGGCGCAGCCTCGGGATATTTCTTCTGCGCCCAGAGCAGATAGCCCAGCCCGAAGTGAGCGTTCGGTTCCTTTGGATTGGCTTTGACAGCGGCCCTGAACATATTTGTCGAGCCCTCGCTGTCGCGCAGCTCGTCCAGCGCCTCGCCGGCCAGCATGTTGGCGGGCGCGGAGTCAGGGTCCAGTTGCAGAATCTCGTGATACACGTCCATTACCTTCTGGAACTGCTTGGACCACAGGTAGCTGTGCGCCAGCGCCAGGCGCAGCGTCAGGCTCTGCGGGTCGCGGTCGGCGGCCTCCTTCAGATAGGGCGCCGCCTCGGCGTACTCCGCAAGTCCATAGTGAGCCATCCCCATCAGGGTGGTCAGTTGCTGGTTGCCGGGCTCGCTCTTGAGCAGCGGGCTGAAGACCTCAAGCGCCGCCTTCAACTCTCCGGACTTGAACAGCGCCAGTCCCAGGTTCAACTGCAAACTGGGAATCGCCGGACCCAGCGCCAGGGCCTTGCGATAGAGCGGCACGGCCTCCTTGTAGCGCTCCTGCCGCGCCTCCAGCAGACCCATGTGGGCCCAGGCTTCGGGGCTTGCCGGTTTGGCCTTCGCCACCAGCGCCCAGGCCGCCTCGGCCTCGGCGTTCCTGCCCTGCTGCTCCAGGGTCAGAGCCGCCTGCCGCGCGTCGTTGGCAGGCCCTTTGGCTTGTGCCCCGCAGGGTAGTGCGGCCGCTGCCATCCCCAACCCCAGCCCGATCTGTAGAAGTCGACGCACGCGCATTCCTCTCTGATTCTCGCTCTTGCCGCGCGGAGACGGCAATTGCGTGCAAAAAAAATGGGGCGCGGCAGGGGTTGCCTGCCGCGCCCCGGTGGAGGGTTCAACTAGAAGATGAACTTGCCGCCGAGTTCGAGCTTACGGGAATCCCATGCGCTCGTAACCTTGCCGAAGTCCGCGTTGTTGCCGCTGCCGCCGAAGAACTGCGGAGCGCCAGTGTTCAGGCCATTCCACTCGCTGTGGTTGAAGGTGTTGAACGATTCAAAGCGGAGCTCGACGTGAGCGCGCTCGGTGATCGCAAACGACTTGTACAGCGAGGTGGTGAAGTTCACGCGGCCCGGTCCCACGATGGCGTCCTTGCCGGCGGTGCCGAAGCCCATGTTGGGTCCGCCCAGCCAGGAAGGTACCGGCGAGGAGAACTTGGTTCCGTCGAACCACTGGTTGAACTTCTTGGGGTAGGTCATCTTGCCGCTGACGTTCGGACGAACGGTGTAGCTGCCGCCCAGACCGACTGAGTCATAACGGGTGGAGAGGCCGGGGGTCTGAATGACGCCGGTCTCGAAGATGGCGGTGCCGGCAATTTCCCAGCCGCCCGCGATGGAGTGAACAAGCCCGGTCTCCTTGTTGAAGAGGGGGAGCTTGTAGACGTAGTTGGTGTTGAGCATCTGGCGGCGATCCAACGCGCCGGAGCCCTTGTCGTACTTGATGTTCCAGGGGTTGCTCACGCCAGAGAGGTCATAGCTGGTGACGTCGATTTCGTGCGACCACGTGTAATCGATTTCGCCGCTGAGGCCCCACTTGTTCTGCAAACGGAGTCCGGTCTGGAAGCCGTTGTAGTTGCCGTTGGTGGTGTTTTCCTGCTGGTTGATGTCCGTATAGCCCTGATAGGTGCGGAACTGGTTCATGCCGCCAGGGAAGTCCGGTCCGTTGGCCTTGGTGGTTGCGCCGAAGCCAGGGTTGCAGAACTTGTCGTACGGACCGTCGCCCGCGTTGTTGTTTGATTCGCCGTAGTGGTTGCCCGAGTCGCCGGCGAGGCAGCGAACCGGCTCCGTCACGACGCTCTGGATCTTCGTGTCGGGGTCGGTGTAGTGGGTGGTCAGGTTGGTGACCGATGTGGGCATGTTGTTGATGTGGCGGGTGATGTTCTGGTGCCACGCGATGTTGCCCACGTACTGAACCACGAGGACGACCGAGGGAACGATCTCACGCTGTACGCCGAGGCTGAACTGAGCCACTGCGGGCGCCTTGTAGTCCTTGGCCAGGTTGGTGACGCCGGTAGCAAAGACCGGCAGGCCCTTGATCTGGAGACCGTTGTTCCAGTTGAAGCTCGGGTTGCTGAACTGATTCTGGCCGATGCTCAGGTTGTAAGCAAAGGGCGAGGTGGTGGCTGCGTTGTAGATGTCGTTGCCCTGCAGGCGCTCGAAGAACGTTCCGAAGCCGCCGCGGAGAATGGTCTTGCCATTGCCGAACAGATCTTCAGAGAATCCAACGCGCGGTTGCAGCGTCTTGTAGTCGTTCTTGACCAGGCCCGTCGGGAAGCCGGCGACGCCGGCCAGACCGATGCCGTTCAGGTAGTACTGGACGGTGTTGACGGTCGAGATGCTCTGGCTTGCGGGGTCGATGGTGCCGTTGGCCAGCCAGACAGGCGCCTGGCTCTGGTTGTAAGCAGCCTCGTCGAAGTTCGCGACCTGGTTGCTGCGCTCCCAGGCGTGCGGCAGGGCGTCATAACGGAGGCCGAGCTGCAGGCTGAGACGGGGGGTGACGTGCCAGTTGTCCAGGGCGTAGACCGAGGGCGTCTGGTTGACATAGTGACGGATTGGCACTGCCTGGAACTGGCCGTAGCCGGTGGAAAGGCCCAACGCCATATCCATGAAGCTGTCGCCGGTGACTCCGCCGAAGCTGTAGTCGCCCTGCTCCATGCCAAACAACTGCTGGTTCTTGGTGTAGCGGTTGTAGCTGAAGCCGAACTTCATGGCATGCTTGCCCATGGAGTAGGAGACGTCAACCTTGGGCTCGTAGTCTTCGGCCGCGTTGTGCCACGGAGCGGAGGCTGTCTGCTCGGCCACGCCGTAGGGTCCCATGTACTCGATGCCAGGCAGCGAGTTGCGGGTGATCGCGAACGCCGAAGCTACCGGGTTCTTCTGCCAGCCAGAAGGCAGTTGGCCGTTCTTGCTGTTGGTGATGTTGATGATGTTGCCGTCGTAGTTGATGCTGGCTTCGACGAGCAGGTTGGGGGTGATTTCGCCGGTCAGCTTGATGGCGGCGGAGTTGGAGGGGTTGGAGAGCGTGCTTGTAATGGTGTTCCACACGCACCAGCACCAGCCCAGTTCAGGCTGTGCGTAGCCCTGCAACACGCTGTCATGCATGTAGTGGCCCAGGATGGCCCACTTGTCGGTGAACTTGTGGTCGACGCGGACCACGTCGTCGCGGACGTCGATGGGGTTGGCCACGTTGGAGATGTTCTTGTCGATCCCGGCCTGGTTCGGCTTGGGGATGATGCCGGCGTTCAGATAGAGGATGCCGTTGTTGTCAAACAGCGAGTGCGGGATGACCGAGAGGCCGGCGG
>CAINJJ010000024.1 GCA_903849645.1 uncultured Acidobacteriaceae bacterium | reverse complement strand
GGATAGCCTGAGCACCGAGCAGAGGGCCGACTACGGGCTGGTCAAGGAGAAGGTCCGCGCGGAGCTGAAGCGGCTGATCCAGAAGACGACAGGACGCCGGCCGATGATCATGCCAGTGGTGCTGGAGATCTGACGAGGGCAGCGAAGCAGGCAAAGTCGATGTATTTGGAGCGCGGCGGGAGCGAGTTTGCCTTCGCCGCGTTTTTCATTGTGGCAGGCATGGCGGGCGGGATGCTTTCTGTAGAATCGCCGTATGCGCCACTTCCCTTTCGCCCTTTTGGTCGCCGCGGTTTTGCCGGCAGCGCTCTGTGCACAGGACCCAACGCCTCAAGCCACGCCGGCTGCGCCCGTTTGTACGACCGCGACCACGATCGAGCAGCTTCCGCATGTGATTGACGAAGCGGTGAGTGGCCCGGCGGGCAAGGACCGCACCTGCATGAGGCAGATTCTGCTGCCCGAGGCGCGCCTTATCCCCGTGGCCATCGCCGCGGACGGCAGCGCAACGCCGCATGTTTTGACGGTCGAGGGCTGGATTGAAGCGGTGCGCAAGCGCGGGGATATGGTGTTCTATGAGCGGCAGGTGAAGATAAAGTCCGAGGTCTACGGGCACGTGGCGCACCTTTGGAGCACGTACGAGATACGACCGACACCGGAGGGCAAGGCGACGGTGCGGGGCATCAACAGCATCCAGGCGGTCTACGACGGCAAGGTGTGGCGGGTGATGGAGATTCTGTGGCAGGCGGAGACGGCCGCGGAGCCGGTGCCGGAGAAGTATCTGCCGTGAGGGCGGCTCGGACGATCTCTGCGTAGGTCATGCGCGCCTAGGAACCCAAGGTGTCCCTACAGAAGGCTACGAACGGATCGGCCTCACTGTGTGCAGGCTGAAACAACTCACCGGTAAACCTCTCTTCGATTGCCAATCTGCAAGACCAGTACCGTGAGCACCTCATCCTGACTAGCGCAAAGGACGCGGTAATCGCCCACACGATAGCGCCAAAGATCTCCCAAGGCCCCTTTCAGCGCCTTGCCCATTGCGCGTGGCTCATCACTCGCCGCGACCCGCTCATCCATGAAGTCGACGATGCGCCGCGCAGCTGCTTTGTCCAGCTTTTGCAGTTGCTTCCTTGCGGTTTCGGCGTACTCAATCTTCCAGGCCAAGATCTTTCCTTACGGAAGCCGCGGAGTGCACTTTCTCCTGCCCTTTGCGAACCCGCGCCAGCGTCTCGGCGGCCAGATAATACTCCTCCACCTCGGCGATGCCGCCCTCAATCATCTCACGCAGATAGAAAGCCTTGGTGCGTCCTGTCTTCAAGGCGAGTTGATCGAGCCGGCGGGAAAGTTCCGGCGCAAGCCTGATCGAAGTTGCCATGGCGGCCTCCCTTGTGACTATATGTATTCACTGTATCACGCCTCCTAAAGCGGTCACTCCCGCCACATTTGATGGCGGATAATTGCACCATGGCAGAGCAACTTGTCTCACTCGAATCGATCCGCGCGGCGGCTGCGCGCATTGCCTCCATCGCATTCCGGACTCCGCTGGTCCGGGCGCCTTTTCCGGGGATCTCGGGGTATGGGCAGCCGCGGGAGATCTATCTCAAGGCGGAGAGCCTGCAGCCGATCGGGGCCTTCAAGATTCGCGGGGCGGCGAACAAGATCTTGCAGCTTTCGCGGGAGGAGATTGCGCGGGGGGTGATTACCTACTCCAGCGGCAACCATGCGCAGGGGGTGGCCTATGCGGCGCGGGAGGTGGGCGCGAAGGCGGTGATCGTGATGCCCTCGAACGCGCCGGCGATCAAGCGGGCGGCGACGCTGGCCATGGGCGCCGAAGTGGTGGATGTGGGTGTGGCCTCGACGGAGCGGCTGGCCAAGTCGGATGAGCTGGTGCGGGCGCACGGGTACGTGGTGATTCCGCCCTACGACGACGAGCAGATCATCGCCGGCCAGGCCACCTGCGGGCTGGAGATTGTGGAGCAGTTGGCGGATGTGGACCTGGTGCTTTCGCCGGTGTCGGGCGGGGGGCTGCTGTCGGGCATTGCGGCGGCGGTGAAGCAGCTCAGCCCGCGGACCAAGGTCTTTGGCGTGGAGCCGGAGCTGGCCGGGGACACGGCGGAGAGCTTCAGAACCGGTTCAATTGTGGAGTGGCCGGCGGAGCTGACCAGCCGGACGATTGCCGACGGGCTGCGCACGCAGAGCGTGGGGCAGCGGAACTTTGCGCACATCCAGGCGTTTGTGGACGGTGTGATTACCGTGACCGAGGCGGAGATTCGGGCCGCGATGCGCGCCATTGTGGCGGTGACGCGGCTGGTTCCCGAGCCCAGCGGGGCGGTGGCCGCGGCGGCGCTGCTGTTTCACGGGGACCAGTTGCCGGCGTATACGAGGGCGGTGGCGGTGGTGAGCGGCGGCAACGTAGACCCGCGGATGCTTGCGGAGGTTTTGACGGGGAATTGAGGAGAGGGACCGCGGTAGCTAGGGCCTGTTAACACTACCAGGGCGGATGGCCGGGTAGTGTTAACAGGCCCTAGTTGACGTCGTTGGCCGTGAAGACGGCTACGGGCGGGTTGCTGGTCAACTGGGTGTCGACGATGAGCACCGTGCGCACTTCGCCGCCCACCAGGCTCATGCCGGTGGAGGTGTATTTGGGAGTGATGACGCCGGTGGGGGTGATGACCATGGTGACGGTCTGGGCGTTGAAGCTGATGTAGCCTGCCGTGGAGCCGACGGGCAGCGCCGTCACGATGGGGATGGTGTTGGCCAGGGTGGTGCCGCTGGGCACCATGTAGACATCGAGCGCGCCGACCTTGGGGGCCTGGTTGAGGAACCGGAAAGCGGAGTGGCCCCCGGCGGCCGGGACCTGCTGATCTTCCAGCACGGTGACGGTGTAGCTGGTGGGCGCGGCGCCGTTGTCGGTGAGGAAGACGGAGTGCTGATGGCCGCCGAGCAGGGTGCCGTTGGCGGTGACGAGCGACGCTCCGCCGGTGGACTCGGTGATCTTGATGACAGCGTCATTGGATGCGGTGAGGGTGCCGTAGGGAGTGATGCTTCCCTGCCCGATGTTGCCGGCGAGCAGTTGCCCTTCCACATAGACGTTGACGGCGGGCGCGATGTAGGAAGCGTCAATGACGCGCACCAGGCTGGGCTGGGTGAAGGTGGCCACGTTCTGGCAGGCGGAGAGGCCGAGAGCCATGGCGAGCGCGGCAGCCGATGCCGTTGCCAGCGCGGGAATCCTGAGCCGTCTTGCCTTTTCCATGCGCAGATTCATGGTCTCCATTGTGGGCTGCATCGCACAGGCCTACCCCTCATAGTACAGGGGCCGTACAGGATGAGTTTACGACTTTTTGGGGAGGCCGGCGGCGGGGGATTCAACCCGGCACCGGGGGGCGGGGATTCCCACGACGCCCCAGCGCTGCGCTGCATCAACTTGCGCCGAGGTAGATAAAGCGCAGAAGGAAGAGCGCGGCCAGGATGTAGAGGAGCCAGTCCTGGCGGCGGAACTTGCCGGTGGCCAGATGAAGGACGGCCCAGGCGATGATGCCGAAGCCGAGGCCGTTGGCGATGGAGTAGGTGAACGGGATGAGGACGAGGGTGAGAAAGGAGGGGACCGCCACGAGGGGGTCGGTCCAGCGAATCTCCGTGATCGTGGAGAGCATGAGCGAGCCGACGAGAATAAGCGCTGGAGCGGTGGCTGCCGAGGGCACAATGCCGACAAAGGGCGCGGCGCCGATGGCGGCCAGGAAGAGAAGCCCTGTGACGATGGCGGTGACGCCGGAGCGGCCCCCGGCGGCTACGCCCGCGGTGGATTCGACGTAGCTGGTGACGGTGGAGGTTCCGGTGAGGGAGCCGAAGACGGTGGCGGTGGCGTCGGCCAGAAGGATGCGGTTGAGGCGGGGAATGGAGTGGTCGGCGGCGAGCAGGCCGGCGCGCTTGGTGACGGCGACGAGGGTGCCGAGGTTGTCAAACAGGTCGACGAAGAAGAAGACGAAGACAATCTCAAGCAGGCCCGTGTTGATGGCGCCGCGAATGTCAAGCTGGAAGGCGGTGGCGGCCAGGGCATGGAAGCCGCCGGGCGCGGGGGTCCAGTGGACGAGGCCGAGGGCCCAGGCGAGGCCGGTGGTGGCGAGCACACCGATGAGGATGGCGCCGCGGACCTTCTTGACCTCGAGGGCGACCATGAGGATGAGGCCGACGAGAGCGAGGGCGGTGGCGGGGTTGCGGATGTTGCCCAGACCGACGAGGGTGTTGGGGTCGGCCACCACAAGGCCCGCGTTGCGAAAGCCGATGAGGGCGATGAAGAGACCGATGCCGCTGGCCACCGCGGCGTAAAGCTCATGGGGAATGGCGTGGAGAATCATCTGGCGGATGCCGGCGGCGGTGAGGGCGAGAAAGATGACGCCGGAGAGAAAGACGGCGCCCAGGGCGGTCTGCCAGGGGATATGCATCTTGATGCAGACGGCGTAGGCAAAGTAGGCGTTGAGACCCATGCCGGGGGCGAGCGCGATGGGATAGCGCGCCACCACGCCCATCATGATGGAGCCGAAGGCGGCCGAGAGGCAGGTGGCGGCGGTGACCGCGGCCAGGGGCATGCCTGCCGCCGCCAGGATGGCGGGGTTGACGAGCACGATGTAGGCCATGGTGAGGAAGGTGGTGACGCCGGCCAGAATCTCCGTGCGCCAGTTGGTTCCCAGGCGGGTGAATTCAAAGTAGGCTTCAAGTCGCTTCAGCATAGGCGGGTAGTTCAAGGAAACCACACGCGGGCAGCATCGCAAAGCAATTAATGGAGGTGAACAAGAAAGCACAGACCAGGAGAGCCCGCCGCCGCTTGAATGGAGAAGCGGCAGGCAGACTCGAAGCTGGTTTCCGCGGCCGCGAACAATCCCCAAAACGAAGCAGGAGGCTCACCATGCCCACCATGACGGCGAAAGATGGAACGCAGCTCTACTACAAGGACTGGGGCGCGGGACAGCCCGTGGTCTTCAGCCACGGATGGCCGCTGAGCGCCGATGCGTTCGAGGACCAGATGTTGTTTCTCTCATGGCATGGGTACCGGACCATCGCCCTCGACCGGCGCGGGCACGGGCGCAGTGACCAGCCCTGGCAGGGCAACGACATGGACACGTACGCCGACGACCTGGCGACGCTGACCGAGGCTCTGGACCTGCGAGAGGCGGTGCATGTGGGCCACTCGACGGGCGGCGGCGAGGTGGCGCGCTACATTGGGCGGCACGGCACGGGGCGCGTGGCCAAGGCGGTGCTTATCGGCGCGGTGACGCCGCTGATGCTCAAGACAGAGGCCAACCCGGAAGGCTTGCCGATGGCGGCCTTCGACGGAATCCGCGCGGGGGTTCTGGCCGACCGCTCGCAGTTTTTCAAGGACCTGACGGTGGCGTTCTACGGAGCGAACCGGGATGGGGCCAAGGTGTCGCAGGGGCTGCGGGACTCGTTCTGGCTGCAGGGGATGCAGGCGGGATTCAAGGCCGTGTATGACTGCATCCAGGCTTTCTCAGAGACCGACTTCACGGAGGACCTGAAGAAGATCGATGTGCCGGTGCTGATTTTGCACGGAGACGACGACCAGATTGTTCCCATCGGGGCCTCGGCGCTGCGGGCGGCGAAGCTGGTGAAGGGGTCAGTGCTGAAGGTGTATCCGGGGGCGCCGCACGGGATGTGTTCGACCCTCAAGGACAAGGTGAACGCGGACCTGCTTGCGTTCCTGCAGGGGTGACGGATGCGAAAGGGCTTGGGGCGCGGGGCGGTTCTTGATAGGATGAGCCCACCATGCGGCAGATTCCCCCCAAGCGGCGACGCCTTACCCCTGTCTGGCGGGCAGTGATCGAGGTCGCGTTCATTGTGTTTCTCTTCTATTCGAACCTGTTGATGGGGGAGTTCACGGCGGCCAACGGGCGGGGCAAGAGCCTGTGGCAGGGGCTGGTGAATGTGTTCAGCGTGACGAACCTGGGGATTGCGCTGGTGTCGGCCTTCATCGGGTATGTGGTGTTTGAGTATCTGCGGAAGAAGTTGTAGGGCATTTTCATCCGTTGACGAGCGGTTGCCGACCAAGCAAACGGCCTCCACAACCTACGGCATACCTAGCGATCTTTGGCCTCGAATAGGCGCGACGATGGTATCAGCCCTCGACCTGCTATTTCTCAGCCTCAGTTGTGGACTTTGGATTTAGCGGTGAGCCGTTGACTCATCATTTGATAGGCGAAGCGGCAAGTTTCTCAGAAGCAGTCGGGGAGAGAAGAACTTTGGATTGTCGTGCTGGCGTGCCACTGACGCCGCGAAATGTCAGCTCGATCGAAGGGTTCGGAGACTTCAGGAAGTCTGTGCGGGCCAGATGCTCGGCACATATTTCAGAAGCGCTCGGGCAAATCCATTTTCTTGAGATTTCGACAGTATCAACCTTGACAGTGCTTTCCATTGTGGTTGCGACTACCACAGCGAACTCATCTTGGAATTCGTCAACGAACACTACTTTCGTTGAGAGGTCATCCCAAAAGAACCCGTCACTTGCCATCCTGTGTGTGGGGCGATTCTCAATGTCCACGTTGTCGGATGGGCTATTCGGAATGCCGACCGGAAAGACGACATGCCCAACAACTCCCGGATGGTGTGGTATCTCCGCAGGCCGGTTTTGCTCAGGACTAAGTGAAATGTCGTAAACCATATAGTGATCAGAGAGTATGGGCACAGATAGGATGGAGCAGCGGTGTGCAAAGAAACGAAGCACCGTGCCGCGATGGGCTGAGGGGGGCATTTGGTGTTTCGATGAGCGGCCGCAGTTATGCCAGGAGTTTGGCGGCGTCTTTGGCGAAGTAGGTGACGATGAAGTCCGCGCCGGCGCGGCGGATGCCGAGGAGGGACTCGAGGATGGCGCGGTCGCGGTCGAGCCAGCCTTTGGCGAAGGCTGCCTGGAGCATGGAGTACTCGCCGGAGACCTGATAAGCGCCGATGGGGACGTCGACGCGTTCGCGTGCGGCGCGGATGACGTCGAGGTAAGGCATGGCGGGCTTCATCAGGATCATGTCGGCGCCTTCGAGGAGGTCGAGGTCGATCTCGCGCATGGCTTCGCGGATGTTTGCGCCGTCCATCTGGTAGGTCTTGCGGTCGCCAAACTGGGGGGCGGAGTCGGCGGCCTCGCGGAAGGGTCCGTAGAAGGCCGAGGCGAACTTGGAGGC
Source organism: uncultured Acidobacteriaceae bacterium (assembly GCA_903849645.1). Taxonomy (GTDB): domain Bacteria; phylum Acidobacteriota; class Terriglobia; order Terriglobales; family Acidobacteriaceae; genus Telmatobacter. The sequence goes on along the minus strand of CAINJJ010000024.1, from coordinate 35,153 downwards.
GTAGCTGAGGATGGGGGTGTGGGCGCAGTTTTCGTCGTCGAGGGCGCGGCGGATGGCCCCGACGCGGCCGTCCATCATGTCGCTGGGAGCCACGATGTCGGCTCCGGCGCGTGCCAGGCTGGCGGCGGCGCGGGCGAGCAGGTCGAGGGTGCTGTCGTTTTCGACGTCAAAGCCGTCGCGGGTCTCGACGACGATGCCGCAGTGGCCGTGGCTGGTGTACTCGCAGAGGCAGACGTCGGCGATGAGGACGAGCTTTTTGGCGGCTGCGGATTGCTTGAGGGCGCGGAGGCCCTGCTGGACGATGCCTTCGTCCTCCCATGCGCCGGTTCCCTGCTCGTCCTTGGTCTCGGGCAGGCCGAAGAGCAGGAGGCCGCCGATGCCGAGGCGGGCGGCTTCTTCCGCCTCGCGGACGGCCTCGTCGACGGAGAGGTTGAAGACGCCGGGCATGGAACTGATTTCCTTGCGGATGCCCTCGCCGGGACAGATGAAGAGTGGATAGATGAGGTCGCCGGGCTCGACGGAGGTTTCACGCACAAGGGCCCGCAGGGATTCGCTGCGCCGGAGCCGGCGCATCCGCATTTCAGGAAAACTCATGGCTTTGATTGTAGCGCCTGGGGAGATTTGGGCTGTCCACTGTTGCGTGGAGGCGGCGGGGAAGCTGTTTCCGTTTGAGTGGCTGCCGCTGTAAGGGGGCCTTTTCAAAGATGGCAGACCCAGCTTTGCCGGCATCCCACCCATTGCCCCGGAATGCGCGCAATGGATGGGGCAGAAGACTCTGCAGCAGGAGCGAAGACGCAAAAGGGGGACTACTCCGGCAACTGCTGGTAGAGGGTGGTGTTGCGGTAGCCGAGCAGCACGACCAGGGTCCAGATGCCCAGGGCGGTTCCGAAGGGGAACTTGAGGAGATTGAGGAAGGCCGCCACGATGGCCACGATGCGGCCCCAGGGGGCGCGCTCCATGAGTCCCCAGGCTGCGGCAAGGGCGAGAATGGCGCGCAGGATCAGGAAGACCCAGGCCAGGTGAAGGATGGCGGGGCCGAACCAGAAGGGCGGGACTCCGCCGTTGGCCCAGGGCTGATGCGCCCAGGGTCCGTGCATCCAGGGGAAGGCGCCGCTGAGAGCGGCTTTGGCAAAGGCCAGGCCGAGAAATCCAACGAGCAGGGAGAACCCGGCATAGATGAACCAGACCACGCTGAGTGCCTTGATCTTGCCGGCATAGGTTTCAAGCTGGAACTGAAAGCCGGGCATCTGAGGCACGGGGGCCACGGCGGCACGACCGCATTGTGGGCAGAGGCCCTGCCCGGGCGCCAGAGCTTGACCGCATCCGCTGCAATACATGGTTGCCTCCTCAAAAAAAACGCTTCCCAGAGTACTACGGAAAGTGCGGGCGCGGCGTTCCCTGGCGTTTGCGGGCGTGGCCGGCGGCGGGGGCGCAGATCGGCAAGGATGCGTTGCATTATGATTCAGCCGTGAACACTATGCACATCGTGGCTCAATGCAATCGCATTTTCCGATTGGCCGGGCTGGCGCTGATGGCAGCGTCCCTGGCTGCGCCGGCGCTGGCCGACAAGAAGCCGCAACAGGTGAGGCCGATGGCGGGCCCACGGGCCACGGCGCTGCGTGTGACCTGGCTCTACGTGGCTCCCGACAAGTCCTCGCAAAAGGTCGACAAGGTGCAGATTGGCCGGGAGATGGTGGTGGCGGAAAAGAGCGGGCCGTGGATGCGGGTCTATGCCAATACCGACATTGAAGAGGTGACGGACAAGGACGCGCCGGTGTTTGGGCGGGACGAGACGCCGCCGCCTGTGTCGGGCTGGCTGGAGGCCAAGGGGGTGGTGGTGGAGACCACGGCGGGGGGCGACCTGGTGCTGATGGGCGAGGCGGCCAATCAGGAGGCGCTGGCCTCGGACCCGCGCGGGCCGGTGAACGCGGCGCAGAGCGCGCGGCTCTTGTATCGGAGACTGGTGGAGATGTTTGGTACGTCGCCGCTGGCCGGGGAGGCTGCGTGGCGGGCCGCCGACATCCTGTGGCAGATACAGAAGGCCGATGCGGCCTCGCGGCCGTCGTCGCGGGAGCGCGAGGCCTATATGCGCGACCAGATCGACGAGGAGGAGATGAAGAAGGTGATCAAGCTCTTTCCTCATACGCGCCCGGCGGACCTGGCGGCTTTTGCCTTGATCGACAACAAGCTGTGCGGCGACTGGCAGGGGACGACGAAGTGCCCGGAGAAGGAGGCCGAGTACTACGAAAAGTATGCAGCCGACTACCCCGACAGCCCGCGCACGGCGCAGGCGCTTTATCTGGCGGTCTACCGGCACGCGGTGCTGACAGATATGTATGGGGCCGACGGCAGCGACAACAAGAGCAACGCCGCTCATGCCCGCGCCAAAGAGCTGGCCGGGCGGCTGAAAGACAAGTTTCCGCAGTCGGATTTTGCCGCGCGGGCGGCGGCGCTCGTGTTCAAATTGGATGAAGGCATCCCTGTGTATGGCATCGACCGCGAATGAGGCGCATCAGAGCGTCCCGGCTCGCCAACGGGCAATGAAAGACCGCACCACGGAGGGCTCTTGAACGAGTTTTTGCAATCTGTTCTGCTTGGCATTGTGGAAGGCTTGACCGAATTTTTGCCGGTCAGCTCGACGGCGCACTTGCGCATCACGGAAGCGCTGATGAAGATTCCGCTGGATGACGCCTACTGGAAGATGTACACGATCGTCATTCAACTGGGCGCAATCCTGGCGCTGTGCCTTCTGTTCCTGAGCCGCATTGTGGAGTTTCTGCGCACCTTCCCGAAGGGCGAAAGCGGAGACCGCACGTGGCTGAACCACCCGATCTCGCTGACCCTGATCGCGTTTGCGTTTACCTCCGCGCCGGCGCTGGCGCTGCACAAGTGGAGCGAGAAAAACCTGGGCAGCGTGCAGGTGATGGCGCTGGCGCTGCTGGTGGGCGGCATTGTGATGTGGATTGTGGACGCCTGGGCGGCGCGTCGCGACGCAGGCACGCGCCACGTGGAGGAGATGAGCCTGCCGCAGGCGGTCTGGATCGGGCTTTGCCAGACGCTGTCGGCGGTGTTTCCGGGGACATCGCGGTCGATGTCGACGATCGCCGCAGGGCAACTGGTGGGGCTGGACCGGCCGGCGGCGCTGGAGTTCAGCTTTCTGCTCTCGATTCCCACGATGATGGCGGCCACGGTGTGGGACCTGAAGAAGGAGGTCTTTCCGAGCCATGGGGCGGCGGCACACGTGGTGATGAACACCAACAACTGGATTGTGCTGGTCATCGGCTTCGTGGTCTCGTTCTTTGTGGCCCTGGGCGTGGTGGAGTGGTTCCTGTTCTGGGTGCGCAAGCACGGATTTGCGATCTTTGCGGTGTATCGCATTGTGCTGGGAGCGGCGCTGCTGCTGTGGGGCTCGAAGATCATCGCGGGGTGACGTTGGCCGAGTGGGAGCGGAGGGGCGCGGCGCGGGCCGCGCCCCTTTTTTCCGCGACGAGGGCGAGCGGGCGGGGGTTGGCAGCAAGGTTCCCCTGCCCCGGATTTGGGTCGCGGAGGGCGTGGAAGACGGGGATAATAAAAGCTGCTCTGGGGATTCTCCCGACGCTCCAGTGACTCGTTCGCTGAGGGATTCGGAGCGGGAGCACACCCTGCCATGAAGCCAATACGGATTGTCCTATCGCCGACGCGGAGCCGCCCCCTGAACATCTTTCTGGGGCTGCTGCTGGTGCTGGTCGCGCTTCTGCTGCTGCTTTCCCTGGCCACGTATCATCCCACGGACCCATCGCTGAACACGGCCACGGACGCGGCCGCGAGCCACGGCGTGCGCAACTGGAACGGGCTGCTGGGCGCGTGGGCGAGCGACCTGCTGCTGCAGGCGCTGGGAATTTCAGCGTTTTTCATTCCCCTGTGGCTGGGCGGGCTGGGTTGGACGTGGATGCGTTCGCGACCGGGCGGCTCGGGCTGGCTGCGCTGGCTGGGCACGGTAATGGCGCTGACCTTTGTGCCCACGGTGTTTGCGCTGCTGCCGTGGGGCTGGCGGTGGGTTCACGCGGTGCCGGTGGGCGGCGTGGCGGGCGGGCTGATGGCCCACCTGCTGGTGGGGTATCTGAATATCCAGGGCGCATGGCTGGTGGCCGCGGTGATGGCCGGCGGCGGACTGTACTTTGCCTCGGCAGTGACCTTCGCGGTGCTGAAAGAGGGCGTGGTAGACCGCTGGCTGCAAGGGATTTCGCTCTATGAGCGCTGGCGCAACTGGCGGGATGACCGCGCCGACCGGAAGGCGGAGCGTGAGGCGCTGGAGGCCAGCGAACGGCGGGCGGCGGCTGGGCAGCAACTGATTCCGGGAACACACGGCAGCGATTTTGAGAACGAGGCGGAGGAGCAAAGGCCGGGGTTGCTGGCAAGACTGTTTGGCCGCGGCAGACCTTCAGCGCCGGTGGACCCGCAGGACATTCCCGCCTTCCAGCGGGCGCAGCACCTGGTAGAGGAAGCGGCGGCGGGACCGGTTCCGGTGCGGCGGACGAGCATCTGGGAGCGGTCAGTGGCCGAGCCGGAGCGCCCCATCGCCGAGCCGCTGCCCGCGGCGGGCAACGTCGTGCCGATGCAGCCGCGGTATGTGGAGCAGAGACAAGCGGAGTTGCGCCCGGTGGAGCCACGCCCGGCAGCGAGCAGGATTCCGGACCCGTGGCAGTCCGAGGCTCCGGCCGCGCCGGCCCGATTTGAGTCTGCCGCGCCCGCTGCGCGCGACGCTGCAACCATCTCCATCCACGAGCGGGCGGACGCCGACCTGCGCACCGCGACCGTGGCGCCGAAGAATGTGAGCGGATTCAAGCTGCCGCCCAGCACGCTGCTGAACGCGGGCGACGGCCCGCAGGCCATCCGCGAGGATGCGCTGCGCGAAGAGGCCCGCGTGCTGGTGGAGAAATGCGGCGAGTTTGACGTGCGCGGCCAGGTGGTGCAGATCAATCCCGGCCCCATGGTGACGACCTACGAGTTCAAGCCGGAGGCGGGGGTCAAGTACTCGCGCGTGACGGGGCTGGCTGACGACCTGTGCCTGGCGATGCGCGCCGAGAGCATCCTGATCGAGCGCATGGCGGGCAAGAGTACGGTCGGCATCCAGGTGCCGAACCACGAGCGCGAGACGATTCACCTGCGCGACATCATCGAATCAGAGACGTTCCACAAAGCCAAGTCGCGTCTGACGCTGGCCATGGGCAAGGACATCAACGGACGCATTGTGACGGCGGACCTGGCCTCGATGCCCCACGTGCTGATCGCGGGTTCCACGGGGTCAGGCAAATCGGTGGCCATCAACGCGATGATCATGAGCCTGATCTTCCGCACCACGCCCTCCCAGGTGCGGCTGATCCTGGTGGACCCCAAGCGCGTGGAACTGGGCATGTACGAGGGGATTCCGCACCTGTTTACGCCGATCATCACGGAGCCCAAGCTGGCGGCCAACGCGCTGCGCAACGCGGTGCGGGAGATGGAGCGGCGGCTCAAGCTGCTGGCCTCGCGCAGCGTGCGCAACATCGACCAGTACAACAAGCTGTTTGAGGGCACGATGCCCTCGCTCTTCGACGACTCGGAGGACGAGCAGCCGCTGCCCTATATCGTGATCATCATTGACGAGCTGGCCGACCTGATGATGCTGGACCGGGCCAACGTGGAAGAGTCGATCACGCGGCTGGCGCAGATGGCGCGCGCGGTGGGCATTCACCTGATTCTGGCCACGCAGCGGCCCAGCGTGGACGTGATTACGGGGCTGATCAAGGCCAACGTGCCCACGCGGATCAGCTTCCGGCTGGCCACCAAGGTGGACTCGCGAACGATTCTGGATACAAACGGGGCCGAGTCCCTGCTGGGGCGCGGCGACATGCTGTTTTTGCCGCCCGGCACAAGCCGCCTGATGCGCCTGCACGCGCCGTATGTCAGCGAGAAGGAGACCGCCGCGGTGGTGGGCTTCTGGAAGGCGCAGGGGCAGGCGGAGTACGTCGAGGGCTTCCTGGAGTCGCCGAGGGATGAGCGTCCGGGGCCGGATGGCTCCAACGCCGACCCGGAAGAGAACGACACCATGTTTGACGACGCGGTGCGGCTGGTCTTCGAGTTTGGCAAGGCCTCCACCTCCCTGCTGCAGCGGCGGCTGCGCATCGGCTACGGGCGCGCGGCGCACCTGATTGACCTGATGGAGCGGGACGGGTTGGTGGGTCCGGCCGACGGTTCCCGACCGCGCGAGCTGCTGAAGGCCCCGGGCTGGCTGCACGAAGTTACCGCCAGCAGCGAATAGTTGCACAAAGGGCCGCTGGCAGTGGCACACTATCGTAATGTTCAACCTGGGCAAGGAGCGGCAACTGCCAACGCTGCTGCTGATCGACGACGACATGGTGAGCCGCGAGGTGATGGCGACTGTCCTCACCATGAGCGGCTACACCGTGCATACCGCGGAAGACGGGGCGGATGCAGTCTCCCAGCTTGAATCGGCCCAGTGCGCGCCTGACGTGATCCTGATGGATGCGCAGATGCCGGGGCTGAGCGGAGTTGCGCTGATTGAGCGGTTGCGGGAGCTGTCGAATGCCAGGATCTTTGCCGTCAGCGGCAGCCATCCGCCGGACGAGGTGATTGCGGCGGCGGACTCGTTTCTGCTGAAGCCGTTTGGCGCCGAAGCGCTGCAAAAGATCCTGGAACAGCACACAGTTGAAGCTGGAGCGGCGCCTGCTGCCACCGGCACGGCATCGAGCGGGGATCCTGTGGTGAGCTCCGCCACGCTGGCGCAGTTGCGCGGACTGATGCCCGACTCCGCGGTGAGGGAGATTTATGCGGCGCTGGTGGCTGACCTGGCGCAGAGGCTGGATGCGCTGGACAAGGCGGTAGCGTCCGGCGACCCGGAGGAGGTGCGGCGCATCGGACACGCCATCAAGGGCGGCTGCGCAATGGCCGGAGCCATGCAGGCGGCGCGGATTGCGGCGCTTCTGGAGACCGAGAGTAATCAACTGGATAACAGCCGCGCTCTGCTGCGCGATTTGCGGGCTGCCCTGGGCAACCTGAAGCGTATGCTGGAGACTGAATTCCCGGCGCCGGGAATCTGAGCATCTGACCGCTCCCGTGCTGACAGGCTCACAGAGGTTGTCAGAGCAGGACAAGCAGAGCGCAAGCAGCGCCGGCAGCCCCCTGGAGGTTAGCCCCAGCCGTGGAACGACCCATTCGAATTGTCTTGGCAGATGACCATCCCGTGGTCCGCATCGGGGTGCGCAACATGCTCTCAGAGGAGCAGGGATTTGACGTGATCGGCGAGGCCTCGGACGGCGACGAGGCGATCACGCAGACGCTGGAACTGGAGCCCGACATCCTGCTGCTGGACGTGCAGATGCCACGGCTGCCGGGGCTGGAGGCGATGCGCGCCATCATGAACGGAGCAGCCCGGGTAAAAATCCTGCTGCTGACCTCGACCATCACCACGCAGCAGATCATTGAGGCGCTGCACATCGGGGCGCGGGGCATTGTGCTGAAGGACGCGCTCGGCGGGCACCTGCAGACGGCCATCCGGACAGTAGTCGCAGGCGACTACTGGATTGGCGGCAAGCGGGTGGTAAACCTGGTTTCAGCGCTGCACGAGCTGATGCAGCAGGCGGCGGTGCCGCAGCGCAAGACGTTTGGGCTGACGCCGCGCGAGATGGAAGTGGTGGGATCGATCGTGAAAGGCTGCTCGAACCGGGACATCGCCAAGCAGTTCAACCTGAGCGAAGAGACCGTGAAACGGCATCTGTCGAACATCTTCGACAAGACGGGCGTTTCGACGCGTCTGGAGCTGGCCCTGTTCGCGATCGCGCATCAACTGGTGGCGCAGCCGTAAGAGCGCGAACCAAGATTCTTTCCAACATCATGCAGGCCCAGGCTTTGCCGGCATCCCACTGATTGCGCTGGAAAGCGCGCAATGGATGGAGTGCGTGCGTCTGCAGCAATTCAGAAAATACTCCTGGGGAGCGCGGTCAGAGGGAGAGAAACTGCTGTGCGAGCCGGTCCAGCAGCCCCGTGGTTTCATCGCAGAGGCCGGTATGGACGGGCGAGGGCTGGATGATGGTGCTGCGCGGCGAGATGAGCCAGTGGAAGCGCTCGCGCTGCGTCAAAAGGGCGATGGGACCGGCCTCGGGGTCGCCGGCGCAGATGCGGGGAATAGCCTCCAGATGCTCGCGCACCAGGCCGGCATCGGCCTCCGGCCACAGGGCCTTGAGCCGCGCGGGGTCAAGGGCGATGCGCGCGGCAAGATAACGCTTCTCCAGGCAAAAGACCACCACCCCGGCGTTGATGAACTCCTGGCGCTCGACGCGGGGCACAACGCGGAGGATGGCATAGTCAAACGAGGCGGGCACGGGTGGCCTCCTCTTCAAAGACGCGGGCCGCGGCGAGGCGGCGGAGAAAGAAATCGAGGTAGGCGGCGCGCTTTTCGGCCGCGCTCTCCGCGCCGGGAATGGACTCCAGCCACGGTTCGGGCACCTGATCGATGATGGCGGCGAGCACGGCGGGGGTGAGGCGTTCGCGGGCCAGGGCGGAGGCTTGCCCGATGGCTTCTGCCCACGGGAGCAGGATGTGCTGGGCGATGGGGCTGAAGGGCGACTCGGCCTTGAGGCCCATGGTGGCCCAGTCGTGATGGAAGAAGAGCGCCGCGCCGTGGTCGATGGGATAGAGCTTGCGGTGCCAGACGAGCAGATTGGCGTTGCGCGGGGTGCGGTCGACGTTCTGCGTGAAGGCGTCGAACCAGACAATCAGCGAGGCTTCTTCCGGGGTGGCCTGGTCGCGCGCCGCGGGGTCAAACATGGTGGAGCCGGGCAGGTAGTCGAGGGCGAGGTTGAGGCCGGCGCTGGCCTTGAGAAGCTGGCGAATCTCGTAGTCCGGCTCGTTGCGTCCGAGGGCGGGGTCAATCTCAATGAAGACGATCTCCGGGACGCGCAGGCCGAGGGCGCGGCCGATCTCGCCCGCGATAAGCTCGGCGATGAGGGCGAGAATTCCCTGCCCCGCGCCGCGAAATTTGACCACGTAGAGGCCCAGGTCGTCGGCCTCCACAATGGCGGGCAGCGAGCCGCCCTCGCGCAGGGGCAGCACGTAGCGGGTCGCGTTGACGGTGCGGATCATGCGAGTCCAGTGTAGCGGCTTTTCCGGGGGGTGAGGGATGGCCGGAGAGCGTGCGCCCGGCGTGTAGATTGGTGAACGAGGGAGTGACGTCGATGAGGATTGCGTTTCTGGGGCTGGGCAAGATGGGCGCGCCGATGGCGCGGCGGCTGCTGGCGGCGGGGCATGAGGCGACGGTGTGGAACCGCACCCCGGAGCGGGCCGCGGCGCTGGCGGGGGCAGGGGCCACGGTGGCCGCGGACGCCGCCGGGGCCGTGCGCGCGGCCGAGGCGGTGCTGACAATGCTCTTTGACGATGCCGCGCATGAGGAGGTGCTGCTGGGCGAGGGCGGGGTGCTGGAGGCGATGGGGGCCGGGGCGCTGCACATCTCGCTCTCCACCATCAGCGCGGCGCTGAGCGAGCGGCTGACGGCCGAACACCTGCGGCGCGGCCAGCGGTTTGTGGCGGCGCCGGTCTTTGGGCGGCCCAACGTGGCCGAGGAGGGGCGGCTGTGGATTGTGGCCGCGGGGGCCGACGAGGCGGTGGCGGCGGCGCGCCCGCTGCTGGAGCCGCTGAGCCGGGGCCTCTCCGTGGTGGGCCGCGAGCCTCGCCAGGCGCATGCCTTGAAGCTGGGGGGCAACTTTCTGATCAGCGCCATGATTCACTCGCTCAGCGAGGCGTTTGTGTATGCCGAGGCGCAGGGCATTGGGGCGGCGAGGTTTCTGGAGACGGTGAACAGCGCGCTGTTTCAGTCGCCGTTTTATGCCGCTTATGGAAACGTGATGCTGAACCCGCCCGCGCAGCCGGGAGCCACGATTGAGCTGGGCGCGAAGGACCTGCGCCTGCTGCGGGAGGCGGCGGCGGAGCGCGGCACGAGTCTCAGCCTTGCCGACGGCCTGGCGGAGGTGTTTGCCGAGGCGCAGCGGACCGGGCACGGGGGGGACGATTGGGCGGTGGGGCAATACAGGATGGCGCAGATTCGGGGCAGGCAGGCGGGCTAAGCTGGCGCGGCGAGCGCGTTCACTTCAACTTCGGGGAATGAGTGGGTAGGATAGAGCGATGAGTCTCAACGGAAAAATCGTCTTTGTTACGGGGGCTTCGGCGGGGATTGGCGCGGCGACCGCGCTGGCCTTTGCCTCGGAGGGCGCTCGGCTGCTGCTGGCCGCTCGGCGGGCTGACAAACTGGCTGAAGTGGCCTCGGCATGCCTGGACCGGGGCGCAGAAGCTGTTCATTGCATTGAACTGGATGTGCGCCGGCGCGACGCCGTGCAGGCGGCCATCGACGGCCTTCCCGCGGAGTGGGCGGCCATCGAGGTGCTGGTGAACAACGCCGGGCTGAGCCGCGGGCTGGACAAGCTCTACCAGGGCAAGATCGAGGACTGGGAGGAGATGATCGACACCAACGTCAAGGGGCTGCTCTACGTGACGCGGGCGGTGGCGCCGGGAATGGTTGCGCGCGGCAGCGGGCACGTGATCAACCTGGGCTCGACGGCGGGGGAGCTGACTTATCCCAACGGGGCGGTCTACTGCGCCAGCAAGGCGGCGGAGCGGGCCATCAACGACGGGCTGCGCCAGGATGTGCTGGGGACGCCGCTGCGGGTGACGAGCGTGGACCCCGGGATGGTGGAGACGGATTTCAGCCTAGTGCGCTTCCACGGCGACGCGGAGCGGGCGGCGAAGGTGTACAAGGGCGTGAAACCGCTGACTCCGGAGGATGTGGCCGACGCGATTGTGTGGGCCGCGGGAAGGCCGGCGCATGTGAATATCGCGCGGATATCGATGACCCCGGTGCAGCAGGCCAACTCCCTGCTGTTTCACCGCGAGCCGTAGGATTGCCCTGGAGCGAGGACCGGGGGATGTTTCTAGCCGAGCTTGGCGATCTGAGCCTCAATCTGCGTGAGGGCGTCGACCAGGGCCGCGCGGCGCGAGGGGTGCGAGGTCTTCTGCGAAAGGATGTTTTCTCTCTGCAGATTCAGTTCCTGCTTCTGGCGCTCGATGTGGGTGCGGTGCTGCTCGGCAATGCGCCGTGCCTCTTCGGTTTGAAAGCCGCCTTCCGGGCCGACCTCTTGTTGCTGCGCGGCTTTTGCCATTGAATCCTCCACGGATTTACTTTCCCAACCTCGGGACCTATCTTCATTCTACGGGGGATTGAGGGTTTTGCGTCCCGCGAGATGAAGATGGGCCACTGGCCCCAAGCGGAGGAAGGTTGATGCACGCATGGCAGGTCAGCTCGTTTGGCGTTGATTCTTTGGAGTTTGTGAAGCGACCCACCCCCCAGCCGGGGCCCGGCGAAGTGCTGGTCCGGGTGTGTGCGATTTCTTTCAACTACCGCGATCTGCTGATGGTGAAGGGGCTCTACAACCCCAAGATGGCCCTGCCGCGGATTCCCTGCTCGGATGGAGCGGGCGAGGTGGCGGCGGTGGGCGAGGGGGTGACGCTGTGGGAGCCGGGGGACCGGGTGGCGGGCATCTTCATGCAGAACTGGATCGACGGGCCTCCCACTCCGGCCAAGGTAAAAGGAGCGCTGGGCGGAGACATTGACGGCATGCTGGCCGAGTATGTGGTGCTGCGGCAGGCGGGGCTGGTGCGCGTGCCGCAGCACCTGAGCTACGAGGAGGCGGCCACGCTGCCCTGCGCCGCGGTTACGGCCTGGAACGCGCTGAAGGCGGGGCATCTGCAGCCCGGCTCGACGGTGCTGATCCAGGGAACGGGCGGAGTTTCCATCTTTGCCCTGCAACTGGCGCGGCTGATGGGAGCGCGGGTGCTGGGCATCTCCGGCAGCCAGGAGAAGCTGGTGCGGGCCTTCGCGCTGGGGCTCGACGCCGGGCACAACTACCGCGAGGATCCCGAGTGGGACCGCTGGGCGCTCAAGGAGACCGGCGGGGAGGGGGTGGACCTGGTGGTGGAGGTGGGCGGCGTGGGGACCTTGCCGCGCTCGCTGCGGGCCATTCGCATGGGCGGGGTGGTGGCGCAAGTGGGCGTGCTGACGGGACCGGCCGAGCCTCTGCCGCTGCCGGCCATCCTGCACAAGCAGGCGCATATCCAGGGCATCTATGTCGGCTCGCGGCGCGACTTTGAGGAGATGAACCGGGCCATCGCCCTGACCGAGTTGCGCCCGATTGGGGAGAACTTCCACTGGTCGCAGGCGCGCGAGGCGCTGGCCAGGATGGAAGAGGCCTCGCACTTTGGCAAGCTGGTTTTGACCGTGGACTGAAGGGCGGAATCGCTCTCCAGAGCAAGTGGAGATCTGTATGTCCTGGTGGCTGGTGCTGGTGGGCGTGCTGGTGGGGCTGGTGTCCGGGGTGGTGGGCATCGGGGGCGGCATTCTTTTTGTTCCCGCCCTGGTTTGGCTGCTGGGCATGAGCCAGCACAAGGCGCAGGGCACCTCGCTGGGCGCGCTGCTGGCGCCGGTGGGCATCCTGGCGTTCCTGGAGTACTACCGGAAGGGCAACGCCGACCTGCGGGTGGCGGCGCTGCTGGCTGTGGGGTTCCTGGCGGGCGGCTACTTTGGCGCGATGGGCGCGCAGCAGATCCCGGAGGTCTGGCTGCGGCGCATCTTCGCGGTCACGCTGATCGCGGTGGGCGGCAGGCTGCTGTTTACGCGCTAGGAGCTTAGACCGTGGCCACGAAGCGGAGGCGCACGTAGTCGGCGGTCCAGTTGCCTTCCTCGTCGCGGAGGGCGGGGGCGAGCAGGGCCGCGGTCTCACGCACGATTGAGTCCCGCATAAGCTCGGGCACGCTCTCCAGCACACCTTTTCTGAAGGTCCGCAGCCAGCCCTCCATGCCGCTCTCCGGCAACGGGGTGGGGCGTGGAATCAATGCCATCCGTTGAACGGCGAAGCCATGACGCTGGAGCCGCCGGGTATAGCTCTCCGGGGTGGGGTAGTAGTTGACGCCCTCTTCGCGTCCGCCGAAGCCGTGGCGCTCGAGGACCGCAGCGAGGGCCGTGCGGATGGCGGCGATATTGCCGTGGCCGCCCATCTCGGCCACGAAGCGGCCGCCGGGGCGGAGAACGCCGCGGACGCCGGCCATCATTGCGTCCTGGTCGCGGACCCAGTGGAGGGCCGCGTTGGAAAATACGGCGTGGAAACTGGCCGGCGTATAGGGGAGAGCCTCGGCATTGCCCGCGTCCGCCTGCAGTCCCCTGGCGCGGGCAGACGCGGCCATCTCAGCTGAGGCATCCACCCCGACAACTTGAGCCCCGGCGGCTGCAATGCGCTGGGTCAACTGTCCGTCGCCGCAGCCGAGGTCGAGAATGCTCTCGCCGGGCCGGGCGGCAAGCCACTCCAGCGCGCCTCCGGCCAGTTCATGGACGAAGGAGGCGTTGCGGCCGTAGGTTTGGGGATCCCAGGTCTGGGTCATGGCTGCCCTCGGAGTTCAGTTTGGAGGACGGGGGGCGGGGAAGGCAATCTTCAGATGGACTGGACGGGGACGAGAGTGAGGTCGTCCACCAGGCCGACTTCCCTTTGCACGAAGGGCTCGCCGTAGCGCACGCCTGCAAGCAGCCCGTAGTGGCGCGCTTCGGCAAAGGTGCGCTCGCGAATCTCTTCTTCGCGGACAAAGAGCGCGCCGCCCGCAGCCTGGTTGGCGTACTGCGACTGGTAGGCCATGAGCGCGGCGTGGCGCTGCTCGATGAACGGGGTGATGTCCACGATGAAGCTGGGGCGCACGTCGGCGTAAAGGCTGGCGTAGACGATCTTGAAGGGGCGATGGGGGGCTGAGCCGGTATCCACCTTGGCCAGGCCGGAGAGGAAGCAGGCGTCGTAGCCCAGCGGGGCGGTTGTGGCGTGGTCGGGATGGCGCGCCTGCCAGTAAGGCAGAATGACCACGCGGGGGCGAACCAGACGCAGAACGCGGACGATCTTGATGCGATTTTCGAGGGTGTTCTCGACCGAGCCGTCGGGCAGATCAAGCGCCTGGCGCCAGGTCACGCCGAGCAGGCGGGCGGCCTCGCCTGCCTCTGCGGCGCGTTCTTCGGCCGAGCCCCGGGTGCCGGCTTCACCGGCTGTGAGGTCGAGGATGGCGGTGCGGAGTCCGCGCGCCGCCATGCGGAGGAGGGTCCCGCCGCAGGTCTGTTCCACGTCATCGCGGTGGGCGGCGATGGCCAGCACGTCAGCGGCGGAGTGGGGATCAGGGACGGAATCGGCGGTCATGGGCGATTGCTCCCGATGCAAGAAGGGGGTCCAGGTTGGTTGGCTCCCAACCTATCCGCAAGTTCAAGAACGCCGCGAGGTTGGGGCACCTGGGGTTTGTGGTTACCCTGGTCCCCAAAAGCATGGGACCAGGGGCACCCGGACTTCTGACCACTAAACACTGTCCACTGCGCACTGTTCACTGTGCACTGTGCAATGAACTCAGTAGACGGTGTTGTTGCCGTCGGTGAGGCCGTCCATGTAGGCCACATCGTAGGCGGTGCCGGTGACGGTCACGTACTGGTTGTCGACCGAGATGCCGTTGGTGGTCTTGTAGATGTAGACCTGGCCGCCCTGCGCCACGTAGACCTTATGCTGTCCGGTGACCCCGGCGATGCCGGTGAGGTCGCCGAGGAAGGGCTCGAGCAGGGTGACCGAGTTGGACGAGGTGTTGAACATGGTGAGGCAGCCGTAGGGCAGGCCCTTGGCATAGCGCTCGCCGTTGGTGCACTTGGTCATGCCGATCCACAGGGTGTTGTCGTCGGCCAGCAACATGCGGCTGACCGCGCCGGGCGCGCCGTCGCTGATGGAGATGGGGCTGCCGGCGGTGCCGTTGGAGAGGTTGACCAGGGTCAGATTGCCGGAGAAGAGCCCGTCGGTCTGCAGTTGCTGGCCCACCACATACATGGTGTTGACGGCCACGAGGGCGTTGCTGGAGCCACCGGGGATGGCGAGGTTGGGGACGGCGCCGGATTTGGGAAGCTGGCCGGAGGCCTGGTTGGCCAGGAAGATGAGCGGGGAGATGGGCAGAGTGGAGATGGACGAGGCGGTTCCGCCGCACTCTGGTCCGCAGTTGAGCACGTAGGCCGTGCCACCGTCGGCGGAGAAGACAGCCTTGACGGGCCGGTCAAAGGTGAGGGGCGCGCCATAGGGGGTGCCGGTGGCGTCAATGCCGTCGGGGCTCTGGGCCTGGAAGAGGCACCATCCGGGCGCGTTTTGCGGCTCGCAGTCCATGGCCGCCTTGGGCCAATGGGACGGGCCGCCGGAGTAGCTGATGGTTTGCGCGGCGGTCAGCTCGCGGGGGTAATAGACGTAGTCGGAGTTCTCAACGAAGGCCAGGGCCACGGAGCCGCCGGGATTGAGGCTGACGCGGTAGACGCCGGGCAGGCTGAGGGGATAGCTGCCGCCGGAGGTGCGGTTGACCACCGTGAGTACGCGCGAGGCCTGGCTGGCCGCAAAGACATAGGTCTTGCTGCGGGAGATGAGAATGCTGGACGAGGTCCCGTTGAGGCCGCTGACGGTGCCGCTGGAGTTTTCCTTGGAATAGTCGACCAGGGCGAGATTGCCGTCGCCGGAGCTGTAGACCGCGCCGATCTGCTCTTCAGGAAGGTTCTGAATGCTCGCAGGCAGCGCGCCGGAGTAGCCGGAGATGGGGAACGAGCCTGACTTGCTGTCATAGCTGAAGCGGACGTCGTAGTAGCCGTCCACCATCTCGAGCCCGCCCTTGGTAAAGGGGCTTGGATTCTGAATGGCGATCAGCACGCGATTGGTCAGCTTGCTGGGGGGCAGGGTCCTGCCGGCAAAATATGTAGTCGTACCGCAGCCTGCCAGAGCGGCTGCAACCACCAGCGCTGCGGCGGCGCTCATCCAAAGACTTCTGTTCTTCAAAATCCCTTACCTCGACGAAAAAGCGCGGAAGTTGCCGCGAAATCTGCCCGCGGCCTGCGCCGCGGCGTGAACGAATCTGGGTCGCATGGCTGCACGCGTGCCCAACGAAAAAGTGGCGGAACGGAGCCGGTTGCAGCCAGGCGGATGACTACCGAAGTATAACAAAGCGCCCCGCACGGCTGGCGCGCCACGTTCCGGTGCCTTAGCATGGAGAGAGAATGCCGCAGTTTACCGACATCTTCGCCAATCGCCCCATCCTTGCCGACGGCGCCATGGGCACTGTGCTCTATGCCCGAGGCGTCTTTATCAACCGCTGCTATGACGAACTGAACCTGACCGACCCAGGGCTGATTCTCTCGGTACACGAGGAGTATCTGCAGGCGGGGGCGGAGCTGCTGGAGACCAACACCTTCGGCGCCAACCGCTTCCGGCTGGCGCGCCACGGGCTGGCCGGGAAGGTGGCCGAGATCAACGCCGCCGGCGTGCGCATTGCCCGGCAGGCGGTGGAACATCTGAAAGACAAGCAGGCAGGCGAGGCGTGGGTGGCGGGAGCCGTAGGCCCCCTCGGCGTGCGGCTGGAGCCGCTGGGCAAGACGGGCCTGGATGAGGCGCGCGCCGCGTTTGCGGAGCAGATTGAGGCGCTCACCAGCGCTGGCGTGGACATGCTGGTGATTGAGACCATGCCCGCGCTCAATGAGGCCCATGAGGCCCTGGCCGCGGCCCGGGAGATTGCCCCGGACCTGCCCGTGCTGGTGATGGTGACCGTGGACGACGACAGCAACTGCCTGGACGGGAGTTCCCCGGCGCAGGCCGCGGCCCTTTTGACCGAGTGGGGCGCGAGCGCCATCGGGGTCAACTGCTCCACCGGGCCGGCCACGGTGCTGACCGCGATTGAAGCCATGCGCGGCGCAACCACCCTGCCCCTGGCCGCCATGCCCAACGCCGGCATGCCGCGGGCCGTGGAGGGACGCAATATCTATCTCTGCTCGCCGGAGTACATGGCCAGCTTTACGCGCAAGGCCATCGCCGCCGGAGCGCAGGTGGTGGGCGGCTGCTGCGGCACCACGCCCAATCACACCCGGGCCATGCGCTCGGCCATGCGCGCCCTGGACGCCCAGGCGCGGGTGGTGGTGGCCGGCGCCGCCCCGGCGCTGAACACGGAGACACCGCCGGCCCCGCTGGGGGAGCGCTCGAAGATCGGCCACCTGGTGGCAGAAGGCAAGTTCGTGACCCTGGTGGAGATTGTGCCGCCCAAGGGCATTGACTGCTCGAAGGAGATTGAAGGGGCGCGGCTGCTGGCGCAGCTCGGGGTGCACGCCATCAACGTGCCCGACTCGCCGCGCGCCTCGGCCCGCATGAGCGCGCAGAGCCTCTGCATCCAGATTCAGCAGCATACCGGCATCGAGACGATTCTGCATTACACCTGCCGGGACCGGAATCTGCTGTCGATCCAATCGGACCTGCTGGGCGCTTCGTCCATCGGATTGCGCAATATTCTCTGCCTCACCGGCGACCCTCCGAAGCTGGGAAACTATCCCGACGCCACCGCAGTGTTTGACGTGGACTCCATCGGTCTGGTCAACATCGTGCGGCGGCTCAACCACGGGCTCGACATCGGCTCGAACTCGATCGGCGCCTCGACCAACTTCACCATCGGTGTGGCGGCCAATCCCGGGGTTCCCGACATCGAGCAGGAGATCCGCCGGTTCGTCTACAAGGTGGAGGCGGGCGCGGAGTACGCCATTACGCAGCCGGTCTTTGATCTGCGGCTGCTGGAAGAGTTTCTCAAGCGCATCGAGGGGCACAGGATACCGGTGATCGCCGGCATCTGGCCGCTCACCAGCCTGCGCAACGCCGAGTTCATGAAGAACGACCTGCGGGTGTCGATGCCGGAGGAGATCATGCTGCGCATGGCGCAGGCGGATACGCCGGAAGCGGCGCGGCGCGAGGGCATCCTGATTGCGCAGGAGATGCTGGATGCGGTGCGCCCGTTTGTGGAGGGCGTGCAGGTAAGCGCGCCGTTCGGGCGCTATACGGCCGCCGCCGAAGTGATCGCGAGCGTTCTGCCCAAACCTGTTTCGGAGTAGCCCGCATGCCGTCGTTTGAAGACTCGCTCAAGAAGCTCGAAACCATCGTCGATCAACTGGAAAAGGGCGACCTGGCGCTCGAAGACTCCCTCAAGTTGTTTGAGGAGGGGGTGGGTCTGTCAGCCGCCTGCAAGGCGGAGCTGGATGCCGCCGAGGGCAAGGTGCAGATGCTGGTGAAGCAGCGCGACGGGTCGCTGAAGCCGGAGCCGTTTTTGACAGAAAAGCCATTCTAGCGCCACCGCAGCACTTGTTGCGGGTGGCTCTGATCCGGGCCTGAAGGCCCAGATAACGGGACGGGGTTTCAGGGGGGCTGAAACAGGCTGCGGAAAGACTCGCCTCGGTCTTGTTTTGTAACAAGGGCGCGGCTTTAGCCGGGCCGCAAATGCAACAAAACACAAGATGGGCTTCAGCCCCTGAGGCAGGTCGTTCGGGAATTCCAGGCAAGAAAGTACCTCTTTCCGCAGCCTGTGAAGCCCCCCTGCTCCCTCCGCCAGGGCGAACACCAGCGGCAGTACCAGGGCGGGCAGAGGCCTTCCATGGCTGCCTTTGATTTGAATCTCCAATCATTCGCCCCGCGAGAGGGGCCATCCACGTGCATACCATCCTGGCGGAACGACCTTCAAGCCAGCGGGACGAGCGCTGGTTTGCGGCGAGGAGCGCCTCTTGCGCGAAAAATGGTCCGCACACGACGACTATGCCGGGGCATTCCGCTGTATTGGCGGCAAATGCGAAGACACCTGCTGCGCCGGCTGGACGGTGCCGGTGGACCAGCCGACGTATGAGAAGTACCTTCAACTGGCTCCAAGCCCACTCGGGCGGCTGATTCAGGGCAGCGTGGAGGCGATGCCGCCGGGAGCGGGCGGGGCCAAACCGTCCGCATTTGCCCGGCTCAAGATGAACGAAGGCAACCAGTGCCCGCTGCTCTCCGCGGATCGCCTGTGCCGGGTGCATGGAGAGCTGGGCGAGGGGCTTCTCTCCCACGCCTGCGCCGTCTATCCCCGCATTGCGCACACCAGCGCGGGAATCGAGGAGCGGGCGCTTTCGCTCTCCTGCCCGGAGGCGGCGCGGCTGTTGCTGCTGACGCCCCATCTGCGGCTGCCGGCAGAGCGTCCCCCGGCGACCTCAGGTGAAGCGGCGAAGTGCGGGGCCAATCCATTGCTGGCCTGGTATTGGCCGATTCGCAAAGCGATTGTTAATCTGGTCCGCAACCGCCAGTATCCGATGTGGCAGAGGCTGTTTCTGCTGGGAATCCTGTGCCGCCGGCTGGACTCGATCGCCGCCGGGGAGCTGCACCGGACGGCGATGGATTTTCTGCGCGACTTTGAGGCCACGGTGGCGACGGGGGCCTTGCAAGGGCAGATGGACGCCCTGCCGATCGACAACCAAGCGCAACTGGACGTGGTGCTGCGGCTGGCGGGGATGATGCTGCACCGCTCCAACGTGCGGCCGCGGTTTGTGGAGTGCATTCAGGCCTTTACCGCCGGCATCGGGAACGGGCCGCAGGCGACGCTGGAGAGCCTGGCCGCGCACTATGCCCTGGTGCAGGAGCAGTATTTTGCCCCCTTTGTGCGGCGTTCCCCTTACATTCTGGAGAATTACCTGCTCAATACCATCGTCCGCTGCCGGTTCCCGTTTGGGCGGGAGGCCATGCAGGAGGGTTCCGCGTACTCGATGATGCGGCAGTTCTCACTGCTTGCGGCGCAGTTTGCGCTGATGCGCGGCTTGCTGATCGGTGTGGCCGGATTCCACGGCAAGGATTTCTCGCCGGCGCATGTGGTTCACGCGGTGCAGGCAGCCAGCAAGCATTTCGAGCATCATCCTGAGTTCTTGAGCGACGCCCATGCGCTGCTGGTGGAGAGCCGGATGGATGGCGCGCGGGGGTTGGCCATTCTGCTCAGGGACGCAGAGCCGAGCGCACCCACGCCGCCAGCTCTGCGGAGATCTGCCCCAGATCCGCAAGCTCAAAGACCGAATTAAGCTCACCGGCTCCGTTGCGCGGCCCGGCAGGCTGAGCAGACAGGCCGCGCCGGACCACGGCATCGGCGTGGCGCAGGGCCGGAGCGAAGGAGGGCTTGGGGCCGCCTGGGTCTGGCTGGCCCTCGACCATCAGGCACAGGTCCGGCTTGAGAAACCCCAGAATCCGGTTGGACTCGAGGATGAGATTTGCGCCCGGTGGGCAGGCGGCCCGGAGGGCGGTAAAGGTCTGAGAGAGATCATCTTCCGTAGCAGCGACGAGGAACGCGCGCGCCGCGCCGGCGGCCAGATACCGGGTCGTGTCGCAACGCTGCCCGGCGGAGGTCTCTTCCCAAACGGGCTCGGGGCCAAGATGGGGGTGGCTGGTGATCTTGATGGCGGTCCAGGCAAACTCCGGCAGCGCGGCAATCAGGCCGCAGACCAGCGCGGTCTTGCCCACGCCCCGCCCGCCGCCGCCCACCACGATGATTGCCATTGGCTCCGTCCCCGGCCCCCGTTCAGACCGCCGCAAATAGATTCATTGACCGATGCCCGCCAAGCGACGGAACTCGCAGAAACGAACTCCCTCGGGGGCTGAACAGGCCGCTGGAAAGGGCTTGACTCTGGGGCGGCAGCCAGAAAAGCATGCCCTCAGGGGCTGAAGCCCTATTGATTTGATTCGCTTTATGGCACGACTGAAGTCGTGCCCGGCCACTTCGTGCCTTCCCCATCGAGTTTTTCCTCAGCCTGTGAAGCCCTCCTCTTTTCTGGGCTCTTCATCGGCACGGGTGAAGCCGTGCCCTTTCAAACCAGAGACAACCATCGGTGGAGGGGCCGCTCATCGCTCGTCCCTGTTCCCTGCTGCCTGAGTCCATCAGTCCCCTGGTCCCTTGTCCTTTGACGGTCCCTTTCTTTTGGCCAGGCGTCCCAGGACAGCAATTTCGCGCAGCACCTGGGTGAGAGGACGGGCCGGGGTGCCCCAGAGCACGGTGCCGGGCTTGAGGCCGTCGTTGGTGACGGTCTTGCCGCTGAGCACACCGGCCTGGCCGCCGAGAATGACGCCGGGGCCGACGTGGGCGTGGTCGCCGATGCCCACCTGCCCGGCCAGGACCGCGCCGTTGCCTACGGTCGAGGAGCCGGAGATGCCGGTGCCCATCACCAGGATGACGTCTTCGCCAATGTCGCAGTTGTGGCCCACGTGGACGAGGTTGTCGATCTTGGCGCCCCGGCCGATGCGGGTGTCTTTGAGCGCGCCGCGGTCGATGGTGGAGTTGGCGCCGATCTCGACGTCGTCCCCGATGAGCAGGCCGCCCTGCTGGGGAAACTGGGTGTAGGCTCCGGTGGCGGAGTCGCGGACGTAGCCGAAGCCGTCCGCGCCGAGGACCGCGCCGGCGTGGACGATGACGCGGTCGCCGAGGGTGGCGCCGCCGTAGAGCACGGCGCGCGGATAGATCTTGCATTCCCTGCCGATGGTGACAGCCCTGCCCAGCACGGCGCCCGCGCCTACCCAGGAGTCCGCGCCGATGGAGACATCCTCGCCGATGACGGCAAGGGCCTCAATGCGGACGTTTTCTCCGAGTACGGCTGTCGTGGCCACCACCGCGGTGGGGTGGATCTCTCCTTGAAGCTGGCGGCGATTGATGAGCTTGGCTGCCCTGGCGAACCAGAGACGGGGCTGGGCGGCCTCAACGATGGCCTTGCCTTCGGGCCAGGCGAGGCCGGTTTTCGCCGGGAGCACAACGGCCCCGGCATCGCTCTGGAGGGCGTTGGCGGCCGCGGCGGGGCTCTCGGCAAAGACCACGCAGTTGGGGCCGGCCTTCTCACCGGAGCTTACGGAATCCAGTTCGAGTTGCGGCGACCCGTGCACAAGCGTTCCGCCGAGCGCCTCAATCAAATCGCCGATTGTCATTGTTCTCTCCCCAGGAGATCAACCAGGTGATGGGCATTCTTCTCGTTGGCTAAAGAGGCCGCGGAAAAACTCCATAGATGCCATCGAAGTGTCAGGACACGACTTCAGTCGTACCGTAAGTGCTTTGTAATCAACATGGCTTTAGCCCCTGGGGTGTGCTTTTCAGCCTTTCTCCCCAAATACAAGCCTTTTTCCGCAGCCTGTAAAGCCCGGCTTTGTTTTGTGGCGATTGTGGCACGACTCAAGTCGTGCCCTTTCAAAACCGCAGGCGCATCAAGAATACAGCCCCGGTTCGCCGGGTGGCCGGGTCTTCCAGCGGCGGTGAATCCAGAGCCACTGGTCCGGATAGCGGCGCACCCACTGCTCGGTGGCGGCGGCGCAGGCCTGGGTGGCGGCCACAATATCCGCCTCGGTGTTGCCGGTGCGCACGAACTCAAGCTCCTGCCCAAAGTGGAGCACGTATCTGCCCTGCGCCTGCTCCCAGAGCATGAAGCCAGGCAGCACCGCCGCGCCGGTCTTGAGCGCCACGCGGGCCAGGCCGGAGGCGGTGCAGGCCGGGCGGCCGAAGTAGTCCACAAAGACCCCCTGGGGCGGGGTCATGTTGGTGTCCATGAGGATGCCTACCGTGTCCCCGGCGCGCATGGCGGTGAGGAGTCCGCGGGCAAAGTCGTCCTTGTGGAGCACGCGATTGCCATGGAGGCAGCGAATGCCGTTGACATAGGCGTCGAGGCGGCGGTTGTCGAGGCGGCGGATGACCATGCCCATCGGGTGGCCCATGAGGGAGTGATAGAAACTCGAGAGCTCCCACGCGCCCAGGTGGCCGGTGACAATGAGTACACCCTTGCCGCGGGCCTTTGCTTCCAGGTAGTTGTCGAGCCCTTCCGTGGCGATCGAGTCGCGAGTGTTTTCCGGGGTGTAGCGGGACATCCGGCAAAACTCGACCAACTGGCGGCCGAGGCTGCGGTAGACGCCGCGCAGGATGCGTTCGCGTTCAGCGGCGGTCAACTCGGGAAAGGCCAGTTCCAGGTTGCGCCGGCCCACGCGGCGCAGGCGGCCGAAGGCGCGATAAACACAGGCTGTGAGCAGCCCGGCGCAGGCGCGCGCCAGAGAGCGCGGCATCCACCCCAGGGTGCGCGCCACGGCCAGGACCAGCCAGAACTCAAGGTTTTCCCGCATTTGTGAAGGCAAAGTACAAGTTTAGCCTCCCGCGCGCGGGATTTCACAGGCAAAGAGGGAAGGGGCGCAGCCGATGGCCGCGCTGCCGCCCCCTTCCGGTCACTTTGGTGCAGGATTGGAGTTACTCGTGGTTCTTGGCCTGGACGAAGTACTGCGCCACTCCGCGCACAAACGGAACCGCCCCTGCGGGCACCTCGACATCGCCTTTGAGCACGGATTCAAAGGTATGGGGCTGGCCAAAGTAAAGTTCAGTATCTTCAGAGTTCTGGCTCACGCTGGTTCCGTCGAGGTCGATGCCGGCGAAGAGGCCCTTGCTGCGCGAGTAGCTAAGCAGCTCGGCATTCATCTTCCAATCGGTTGCGGCCTGGCCATGCCGGCCAACGGGCCCGGCCGAGGCTGAAGCGTCGCCGCCGATCTTGAACTTGTTCTTGAGCAGGTCCTGAAATCCGCGATCATTGACGGCAATCAGCACCAGGTCGGTAGACTGGCCGCCAATCTGAAATCCGAACGAGCCGCCCGCCATGCGGATGAACACCGGGGCGCTCCAGCCGTGGCCGGTGCGGCAAGTGACCACGCCCTGGCCATACTGGCCACCAAACACAAAGGCGCCCTTGAGCATTCCGGGCACTACCGCAACGCAGGTAGCCTGCTCCAGAATGTTCATGGGGATGCTGCGGTCCTTGGTGGACATGATCTGGTCCAGAACCTGGCGCGCGGAATCAATACGCGCCTGCAAGTCTTCTCGGGTGGAACCTGCGAAGGCGGTCGAAGGAAGAATGAAACTGAGGCAAAGCAGAGCGATCGTCTTCTTCATATCCTGGTCCTCTTTTCCGCGGCCATTGATGGCGCGGGTT
Source organism: uncultured Acidobacteriaceae bacterium (assembly GCA_903849645.1). Classification (GTDB taxonomy): domain Bacteria; phylum Acidobacteriota; class Terriglobia; order Terriglobales; family Acidobacteriaceae; genus Telmatobacter. Next base: position 11,278 of record CAINJJ010000024.1, on the reverse strand, counting down.
CTTTGAAGTGATTGAGTGCCATGAGCCGCGGAGGCCGCAGCGGCTCCCCTTTCCGCGAATGCCTGACCAGGGGGGATCTGTTCACGGGCATTGCCTGCAAAACAGCCTACCCCATCCACGGCAAAAGCGCGTCTTTTGTTGAGACGAACCTGAGGGGCCGGGGTTACCGGCCCTTGAGGTTGGATGCAGGGTTTTGGTTGGGGGTAGTCTGATTGGGGAAGGGACGAACTCTATTCAAAGGTCGTGCAGAAGAGAGTGAAAAAGAGGAGTTCCCAGGCTTCACAGAAGACATGCTGCCTGGGAACTCCTTTCCCCAGATCTGCGTTGTTTCTGTACAAACTTTGCCTTAAGCGTTTAAGGGACACAAGATTACGGAGGGAGCGTGACTTTAAGTAACCATCTTTAAAAACTGGAGGTAACATCTCTAGCGGGAGTTGGACCGTTCTGGAGGTTGCGAGTTAGTCCGTTGAGGCGCACCGATCCTGTTGGGGGCCGGCACGAGGTTCATGCTGATGGCGCGCAATGAAAGCTCAACCCTGTTGGTTGTTCCCGTTTTGCGCATCAGGCGGCCCATGTGGGCCTTGACGGTCCTCTCTTCGATGCCCAGCTTGCGCGCAATCTCGCGATTGGGAGCGGCCGTCAGAATCAGTCCCAGCACTTCGCGCTCGCGGATGGTCAAATTAAGTTGCGGCACGGTCTCGCCGGGGTCCGGGACGTTGAGGAGCCGGTCAATCAAGCGGGAGAGCAGGCGCCGCGGCGCCCAGATGGAACCGCTGGTGACGACGTCGATGGCCATGCGGACGGTTTCAGGACTGGCGCTTAGATCGAGGAAGGCCCTGGCGCCGGCCATGATGGAGCTGAGGACAAGTTCATCGTCGCCGTCGGGGCCAATCACAATAAGGCGGAGGCTGGGCCGCTTCCGGCGGATGGTCTGCAGGGTCTCCAACCCATTTTTGAATGAGTTCAGGTCCACCACCAGGTATTCCATGGTGGGGATGGCGAGCAGATCTTCGAGACTGCCGTTCAGCAGCGTCAGCGGTGGGGCGGCTTTGCTGCTTTCCTGTTCAAAGATGCTGGCCATGCCGGCAAGACGGATTGGCTCATGGGTGAGCAGCCCCAGTTGAATCGGTGTGCGGTCGGAGGAACTCTGCACCATGGAACTCCAAATCAGCAGGCAGGAGAGACAGGCCACCGTCCTGAGCGGGAAAAGTGCTCTGCCCGCGCAGTCATTCGGCACTTCATGTTTTTCGCCCAGAACAGTTCCCTGGAGTAGCCGGCCGCCGTTAAAGCTTGGGCAGAACGATTCCCTGCTGCTTCTGGTACTTTCCCTTGCGGTCGGCATAGCTGACCTCGCAGGTTTCGTCCGAGCGGAAGAACAGAATCTGGCATAGCCCTTCGTTGGCGTAGACCTTGGCGGGTAGCGGGGTCGTGTTGGAGATTTCCAGTGTCACGAATCCCTCCCACTCCGGCTCGAATGGCGTCACGTTCACAATGATTCCGCAGCGCGCATAGGTCGATTTTCCAACGCAGATCGTCAGTACATCCCTGGGGATACGAAAATATTCAACGGACCTGGCTAAAGCAAAAGAGTTGGGGGGAACGATCACGGAGTCGGACTGAACGGAGACAAACGAGCGTTCGTCAAAGGCCTTGGGGTCGATGATGGCGCTGTTGACGTTGGTAAAGATCTTGAATTCATCGGAGACGCGGAGGTCATAGCCGTAGGAAGAAAGGCCATAGGAGATGACGCCGGAGGCCACCTGCTTTTCGCTGAACGGCTCGATCATGCCATGATTGACGGCCTGTTCCCTGATCCAACGGTCACTCTGAATCGACATGCTTTGCCTGCTCCGAAGCTGGTGTACCCATCCGGCCCTGAAAAATCGCTATCTCGGTTGAGTTTGATCTCCCATTTTACGAAATGTTAATGCATTTATCAATGGCTGATCTCGGGGGGATCCCGGGGCCGAACTGCATCGGCCGGCGCGCGCGGCCTCCTGCTGGCATTGCGGCGAGCCGAAGGGCGGGACACCGACCAGGAAAAAGGTCCGATTCCCGCATTCACGTTATTTCCAATGTTCCACAAATGCGGCAAAACCTGTAGCATCAGTTTCGTAGTGCGTAGTAGAGTCAATCCAGTTGCCCCAGCGAGGTTACCCCTTTGATTAAGCAGGACATTGTCCACCAGGTCATCGAGCGCACGGGTCTTCCCCGCACCAAGGCCGAAGCGGCCGTAGACACCGTGTTTGAAGGTCTCAAGCAGGCACTCACCGCCGGGGAGCGCATCGAGTTGCGCGGCTTTGGCGTTTTCAGCGTCCGCGCCCGCAAGACCGGCATCGGACGCAATCCGCGCACCGGCACCGAGGTCAGCATCACCCCCGGCAAAGCGGTGCGCTTCAAGCCAGGCAAGGAACTGCACACCCTCGACTCCGCCCCCGCGCCGCGTACCTGAGGCCGCGGCCCATGCGGCCCCACCCTTCTTCCGCCGCTGCCACCAGAATCGGCGGTTTAGCCCGCCGGGTTCTGCGCTGTGCGAAGAGCCCCGGCAGCCGCCGAGTTCGACCAGGGGTATCCGGTGCGCTCTGTCTTCCGGGAGTATGGCCTGCCGCTCGTGATGCTGGCCGCCAGCGTGGCCACCACCACGGCCAACGGCGCCCGGTTCATGCAGAACTACCTGGAAGGGATGCCGCCGGTGGTGCGGGAGAGCGACCTGTGGCCCTGGGGCTGGCTGATGGAGCACCCCGAGCTCTACGTCACCGGGCTGGCTTTCTCCGCAGCACTGCTGGGCATTCTGCTCATTCATGAGTTTGGCCACTACTTTGCCTGCATGTGGCACGGGATCCGCTCCACGCTGCCCATGGTGCTGCCCGCGCCCACGCTGAGCGGCACCGCCGGAGCCGTGATCCAGATTCGCTCCCGCATCCCGAGCCGCAACGCCCTGATGGATGTGGGCGTCTATGGTCCCTTGTGCGGCTACGTGGCTTCATCGCTGGCTGTGGCGGTTGGGTTTGCCCTCAGCTATCACGCGCCGGCCGACGCGCCGGCCGCCATCGTCCGGTTTGGAGGCGAACCGCTGACCATCCGGCTGCTGCACTGGCTGCTGGTGCAGTGGGACCCCACCATCCCCTCCTTTGACCACATTGCGCCGCACCCGATTCTGGTGGCCGGCTGGATTGGTCTCTTCATCACCTCGCTGAACCTGATCCCCGGCGGGCAACTGGACGGCGGCCACATTCTCTACGCCATCTCGCCCCGGCTGCACCGGGTCTTCACCACGGTACTGCCCTTTCTGCTTTTTCTGGCCGGGACGCTGTTCTGGGTGGGCTGGATGCTTTGGGGGCTGTTTCTGATGCTGCCCGCCATGCGCCATCCTAACGTACCCAAGGAGCCGGGACTCTCCCAGGGGCGGCTTGTGCTGGGCATCATCGGGATACTGCTGTTCCTGCTGACGTTTACGGTGAGGCCCTTCTACGACAACTCGCTGATGCATTTTCTGCATCCGGACCCGTTCCGGACAGCGCCGTAGGTCTTCTGGTCTGTAGCGCCGTTACATCAGGCGCAGGGCATCCACATCCACAATCAGGTTGCGGCGGGGGACGCCGGCGGTGTCGGCATGGAGCAGCATGGCCCGCAGCGCCGCGTTGAGCGCCTTGCGCGAGTTCGCTTTCAGGATGAGGTGGAACCGGTAGGTGCCCTTGATGCGGGCGATGGGCGCAGTGCAGGGCCCGAGGACGCGCACCCCTTCCGGCGCGGCGGCCTGAAACCATTTGCCCAATACTGCCGACCAGCCGGCCGCTTCCTCCAGTTTTGACGACTGCACCAGCACGTTGGCCAGCACGCCAAAGGGCGGATAGTGCATCCAGCGGCGGTATTTGAGTTCCCGTTCCACAAAGCTGGCGTAGTCGTGTTTGGCAGCCGCGAGGATGGCGTAGTGGTCGGGGTAGTAGGTCTGCACGACGACGCGGCCGGGCAGGTCGCCGCGGCCGGCGCGCCCGGAGACCTGGGTCATGAGCTGAAAGACGCGTTCGGCGGCGCGGAAGTCGGGCATGGAGAGCGAGTGGTCGCAGCCGACGACGCCGACCAGGGTGACGCCGTGGATGTCGTGGCCCTTGGCGATCATCTGGGTACCCACGAGCAGGTTGATCTCGCCGGAGTGGAGCCGGGCCAGGAGGCGTTCAAGGTCGTAGCGGCCGCGCACGGTGTCGCGGTCCATGCGGCCGATGCGCGCGGTGGGGAAGATCTCTCCGAGGCGCTCCTCTCCCTGTTCCGAGCCCGCTCCGAGGTAATAGAGGTGCTCGCTGTCGCACTTGGGGCAGCGGGCGGGCACGGTGCGACGGAAGCCGCAGTAGTGGCACTCCAGCCGCTGGCCCTCGCGCGCCTCCCCGGCGTCTTCGGCGGGGGGCTTGTGGTGGGTGAGGGAGATGGCGCAGTTCTCGCACTCCAGCTTTGCTCCGCAGGCGCGGCAGATGACGGCGAAGGAGTAGCCGCGGCGGTTGAGCAGGATAAGCGCCTGTTCGCCGCGGTCGAGCGCCTGCTGCGTCTCCGCCACCAGGGCGCGGGAAAATAGCTGCTCTTTGCCCGTCTGTTGGAACTCCTGGCGCATGTCGATGAGTTCGACCGCAGGGAGGGGGCGGTTCATCACGCGGTCGCGCATGTCGATGCGGCGGTACTTGCCCTGCGCGGAGTTTTGCCAGCTCTCCAGCGAAGGCGTGGCCGAGCCCAGCACCACGACGGCTCCGGCCAGCTTGGCGCGCATCACGGCCACGTCGCGGGCGTTGTAACGGGGGGTCTCCTCCTGCTTGTAGCTCTGGTCGTGCTCCTCGTCCACCAGGATGAGGCCGAGGTTGGGCGCGGGGGCAAAGATGGCCGAGCGGGTACCCACCACGATGGGGGCTTCTCCGCGATGGATGCGCCGCCATTGCTCGCTGCGCTCCTCGGGCGTGAGGGCGGAGTGGAGCAGGGCCACTTTTTGCCCGAAGGCGGCATCGAGCAGGCCCGCCGTCTGGGGGGTGAGGCCAATCTCGGGAACCAGCAGGATGGAGGACATGCCGCGGTCGAGCGCATGCTGCATGGCGGCCAGGTAGACGGCCGTCTTGCCGGAGCCGGTGACGCCGTGGAGCAGAAACGGCTGGAAACCGCCCAGGGCGGCAACGAGGCCGGCCAGCGCCTCGACTTGCGGCTCGTTGAGGCGCAGGGGGCCCGGCTGGCTCTCGAGTCCCCCGAGGCGGAAGGCCGCGGCCCGCTCCTCGATGCGGACCAGGCCGCGGCGCACCAGGGTTTGCAGGGTGGAGGAGGGCAAGTCGCGGCGCCGCAACTCGGCCAGGGGCAGCTCGCCGCCATTGGCCGCCAGCTCGGCCAGGATGGCCTGCTGCTTTTCAGTCAGGGCGGGCAGACGGGTCTCGGGAATCAGCACCGCAAAGCGCTCGGTGCGCCGCGCATCGCGTTCGGCCGCGGCGGTCTCGCGGGCAATCCATTTTTTGCGGAGCATGCCTGCCAGCACGGGCAGCGTGGCCGCCGTGGCCGTGCGCAGGGTGGAGACCTTGACCGGGTCGCCGGAGGCCAGCCGCGCCAGCACCCGCCGCTCCATCCCCTGCTCCTGGGGCGTGAGCCTGCCCTTGCGCTTCGCCCTGGATACGGGCCCGAAGTTGAGCCTGGGCGCCGGCTCTCCCGCTTCCGGGGCCTCGCCGTCCCTTTCGCTTTCGACGCTGCTGGCCAGCAGGTCGCGGCCCAGGTCGGTGATGCGGTAGTAGACGGTGCGGCGGACCTCGGCCATCAGCGGCAACATGCCGCGCAGCACCTCGCCCAGAGGCGCGAGGTAGTAGGGCGCAATCCACTCGGCCAGGGCCAGCAGGTGCTCACTGAGGAGGGGCTCGTCGTCAAGAACCGCCTCAAGATAGCGCAGTTCGAAGTCGGCGGGGATTTTCACGTCGACCGCGACCACCACGCCGATCAGCTTTTCATTGCGAAAGGGCACGATGACGCGTGCGCCGCGCTGGGGCGATTGCTCAGAGCGCACGCCATAGGTGAAGGTGCGGTCGAGCGGGACGGGCAACGCGACTTCGCAGCAGATGGGCATAAGCGATGGAATGCCTCAGTGTACTGTGTTTCCGGTCGGGCTTGAGTCAATAGCCTGATAGGGACTTGACTATTGTCAGTATCAAGGTATTGATTTATTTAAAGTCAATAGTATAGAGTTGACTCGTGCAGCCAAAAGAGATTCCGGCTTCGGATGCCTACCCGCCGACGCCTATCGCGCCGGGGCGGGAGCCCTACATTGCCATCATCGGCGATTTGGTGCAATCGCGGAAGCTGGGCGCCGCGGATCGGCGCAGGGTCCAGAAGGACCTGGCCCATCTTCTGGAACGCTTCAATCAGCGATTTGCCGCCAGCATCCAGGCGCCCTTCGGCATCGCGCTGGGCGACGAGTTCGAGGGCCTGATGCGCACCGAAGACGCGCACCTCTTCCTGCCCGAGATGATCTGGCAGTGCGAGCGGGCCATCCCGGTTCCGCCTGTCCGCATCGGCATCGGCTACGGCGCAATCGATACTGACCTTGAGGGTCCTGCCGCCCACCTCGACGGTCCGGCTTTTCATCGGGCACGCGCCGCCATCGAACTGGCCAAGAAAGAAAAGCGCCTCGGAGGGGTCTTTGAGGGTTTTGGCGGAACACACGACGCGATTCTCAACGGCGTGGCCCGCCTGATGCGCTACCAGCGAGCCAGCTGGAGCAAGCAGCAGCGCGCGGTTGTACACTTTCTTCGCGAGTTGATCGATCAGCAGAACGTGGCGGCTCACGTCCTTGACCTATCGAAGCAGGCGGTCTCGGCTTACGCCCTCGACGCCGGCTGGGACGCCTACAAGGAGGGCGAAGAGGCCCTGCGCCTGGCCATCCGCGAAGCCTGCGGGCAGCCTGCCCCGTGGGCCGAGGCGCAGACAGGGCAACAGGAGCCGGCGAGCCGCTGAACAGGCCGGGGCAACCTCTCAACGCGGCGCGCACCCGGAGGAGAATCGGACTGTGACCAACCTGCTGCCCCTGACTGAGGCACTGCTCGCATGGCAACTGGCCGGCTACGCCTTCAGTTCGTGCCCGGCGCTGGGGGAAGATCCCCAAACCCCGACCGCTCCGGCCCAGGGCGTCTCCAATCGAGCCTGGAGCCTCCGCCTCGCATCGCGCAGCGGGGCGGCTGCTTTGCTGCTTGCGGCGGCATGCCAGGGCGCATCCGCGGGGCTGTGGCTGGCGGCCTTCGTCCTGTGCGGCAGCTTTCTTTTGCCCATCGCCCGGAGGTCTCTCATTCCCCTCCCCCGGCTGGCGGAGTTTGAGATCCTGGCCAACGCGGTGGCGGCCCTTGCTCTCTGGCTGATCTCGCAGTCCTGCGGCGAGGCTGCAGCGCCGGTATGGCTGCCCACCCTCAACGCAGGCCGGCTCAGCGCCCTCTGCGCCTCGGGGGCCATCTTCATCTACGCGGTGCGCGGCGGAGGCTTGATCGTGCGGGGAATTCTGGAGAAGGCCGGCGGGCTGCCCAGCTTTGCGCAACCGGCTTCGGCCTCCGGTACGGCACAGTCCTACCGGCATGGCGAGGCCATCGGGCAGATTGAGAGAATTGTCGTGATCCTGATCGTGGTTGCCGGAACCCTGCAGGCGCTGGCCTTCTTCTTTGCGGCCAAAGGCCTGATCCGATCCAAAGAGCTTGAAGACAGAACGGTTGCCGACTACTTCCTGCTCGGCTCCCTAAGCAGCTTTCTGGTTGCCCTTGTGGCCGGGCTTGCGGTACAGAACCTCTTCTCCGCGCTGTGGAAATAACCCTCCCGCAAAAGCCCCCTCCAAACCGGGCCGAACGCAGTACAATTCGTCCTGATGACTCCCAAAAGCCCCAAGCCCGCCGCTGCCCCCGCCGCCGTCGCTCCTGTCGCCACCAAAGGCCCCATCACGCTGTCGATCGATATTGGCGGCTCGGGGCTGAAGGCCATGCTGCTGGACGCAGCCGGCGCGCCGGTGAGCGAACGGCAGCGGGTTGTGACCCCCGCCGTGCCCACGCCGGACCTGGTTCTGACGGGTCTGGACGAATTGCAGGCGCTGCTGCCGGGGTTTGACCGGGTCTCCATTGGCTTTCCGGGCGTGGTGAAGCATGGAGCCACGCTGGGCGCATTCAACCTGCACCCAAGCTGGGCCGGTTTCCCGCTGCAGCAGGAGATTGAGGCGCGCTGGCACAAGCCGGTACGGGTGGGCAACGACGCCGATGTGGCCGGATACGGCGCCATCGAGGGCGTTGGCGCGGAGCTGGTGCTCACGCTCGGGACCGGCTTTGGCGGGGCGCTGTTTACCAACGGCCACCTCTTCCCCGGACTCGAACTGGGCCACCATATCTGGCGCAAGAAGGGCATGACCTACGAGGACTACCTTGGGCGCCGGGGACTCGACGAGTTTGGCAAGAAGGAGTGGAACAAGCTGCTCCAGGAGGCCCTGAAGGACATCGAGGCGCTGTTTAACTACGACAAGCTCTACCTGGGCGGCGGCAACACCAAGAAGATCACCTTCGAGCTGGCCCCCAATGTCAAAATCGTGTCCAATGAAAGCGGGATTCTGGGCGGAGTGAGGCTCTGGAAGGACCAGGCGTAGAGCCCGGACGGCTTGGATTTGTGGTTTCCCAGATTCCCAAAGCGAGGGCGGTTGGGTTGGGGAGAACCGGGACCTGGGGCCCCCGCCTGCTTCATGACCGGACCGCCTGCCAAGGTTGCCGCACACGTAAAACACTGGTTGAGGTTCGTGGTCTCCCGCTCATCCACGATGAAACTGTGGATGAACGGGGCACGAAGCTTCTTGGCTATTTCATGACCGGGCCACCTGCCCTAGTTTTGAGGGCATTCGACGGAATGATTCACTGTGAAAATCTGATGACCGCGCCTTTCCGCTACTGAATAGAAGTCGTCAGTTCCCGCACCTTTGACGAAACATGTTACGTTTTGTCCGAATTCGAGCGGGTGATTGCACATTTCACAAGAGTATGGTCGTTGCTGTGGCGTGAGCTTGAATTCATTTTTAAAGCAGCCTTCGTGCCACTCTCCTTCGACGAGGGAAAACGCGATACTTTCCGCCCCGTACCAAGGGCCTCTGAGCATTTGCACAACAGGTTCACCGTACTGGATTCTGCCGTCGCACTTTTGACACACATGGATTGGCATATTGTCCTCGTCATCTCACTGGCGGAGTTATCGCATTGCCCGTGATTGAAGAACGCCGTACACGGGCCTTATCGCCTTGCCTTTGACCGTGACTGCCTCGACCTCAATCCCTTTGGCCGCGAATCGTGCATTGAATGTTTGTCCTGCGTTCAACGGGCCGCACTTCGACCAGCGCCAAGCCTTGTCGCAAGCGATGATGTAGGCATTGCCGTCTGATGCCTCAACAAACATGACGTTCAGCATATGCGGCCAGCCGTAGGTGTTGTTGTAGGAAGCGCAGTTCATCCGCAGATTGGAATTCGTCGTAGCGTTCCCGTAGGTCGTATTTCCGAACGTGTTCGCTATGCCGGTCGTGTTGGCGGTGCCGGTAATCGAGCAGTTCGTGGAAATGCCGCTGCCGTACTGCTGAGTGTAGGGGACAGATTCCGATTGCAACACGCGGATGGTCAACGACGGCGGGTTTTGTCCAAGCACCACCGAGGGAATCAGGGCAGCCCAAACGATCAAGCCTACTCTGTGGTTCATTCAGCCTCCAACTTAGCCTAAAGGATAAGTTAGCCGATAGGATAAACCGACACTGAGAAGGTGGCAATAGATGTGTCCGTGCGGGGGCGGGTGGCCCGGTCATATTCTGTCACCTTACTCCCGCCTGGATGAATTGTGCCCCATGTATGACAGCCTCTTGTGCAGTCAAGCAAAAACTGCGCGCAGGCTCCCGTTGTGGTCGGGGCGGTGTCAAGGGCGCCGTACTTTGGCGTTCATCTTGACCCTTGACACCGCCCCGGCCACTTCCACCATTGGCATTGGTTTGAATCTCGGACGTTCTTTCCGAGATTCGAACCATAGCTGGAAACCGTCTTTCATCGCTAAACGACCCAAGCTCGCGTGTTGAACCAATCATTTTCGATGGACATCAGGTTCCATCAACCATGTATTCGGGTCAGACTTACCCCATGATTTCCTGTTCAAACTCTCCCCTCGCGGGAAGAGTCGAGGCGTCCAATCATTCAATCGGCCGCTCGAAGCGACCACCGGGGCACTCGGACTGCCTCGCATGAGAACCGCGCTCCCTGACGTGCTGATAATCCTCCCCGGAGCGCAACATCCAATACAACCGTACCGCCAGCTTGTGGGCAATGGCCACCTTGGCCACGCCGTGATGCTTCGTCATCGACAGCCGCAGATACTGCCGATGCCAGCTCGGATCGTACCTCTGCGCCGTCGCCGCCGCCTCCACCAGAAGCCAGCGCAACAGCGTGTTGCCCTGCTTCGAGATATGTCCCAGACGGCGCTTGTCGGAGCTGGAATCCTCAGCAGGAATCAAGCCCAGATAACTCCCCACCTGCTTGCCGCGCGGAAACCGTTGCCAGTTGCCGATCGTCAGCACATAGGCCAGCGAGACCACCGGACCCACGCCCGGATGCGTCATCAGCAGGCAGGCCTCCGCGTTCTCAGCCGCAGCCTGGCTGACCGCCTTGTTCAACGGCGCAATCCGTTCCTCAAGCCGGTCCAGCAGCCCCAGCAGGTCCTTGCGCCGCTCGCCATACCAGCCCGGCAGCGGTAATGCTTCGATCCCCTTGCGACGCTTCCCGCTCCACCCGCCAGGAACCAACAGCCCTTCGTTCTTGGCCATCCCATCCAACTGGTTGGTTACCCGCGTGCGCAGCCTGACCAGGCGACTGCGATGCAATAGCAGTTGCCGCAGTTGTTCGTTCTCGGCCGGCGGCTGCCAGATGGCTGGGAAGCGATCTTGAGCCAGCAAGCCCAGGATATGCTCTGCATCCCGCTTGTCGGTCTTCTGCCTGCGCGGGTTCGAGGCACGAATCTGGGTTGCATCGCCCACCAGAAGTTCATGGCCCAGTTCACTCAGCAGCCGTCGAAACCAGCCATAGCTCCCCGTGGCCTCGATGCCAACGCGCACCCTGGTCCCCAGCAGCGAGCGGTAGTACTGTTCCGCCTCCGCCGTATGCATCAAACGCCGCTGCCCGCATTCGCCGGTCTCCTCCGACAGAAAGGAGATCTGTTGAAACCGCGGATGAAAATCACACCCTATAATCATCATGCTCGGCTCCTTTCCTCCCGAGCTTCATGGTCGTTT
>CAINJJ010000023.1 GCA_903849645.1 uncultured Acidobacteriaceae bacterium | reverse complement strand
GAGTGGCCGAGAGCCACGTCGCCGAGCTGCTTACGGTGTAGCTCAGAGCAGTACCGCTGCTTGTGACAGCCACGCTCTGCGCTGCCGGCGCCGCCGCCCCGGCTTGCGCCGTGAACGACAGGGCTGCCGGAGCTACCGTCAGGTTGACCGGAGCCGCCGTAACCGTAAAGGTCACCGCAACCGTCTGTGGGCTATTGGCCGCGCCTGCGCTTGCAACGGAGACCGTGCCGGTGTAAGTGCCTGCCGCCAGGCCCGTCTGGTTGACCGAGACAGAGACCGTGCCCGGTGTTGTGCCGCTCGCCGGGGCAGCGCTCAGCCAGGTCGCCGAGCTGCTTGTCGTATAGCTCAACGCCGCGCCGCTGCTCGTCACAGCAACGCTCTGCGCTGCCGGCGCCGCCGCTCCGGCTTGCGCCGTGAACGACAAGGCTGCCGGAGCCACTGTCAGGCTAGGTGGCGAAGTCACCGTAAACGTCACTGCCACGGTTTGCGGACTGTTCCCCGCTGCTGCAGCCGCCACCGAAACCGTGCCCGCATACGTGCCCGCGGCCAGTCCTGTCGGGTTTGCCGTTACGCTGATCGAGCCCGGGGTTGTGCCGCTTGCCGGCGCCGCGCTCAGCCAGGTTGCTGAACTGGTTACTGTATAGCCCAACGCCGCGGCGCTGCTGCTCACCGCAACTGTCTGCGCGGGCGGAGAGGCGCCGCCGGCCTGTGCCGTAAACGTCAGCGTCGACGGAACCAAGGTCAAAGTAGGAGCGGCCGCCACCACCAGGGTCACTGGAATGGTCAGCGGGCTGTTGGATGCGCCAGCCGAAGTGACCGTCACGTTGCCTGTATAGGTGCCCGCCGCCAAACCGGCCTGATTGGTGGACACACTTACACTTCCCGGCGTGGTGCCGCTTGCCGGAGTTGCGCTTAACCATGTTGCCGAACTGGCAATCGTGTAGCTTGCCGCTGCACCACTGCTTGAGATGGCAACCGTCTGCGCCGCCGGCGCTGCCCCATTCACCGTGGAAGCAAAGCTCAACGAAGCGGGACTGGCCGCGATCGTCGGCAAGCCGACTACCACGGGCGTCAGCGTTGTATTGGCTGTATAAACCGAGGACCCTACCGAGGGATCGCCGCCGCCGTCGCCGCCCACCGCCGCAACGTAGAAAACCACGTTTCCTACGCTCGCCGCCGGGGGAGTCCAATTGATAAGAAAAGTCGAGACGCCGTCATTGGTCTGCGCGGCGTAATACTTGTTGATATTTGCGCCTGTGCCCTTGCGCACGCTGCTGTTGCCATCCCCGGCGGTAAAGGTGCCCGCCCCGGTGGTGGTCGCGCTGGCCTGCACGGCGGTCAGTTCATAGCCCCAGACCGCGGCATTCGGATCGCTCACAGTTACCGTGATCTGCTGCACGGTGGCCGGTGTGTATACGGACCCGCCTGAGAGGCTGAGCGTCACCTTGCCGGCGTTGGCTCCCCCGCTGTGGCAGGATGTGCATGTGTTTTCCCCTGGCGCTCCGGTACGCCCCAGCGGGGGGTTGCTGGAACTCGCCCAGGTGACGAGCGGCATGATCAACAGCATCATGGCCGCAAATGCGAATTGGACTACTCTGCTTCTATTCGCTTGCATTGTGGAATTACCTCTCTTCAGGCGGATACTGCGTCTATCTCCTCGACACATCTACGCGTGCGTCGCCGGACACACGTCTGCGTCGGCGTCAGTCGATGCGCTTCGAAAGCGAAGCCTAAGTTGCTTGATTTGTTAACCGAGGCAAGAAATAAGGGCCACAACAACAGATTGAAAGATCAAAAGCGGTGCGCCATCTTCTATCGGCCATAAGGGCTGTCGTGACCAGCAACCGCCTTGAGCTGAGCTCGGCTACCATTAAGCCAGACGAAAACGGCCAAAAATCCCGTCTCGACTGAGCTCAAACCTCGCTCAACCTTTCAAAAGGTAGCATACCAACCGAATCAAAGGTTACCGATTTTAGATTACCAAGGTTCATATTTATGACAGAATGGTAACCGCGAAGCCGAATGTATCGGTCCCTGATCGAGACGTCTGAGCAAATCTGCTCACGCTGGCGTTTCAATTTGGCGGGGCGGAATGGGCAGATGCAGCCGCGATCAGGCGCTCGGGAGTGCCTTTCACTCGCCGCGCCAGGCTTCGGCTCCTGAGCTGGAGTGGACTCGTGCAGCGGGTCCGGCCCTGCTCATGGCCAAACGGCGCGACATCCAGCCCCACCCGCCTCAGTGCGCCGAGTGCCCGTCTTCCTTTGAACTGGTCGCAAAGAGAATGGCGGCGATGAAGATCACCGCAATCAGCGGCACGATGAAGAAGGGGGAAGAGAAGTTCATGATCCTGGCTCCTAGCTCGTAGATTACCAAATCGCTGGCCGTTTCTGTCAGGTTCCGCTACCCGCTCAGGCCCAACTGAAGCCGCTCTTGGCCAGTGGCAGCGTGCGAATTCGCTTGCCGGTCGCTGCAAAGATCGCATTCCCCACTGCCGGCAAAATCGGCGGCAGCGTGGGCTCGCCCAGCCCCGTCGGCGGAAAATCCGTCTTCCGCCAGAAGACCTCGATCTTCGGCGCCTGCCTCATGCGCAGCAGCGGATGCTGGTGATAGTTGGTCTGCTGCACCTTGCCGCCCACCAGCGTAATCTCCTGCGCCATGTGGCTCAACCCCTCAATCACCCCGCCAAAGGCCATGTTCTCCGCCGCCGCCGGGTTGATGATCTGGCTGCCCACGTCGCCAGCCGCCCACACGTGATTCACGGTGACCTTATTGGCGCTGTCCACGCTCACGTCCGCCACCTCGGCAAAGTAGCCCAGATGGCAGTAGTAGCAGGCGATGCCCATGCCCCGTCCGGCCTGCTTCTTGCGCTGCGCCCAGCCGGATTTCTCCGCCACCAGCTCCAGCACGCCCTTCAGCCGGTCCGGATTCAGCGGCGGATCAAAGTCCTCTCCGTTGCGATTCTCCGCGCCCGGCAGCGGCACCGCCTTGGCGCTCAGCAGCTCCAGTTGCAACTCCAGCGGGTCGCGTCCCGCCGCCGCCGCCACCTCGTCCAGGAACGACTGGCCCACAAAGCAGATCGCGTTCGCTCCCGGCGCGCGCAGCCAGCCCGTGCGCAGCAGCAGCGGCATCGCCGAGCTGTGCAGGCCATAGTTCGGCACCCGCCCCGAGGGGAACTCCAGCGCGTCGATCTCGCCTCCCGCGGCCGTCTTCGCCCCGTCGCCATAGGTCACAAAATGCTGCCGCCAGGCCACCACCTTGCCCTGCGCGTCCAGGCCCGCCTTCAGCCCGTGGAAACCGCCCGGCCGGAAGGCGTCGTGGCCGATATCGTCCTCGCGCGCCCACAAGAGCTTCACCGGCGAGCCGGCCTGCCTGGCCAGCCAGGCCGCTTCCACCATGAAGTCGTTCATCAGCCGCCGCCCAAAGCCCCCGCCCGCCCGGCACAGATGCACCGTAATCGCGCCGGGGTCCAGCCCCAGGGCCTTGGCCACCAGCCCGCGCCCTTCGCCCGGCGTCTGGCTCGTGGTCCACATCTCCAGCTTGCCGTCCTTGTAAGCCGCCGTCGTCCCCATCGGCTCCAGCGTGCCGTGAGCGATGAAGGGATACGCATACGTCGCCTCCACCACCTTGGCCGCCGACTTCAGCGCTCCGTCCACGTCCCCATAGCTGCGCAGCGTGTTCGCCGGAGTCGCCTTCAGCAGCTCGTCGGCCCGCTTCGCAAATCCTTCGCTGCTCTGCGCCGCTCCGGGGCCGTAATCCCAATCCACCTTCAGGCTCTTGCGCGCGTGCTGCGCCTGCCACCAGGTGTCGGCCAGAATGGCCACGCCCGGCTCCATCCCCGGCTCGTTCGGCACCACCCTCTCCGTCGCCAGCGTCCCGTCAATCACCAGCACCTGCCGCACGCCGGGAAACTTCCGGATCTCGTCCAGGTTGGCGCTCTTCACCTTGCCGCCATACACCGGGCACTTGTCGATGACTGCGTGCAGCATCCCCGGCAGCGTCACGTCGATGCCAAACAGCGGCTTGCCCGTGACAATGGCGTGGTTGTCCACGCCCGCCTTTGACTTGCCGATAATGCGGTAGTCCCTGGCGTCCTTCAGCTTCACCGAACTCATGGCCGGGGCGTTCAGCGTGGCGGCCTTCGCGGCCAGCTCCCCATATCCCGCCGAACGGCCAGAACCCTTGTGAATCACTCTGCCCGCCTCGGTGGTGCACTCCGCCGCCGACACGCCCCAGGTCTGCGCCGCCGCCGCCACCAGCATCTGCCGCGCCGCCCCGCCCACCTGCCGCAACGGCTCCCAGGCAAAGGGCGTTGACATGCTGCCGCCCGCAAACTGCGGGCCATATTTTGCCTCGTCCAGGTCTGCCTGCTCAATGCGCACCATCTTCCAGTCCGCGTCCAGCTCCTCGGCAATCAGCATGGGCAGCATGGTGCGCACGCCCTGCCCGATCTCCGGTCCCCTGGCCATGATGGTGATCTCGCCGTTTGCCGCAATGCGGATAAAGGCCAGCGGCGACAGCGCCGGAGGCCCTCCTGCCGCCTGCGCCGCGGCCCAGGGACGGGGGTAGAGGCCGAGCGCAAAGCCTCCGCCCGCCAGAGCGCTCATCTGCAGAAACGATCGCCTGTTCAGACGCATGGGCTCCCTCTACTTTCCGCGGGCTGGGGCGCCCGCCTCTGCTGCCGAGTGAATCGCTTCCCGGATCCGCGGATAGGTTCCGCAGCGGCACAGGTTGCCGCTCATTGCCGAGTCAATCTCCGCGTCCGTGGGGTGCGGCGTGTGTTCCAGCAGCGCCGCGGCCGACATGATCTGTCCCGCCTGGCAATAGCCGCACTGGGGCACGTCGTGTGTCTCCCAGGCCAGTTGCAGGGCGTGCTGCCCGTCCGGCGAGAGCCCTTCAATGGTGGTTACCGGCTGCCCGGCCGCCACCCCCACCTGCGTCATGCACGAGCGCACCGCCCGGCCGCCCACCAGCACCGTGCAGGCGCCGCACATCCCAATGCCGCACCCGTACTTGGCGCCTTTCAGGTTCAGCACATCGCGCAGAACCCACAAGAGAGGCATCTCCGGCGGCACATCCACCGTCGCCGCCACATTGTTCACCGTCAACTTCAAAGGCATGGCGCTACTCCATCGTCAGCTTGCAGGGAAGGGGAAATCGAACCCGAACAGGTTCGAGATTGGAGTTTATCGCATCCACCGCGTGCCATTCCACCGCAATCCCCCGGCCCAGGAAACACAAAAAGCCCCGGCCCTCCCATCGGGGAACCGGGGCTTTCGCCATATCAGGACTCAGCTACCGGCTGAAAATCACATACCGCCGTCCGGCATAGAGCCGGTATCCGCCCGCGGGGTCAACCAGCACCTGGAGCGGTGTGGGCCGCTTCAGCCCTTCGTCCGTGGCCGTGCTCACCGTCAACACGTCGTGGGCGCCCACGTCTGTCACCACCAGCTTGTCGCCGGCCACAAACCCGATGCCGTAGATGCCCGCCGGCAGGCTCTGCCCGCCCAGCTTGATGGCGACTTCGGTAATGAAATAGGCCTGATACTTCGACGACACGTCGCTTGAGTAGCCGCTTGTGTCCACCATCGTGGTCAGCACATAGTAGCCGTCAGAGAACTTCACGCCGCCGGAGTTGCGCAACTGCGTGGTCGCCGACTGCGCGCGATAGAACACGCTGGCCGGGAGCAGCTTCTGCGTATCCGCGGGCTTCAGAACCGTATCGCCGCCCTGCGCCATCAGCGCCGCCGGTGCCGCCATCGTCACGGCCAGCGCCGCCGCTGCCGTCCACTTCAACATCGATTGCAAACGCATCTTCAAGAACCTCCATAGTTCTGTTGCGTCTGGAGTATATCGCAACATCGATTGCCTTCGCGCACGACCCGCGCTCCCTGCCGCCCGGCGCAAACGCGCGGCATCCCCGCCGGACCTGCCCCAAAACCCCATCTGAACTTGTTTGCAGATTGCAACCTTCCGCTCCGTTGGTATATCAACTTCACTGGACGGTCCCGACCATGAAAATGCACGCCAAATCCCGCGCCCTTCGGCTCATCCTCTCTTTCGCCTTCATCCTGTTGACCTGCCTGACTGCCATCGCGACTGAGCCCCCGGCCTCCCATCTCGCTCCGCCCGCCGGGCTCCGCGTCGACGGCTTCGCCGAGCCCCTCGCCCTGGCCAATCCCGCCCCCGCCTTCTCCTGGAGCCTCGCCGCCGCGTCCCCGGCTCTGCACTCCGTCCGCCAGTCGGCCTATCAGCTCCGCGTCACCGCGGCGGGGCAGGCTCCGCTCTGGCAGACCAGCAAGGTCTCTTCCCGCGCCGCATCCGGAGTGGCCTACCAGGGCCCAGCCCTCGAACCCGAACACCGCTACTCCTGGCAGGTGCGTGTCTGGGATGAGACCGGCCAGCCCACCCCCTGGTCTGCCCCCGCCCACTGGCGCCAGTCTCCCGAGTTCCACGCCCAGTGGATCGCCGCCCACGCCACCGACGCCGATGCCGGGCTCAAGCCGCTCCCTCTCTTCCGCAAGGCCTTTGACTTGCCCGCACCCGTCACGCGCGCCACCCTCTACGCCTCCGGTCTTGGCCAGGATGAGTTGCGCCTCAACGGCCGCAAGGTGGGCAGCGACCAGCTCACCCCCGGCTGGAGCGACTACCGCAAGACCATCTATTACGATGCCTACGACGTAACAGCGCTGCTCAAGCCCGGCCCCAACGCCCTCGGCGTCCTGCTCGGCAACGGCATGTACCGCGTCCTCGACACCCCCACCCGCTACATCAAGTTCACGGGCAGCTACGGCCCGCCCAAGTGCCTCGTCCAGCTCTCCGTGGATCTCGCCAACGGCCAGCACGTTCTGATCGCCAGCGACGGAAGCTGGAAGACCGCGCCCGGTCCCGTCACCTTCTCCTCCACCTACGGTGGCGAGGACTACGACGCGCGGCTCGACCTCGCGGGCTGGGACACCCCCGGCTACGACGACGCCCAATGGAGCCCCGCCCTCCTCTCCACCAGCCCCGGCGGCGCGCTCCGCCCCGAGCAGGCGCCCCCCATCCGCGTCATGCACACCTATGGTCCGGTCAAGGTCACCCAGCTCAAGCCCGGCGTCCAGGTCTATGACCTGGGCCAGAACTTCGCCGGCTGGCCGGAGATCACCGTCAGCGGCCCCGCCGGCTCCTCCGTCAAGCTCATCCCCGGCGAACTCCTCCAGCCCGACGGCGCCGTCTCGCAAAAGAGCTCCGGAGAGCCACAGTGGTACGCCTATACCCTCAAGGGCGGCCCCGCCGAAACCTGGCATCCCCGCTTCGCCTACTACGGCTTCCGCTACGTCCAGGTGGAGACCGCGCCCTCCCCCGGCGCAACCGCCCAGCCCCGCATCGTCAAGCTCGCCGGCCTCGCCGTCCACACCTCGTCCGAGACCATCGGCAGCTTCGAATCGTCCGACTCCCTGCTCAACCGCATCCACACCCTCATCGTCCGCTCCATTGAGAACAACGCCGTCAGCCTCTTCACCGACTGCCCCCACCGCGAAAAGCTCGGCTGGCTTGAAGAGACCCATCTCATGGCGCCGTCCATGCTCTATGACTTCGACTTTTCCGGCCTCTACGCCGCCACCGCGCGCAACCTCGCCGACGCGCAAAAGCCCGACGGCCCCAAGGCCGGCATGATTCCCGAGATCGCCCCTCACTACGTCATCTTCCAGCCCGAGGCCCACGAAGAAGGCATCTTTGACGACTCGCCCGAGTGGGGCAGCGCCGCCGTCCTCGCCCCCTGGTACGTCTTCGAGCGCACCGGCGACCTGCCCCGCCTCGCCTCCCAGCTCGACATGATGGCCCGCTATACCAGCTACCTCGGTACCCGCGCCAAAGACGGCATCATCGCCTACGGACTCGGCGACTGGTACGACATCGGCCCCGGCGAGCCCGGCGTCTCCCAGCTCACCACCCTCGGCCTCACCGCCACAGCCACCTATTACCAGGACCTCCAGGTCCTGGAGCGCACCACCGCCCTGCTCGGCAAGACTGACGAGAGCCGCGCCTACCACGACAAGATCGACGCCCTTCGCGCCCTCTTCAACGCCCGCTTCTTCCATCCCGAGCATCACATCTACGACAAGGGGAGCCAGGCAGCCCAGGCCATGCCGCTGGTCCTCGGCATCGTGCCCGAGGCCGAGCGCCCCGCCGTCCTCCAGGCCCTGGTCGACGACATCCGCAGCCGCGGCAACCACGTCACAGCCGGCGACATCGGCTACCACTATGTCGTCGACGCCCTGCTCGATGGCGGCCGCTCCGATGTCCTCTACGACATGCTCGAACGCACAGACACCCCCAGCTACGGCTACCAGCTCGCCCAGGGAGCCACCGCACTGACTGAAGCCTGGGACGCCAACCCCTCCAGTTCGCAGGATCACTTCATGCTGGGCCACGCCGAGGAGTGGTTCTACCGCGGGCTCGGCGGCATCCAGGTCAATCTCTCCGCCGCCGCTCCCCGGCAGATCGTTCTCCAACCCAGCCTGGAGGGCAAGCTGACCTCGGTCCGCACCCGCTACCTCTCCTCCCTGGGACCCATCCGCAGCGAGTGGGAGCGCGGCCCCTCAGCCACCGCCTACACCTTCGACCTGCCCCCCAACGCCGCCGCCACCGTCCTGCTCAATACAGCCGCGCCCTCGCTTGTCACCGTCAACGGCCTTCCCGCGGCCAAGGCTCCCGGCGTCCAGTCCGTTAAAGTCATCGGCAATTCGATTGAACTGGTGCTCGGCTCCGGGAGCTATTCTGTCAGCGCGGCCAACCCCGTCAAAAGGCAGCCGTGAACCCTTCCGCGCTTCGTGCGTATCGAGCATTTTCGGATTCGCGGCAAAGTCAGGGTTAGCGCAAATCCAAAAAATGCTCCGGTCGCGCGGGGCCCGGCAAACCACTTTCTTCCGTCCTCGTCGAATGCAATGGACCCACCGGCAGAGCGCCTGCCCAACCCGCAATCGAACCTGCAACCCGCATCAAGGAGCACACCCCATGAACTGTCGACTCATCCTGGCCGCCGCACTGCTTGCCGCCACCACGCTCTCCGCCCAGCAGGGCCCGCCCAAGAGCCCCCCGGCCACGGAATCCGCCACCCTCAACGGCAAATCCGTCACCATCACCTACAGCTCCCCCCGCGTCAACGGCCGCGCCGGGCAAATCTTCTCAAAGGAAGGCCTCATCGGCAAGGATCCCAGCTACCCCATCTGGCGCGCCGGAGCCAACGCCGCCACCACGCTGCACACTGACGCCGACCTCATGCTCGGCAGCCTCATGCTCGCCAAGGGCGACTACAGCCTCTGGGTCGACATCTCCGACCCCAATAACTGGGTGCTCATCGTCAACAAGCAGTCCGGCCAGTGGGGCCGCACCTACGACGCGGCGCAGAACGTGGGCACGGTCAAGATGACCAACAGCGCCACCCCCGCCCTGGTTGAAAACCTCAAGTACACCATCGCCGGCGGCAAGCTCACCCTCGCCTGGGAAAACCACGCCGCCTCGGTCGACATCATGGCCCACTGATCCAGACCGTCTCCGCGCTGGCGTACGACGGCCGGCAAAACAAGAAGGGATGCGATCCCGGGCATGAACCCCCGAAACCGCATCCCTTTACAAACCAAACTTCCCCCCGACTTCGAACAACTCTTCCAGTCAGCGTCTGCTGGAAGCGCAAACTCCCTCCACATCGCCCGCTTCCGGATTCACGAAGTAGCGCCGCTGAAAATACAGAGCCAGGTTCACCAGCGCAATCATCACCGGCACCTCGACCAGCGGCCCAATCACCGCCGCGAACGCCGCGCCGGAGTTGATGCCGAACACCGACACGGCCACCGCAATCGCCAGTTCGAAATTATTCGACGCGGCCGTGAAGGCCAGCGTCGTCGTCTTTGAATAGTCTGCTCCCAGCTTCCGTCCCATATAGAACGACACCAGAAACATGACCACAAAATAGACCAGCAGCGGCAGCGCAATGCGCAGCACGTCCAACGGCAGCCGCACAATATAGCTGCCCTTCAGCGAGAACATCACCACAATCGTGAAGAGCAGCGCCACCAGGGTGATCGGGCTGACCCGCGGCACAAAACTCCGCTCATACCAGTCCCGCCCCCTGGCCCGCACCAGCACCGTCCGCGTCAAAAAGCCCGCAAGGAACGGAATCCCGAGATAGATAAACACGCTGCGTGCAATTTCGCCGATGGAGATATGAACCACCGCGCCCTGCAGCCCAAACCATCCCGGCAAAACGGTGATGAACACCCACGCATACACCGAATAGAAGAACACCTGAAACAGCGAGTTGAAGGCCACCAGCCCCGCCGCATACTGTGTGTCGCCCTTGGCCAGTTCGTTCCACACAATCACCATGGCGATGCAGCGCGCCAGCCCGATCATGATCAGCCCCGCCATGTACTCCGGATAGCCGCGCAAAAACACGATGGCCAGCGCAAACATCAGCACCGGCCCGATCAGCCAGTTCTGCACCAGCGAGAGCCCCAGCACCCGCTTGTTGCGAAACACCTCGTGCAGTTCCTCAAAGCGCACCCGCGTAAACGGCGGATACATCATCAGAATCAGGCCCACCGCGATGGGAATCGAAGTCGTGCCCACGCTGAACCGATTCAGAAAGGGCACAACCCCCGGCGCCAGCCAGCCCAGCGCCACGCCCAGCGCCATGGCAGCAAAGATCCACCCGGTCAGGTAGCGGTCAAGAAACGAAAGACGACTCTTCTTCAACGGCACGCCTCCTCAGGCTCTGCTACGCGCGGCCAATGTTATCCACTTCGCGTTTGATGGCGAGTTGGTCCAGCGTAGCCAGCGGCAACGACAGAAACAGTCCGATCCTCCGGTCCAGCACCACAAAGGCATCGCGGAATGCCCGCGCAATCTCTTCCTCCGTGCCCGTCACCGCCGCCGGGTCCGCAATCCCCCAGTGCGCTGTCATCGGCTGCCCCGGCCAATAGGGACACTCTTCCCTTGCGGCGTTGTCGCACACGGTAAAGACAAAATCCAGTTGCGGAGCACCCGGCGCGGCAAACTCGTCCCATGACTTGCTGCGCAGCCCCGCCGTCGCCATCCCGGCCGACTCAATCTGCCTGAGCGCCTCCGGCCGCGGCTGCCCTGAGGGGTGACTGCCTGCGCTGTAGGCGGTCACCCGCCCCTTGCCGCGATGGTTCAGCAGAGCCTCGGCCATGATGGACCGCGCCGAATTGCCGGTGCACAAAAAAAGTACGTTGTAGTGTTTTGGCATCGATTACTCCTTCGCTCCAATCGTGATGGGCTCGCAGCAGCCCGGCTCGCAGCACGCGGCCTTTGGCTTGCTTGCCCCGGTGGGTTTGCTCGCCCGGACAAAGCCGCTCATGAACTTCCCGTTCACCTGCTCCGCCAGGGCGTCCACATCCACCCCCGCCTCGGTCAGGAAATGCCGCGCATCTTCCACGTTGTACTCGCGGGTGGGCTCGATCGAAACATCCCCGAATCCAGCATTCCTCAGCTTGGCCAGATAGTCGCTCTCTTCCAGCGCTCCCGCAATGCAGCCCACCCACAGCAGCATGCTGCGGCGCACCTCGTCCGGCACCGCGCCCCGCACCACCACGTCGGAGACCGCAAACCGCCCGCCCGGCTTCAACACGCGAAACGCCTCGCGCAGCACGCGGTCTTTGTCCGTCGACAGGTTGATTACGCAGTTGGAAATGACCACGTCCACCGAGTTGTCCGCCAGCGGAATGTTCTCGATCTCGCCCTTGAGGAACTCGACGTTCGTGACCCCAGCCTGCCGTTGATTTTCACGCGCCAGCGCCAGCATCTCGTCTGTCATGTCCAGCCCGTAGGCTTTGCCGGTCGGTCCCACCCGCTGCGCTGACAGCAGCACGTCAATCCCGCCGCCGGAACCCAGATCCAGCACCGTCTCGCCCGCGCGCAGCTCAATCAGCGCCGTCGGATTCCCGCAGCCCAGCGATGCCAGCACAGCCTTCTCCGGAATCAGCCCCTTCTCGCCCGCGCTGTAGAGGTTGGTCGTGATGGGATCGCAGCACCGCAGGCCGGGATCGCAGCACGCCTGCACCCCGCTCGACTCCGACACCGCCCGCGCCGCGCTGCCGTACTTTTCCTTCACCTGCTCCTGAACGCTGATCGTCGATTCCATTTTGAGGTCTCCTTGTATACGCCAAAGCAAATATATTCTCCGCTGGACATATCCGTCAAGACGTATATCATTGGGTCGTGACGCCTGCCGCCAAAGCCTTCGATCTCGCCCTGCTGTTTGCGGCCCTCTCTGACCGCACCCGCCTGCGCCTGCTCAACCTCATGGACGGCCGCGAGGTCTGCGTCTGCTACTTTGTGGAGATTCTCGGCCAGAGCCAGCCCAAGATCTCGCGCCACCTGGCCTATCTGCGCCGGGCGGGCGTGGTGGCCGCGCGCCGCGAGGGCAAGTGGATGCACTACCGCATCGTCCCGCCCACCCACGCCGGCGCGGCCAGAATCCTCCGCGAAGCCATCGAGGTGGTCAGGGAAGAGAAGGCCATGAAAGCCGACCTGGCGCGCCTCGGTAAGGCCTGCGGCGCGCCGCAGCGGTCCTCCGCGCTCGAAGGCGCGCCCCTGCCGGTCCTGGTCGAAGCCCTCGGCTGCACCGCCTGCTGAGCCGCTAAAAACCGGCCCATGCGCCCTTCCGCCACCGCGCTGTCAAGGGCTCCGGGTTCAGGGCGCCTGCGAGACTAGCAGGAAAAGCCCCCGCCGGAAGCCGTTCGGAAGTGCCGCATAAGTTGCTCATTTTAAACCGAATCAACCGCAGCCCGGCCGCCCGGTCCGACCCCCCGGCCTGCCCCCCAAAAGAAATCCCGGATGCCCCGACCGCTTTTGCAGGCCATTGTGCCCATCCCGCTACAATAGAAACTGTGGGTCAAGTTTCCCCGCAGGAGTGAGAAACCTTGCCGTTGTATGCCTATCGCTGCACCCAGTGCGGCCACCGCTTTGAGAAAATTCAGAACTTTTCGGCTGAGCCGGAGCTCGTATGCCCCAAGTGTGAGGGGGTGCTCGAGCGTCCGCTCACCGCCCCCCGGCTCCACTTCAAGGGCGCAGGCTGGTATGTAAACGACTACGCCGCCAAGACCAGCGAGCCCGCCTCCGAGTCCGCCCCCGCCACAGCGACTGCCGGCGAAAGCTCCAACACACCCTCCCCCACCCCCCCGGCGACCACCACCACTCCCACCTCATCGGCGCCCCCTGCCGCTCCCACGTCATCAACCTAGAGCTCTGGTCAGCGCCGCAAGGCCACCATAGGGCGCAATCCGCCGTCGCCATTGCATAATGAAGACCTTGATCCCTCAAGGCCCATTCATGACCCAGACAGCCGAGCCTCTCTCTTCGCCGCCTCCTCGCACAGTCCTTGATGCGCTTGCCGTTGTGGCCGCCGTCCTGTTCGTCTCCGGCGTCGTTGCAGGCTTTTTGCATACGCCCGCCGCGCTTTCCGCCGCCCTGCGCTGGACCGCTTTGGGCCTTTTCACGCCCTCCGCCTTCCGCCGCCGCTCCCTGCTTCTCTGGACCTTTCTGGCCATGGTCGCCGGCGCGGAACTCGGCGCGGACGCGCCCGGACTTGCCACGCAAACCCACTTTCTCGGCGACATCTTCCTCCGCCTCATCCGCATGATCGTCGCCCCGCTCATCTTCGGCGGCATCGTCACGGGCATCGCCGGCCACAGCGAACTCAAGAGCGTGGGCCGCGTCGCCATCAAGTCCATCATTTTCTTTGAGATAGCCACCACCATTGGCCTCATCCTCGGCGCCCTGGCCATCGATCTCACCCAGGCGGGAGCCGGCGTCACCCTGCCCACCTCCATCGAAACCGCCGCACCGGCCACTCACCCGCAGGGATGGCAGCAGATTCTGGTCAATGTATTCCCCGAGAACATCGCCAAATCCGTGGCCGAAAATCAAATTCTGCAGGTGGCCATCTTTGCGCTGCTCTTTGGCGCGGCCCTGGCCACCCTGCCCGAGCAGAAGCGCGCTCCGCTGCTCTCCGTCCTTCAGTCGCTCACCGACACCGTTTTCCGCCTTACCCGCATCGTCATGGTCATGGCCCCGGTGGCCGCCGGAGCCGCCCTGGCTTACACCGTGGGCAGCATGGGCCTGGCAACCCTGCTTCCGCTGGCCAAGCTGCTGGCCACTTACTATGCCGCGCTCGCCGTCTTCTTGTTTCTCGTTCTCGTTCCCATCCTGTTCATCGGACGCATTCCCCTCGGCCGTTTTGCCGCCGCCGTGGCCGAGCCGGCCGCCCTGGGCTTCGCCACCACCTCATCGGAGGCCGCCCTGCCCCTCGCCATGGAACGCATGGAAGAGTTCGGCGTCCCCCGCTGGATGGTCTCCTTTGTCATACCCACCGGCTACAGCTTCAACATGACGGGCGGCAGCATCTACGTTTCCATGGGCGCCCTCTTCGCCGCCCAGGCCGCGGGCATTCATCTCTCCTTCGAGCAGCAGTTGGTGGTTCTCGCCACCCTGATGGTCGCCAGCAAGGGAATCGCCGGCGTGCCCCGCGCCGGACTGGTTATCCTGCTGGCCACGGCGGCGACCATGGGCATTCCCACCGCCGCCGTCATGATGATCTTCGGGGTGGACGTGCTGCTGGACATGGGCCGCACCGCGATGAACGTCATCGGCAACTGCATGGCTGCCGCGGTCGTGGCCCGCTGGGAGGGCGCTCTGGATACCACCGGCGCCCCGCTTGAGGAGTAGCCAGGCGCGCCATGCACATCCTCCGCTCACTGGCTTACAATCGTCCTGCGGCGGCGGCGAGTTCCTGCCTGCGGACTGGGTGAAATGTAAGTCGATATGGAATGGAATCGGTTTCATTCATTGCTGGCCGCGGTCTACTTTGCCGCGTTGCTGCTGGTGGGCCTGCTGGCCGGGCGCAAGAAGCGCGATTCCAACCAGTTTCTCAATGCCACCGGCGCTCTGCCCCTGTGGGTCTGCATCTCCGCCTGCATCGCGGCCAACTGCGGCTCGCTGGACGTGATTGCCATGATGGCCCTGGGCGCGCAATATGGCATGCTCGCCTGCCATTTTTTCTGGATTGGCGCGGCGCCTGCCCTGGTTGTGGTGGCCTTCTGGCTGCTGCCCGCCTATGCGCGCGGGCGTTATCCCACCGTGCTGGACTTCATTGCCCGCTACTACGGGGCCAAAACGCGGTCGGTCGTGGCACTCTGCATGGCGGCCATCATGCTGCTGCTGGCCGGCGTTTGCCTGTGCGCCGTGGCCCAGGTGATGATGGCCTTCCTGGGCTGGAGTTTTCTCGAGGGCGTGCTGGTCACGGCGCCGCTTGTGCTCTTCTACACCTTTGCGGGCGGGTTTCGTGCAACCGTTTACACTGAATTGCTTCACTTTGCCGTGGTCCTGGCGGCGCTGGTGCCGCTGGTCTTCCTGATGGTTCACGACTTTGGAGGAGTCAGGCCCCTGCTGGCCAGCATCCCGCAGCAGCGCGTCCACGCCTGGCAAACATTGCCTCTCTTTGCTCCTCACGCTGCCATGGATCGCCTGGGACTGGTCGCCGGTCTGGGGCTGGTGCTCGGCTTCGGCTTCTGGAGCACGGATTTTGTCCAGATGCAGCGGGCGCTCGCGGTGCGGCGCGCCAGCGACGTGCCGTTTGTGCCCCTCAGCATGGCGGCGGCCAAAATGCTGTTTGTCTTCCTTATTGTGCTCCCCGGCGTTGTGTCGCCGCTGGTGCTGGGCCCACGCAGCCAGGCTAACTGGAACGCGACCCTGCCCCTGCTGATGCTTCACTACTACAGCCCTTCCTGGGTGGCCATCGGCGTCATGGGGCTTGCGGCGAGCCTCGTCTCCACCTTTGCCAACAATGTGGCGGGGTTCAGTTCGGCATGGGTCCAGGGGGTCTACCAGCCGTGGATTCGACCGCAAGCGACCGAGTCCCATTTTGTTTGGACAGGGCGCCTCACCAGCGCGGCAGCGGTGCTGCTCTCAATCGGCGGGGCCTATGCGGCGCTCAGCTTCCAGAGCCTGATGGAATACATCCAGATGATCCTGTCCACGTTCAACGCGCCACTATTTGCGCTGGTTGCCCTGGCCGCGATTGCGCCGCGCAGGGTGGGCCGCGGCGGGCTCGGCGGGCTGCTGACCGGCCTTGCCGGCGCGGGACTCCACCAGGGGTTGGTCTTTGCGGGCCTCCTGCACTATGGAAGCCGCATGAGCGCCAACTTCTACGCCGCCATCCTGAGCTTCAGCCTGACAGCCGCGGCAACCCTGGTCATTGGCCGCTGGCGCGGAGAGGCTGCCTGGGAAGCAGGCGAAGCTGCCGTGCGCATCCCCATGCGGATGTCGTGGCCCACGGCGGTTTGGGCAGCGGGGGTGGCAGGCGTGTGCATCCTGCTCAACGTGCTCTTCTGGTAGTTGCCTTGCCTGCCGCGCGAACCGTCGAACTGCGGTGGGAAACAGGCCCCGTTGACTGCCGCACCACAAGAGTCGTGGGCAGCCTGAACTGCCTGCCGGGCTGGCTGAGGTCTTCCCCTGCTGTGCTCAGCGCCGCATACAACATCCGCGCATACTCCTTGCGCGAGATGCGCAGCGTGGTGAGCGGCGGAAAGACAACGTCGCTCATCTCGATGTCGTCGCAGCCGGTGATGGAGATGTCCCCAGGGATGTTGAGGCCCTTTTCGTGGGCGGTGCGCAGGGCGCCGATGGCGGTCAGGTCGTTGGCCGTCACCACGGCGGTGGGAATCTCCGGCTCGGAGAGAATCCGGGCCATGGCCGCCGAGCCCCCATCGATCTTGTAGTTGCCGCCGACGATCCAACCCTCCCGCGAAGAGAGGCCCTGCTTCACCACCGCATCCAGAAACGACTCCCGCCGCACCCGCGATGTGACCAGCCCTTCGGTTCCGCCGATGAAGCCCAGTTGGCGGTGTCCAAGAGCCTTGAGATGGGCCACAATCTGCGCCATCCCCCCGGCAAAATCGACCACAATGTCGCTCATTCCTGGGGCGATTCGGTAATGGTCCGTCGTCACCACGGGAATGCGGTTCTGGACGAGCGATTCGAGCGAAGCCGCCTCAAGCTCTGAGGTCAGCAAGGCGACCCCGTCCACACGGCGCAGCAGCATCCGCCGCACCGACCGCTGCATCCGGGTGGCATGGAAGTCTGTGTTGGCCACCAGGAGCTCCTGCTCGTTCTGGACCAGCAGCTCCTCAAAAATCTTGACCAGCTCCGTGAAAAACGGGTTGGTAAGGTCCGGGATGATGATGCCGTAGATCTGGCTCTTTCCGTTCTTGAGGTGAATTGCGCTGGTATTGGGAACGAAGTTGAGATCCTGGATGATCTTCTGGATGCGCCGGGCGGTTTCATCAGTGACCAGGCTGGAGCCGTTGATGACGCGCGAAACGGTTGCGCTGGAGACCCCAGCGAGTTTGGCAATCTCGCGCATGCTGATCGACATATTCGCCCCTCAGGGGACAAGATTTACTCGATTGTAACGGCGGAGGAGAATCGCGGAGCCAAGTGCTTCAAAAATCGAGGCAAAAAGAGGCTGGAAAAAAGCCCTTGACAACGTTTACGGGGCGGGCGTACTGTGCCCTTCGTGGTTGGGAAACGCTCGGATGTAATCGTATACATGCGGAGCCCCAAGGACAAGAGACGGTTTTAAGCCCCCTATGTTCGGCTCCTGGCCGCTTCCTCCTCCACAACTCAACCCAATGAACCAGCAGTGAAAGAAATTTGGAGGCAGTACATGACGTTCAAACGCCAGTGGTTACTCACCGTGCTCGCGCTCGCAGTCTTCTTTGCGCCCGCACGTTTGCTGCTTGGCCAGGCTGATCAGGGCACCATCACGGGTGTAGTGCAGGACCCGTCCGGCGCCGTTATCGGCAATGCCAACGTAACCCTCACCAACGTGGACGAAGGGCAGGTGCTCAGGACAAAGACTGACGGCGCCGGCGGCTTCGTCTTTTCTCCCATCAAGATCGGCAACTACAAGATCTCGGTCGGCGCTCCAGGATTTGAGACGACCACCCAGACCAACCTCAAGCTGTCCATCCAGCAGAGACTCAATGTCAATGTTGCCCTGAAGCCGGGAGCCACGACGGAAACGGTAACCGTGACCACCCAGGCGCCTCTGATGCAGACCCAGGAGAGCTCGGTCGGCCAGACCATGGACACCGAAACCATTGAGAGCGTTCCGCTCAACGGACGCAACTGGGTTTACATCGCGCAGTTGTCCGCCGGCACTGCCGTGGCGGACGGCTCCCGCGGCGGCGGCAAGGGCGACTTTGAAGCCAACGGCCAGCGCGCTGAAGAGAACAACTTCATCCTCGACGGCGTGGACAACAACGCCAACGTGGTGGACTTCTACAACGGCGCCAGCTTCGTGGTCAATCCTCCGCCGGACGCTCTGGCGGAATTCAAGGTCCAGACCAGCGACTACTCGTCTGAGTTCGGCCACTCGGCCGGCGCGGTCGTCAACGCGTCCATCAAGTCCGGCTCCAACAACCTCCACGGCAGCGCCTGGGAGTACATCCGCAACACCGCCTTTGACGTGCACGACTGGAACCCGAACGGCAAATTGCCGGTTCCGGCGTATCACGACAACCAGTTCGGCGCCACCCTGGGCGGACCGTTCTTCAAGAACAAGCTCTTCTTCTTTGCCGACGCGCAGGCCACCCGCATCACCTTCGGCGAGACGGGCACCTACAACGTCCCCACGGCTCTGATGCGTTCCGGCAACCTCTCCGAGTTGCTCAACACCGGGCTCACCTCGGACGGCAACGTGCACCAGGTCTATTATCAGGACCCGACCGGCGCGGCAGCTCCAGTTGCCATCCCCAACAACGACCTGAGCAGCTTTGCCGCCACCAAGAACATCCTCAACCAAACCGCCGTGAAGTTCCTCAACTACTTCCCCGCGCCCAACACCGGCAACGGCAACACCTACAACAACTACATCGCCCAGCGCGCCGTCCTGGACAACACCTTCCAGTGGGATGCTCGCTTGGACTACAACTTCAGCGAAAGGGACACGGCCTATTCGCGCTACAGCTATGCCAATGAAATGGGCCACAACGCTCCTCCGTTGGGCAACATCCTCGACGGCGGCGGCTTCGGCGATGACGGCAAGCAGAAGAACTACGGCGCCAACTTCATGTTCAGCGAGACTCACGTCTTCACCCAGTCGCTGACCAACGAAGCGCGCTTTGGCTTCAACTACCTGCACACCGGCTTCCAGCATCCCAACGCGGCCAACCTCAACTTCGCTGCCAGCGTAGGCTTCGGCGGCATTCCGGTTGCGCCGTTGAACGGCGGCCTGCCCGCGGTCAGCGTCAGCGGCCTCGCCGGCTTCGGCAGCCCCACCTGGTCCACCACCGACGAGCACGAGAACGTCTATCAGATCATTGACAACGTGACCAAGATCGCCGGCAGCCACACGCTCAAGGGCGGCGTAAGCTTCCAGAACATCCGCTTCTCCACCCTGCAGCCGCAGGACTCCCGCGGCTACTACAACTACACCGGGCGCGCCACGACGAATCTCGCCGATGGTTCCACGGTCAACAACACCGGTTCGGGCATTGCCGACTTCCTGCTCGACCTGCAGCATGACGCCGGCCTCTCCAACGAAGTGACCAACGGCGACCAGCGTTCCGACAACGCCGCATACTTCCAGGATGACTGGCGCGTGAAGCAGAATCTCACGGTCAACCTCGGCTTGCGCTGGGAGTACTTCCAGCCCTATCAGGACGTAGGCGGCTACCAGGCCTCGTTCAGCCCCACGGCCGGCAACTTCTCCTTCAACTCGACCACCGGCTACGGCAGCGGCAAGGCGCAGTATCTGATTCCTGGTGAGGCCTGGAGCTATGCCCAGACCGTCATGAACAACACGTCCTACAACCCGAACTACTCCACAGTTCTGGCCTGGGACGGAATCACCCCGGTCAGAACCAGCGATCCGCACCTGCTCCATGCGCAGAAGGCCAACTTCGCCCCGCGCGTCGGCGCAGCCTATTCGCCTGACGCCAAGACCTCTGTTCGGGTAGGCTTCGGCATCTTCTACGGCGGCCTGGAGAGCACCGGTTACTGGCCCAACCTCGGTGAGAACTATCCCTTCCAGTTCACCGGCACCTTCAACCCCGACGCGTGCGGAACCAACCTCTGCCCCTCGGACGGACTCCATATCGGCACCGGCTACTCGGCGATCATCGCGGCCGGTTTTGCTTCCAACACCCAAGGCCTCACGATGCGCGGCGCCGAGATCAACCCCAAGACGCCTTACACCGAAAGCTGGAACCTCTCGCTCGAGCGCAGCCTTACCTCGGACATGGTGGCCACGGCAAGCTACGTCGGCAACACGGGCCGCCACATCATCGCCCTTATCGACGCCAACTCGCCTCTGGCGGCCGCGGCGCCCGGTCAGGGTTCGCAACACCAGCGCCCGTTCCCGCACTCTGGCGGCAGTTCCAACCAGGTCAATGCGGGCATGAGCGACTACAACGCGCTGCAGGCCAAGATCGAAAAGCGCATGTCCCACGGCTACAACCTGCTGGCCACCTACACCTGGTCGCACTCCATCGACGATGTGGATACGCCCCTCGGCTCGAGCGGCGATACCGGCAACCCCAACTACTACCTGATTCCGCTCAAGCACGACTACTCGCAGTCGCCTTGGGACACCCGTCACCGCCTGACCTTTAACGCGCTCTACGATGTGCCGTTCGGCAAGGGACGTCAGTTCCTCAACAACAGCGCAATTGCTGACGCTACCGTTGGCGGCTGGTCGATCAACGCGATGTTCATCGCCCAGAGCGGCAACTTCTTCACCGTTTACCCCAACAACATCAGCACTCCGGACAACATCGGTTCGCGCGCCCTCCAGATCAAGAGCCCGTTCTCTGGCGGCGGCAGCGCACCCACCAACAACGCATCCATCTCCTGCCCGGCATCGGTCAGGAATCACACCCACTGGTTCAACCCCTGCGCCTTCCAGAATCCGTGGAACGCGGACGGCATCAAAGGTGACCACCCTCTGACCGCGGGCAACTATGTCACGGACACCCCAACCATCTACGGCTATGTGGGCGGACGCCGCAACCAGATCCCCGGCCCCGGATATCAGCGCGTCAACACCTCCATCTTCAAGAGCTTCGCGGTCTATCGCGAAAACAAGCTGGACTTCCGCGCCGACATCTTCAACCTCTTCAACACTCCGGCGTTGGGCAATCCCAGCGACTCCAACATCAACAACAACGCGGGCAAGATCACGGGAACGCGCAATCTGCAGCGCTACTCGCCTGACTCCCGCTTCATGCAGCTTTCGTTGAGGTATTCGTTCTGACGTCTCTCGCAGAATGAACCTTCGCGATTGCTTTACCCTCACGAGGAGATCCGCCACCGCGGGTCTCCTCAATTTTTTCAGGAGCACGCGGGATGCGGTGCATCCCAGCCGGGCAGGCCGGTGTCAGGTTCCAAACAGTCTTGTACGATGGTTTTTGCAAGAGAATCAGGGGAGTCTCGCAGTGTTGATCCGGTGGTTGCGTGAACGCGGTAGAGCAGTGGCATGGGTGTCCTTTTGCCTGGCTTCTGGACTGCTGCCTGCCCAGTCCACGCCTGCCACACCCGATGCCGCGCTGGAACATGACTTCCAGGCAGCCATGGCTGCCGAAGACAAAGGCGACCTGGGGCGAGCCGAGGCAATCCTGGTGGAGTTGCATGGCAGGCATCCCGGCATCTTCGCCGTCGATGAGTCGCTGGGACTCCTGTACGTCATGCGCGAGAAGCTTGCCGACGCGCTGCCCTTGCTGGTGGCCGCGACGCGCGAGCAGCCGGAGTCCGATGTGGCCCATGCGAACCTCGGCGCTGCCTGGTTCAAGCTGCACCAGAACGAGAAGGCGCTCGCGGAGTTTGAGCGCGCCGCGCAATTGAACCCGAAGAATGCGGAGACGCAGCAGGCCCTGGGCCAACTCTGGATGGAGGCGCACACGCCTGATCGCGCCGCCAAGGCATTTGCCGTGGCATTGGCCGGCAAGCCCGGCGATCGCGACCTGATGCTGAACCTTGCAGCCGCAATGGAAGAGGCTGGAGAAGTCTCCAAGGCAAGAGAGGTGCTCCTGGCCTATCCGGATGTGGAGCGATCGGCGTCCGCGCAATCCCTTCTCGGCGATCTGGACGAGAAGGCAGGCGACTTCAAGCAGGCTGCCGGGCACTATGCGCGCGCCGTCGAGCTGGATCCAACCGAGCCCAATGCATGGACCCTGGGCGTGGAGTTCCTGCGCCACTGGACCTTCGACGCCGCCATCCGCGAGTTCGAATCCGCCGCGGCCAAGTTTCCAGAGAGCACCCGCATCAAGCTTGCTCTGGGCGCTGCCTATTTTGGCAACACGGACTACGCCAAGGCCGTCCCGGTGTTCGCCGATCTGCTGGGCGCGGATGCCAGCAACCCGCTCTATGCCGAGTTGCTCGGCCTCTCCTGCACCGCCGTCATGCAGGAGATCAATCCACGCTGCACCGCACTCGTGGACTACGCGCTTGCGCATCCCTCCGACGCCAAGGCCGCAACCTATGCGGCGGCCACTCTGGCCGGCGGAGAGCAGACGGAAGAGCACGCGCAACTCACAGGCAAACTGCTCAAGAATGCGATTGCCGCCGACCCCAAGCTGCCCGAAGCGCAGTTTCAGATGGCCGTCCTCATGCAGAGTCAGTCAAACTGGCAGGGCAGCATTCCTCTCCTTGAGAAAGCTGTCGCGTTGAAGCCGGATTTCTCGCAGGCGCACTACCGGCTGGCGCTCGCCTATTGGCGCTCGGGCCGCAAGCAGGACGGGCAGGCGGAGATGCAGTTGCAGCAGAAGTATTCGCGGCAGCAGCAGCAGGACCTTGATCACAGGCTGCGGCAGATTACAACCTTCCTGGTGGATGTGCACAACTGACGCGCGAGGCAAAGATGGATGTAACACGGCGTGATGTGATGAAGGCGGCTGCAGCCCTGCTGGTGGACCAGTGGGCGGCATCTCGCCTTTCCGCCGCCGCCAGCGAACGCAGGTCCAACCGCAAGGTCATTGTGGTGGCCTGCGGCGGCATGCGCAGGGAGGACTCCTTTGCCGAAGGCGGATTCGAAAACATCCCGCGTCTCAACAGTGAACTGCTGCCGCAGGCCGCCTTCTTTCCCTTCGTGCGCAACAGCGGCGTAACCTCGCACTACAACACCATCTCCAGCATCCTCACCGGCAACTGGCAGCGCGTGGACGACTGGGGCAAGACCGCGCCCGCCAGTCCCACGCTGTTTGAATTTCTGCGCAAGCGCATGGGCCTGGCGCAGAATCAGGCGTGGCTCATCTCCAGCAACAAGGCGCTCACCAGCCGCATCGGCGCCAGTTCCGTCCGCGACTTCGGGCCGGCGTACGGAGCCAACGTCATCTTTCCCAAGCAACTGCTGATCAATGCAGTGGTCCATGCCGCGGCGCAGGGTCGCGCCGTGCACAGCGCCGACCGCTCCAGCGTTCAGCCGGAGATAGAGGCCATGCTCAACCGCGACAACTACGACGGGCTTGGCTGGTCGGTCTCCGGAGAGAACTCGTCGCTCGACACGTTGACACTGGGCGCAATTCAACAGGCCATCGATGAGCTGGTGCGCACCAACGCGCCTGTGACGGGCGACGAGTTCACCTTTCTGGTGAGCGCGGAGGTGATGCGCCGCTTTGCGCCCTCGCTCCTGACCATCACCTTCTCTGACATGGAGGTGGCGCACTTCGGCTCTTACTCGCTCCACCTCGGAGGCATCCGCACAGTGGACCGGCTGGTCCATGAGCTATGGGCACAGGTGCAGGCGATTCCCGCGTACAACGGCAAGACCACCATGTTTGTGCTGCCCGAATTTGGCCGCGATCTGGATGGCTCCACCACCAATGGCTTCTTCAACCACAGGCAAAACAGCGACTCAACGCGCGTGACCTGGATGATGTGCCTGGGCGACGCGGTGCGCAAGGCACAGATTCTTGAGAACCCCATTGAACACACCGATCTTTGTCCCACCATTGCGCGGCTCTTCGAGATCAAAAATCTCGACCTGCCCGGCAAGCCTCTGCCTGGATTATGGATATGACGCGCACAGCGATCAATGAGAGCCGCGCGGGCGAAGCCGAAGAGCGGGCCACACTGGCCGGTTACAAGCGCCTCGTGGCGCGCCTGCCGGTCACCATGCGCCCCTCGTTGACCCAGCAGATCAACGCCTGGGAGTCCTTGTTTCCCTATGAGCGAAACCGGCTCGCCGCCTTCCTGCGCGGTCTCGATTCGTTTCAGCAACCTGCGCTTGATTCCCTTGTCCGCCCCCTACTGGCTCTTGAAGAGAAGATGGGCGTGGCTCGCTGGACCTTCTCGCAGACCGGCGACACCATGGAAAATGCCTCGCAACTGGCCCGGTCGGAGCACTACGCCGAGTGGCGCCGTGAGGTGCAGCGCATCTTCGAGGCCATCGACTCTGCCGGGAGAGACAAGGCAGAGCCCCACGCCCTGCCCATGCGGCTGGTTCTCATCCTCCTGCCAAAGAGCCTTCCTGTTGCTCCGCTTGCGGAGTGGAAGCCATGGGACCCGCGTGGGCAAATCTTCCACATTGCCGGAGATGCCGGCAGCCTGAGCAAACTGCTGGTCGACGGTGCGCCGGGAATGCCCGGAATCGGCTCTCTGTTCAATAGCGCATCAAGCGGTGACAGTTCGGCTCTCTGGCTCATCGATGCAGATGTGCGCCAGGGGGAAATCGCCGGGCAGCCTGCGTACCCGGACGCCTGCTGTCTCGACTACGCGCTGCTCAAGGGCTTTCGCGACGAGTTTCTCGCGCAGGTCAATACCGTTCCCAAGAACATTGAAGCCACCGACCAGACCCTCGCCGCCATGCGCCGCCAGGATTGGGATAAATGGCTGCCCGCGGAACTCAAGGGCCAGCCGCGCCTGCGCAACTTTGTCATCGAGTTGTTCCTGAGCGGCAATGGGGCCCTTATCTTTTCCAATGCTTTTGTCGAGTGGGCCGCGTCGGAGGCGCTGCGCCGCGCCCGCCCGCGCGCCCTTGTGGCTCGCTTTGGACTGCGCAGCAAGCCCAAGCCCTTCACGGGTATCGCCATCTTTGAAAACCAGCAGCGCATCAGCGCCTTGCCCGACGTGGACGATCCAGAAGGCAGCGCCATCGACGCGCTCATCCTTGCCCGCTACATCTGGCTGGCCGCCGCCCGCTATCCCGAGGCCGGGCAGACCTTGTGCCTCTGCGTCTCGGAATACCGCAATGCCGCCTGCATCATCGCCCCGCAGGGCAAAGGCCCGGCATGGACCCCGGACCGCCCCGTGACGCCGGAAGAGGTCCAGGCATGGATCATGGGCCAGCTCTCCTCCTGAGGCAACCGCCTGCCTTCGGCAAACTCACGGCGCCATCGATTGAAGCGACCCGCGGCTTTCGAGCAGCAATGTAATCTGCTCCGCGGGAAGCGGACGGCTGAAAAGATATCCCTGGGCTTCGTCGCACCCCTCCGCCTTGAGAAACCCCAGTTCCTCCGATGTTTCAACGCCCTCGGCGATGACCTGAAGGCGGAGGCTGCGCGCCATGCTGATAATGGCAGTCACGAGCGCCTTGTCGTCGGAGCCTTTGGTGATTTCCCTGACAAACGACTGATCAATCTTCAGAGCATCGAGTGAAAACTTCCTCAAGTAGTTCAAGCTGGAGTATCCCGTGCCAAAATCATCGACCGATACCCGGACCCCGCGGCCGCGCAGGGCCTGGAGAACGGATGCCGCGAGTCCGGCATGCTTCATGAGGACACTCTCGGTGACTTCAAGTTCGATCGACTGGGGGTCCAGGCCGGTTTCATCGAGGATGGCAAAAAGACCCTCGATGAATCCATCGCTCTGAAACTGCATGGCGGACACGTTGATGGCCATCGTCAGGGAGGGAAGGCCGGCATCCAGCCAGGCTTTGGCCTGTGTACATGCTTCGCGCAAAACCCATGAGCCGATGGACAGGATCAGGCCGGATTCTTCCGCCACGGGAATGAACTCCATCGGCGGGATGAATCCTCGCGTGGGATGCTTCCAGCGGATCAACGCTTCCACGCCGCTGATCGCGCTCGACATGATGTTGACGATGGGCTGATAGCGGAGGCTGAATTCGCGGTGCTTGAGCGCGTGCCGCATATCCTCTTCAATTGATTGCCGCTCCACGGCGCGAACGTTCATCTCGGGCTTGAAGAACCTGTACCGGTTGCGGCCATTCTCCTTTGCCTGGTACATGGCGGTGTCGGCGTTGCGGATGAGCGACTCGGCGGTCAGGCCATCCTCTGGATAGAGACTCACGCCGATGCTCGTGGTGACGTGCAGGTCATGGTTGTCAACGGTGTGAATGGCCTCAACCGCCTGCAGAATTCTTCCGGCGACGACTGCGATGTCCGCCGGGCCGGTCACGTCGTGAAGCAGCACGATGAATTCATCCCCGCCCTGACGGCTGACCGTATCCGGGTTGCGCACGCACTCCTCGATTCTCATCGCAACAGATTGCAGAAGCCTGTCGCCGGATGGGTGCCCGAGGGAATCGTTGATGTGCTTGAAGCCATCCAGGTCCATGAACAGCACCGCGATCCGACCCTTGTGGCGCTGCTCATGGGCGATGCTCTGCTGGAGGCGGTCATTCAGGAGGAGCCGGTTGGGCAACCCGGTGAGGGAGTCGTGTTCGGCAAGATGGACGATCTTCGCCGCCAGGGCGCGGGCGACTGTGACGTCGCGAAAGACAATGACTGACCCGTCGACCATACCGTCCCGGTCGTGGATGGGAGCCACAGAGTCTTCAATGAACAGTTCATGCCTGTCGCGCCGGATGAGGATGCAATTTGCCGGCAGGCCGCCGACCCGGTCTTGCGCAATGGCCTTCTCCAGCGGATTCGGAATTGTCTTGCGGGTTGTGGCGTCGACGAGCTCAAGAATCTCGGCCAGGGGATGGCCGATCGCCTCTTGGAGACTCCACCCGGTCATGGACTCCGCGACGGGATTCAGAAAGGAGATGTTGCCCGCAAGGTCGGTGCAGACAACGGCGTCGCCAATGCAGTCGAGCGTCACCTGGGCGCGCTCCTTTGACTTGTACAGGGCTTCCTCGATGACCTTTCGTTCGATGGCGTTGCGCAGCGCGCGCATCAGCTCGCGCGTCTCGATCTGGCCCTTGACCAGGTAGTCCTGGGCTCCCTCCTGCATGGCCAGGATCGCCGCCGACTCGCGCTCCGGGGCTGTCAGCAGCACAATCGATACGCGCGGCGCGGCTTTGCGGATTCGCCTGACGGCTTCCTGTCCCACAGTGCCGGGCATCTCCAGGTCGAGCAGAACCACGTCCACTGCATGATCCGCGAGATACGACTCGCCCTCCTGCATCGACCCAGCGTAGGTCAACTCGAAGGAGTACCGTCCCTGGTTGCCGAACATCTTCCCAATCAGGCGCGACTCTTCCGTGTCGCTCTCGATCAGGAGGACAGTCTTCACGGCCTGCATTGTCATCGTTCGCGCCTCTTGCGTCATGGCGCTCAGGCAGTTGGGCAAGCCTGAGAGCCAAAACTGGCCGCAGTGTATAGCATTCAGTCTCAAGGCTGTCTGATCAGCATTGCTCACCGGCAGGCCAGCATCTCATCCGGCCATGAAAGCCGGGGGCGCACGGGCCTACTTGCCGATGAGGCTGCGGGCGATGGCGTCGAGCATTCCGTTGAGGAAGTTGATGGACTCCGGGGCGGAGAAGCGGCGGCCGATCTCCAGGGCCTCGTTGATCACGATGGGGAAGGGGGTTCCCTTGTAGCCGAGCATCTCGCCAACGGCCATGCGGAGCAAGTTGCGGTCCACGGCGGGCATGCGCTCCAGGCGCCAGTGCTTGGAGTTGGCGACGATCAGTTCGTCAATCTGCTCCTGGTGGGCGATGGCCACGCGGAAAAGATCTTCGGCAAAGCCGCGAACCTCGGGCTCGACCTCGTCGGCGGCCTTCCAGAAGTTGGCGCGGACCTGGTCGGGCGTCTGCTTGCCGATGTCTGCCTGAAAGAGCATCTGCATGGCCAGCTCGCGCGATTTGCGACGGGTGCCGGCGGTCAAGCGGGGCCGCCCTGGGCGAGCTTGAGCTTGCGGGTGACGGAGACCATTTCAATGGCGGCGGCGGCGGCTTCAAAGCCCTTGTTGCCGGCCTTGATGCCGGCGCGGTTGAGCGCCTGCTCCAGGGTTTCGCAGGTGAGTACGCCAAAGCTGTGCGGAATGCCGGTCTCCTGTTGCGACTGGCCGATGCCGCGGGCTACTTCGTTGTAAATGGCCTCGTAGTGGGCGGTTTCTCCACGCAGGAGGCAGCCGAGAGTGATGATGGCGTCGACGGTTTGGGCGTTAGCCAGGGTGCGGGCGGCGGCGGGAATCTCCCATGCGCCGGGGACGCGGACCACCTGAATGTCAGCTCGGGCCGCGCCGCTGCGCAGCAGGGCATCGAGGGCTCCGTCGAGCAGGCGGTCGGTGATCACGGCGTTCCAGCGCGCCACCACGATGGCGAAGCGCATGCCCTCGGCCGAGAGGTCGCCCTCGACGGCGACGGGCTTGCCGCGAAGGGGGTCGGTCCAGGCCCAGAAGCTGAAGGCGAAGCCAGGCTGGGGTTCGACGGTGAAGATGTGCGACTTCCAGTGCGTTTCAGTAATGGGGGAGAGGCGGGCGGCCGCATCGGCGGACTGGGCGCGGAGCCAGGTGTCCGCGGCCTGGTGCGCGGCGTCCAGCGCGGTCACCTCCACCAGCACGTCAGCGGTGGAGGGGAACTCGCCGTCGACGAACTCCAGGTTGCCCAGCGGGGCCAGGAAGGCTGCGCCGCGGCTTGTCTCTTCATTCCAGCCTTTTCCGGAGGCGAATCCGAGCGCGGAAAAGAAGCTCGCGAGCTGGTCATAGACCGCTTGCGAACCCGTTGGCCGGAGGAAGGAGATCCCCTTGATCATGTCTTGATTCTATCGTGCCGTGGCGGGGGGATTGGCGGGGGGACCGCTGAGGCTGAGGGGCGGCCACAAGGCAGAAGGGGCCGTGCGCGCAATGGGGGTTCGCTATAATCGGGCGTTGCCGCGCAACGCGTGCAAGGGAGGCTGAAAGTGGACAACCTGATTCTGGTGCCTGTGGCGGTTCTGGGCCTTGTCGTTCTGTTCATCGTTCTGGGCAGTTTCTTCACCGTGCGCACGGCGGAGGTGGCCGTGATTACGCGCTTCGGCAAGTTTTTGAAGGTGGCCGAGCCGGGGTTGAACTGGAAGGTTCCGTTTTTTGACACGGTGGCTGGCCGGGTGAGCCTGCGGGTGAACCAGATTACGCTGACCATGGAAACGAAGACCAAGGACAACGTGTTTGTGACCATCCCGATCTCGGTGCAGAACCGGGTGCGGCCGGAGAAGGTATACGACGCCTACTACAAGCTGTCGGACCCGGTGGCGCAGATCAAGAGCTATGTGGAGCAGGTGATTCTGGGGCATGTGCCGGGGATGACGCTGGACGAGGTGTTTGCCTCGCAGTCGAGCATTGCAGCGGCGGTGAAGCAGGAGCTGGACGCCGATATGGCGACCTTTGGCTACGAGATTGTGAACGTGCTGGTGACGGATATTGTGCCCGACCAGAAGGTGAAGTCGGCGATGAACGACATCAACGCGGCGCAGCGCGAGCAGGTGGCGGCGAACGCGCGTGGCGAGGCGGAGAAGATCCTGGTGGTGAAAAAGGCCGAGGCCGAGGCGGAGAGCAAGGCGCTGCAGGGCCAGGGCATCGCCAACCAGCGCAAGGCGATCATCGAGGGATTGCAGACCTCGGTGGAGCAGTTCCAGAAGGCGGTGGAGGGCGCATCGTCGAAGGAAGTGATGCAACTGGTGCTGGTGACGCAGTACTTTGACACGCTGAAGTCGATTGGCGAGAACGACAAGACGAACACGCTGTTTCTGTCGCACTCGCCTGGGGCGGTAAAGGACGTGTCGGAGCAGATATTGCAGTCGATGCTGGTGGCGGAGCGGGCGAAGCCGTAAGAGTGGCCGGACGGGGATGGAAGCATGCTGCGAGTGAAGTTGCTGGAGGCCGGGGCGCGGGCGCCGGTGGTGGCGCATCCGGGCGAAGACCTGGGATATGACCTGTTTGCCCTGGAGGCGGTGCTGCTGACGCCGCGGGCGACTGCGCGGGCGCGCACGGGGATTGCCGTGGAGGCGCGGGACCCGGAGACGGGGGCGCCGCTGGGCCTGCTGGTGCGCGACCGGTCGTCCATGGCCGCACGCGGGGTGGCGACGACGGGCGGCGTGATTGATGCGGGATACCGAGGCGAAATCCTGGTGCTGATGACCAACCTGGGAGACACGCCGGTGGAGCTGAAGGCAGGCGAGAAGATTGCACAGATGATTCCAGTGCCGGTGCTGACCGGGGTGGTGATCGAGGTGGAGACGCTGGAGGATTCGGCGCGGGCCGAAAAGGGGTTTGGCAGCTCGGGACGCTGAGCGCCCGGTTTGCCCATTTCAGCTTCAAGTCAACTGTGGGGATTCAAGGATTGCCCATTCGGCCTTTGCGGATGGTCCGGCTGCTCGTCGCAGCGGCCTTTTCCGTTTCGAGCCGAATGGGCAACCTGTTTGGCCTTTCTTTTTAACCTCCATCGCTGCCAGGGTCAGGGCATTTGGGCTCGCCGGTCTCCGGGTCGGTGGGGCACGGCTCGCCCTGAGAGAAAGCGATGTAGATCTCGTGGAGCGCGTTTTTGAAGTCGTCTCCGAGGTCGCTGAGGACCTGTCCGAAGTCCCCGGAGTGGTGGAGGCGGAAGATTCCGCCCGAGGCGAAGGCTTGCTGCCAGTTCTGGCGAAGCCACGGGTCGTTGCCATGGACGGCAACGGTCAGGCTTTCCGGGGTTCGGGTGAGGCTGGAGCCCAGGACCCCCGTGGCGGATGGGCCATGCGCACGGCCATCGGTGAAGTTGAA
This sequence comes from uncultured Acidobacteriaceae bacterium, assembly GCA_903849645.1. GTDB lineage: Bacteria > Acidobacteriota > Terriglobia > Terriglobales > Acidobacteriaceae > Telmatobacter. The sequence goes on along the minus strand of CAINJJ010000023.1, from coordinate 125,095 downwards.
GGCAAAGCCAAGGGCAAAGTTGTCGCCGAACACCGTGCTGAAGTCGTGCATCCTGGCGACGAGGTTCCAGTTGCCGTTGCTGGCGAATGAGGCGCTGACGCCGCTGGCCTGAACCTCTCCCGAGCTGAAGGGGTCGTTGACCGGCACAAAAGTGATGGTCACCAGCGAGAGGGTGAGGTTGAAGGTGAGGCTGCCATTCGCCTGCCCATGGAACTCGTCGCCCGGCACGGACCAGGTGAAGATCAGCGGAGCGGCGGTGGCGCTGGTGGGCGCCTGGGGGTCCACGTTGATGGTCATGCCCAGAAAGACCGCACCGTCAACGGCTACGCTCTGCTGCCCGTTGTCAAGCGTGACGCCGGCGGGGATGGAGATGGGCTGGATGTTGAATGTGGTGGGGCCGCCAGTGATGTTGACGCGGAAATCGAGTTGGGTTGAACTGCCCTGTTCGAGAGGGACGTCGGACAGCAGGCTGGGGTTGATCGAAACCGACCGGTCCTCCGTCACCTTCACATTCGCCGTTGTTGTCGCATACTCCTGGGAGTTGTCGATGGCGCGGTAGTGGAAGAGAACCTGGTAGTTGGCCACGGGCGTGCCTGCGGCGCAGAGGACAGGCAGATCCACATCGATGATTCCTCCCGGCGGAATGATGGGGAACACAGGGTCTGTGTCGTTGGAGAAAGCGGAGGCAGGGTGGGTGTCGCAAGTGAGGACTCCGCCCACCTGGGTCTTGTAGGTGGAGGTGAGGCGGAAGGGGAAGGTCGCAATTGAGCCGGGGCTGATGGAGGGCGACGTGCGGCACTCGAGGGTTACGACAGGGGGTACCACCAAGACTGACGCTGTGAGCGGAATGGTGAGGAGAGCGGTGGCGGGGGCCTCGACGGGGAAGACGACGGCGGTTGCGCTGAAGGATTCCGCCGTAGGGTTGAGGGGGCAGGTAAAGGTCACAAAGACAGCCAGAGCCTCCTCGGCGGCGAGCGTGATGGGGCCTGCGCCGTTCTGGGAACCATCTGGCTCCCACACGGGACCGGAATGCGGCGGCGCATCGGGGTCGCGAGTGAGAATGTCGGTCTCAAGGCTGGTGACGGAGAAGACTCCGCTTGCGTCGCCTTCGATACGCACACTGACGTCGCCGTCGTGTTTAGGCAAGCCCCCGCCGGCATCGGACGCAGATGCGCCGGGAGCGGTTGGGGCAAAGTTGATGTGGCTCGAAAACCCAAGGGGGGGTTGCGGTGGCATGGTGATGTCCTCCGGTCAATGGTGGCTGGGTGGGGCGAAAGCGTTTCAAATTTCTCAGATGCTTTGTATGGGGTCGGATAGATGAATTCTCAATGAAGCGCGCATTACGGTTCAGGGCGGCTTGAGAGGGAGAGCGGGCAGATGGATTAACCTCATAACGGCGGGTTTGGCCGCCATGAGGAAGGGCTCGTGCGCATTGTTCTTTCCAATATCGGCACGCTGGGCGATGTGAATCCGCTGATTGCCGTGGCGCTGGAGTTGAAGCGGCGAGGGCATGTGCCGGTGATGGCGCTGCCGGCGGTCTACGAGCCGCGGTTGAGGCCGCTGGGGCTGGAGTTTCGCGTGGTGCGGCCGGATATTGACCCGGCGAACACTCTGATGGCGGAGATGATCTATGACGTGCGCAAGGGCACGGAGCGGGGGCTGCGGGAGTTTCTGTTTCCGGTGCTGCGGCAGACCTACGACGACCTGCTGGAGGCCGCCACCAAGCCGGAGCGGGCCGACCTGCTGCTGCTGGGCGAGCTGAACTATGCGGGTCCGCTGGTGGCGGAGGTGACGGGGATTCCGTGGGCGAGCTACGTGCTGGCCCCGATCTCGTTTTTCTCGGCCTATGATCCACCGGTGCTGCCGATGTATCCGCGGCTGGCGCGGGCGGACAAGACAGTGCCGGGGTTTGGACGGGTGATCCAGCGGCTGGCGCGGTTCATGAGCCGCAAGTGGCCGGAGCCGATCTATGAACTGAGGCGGGAGCTGGGGCTGGCGCGGGGCGCGAATCCGCTGTTTGACGCCAAGCACTCGCCGGAGCTGGTGCTGGCGATGTTTTCGCGGGTGCTGGGGGTGGAGCAGAAGGACTGGCCCGCGAACGTGAAGGTTACGGGATTCTGCTACTACGACGCGGACGCGGGGAACGCGGCGCTGCCACCGGAACTGGCGAAGTTCATGGACGCGGGGCCTGCGCCGGTGGTGTTTACGCTGGGGTCGGCGGCGGTGATGGCGGCGGGGAATTTTTACGAGTTCTCAGCGAAGGCTGCGGTGCGGCTGGGAATCCGGGCGGTGCTGCTGATTGGGTCGGACCCGCGCAACCGGCCGAGGCATGAGCTGCCGGAGACGATCTGCGTGGCCGAGTATGCGCCCTTTTCCGCGCTGTTTTCGCGGGCGGCGCTGGTGGTGCACCAGGGCGGGGTGGGGGCGGTGGCGCAGTGCCTGCGCGCGGGCACGCCGATGCTGATCATGCCCTATTCGCACGACCAGCCTGACAACGGGCGGCGGATGCGGCGGCTGAAGGTGGGCCGCGTGATTCAGCGGAGCAATTACACACCATTCAAAGTGGCGCGCCGGCTGAAGGCGATGCTGGAGGAGCCGCGGCTCGCGCGACGGGCAAAGAGCGTGTCGCAGCAGCTGAGCCATGAGAACGGCGTGGTGACGGTGTGCGATGCGCTCGAAGAGTTGCACGAGCGGAAGCGCGGCAGAGGGTGATCCAGGGAAAACTACGCGCGGAGATCTATCCCAGCCTGCGGCGGGGCATACGGCGGCAATAGCTCAGAGCGCGAGGCAAGTTCCCAGGCCATGCGAAAGAGCATGGCGGGCCTTGCGTGACCTTTCCCGGAGTTAACGCTGTCACAGGCCATCGTCTTCCCATGCTTCGCCGTCGAGCGAAGCACAGGCGATCCAAGTTATCGGTCAAGTTAGCGGGGGCGGGATAGATGCCGGCACTTTAAAACCATCAAAAGGAAATGCGACTGGTCCCGCAAGCCCGCGCGTTGAAGTCCGCCTCTCCTGCACGCGGAAACATGCAGGAGAGGCTGCTAACATCCGGGTTCTTACTGGTCCTGGTTACGAGGCCTTTTGCAGTAGCTCCTGCTCGGCGCGGAGCCAGTCCTGGAGGGCGCTTCCATGCGGGTAACCGCGCTCCGCCCAGTATTGATAGGCGACCTGCTGGATCTTCTCGCGGGTCACTTCGAGGAGCCTTGGCTTGGGAGCAGCCTTTGGCGCGGCGGCAGCCTTGGGCTTGTCGATTGCCGTGGGCTTCGCCACTGCCTGCACCTTCACTGCCTCAGGCTTCGCAAGTGTGTCGGTTCCCTTGCGCAACGCGGTTGCCGTCCTGGGCGCGGTAGCAACGGTTGCTTTCTTGGTTGCGGTCTTGGTCGGCTTTGCGGTAGCTTTCGTGTTCTTGACTGTCGTTGCCATGGATTTCTCCTATGTTCAATTGAGTGCAAAAGAGCATTTGGTGTATCTGTTTCAGGATACCAACAAATTAGGGGTTGATGCAATACGATTCTTCACCACATAGTGAACAGGGGGATAAGATCGAGTGTTTGCTTCGTGTGTAATTGGGCGAACGTGCTATGTCAATGGTTGATTAAATTATCAGAAGCAGACCCAATCGGTATGAACTTTTATAGCGCATTGCGTTCGCCGCGCCGTGGGGCAGCGCGGGGAGGTTAGGCGAGTTGGAAGGGATGAAATAGCAGCTTGTGTAAGTAGAGCTACCTTGCCGCGTATTGGCGTGTGAGTCCGTTGCGGGCATTGGTGACGGTGAAGGTGCCGTCGGGGCGGGCGGCGACCTTGAGCCAGAAGCCGTCGGTGGCAAGGCCTTTGGGATTGGCAATGAGGGCCTCTGGGCTGTTGTGCGCGGCGTCGGAGTCCTCGGCGGTGTGGAGCATCCAGAGGTCCTGGAGGCCTGGGCTTTCGTGGATTGTCTGCCATGCCTCGGGACTGCCCGCCTTGTGTGCGCCGTTGTCCATGATGGCCACGCGGGGGTGGATGGCGTGGACAATGGCGCGGGAGTTGGAGAGGTTGAATCCGTGGTGCGTGGCGAGGTAGAGGTCCACCGCGCCGATGGGATTCAAGGGGCAGACGAGGGGAATTTCCTTGTCCTTGGTGAGATCCCCAAGGTCGAGGACCTTGAAACTGCCGAAGGTGAGCAGGATGCCGATGGAGCGGGGGTTCTCGGTGTCGTCGCCTGCCCATTTGGGCTCGGAGGCGCAGAAGGGGTTGGGCGCGGGCTGGATGCCGGGGATGGCGGCGATGTGCTCGCCGTCCGCGGTGAGAACGAAGGTTTTGAGGCCGGGGATGTCGATGGCGTCGCCGGGATGGAGGATGCGGCGGGGCTTGCCTTCGATGGCCTTGAGGTAGGCGGCGAAGTCAGTGCGGGTGATGTCGGAGTCTTCGCGATTGAGGCCGTGGTCAAGGAACTCGCCGATGGGGACGCGCTTTACGAGTTCGGCGACGCCGCCCACGTGGTCGGTGTGGAAATGGGTGACGAGGACGTGATCGATGCGGGCGATGCCGGCGTCGCGCATGGCCGCCTGGATGCGCTGGGCGTCGCGGCCCTCGTTGCCGGGCCATCCTGTGTCCACCAGGAGCGACTGGCCGCCGGGCGCGACAAAGAGCGTGGCCTGGCCGCCCTCGACGTCAACGGCGTAGATGAGCAGTGGCCTGGGCTGCGGGGATTGCGCAGCGGCAGGCAGGGCGGCGAAGAGAGCCGCGAGAGCGCAGGAGGCGCCAAGCAGCGCGGGGAAAAGGCGGCGGGGAGAGGCAGAGGAGAAGACAGGCGCGAATCGCATTTGCGGAGAAGTGTAACCGCTGGCGCAGGGGGCGGGGAATGGAAATCGAGGCGATTCGCGGCCCTGCAACCGGGCTGAAGTTCGCGCCTGATAGAATGGAAAGTGCCGCAGTGTGCGGCGAAACGCCTTATTTCCGTACCCAACCGCATGGCCCGCGTGGCCGAACCCAAGAGAAGGAAAACCGTACCTGTGAGCCAGACGATACGCAATATCGCCATCATTGCCCATGTTGACCATGGCAAGACAACCCTAGTGGACGCCATGCTTCGGCAGTCGGGCACATTCCGCGCCAACGAGCAGGTGGCAGATCGGGTGATGGATTCGAACGACCTGGAACGGGAGCGGGGCATCACCATCCTGGCCAAGAACACGGCGATCAACTTTGCCGGGGGCAAGATCAACATTGTGGATACGCCGGGTCACGCCGACTTTGGCGGCGAGGTGGAGCGGGCGCTGAAGATGGTGGACGGCGTGATGCTGCTGGTGGACGCGGCCGAGGGTCCGCTGCCGCAGACGCGCTATGTGCTGGCCAAGGCCCTGGAGGCCAAGCTGCTGCCCATCGTGGTGATCAACAAGATTGATCGCCCGGACGCGCGGCCGCAGGAAGTGCTGAACGAGATTTACGATCTTTTCATCGACCTGGACGCGGACGAGTCGCAGCTTGATTTTCCGGTGCTGTACGCGGTGGCCAAGCTGGGGCAGGCGACGACGGACCTGGCCAAGCCAGGCGTGGACCTGCAGCCGCTGTTTGAGACGATTGTCTCCACGATTCCGCCGGCGACGGGCGACGAGGAAGGCACGCTGCAGATTCTGGTGACGAATCTGGATTACTCGGATTATTTTGGCCGCATCGCCATCTGCCGGGTGTTCCAGGGAACGCTGCACGCGGGCGACGACGTGACGATTTCAAAGCGCGACGGGTCGCTGATGAAGACGCGCATCACCAAGCTCTTCACGTTCAACGGGCTGAAGCGGACGGAGACCACGGAGACCACGATGGGCGACATTATCGCCGTGGCGGGCGTGGAGGGCATCACCATCGGCGAGACCATCACCAGCGTTGAGAACCCTTCGCCGCTGCCGCTGATCGTGATTGACGAGCCGACGATCGCGATCCAGTTCAGCGTGAACAACTCGCCGTTTGCAGGACGCGAAGGGCAGTACGTGACCAGCCGCAACCTGCGCGAGAGACTGGAAAAAGAGCTGCTGACGAATGTGTCGATTCGCGTGGAAGACACCGGTTCGCCGGACACCTTCAAGGTGCTGGGTCGGGGCGAGTTGCAGTTGGCGATCCTGATCGAGATGATGCGCCGCGAAGGCTTCGAGCTTTCGGCGGGGCGTCCTGAGATTGTGACCAAGACGGTGGAAGGGACGCGCATGGAACCGGTGGAGCATCTGACCGTGGACGTGCCCGAGGCCTACACCGGCGTGGTGATTGAGAAGCTAGGTCCGCGCAAGGGCGAGATGACGAAGATGCACAATCACGGTTCCGGCCGGGTGCGCATGGAGTTTCGTGTACCGAGCCGCGGGCTGATCGGGCTGCGCAGCGAGATGCTGACGGAGACGCGCGGCACGATCGTGATGAACGCGCTGTTTGACGGGTACATTCCCTATCAGGGCGAGATTCCGCAGCGGCCCACGGGCGCGCTGATTGCCGACCGGCAGGGCATCACGACGACCTATTCGCTGAACGGGCTGCAGGAACGCGGCATCCTGTTTCTGGGCGCGGGCGTTGAAGTGTATGAAGGCATGGTGATCGGCGAGCACTCGCGCGACAACGATCTCGACGTGAACGTGGTGCGCGAGAAGAAGATGACCAACATGCGTGCATCGAGCGCGGATGAAGCAATCCGCCTGGTGCCCTACAAGGCTCTGAACCTGGAGCAGGCAATCGAGTTTATCGCCGAGGACGAAGTGGTGGAAGTGACGCCGAAGTCGCTGCGGCTGCGCAAGCGGATATTGCAGGCGAACCGCCGGCCCAAGCGGTGGGAGAAGACCGAGTAGTCTTATAGCACAGGCAGAGCGAGCGAGTTTGGAATGGCCAGGCAGGTTCATTACAACGCAGCGGATCACATTGCGGAAGAGACGGCGAAGGATCCTTATCTTCGCCCGTCGTTCCCGCTGCGGGACAGGCTGGGCAGGGCAGCGTGGAGTCTGTGCTGGCTTGTTCTTTATCGCACTTCACCGCGCCCGCTGCACAGTTGGCGAGCGATGCTGCTGAGAGCGTTCGGCGCGAAGATGGGGCCGAACTGCCATTTCTATCCCGGATCGAAGGTGTGGGCGCCGTGGAACCTGGTATGCGCCGAGCAGGTGACTGCAGGCGACGGCGCAGAGATCTACAACGCTGCCCCAATTCAATTTGGTTCTCATGCCATCGTGTCGCAGGGCGCCTATATCTGCGGCGCCACGCACGACTTCAACGATCCAGCATTTCCGCTGCATGCCTTCGCCATGACAATCGGCTCGTATGCGTGGATTTGCGCTCGGGCATCGGTGGGGCCCGGCGTGAACGTGGGCGACGGTGCTGTGCTGGGCATGGGCTCGGTGGCTACGCGCGATCTGGAGCCGTGGGGCGTGTACGCGGGCGTTCCCGCAGTCAAGGTGAAAGAGAGAACGCGGGTGGTTGACGGGAGCGGAAGTCAGGCTTAGGGCTGCCGGCGAAAGGCGCTCAAGGCTTGTGAGGCTGAAGCAGGCGTTGGGCTTCAAGCACTCGCTCCAGCGCTTGTTCCGCGGTGGCTCCAACCGCTGACAGGTGCCCCATCTTTCTTCCCGCGCGCGGGGTGTGCTTCTCATAGAGGTGCAGGCGCACTGTGGGCACGGCGAGGGCTGCGGGGAAGTCAGGTTCGCCGTCGAGCCACAGGTCGCCAAGCAGGTTCACAATCGCCGCCGGCGTGATGAGCGAGGTGTCGCCCAGGGGCAGGTTGCAGGCGGCGCGCACGGCCTGCTCAAACTGGCTGGTGGCGCATGCGCGCTCGCTCTGGTGATAACTGTTGTGGGGCCGCGGCGCGAGTTCATTGATCAGCACCTGGCCCTGGCGCGTGAGGAAGAGCTCCATGCAGAGCAGGCCCTCGATGCCGAGTCGCGCAATGACGGAAGCGGCCAGGGCCTCAGCGCGCGATTCAAGCTCCGCGGGCACACCGGCGGGCAGCACGCTCCACGCGAGGATCTGATTCTCATGGTGGTTGCGCGCGGCAGGATAGGCGCGCACTTCGCCGGATGGATTGCGCGCGGCCATCACGCTGATCTCGCATTCGAGGTCGAGGGCCATCTCGGCCACCGCGGGGCGCTCGCCAATGCTGAGCCATGCGGCGTGTATTGCTTCTTCGGTGGCGGGCGCATCCATGCCGATGCGGGCCTGCCCGCGGCCGTCGTAGCCGCCGCGGCCGATCTTGAGAAAGACCCGTCCGCCAAGGGCTTGTACGGCATCGCGCAAGTCGGGCTCGCTGCGCACCACGCGGAAGGGGCCCACGGGAAAGCCGGCTTCGGCGAGCCAGGCTCTCTGCAGGGTCTTGTCCTGGATAATGCGAATGGGTTCGACGCCGGGGCGCAGCGGCGCCAGGCGAGCCACCTGGCTGAGCGCGTCCACGCCGATCTGCTCGATCTCAAGTGTGACGGCGTCGGCGCCCGAGGCGAGGCGCTTTGCGGCGTCCACGTCGTCCCATCGGCCAACGATGGTCTCGTCGACCACAAAGCTTGCAGGGCATGCGGCTTCAGGGTCCATCACGCGTACGCGGTAACCCATGGTGCGCGCGGCCATGGCCATCATGCGGCCGAGCTGGCCGCCGCCGAGGATTGCCAGCAATCCTCCGGGCAGGACTATGGGAATCGTCTCCAACTGCGCGGTTTCAGAGATGCCGCTCACCTGGGCAGCTCCTGCTCCAGAACTTCCTGAGTTCGAGCGGCGCGCCAGGCGGCGAGCCTTTCGTAGAGGGCAGGGTCGGTCGAGGCCAGTATTTCGGCGGCCAGCAGCGCCGCGTTGGCCGCACCGGGCTTGCCGATGGCCAGCGTGCCCACGGGAACTCCTTTGGGCATCTGCACGATGGAGAGGAGCGAGTCGAGGCCGTTGAGCTGGGTTGCCGCAACAGGCACGCCGAGCACGGGCACCAGGGTTTTGGCGGCCAGCATGCCAGGCAGGTGGGCCGCGCCGCCGGCGCCGGCGATGATGACGCGCAGCCCGCGCGACCGCGCCGTCTCAGCGTATTCAAAAAGCCAGTCGGGAGTGCGATGCGCGCTGACTACGCGCGCCTCGTGGGGAATCTCAAGCACAGAGAGAATCTCCACCGCAGCGGAGAGCACTTCGTAGTCGCTCTTGCTGCCCATCACCACGCCAACCAGCGGCTGTTCGCTCATGTGGCTGATTATACGAGGGGCCATGGCGGGGGTTAAAGAAGCAGAAATGGCACATTGCGATGAGTGGGGGGGAGGGGGTGAGGAGGGTCAATGCCGGTGCCATGCTTCAACGGCCACTTCGAGGACCGCGAACAGGACGCTCACCGCGGCAAGAAATCCCTTGGCGCGCTGCCAGTTCTGTTCGTGGCGTTCCATGCGCCGCTCGAGTTCGGCGATGCGGCCGCCGTTGCCGTCGCCCATGAGGCCGGTAATCTGCGTCTTCAACACGCTCAGATCGCTCAGCACCTGCGCTTCGAATTCATTCATCATTCGCATGTATTGCACTCCGATTGCCTGTCGTTCAGGAGGGAAGCATGTCCCTCACGATTCAAGCGGCAGGTTGAAAAACAATGCTGTTGAGAACTCCGAGTAGTTGGGCGGCGTGGAGCCGTCAAACATCCGGATATAGAACCGATCATTGGCGGTCTGCCGCGCAAAAGTCATGGTGGGAACCGGGGCGCGCATGACGAGGTCCGGGTCCTGGCCCGGCATGAAACAGAAGTCACGACGCCGGATCTCAAAGCCGCCACCCACGGGTGGTGTGACACCCGCGTTGATGGTCACCGCGCCGCCGCTCAACGAAATGACGGAGAGCGCGGTGAGATTGGGGAGAGACGCGGGGGCCACAGGCGCGGGAATCCATGCGTCGGCGGGCACGGCGGCGCTGGTCTTGATGGCAAGGTCATCGGCCCAGTCATTTGCAAACGAGATGTCGTACGCGGCCAGGTCCGGATCGCTGGACTGATAACTGATCTTGACCGTGCGGGCCACCACCTGGGCATTCAGGCTGGCAGAGGGAGCGGTGAGCTGCAAGGCATCGCCGGGCCATACGTCGGCGGTAAGGCTCGATCGCATGCCCTTGTATCGACCGCTCCAGAGCGCGCTCAAGCTGGCCCCCGCCTGCTGCAGGACGAAGGCTGCGTTGCGGCAGTCCTGCGAGCAGCGCGCCGGAGGATTGGTGACACTCCCTATCCACGAGGAGACAGGCGGAAGGCCCGCCGCCGCGAGCGCCTGCTGGCTTGCGGCGTTTTCGGACCGCCCAACAGCCCTGCCCGTTGTGCGATAACTCACCGCGATCTGTTCGCCTGCTCCGGGAGCAAAGCCTGTGTAGAACACAAGCTGGCCGCCGCGCTCCAGATGGCACTCGGCTGCCTCAGCAACGCTGCCGGTGCGCCGGGTAAAGGGCCCGCCACCCGCGGGCATGCTCACCACCCAACCGGAACCGAGATTGGTGAGATTGAGCCCGCGCATGGCGCCGATGAGGTTGGTGCTGCTGGCCGCCACCACGGTGCAGGCTCCGGGAAGGCTGGCGATGACGTCGTCGTAAAGCGTGACGGGCGTTCCGCCGACGCCATCCACAAACTCCTGAATCTCCGCCTGAATCTTTCCCGCGGCCAGGTTCCATCCGCCGCCGCAATCCACCGGGCCGCTGTCCCCGAAGGACCGGTAGAGACCCAGCTCGCGCTGGCTCTCACTGCAATGGACCCGCAGGCGCAGGGTGTATTGGTTGGCGGGGTTGATGGCGAAGGAAGCGCCGGCCAGGCTCCCCAGCACGAGGGGCTGCACGCTGACCGCACCCGTGCCCGGCGCAGAGGTTGCTCTGAAGCCGGCTGTGCAGGAGTCCTGGGTGTCGAGGCCGGTGAATAGGCCGGCGAGGATGCCGCTGCTGCCCGGGGAGAGGGTGACGCCCACAGCTTCAAGCAGCAGCGTGCCGCCCATCTCAACCGGATCAAGCCACGCCAGCAGCGTCTGTCCGTCGATGCCGTTGCCGCCGTTCATGGCCAGCCCGCTGGCGGCCAGGGTCAGGTAGCCGGCGCCGCCGGTGCATCCCCACACGCGCTGATCGATCTGCGCCTGGTTGAAGCGCTCGTGGATGATGGACGAACGGGATGAGGGCGGAAAGAACGGCTCTGCGGCGAGGTAGAACTGGGTGGTCAAGCCATCGCCCAGAAAGTACTCGGTGACATAAGCCGCCGGCTCCGTTTCACCGCACACCGTCACATCGTTGGCCAGGGCGCGCTTGACGCTGGAGGTGAGGGAGAGGTTGCCGAGGCTCAGGGTGCCGTCTGCTTCGCTCAAGGGGTGAACGACACCCTGGATGGCCGAGAGCGAGAGGGCGCCGTTGAGGGCGCGATACGACGCCCTGGCGCGGTTGGCGAGCTGCCCGGCGCTCCGGCTCCACTGCGCGCCCGGCTCGGGGATGAAGCTGCCCGCGGGCGTGTTGAGGCTCAGGCCCTGGGTGGAAAGCGCCTGCGATCCGGTCCGGGTGACGAGCGAAGCCAGCATCGACCCCGCTGTCCGCCCCGTGGCGCCTTTGCTGGGCGGCATCAGCAACTGGTCCAGGAGCAGTTCGTCGCTCAGAGCCTGGATAGCAATGCGGTAGCGCGGGCCCTCGATGGCGAGTCCCACATACTCCGGCAGCGGAGAGACCGCGATGTAGCCGGTGAAATAGAGCGTGCCGTCGTCGCCTGATACGCGCAGCGACTGATTGCGCAGAGGCATGGCCTGGGTACCATCGGTTGCGAGGCTCAGCCAGAGCTGGCAAACCGATGGCTCGTTGAGCTTGCGCTCGATTGTCAGCGGCCGCACCGCATCCAGCGCCGCCGTGTAGTCCTGGCCGTTGATCGTGATCTTCATGGTGGCTCTCTCTGACGCTCTTGCCGCGGTTGCTTTTCATGTGTGCGCCCTTCGCTTTGCCTGACTCAAGCGACGAGCACGAATCGCTGAAGGCGCTGACTCCGCGGCCGCGTCAGATCAACGAGTTGGCCGCGGGAAGAAAGCTTCTGTAACAAAGCACCCGTTCCCCGTCGAGCGGGTCGGTGACAGGGAGCGCCCGGAAGCGACCCTTGAGGGCCACTCGTTCGAGCCCGCCCGGATGCTTGCCGTTGAGCGGGATGGCTGCCTCTTCCGCGCCCGTCATGGCCTGCAACCGCGGGTAGTGAAAGACGATCCGCTCCCCCTGGCTCCCCGGCATGACAAAGAGCGCGGACCACTCCTGAAAGAAGCTGCCGCCCTCGCGGTCCACAAAGCCGGAGAGCGCCTGCACCTTTGCGCCGGCAGCCGGCGCGCCTCCGGGCAGGGGCGCAGCAAGCGCGAGCCCCGCAGAAGTGACCTGCGCAACCAGGGCGACATTGAAGGTGACGCGCCGGATGTAATCGACGTCCGTCAGTGGCTGTCGAACGTAAGCGCCCGCGACGGGAGCGCCCACAAAGCCGGTCTGGCCCACATAGTCCGCATCCACGGCCACCATGGAGCCCGCGGAGAACCCGGCGGCGTCTGCCGACGCGAGGGCAATCAGGTTTGAGGTTGAACCGCTCTGCACCGGAACCGCCGCCGCCGCGGGCGCGTTATCCGCCGATGCGCTGGCGCCGCTCGCGGGGACCAGCAGGTTCATGTGCTGCGAGCCGGTGGCCAGCGCCATGGTGAGCTTGGTCCAGGTGAGGAACTCCAGGCTCACTTCCGCTTCCAGCGTCTCGCGCACCTGGCCGAGAGGCGAAGCGGGAATGCCCGTCATCACAGCCGCGGTCTTGCTCGCCGTCTTGCGCGTGAATTCCTGGATCCATCCCAGGCTGACCCACGGCGCGGGCGGCGCATCCAGGTTGAACGCGCCCTGCTCCGCCGGGTCGAAGAGCACCGGCGCCCGCCCGGCGCGATTGACCGGCGCAAAGTAGGCGCGGACCCGCCGGGCCACCGGCGCGGGAGCCGTAAACCAGTTCGTCGCCATCTACTCCCCCTGTTCCTGATAGCTGTAAACCATGAATTTCGCCGAGCGGCCGAGGCGGTCCCGCTGGACCGCGGCGGGTCCAAATCCCGGCTCATCCCAGAAGACCTGCGTCAGCATCGCTGCCGGGGGCGTAGCCAGGTAACTCAGTTTCGGCGTGTGGAAGGGCTGCAGGATCGCCGCCAGTTCCTCGTCCATCCTGCTCAGCAACCGGCCGCGGTCCAGTCCGCCAAAGCTCTGCGTGCCGCAGGTCTGGTAGACGATCTCGCACTCCATGGCCGCCATCGCGGAGTCCACGTCGAGGTCCAGCCCTACGCCCAGCCAGCGCAGCACAAACACATCGCTGGGAAACTGGCTGAAGGGTGCTTCCGCCTCTTCCACCAGAATTCCCGGCCGCAGCGCGCCCCGCAGCAACACGGTTCGCTCCGGGTTAAGCTCCGCCAGGCGCGTGCGCAGCGCCATATAAAACGAGTCCTTCGCATTCTGCATGGAATCTCCTGCAAGATCGATATGCCGGGTTCAGTCAACCGCCGTAAAAGAGGGATCAGACGCGCCTCGGTCAAATCGCCTGTTGCCGCGTCTCGCGCAGCAGCAGCCGGTAGAGATACACCTGGCCAAAGGCCTCATTGGAGGCGACAGACTCGATCACGTAGTCCTGCTCGCCCACGGTTACCGCCAGCGTCATGGCAAACAGCGACCTGGCCGAGGGCAGATCCAGCGCGCTGATTTGCTGCTCCACCGCGGTCGCCGAGACCAGCAGTTCCCACTTCGAGTCCCCGGCGCTCTGCCACGCCGGCCGCAGCTTGCGCATCACCACAGGGCTGATGACCACATCCGCAAATGCGGTGGCCACCAGCCCCAGTTCTGTCTGGCTCGCATCCGTGCTCGTTCCTGTCACCCGCAGAAGAGCCGTAGTCCCTGCAACGCTCCGCAGCAGGGCATCGGCCAGCATCTGCGGCGCTCCCACCGGGTTACGCGGCGCCGTATCGCTCATTGCTCACCCCAGCCTGTTCGCCACGTAGGGACGCAGCCATGCCTGCACCGTTTCGTCCACCAGCGAACTCGAGAAATACTGCATCTGCATCGTGTCAATCCTGGCCCGGCTCGCGTTCAGCGCCGGCGTGGACTGCGCGTTGCGCACAATCTGCGCACAGGCCGTCTTCACGTCGTCGCCAATCGCTGCCAGGCCCGCCGTGTAGGTCACGGCAACCTCGTTGTAGGGCAGCCCCAGCAGGTTCCAGGGCAGGGTAATCTCGCCCGTGTTCGCGTCCCAGTCCACCGTGTTGGCGTCAATCGCCGTCCACTGTCCGGGCAGCGAAAACGCCGTTGCCACCTCCAGCAGTGGCTCAAACGGAACCTCGCCCCGCCGCGGCCTGCCGTAGCGCCCCTCGATGCTCACAATCGGCGTGGCCGCCGTGCCCAGCGCCGCCAGGGGAAGATAGCTGAGCCGCGCCGTCTGCGATCCGCTGCTAAGCCGCAGCCGCTCCGTGTACTGAATCACGTTCAGGTCGGGCCGCCTGCAGTAGCTGTTGATCAATGCCGTCGCCGCCGTAATCCAGTCGGCCGTTGTGCCCGCCGGTAGTCCATAGTTGGGGTAATCCGCTGGCTGCAGATATGCCATAGAGAGTCCTCTTCCTCAGTGAACAGTGAACAGTGAACAGTGAACGGTGGACAGCGAACAGTGGCCAGCGAACAGTGAACAGTAAAATGCGGCGAGTTGCGCCGGTTACCGATCACTGTTCACTGTCCACAGTCCACTCGCTTCCTAGCGGTCCACCAGCACCTGGTAGTGCGCGTAGTTCGCGCCCTTCACCACCACGCCGCCAAACTTCACCGCCACATACTGCTGCGTCAGCGAGCCCGGCAGGCCAAGCTGGAAGATGCGCGGCGTCGGGTCGCCGAGCCAGTGATACTCGATCAGGTCCTCGGTCACGATGTAGGCCGGCAGCACCGCCGAACCCGATCCCGGAGTCCCCGTGTAGCTCAGGCTCCAGTCCGGAATCAGCGGCAGGTCGCCCGCCTGCGTCGACAGCATCTTGACCCGGAAGCCGCCCGTGATCTGATCCGAATTCAGCACCACGTTGAACTCGGTCTTCATCTCCCGGTCGATGAGGTCCAGCAGCACGGGGTTGGCGTAGATGGCCGTCGGCCGCACATGGTAGCCGTTGCTGGCCACCATCTGCGCCACCGCCGACTTGAGGCCGTCCACGATCGAGGCGGTTGTCCCGATGGTCACCGTGTTGCCGCCGCCCGCAATCTGGGCAATGGCGCCCATGTACTGCGTTGTGGTCGGCGAACTCAGGCTGGTGTCGTTGCCGTTCCACAGGGCCACGTCGTGCGCCACCATCACGCCGCTCACCGTGTCCACCAGGTCCTTGGCCTGCAGGTAGGCAAACTGCTGCTGCTGCTGGCCCAACTCGATGTCAAACAGGTTGTAGTTGATCTGGGAGACGATGGCCTTCAGCGGTACGCTGCGCTCCACGCGCGAGGGGCTCACCACCGGGGCCACGATGCTGCGCGGATTCACAAAGCCGGCCGTCCCCGGATTCGGAATCGCCGTCTCTTCGAAGAACCGCGAGGGATGGCCCGTCGCCGGAACCTGCTTGATGCGCTGCCCGAACGGGCTCGAGCGCCGGCAGATGTCGAAGATCTCGGTCTGGTAAAGGGGAACTTCCACCGCGCCCGGTCCAATGAAGTCTGCTGCCGCGTGAATGTCTGCAAAGGTTGCGTTCATAGGCTCTCTCCGCCCCTCCATGGGGCCGCTTGTTGTTGAGCCGGCAGCGGCAAGCTGCCGGTCCTGGGTTGTTGGCTGCGGGCCGCCCTTGCTGCATGGCTGCCCGCTCCGCGCGGCTCCGCTCGCTCAGGCGATCGAACCCGCCCTCAGCAGTTGGCTCTTCACCGCAATGCGCTGCTCCAGGCTCAGTCCGGCCAGGGCCGCGTCCAGCGTCCGCACATCCACCGGGCCCTCCCCGATGCCATGCTTGGCCAGCATCTCGGAGGTGCTTGCGGGCACCGTCCGCCGCAACGAATTCGGGGCCGCGGGCGCGCCGGCCGCCTTTACCTCGGCCAGTTCCCGCTCCACGGCTGCCAGTTGCGCTGCCAGCTCCGCCTCCCGCCGGCTTTGCTCTACCGTCGCTGAGATCCTCTCCACCTCACCGGTCAGCAGACCCTGCCGCTCCTCCAGCCAGCTCAGCGTGCGCTCCAGCAGGCCGGTCGCGGCTTCCAGCCGCTCCGCCATCGTTCTCTCATCGTTTTCCATGCCTTCTCCTTCCTCCCTTGACCGTCACAAAGATCGTTCACCGGCCAGCAAAAGGGGCTCCGCAATGCGGAGCCCCTTTTGCTGATTGCGGACGCCCGGTTCTTCTAACTCGCCATGCGGAAGCTCGTGGCCCGGTAGGCCGCCTTCTCCCGCAACAGGATTGCCGCGCCGGTAAAGGTCACACGGGTCAGCTTCCATACCTCGGCCCGCATATCCTCCACCCGCGCATCCGCCAGTTCGTAGCTCATCCCCATCGCCTCCGGAGATTGCGCCACGATCGCCTCCGCAACCTCGGGAAAATCCCGCGCGTAGAGGTATCCCCGCACCACCAGCTGCTGCCCGATCAGATTGGCCTCGGTCAGCAGGCCGATCTTTCGCCGTGCGTCATGGCCGTCCCATCCCGGCCGGTAATCCACCGCCATCCCCAGCAAAGACGGCAGAGCCTTCTCCGCCGCCTCCCGCGTCAGCATCACGCGATGCCCCCGCGCTCCCGCCGGCGCCTTGTCGCTGGCTGCATTCACCACCGTCAATACCCCCTCGAAGGCCACCCGGTTGGGGTGCCCCTCCACATGAGGGATCTTCACCGCCATCGCTTCCAATCGCATGCGCTCTCCGCTCTGTCGGGGCAGGGGAGCAGGGACGATTCCCTATTCCCTCGTCCCTCGTCCCTTAGTCCCTCGTCCCCGTCTCCATCCCGCCGCCCGTCAACTGCACTGTCCCGTCCTGCCCCAGCGGTCCCAACCCCCGCATCGCCCGCACCTCGTTCACCGTCAACACACCGGCCCGCAGCAGTTGCACCTGCACCGCCAGCTCTGTCTCCTCGTCCCGCGCGTTCAGGTCGTTGAAGACAAACTCAAACTCCCGCCACCCCACGCACTTGGCAAACAGGTCCCGCGTCAGGTGCCCCGCCAGCAGTTGCGCCAGCGGCTGGATCGCCCCGCGAAACGCCTCGTCGGCCAGCTCCGACGCCGTCGAGCGGTTCACGTCGCCCTCCAGCCCCAGCAGAAGCGGCGGCAGCCCAAAGGCATTGGCCACCATGCGGATCAAAAACTGCTGCCATGCCAGCCGCAGGTCCGCGTCCGTCCCCTGGGCAAAGCGCAGCACCTCCGGCTTCTGCTCGGTCGAGATCAGCGGCACCCGTCCCGTGCCTTCAATCTCGTCCTGCCACCAGCGAATCAGCCGGTCGTGCTGCGCCGGCGTCGCCTCGTTCAGCCACAGCGCATACTGGGCCACAGAGTTCGCCGCCAGCTTGCCCGCAAACCGGTGCGCGCTCAGAAACTGGTTCACCGTCTCGAACGCTACCTCCAGCGGCCCCAGCCCAAACGGCGTAAAGCTGCGCGGATTCATGCGTACATAGATCAGCTGGCTGTCCAGCAGTTCCACCGCGCTTGACTCCAGTTGCCCGGCCGCCGCCTGCGCATAGCGCGGCGATCCGTCCTGCCCGTCCCACCGCGCATTGATCCGGATCGAGGCCCCGTCCACCGGCCACAGCATCGCCGGCCGGTCCGCGTCGCCCGTGGCCTCCATCTCGATGGCCCCGTAGCCCCCGGTCAGCGCATCTTCAATTACCTGTTCCATCAGGGTCCTGAAGCTGTCCACCGCGTTCGGCTCTTCAAGTGTGCGCCGCAGCGCCCGCAGCTTCCGCTCCGCCTCCGCCACGCCGCCCGGCTCCACCCCCCGGCGCACCCGGATCTGCCAGTCCATCGCCGCAATCCGGTCCTTGATCACGTTGATCGCCCGCCGTACCACCGGCGTCTCGGCAAACCGGCGCAGATTCACAGGCGTCGGCTTGGGCAGCAGCCTGCCCGATAGCTGCATCGGACTCAAGATCGAGGGCAGCGCCAGTGTCCTGCGCCCCACCTCCGCCTCCGCGGCCGAGATCGCTCCCTCCGCCTTCCGGCTCTCCGCCCTGCCGGTCGCCTGCCGCCAGAACTCCCGTAACTGTTCTCCTGCCTTCATGCGCACCTTCCTTCTCCCGCCGCCCCAAAACAAAAAAGGCATAACCCGATGAAGGGCCATGCCTCGTCCTTGCCTGAAACCAGGGACCGGTGATCAAAGATCACGGGTCGGTTGGTCCCCTGGTCCGCTGCTCAGAAAGCCGTCGCGGACCTTCTTCCTTCCTTCAACAAAACCGATCCTGCCGCAAACCTCGGGAATGATCAGCAAACCCCGAAGAAGACCCCGGATGGAGCAAAGCGGGCGCTCCAGGCTGAAACCCACACCCCTCGTCCCTGACCCCTGCCCCCTGTCCACTCATACCTACACCCGCAGCTCCCGCCGCGCCGTCTCCGCCACCCGCCCCAGATCCGACGTGGTCAGCACCCGGATGCGGTGCTCCTCCATCGTCTCCACCCCAAACCGGTACATCGCCAGCCGCTCCGGCTCCTCGTCGGTCGCGCCCACCCGCGCCGCCGGTTCAATCACCGCGGTCAGCTCCAGTTGCGCCTTCTCCACCCGCTCCACGCCGGCCATCAGGCTCGCGGCGGAAAACGCCAGCACCTTGGCCATCTCCACTCCCGGCTCCAGACTCACCGCGTGAAACATCCGGATCGTCCCGTTCGGCCGGTACCCCACATCAATCCGCAGAGGGTCGCCCGGGCGCGTATACGCCGAGGCCGCGATGCGCTTCCGCAGCAGCTCCCACACCCCCGCCCGCTCAAACTCCGTGCGCATCTTTGCCTGGATCGCCGCCCGCCCGCTCAGCCGCGCCGTCCGCTCCCTGGGCGGCGGCTCCACATAGAGCCGCATCAGCTCGTCCATCCCCGCCGGCAGGCTCTCCGCCAGGTAAGCCTTGGGCTCAGTCATCTGCACGCTCAGCGAGAGCGACTCGTCCAGCAGCCGCATCAGCTTCCCCTGCGGTTCCTCCTGGAAGCGTCGCCGCAGCTCGCTCTCCATGCCTTCCAGCACCGCCGTATCGGCCTCCGGGTCCAGGCAGCGCACGCGCCGCCAGTCGCGCGTAAATCGCACCTCCGCCGGCTCGCCGCTCCCCTGCTCCCGCAGGATCACGCCGATATGCACATACTCGTTTCGCACCGCGTCCGCCACATACCGGAGCAGTTGAAACTCGCATCTTCGCCGGTCGCTTCCGCTCGTCATCTCCGCTGTCCGTTCCCGCTCATCATGCCTGCATTCGGTTCCTGCCCATCATCTCCGTGACGCGCTCCTGTCTATCATCGCCACACCCCATTCCCGCCCATCCTTCCCGTTGCTCTTGTCCGCCCACCCTAGTTCACGCTTCCCGTCATCCTAAACCCCACGCACCCTCTCTCCAAGACCCTTTCCCTCCCACTCCTCCCATCCCCTCCCATTTAGGAAATGGCCTCCGGTCCGATCTCCCGAACCCTTCAATCAGCTCCCGGATCCGGCTCCGCCGCGCCAGCAGCTTCTCCACCAGGGCCTCCATCTCGCTCATGTCTCCCCCGTACCACTCCGGTGGAATCTCGCCTGCCGCCGCCCACACCGTCTCCGCCGCCATCGTCTCCAGCCGGCTCAGCCACGGCTCGAACGCATCCCAACCCGCGATCTCCCGGTAAACATCGTTGCGATAGTAGACCCCGCGCAGCGGTACATCCTCAAACCGCCACTCCCCGGCATGAAAACAGTATCCAAAGTCGATGAACACCGCCCGGTAGCACCGCTCCCGCTGCCTGCGCGTAAACACCGCCTGCCGTCCGTTGGCGTTTCCCGTCCACTTGTCCAATGCCAGGATGCCCGCGAACTCCTTCAGGTTCTTCACCTCTGCCAGTTGCTCCTCCGGCAGGTAATCCACCACCTGGCCTGGCATCAGCCCGCCCACGAACCGCGACCCGAACTGCAGTCCCGCCTTGCACCGCTCCCGCCGCCGCCCCAGGTCGATCTCCAGCTCCGGCGTATGGTCCACCAGCCAGCTCGATACATCCACCAGCGCGACTTCGGGCGCCGTCAGCCCCGCCGCCGCTGCCAGTCTCGAGGCCAGAAACTCATTTGCCAGCACGCGCATATGCTGCGGGTTGTTCTGGAACTTCACCACATAGGCGTGCCCATCCGCGCCCAGCATCAGCTGGCCCTGCGCTCCGCCTCGCATCCGCCGGATGTGCTGCACCGCCAGAACCGCCAAGCCCGTCCCCTCGCCCTTTCAGGATTGATACACGGATTCTATGCGCTGAGGCCCGGCAACAGGGAACAGTGGGCAGTGAACAGTGAGCAGTGAGCAGTGATAGGCAAAGCCCGCGGAATGAATCAACCATCCAAAAGCCTGCAAGACGCCTGCCCCCCTAAGTAGCTGAAGTGCCCCACGTGTTCACTACTTCACTTCTTCACTTGTCCACTGTTCACTGCCCACTGTTCACTGCTCACTGCTCACTGCCCCATCATCTCCGTCCTTGCTCCCAACCCGATCGCCATCGCCATCACCCGGTCGTCGTGCATTCCCGCCCGCGCCCCGCTCCGCCCGTCCGCCAGCCGCACAAACCCTCTGCACTCCGCCAGCAGCCTCCGGCTTTGAAACCGCTCCGGCTCCTCCACCAGTCCCGCGCCCAGCTTGCCCAGCGCCGCCGGACGGCTCATCGAGGTCGTCAGCCAGCCCGGCTGTCCGCCCTGCCGGTAGATCCGGCCATATCCGCAGACCGTCTCCGCCAGCGCCAGCACCCCGCTCCCGTGGTTGTTCCGCTCCACCACCAGCCATGCGTGGTTGTACTCGGCGGCCAGTGCCGTCACCAGACTGGCCAGCTCCAGCCCGCCCACATGTCCTGCAAACTCCGCGCACTGCATCCCGGTCTCAAGCTCCAGCACCTGGGCTGCTGAGTAGTCCCCCTCGCTGCCTCCGCCCGCCGGGTCCACCGCCACCAGGTACTGCTTTCCCGCCAGCGGAGGTAGCCAGATCTCCAGTTCTCCGTTGCGCCTTGTCTCCACCGCCTCCGGCGCCGTCCCCAGCCGGTCTTCAATCGCCGCCAGCTCAAAGACCGACTCCCCGCTGGCCAGAAAGCAGCTCTCCGCATCCTCGGCATATTCCTGCCGCGCCAGCCCGCGAAAATCCGCCCGCAACCGCCTCCGGTAGCCGATCTGCCCCAGGTCCAGCCCGTGTCGCGCCATCAGCTCCCGCTCTTCCCCCGTCAGACTCCCTTCCTCCACCGCTTTCGCCCGATAGCGCTTTTCCATCCACCAGGGAAAGAAGTGCCGCACCATCCCCGTCTCCGCTGCCTTCTGCCACTCCTCGTGAAAGCATCCGCCCACCCCGTCCGGCGTGGACTCCAAAATCAGCTCGGCCCCCGGCGACATCGCCGCCCGCAGCCCCGCCAGCGTCTCCGCCGGATCCCCCGGCCAGCGCGCCAGCTCTGAACAGTGCACGTTTTGCGCCGTCAGCCCTCGCCCCGCGTTTCTGTCCCCGGCGGATACCACCCGGTACTGCGCATCGATCTCCGGAAACACGATCTGCCGCACGTTGGCCCGCGAAGTCTTCAACACCCCCTCCCGCAGCTCATCTGGAAGCCAGTCCACAAACCGGTGCACAATCCTGAAGATCTCCTCCGCCGCCTCCTGCGTATGCGCCACCTCCAGCGTCAGCGTCCCCGGCTGCGTAATCGTCTTCAAAAAGAACCGCGCCGCCGCCCACGTCGTCATCCCCATCTGCCGCGCCTTCAGCACAATGTTCCGCTGCCCCCGCCGCCGCTCAAAGGCTCTCTGCGCAGCATTCGCCCGCAGCGGAGCCGTCCACCCGTCCTTCGTTCTCACCAGCAGCAGTTGCTCCGCCAGCGCCATCCCCACTGTCCGCCCCTGCAGGCTCGCCGGACGCGTGTCCAGGATCCGCCCATACCGCGGCAGCTCCTCGGCATCCACATCCTCGGCGCATAGCACCCGCTCCTCCGCCCCAGGCCCCCGAATCCCACCCGCTTCCGTCATTGGTCCCCCCATCTCCGCCAGGCAAACTCCGCGCTCTGCCCCCGCCGGTTCGCCAGAAAATCTGGGTGCTCCATCCATTCGCCATCTTTCCGGCGAATGGTTGGGATACCACGACACTGAATCAACCGGTTCGTCCTCAACTCACAACCCCAAGCGCTTTTCAGCTTGCGGGTTGTGAGTCGAAGCATCTGCGGTTGTTCTGCAACCAACATCAGACGCACCACTCAAGGCAGGTTCATTGGAGATACGCACTAGTGCGTCTGCAGCACCCATGACAGGTTCTGCGGGCTCGTCGTGCACCCCGCCCCCAGAGTGGTCGCCTTCATCACCAGCGTGTGCCCGGCCACCATCGACCCCGAGGCCGCCGTCGAGCTGAACGCCCCCGTCGACCCATTGGTGATCGTCGCCGTAATCAGCGCCGTCCCCGCCGTCGTGTCGTACAGCCCAAAGACCGGCGTCGTGGTGCACCCCGCTCCCGCCGTGAACACCGAGACGTCCAGCCGGTCGATCGTTCCCCCGGCCACCGCCGTGAACTGGTATCCGCTGCAGTTGCCCGTCATCAGGTTCGCGCACGGCGTATACCCCGCCAGCACCTTCTCCGGCGCGGCTGCCGCCACTCCGCAGTCCTTCAGCGTCCCCGCCGTGTCTGCAAAGCACGCCGTATCGTTCGCTACCGAACTCGCCGGGCCTGTCGTGAATGCAGCCCCGGAACCGGCCACCGCCCCGCCGTCCACCAGCGTCCGCGGCGTCGCGCTGCCCCAGGCCGCCAGGTGCCCGGCCGCTGGCGATCCAGCCACCACCGGCATATTCCCGTTCGCCGTGGCGCTCAACGTAAATGACCCCCCGCTCAGCGTCCATGCCCGCGTCGATGGGTTGTAGCTCAACCCGTCGATGCCGCCGTTCCCCTGCACCGCCAGCACGTTGTAGTTAGAGGTCCAGTTTGCGCAGCCCGGCGTTCCGCAGCGAACCGTCACCGCTCCACCCATCCCCACATTCGTGCCCATGGGCGGCGTGTCCATCTGCAGCCCGCTGCCAAACACGCCGTTCAGCCGGTACCCGTACGGCGGCGCCAGTTGCCCGCGGCCCACGGTCCAGGGCGCCCCCCCTGGAAACCCCGCATACAGGCTTCCATCGGAGCCGTTGGTGAGCGTCATCCCGCTGTCGTTCCCCTGCCACACCCCAGCCATCGCAACTGCAACGCCCGACCGGCCCGCGCCGTTCAATGAAGGAATGTATGACCCCACGACACTCGTGTAGCCGCTGACATGCTGCCAGAAGTAATGCGGCTCCTCGATCAGGTCGCCCACCGCGAATGTTCCCGCGGGCGGTTCCGTCTGCAGCGTCCCATCCACCTTGCCAATCGCGCTGTTATAGACTCCCGTGACCTTGGTCGCCGGATACAGATCGTAGGGATTCGCCGGCGTCACCGTCGCTGTCGCCGCGGTCACACTCGCACCGGGATTCAGGATCGTGCATCCGCTCAATGCCCCCCCCGTAATCCCGCTCACCTGCACTACCGGGGCGCTCGTGTAGGTTCCGGAGATCTGCACCTGCGGCGGCTGCGACGAGGACAGGTACCCGCTCCCCCCGCTCGCCGCGCAGCCTGTCACTACCCCTCCCCCAACCGTAAGCGAAACGTTGCCTCCGCTGCCCATCTGCTTGTAGGCGCGTCCGGAATAGCCGTTCGCCGCCCCCGGCAGCCCGTTGCCGCTCTGGAAGAAGACAAGCTGATTGCCGCTCGAGTTGTACATAACCGGCAGTGCGTCGCGCACCATCGACACCAGCCCGCTGTCCGGCATGGTCGAAACCCCGTTGGTATTGCCCGGCGTCACCCGGTCGGCCTCGAACTCGATCGCGAACCCGGCCAGACCGCCCGTCGTCACATACGCCCCCGCCTGATGCGGAAGCCGCGCCGTGGCGATGGTCACCGTGCCCCCGCCCACCGCCGTGATCTTTTCGCACTCGTAGTCGTAGTCCCAGATGCACGCCAGGTTGCCCGCCGTGAACCCCGTTGTCGAGGCCACTGAAAGCACAACATTTGACTGCGGAAACGTATTCGTCGGCGAGGCGCCGTTCCCCACCACGCTGCTCAGTGTCGTCTGCGACGATGTCCCGAAGGTCGAGTCCCAGTTGCACCCCGCGCACGTGACCACCTCATTGCCCCCAACAGCGGTGATCGAGGAGATGTAGCCCGCGTTGTATCCCTGGCTGAGATCGATCAGCAGCCGCCCCTCGCCCTGAAAGCCGTTGTTGGCCTGCGCGCTGGTCGTCATCGTCATCGATCCATCGCCGGCGCTCACCTTCGACGCCAGGGTGGCCCCGAATACCTGTCCGCCCTCGATCGCCTCAAACCGCGTCGACTCGTTGCCTTCGTCCGATGCCGTGTTGGGACCGCCATAGCTGATCGTGTCCAGCGTGTGGCCCACGCAATCGCCGTTGCCCAGGCACATCTCTGCCTGCGCCAGGTCCCCTCCGCCCTGTGCCTGCGTATACCGGTAGGACGAGATCCCCAGCGTCTGTGCGTTCACCTTGTCCCCATAGCCCGCGGCGCTGTTGTACAGGTTCCTCCCGCCCGCAAAGATCAGGCTCTGCAGGTTCAGGGCGCTGGCATAGTGCGCGCTCAACCCCTGCCCCGGCCCGCTGACGTTGTTCATCGTGAACGTCGGCGACGCCAGAAACCGGTTGCTCACAGCTTGTGACTGGTTGAAGATCCACTGCGGTACCCCGTACCGCATATCCAGAACCCCCGCCGTCGCCTGCGACGAAGTCGGCCCGTTGATCAGCGGCGGATAATAGTTTGTCGCCGACCCGCCAAAAGGCTGGGCCTCGGTCAGCGCATACAGCGCCGGCGCCTGGATCAGGCATGCATATGTCTGCGATGCGCACTGCGCAATCGACTGCGCGATGCCGTTGTTCCCCGTCCCCGCCGGCGACTGCTTCTGGTCGGCATTCATCATCCCTTCCAGGACCGGCAAATTCAGCGCCCCGCCCATCGCCTGCGCCGTCGTTTGGGTCGCGGACACGCCCCCCAGGTTCGCCAGCGCCCCCGCGGCCGTTGAAGCTCCCGTCCCGCCCACGTTCACCGCCACTGCGTTGGTTCCCGCAATCGCCGCGCCGTTGGCCGAGTAATACGCAATCTGACCCGCCGAGCCTACGTTCACCGTGCCGTTCGTGTTCCCCGTCCCGCACGTCGCGCCCGTGTTCGTGATGTAGCCCGAGTTGTCGATCTGCAGGCAGTTCCGCCCGCTGCTGGCCGCCAGCCCCGGAAACTTGATCGCCGCCGCCCCGATAAAGCTCGCGTACAGCGTGCTGCTGTTCCCCCCATAAATGTTGAAGGCGCTGCCGGAACCTGACTCGTAGTTCACCCGCACCGCGCCCGCGCTGTTTGACGCGTTGATATACGTGTCGCCCGAGTTCGAGCTCTGGTAGGCCTTGAAGCTGTCCAGCCCCCCCGTCGCCGAGTTCAGCGCCCAGTTGTTGTTCTGGTCCTTCACCATGTACCACTGGCTGTTCCCGTTCCAGTCCCGGTAGGTGTACGACTCCTTCTGGCTTGTCGTCGCCCCCGCCCACAGAAACGCGTCGATCTCCGCGTCCGCCTGGTTCTTTACCGTCGGAGAACTCGCAAACGTCGATGCCCCGCTCACCTGCAACGTCCCCACAAACTGCGCGTTCCCCGTGCTCGAGATCGTCGCCACCGTCGTCTCGCTCGGCCCTCCCGAGCCGATCACCAGGCCGCCCGTGCCCGCGTTGTTTGACCCGTTCAACACCACCGCGCCCGTACCCGCCGCGTTGATCACCGTCTGGTTGTTCGTGCTCCCCTGCCCGTTGTTGTACTGCGCAATCGCCAGCCGGTTCACGTTGTTCAGCTCGTCCAGCACCTCAAAGTACTGCACCCCCGCCGTCGCGTCCGTCAGCCCCGTCGTCCACCGGTATCCGTAGTCCGTCTGGTAGCGGTCCAGCAATCCCCGCTCATTCCCCACCCCAATGCCGATGCGGTAGTGGTTGGTAATCGTGCCGTCCTTCTGGCTTCCGTACCAGTCCCCGTTCATCCCGTTGAAGCTGCGGTGAAACGTGTCCAGAAAGCTGTTCCGCGTCCCGTTGTCCGTCAGTTGCCCCGTGTACATCGCGCCGCCTGCCACCCAGTTGTTGTAGCTGCTCCCCGCATCCGCCACAATCTGGTGGTTTGAAACCTCCGTCCGCAGCCCCACAATCGTGTTGTTCTGCGCATTCGGGCCCAGGTGCAGCGCCGTGTCGCATCCTTCCACATCGCCGCCCGTGAACGTGTTTCCATCTCCCTGCGCCAGGTTGATGCCATACGTTCCGCTGATCGGGCTTCCCCCGCTCGTCGGGCAGTTGATATGCAGCCGAACAAACGTGCTCGCGTTCACCCAGTCCGTCGTCGCCGGGTTCGATTGCTGGTGCCCGATCGCGTTCAGCGCCGTCTTGAACCCCGTGAACTGCAGATCGAGCAGCGTGCCTCCCGTATAGTTCCCCGTCCCGTCCAGCGTCATCCCCGTCTGGTTCCCGTTCCCCAGCAGGTAGAGGCTCTCAAGGTAGATTTCCTGCGTCCGATAGGCCGCCAGGCCCTGCGCCGTCGCGCTCCCAGCGCCCGTGATGTTGATCGCCGCGTTGTCCAGGTGGAACCCCGGCGTCTCCGCCGTATACGTCGGGTCGCCCACCTGCACCAGCGCCCCGCTTCCCGAGTACACAAACACCGTCCCGCCCAGGCTCCCGCTCGCCGCGCTCGATCCGCGCAGTGAGCAGCCCCGCAGCGACACATTCCGCGTTCCCGCCGTCACAATCACTTGGCTGGTCGTTGAAATCGTCGCGCAGGGCAGCAGCACCGTCGCATTCGCCGTCGATATCGTCAGGTTCGATCCCATCGACAGGCTCCCCGTAAAATTCCGCGCGTCGCACGTCCCTCCGTACACCGCATTCAGCGTCCCCAGGCATGCCTGCAGCTTTGCTCCAAAGTCCACCCCCGCGAACTGCTCCACCTGTTGCGCCGCTCCCAGTGGGGCGTTCGCCACCAGCCCCGCATAGCTCCCACCGCCCGGCAGCGTCCCGCCTCCCGCTCCCGTCTGCGTCCCGCGCATCTCCGAGCCGGTTGCGTTCCACACCGTATACCCGCCGTTGCTCGTCAGCAGGTTGCCTCCCGTCAGCGTCATGTTCTGCCCGCCAATCAGGTTCACCGGCGCCGCCGTGTCCCACGTCCCCGCCGCGACCAGGCTCGCCGTCGTCATGGACGAGCAGCCCGTCCCGCCCTGCGTCACCGTCACCGTTCCAATCGAACCGTTGGCGTTCACGCTCGCCGTCGCCTGCGCCGTGCAGCTCCCGCTGAACCCCACCGCGACCTGCGTCCCATACGGGTCAAACCCCAGCCCCTTCTCCACGCCCACCGCCACCCCGGTCACCGCGCCGCCCAGCGCCGTCACCGTCAACTGCGGCTGCACCGCGTACCACCCCGCCTGCACCACCGCGTTGCGTACCGCCCAGCCCTGCTGCCCGCTCCCCAGGTCCAGCACCAGCCCCGTCGGCGGCTCGCCCATGGCCGCCGAGTTCCCCGCCGTCACCACCACGTTGTCCAGCACATTGTTCGACCCCGCCGCCGCCGTGAACCCGTGCACCGCCTGAATCGTCACGTTCTGCCACCGGTTTGAGTCCGCTGTCAGCCCCGTCGGCGTCGTCCCCGGCAGCGCCGGAATCGCCACTCCCGTCCCCACTCCACGTATGTCGATATTGCGAAACTCGCTCCACTGCGGCCATTGCCCCAGGTAAAGCCCGCAGGTGTGCGTCGAGTCCGCGCCAGGGTACTGCGCCATCGGGTCCGCGCCCGTCGTCGCAATCGCCACATTCTCCACCACCGCCACGCGCAGCCCGTTCCCGCCCGCGCCCGTCGCCGCCGGCAGTGCAATCGCGCAGTTGCCCACCGCCCAGCCCGCGCCCGTCCCCGCCGTCCCCGTCAGCCCGTTCCCCCCCGGCGAAAAAATTGAGTTGCCCTCCACCGGCCGGTTCAACGCGCAGCTCCCCGCCGCCGCCCTGCCCGTCGCCGCCGCGCACGACACATCCACGCTCTGGTCCACATAAATCGTCAGATCATGAACCCGCGTATTGCTCAGCAAACTCCCGCTGTCCGCCGCCGTCGCCAGCACATCCTGCCCCGGAAACCCCTTCAGCGCCGACACCTGCTTGCCCAGACCGCCGATCGACTCCCCATGCCAGTTCAGCGTCCGCGTCTTGCACGTCCCCTGCGGAATCGTCAGCGCCACCCCGTGCGCCTGCGCATAGTTCAGTGCCGACTGCAGCGCGCTCGTGTCGTCGCTGCTCCCATCGCAAACCGCTCCAAACTCCTTCACGCTCCGCTCAAACTGCTGCGAGCCCCTCTGCCGCAAATCCCGCACATATACGCCGTTCGGGTTCGTAAAACCGTCCGTCCCCGCATACGTCGGCGGAATCTCCACCGCCCCCGTCGTCCCCGCCGCCGTCACCGCCGCCTGCAGCGTTGTCTGCGCCCCCAACGGCGTCGGAGCCTGCACCCCGTTCACCGCCGGCGTTGCCAGCGGACCCGTCATGTTCCCGCCCGCCAGCGGCACCGCCAGGTTGAACTGTGCGTCCACATAGTGCTTGTCCGAGGCCTGCAGAGCCGTCGTCGGATCGGCGTTCAACGTCAGCGGCCCGCTCAGCGTCCCCCCTTGAATCGTCAGCGCGTTGCTCGTACGCGCCGTCACAAGTTGGTCCACATACGTCTTGCTCACCGCCTGCACCGCCTGCGCCGCCGGCATCAGTTGCGCCCGCACCTGCCCCAGGGCCGCCTGCGCCGCCGCCGGCACCACCCAGTACTCCGTGCTCGTCGTCCCGTCGCTCAGGTTGTAGATCGCCGTGTAGTAGAGCCCCGCCGGCGTCGCCCCCTGGTTCGGCGCTAGATTCACGCTCATAAACCCGTCCGGCGCAATCGTCACCGTTGTCCGCCCCGCCGCCACCGCCCGGTTGTTCGCCGTCGTAAACGCCGCCCAGCTCACGCTCAGCGTCCCTGCTCCGGGCCGCCCGTTGGCCAGGTACACCGTACCCTGCACTGTCGTCGTGCTGACCGCCTGCGCGCCCGCCGCCCAGCTCAGCGCCATCCCCAGCAGGCTCAGCGCCATCCATCTCCCGGTGTGCAACCACTCGCGTCTCGTGAGCTTCATCCCTGTCTCTTCCTTCTCCTGGATTCACGGCAAACAACTCCATGCCGTCCCTTTGCCCCTGTTTTCAAAAGAGCCCCGCTCTGCTCATCCCAACGGCCAGGCCTTCCACGCCTCAACCTCTCGCAACTCCCCGGCGTGGAAAGCCTCCTGCCGTCCCGGTTCTGCTCAGTCTTCTCGTTTTGCGGAGAAGTCAGGTCCGGGTGTTTGTCTTTCACCTTCCATCCTGCGAAGCTGGCTCAAACAGTTGCCTCAGCCCCTTCGTCCTTCCATTCCGGTTCGGCTGCCAGTGCGCTGGCCAGGCTGCGCGTCCTCCGCTTTTCCTGCTTCTCTTCCACGCAAAACTGCCCAGCTGCGAGCGCAACGAGCATCCGTGTGCCAGCCGCGCTCCCCTTCATCGCGCTCTTCGCCATCGCCTCTGCAATCGCCGCACTGTGCTCTTCCAGGGTTTTGCTCGCTTCCGCGCTCATCTTCTCCATGGCGAGGTTGCTCTGCCTTCCCCTCGCCACCGTCGCGCGCGGCTTCTTCGCCACGCCCTTCCGCTTTCTTGCTGCCAACATCCTTCCGCCAATCCCGTCCCATCAGTCCACGGACTCGCTTGCTGTTCCGTAGAAAAGGGAAAGGGGCAATCCCACTGCGGAATCGCCCCTTCATTCCCCGAATTGGTCCACCGTCTGCCGCGAATGCCCCGCCGCTTCTCACTCCTCAGGAAGCCGCTCGTCACAGCCCCTCGCAACTTGGCCTCAACCCGGAGATCTCCCGAATCCCCTCGAATCTCTCCCCGCGCCTGCCCGCCGCTCCTTCAGCCGCCACCTTCGCTCCGCCGCGGCCCCGCCCAAAGGTCAACACGCCATGCGCTCCTCCGAAGATATTCCCCGTCTCTCCTCACGCCCGCTTGCCCGTTGAAGTAGTCCGAATAAAATCAGGAGAGCCGCCTGCGCGCTCCCCTGTTTTGCCTTTTCTGTTTGAATGTTCTTAGCTTACCCAATTGCACGCTAATTCCCGGCAAGAAAAATGCGCCCAATTTTATTTCTTATTTTCAATAACTTAGACTCGCATCCACTCTCCCCGCCATTTGACAGATTTCTGATGATGGCTCCTGCGAGGCTCTTCAAGCCAGTCCTCTCGCCCCTGAGACTCCTGCGCCGAGCCTCCAGGCCCGCTCACAGCGCCAGCAGACTCCGGTCCAGCCACGCCTCCGTCCCCACGTGATAAACCGGCGTCAGCCACTTCCGGTAATCCTTCAAATGCCCATGCGTCGCGTCAAAGTAGAGCTGCTGCACCTTGCGCGTCGTCGCCCCGATCTCCCCGTCCCCAACCCCCCTGTGATCCACACGCACAATCGGCGCAACCCCCACCGCCGTCCCCGTAAAGAACAGCTCGTCGCACACATACAGCTCGCTCCTGTCGATCGGCCGCTCCACAATCTTCAGTCCCAGCTCCGCGTGCGCCAGCTCCATCACAGACTCCCGCGTAATCCCCTCCAGCACGTTCTCCGTCACCGGCGGCGTAATCAGCTTGCCCCTGCGCATCATGAAGATGTTGCATGTCGCGCCCTCCGCCACGTGCCCGCTCTCGTTCAAAAAAATCGCCTCGTCAAATCCGCATCGCCGCGCCTCGTCGCTGGCCAGCGCGCTGTTCACATACGCCCCGCAGATCTTCGCCCGCGCCGGAATCGCGTTGTCCTCCACCCGCCTCCACGAACTCACCCCCGCATGAAGCCCCTTCTCCGCATGCAGGTAGTCGCCAAACGGCAGCGCAATCAGCGAGAACGCATCCTCGTCGTCCGGGCTCACGCCCACCCGCTCCGCTGACTTGTAGGCCAGCGGCCGCACATACACGTTGGTCTTGAATCCGTTCCTCCGCATCAGCTCCAGCGTGATGGCGCACAACTCTTCCGCCCCCGGGACGTTGATCCGCAGAATCCCGCAGTTCCTTTTCCACCGCTCATAGTGCTCCCGCGCACGCAGCAGGTAGAGCTCCCGCGCGTTTTCATCCCAGTGCGCCCTTATCCCCTCAAACACGCCCGTCCCATAGTGCAGCGCATGCGTCAGGATGCCCACCTTCGCGTCGCCCAGGCGCACATACTCCCCGCCAAAATAGACCGTCAGGTTCGGATCGCCGTCAGCCCGCATGACACACCTCCTCTTCTGCAGCCGGACTCGCCTCTCGGAAAAGCTCCCGCCCCTTCGTCAGCGCCCGCTCGTCGAGCTCCACCCACTTCGCGTGCTTCACCAGCCGCCGCAGCGCTGCGCCGATGCTCTCCTGCGGCAGCGCCCCGCTCATCTCCAGCAGCGCTCCCAGCATCACCATGTTCGCCGCCCGCGCATCGCCCAGCTCGTCCGCCAGGTGCGTAAACGGCAGCGCCAGCACATGCACGTCCTCGCGGATGCAGTCTTCGGGGAACGTCTCCCCGTTATAGATCACCCACCCGCCCGGCTTCACGCTCGCGTCAAACTTCCGCAGCGACGGCTCGTTCATCGCCACCAGCACATCCGGTAGCGCCACCAGCGGCGAGTCGATCGGATCGCTTGAAACACGCACATGGCAGTTCGATGTCCCCGAGCGCATCTCCGGCCCATACGACGGCAGCCACGAAACCTCCAGCCCCGCGTCCAGTCCCGCCTCCGCCAGCACCTCGCCCAGCAGCAGCACGCCCTGCCCGCCAAATCCCGCCACCCGCACATGCAGGTCCACCCCTTCTCTCCGCCCGCTCGGGTGCGGATTTCCCTCCGGCTGATCCTCGTCCGCAACACCCAGAATCCGCGGCAGGTCCTCGAGCGCCGGCGCAGGCTTCGCGGCGGCCCTCGGCTCCACCTCCTTCGTCCGGTCCTTGAACACTCCCAGCGGATACGTCTTCTCCATCACGTCCCGCACCCAGTGCTGCGCCTCCACCGCAGACATCTTCCAGATCGTCGGGCACGGCGAAAGCACCTCGATCAGCGAGAACCCCAGCCCCTTCACCTGGTTCTCCACCGCCTTCCTGATCGCCCGGTTCGCCTGCATGATCTGCCGGTTGTCGCCCAGCCCCACGCGCTCCAGATACACCGGAGCCTCCAGCGTCGCCAGCAGTTCGCACACATGCAGCGGATAGCCCTCGTTGGCTGCGCTGCGCCCTTCCGGCGTCGTCGTGCTCTTCTGCCCAATCAGCGTCGTTGGCGCAAACTGCCCCCCCGTCATGCTGTAGACGGCGTTGTTCACAAAGATCACCGTCACGCTCTCGCCCCGGTTGGCCGCGTGCAAAATCTCCGCCGCCCCGATCGCCGTCAGGTCCCCGTCCCCCTGGTAGCTGATCACCACGCTCTCCGGACGGCTCCGCTTCACCGCCGTCGCCACCGCCGGCGCGCGCCCGTGCGCCGCCTGCACATTGCCCACGTCAAAGTAGTAGTACCCGAACACCGAGCAGCCCACCGGGCTGATCAGCACCGTCCGGTCCTGGATGCCCAGATCGTCAATCGCCTTCGCCAGCATCTTGTGCACGTTCCCATGCCCGCAGCCGGGGCAATAGTGCGTCAGGTGCTTCAGCTCTTCCTTCCGCTCATAGCGGTCATAGAACGCCTTCGGCCTGCCGTGGCTTACCTCAAACTCTGAAATCATCTCACTACACATGGGCCATCTGCTCCTCTTCCGCCGCCAATGCCGCGCCATATTGCCCGGCCAGC
The DNA here is from genome assembly GCA_903849645.1 of uncultured Acidobacteriaceae bacterium. Taxonomy (GTDB): domain Bacteria; phylum Acidobacteriota; class Terriglobia; order Terriglobales; family Acidobacteriaceae; genus Telmatobacter. The sequence goes on along the minus strand of CAINJJ010000023.1, from coordinate 92,204 downwards.
GCCCGCACAAACCCCAGCACCTCTTCGTGCGACGGCACGTTGCCGCCCATCCGGTTCAAGAACTCCACCGGTCTCGCCCCGTTCAACGACAGCCGCACGTCCTCAATCAGTTGCCCGTTGCTCATCTCCACCACCACAAACACCTTTGCCCGCTTGGCGAGCCGCTCAAAGTTCGCATTCGGGAACGGGTACAGCGTGATCGGCCGCAGCAGGCCCACGTTGATTCCCTCCGCCCGCGCCTCCGCCGTCACCGCCTTCAAAATCCGCCCCACAATCCCATAGCCCACCAGCACAATCTCCGCGTCCTCGGCAAACCACTCCTCGGCCCGCGTCTCGTTCGCCTCCGCCACCTTGTACTTGGCTTCCAGCTTCCGCAGGTGCGCCTCCAGGTCGTTGATGTCCATGTGCAGGCTCGTGATCAGGTTCCCGCGCGACTCCGCCGTCCCCGCCACCGCCCACGCCGGCAGCTTCGGCGCCACCGCCGTCTGCGGAAACTCCACCGGCTCCATCATCTGCCCCACAAACCCGTCCGCCAGCACCACCACAGGCGTCCGGTAGCGGTCCGCCAGCTCAAACGCCAGCGCCGTCAAATCCGCCATCTCCTGTGCCGAGTGCGGCGCCAGCACGATCGTCCGGTAGTTCCCGTTCCCGCCGCCCTTCACCACCTGGTGATAGTCGCTCTGCTCCGCTCCCAGGTTCCCCAGCCCCGGTCCCCCCCGCGTAATGTCCGCAATCACGCAGGGCAGCTCCGCGCCCGCCATGTAGCTGATTCCCTCCTGCATCAGGCTGATCCCCGGTCCGCTCGACGCCGTCATCACCCGCACGCCCGCCGACGAGGCGCCGTACAGCATGTTGATCGCCGCCACCTCGCTCTCCGCCTGCAAAAAGACCCCGCCCGTCTTCGGCATATACACCGCCGCCGCCTCCGTAATCTCGCTCGCCGGCGTGATCGGATATCCGTAGAACCCGCGGCATCCAGCCAGAATCGCGGCCCTCACAATCGCTTCATTGCCCTTCATCAGTTGCTTGTGCATTCGCTCGCCCCCGTCGGATGATTCACCCGCTGCATCACCGTGATCGCTCCCGGCTCCGGGCACGCCATAAAGCAGATGCCGCACCCCGTGCAGCCCGAGCCCGCATACGTCGCCGTGCGATAGCCATAGTGGTTCAGCCGCTCGCTCAGCCCGATCACCTTCGGCGGGCACGCTTCCACGCACAGCCCGCACCCCTTGCACTCTTCCGCCTTCACCCGCAACATCCCGCGATCCTGCTTCACCGCATCGCTCATTCCAACTCCTCTCGTGCCACAACAAACTCCGCTAACGCGCGCCCAACTCCGCTAACTCCGCCGTTCTCCGCTCCAGATAATGCGCCTTCACCGCAAACTCCTCCAGCTCCGCCTGGAACTGCGGCTCGGCAATGGCAATCAGCGCCTCCGCCCGTTCCCGCAGCGACTTCCCATGCAGGTACGCCGCTCCATGTTCCGTCACCACCCAGTGCACGTCCGCCCGCGAAGTCACCACCCCCGCCCCCGGCTCCAGCACCGGCACAATCCGTGAAACCGCCCCGTGCCGCGCCGTCGCGGGCAGTGCGATAATCGGCACCCCGCCCTTTGACCGCGCCGCCCCGCGAATGAAATCCACCTGCCCTCCGAACCCGCTGAAGGGCCGCGTCCCCATCGAGTCCGCGCACACCTGCCCCGTCAAATCCACCTGGATCGCCGAGTTGATCGCCACCATCCGCTCGTTTTGCGCCACCACGTACGGATCGTTCGTATAGCAGATCGGCCGGAACTCGAAGCTCGGATTCCCGTCCACAAAATCGAACAGCCGCTGCGACCCCAGCACAAACGAGAGCACCGCCTTGCCCCGGTGCAGCGACTTCCGCTCCCCCGTCAGCACACCCGCTTCCATCAGGTCGATCACCCCGTCCGAACACATCTCCGTGTGAATCCCCAGGTCCCGCTTGTCGCCCAGGCACGCCAGCACCGCGTCGGGAATCCCCCCAATCCCCGTCTGCAGCGTCGCTCCGTCCGGAATCAGCGCCGCCACGTTCTCCGCAATCCGCCTTTGCAGCTCTGAGAACGGCTCCGCGTGCAGCTCCAGCAGCGCCCGCCGCGTCTCCACCACCGCCGTGAGGTGGCTCACATGCAGGCTCGTCTCCCCGTGGGTGCGCGGCATCCGCTCGTTCACCTCCGCAATCACCACCCGCGCCGCCCGCGCCGCGTTCAGCGTGCAGTCCACCGTCGTGCCCAGGCTCAGAAACCCGTGATCGTCCGGCGGCGTCACCTGCATCAGCACCACGTCCAGCGGCAGCGCCCCGTTCGTAAAGAGACCCTCGATTTCGCTCAGAAAAATCGGCGTATAGTCCGCGCGCCCCGCCGCAATCGCCTCGCGCACGTTCTCGCCCAGGAACAGCCCCCGGTGCCGGAAGTGCCCCGCGAACTCCGGCCGCGTATACGCCGCCTCGCCCAGGGTCTTCATGTGGACGATCTCTACGCCGCGCAGCTCTGCCGCCCGCTCTACCAGCGCATCCACCAGAACCGAAGGCGTCCCGCAGCCCGACTGTATCCACACCCGGTCGCCGGACTCGACCAGTTCCAGCGCCTCTGCGGCGCTCCTGCACTTCGCGCCGTACTCTTCGCGCCAGTTCATGCCCATCTGCCTCCGCGGGCGCCCATCCCAGCCGGCGCTCGGCTCCCGCCCGGCCCGCGTCCAAAAAAGGCGCTCAACCATGCGAAAACCCCTCTCAAAAGCCCGAATCATTCTCGGCTTCCCCAAAGTGCCTCGCTGTGACACCGGTCACTCGCTCCCCACCCCGACCGGTTGCCCCAGGTCCCTCGCACTTGGGGACATGGGAAACCACACGCGCTCCCCCGCAGTCTGTGGCGAGAGTCGAGATTTGAAAGGGAACGGCCGGGTACCGGGGTGCCGGGGTACCCTCTGGGTCGGGCCGGGCGCTGTGCCGGAAAACGCACCCGCACGAACGCCAGGCTTCCCAGGCTGCAGAAGATCTCCATAAGAGCCATCGAAGTGTCAGGGCACGACTTCAGTCGTGCCGTAAGTGACCTATAATCAACAGGGATTTAGCCCCTGAGGGATGCTCTTAAAGGGCTCTGACCGCCAGGCAGCCCTCTTTCCGCAGCATATTCAGCCTCCGAGAGAAGCCTCTCGAAATCAGGACCTTCACCACAGGCTCTAAGGCAACCGGAAGCCGTCCACCACCTGCTGCAGAATCGCGGCGAGCCTTGCCAACTCGGCACAGGCCGTCGCCGTCTGGTCAATCTGGGTCGCGGTGTTGTTCACCTCGTCCGAGATATTGTGGATGTTCTCCGTCAGCCCCGCGGTGGCGGCCGACTGCTGCGTCGTTGCGGTGGCAATCATGGCGATCCCCTGCTGCGCCGCCTCCACCCGCTGCGTGATGGCGTCCAGCGCCGACGAGACCCGGTTGAACTGGCTCACCCCCTCGCTCACCACGGCCTCGCCCTGAACCATCGACTGAACCGCGCGCTCGGCGCCCATTTGCACCGTCTCCACCTTGCCGGCAATCTCCTTTGTGAACTTCGCAGTGCGCTCCGCCAGCACCCGCACCTCCTGCGCTACCACGGCAAACCCCTTGCCCTGTTCGCCCGCCCGCGCCGCTTCAATGGCCGCGTTCAGCGCCAGCAGGTTGGTCTGCCCAGCAATCTCCTGGATAATCCGCACCACTTCGCCGATGCTCTGCGTCTCCGCGCCCAGCGAGGTGATGTCGGTCGAGGCGGTTCTCACAGACTCACTGATGCGGTTCATGGCCTCGCGCGTCTGGGCCACTACGTCACGCCCGGAGTTGGCGGTTGAAAACGCATCGTTGGCCGCCATGGACGCGTGCTCCGCGTTTTCGGCCACGTCTTTGACCGCCGCGTTCATCTCCGCCACAGAGGAGGCGAACTGCTCCACGTTTCTCTGTTCCACATGGGTTGTGTCGGAGATCTGCCGGGCGGTGGATTCGATTTCCGCGCCCGCCGCCGCCACCTGCCCGGATGACCGGGCCACCTCCGCCAGGGCCCCGGCCATTGCGTGCTTCATCCCGTTGATGGCCGCAATAGCCGCGGCCAACTCGTCGTCGCTCGCAGGTTGCCCGTCGGCGCCCGACAGGTCCTTCCGCGCCATCGCGCCCACCATCTCTACCGAGATCTGCACATTGCGCGTCACCGAGCGGGTCAGCGCCAGCGCGATGCCCGCCAGCAGCACCAGGGCCAGGCCACCTGTAGTGATTTCGGCCCCCGTAGTCCAGCGCTGCAGTTGCTCGTCCGCCGCCTCTTCCGCCTCCAGCCTGGCCTGTGCGGTGGCCTTCATGGCGTCGAACTCCGTCTGGATTGAAGCCAGCAGCCGGTCATCCTCCCCCGTGTCAAAGAGTGCCCTGGCCGGCTCAAAGCCCTGCTCCTTCCGCGCCGCATTCAGCTTGTTCACAAACGCGCGCCGCTGCAAAATATAGCCCTGATAGGTTGCAAAGTGCGCCAGTTGTTCCTGGTCGCCGCTCAGGGAACTCTTGACTCTCTCCGCCACCACGTCGGCGTCCTTGCGCATGGCCGGGATGCCCGCAATTGCCGCTTCGTCGCCGGAGATAAGATAGGCTCGCTGCGCCACCGTCACCCCGCGCACATACGAGATCAGGTATTGAAAGTCGTAAAGCATGGCGCCGGTCCGCGCTATCGCCTGCGCGGTGGACTCGACCCGCGACCTGGCCCAGTGCTCAAAACCAGCAATGCCAAAAATCATCACCGCCACAAGGCCGAATCCCAGGGTCAACTTCCGCTTGATCGTCCACTGCATCGTGTTGACTCCCCAGTTTGACTCATCGGCGGTCAGCAGCCTGACTTCACCTTGGGAGCGCAGAATTTGGTCTGGAGAAGGGAATCGAGCAGCCCGCCGCCGCCCCCAAAATGGCCAGCCCCGGCAAGGAATGATCTCCGCGCCGGGGCTGTCGTCTGGTGCTTCTCTTCAAACTCGGCAGGAAGATCCTGTAAGCCGAATTCTGTCGTGTGCGGTCATTCCTCTAGGCGCCGCGTTGCCGCGGACGCTCATCAGCGACCTACCCGGAGGTTTCGGCGATTGCAAAGAGCCGCCTGGGCGCGCCGGGCCGGCACGCAACCACCGCCTGGCTCCTGGCGGCAGCTTCCCTCCCTATTTGGTCTTGCTCCGTGTGGGGTTTACCCTGCCCCCGGCGTTACCGCCGGAGCGGTGCGCTCTTGCCGCACCATTTCACCCTTACCCCGGCGCTGAAGCAGCATGCTGCTCCAGGGTCGTCCTCCGCCCGAGAGCGGAAGGTTGACCGAGGCGGTATCTTTTCTGTGGCACTGGCCGTCCATGAGCCTTCACGCTCACGTCCCGGACGTTATCCGGCACACTGCCCTGCGGAGTTCGGACTTTCCTCCCCCGGCGGACATCGCGTGAGCGAAGCCTCCGGCAGCGACCGCCCGGTCCTCCTGCCAGCCTCTAGTGTAACGCGAAGGCGGTCCTACTCCTCCCGCCTGGAGTGGCTTCCCGTCGGCTTCGCGCCCTCTTTCCCCCGGGCCTTCCCCCTGGCCCGCGTCTCCCGCGCCTGCCCGGGGTCGATTCTCCGCTCCAGATGCGCCACCTCGCGCTGCATCTTCAGATAGTTGGCTAGCCTCGCCGGCTCCACCCCGGCTGCCCCCACCGCGCATCCCGGCTCCCCGCCATGCGCGCAGTCGCGAAACCGGCAACTCCCCGCCAGCGCCTGAATGTCCTCGAAAGTCTCTTCCACCTGCCCCGTGCCGGCCCAGAGCTGCACCTCGCGCAGGCCCGGCAGGTCCATCAGCAGCCACCCCCCCGGCATCAGAAACAGTTCCCGCGTCGTCGTGGTGTGCCGCCCCCGGCTGTCCGCGGCGCGCACCGCATACGTGCTCTGCCGCTCATCACCCAGCAGCCGGTTGACAATCGTCGACTTGCCCACCCCGGAGGACCCAATCAGCGCCGCCGTCTGCCCCGGACCCAGCTCGGCCGGCAACGCATCCAGCCCGTGCTCTGACCGCGCGCTCAGCGCCAGCACCCGCACCCCAGGGCTGAGCTGCGCCGTCCGCGCAATCACTTCGGCCAGGTCCAGGCCCAGTTCCTCCGCAAGGTCCGCCTTGTTCAGCAGCACCACCGGCCGCGCCCCGCTCTCGTGCGCCATCACCAGAAAGCGCTCGATGCGCCGCTCGTTGTAGTCCTTGTCCAGCCCGCTCACAATGAACAGCACATCCACGTTGGCCGCCAGCACCTGCTCGCGCACCTCCCGCTCCGGCTGCTTGCGGCTGATCAGCGTGCGCCGTGCCAGCACCCGCACAATCACCTGCCCGTCCTCGCGCAGCACCACCCAGTCGCCCACCGCCGGCCACAGCCCTCTGGCCCGCCGCATCGCGCCGGTCACCCCGGCCTCCACGTCCCCTGCCTCGGTCCAGATCAAAAACCGCCCATGGTTCGCTGAGGCCACCCGCCCCGGAATCCCGGTGGTGAGCTGGCTTTGAAAAAAATCGGACCATCCAATCTGTTGCAGGTTCACGGGCACAATCCTCTCTTGGTTGGCACCGGCAGACGCACCTCCATCGGCGCCGGCCGACGGGCAACTGCGCGAGAGGTCGAGTGAGGCAAGGTCGTTCAGAGGCGCTCCGTGCAAGCTCAATGTAACAAATGCCGGGCCGCCGCGCTGCCCCGCCCCATTTGCCCTGTCCCTTGCAGACTTCCCTGTTGTATAACCAACTGTTGAATGCGGCGGAAGCCTTCCCCTCTTCCGCGATGTTCGGCACAGACGCCCCGTTGTCTCCCATCCCCAGGCGCAAACCCCTCACCCGACTCAAGGAGAAGTTCATGAAGATTGCCTCGATCATCGCCCGCTACCTGCTCGGCCTGATGTTCCTTGTCTTTGGCCTCAACGACTTTCTGCGTTTCATTCCGGTGAAGGAGATGCCCACGGGGCCTGCCGGCCAGTTTGAGCAGATATTGAACTCAACGCATTACATGGATGTGGTCGCCTCCATCATGGTCTTGTCGGCGATCCTCTTCATCGTCAACCGCTATGTGCCCCTCGCGCTCACCCTCCTTGGCCCCGTTCTCGTCAACATCCTTCTCTTTCACATCCTGCTGATGCCGGCCGGAATCCAGGCAGGAGCCTTCGCCACCCTGCTCTGGGCGCTCGTCGCCTGGCGCAACCGCTCCGCGTTCGCGGGCCTATTTCAGCAGCGCGCGGAGCCGTAGCCCCCGCCTCAGGCTCATCGCCGCCGCTCTACAATCAGTAGGACGATGATCCAGTACCTCTATCTCGGCCGGGTGGACTACCCTGAAGGGCTGCGCCTCCAGGCCGAGGTGGCCGCCCTCGTCGGCGAGGGCCGCGCCCACAACGTCCTCCTGCTCCTCGAGCACCCCCCCGTCCTCACCCTCGGCCGCAACGCCCACCGCTCCAACATCCTCGCCTCGGATGAAATCCTCGCCCGCCGCGGCGTCACCGTCCACGAGATCAACCGCGGCGGCGACGTCACCTACCACGGTCCCGGCCAACTCGTCGGCTACCCCATCTTTGACCTCCGCACCCTGCGCAAACCCAATGGAGGACGCATGGGTCCAGTAGATTTTGTCCGTTTCATGGAAGAGGCCCTCATCCGGCTCTGCGGCGGCTTCGGCGTCCGTGCCGGGCGCGTCTCCGGACTCACCGGCGTCTGGTGCGGCCAGTCCGCCGGCGGCGATGGTCCCGACCGCAAGGTGGGCGCCATCGGCATCCATGTGGCCCGCGGCATCACCTCCCACGGATTCGCCTTCAACCTCGCCACCGACCTCAACGACTTCTCGCTCATCATCCCCTGCGGCATCGCGGACCATGCCGTCACCAGCCTCGAAAGGGAACTGCCCAACCCGGCCGGCCTGCCCACGCTCGAAGCCGTCGCACACCAGACAGCGCGCCTCTTTGGACAGGTCTTCGACGAGCAGGTGCTGGCCGTTGAGAACATCGCTGCCCTCCGCGCCCAGACCGCCTCTGCCGCGCCCCGCTTCCCCGCCCAGGACACACCCCTCCAGGTCCCCGCCGAGGTCGAGCGCCTAATCGCCCACAACGAACCCCTCCGCAACGCCTGAGCCGTAACCGCAACGCCTTCCCCATCCTGCGCTACCATAAAGACAGATTCGAGGCCGCCCATGTTCGTTGTTGTCTGGCAGTTCGAGATTGCCGAAGAGAAAGTCCCAGCCTTTGAAGCAGCCTATGGCGCGGACGGCGCATGGGCCCAGCTCTTCCGCACCTCCCCGGATTACCTCGGCACGGAACTGCTCCGCGACGCCTACGTCCCCGGCGGCTACCTCACCGTCGACCGCTGGGCCAGCGAAGATGCCTTCCGCGCCTTCCGCAAAGACCGCGACGCCGACTACGAAACCCTCGACCGCGCCTGCGACTCCCTCACCAGCCGCGAAGCCCGCATCGGCGCATATACCGTGTAAAGGCGCGACAACAAGCGTCACCTTTGGCGGTTCGGCGACTTTCCCCTTCTCTTCGCCATTTTTCTCTGTCTTTGTATTCCCAGCCCTGCTACAATCCCGTTGAAATCCAATCCATGCCGCCCGCCGCTTCCTGCCAGAAAGGCAGAAAGTGCGCGGACGAGCAAATCTCCAGGAGTCCCTCTGATGGCCATCGCCGACGACCGTTCAAAAGCCGTAGACCTCGCCCTTGCCCAGATCGAAAAACAGTTTGGCAAAGGGTCCATTGTGCGTCTCGGCTCCAAGGAAGCGCTGGTGCCCATCGCCGTCATCTCTACCGGCTCCATCAGCTTTGACGCAGCTCTCGGCGTGGGCGGCATCCCCCGCGGCCGCGTGACTGAAGTCTTCGGCCCTGAGTCCTCGGGCAAGACCACCATCACCCTCCAGATCATCGCCGAGGCCCAGAAGCTCGGCGGCCTGGCGGCCTTTGTCGACGCCGAGCACGCCCTCGACCCCGCTTACGCTCGCAAGCTCGGCGTCGATATTGATAACCTCCTCGTCTCCCAGCCCGACTCGGGCGAGCAGGCGCTCGAGATCACCGAGGCCCTTGTCCGTTCCGGCGCCATCGACGTCCTGGTGGTCGACTCCGTGGCCGCCCTCGTCCCCAAGGCAGAACTCGACGGCGAAATGGGAGACTCCCACGTCGGCTTGCAGGCCCGCCTCATGTCCCAGGCCCTCCGCAAGCTCACCGGCACCGTCTCCAAATCCCGCACCGCCCTCATCTTCATTAACCAGATTCGGGAGAAGATCGGCGTCATGTTCGGCAACCCCGAAACCACCACCGGCGGCCGCGCCCTCAAGTTCTACTCCTCGGTCCGCGTCGACATCCGCCGCATCGCCGCCATCAAGGAAGGCGACGTCGTCACCGGCAACCGCACCAAGGTCAAGATCGTCAAAAACAAGGTCGCCGCGCCCTTCCGCGAGGCGGAGTTCGACATCCTCTACGGCGAGGGCATCAGCCGCGAGGGCGACGTGCTCGACCTCGCCGTGGCCAACAACATCGTCGAAAAGTCCGGCGCCTGGTACAGCTACGCCGGCGAGCGCATCGGCCAGGGCCGTGAAAACACCCGCGGCTTCCTCCGCGAGAACAAGGACATCTTCGCCAAAATGGATGGCGAGCTCCGCAAGAAGCTCGGCATCGGCGCTGCCTCCAAGGCTGAAGTGCCGGAAGTGCCCGCAGCCGGCCCCTCCGAAGCCAAGGAAGCCGTCAAGGGACGCCGCGGATAGGTACCCCCACCCGCGGCCAATGCCATACTATCCCTCTGGAGCCGCATCCATGAGCGTGAGAGCCCTTTATCCCGGCACCTTCGACCCGCCCACCAACGGTCACGTGGACCTCATCCAGCGCGGTTCCAAGCTTTTCGAGCACCTCACCGTCGCCATCCTCAACAACCCCGTCAAGAATCCCCTGTTCACGGTCGAGGAGCGGGCAGAGATGCTCCGCGAATCCACCAGTTCCCTCGGCAACGTCTCCGTCGCCACCTTTGACGGCCTCATGGTCGACTTCGCCCGCCAGCTTGAAGCCAAAGCCGTCCTCCGCGGCATCCGCGCCATCTCCGACTACGAGCACGAGTTCCAGATGGCCCTCATGAACCGCCGACTCGCCCCCGAGATCGAAACCGTATTCCTCCAGCCCGCCGGACGCTACTCCTTCATCAGCTCCCGCATGTTGAAGGAAGTCTTCAGCTTCGGCGGCGACGTTACAGGCCTCGTCCCCCCCAACGTCCTCAAGCGCCTCCGCGCCCGAATCAACGGCGCCGGCTGAGGCCAGACAGAGACGGCAAGCTGCGTTGAACAACCCGAGTGACTTTCCATTCCAAACCGGGGATCCATCGTGGCAGAGCTTCACACCCTAACCGCTATCCTTCCCTGCAGCAGTCTGGATGCCAGCGCCGCATTCTACGCCGGTCTCGGATTCCGTTGCGAAGCAACCTACCCCGGGTATCGCCTGCTGACCGATGGCAAGGGCGCCAATCTGCACTTGAACAGCGCCGTCGAGGGGATGCTGGTGCCGGGGCACAACCCGTTCGGCCTGTATTTCTACGCCGAGAACATCGACGAGCTCGCCGCTGCTCTCGGCCCGCTCTTGCTGCATCCTCCCGAACACAAGCCATGGGGCATGTACGAATTCGCCCTCTCCGATCCCGACGGAACCCTGGTCCGCGTCGGCTGGCCCTCAAAACACTCTCTGCGAGCTGAGATCGAATTGTGATGCCATCAGCCCGGCCTGTCCGCCTCGATTCGCCACGACCGATGGACGGGTGAGGGAGCCCTTGGCCTGCCCCGAACTTTTGCAATCGGAACTGGATTTGGTCCTCCCTCCAAAATCTGTAAAGATAGAGGTGCTATGACAGTCTCCTCACCCTCCAAAGTCTTTGCCGACCGCATCGGCCGCATTGAAGTCTCCGCCACCATGGCCGTCGCCGCGGAAGCCGCCAAGCTCCGCGCCCAGGGCGCCAACCTCGTGGACTTCGGCGCCGGCGAGCCTCATTTCCCCACCCCGCGTCACATCAAAGATGCCGCCATCGCCGCCATCGAGGCCAACTTCACCCGCTACACCGTCGTCCCCGGCATCCCCGACGTGCGCAAGGCCATCGTCGACCGCCACGCCTGCGACTTCGGCTCCGACTACGACATCTCCGAAGCCATCTTCACCACCGGCGGCAAGCTGGCCCTCTTCAATACGCTCCAGATCCTTGTCGACCACGGCGATGAAGTCATCCTCCCCGTCCCCTACTGGGTCAGCTTCAAAGACATCATCCAGTACGCCGGCGGCAACGTCGTCCTCCTTGAAACCCAGGAGTCCGAGAACTTCCGCATCACCGCCGACGCCATCGAGAAGGCCATCACCCCCCGCACCAAGGCCATCATTCTCAACTCGCCCTCCAACCCCGCCGGCTCCGTCGTCTCCGCCGAGGACCTCGAGCGCATCGTCCACCTCGCCCACGACCGCGGCATCTATCTCCTCCTCGACGAGTGCTACGTCTACCTCAACTACGCCGGCAAGCCCGTCTCCGGAGGCTCCTTCACCTGGGCCAAGGAGCACCTCGTCATCCTGGGCTCCCTCTCCAAGACCTATTCCATGACCGGCTGGCGCGCCGGCTTTGCCCTCGCTTCCAAGTCCGTGGTCGCCAACCTCAGCAAGCTCCAATCCCAATCCACCTCCAACGCCGCCAGCATGGTTCAGAAGGCAGCCATCGCCGCCCTCGCCGGCTCCCAGCAATGCGTCTCCGAGTTCCGCGCCGAGTTCATTGACCTCCGCGACTACATGCTCGCCAAGCTCGCCCAGGTCCCCGGCATCACCTGCACCAAGCCCGAAGGCGCCTTCTACGTCTACCCCAACATCTCCGCCTTCCTCGGCAAGGGCGGCGTCAACACCGCCACGGAACTCGCCACCCGCCTCCTCCACGAGGCCCACGTGGTCACCGTCCCCGGCGAGGCCTTCGGCACCGCCCATCACATCCGCATCTCCTACCCCGTCACCAAGGCAAACATCGACGAAGGCGTCCGCCGCATGGCGGACTACCTCGCGAAGCTCGCCTGAGCAAAGGAAAACCCAGCCTTCGCCGTTTTGCCATGTGGGATGATTTCTACCCCCGCAAGACGGCGTTGTGCGGACATCGCGCAAATCAGCCCGAAAAGTATCATCCATCACTGTGCAAACCTAGTCTCCGTGGGCTAGGATGTGTCTTCGATGCCCGACTCAATCGATTTTCGTCCCGTGATTCTCGCCGGTGGCAGCGGAACCCGCTTCTGGCCTCGTTCCCGCCGCGCCCGCGCCAAGCAGGTTCTCGCGCTCGACGGTGAGCGCTCCATGATCCAGCAGACCGTCGAACGGCTCAAGCCGCTCGCCAAAATCGACAAGACCTGGGTCATCACCAATGAGTACCTGGCCCATGAAATCTCCGACCAGTTGAAGAGCGTCCCCCCCGGCCAAATCGTCCAGGAACCCGTGGCGCGCAACACCGCCCCCGCCTGCGGCCTCGCCGCCTTCATCATCGAGCGGCAAAACCCCAATGCCGTGCTCGGCATCTTTCCCTCCGACCACGTCATCGCTGACGAGCCGCGCTTCCTCAAGGCCCTCCAGAAGGGCATCGCCGTCGCCGCCACCGGTGACAACATCGTCGTGCTCGGCATCGAGCCCACCCGCGCCGAGACCGGCTATGGCTACATCGAGACCGGCGAGTTCACAGCGGACGAGACTGCCCTCCACGTCCGCCGCTTCACGGAGAAGCCCAACCAGCATCGCGCTGAAGACTTCGTCGCCGCCGGCAACTACTACTGGAACTCCGGCATGTTCCTCTGGTCTGCCCGCACCCTGGCCAACGCAGTCCGCGAGCACATGCCTGAGACCGCCCCGTTGCTTGAGGGCATCGCCGCCGCCTTCGGCACACCCCAGTTTGAAGAGGTCTTCCACGCCCTCTATCCCAAGTGCGAAAACATCTCCGTCGACTATGCGGTCCTTGAGCCCCGCTCTGCCAAGGGAGAACACCTCTCCCACCTCTACTGCATCCCCGCCGAATTCAGTTGGAACGACCTCGGCTCCTGGGCCTCGCTCTACGACTACCAGATGGAGACACGCCTCCGCGGCGACGGCGAAGGCAACGTCTCTGAGACCGAAGGCCACCTCGCCATCGACGCCTGCAACAACTACATCTACAGCCCCAAGAAATTCGTGGCCGTCGTCGGCGTCGAAAATCTGGTCATCGTCGATACCGAAGACGCCCTCCTCATCGTCCACCGCGACCACTCCCAGGACGTCGGCAAAATCGTCAAGGAACTCGTCCTCTCCGGCCACACCGAACTGATCTAGGCCCAAAGCAACCGTTTCCAGGCCGGGTGGCCCATCCATTCCGCGCACCATGCGGAATGGGTGGGAAAGCACGAACCTCCGCACAGACCCAGAGTGCCCCATCTCCCGATTCTGGGACATGGGAAACCGCCAGTGCCTCCCCGCCCCACACCTCACCCACCCTCCCCCGGTGTAAACTTCTCCTTCGCGCAGGCTCCGGGTGCTCCATCTCCCATTTCCGGGAAGTAGAACAGCACTCCCCCGCGCAGCCAGGAAAACCCATGCGCAAATCCCTCTTCTTCCTCGCCCTCCTCGCCGCCTCCCTCGCCCCCGCCCAGACCGCCAAGCGCCCCATGACCTTCGAAGACCTGCAGGCCGTGAAGCGCCTCGGCGAGACCGCCGTCTCCCCCGACGGCAAGTGGCTGGCCTACTCCGTCACCACCGTGAACCTCGACCAGAACACCAAAACCACGGAGTGGTGGCTCCAGGCCATCTTCCCGTCTTCCGGGTCAGGCGGCGAGCCCTTCAAGCTGGCCGTCACCCAGCCCGGCGACAGCGGCGTCGACTTTTCCGCCGACGGCAGGCGCATCCTCCTGCTCTCCAGCCGATCGGGCTCGCAGCAGATCTGGCTTGCCTCCTTCGACCCCGCAACCGGCGCCACCGGAAACGCCTTTCCCGTGGCCCCCGCCGACGCGCCCTTTCAGCTCACCCACAACACCGTCGAGCCCGAAAACGCCAAGTGGTCGGCCAACGGCAAATTCATCGTCTTTTCCGCCCAGGTCTATCCCGATTGCCCAGCCTTCACCGAGGCGGATGGCTCTGAAGGTTCCGTAGCCGACCGTTGCAACGCCGACCGCGACAGGGCTGCCGCCGCCAGCAAGGTCAAGGCGCAGGTCTTCACCCACCTGCTCTACCGCCACTGGAACCACTACACCGGCGAAAAGCGCAGCCACCTCTTCATCGTCACCCTCGACAGCCCCTCGAAGCAGACGCTGCTATGGCGCGACCTCACCCCCAACGATCCCCACGACGTACCGCCCTTCTCGCTGGGCGGTGGCGGCGGCTTTGCTATCTCTCCCGACTCCAGGGAACTGGCTTTTACCGAGAACCCCGACGAAGAGCAGGCGACCAGCATCAGCGCCAGGATCTACACCCTCGACCTGACCAATCCGGCGGCCAAGCCGGTCGCGGTCAGCAACTCCGCCGGCGGCAACTTTAACCCAGCCTACTCACCGGACGGCAAGTACCTCGCCTGGCGCTCCGAAGCCCGCGCCGGCTACGAAGCTGACAAGTTCCGGCTGTTTCTGTATGACCGCGCGGCGAAGACGATCAAGGACATCTTGGCAGAAGCGAGGTTGGTGGGTGGCACTCCCTTGTATTTTGATCGGTGGGTAGATGAGTTCATCTGGTCCGACATGCATGACATTTTATTTACAGCGGGGGATCGCGGACAAGAATGGATAATCAATATCGAATTGTTAGGGGGCGGTTTGGCAGTAATTGGAAGAGGTGCGGAATTCAGCTCACTGCACGAAACTCATCCACGTGGTCAGGAATTCGGCTCGATCGTCGTTTCTGAAATGAAGGTCGACAGACCCTCCGAAGTGGTTTCCCTCTCGATGTCGGGCAGTTGGAGATCCTGCGGAAGCTGTGGGACTAGTCAAATGGATCATTTGTCGATGAGTTCCCGAGCGACGTCGCCCGAGTCGATAACCCATCTCAATGACGCCCTCCTCTCACAACTCGATCTCCCCGCGATGGAACCCTTCTGGTTCACAGCCGCGGACAAGACCAAACTGCAAGGCTTTGTCATCCGCCCCCCAGCCTTCGACCCCGCCAAGAAATACCCGCTCAAGTTCCTCATCCACGGCGGGCCGCAGGGCGCGTGGGGCGATGCCTGGAGCTACCGCTGGAACGCCGAGCTCTTCGCCGCCAACGGTTACGTCGTCGTCATGATCAACCCCCGCGGCTCCACCGGCTACGGTCAGGCCGTCGTCGATGGCGTCAACGGCGACTGGGGCGGCAAGCCCTTCACCGACCTGATCACCGGCCTCGACTACGCCGAGCAGCACTACCCGTTTATCGACAAGACCCGCGAGTGCGCCCTCGGCGCCAGCTACGGCGGCTACATGGCCAACTGGATTCTCGGCCACACCACCCGCTTCCGCTGTATCGTCAGCCACGACGGCATGTTCAACGCCGAGTCCGCCTTCGGCTCCACCGAAGAGGACTGGTTCAACCAATGGGAGTTCAAGGGCAACCCCTGGGACTACTACGGAAAGCCCGACGCCGAAAACCCCTTCCGCAAATGGTCCCCCTCCCTCTACGCCAAGAACTTCAAAACCCCCACCCTCGTCATCCACGGCCAGCTCGACTACCGCCTCGACGTCAGCGAAGGCTTCCAGCTCTTCGACACTCTGCAACTGCTCAAGGTCCCGTCCAAGATGCTCTACTTCCCCGACGAAGGCCACTGGGTCCTCAAACCCCAGAACTCCCGCCTCTGGTACAAAACCGTCAACGACTGGGTCGACCAGTGGACGAAGCCAAGGGACTAGGGACCAGGGAATAGGGTACCGAGCCGGAGGAAGTGGCGTAGTACACTTCTCAACTTTGTAGTACAGTGAATCCATGAGCGCCACGGTACAAGTGCGGTTGGATGAAAAGTCGGAGGCAGCGCTGAAGCGTTTGGTGCGCGCCAAGGGGTGCACTCCGTCCCAGGCGGTTCGCGAGTCCATCCTGAAGGAGGATGAGCAACTCAGCGCTGAGCCGCGTCCGCGAATGGTTGGCATTGGCTGCGTCAGTTTCGGCCCTGGCGATCTGGCGACCAACAAAAAGCACATGGAAGGCTTTGGGAAAAAGTGGCGCGTTGATAAGCAAGGCAAAGGCAGATGGGATTGGTGATTCCATCGTCCCCTCTGCCAATCCTCGCCGACGCCAGCTTTTTCGTTGCACTTTTCAACGAACGCGAACAGGGGCACCACCGATGCAAATCCGCCTACGAGGCGATTTCCGGCCCACTCTTCACAGTCGAAGCCTGCATCACAGAAGCGCTTCACCTTCTTCATCACGCCGAACCGGCCGTCAAAGCAATCCTGACAAGTCTCCAGCGGGGTGCGCTTCTGGTTCCTTTTCGGCTCACCGATTGTGCGTCAGACGTTGCCCACCTGATGTCCAAATACGCTGACACCCCCTGCGACTTCGCCGACGCCTGCATGATCGCCATGGCCGGCCAACTGAATACCGGCGACATTCTCACCCTCGACGGCGACTTCGCCCACTATCGCTGGAATCGGAACAAGCGCTTCCGCCTGCTGATTCCGCTAGAGTAATCCTCATGCCCTTCGGCCGCCCCAAAAAGAAGCCCGAGCCCCTCAACGAGTCCGGCCTCTACGACTACGCCGTCTGGACCCTCGGCCGCGCCATGCGCACCGAGTCCGATCTCCGCCGCCTCATGAAAACCCGCGTGGCCCCCGGCGACCAGGGAGAAGCCGTCGTCGCCGCCGTCATCGCCCGCCTCAAGGAGCAGCGCTACCTCGACGACCAGTCCTTCGCCGAGACCTACGCCCGTCTGCGCCATGAAAACGAGAAGTTCGGCCAGCGCCGCGTCCGCCAGGACCTCCAGCAAAAAGGCGTCGGCTCCGAACTCATCACCGAAACCCTCCAAGCCCGCTACGCCCAGACCGACGAGGAAGCCCTCGCCCGCCAGCACCTCGAACGCAAGCGCCTCCGCAAGCCGGAGAACGAGAAAGAGACCGCCCGCATCATGCGCCGCCTCGTCACCGCCGGCTTCTCCCCCGGCGTGATCTACAAGATCCTCCGCCAGTGGGACGTCCCCGACGAATCCCTCGCCGCCCTCGAAAGCCTCGACGATGCCCCCCACGAGGAGTAGCGCATACCGGCCGCGTCACCGCGCCTTCTTTATTTCCGCCAGCACCTCGTCTGCCGTCGTACGGTCGCCGTGCTCATGGCTGATCTTCCGGTAGACCACCCTCCCCGAACGATCGATCACAAAGGTGCTTGGATACGCCGTCTCCTGCGGCGCATCCCAGCGCAGCCCGTACTGGCGCGTGACGGCGTAGTCCGGGTCCACCACCAGGTGGTAGTTCGCTGGCAGCGCCCCCTCGGGCTTCAAAAACTCCTTCGCCCGCGCGCTCACCTCATCCGGGGGCCCCGGATACACCAGCAGCAGTTCGGCTCCCGCCTCCTTGAATGCGCCGGCCTTCAGTTGAAAGTCATGTGCCTGCTTCTGGCAGTAGGGGCATTGGTAGCCGGGGTAGCCGCGCAACACCACCAGCACCACGGTCCCCCTGGCCGTAAGGTCCGAGAGCCGCACCGGCTGGCCCTCCGGCGTTGTAAGCGCAAAATCCTGGGCTTTGCCGCCCACCTGGGGCGTCGCCTCAGTTTGCGCCAGGGCAACGCTAGCAGCCAGCCAAAGCGCCGCAACAGCCACCAGCAGCCGTCCAAACGTCTTCTTCATCCCAATCTTCACTTGTCTCTCCCGCCTCTCTCAGTTTGGCGCCGCTTCCGCGTCCCACTCCGGCTCGACAGCCCATTACACTGGTAGAGTCATGCAAAACCGCTCCGGTAACGAAATCCGCGAACTCTTTCTCCGCTTTTTTGAGTCGAAGGGCCACCGCCGCGTCCACTCCTCCTCCCTGGTGCCCGCCAACGACCCCACCCTGCTCTTCACCAACGCAGGCATGAACCAGTTCAAGGACCTCTTCCTCGGGGCCGAGCGCCGCGACTACTCCCGCGCCACCACCTCCCAGAAGTGCGTCCGCGCCGGCGGCAAGCACAACGACCTTGAAAACGTGGGCTTTACCCGCCGCCACCACACCTTCTTTGAGATGCTCGGCAACTTCAGCTTCGGCGACTACTTCAAGCGCCAGGCCATCGAGTTCGCCTGGGAGCTGGTCACCAGCCCCGAATGGTACGGCATCCCCAAAGACAAGCTCTACGTAACCATCTTTGAGGGCGACCCCGCCAACGGCGTCCCCCGCGACGACGAAGCCGAGGCCTATTGGATCGAGCAGGGCGTCCCCAAGGAGCGCATCCGCGAGTACGGCCTCAAGGACAACTTCTGGCAGATGGGCGAGACCGGCCCCTGCGGCCCCTGCTCCGAAATCTTCTACGACATGGGCCTTCAGGCCGCCGAGATCCCCGGCACCGACAAGCCCTTCGGCCAGGACGACGCCCGCTACGTCGAAATCTGGAACCTCGTCTTCATGCAGTTCGACCGCGCGGCCATCGTCGACCCCGCCACCAAGGCCACCACCTACAAGCTCACCCCCCTCCCCAAGCCCTCCATCGACACCGGCATGGGCCTCGAGCGCGTCTCCGCCGTCCTCCAGGGCAAGATCTCCAACTTCGAAACCGACCTCTTCACGCCCCTGATCCAACGCGCAGCCGAGCTCACCGGCCTTGCGCCAGGACGAGGCTCCGCTGATTCCGCAGCAAGGGCTTCGGAGGGGCAGGAAGTGTCAGGGCACGACTTCAGTCGTGCCGATAGGGCGCACGAAAATGAAGGGGCTTCAGCCCCTGAGGGAATTGCAGCCCTGGTTGCCAACGCCAGTCTCCGCATCATCGCCGACCACGCCCGCGCCGCCACCTTCCTCATCAACGACGGCGTTCTCCCCTCCAACGAGGGCCGCGGCTACGTCCTGCGCAAAATCCTTCGTCGCGGAATCCGCCACGGCCGCCTCCTCGGTCCAAATACGGAACAAGCCAAGCCCTTCCTCTTCGAAATGGTCTACGCCGTCCGCGACCTCATGCAGGGCGCCTACCCCGAACTCGCCGACTCCGCCCCCCGCGTCGCCAAAGTCGTTGAAGCCGAAGAAAAGCAGTTCGACCGCGTCCTCAAAATCGGCCTCACCCGCCTCAACGAAGAGCTGCAGGGGGCCTTCACCGGCGACAAGGCCTTCCACCTCTACGAAACCTTCGGCCTCCCCCTCGACTTCATGGTCGATGCCGCCCGCGATGCCGGCGTGGCCTTCGACGAAGCCGGCTTCGAAGCCGCCAAGGAGTCCGAACAAGCCCGCGCCCGCGCCTCCTGGAAAGGCGGCAGCCAAAAATCGGCCAGTCCCGCCTTCCGCGAACTCCCCAAGACCGACTTCCTGGGCTACAAGCAGCTCACCGCCCCCGGCGCTGAAGTCCTCGCCATCGTCAAAGACGGCGTCGGCGTCCCCTTCGCCGCCTCCGGTGAAACCATCGATGTGGTCCTCGACCACACCAGCTTCTACGGCGACTCCGGCGGCCAAACCGGCGATACCGGCTGGTTCACCTCCGCCGACGGCAACTCCACCGTTGCTGAAATCTCCGGCTGCGTCCTCCCCGTCCAGGGCGTCCGCGCCCACAAGGCCCTGCTCAAGCTGCCCCTCGCCGTGGGCGACCGCGTCACCACTGTCGTCGACGCCGCCCGCCGCGACGCCATCCGCCGCAACCACACCGGCACCCACCTGCTCCACGCCGCTCTGCGCCAGGTCCTCGGCACGCACGTCAAACAGGCCGGCTCGGCCGTCGATCCCACCCGCCTCCGCTTCGACTTCTCCCACTTCGCCCAGGTCGCCGACGAGGAGCTCGAAGAGATCGAGTCCATTGTCAACCGCGAGGTCCTCGCGAATGCCCGCGTTGAGACCCTCGAGGACGTGCCCATCGACGTGGCCGTCAACGAGTACCACGCCATGGCCCTCTTCGGCGAAAAATACGGAGACAAGGTCCGCGTCGTCAAGCTCTCCGACGGCTTCTCCACCGAGCTCTGCGGCGGCACCCACACCTCCGCCACCGGCGAAATCGGCCTGCTCAAAATTGTGAGCGAAGGCTCCGTCTCCTCCGGCGTCCGCCGGCTTGAGGCCATCAGCGGCCTCGGCTCCCTGGCCGCCTTCCGCCAGGACTACGCCGTCTCCCAGATCGTCGCCCAGTTGGCGCCCCCTGCCGCCGGAGCCAGCCTCTCGGACGCCTTCCGCGCCAAGCTCGCCAGCCAGGAAGACGAGCTCAAGCGACTCCGCCGCGAACTGGAAGAAGCCCGCATGAAGTCCGCCGCCGGCGCCCTTGACGAAGCGCTCAGCCGCGCCGTCGAGGTCAAGGGAGTCCGCCTGGTCACCCTCCGCGCCGACTCGCTCGAACGCGGCCAGCTCCGCACACTTGTCGACAATTTGAAGCAGAAACTCGGCGAGGGCGTGGTCGTTCTCGCCTCCGCGCAGCCCGAGGGCAAGGTCGCCCTCATCGCCGGCGTCTCCCCTGGCCTCATCAAGCGCATCCAGGCCGGCAAGCTCGTCGGCGCAGTCGCCAAACTCGTCGGCGGCTCCGGCGGCGGCAAGCCTGAAATCGCTGAAGCCGGCGGCAAGGACCAGACCCAGATCGAAGCCGCCCTTCTCGCCGCTCCCGCTCTCGTCGCAGAGTTGCTGGGCTAGCCCGCAGCCTCGTGGGAGCCGGCCCGCCCGGCTCTCCAGGCTGCAAAGATAGTCGCAATACTTTCTATCCCAGCCTGAAGCCGCCAACGCTCATTCCGAAGCAAATGACTGCGATTTAGCCCGGAATTTTGACCGAGGAACAAACAGCTTGTTCCACTCAGGCCCACTCGAAGCAGCCATGCCTCCACCGATTCGCATTCTGAGCCTCGACCGGAACTGTCCGATGACAGAAGCTACTGATCCGCTGTGGCCTGTTCCAGCCCAATACATTCTTCCCTAGTGAGCCGCAGGGAGGCCGCGGCAATGTTTTCTTCGAGATGGCCGACTTTGGACGTTCCGGGAATGGGGAGCATGACCGGGGAGCGCTGCAGCAGCCAGGCGATGGAAAGCTGGGCCGGCGAGGCTCCATGACGGGTGGCGAGGGCGGCCAGGGCCTGGGCAAAGGGCTGGGCGGGGTTGAGCATCTTGCCGCCGGCGATGGGGTACCAGGGCAGAAAGCCGATGCCCTGCTCTGCGCACCACTGGAGCGTGGCCTCGTGACGGCGGTCGGCCAGACTGTATCGATTCTGCACAGTGACGATGGGTACGATGGCCTGCGCCTGCTCGATCTCGGCGGGGGTGACCTCGCTCAGGCCGATGTGGCGGATCTTGCCCTCCTCCTGCATGCGCCGGAGGGCGCCGAGGGACTCCTCGATGGGCGTGCGGGGGTCGATGCGGTGGAGCTGGTAGAGGGGGATGCAGTCGAGCCGGAGGCGGCGGAGGCTCATTTCGACGCACTGGATGAGGTAGCCGGCGCGGCCCACGTACTCGGTGCGCGCGGGGCCCTGGCGGGTGATGCCCCCCTTGGTGGCGATGACGAGACCCGGCGGATAGGGGTAAAGGGCCTCGGCGATGAGGCGCTCGGCGATCTCCGGGCCGTAGGCGTCAGCGGTGTCGATGAGTGTGACGCCAAGCTCGACGGCGCGGCGGAGGACGCGGTGGGCCTGCGCGGGGTCGGCAGGCTCGCCCCAGGCGCCGTCGCCCACCAGGCGCATGGTGCCGAAGCCAAGACGCTCGACGGGCAAGTCACCGCCGATGAGGAAGCTGCCGGCAGCGGAAGCGGAAGGGATAGCCATCTTGCCTTTGATGCTACGCCATGGGCGGAGGACGCGCCGCGGCCGGATTGGGAACCGGGCTGGGAACCGGGTGGGGGGCGGCTGCGTATGTTCAACCGAGTGCAAGGAGAAGCAGCCATGGCCAGCCAAACCTATCCCAATCAGCAAGCGATCTTTTACCAGCAGTATGAGTCAGTGCGCCGCGATGAGGTGGTGGGCATTCTGCTGGCGCTGTTTCTGGGCGGTTTTGGCATTCACCAGTTTTATCTGCGCCGGACCGGGCTGGGGATTCTCTACATCTGCCTGAGTTGGACGCCGATTCCGTGGGTGCTGGGCTTCATTGAGTGCTTCTTCATGCCGGGGCGGGTGCGGGAGTTCAACGCCATTCAGGCGGCGGGGATTGCTGCCATGCTGGGCATAGCCATGCCGGGCTGGGGCCAGCCAATGCAGGTGACGGTCAATGTGCCCCAGGCGGCGCAACCGGGAACTTTGACGGCCTGCGCGCGCTGCGGGCAGACGAACATGGCGGGGGCGCGGTTCTGCTCCGCGTGTGGGGCAGCGGTCTAGCCGCACGGAAACAGGGCGATTCGTCCCCTCTGGAGCAACAGGGACACGGCAGGAGGGCGCCCAGATGGGGCGCCTGGCTGTATCTTGCGTTGGTTGGGTGAGGGTTGCGGCTTCCCAGGTCCCCAACCGCGAGGGACCTGGGCGCCCGGCCAGGCTAGAGTTGCGTGACACGGCTAAAGTGGCGCCTTACAAAGCCATTTCACAGGAATAGGGAAGATGCTCTACGCGGCGAAGATGGCGGCCAGATCCTCATCCGCGGTTGAGATGGGCATGAGGTTGAATTTCTCTTGGAGGATTTCGAGAACGCCGGGAGAGATGAAGGCGGGCAGCGTAGGTCCGATGCGGATGTTCTTGACGCCGAGGAAGAGCAGGGTGAGGAGGACGGCGACGGCTTTCTGCTCGTACCAACTGAGGATGATGGAGAGGGGCAGGTCGTTGACTCCGCACTCGAAGACCGAGGCGAGCGCCAGGGCAACCTGAATGGCCGAGTAGGTGTCGTTGCACTGCCCGCAGTCGAGCAGGCGCGGCAAGCCGCCCAGGGTGCCTAGCTCCATCTTGTTGAACCGGAACTTGCCGCATCCCAGGGTAAGGATGACGCAGTCCTGCGGGATCTGTTCGGCGAGTTCGGTGTAATAACTGCGGCCGGAACGGGCTCCATCGCAGCCGCCGACGACAAAGAAGCGGCGCAGCGCGCCAGCCTTTACCGCTTCAACAACCTGAGGAGCGACGCTGAGGATGGCCTTGTGGCCAAAGCCGACGGTGATCTGCTGATCGTCGCCGTCCTGCGCGAAGCCGGGGGCCTTGAGGGCCGCGGCGATGACCGGGGCGAAGTCCTGCGCGTCAAGATGCTGCACGCCGGGCCATGCGACAGGGCCGCAGGTGAAGATGCGGTTCTTGTAGGCCAGGCGCGGCTCCTGGATGCAGTTTGAGGTCATGAGGATGGCGCCGGGAAAGTGCTCGAAGTCTCCAGCCTGATCAACCCAGGGTCCGCCGTAGTTGCCTGCCAGATGGGGGAAGGCCTTGAGCTTTGGATACCCGTGGGCGGGGAGCATCTCGCCGTGTGTGTAGATGTTGATGCCGAGGCCCTGGGTCTGCTGGAGCAGGGCGTGCAGGTCGTGGAGGTCGTGGCCGGAGACGAGGATGGCTTTGCCTTTAAGCGCGCCGAGACGGACTGGCGTTGGCTCTGGGGCGCCGAAGGTCTCGTTGTGTGCCTGGTCGAGCGATTGCATGACCTTGTAATTGAGTTCACCGACGGCCAGAGCCTGACCAAGATAGTCTTCAGCCGGGTGGTTGGGCTCAGCGAGAAAGCTCATCACTTCGTGAATCTTGGCGAAGGTGGCGGGCGATCCGGCGCCGAGCGCGAGGGCGTGGGCGGCATAGGCTGCCGCGCCCTTGATGCCATAGAGAACCAGTTCGCGGAGGTTCGCAGTCTCCTTGCCTTCAATGAGAATGCGCGTGGGGAGCAGCGACTCGCGCCCCTGCGCCTGCAGGGCGTCCATGGTGGCGGCGGGCTGGAAGGCCGCTGGGCCGGAGAGCGCTTCCGGGGTTTGTCCGGCGGCGAGGCAGGCCTTTGAATAGAGGGCGCGCGCTGAGTCGCGGATGGCGGCGGCGCGATGGACGAGGCCTGCGACGCGCTCGGGGTCGAAGTTGACGTTGGTCAGGGTGGCGAAGATGGCCTGGATGGTGAAGGCGTCGATTTCAGGATCGGCTGCGCCGAGAAGACGGGCGCGGTGGGCATACATGGAGATGCCTTTGACGGCGTAGATGAGCAGATCCTGAAGCGTGGCGGTGGATTCGTCTTTACCGCAGACGCCGATGGTCTGGCAGCCCTCGCCCTTGGAGGTTTGCTCGCATTGATAGCAGAACATGGCTGTTTCCTTCCTGGATATGAAGTTTGATTGCAAGGTGAGATTAGACGGGGAGCACCGGGAGGCGAAGCGACTTAAGTCACCGGGTCCCGGAGAAGAATGGGACGGCCTCAGGCCGTTGCCGTCATGGTGGAGGACTCCATGAGGATGGCGCGGGGAAAGAGGATGTTGTTCTCCAGGTGGATGTGCTGGTGGAGGTCGCGCTCAAACTCCTGGAGGCCGGCATAGTAGGCAAGATAAGTGGGGCAGGCGCCGATGGGCGGGGTGAAGCCGCCACTGAGGTTGCGCAGGCTGGCCAGGAGTTGGCCTGCGGCGTCGTGTTCGGCGGTCATCATGGCAATGGGGCTGGCAACACTGCCAAAACATGCATCCGGGTGGGCGCCGCCGGATTCGATTGCCGCTTCAAGGGCGGAGATGTAGGGGAACAGGATGTTCTCTTCCTTGGCGAGATGGTGCGTCAGTTCGTCGTCGAGTTGGGCGAGCGCCTTTTGCATGGCCGGCAGGTGAGGCTGGGTATCGCCGTGGCGGTTCACCACCTTTTGCGCAAGGAGGGTGAGCCGGGGCAGTTCCTGCTTTACGTAGGCGTGATGGGTAGAGACGATGTGGGCGACGAGGCGGTCGAGGGGAAGCTGCGACCAGTCGATCGAGGAGGGTTCAGCGACGACGGCGCCGGCATCCAGCGCTGCGAGCACTTCATTGACAGAGAGATTGGCGGCAGCGCAGGCCTCGGCAAGGGGCTTGCGGCCGCCGCAGCAGTAGTCGATGCCGAAGCTCTCAAAGACGCGGATGGACGATGGATGGTCGATGGCGATGGCGCGAACGGTCTGGGTGGGGGTAATCATGATTTTCTCCTGCCACGACGTTAGAGGGCGCCGGCGCAGGATGCAGCGACTAAAGTCACTGGGAGGCTTCGGCTCAGCGGACAGTCACGGGGTGGGCTACACTCCTGAAATGAGTGCAGGGCGCATCGAACTGGCTGACATTCTGGAAAAGACCGCGCTGCTTGCAAGCCTGTCGCGGGCCGAGATTCAATCCCTTGCGGGGCGGACGGTGCTGCGCCGCTTCAAGACCGGCGAGTTGCTGTTCTCCGAGGATGATCCGTGCCACGGGCTGTACATTGTTGCGCGGGGCAAGGTCCGGATCTTCAAGACTTCGGTCAACGGGCGAGAACAGGTGCTGGCGATGAATCATGCCGGCGAGTCAGTGGCGGAGCTGCCGGTGTTTGATGGCGGTCGCTACCCGGCTTCCGCAATGGCGGCCGAGGAGGTGGAACTCGCGTTCATCTCGCGCCAGGACTTTCAGGCCTTCTGCCTGGAGCATCCCGAGGTTGCGCTCAAGATGCTGGCCATCGTGGGCGCGCGCCTGCGCAGGCTGGTAGGCATCATCGAGGAACTGTCGTTCACCACCATTCGCCAGCGGCTGATCACGGTGCTCTTGCGGCTGGCCGACACCCACGGCGCGAAGACTCCGCGAGGAATCGAGTTCCAGCTTCCAACGACCCACCAGGAGCTGGCAAGCCAGTTGGGCACCGTCCGTGAACTGGTGTCGCGCAACCTGATGCGGCTGCAGGCCGAGGGCTTGCTCGATGTGGAAGCACGTCAGATTGTGGTGAAAGACAGGGATGGATTGAGCGCTCTGCTGAGTGCCCCCGCATAGCGCATGAGGATGGACTAATTGCTCCGCTGCGAATGGTTTCTACGGAAGGCGCGGCGGGTTGAGGGCGAGTGGCTGAGGCGCTGACGGCGGGCCAGGCGGTAACTCATGGAGTGGGGCGCCGGAGTTCCCGAAGTTCCCGAAGCTGGTTGCGGCTCTTGGTAGATTGGCGTGCGGATTTTTGCTATTATGCGGCGCATGTCCAGTCCTCCCCTTGTTCCTCCCGATCCTTCCGGTATGCCTTCGGCTCCCAAGATTGGCTCCGGCCCGGCTCCACTCACCTACAAGCAGAAGCAGGATCTGTTAAAGCAGCAAGCTCTCGGTCAGATCACCGCGGGCGACAAAGCTCTCTTCGTGACCGAGGCATTCGATGTAATGAAGCAGCAATTGGGCGGGGCTGCGCCGGCGTGGCTCACTTACGAAGACTACAGCCCCATCTATTACTTCAAGTACTTCATGACCGAAGCGGTCGCCAGCGGAAGTATTGACAGCCTGACGGAACCCTTCAAGCTTCTCTTTGAAAAGCAGGGGAACCAACTGCGGCTGAAGGCGGGTCTGGAACCGGCGAAGGGGCAGGCAGACTATACCTTTTCCTCGGGCACCGGCGCCGATGTGTGGCGCGGCGCCCTGAAGCAGATCATGCTGCTGGGCTTCAAGGCGGTGAAGATCAACCAGGTTGATCCGGACAGCGCCTCGCTCTCGAACGCCATGCTGGAGAGCAAGTTTGTCCGCTACATCGGGGCGCAGCAGGGAATTCCGGGGCCGGTGGAGATCTTCTGGCGCAGCGACGCGCGTCCCAAGGAGGTGTACATCGACGGACAAACCTGCACCTGCCACATCCAGGTGAAAGAAAATGCCGACAAGTTTCATCTGAACAGCGCGTGGCATCCGTATTCGGAGGATGAGATCCGGTCGAAGTTATGGCTGCGGGAGAATGCCAACATCGACAACGACTACTACACAGTGGTGAGCGTGGGGCTGGATTTTCGCACGGTGTGCGCGTTTCCCACGCTGGACGAAAAAAAGGCCTACTCGTGGAAGCTGCAGGACGGCTACACGATGACGCCGCCCAGCGAGTGGAAGAACGAGGAATTGATCGCGCACGCGGGCAAGCTGGCGCGGGTGAACCTGAATCCGGGGGGCGACAGGATTCGCGTGGCGACGGTGACGTATGCCTACATGATGGCCCTCAACAGCGGCGTGGTGATTGACACCACGGCCTGGGCGGGCTCCAAGGGAGCGGCGAAGTTTCCCGAGCGCGGAGTGCGCGGCATTCCCAAGGAGTGCTTTGTGGGCTACATCCCGCTGCTGCGCATCCATCATGGCCCGAACCGGGCCAATGGATTCACGTTGTTCCGGCACCCCGCCATGGCCCCGCAACTGCTGCTGTCGCAGGACGAGTTGAAGCACCGCTATGGCGATCCGGGGGCAGCCACAATCACGAGCCAGTTCAACGCGGCGGTGCAGGAGGTGGACAAGCACCTGCGCACGGCCTGGGCGTCGAGCGGGAACGGCGACCCCGACAACCAGACCAAGGTGGAAAGCATCACCAGGTACCCGGCGGAAGCAGTCATGGAAAAAGACCCGAAGCTGTCGTGAGGGGTGTTGCTGTTGAGTGTTGAGGCTTCCCAGGTCCCCAAAGGCGAGGGACCAGGGGCAACCGGCTGCAAGACCGACTCAAGCGCGGCGCACGGAGGGTCGAGGGTGCCCAGGTCTGAGAATCCAGATATGGGGCACCCGGCACCCGGCATTTATTGGGCGGGCGCGGGCTTGAGGTACTGCTCGAAGTGGCTCAAAATGCGGTTGTAGAGGTGGGTGCGGACGTCGGGGCCGGCGATGGAGTGGGTTTTGCGGGGATAGATCTGGAGGTCGTAGGGGATCTGGGCCTCGATGAGCTTCTGGATGTACTGGACGGAGTTTTCGATGTGGACATTGTCGTCGCCGGTGCCGTGGACCAGGAGCAGGCGGCCCTTGAGTTTTGCCGCTGAGTTGACGACGGAGAAGTCCTTGTAGCCCTGGGGGAAGTCGCCGGGCTGGCTCATGTAGCGCTCAGTGTAGATGGAGTCGTAGTTGCGCCAGTCTGTGACGGGGGCGACGGAGACCCCGGCGCGGAAGCGGTCGGAGTGGGAGAGGGCGTAGAGGGTGAAGGTGCCGCCCCAGCTCCATCCCCACCAGCCGAGGCGCTTGGGGTCGAGCTGCGGATAGGCGGCGAGGGCGGCGTCGACGACGGCGAGCTGGTCTTCAAGCTGGATGGGGCCGAAGTTGTGATACGCGGCCTGGGCAAAGGCGCGGCCTCTCATGCCGGTGCCGCGGTTGTCGGCGTGCAGGACCGCAAAGCCATGCCCGGCGAGGACCTGGTCAAAGAGCAGGGCGTCGCCCCAGCGGTTGGCGACCGTCTGGGGGCCGGGGCCGCCGTAGGGGTTGACGATGAGGGGCACGGAGGCCGGGTCTTTGCCCTCGGGCAGCAGCAGCGTGGCGTAGAGGGTGGAGCCGTCCTGGGCCTTGACCTCGAGCCGCTGCGGGGCGCGCAGGGCGTAGCTCTCCATGGCCTTGGTGGACCAGAAGACGTTGCACTGGCCGGCTTCCGCGCAGAGCCGCAGGGTGGGCGGGGCCAGAGTGGCTGATTCCCGGTCGACGAACCCGCCGCCCTGGGGGGCGAAGTTGCCGGTGTGGAAGCCGGCGCCCTGGGTCAACTGCCTGCGCTCGCCCGCGAAGCTGACCTGCCATAGCTGCTGCTCGAGCGGGTTGCCCTCTGTGGAGGCGTAGTCGACGAGTTTTTGAGCGTGGTCGACGCGCAGCACTTCACCGACCTCGAAGTCGCCCTGGGTGAGCTGGCGCTCGAGTTTGGCGGTGGTGGCGGCGGGGTCCCTTTCGTCGTAGCTGTAGAGATAGAGATGGTTGTGGCCGTCGGCCCAGTCGGCGAGCACGATGGAGCCCTGGCCGACGGAGACATCGTAGCCGTCATCGATGAACTTGTCGTCGGCAAGCTGAAGGACGGAGTGGGCCTGGCCGCTGGCGGCGTCGGCAAAGTAGAGATTGCGATGCTGGTGGTCGCGCGTGAGGGTCTCCACCCAGAGTGTCTTGCGGTCGACCCAGCCGAAGCGGGGGATGTAGTCCTGGCCATCCTTGATGGGCAGCTTGACCCAGACGGTTTTGCCGCCGTTAAGGCTGACGACCCCAACGCGGACGCTGGGGTTGAAGTCGCCGGGCTGGGGATAGCGCTGGGAGTCCACCTTGGCGTGGGTGGGAATCCAGTCGGTGATGGGGTACTCGGGAACCGCGGCCTCGTTCATCTGGAGGTAGGCGAGGGATTTGGAGTCCGGAGACCAGAAATAGTTGCTGCGGGTCTCCAGCTCTTCTTCATAAACCCAGTCGACCTGGCCGTTGAGGATGGCGGGGCCGGGCGCGGGGGCCACCTGGACGGTGGGGGTGCCGGGGGAGCCGAGGCGGATGACGGCGAGGCCATGGTCGCGGATGAAGGAGATGGCCTGGCCGTTGGGGGAGAACTTGGGGTCGTCGCCGGAGGCGGTGCCGGTGAAGCCGATTTCGACGCCGGTGCCGTTGTGGAGGTCGTAGAGCCAGAGGCGGCCGTTGGAGTCAAACATGAGATGGGCGGCGTCGGGCGCCCAGAGGTAGTTGGCCATGTTGTAGCGGTCGCGATGGTCGCGGTCGGTCTCAGAGGCCGCAGCGCCGGCAAGCGAGGCCAGCTTGGCGCGGCTCACCAGCACGTGGGCCTTGCCGGTGGCGGGGTCGAGGTCGACCAGTTCGCCGCCGTCCAGGTACGTGAGGTGCTTGCCGTCGGGAGACCAGGTGAGTCCGCTGGGGGGGCGGCCGATGAGGGGGCCGTTGGCAAAGATCTTCTCCACGGTCAGGGGCGACTTGGCGCTCTGGGCGGGGAGGGGGGCGGAGGCCAGGGAAAGAACGAGGGCTGAGAGCAGGAAGGCGGCTGGACGGGACAAAAGGGATTTCCTCCGGGGATGGGGCCGGTTGCCGGTGAGCTGGCGGCAGCTTGGAGCTGAAGGGCTTCCACGGAGCAGTGTAAATGAAGGGGCTTGCCTGCCTGCGGGGGAACGCAAGGGGCGGACGGGGTTCTCTGCCAGCGTGGGAGCGGGGTCGGAACGGGAATGGTGCGCGCCGCCCTCCGGAAGGCCGGAGGGCGGCGCGCGACCGGGGTGGAACTACTCGGCCGGGGCTTCTTCAGCCACAGCTTCGGCGGCGGGCGCCTCTTCTGTAGCTTCGGCGAGAACCTTGACCTTGAGATGGGCGGTCACTTCGCGGTGCAGCTTGACGGCCACAGAGAACTCGCCCACGCTCTTGAGGGGCTCGGGGAGCTGGATCTTGCGGCGATCCACTTCAAAGCCCTTGGTCTCAAGATCGGCGGCAATATCAGCCGAGGTGACGGAGCCGAAGAGGTGTCCGGCTTCGCCCGACTTGCGGGTGAAGCTGAGCACGAGGGGCTCGAGCTTGGCGACGAGCAGTTCGGCGAGCGCCTTCTCCGTGGCGGAGCGGCGGGCGGCGGCCGACTTCATCTGCTCGACGACGGCCTTGTTGGCCTGGGTTGCCTGCAGCGCCAGCTTGCGGGGCAGCAGAAAGTTGCGGCCGTAGCCGTCGGCTACCTTGACGAGATCGCCACGGTGGCCCAGGTTGGCTACGTCTTCCTTCAGAATGACTTCCATGTGAAACTCTCCCTTGGTGCGGGCGGGGCGCCGGGATGCTCGGGTCCGTGGGGACGAGAGGGCCGTGGGCGCGACGCGGCGCGGAATTCGACATCGGCTTGCCGTGGACTGCCGCTTGCCAGAGTGCGTTCAGCCGGTTTGGCCTCTCCATGCGGAAAAGCAAGCCGGGGGAACGGGCGGCAGCCGGAGCCGAGGTTTAGTGCCGTGTGGCGAACGGCAGCAGGGCGATGTTGCGAGCCTGCTTGATGGCGCGGGTGAGGCGGCGCTGGTGCGTGGTGCAGACGCCGGTGAGCCGCCGGGGGACGATCTTGCCGCGCTCGGCCACGAAGCCCTGGAGCAGGCGGACATCGCGGTAAGGGATGGCGTCGATCTTCTCGGTGCAGAACTTGCAGACCTTCTTGCGGCGGAAGAACTTGCCGCGACCGCCGGGGCCGCCGGAGGGGCGTCCGCCGGGGCGGGGGCCGGAGCCCGGGCCGTGGCCGGAGCCGGAATGGGGTGCAGCGGGTGCGCTCGTCTCGGGCGCCTTTACTTGGTTTTCGTCAGCCATTGTGTTTCCTCTTCACTCTCTTGGGTTCCGCCAGGCGCCAACTCCGGCGTCCACGGAAAACTGGATCGTGCCGCGGCCGGATGCCCCTGCAACGGGGGCGGCGGCGGCAATGCGGGACAAGCTCTAGACGGCCGGGGCGGGTTCGGCGGCTTCGACAACTGCGGGAGCGGCCACGGCAACAGGCGTCGGGGCCACAGGAGCAGGAGTGGGGGCCGCGGCAACGGGCAGAGACGAGCGGCGGACACCGCGCAGGGCCTTGACCTTGGCGAGACGCTTCTCTTCTTCGTCGATGCGGACGGTGATGAACTTGATCACCGGCTCGGTGACGCGCAGGCGGCGCTCGAGTTCGAGAACGACGGGACCGCCGGCCTCAACCGTGAGCAGGATGTAGTTTCCGTCGTTGAACTTGCGCACCATGTAGGCGAGCTTGCGGCGGCCCATCTTTTCCACCGTCTTGACCACGCCGCCACCGTTGGTGACATTGGCGGTGAAGCCGGCGATGAGCTTGTCGACTTCCTCTTCGACCACATCAGGCCGAACAATGAACATTACTTCATACAAACGAGACATCCGGTTTCCTTTTCCGCCGGAGGTTGAGGGGCGATCCCCTGACTCCAGCCTTGCCCGCCGGCTTGAGCGGCCTTCCCATGCGTGGGTAAGAACGCTGTTCGCCTTGGCGGCTTGGTGCCCTGCTTACTCTTCCGCCGCCCCATTCCGGTCACGGCGGTTGAACTCATTCATCGCGGCTGCCGGTCCCAGTTCGAGAATGCGGCGGGTGGCTGTAGCAACCCGGTCCAACACCTCGTCCAGCACCGCCAACTCCGCCTTGCGCATGGGCGAGAGCAGGAAATCCCTGCCCGGCCGCCTTCCGCCGCCGGCAAGCGCCTCCGGCGGAAGATCAGGCCCTACACCGATGCGGAGGCGCAACCACTCCTGGCTGCCCAGGGAACTTGTCACGCTGCGGGCTCCGTTGTGGCCAGCCGGCGAACCGCGCTCCCTGATCTTGAAGGTCCCCAGCGTCAGGTCCAACTCGTCGTAGATCACGAGCAGGTCCCTTGCCGGGTCCGCCTCAAACTCCCGAACCAGAGCGGCGACTGCGAGCCCGCTGAGGTTCATAAAGGTCTCCGGCTTGGCCAGGATCACTTCGCGCCCTGCGATACGGCAGGTTGCGGTAGCGGCCCGGCAGCGCCGGTTCTGGACCACGACGCCCTCTTGCTGGGCGATGCGGTCGATGGCCATGAAGCCCGCATTATGCGGAGTCCACAGATATTCGGGGCCGGGATTGCCGAGGCCCACCACCAAAAAGGGGCCTCGGCGCCCGCCGGTCTCACTTGCTTCCACCAAGGCCTACTTCTTTGCCTCGGGCTTCTTGGCGCCGGCGTCCGCCTTCTTGGCTCCGGCTTCCTCGGGCTTGCCCTTCTTGGCCACTTCCGGCTCACCGCCGGCTGGCGCGGCAGCCGCGGCGTCGGCCGCAACCGCAACGACTTCCTCACGGATGGAGACGACGTGAGCCACGGTGGCGTCCTCGGCATTGAGGAACTTGAGGGAGCCGGAGTGGGGCAGGTCGCTGACGCGGAGAACGCCATGCATGGCCAGGTTGCTGACGTCCACCGCGATCTGGCTGGGGATGT
Source organism: uncultured Acidobacteriaceae bacterium (assembly GCA_903849645.1). Taxonomy (GTDB): domain Bacteria; phylum Acidobacteriota; class Terriglobia; order Terriglobales; family Acidobacteriaceae; genus Telmatobacter. The sequence continues at coordinate 59,472 of CAINJJ010000023.1, read as the reverse complement.
CGGCGGGGAGGCACTCGACCTCAACCTCGCGCAGCACCTGGTCGAGGATGCCGCCGGAGGCCTTGACGCCCACCGGAATGCCGACCAGCTTGACGCGGACGCTGACGCGCAGGGTCTTGTCGAGGGCGATGCGCTTGAGGTCGATGTGGATGAGCAGATCCTTGAGGGGCTCGCGCTGCCAGTCCACGATCATGGCCTTGGCCGGGGCCTGGCCTTCGATTTCGACGTCGAAGATGGTGTTGTGACCGGTCTCGGAGAAAAGGATCCGGGAGATCTGCTTGGGGTCCACTTCAATGGCGACCGGCTCGCTGCCGGGGCCGTAGAGTACGGCAGGAATCTTGCCCGCCACGCGTACGCGGCGCGCGGCATTCTTGGTGAATCGGCCCACACGGGGCTTGGCTACAACGACTTCAGGCATTTGCTCTCTCGTTTCCTTGTGTCGGGCACGGGCCGGTTGGGGTCCGCTCCCTTTGTGAAGCCAGGAGTCAGGGATCAGGGGTCAAAAAGGCGCTTGCCTTACCTGCCGGCTATCCGGTGACAACTAGCGATTGGTTACTGACAACGGCCACTGATCCCTGAACCCTGATCCCTGACCACTAGCTGAACAGCGTGCTGACGCTGGTCTCCATGTGGATGCTCTCGATGGCCGCGCCCAGCAGGCCGGCGATGGAGAGCACCTTGATTTTGGACAACTTCTGGGCCGCCTCGCGGAGGGGAATGGTGTTGGTGACCACCACCTGTTCCAGGCGCGAGTTGGCGATGCGGTCGATGGCCGGGCCGGAAAGCACGGCGTGGCTGGCCCCGGCGTAGACGGCCGCGGCGCCGTTGGCATAAAGGGCGTCGACGGTCTTGACGAGGGTGCCGGCGGTGTCAATGATGTCGTCGATGATGAGGCAGTTCTTGCCGTTCACATCGCCGATGACGTTCATGACCTCGGTTACGTTGATGTCGGTGCGGCGCTTGTCCACAATGGCCAGGGGTGCGCCTACCTTCTGGGCAAAGAAGCGGGCGCGCTCCACGCCGCCTGCGTCGGGCGAGACCACCGTCAGGTTGGGCAGCGCGAGCTCGCGGAAGTAGCTCACCAGCACGGGGCTGGCGAAGAGATGATCCACGGGGATGTTGAAGAAGCCCTGAATCTGGGCGGCGTGCAGGTCCACAAAGAGGGCGCGGTTGGCGCCGGCGGTGGTGAGCAGGTCGGCAATGAGCTTGGCGCTGATGGCGACGCGAGGGCGGTCTTTGCGGTCCTGGCGGGCGTAGCCGTAATAGGGCACAACGACCGTGATGCGGGCGGCGGAAGCGCGCTTGAGGGCGTCAATCATGACGAGCAGCTCGACCAGGTGCTGATCGACGGGGAAGCAGGTGGGCTGGACGACGAACACGTCCACGCCGCGAACGTTCTCAAGCAACTGGAAGTAGACCTCGCCGTCGGCAAAGCGCTGGATCTTGGCCTCGCCCACGGGAACGCCGATGTGGCGGCCAATCTCCTCGGCGAGCGGCTTGTTGGCCGTGCCGCTGAAGAGCTTGAAGCGCCGGTCCTCGCTGAGGTTGCGGGTGCGCTTGCGCTCGGGCGCGGCCTTCACGTCCCTGGCCTTTGCCGCCGCGTCCTGCGCCGAGGCTTGCACGAGTTCCTTCGACGCGGCTTCCCTGGCTCCCGAATCTTTGGGCGCCGTCGCGGTGTCGAGCTGCTTGTCTTCCGTGGTCACTGTCAGAACTTCCGCTTCCATCTCCGAATTCCCTCCAAGCTGGTTGGCTTTGGCTGTTTCCGGGGTTCACTTCTGTGAATCTTGGCTGGGCGACTAGGATTCGAACCTAGACAAGTGCCTCCAAAGGGCACTGTCCTACCATTAGACGATCGCCCAACTTCATACAGCCGAAGGCGAGTCTCTCCCGCAAATCGGCCGACTGTCAAATCCCTTGTGGCAAAAGCATTTGGCGCCAGTAGGCGGAGCGCGGCAGGGTGCGGGTCAGATGACTGGCGACACCGGCCGGCCGCAGACGTTCGCGAGCCGCTTGTGCATCTTCCTGGGTCTGGTACAACCCGAAAAGAGCCGAACCGGACCCGGACAGCGAAGCATGGAGGGCGGCCTCCGGGGTGCCCGGAGCCGCAAGAAGGCGCTTGATCTCTGCAAGGGGGGGGTGCTGGGGAAAGACGACGCGTTCAAAGTCGTTCTGGATCCAGCGACTGATCCCGGTGCGGACAAGCGCGGACTCTACGGGTCCGGCCAGGTTCTCCCCAAATGGAAGAACACCGGAGGAACCGACTCCCGGCCGACCTTCGGGGATTGATCCTGAGATCGCTCCGGCAAAGGCGCTGGCATAGGCGCGGCTCAACTCATTTAGTTTATCGTCACTGGCGCTCTGGGTCAAACCTTCGGCTGCGCAGAGGGCGTCCCAGTCGCGAAAGGCCTGGGGGGTGGAGACGCCGACCGCGGGTGTGGCGATGACGCACCAGACGGGCTCGAAGTCGGGCAGAGGGTATACCTGCTGGCCGCGGTCGAGTCCGAGAACCGCACCGCCAATGAGGAAAAGAGGCACGTCGGAGCCGACCTGGGAGGCGATCTGGAGGCGGCGGGCAGGCCAACGATCCCAGGTCCCCAACTGCGAGGGACCTGGGGCACCCGGACTCCCGGCTATCCCAAGTTCGGCTTCAAGGCCCACAAGGGCGGCCGCGGCATTGGCCGAGCCAGCGCCGAGACCGCCCTGGATCGGGAGGCGCTTGTCGATGTGGATCTCGACCTCGGCGGTGAGACCGAGGGCCTCAAGGGCAAGGGCGGCCATCTTCCAGGCGGTGTTGCGGCCGTCGGTGGGCACCCGGGCGTCGTTGGAGGTGAGGCGGATGGCAGTGGCCGCCGCCAGCTTCGCCGCGACCGTCACAATGTCGTACAGCTCCAGCGTCTGATAGACGGTGGTCAGCGCGTGAAAGCCATCGGGGCGCGGCGCCCCGATAGAGAGGCCGAGGTTGATCTTGGCGTGCGAACGTGCGGCGGTGGACATACCGGTACATTGTAGAGCGGGGCTGGGACGGCAGGCAGTGGACAGCGCGCAGGGAATGCCGGCTACGCGGGCGCATCTTTGCCGGAACGGGCGGCGCGGAACGGGCGTAGTATTTGGAGTCCAAGGAGCGGAGCAGCGGTCGGCGGCGAAAGCGGGTGGGGCGATGACGATTCCCGGCAGATTTGGCGCCATGTGCGCCTTTGCATTGGCCCTCGGCGCATTCCCGCTAAGCGCCCAGTCTTCCCGGCAATCGGCCCCCATGATGGAGCGCTACGGGAAGCCTTATGTGATGGTGACCATCAACGGCAGGGGGCCTTACCGGTTCGTCATTGACACAGGCACGGGCGCGGACGCGTTCATCAGCCCGGAGCTGGCCGATGAGCTGCAGTTGCCCACCGCCTCGGAGGCCATGGTGAACGACCCCAGCGGGCAGGGAGGGCAGCGCGCGCCGGTTGTGCTGCTCGAATCTCTGGAACTGGCAGGGGTGAAGTTCTACTGGGTGAAGGCGATTCGGCACACCGTGACCGGGGAGGCCGGGACCTGCCAGGGGCTGCTGGGCTTCACCCTCTTCCGCGACTATCTGCTGACGCTCGATTTTCCCAACCGCCAGGTGGTGCTTGCCGAAGGGGCGCTTGCCCCGGACGGCGAGAACAAGGTGCTGCCGTTCCGAATGCCGGACGGGGTGCCGATTGCCGCGCTTCGGGTGAACGGGCAGAGGGTGGAGGCGCAGCTTGACTCCGGCGGCGGCGGGCTCACCCTTCCGGAGAGCCTGGCGGCGCATCAGAAGTGGGAGATTGCGCCGGTGGTTTTTGCCACGGGGCGCACCCTCACGACGCGCTTCGAGATCAAGGCGGCCAGGCTGGCATCGGATGTGACGGTGGGCAGGTACACCTTCACCCATCCGGTGGTGGAGATTCACCCGGCGTTTCCGCTGGTCAACTTTGGATCGCCGCCCATGCAGAGCTTTGCCATCACCTTTGACCAGAAGAACCTGCTGGTGCGGCTGAGCGCGGACCGCGACCACTTTACGCTGACGGCTCCGCCCAGCCCCACGCGGCTGACCAACCAGCCGCAGCCGGTGCGGACGACAGAGAACCTGGTGCCGGTGGGTTAGCAGGCTCAGGGTTTGAGGGTTCGACCGGGTTTGAGGCCGGGATGTAGCCGCGGGAAATAGGGCCTGTGGAAAAGGGCCTGTCTTTGGGGAGGAAGCCTGAAAAGTACACCATCGGGGGCTAAAGCCCCGTTGATTATATGGCACTTACGGCACGACTGAAGTCGTGCCCTGACACTTCGATGGCATTTATAGGTCTTTTCGTAACCTGTAAAGCCCGAGATCTTGTTGGGTATGTGAGGCACGGCTCCCAAAGGGCGCCCGGCCGTGCCCTTTCAAAACATACAGGACGAATTGAGTGGCGGACCCCGCTATAGGGCGGAAGAGAGCGCCATCTTGCGGGCCTCGCGCAGCGCGGCCACCGGATCGCCGGTGGGCAGAAACTCCATGGCCACGGCATGGCGGTAGTGAAGCGCGGCCAGCTTGCGGTAGATGCCGGCGTAGTTGATTTCGCCGGTGCCGGGCTCGTGGCGGCCGGGGACGTCCGCCACATGGATGAGCCCGATGACCTCGATGTTCTTTTCCAGCTTCTCAATCAGGTTGCCCTCGGCGATCTGCTCGTGGAAGAAGTCGTAGAGGAACTGGACCTGGGGGTGGTTGACGGCGCGGACGATCTCGATGGCCTCGGCGGCGGAGGTGAGGTAGTAGTGGGGGTTCTCCTCGGGGTCGATGCACTCGAGCAGGAGGCGTACGGGCTGGCCGTCGATCTGCTTGCCTTCAACGAGCGTGGCGGCGCGCTTGAGAGTGTCGATAGCGGCCTGGTGCTGCGCCTGGCGCGAGAGGCCCGGGACCACGTTGCCTGAGAGCACGATCATGGCGGGGCATTCGATCCTCTGCATGGTGCCGAGGGCCTGGGTGAGTTCGGCGAGGAATGCGTCCTGGGTGGCGGGGTTGGCCACTCCATTGGCCAGGCCGGCGGTGGCGTCAAAGTGCATGCCGAGGCGCTTGCGGGCGGCGAGGTTGCGGGCAAAGTCGGCCTCGGACCACTTGCTGTATTCGCCAACCAGCTCGACATTGGTGTAGCCGGCCTCGGCCACCTTGGCCAGACGCTGATCGAAGGGCAGGTCGTTGAAGACGGTCCAGAGCATCACGGAGAGCGGATACGTGGCGGCATTTGCGGACGGGGCGGCGAGCGCGGGGAGCGCGGGCGCGGCCATGGCGGCTACGGCGGAGGCGGCGAGCGATTGGGCGAAGGTGCGGCGGTTCATGAGAGTCTCCGTGGAGCGGGTGGGGTCAGGCGCGGGGTTGGGCATCGTTGCGCAGGGCAAGCCCCGCAGCTACAAGGGCCAGGGCAACGGCGCCATAGATGTAGTGAGGCAGGGCGACAGCCCGGAGCACGACGCACTCCACGGCCAGCCAGCCGAAGAGGATGGAGCCTTGCGCGGCGATCCACCAGCCGTAGTCGCGGCCGCGACGCGCTGCATGAACGAGCACCGCAAGACACAGCAGGCCATTCATCACGAGCAGGACAAGGCCGGGTATCAGGAAGGAGTGAAAGGGCGAATGGGCCAGCAGACTCTGCGGCATGGTCCATGGATCTCCGTGGGGATCCAGCAGCATGGGCGCCGAGCCCACGATGGAGCTGAGGCTGAGGAAGGCGAGGAGCAGGAGTGAGACAAGCCGGGCAGTCTTCATGGGAGGGTCTCGCAAAACGCGGGTGCGAAGGTCACCGGAATTCTACCCCTTGGCCCGGGGGGAGCGGCGAAGCTCCTTCCAGTCTTTCTCGGTCTGGTCGGCGTAGAGGGAGCCGAAGCGGGCCAGGGCGTCGGCAAATCCGTCGCCGGAGCCGATGTAGCCGGCAAGGATGAGTGGGTCGCCGGAGCGGGCGTGCCCGCGGGCGAGCAACTCCCCGCAGACTTCGGCGTAGGCAACGAGTCCGTCGCCGGAGAGGTCTTCCAGCTCGATGGAGCCCTTGTGGTCGTTGAGTTGGCGGACCAGGTAGTCGCGGCCGGCCATGTGGGTCCAGCCGAGGAACGGGTCGGACTGCAACTGCATGGCGCGCTGGCCCTCGGCGACGCGCTGGCCGTTGTGGTGGGGCGGCTGGGCGTCGGGCAGATACGCCGTGTAGGCGGAGGTCGGCTCTTCCTTGATCTGCAGGAAGAGGGGGTCGGCGGCTCCGTTGCCCTCGAAGTAGACGCAGTAGTCGCGCAGGCCCACCGAGCCGGTGCCGACCACCTTGAAGGCCACGTCGACGGGGCGGTAAAGCGAGAGCAGATGCTGGCGCTGGGGTTCGAGCATCTGGCGGTAGAGGCCCAGCGAGGCCAGGACGAGCTTGGCCTGGGAGCCGGTGACGCGGGTGAGGGTGGGCTTGACCTGCCGGAACTGCCGCTCCGCTCCGGGCGCGGCGGAGGCGGGCTCGGTGAGCTGGTCGAGGGTGTGCAACGGCGTGCCCCGCTCGGCTTTCATCAGAGCCTGGCGGACCGGGGCGACCTGGCCGAGGCGATGCACCTGGAAGCGGCCCACCTCCAGGCTGGGCATCTGGGCAAAGGCGCGCATCTGCGCGGCGTAGCGCTCGATGCACTTTTCCACGGCTTCGCGGGCGGCGGCCTCTTTGTGTCCTGAGCCGCGCCCGCAGAGCACCAGCGAGGCGGCCATGCGCTTCAGGTCCCACTCGAAGGGGCCGCGGATGGTCTCGTCGAAGTCGTTGATGTCGAAGACGAGGCGGCCATCGGGGGCGGCATAGGCGCCGAGGTTGCGCACGTGGGCGTCGCCGCAGAGCTGGGTCATGATGCCGGTGGAGGGTAACACCGCGAGGTCCGCGGCCATGACGGGCACCGCGCCGCGGAAGTAGCCGAAGGGGGACTCGGCCATGAGCTTGTACTTGAACGGGATGAGCGCGGGGACGCGGCCGCGCATGGAGCGCGCCAGCAGGTCGGCCGCCGGGGTCTTGCGGGCCTTGGGGTTCAGTTCGCAGTGCTGCTGGCGGCCCAACTGCTTGCGTCGCGCCTGGCCGAGGTTGCGCCGTTCTTCCGGGGTTGCCCAGTGCATGAACGGAAGTTACACCCTGGGGCGGTTGGGGGCAAGAGCGGAGTGCGTTGGCTTTCATGCACTTGCGCCGAACCCGCTGTCTTTTGGGGGCTGTGGCCGGACTCGGCGCGGAAGTTTTACAATTCCGCCAGTCTTCCTCCAAGCGCGGCAGCGAAAGGCCGGAGTCTGATGCCAGCGAACCTTCACCTGTTTGGCCTTGTGCACCTGCTCATCTTGAGCGCGGTGCCGCTGCTTGCCTGGCTGCTTGCCGGGTTGCAGCGGAGCCTGGCGCCCGGCGCGCGGGGGATACGTTGGACCCTGGCGCTGCTGCTGCTGCTGTGCACGGTTCTTTTCTATGGGAATTTTGCGGTGCATGGGGAGCCGATGTTTCCCAGGCATCTGCCTCTGGAGCTTTGCGACGCTTCGCTGTGGCTGGCGATTGCGGCGCTGCTGACTTTGAACCCGCTGGTCTATGACCTGGCCTATTACTTTGCGGCTGCCGGGGCCACCATGGCGCTGCTGACGCCCAACCTGACGGAGCCCTCGCTGTTTTTGTCGGTGCAGTTTTTTGCGGATCACGGACTGCTGGTGGTGGCGGTGCTTTACCTGGCATGGTCCGGGCAGGCGCGGCCGCGGCCAGGGTCGGTGGCGCGGGCCATGGTGGGGCTGAACGTGTTTGCGGCCATCGCCGGCGGTTTCGACTCGATCTTCCAGACGGACTATATGTTCTTGCGCGCCAAGCCGCCCACGGTTTCAGCGCTGGACCTGCTGGGGCCGTGGCCGTGGTACATCGTGGCGTGTGAGGGAGTGGCGCTGGTGGCGTTTGCGCTGCTGTATCTGCCGTTCCGGCGGCCGGCCGCGGAGGGGCAGGCGGAACACGGGGGCATGATCGAGAACTCCGGCTCCTGATGGAGGTCGCGCCTGCGTTCAGCGATCCCCCGCTACTCTCCCAGCACGCGCAGGCGGGCGGGCATGTGGTCGGTGGCCAGCTCATGGCCGCAGCGCGTGCAGAACTGGTCCGTCGACCGCACCGTGCTGTAGCAAGTGCCGCAACTGGCGGCGAGCTGGTAGTCGCACTGGGGGCAGAAGTGGAAGTCGCTCTGCACGTGGGCCGAGCAGGCGGGGCAGCGGGAGATGAGCGGCGCCCGGAGCAGGAAGTAGAGGACCGCGCCGATGCCCGCGGGCATGACAAAGCAGATGATGGTCCAGAAGCGCCAGCTCATGCCGCGGCGGGGGGCGTCCTTGCTGACGTAGCCCACCATGAGGAAGTAGAGCGCGGCGAGCGCGCCCCAGGAGAGGCTGAAGTAGATGCGGAAGCCGATCGGCGGGTGGTCTTTCTGCTCGGGCAGGACGAACCAGAAGTAGTACTCCACGAGCAGGAAGGCGAGGCCGGCAGCGGCGATGGACCACGCGGGAATGACACGCGAGTCTTCGTTGGCGGTAATGTTCTGCGGGTTGTTCATACTCAATCCCTGTTCCAAAGGGTATTTCCGGGGTTCTAGCACAGCTTGACCCCTACACCTGTGGACGGAAAAGAGAGGAAGGAAGTTGCGGCTACCTTGGCGGGACGATGAATTTCAGGGTGCGCCGGGTCAGGAACTCTTGCGCATCCAGCCGGCGAGGACCGCGGCCAGCAGGGCGGCGCTCATGAAGAAGATCAGCAGAATGGCCTGGCCGGTGAGGCCGGCGAGGCGGTGCTCTTCAAGCAGGGTGTTGACCACCCACCAGATGGGAGCGGGCAAGAGAAGCAGGATGACGATGCCGGCAGCCAGCACAAGAGAGTTGCACTTTCGGCGTCCGGCTTTTTGCTCCTGCATGACGCCTGCGGAGGCGATGACCACGCGGCGCGTCTGATGGGCGACGGCGCATGTCCGGTTGGCCTGCAGCCCGCTGAGGGCTTCCACGAGGTCGTGATGGGCGCTTGCTCCAGCATTTGCGCCCGCTTGCGCATCACCGGGCGCCCCACCTGGGATTCTCACACCGCCTCCAGGCGGCGCATCCGGTTGGGGTCGAGCTTGGGCTTGAGGGCGGCCATGCCGCGATAGAGGCGGGACTTGACGGTGGACAGCGGAGCGCGGGTCACCTTGGAGATCTCTTCGAGGGAGAGGTCCTCGTGGAAGCGAAGGACCAGCACTTCGCGGTAAAGGGTGTCGAGTTCCATGAGAGCGCCGGAGATGCGCTGCCGGTCTTCCAGGTTGGAGAATCGGTCAAACGGGGTGGGGTCGTCGTCCGCGACCTCGAAGGCCATGGGGCGGTCGTCGTCGCCACCGACCTCGAACAGCTCATCGAGGCTGGACATGGTGCGCTTGCGCCGCTGGTCGATGACCAGGTTGCGGGCGATGGTGAAGAGCCATGTATCAAAGCGGGAATTGCCGTTGAACTGCGCTCCGCGCACCAGGACGCGCATCCAGACCTCCTGAAAGAGGTCCTCGGCCATCTCGCGGTTGCTGGTGAGGTAGAGCAGATAGCGCAAAAGGCGGTGCTGATAGCGCACGATCAGCTCGTCGAGCAGCCCTGCGTCCTGGCGCTTGAGGCCGGCCGAGACGGCCAGGCTCTCCTGCCGTACCTGTTCATCAACGGCGACCGACCCGGGCGCGAATAGGGAGCGAACTGCGGCAACTGCACTCATCTCATTTGATTAGACGACAGATTGAGGGGCAAAGTTCCTTAAAAATGCATTTACCTGCTGAAGCGGGGGGGTACTTCGGATTGGCTACGGACGGGATGGCGCTTCGCGGCGGGCTACCGTGAGAGCTTCGTCAACGGCTTTGGCGGCCCGGCGTTCGCGCGCATCGGCGGTCTGGTAGTAGAAGATGCCGAGCAAATGGCCGCGCCGCTGGACGGGGGTCATGGCCTCCCAGCCCTTGCGGGCCAGGGGCTGGCGCAGGAAGGCGGCATGGAGCACGGGCGGGAGCTCAGTCTCTCCCTCGAGGGTGAGGAGCAGGCGCTCGGCCATCTGCTCGGCGCGTTTTTGGCGGGCTTCGGGGCCTTTTGGCTCGAGGACCCAATCGCCCACGGCCTTGCGCATGGAGTAGCTGAGGCCGGCGAACCATTTGGGCAGCCGCCGGTCGCCCTTGAGAGCTTTTGCAAGCTCCGGGGGAATGACGGCCTCTCGTTCTTCGAGGTCGGGCTCCAGCGTGATGCTTGCGGCGGCGCCTACCCCGGCCCCGGCCGCCGCCTGCATCTTCTTATTCACCAGCAGGATGTGGCCCTGGCCGCGGGGGTCAGGAAAGAGTGAGGTGCGAAAGGCGAAGCCCTCGATCTCGCCGCGGACGCGAAGACGGCGGCGCTCCGGCCAGGTCTTTTCAACGTCAAAGGGGATGCGGGCGACGACCCATTTGAGGCTGGTGCCGTCCGGCTCCAGGACGGCCTTGAATGTCTTCGGTTTCGACGCTGTCATAGCCCTCCCGGCGCACCCCTCTTCCTCCATCTTCTACACTAATTCTTATGGAAATTCTCTATGGGCTGCACCCGGTGGAAGAGGCCCTCAAGGCGGGACGGCGGCGGTTTGACCACGTTCTGGTGGCGCGGGAGCGGCAGGATGACCGGCTGGAGCGGGTCATCAGCCTCTGCCGCGACGCCAAGGTAGCGGTCCGACAGGAGTCGCGGGAGCAGTTGACGGTGGTGGCGGGAACGCCGGCGCACCAGGGCGTTGTGGCGCTGGTGCGGGCGCAGGAGTTTCTCTCCATTGAAGACCTCTTCACGCCTCTGGCTCCCAACACTTCGCGGCTGCTGCTGGCGCTGGATGGCGTGGAAGACCCGCAGAACCTGGGCGCGCTGCTGCGCGTAGCCGATGGGGCCGGGGTGGATGGCGTGGTGCTCACCGAGCGCCGGTCAGCCCCGCTGAGCCCGGTGGCGGTAAAGGCCAGCGCGGGCGCCGCCGAGCACCTGCGCATCGCCCGCGTGGTGAACCTGGTGCGGTCGCTGGAAGAGCTGAAGCGGCGCAACCTGTGGGTCATCGGGCTGGACGAGCGCGGCAGTTGCGACTACGACCAGTTTGACCTGACGGGGGACTGCGTCCTGGTGCTGGGGCGCGAAGGCGCGGGGCTGCACGACCTGGTCCGGCGCACCTGCGACCACCTGCTGCGCATTCCGATGGCGGGGGGCGTGAGTTCGCTCAACGTCTCCACCGCGGGCGCCGTGGTGCTCTATGAGGCCTTCCGCCAGCGCCGAAACGCCGCCGCCCGCGTCGAAAAGGGTATTGCCCCTGGCACAGGCGGTAAACCCAAGAAGCAGAAAGGCCTGGGCTCATGAAGCTCTCGTTGCACCGTTTTGGCTGGCTCGCGTTACTTGCGTGCGCCGCTCTTGCTCTCGCCGCCCAGACCACCACTCCACCAGCGCCGCAGCCTGCGAAAGGCCGGGTCCTCTTTTCCCGCTCGACGGACGAAAACGGCAAGACCTCCCAGACGGGCGAGGCTCTCGCCGGGCCGGAGATTCAAAAGGCAACCGCGCCCACGGCCGAGGACGCCGACCGGCTCGCGGTGACCTTTACCGCCTTTGACATGGATGTGCGGCTGCACGCCGAAGCGCATGAAATCGCCGTGCGCGCGCTGGTGACGGTGCGCAACGACGGCAAGGCGCCGCTGGCGCGGATCCCGCTGCAGATTTCGTCGTCGCTGAACTGGGAGCGCATCCGGCTGAACGCGCGGGACGTGGCCTTTCCGGTGGCCACGCTCAACTCCGATGCTGACCACACCGGGCAGTTGCACGAGGCGGCGGTGCCGCTGGCGCAGCCTTTGGCCCCAGGGCAGGTGGTGCAGTTCGATGTGACTTATTCCGGGGCCATCGCCGCCTCCGCCCAGCGGCTGCTGGCCATCGGCACGCCGCCGGACGTGGCGCTGCACTCGGACTGGGACCAGATATCGGCGCCCTTCACAGGCATTCGCGGGTTTGGCAATGTGGTCTGGTACCCGGCTGCGAGCGTTCCGGTGATCCTGGGCGACGGGGCGCGGCTGTTTGACGAGATGGGCGAACACAAGCTGCGGATGGCGGGAGCGAGCTTCCGGCTGCGGCTGACAACCGAGTTTCCCCACGGGCAGGCGCCCACGGTGGCGCTGGTCAACGGGCGCCCGGTGACGCTGGCCGTGACCGAGCCTGGCGGGCTGGACCAGGGGCAGGAGGTGAGCGGTGTGGCCACCGCCACCCTGGACGGATCGACGCTGGGGTTTGAAGCGCCCAGCCTGTTTGTCGCCGTCCGGACCGCGCATCCGGGCCTGAACCTGACCGCGTGGGCGGTGCCGGAGAACCAGCTTGCGGTGGATGGGTGGACCAGGGCCTCCGAGGCAGTGACTCCGTTCTTGCAGGGATGGCTGGGACAGCGCCCGCGCGCGCAACTCACGCTGCTGGACCTGCCCGACCCGGACGACGCGCCTTTTGAGACCGGCGCGCTGCTGGCCACCAACCTGCGCGACGCGCCGGCGGACCAGTTGAACGGCATCCTGGCGCACGCCCTGACACACGCCTGGATGCAGTCGCCGCGGGCGTGGCTGAGCGAGGGCGTGGCGCACTTTATGGGAACCCTGTGGGTGGAGAAGCAGAAGGGCCGCGAGCAGGCGCTGGGGACGCTGGAGGCCGGACGGACGGCCCTGGCGCTGGCCGAGCCGGAGACTCCCACACAGAGCGCGGGGCAGCCGTTGGCCGCGGCCGTCTCTCCGGCCTTCTACCGCACCAAGGCCACCTATGTGCTGTGGATGCTGCGCGATGTGGCGGGGGACTCGACTCTCTCGGCGGCCCTGCGGGCCTATAATCCGGCCGTGGATTTTGGCAAGGACGCGGGACGTTCTTCCTTTGAAACGCTGCTGGAGCAGGCCGGGGTGCGCCGCGACCTGTCGTGGTTCTTCTCCGACTGGGTGGACGCCGACGAGGGACTGCCGGACATCGCCATCGAGGGCGCATTTCCCACGCCTGCCTCGGCCGGCAACTGGCTGGTGGCCGTGAATCTGGTGAATAGCGGCTACGCCTCCGCCGAGGTGCCTGTTACGGTTCGTTCCGACTCCGCCACGGTCACGCAGCGGGTCCGGGTGCCGGCGCACGGCAAGGCGGTGCAGCGGATTCTCATTCAGGGCAAGCCGGCGGAGGTGCAGGTGAACGACGGCACGATTCCGGAGACACAGGCCACGGTGCATCTGCTGAAGCTGGAAGGGGGCGGCGCTCGTCCGTAGCTGCGGATTTGACCCGGTCACGCCTGGAAGCGAGTTATTCACGCCTCGCCGGCGTTTCTAACTCCTGTATACTTGGTTCCTTCATGGAGTTTTCTCGACAAGAAGGCCTGGACGGCAGGATTTGTGACCCATTCTGCCACTGGACAGCTGCTGTGTTTGCTAGGCGGCCGGGCCAGTTGGAGAGGCGATTCCGGCGCGCCAGCGGGCAGTTTTTTCAGGGTTTGCTGCGTTCCCGGTGTGCAACCAGGTTTCATTTTGGAGCGTGCCCCGTGGGTTCTATCTCTTCCAGACGTGAAACCGTTCCCCTGCCTTGCCCTGTTACATTCAAATCAGGAATGTCGGCGGGACTGCGGCCCTGGATCGCTGCCTGTGCGCTCCTGCTTATTTTTGTTTTTTCGAGGATGGCCTGAAATGAACGCGCCAATCGTATTTGTCAGCGGAAGCAAAGGCGGTGTCGGCAAGTCCCTGACCACCATGGCGGTGCTGGACTATCTGACGGCGGAGAACCGCTATGTGAAGCTGATCGAGAGCGACACTGCGAACCCGGACGTGTGGAACGCCTACGGGCGTTCGGTGGAAAGCGAGATGCTGGATCTGGACCAGGTGGATGGCTGGATCTATCTTGTGAACACCTGCGACGCGGACCCGCACAAGACCATTGTGGTGAACACGCCCGCCCGCAACAACGATGCCGTGCGCGATCATGGAAACATTCTTCTGGATTCTCTTCAGGAGCTGGGGAGGCCGCTGATCACCTTCTGGGTGATCAACCGCCAGCGCGACAGCCTGGAGTTGTTGAAGTCCTACATTGACGCCATGCCGGCCGGAGTGGTGCATGTGGTGCGCAACGGCTACTTTGGCGAGGAGCGCAAGTTTGAGCTCTTTGAGCACAGCCCCCTCAAGCAGGAGATTCACAGCCACGGCGGCATGAGCCTGTATCTGCCCGACCTGGCCGACCGTGTGACGGACGCCCTCTACACCGGACGCATCACCATCGAAGAGGCCGCCAAGCAGTTGAAGCTGGGCGACCGCGCCGTCCTGCAGAGCTGGCGCAACTCCGTGAGGCAGTTGCTGGCGCAGGCCGGCACGTAGCAACCGGTTCAAAAGCAATTCAGGACTTCGACTCCTGTTCCGCAGGGGCTAAAGCCCGAAGAATCAATTGGCTTTAGCGGCACGACTGAAGTCGTGCCCTGACACTTCGTGCCTTGCCTCTCGAAACTTGCCGCAGCCTGGGAAGTCCCTGATTGTTTGACGGAGCTGGAGGCAGGAGAGAAGTCGCGCTCGGCCCCCGGGCCGCGCAGCCTGTCCTCTCCACATCCATCGTCACGCCCATCCCCACCCAAAGGAGGATGCGCGCCCTGGCGTGGCCTGCGTACCATGTCCAAACGATGCGGACAGAACCCCAGGGCGGGCGGCAGATGGGTGTGTGGGCGGCGACCGCCGTTGTCACAGGCGAAGCCATCTCCCTGGGAATCTTTCTGACCCCGGCCGCGATGGCGCGGTCGCTGGGGTCGCCTGCCCTGCTGGCCGCCGTGTGGTGCGGGATGGCGGTGCTCACGCTGGCGGGGGCGCTCTGCTTTACCGAGCTGGCGGTGCGCAATCCCCATGACGGGGGCGAGTACCTTTACCTGCGCCGGGGATTTGGGCCGCGGGTTGCTTTTCTGTATGGTTGGATGGCCGCCGTGGTGATGTATCCGGGCGTTGCGGCGGCGCTGTGCGTAGGCGCGGTGCCATATGTGCAGGCGCTCCTTCCGGTGCCGGCGGCGCTGGCGGCCGTTTTGCCGGCGTTCATTCTGATCGGGCTGGGCGCGCTCAACCACGCGGGAACCCGGCTCTCCAGTTCCCTGATGACGGCGCTCAACTGGCTCAAGGTGCCGGTGCTGGCGGCTCTGGTGGGCTGGGCGCTGGTCTCGGGGCACGCCACGATGGCCAACCTGGCGCCGCTGGCGGCCCGGCGCGCCAGCTCGGACCCGCTCATGGGCGCCATTGCCGGGGCCGCGATCAGCGCCTTCTTCTGCTTTGGCGGATGGTGGGAGGCGGGCAAGATCGCCGGGCAGGTGCGTGAACCGGAGCGGACCCTGCCGATCGCCTTTTCAGGCGGGGTGCTGGTGGTGACGGCGCTTTATCTGCTCCTGAGCTTCGCCTTTGTCGCGGTCGTGCCCATGGATCAGATCGACAGCAACACGGCTTTTGTTGCGCAGTTTGGGCAGGCGTTGTTTGGAGCGGCAGGGGGACGGGTGCTGTCTGCGTGTGTGTTGCTCAGCGTGCTGGGCGGGCTCCTGGTGCTGAGCATGGCCGTGCCGCGCGTGACTTATGCGCTGGCGCTGGCGGAGTCGGGCAGCGCTGGCCCGCTCGCAGTTTTTGGGCGGCTCCATCCGCGATTTGGCTCCCCGGCCAACGCGGTGCTGCTGCAGACGGGGATGGCGCTGGGGGTTCTGGCCCTGGGAGCATTTGACCGGATTCTGGCCTTCATCATCTTCTCGGCCGTGGTTTTTTTGGCTCTGACCGTGGCTTCGCTGTTTCGCGCTGTCACGCCGGTTCGGCGGTGGTGGTTTCCCTGGGCGCCGCTGGTCTTTCTGGGCGGCTCCGCAGTCCTGGCCGCCATGCTGTTGATGCACAGCCTCGGGCCATCGCTGCTGGGCGCGGCCATTGTTCTGGCGGGTCTGCCGGTGCGCTGGCTGGTGACGAGGCGTAGCCCACAGCCGCAGACGGCCGTCGAGACCCAGGTTTCCTGATCAACTTCAATACAAAAAAAGGAGACGCACCATGCCTCACATCGCCCTTCCCCCCGGACTTCCCGGCATTCGCGGCGCCATGGCCTTCCGGCCAGAGACCGCCCGGCCCCTCAACGCCCTGGTTGAGGTGCTGTTGAGCGGCCCCGGCACGCTCAGCCGCGGCGAGCGCGAGCTGATTGCGACGTATGTATCGAGCCGCAATTGCACGCTCTATTGCCACAGCATCCATGGCGCCATTGCCGCCGCGCACCTGGGCGGGGACGAGGCCCTGGTGCTGCAGGTGAAGACGGACTTTACCCAGGCGGCCATCAGCCCCAAGCTCAAGGCGCTGCTGGCGATCGCCGGCAAGGTGCAGCAGGACGGTAAGCTCGTGACCGCCGCCGATGTGCAGGCCGCCCGGGAACTGGGGGCGACGGACCTGGAGATTCACGACACGGTGCTGATTGCCGCCGCGTTTTGCATGTACAACCGCTACGTGGACGGGCTGGGCACGGAGCAGCCGGACGACGAGGCGCTCTACCGGGAGCGCGGACGGCGCGTGGCCCGCGATGGCTATGTCTCGGTCAGCGAGGAGTATCTGGCCCCCTTCACCGCTTAGCGGTTCCAACTGCAGACCCCAGGAGAAACCCATGCCGCATATCGAACTGCCCGAAGGCCTTCCCGGCATCAGTGCCGGACTCACCTATCGCCCCGAGACCGCCAAGCCGCTCCGCGAACTGGCGCACGTTCTGCTCCATGAGCCGGGGACGCTCACGCCGGGCGAGCGGGAGCTGATCGCCACTTACGTTTCCTCGCGCAATGACTGCTACTTCTGCCAGACCAGCCACGGCGCGGCGGCCGCCTGCCACCTGGGGGACGCCTCGGTTGTGGAGCAGGTCAAGACGGACTATCGGTCCGCGCCTGTGAGCCCCAAGCTGAAGGCCCTGCTGGCCATCGCCGGCAAGGTGCAGCAGGACGGCAAGCTGGTGACCACCGCCGATGTCGAAGCCGCCCGCGCCCACGGAGCCACGGACCTCGAGATTCACGACACCGTCTTGATCGCCGCCGCGTTCTGCATGTTCAACCGCTACGTGGACGGGCTGGGAACCTGGCAGCCCCGCAACCCGGAGATGTATGCGCAGATGGGGCAGCACCTGGCCGAGGAGGGTTACCTTGCCTCATCCATCCGGCAGCCGGTGAGTGCAACGTAAAAAGGGCGCCGCGGTTGCGACGCCCCATTTTCCAAAATTGTGTGGGCCCGAACTTTGCGGGATCCCATCCATTGCGCTGGAAAACGCGCAATGGATGGGGCGCCTGCCAGTTTTTCCCTAGTCGTCCTTTTTGGCGTTGCGGGCCTTGACCTTGAACCAGATGGGTGTGCCCTTGAAGCCGAACTCCTCGCGGATCTGGTTTTCAAGGAACCGCTCGAAGGCGAAGTGCAACTGGATGTCGCGGTCCGTGAAGAGGACAAAGGTGGGCGGGGCGACGGCTGCCTGGGTCATATAGAAGATGCGGATGCGCTTGGACATGGGCACGGGGGCGCGCTGGAAGTCGACCTTGTCAAGGAAGCGGTTCATTTGGCCGGTGGAGACGCGCTTGCGCCGCTCGGCGGCCACTGTGATGACCTCGTGGAGAACGCGTTCGACGCCTGTGCCTTCGAGCGCCGAGAGAAAGATCACGGTGGCATAGCTCAGGTATTTCAGCGACTTGCGCAGTTGCTCCTCGAAGATCGTCCGGTCGGCGGGCGGCTTGCCGTCGGTGCGGCCGGTGGTGACGGCATCCCACTTGTTGACCACGATGATGACGCTCCGGCCGCTCTCATGGGCATAGCCGCCGATGGTGGCGTCGCTGGCCGTGACGCCGGCTGTGGCGTCAATGACCAGGAGGGCCACGTCGGCTGCTTCAAGGTGACGGCGGGCCATGACCACGCTGAGCTTTTCCGCCATGAGGTGGGTCTTGCCCTTGCGGCGGATGCCGGCGGTATCGACAAAGCGCAACTGGCTGCCCTCGAACTCGACGACCTCGTCCACCGCGTCGCGGGTGGTTCCGGCAATGGGGGAGACGATGGCCCGGGAGGTGCCGGTGAGGGAGTTGAGCAGGGTGGACTTGCCCACGTTGGGGCGGCCGATGATGGCCACGGATGTCTCGTGCTGCTCAAATTCGCCATGGGTCTTGTGGACGCCCTCGGCCTCTTCTTCTTCTGTCAGGCCTGCTGCCGCTTCCTTGTTGGCCTCGGCCTCCAGGACGCCGACCTCGGGAATGGCCGCACCCTCGGGCAGGGGGATGGCCGCGGCGATGGCTTCGAGCAGGTCGCCGATGCCCAGACCGTGCTCGGAGCTGACCGGGTAAACGTTGCGGATGCCAAGCTGGCGGAAGTTTTCCGCGGCCAGGGCCATGGCCTCTCCCTCGACCTTGTTGACGGCGAGGAACAGGGGCTTGCCGCCGCGAATGAGCAGGCGCACCAGATCGTAGTCCGGGCTGGCGAGCTCCGTGCGGGCGTCGACGACCAGCACGAGGGCGTCGGCCTCTTCGAGCGCCACTTTGGCCTGGTTGTAGATCTCGGTGGGAATCAGGTCGGGGTCGTCCGGCACGATGCCGCCGGTATCGACTACCCGGAACTGGCGGCCGCCCCACTCGTATTCGCCATAGATGCGGTCGCGGGTGATGCCGGGCTCGTCGCCCACAATGGAGCGCCGGGTGCCGGTCAGGCGGTTGAAAAGGGTGGACTTGCCCACGTTGGGGCGGCCCACGATGGCCACCAGGGGAAGCGATCCGGCGCGCGACTTTGTGGGGACGACCGACTTGTGATACTTCGACACAACCTGCTCCAATTGCCGTTTGTAAAGACTTGAAACGGCGTCAGTTAATCCCAGATTCGCTGGACCCCGTAAAGGTCAAAGACGCGGTCGCGGCTGAGGATGGGGATGCGCAGGTCCAGGGCCTGCGCGGCCAGCAGCCGGTCGAAGGGGTCGCGGTGGTGCAGGGGAAGGCGTCCGCTGAGGATTGCCTGCCGCACCGCAGTTTCGAGAACAGTGATGCGGCCACGCGTCATGGCCGCCTCAAAGTTCTCCAGGATATCTGCCGCATCCAGCTTGCCGCAGTTGACTTTGATGGCCATCTCCCAGGGAGTGGCGATGGAAACCAGCAAGGTGGCGGCCGAGTCCAGCACGATGCGCATGACCCGCGAAGGAAGCGCCTCCGGAGTATTCAAAACCCAGAGAAGTGTATGTGTATCGAGCAGGTAAGTCACTTCTCCGCAGACTCAGAGGCGGGAGGAACAAGGGGCGCATCCAGCATCCACCCCAAACCGCTTTCCACCAGTTCCTTGTCCGTCATCGGATCAAAGGCGCTCTCATCCCAGCGCATGCGCCCCCGGTATGCACCGGCAAGGCGGAAGCTGGGGTCGGAGAGATTCGTGGCCGGCTCGTCGATGGCCACGAGCCTGGCGACAGGCTTTTTGCCGCGCATCACGACGACTTCCTGGCCCGCCTCTGCCTCTTTGAGCAGCCGGGAGAAGTGAGTTTTCGCCTGATGAACTGTGTAGGCCATGGACTAAGTATGCTTAGTCCACCAGGCGAAGTCAAACCAGGCGTAGGTGCTCAAGGCCCTGCCGGAGTGGGCCGTCTGCGGCCCGGCGACTCAATGGCTGAAGGGAATGTGAAGCTTGCGGCGGAGCCACTTGAGCTCCGGTGAGAACTCCTCGGTGACATTGTGGGTGGCGAATCCAACGATCTGAGTGGGAACGTAGCCCACAAACGTGCCGCCGGCGCGCTGTCCGGCGTGAATGGCGTCGGTGTAGCCATCGGGGAGATAGGCCATGCCGACAAAGCCGCCCGCCGCCGCGCCCGCGAAGTTGGAGAGGGCGAGACGGGGCCTCCCGTGCGTGGAGTTGTCCACCACGGTGAAGGCGAGGGCATGGTAGACGCGGTGGAACGGGTTCGTATGGGTGTCGGGAAAGTAGCGCGGGTCCTCGCCAAAGACGGCGCAGCCCAGGAACTTGCCGGCATTGGCAGCCTGTTCGGCAGCCAGGGCGTTTCCGAAGTTGCGGCCGAATGCGCCGCCCCCGTCCTTCCACTCGCGGGGGTAGTGGTGGGGCGGATTGAGCATCAGGATGGCCGCGGGCAGCGCCGGAGAGAGGAGCGAGCCGGGGTCAAAGGAATGGCGCGCGTAGTAGCGGCCCTGCTGTTCGAGGGTCATGGGGACAACCTGCAGGGCGCCGGCGTGACGAGGGATGGAGCCTTCGTCGGGCTTGACGGTGGTGACAGCCGCCTGAGCCGGAAGGGCGGTTTGTGCAGCCAGGGCACCGCCCGAACACATCCCCAGAATGACGGAGGCTGCAGCCCAGAGGGTTCCCAGCTTCTTGCGTGAGTGGATCAAATGGACCTCCCGAGGATTTGTTCCAGGATCAGGTACGACGCAAACGCGACCCAGACCGCCGGGGCCAGAACCATGCCGGCTGCCAACCACGAAGAGCGGCGGATGCGGCTGGCCACCCAGATGGCGAGGGCCGCGGTAACCGCATTTCCGGCCAGGCCGAGGGTCATGCTGCGGAGTCCGAGGGTGTAGAGCGGATACGCCGCGCAAAAGACGATGAGCAGGAGGACCGATGTCCGGCGCTTGAGCCCGCCGTCTTGCTGGGGCAAGACGAGCCAACGGGCGAAACCCATGGCGGCAAACAGAAGCACCCACACCAGGCCGATGACAAAGCCGGGCGGCTGAAAGCGGTATACCGGAGTCTCAAGCTGTTCGGCTGGATTGACGAGGAAAACCAAAACATTGGCGAGGCAGGCCAGGGAGATCGCAAACACGATATTGGCAGCCAGACCGAGCCCACCGCGATGTTGCAGAACTCCGGTCCAGTAGCGAGCCATGACCTCTCCCGCTCTTATTGTACTGACCGGTGGAAAGAAGGAGGGCAGTTGCCCAGGTTTGGTTGACCCGGTTTTGACGGCTTCAACAGGCGCGGGCGCAGATTCTGTTCCTACCCAGCCCCTTGGCTTCATAGAGGGCCTGGTCGGCGGCGCGGAGCAGCGCGCCGGGCTCCGCCCCCGGCTTGGGGTCGCATGCTCCAATGCCGATGCTGATGGTCAGGCACTTATCAAACGGGGAGGCTCCGTTGGCGACTTTCTGGGAATAGATGGCGTAGCGCATGCGCTCGGCCACCGTCATGGCGCCGCCCAGGCTCGTGTTGGGCAGCAGGAGAACGAACTCCTCGCCGCCATAGCGTGCCAGCAGGTCGCCTGCCCGGCCGGCAAACTCCGACAGCACCTGCGCCACCTTGAGAAGGCATTGGTCTCCATGGGGGTGGCCATGCGCGTCGTTGATGGCCTTGAAGTAGTCCAGGTCGATCATGAGAATCGTGACGGGCTGTTGCTGCCGCGCGGCGCGCTTCCACGACTCGTCGAGCGCGGAGTTGAAATGGCGGCGGTTGGCAATGCCGGTGAGGGGGTCTTCCAGGGCCAGCCTTTCGAGTGCAAGGTTGGCAATCTCCAACTCCCTTTCCCGGCTGAGGAGCATTTCCCGGCCGCTGCGGTAGCTCATCTGGACCAGCCCGCCCTGAACGCCCTGAATGAGGAGCAGGAGGAAGATGGCCGACAAGGCAATCAGCGGATGCTCCCTGGCAATGGAGACGGCCAGCAGGAAGATGCCGGCGCTGACGAGCAGCGGGCCAAAGTTCTGGAAAAGGAGACGCAGCCGGTTGCGGCGGAGCGCTATTTCAGTGGGCATGGTGTCTACCGGCAAACGGAGCGCCTGCCATCCGGAAAAAAGGAAGGGAACGCCCCAGAGTATATCCAGCAGCGTTCCGGCGCGAAGATGCCACTGCCAACTGGCATAGCTCATCCATAACTCGATGGAAAGATAAAGCCAGAGCGCGACGCAGACCAGCCGGGTCCGGCGGCGCTCTTCAAGGGTGGACCAGGAGGCAAGCCTCAAAACGGCGGCGAAGGCCAGCAGCAGGCACTCTCCGGCGGCGACTGCCATCATCGCTTTCGCAGCCTGCGCGGCAGACATGGGCATTCGGTAGAGGCGGAAGAAGGCGAGTGAGAGGGCCAGGCCAATCTGGGCGGAATTGAGATAAAAAGAAGCGCGAATCTTCTCTTGGTCGCGTGAACCGGTGACGGCCAGGAACACGGGAAAGGCGGCGGCGATGTAAAACAGGTCAGCCGCGTCCACGACTGTCAAGCTGGATGCAGTGGGAGGGCCGCCCAGCAGGGCCTCGAGCAACTGGCCGCCGGCCCAGAGCACCAGGGCCAAACTCAGCCAGCGCCAGCCGGTGCGCTCACGTTCGGCAAGCCGCTGCGCGCGCCACTCTGTGCAGACGGCCGCCAGCAGCGGAATGACCGCCATGACCAGGCGCGAGGCCGCAGCAGCGCGCTGCCCGAGTGCCAGCAGCAGTGCGCAATGGAGACCAACCGCCCCCCACAGCGCATAGGCCAGTGGCTTGCGGGAAGGCCACCGTGGCAGCGGACGCAACTGGATTGCAGCATCGACCATTGGAAACCTGCTCATCTGCGCGGGGAATCTATACGCCTCGACACATGCCAAGCAATCAGTCAGCCAAAGACTGAAGGTGGAAGAGATTTCTGTGTCTCGGCGGTTTCAATGCCCGGCTTACACCATTGTGTGCCAAGACTTGCAGCGATGGGCGCGCTTTTTGAAGAAGGTCAAACACTGGCTTAACTTGTCGCTAGAATGCGCCTTGGGTTCCGTACTAACTGCAAAGCTTTGCATAGTAGCTCCCATGTTTTACCCACAGAAGGAAAGCCATTCTTCATGAGCGTCCATTCATTTTTCGACCGGACGCCATTTTCCAAGGCCCCCCCGCACCCGCCTGGCCCACTGGCCCTGCCTTGTCGCGAGCGCTATCATCCGAGGATGAAAAACATACGGGTTGTCTCCGCATCGATTCTTGCCACACTGCTTCTCCTTGCCGCATCCGCAGTCGCCCAGGACCAGCAATCCGCCGCCAAACCGGCCGTAAAGGCCGCGGCGCCGCTCATCAACGGCTACGAACCCCGCTGGTGGAAGGAGGCGGTCGTGTACCAGGT
Source organism: uncultured Acidobacteriaceae bacterium (assembly GCA_903849645.1). Lineage (GTDB taxonomy): Bacteria > Acidobacteriota > Terriglobia > Terriglobales > Acidobacteriaceae > Telmatobacter. The sequence goes on along the minus strand of CAINJJ010000023.1, from coordinate 36,476 downwards.
CTATCCGCGCTCGTTCAAGGACTCGAACGGCGACGGAATTGGCGACCTGAACGGCATTACGCAGAAGCTCGACTACCTGCAAAAGCTGGGCGTCAATGTGATCTGGCTCAGCCCCCACTACGACTCGCCCAACGCCGACAACGGCTACGACATCCGCGACTACCGCAAGGTGATGACGGAGTTTGGCACGATGGCGGACTTTGACCGGATGCTGGCCGGGATCAAGGCGCGGCACATGCGGCTGATCATCGATTTGGTGGTCAATCACACCTCGGACGAGCACCACTGGTTCGCCGAGTCCCGCAAAAGCAGGGACAACCCTTACCGGGACTACTATTTCTGGCGGGACGGGCGCCCCAATCCGGACGACCCGGCTCATCCCCTGCCCCCAAACAACTACCCGAGCTACTTCTCCGGGCCTGCCTGGCAATACGACGCGGCCACGGGGCAGTTTTACCTGCACTTGTTCGCCGCCAAGCAGCCCGACCTGAACTGGGACAACCCCAAGGTCCGCGAAGATGTGTTTTCCCTGATGCGCTTCTGGCTGGACAAGGGCGTGGACGGATTCCGCATGGACGTGATTCCCCTCATCTCCAAGCAGCCCGGTCTGCCCGACCTGACCGCCGACCAGCTCAAGGACCCATCGCGCCTGTGGGCCAACGGGCCGCGCCGCGACGAGTACCTGCAGCAGATGAACCGCGAGGTGCTGGCGAAGTACGACACCATGACCGTGGGCGAGGCCATCGGCATCACCCTCGACGAGCAAACCAGGATCATCAACAGCCAGCGCAACGAGCTGAACCTGGTGTTCAACTTTGACGCGATTCGCGTGAATCGCGGGGAGGGCTACACCGAGCGGAAGTGGGAGCTGCCGGAGCTGAAGTCGATCTACGACCGCCACGCGCAGGTGCTGACCAAAACCGACTGGGACACGGTCTTCCTCTCCAACCACGATAACCCGCGGCTGGTATCGAACTTTGGCGACGACTCGACGCCTGAGTTCCGCGCCAGTTCGGCCAAGCTGCTGGAGACGATGCTGCTCACCTTGCGCGGCACCCCGTTTCTCTACCAGGGCGATGAACTGGGGATGACGAACTATCCCTTCGAACGCGTGGACCAGTTCAACGACATTGAGGTCAAGAACGCGTACCAGGCCTGGGTGGTGACGGGCAAGGTGACAGAGGCGCAGTTTGTCGCCATCGCGCACCGGTTTGGCCGCGACAACTCGCGCACCCCGATGCAGTGGGACGCGACGGCCAACGCTGGCTTCAGCCCTGCCGCGGCCAAGCCCTGGCTGGCAGTGAACCCCAACTACACCGCCATCAATGCCGCCCAGGAGCTGGCCGACCCGGACTCGGTTTACAACTACACGCGTCGCGCCATCGCGCTCCACCGGGCGCACAAGGCGCTGGTGTATGGGGAGTATGCGGACCTGGACCCGGCGCATACGCAGGTGTATGCCTATACCCGCACGCTGGGGCAGGAGCGCTTTCTGGTGGTGCTGAACTTTGGGCGCGCACCGGTGGCCTACACGCTGCCGGGCGGGGTCAAGGCGGGCGCGCTGGTGCTGGGCAACCTGCCCCATGTGCCGGGGAGCGAGGAGCACGCGACGGAGCTGAATCTGCGGCCCTGGGAGGCGCGGGTTTACCGGTTCTGAGGCGGTCGCGGGCGGCGCGGCGGTCGTCGCAATGATGGCAGATTTACATTTCTGCCATCATTGCCTACAATCTTTGTAAGGTGAAGGCATGCCCAACCTGACCGTCCGCAACCTCTCCGAAGAGACGCACCGGGCCTTGCGCACGCGCGCCGCACACAACGGCCGCTCCACCGAGGCCGAGGTCCGCATGATTCTGGAAGAGACCGTGCTGCCCCCCAAGCGTCTGAAGATCGGCTCGGAGATTCATCGCATCGCCCAGGAGGTTGGGGGCATGGACGATCTGGAAATCTCTCGCCAGCGCAGCACGATCCGTGGAGCGGATTTCGCGTGATCGTCCTTGACACCAACGTGCTTTCAGAGCCGCTCAAGTCGACGCCGTCGCTGAAGGTGATGGAATGGCTGGACCAGCAGAGCGCCGAAACCCTGTTCATCACTGCCATCAGCCGCGCCGAGCTTCGCTTCGGGGTGCTGCGACTTCCAGACGGCAAACGCATGAGCGCGCTTGCGGCGCAAATCGAGCAGGTGCTCGATCTGTTCAAGGAGCGCACGCTCGATTTCGATTCCGCGGCCGCCGACAAGATGGCCGAGATCGCGGCGCACTGCGAGAGGATGGGCAAGCGGGCCGCCGCGCCGGACGCCTATATTGCTGCCTGCGCCGCAGCGCGAGGCCTTGCCGTGGCCACGCGCAATGTGAGGCACTTTGAGCACACCGGCGTGCGGGTGATCAATCCCTGGGAGTAGCCCATCAAGGGCGGGTGGTCCCAGTCGCCCAAAGAAGCGAGGGACCGGGGCACCCTCGTCAGAACAGAATCCCTCTTAAGCTCGGGTTCGCCCGCCTGCGAACCCTTCCCGGGTAAACAGTCCGGTAGCACACAACCGAACAATCTGTGCTACGCTCAAGCGGAGGTTCTGTCATGGCCCAGGCAATTGGATTTGAGATTCCCCGAAGCTCAAAGCGACTGAAGCCGGCAGCGGTCGGCAGCCGGTTCAGCGATGCACTCGCCATTGCCGGAGAGCAGGGGCTGCTGAGTGGCGGCCGGACACTGACTGTGCGCGGCCGCATGCCATCGCTTCTCGTGGAGCAGGCGAAGAAGAAGACCGGTATCCAATCCGACTCCAAGCTGATCGAAGCCGCGCTGGCGAACATTGTGGCCGCGGACGAGTATGGTGATTGGCTTCTGGCCCAGCGCGGTATGGTGAGCAAGGATCTCGACCTTGAGTTCTAGCTCGGCGGTCCAGCAATCGCTGCGGCGATTGAAGCCGGAGAAGCGTCAAAAGGGGCTCACCTACCGTAATCGCTCCCAGTTGCGGTATCTCAAGAACCTCAAGCCTCCGCTTCCGAAGCTGCTGCTCGACACCACCGTCTATATCGACGCTCTGCAGGGAAGACTGCCGGATGATATGGAGGTTGCTCTCCGGACCGGGAGCCTCTGGCACTCTTCGGTTACGGAGGCGGAGCTGGCGGCTCTGGCCGGCTTGCTTGACCCCACGCATCCGGATACAGCGAGCGTGATCGCTCGGGTCACCGAGTCAATCGAGTTGCGGCCGGAGCATCGCATTCTGACGCCAGACAGGGAGGCATGGCGCGAAGCCGGCATCCTCGCCGGCCTCCTGGCGCGGCTGCAGCGGTACGGCAAAGTCGAGCAGCGCAGGGCGCTGAACGATGCGTTGATTTTCCTCACAGCGACCAGGAATGGTTGCGTGGTGCTGACGCGCAACGTCACGGATTTCGATCTGCTCATGCAACTGGATGCAAGAGGGCAGGCCGTCTTCTATGAGTCGCTCTAGGCTCAGTGCCTGTTCGGAGGTACGACAAGACGGGCCACTGCGCCGGACGCTACGTTGCGGCCTGCGCCGCCGCGCGAGGGTTTGCGGTGGCTACGCGCAATGTGCGGCACTTCGAACATACTGGCCTCCGTGTGATCAATCCCTGGGAATAGACTCCCTCCAGGCGGGTGGTCCCCGTCGCCCAAAAAAGCGAGGGACCGGGGCACCCTCGTCAGAACAGAATCCCTCTTAAGTTCGGGTTCGCCCGCCGACTGCTGGATAGGCGTCGGTGAATTAATCTTCCTTGTAAAGAGCGGCCCCGGCGATGGCGCCTGCCAGAAGTTGGACCAGGCCGGCGAGAGTGGTCAAGAACATCAGACGCGGGGTGTACATGCCCTGTACTGTGCTCATGATGTTTGGCAGCAGCCCGCCAAGCGCCCATATCACCAGGCCAATATAAACCGCAGTCCGCACACCTGCGCCAAAGCGCGGCCGGATTGCGGCGTAAAGCCAGACGAGCAGAATGCCACCAACGACGTAAAGCACGAATAGAAGCGGCAGGAACGGTCCGGAAAACGCGTTTGGCCTGTTGAGCGACTTCATGGCGTCGGTCCAAAGGTCGCCCATCAAAACACCGTTGAGAAACCAGTCGAGAAGACCCAAGACGATCCCCCCTACGATACCGCCCAGGATCACACGCCCGTAATTGATCTTGCCCATCAGCTTCCTCCTTGGAAATTCGATGGACGGGAGTATATGCATACTACACAGTGGGACGCAACACTTTATATGGAGGAATCGGATGGTTACTTAGCAAGCATTCGAGCTTTGAGCTGAGCTAGTCATTGAACTGCGAATCGCCGGATGAAAGTGCTTTTGGAGAGAAGGAGAGTTTTTAGGGCGATTGATCGCCTAACCGAAAATTGCTACTTGGCTAATACCCCGAACGCCTTTCGCGTGGTTGATGATATTCGTCTCTTCGAAAGGCCGGTGGCGGGATTCCTGGGTATGGCGCGGCAGCCGGTTTGTTCATTCGCCAGCCCGACTCTCTATCATGGACTTCAGTCCATGCCCCCGAGCGACAGCCCAACCCGCGCATTGCCTTCGCTCTATGAGTTCTTCTCGCCGGGCGGAATTCTCTCGCAGTCGCCGCTGCCCTATGAGTACAGGCCAGGCCAGATGGAGATGGCGAAGGCGGTGGAGCGGGCGCTCGGGGAGCGGCGGCACCTGATTGTGGAGGCCGGCACCGGCACGGGCAAGACGCTGGCCTACCTGCTGCCCGCCCTGCGCACCGGGCAGCGCGTGATTGTCTCCACCGGGACCAAGGCGCTGCAAGACCAGCTCTACTTCCGCGATGTGCCGTTTCTGGAGACGCTGCTGGGCGGGCTGCGCGTCTGCTACATGAAGGGCCGGGCCAACTACCTCTGCCGCCACAAGCTGTTTGCCCTGCGCAATCAGCCCATTTTGTCAGGGCTGGAGGAGATTGACCAGTATCGCCAGATTGCCGCGTGGGAGCAGGAGACGGAGACCGGAGACCGGGCTGAGCTGAGCGGGATGCCGGAGTCGAGCGCGCTGTGGAGCAAGCTGGACGCCCGCTCCGACGCCTGCCTGGGCTCGACCTGCCCGGACTATCGCCGCTGCTTCATCACCGAGATGCGGCGCAAGGCCCTTGAGTCGGACATCATCATTGTGAACCACCACCTGTTCTTTGCCGACATGGCCCTGAAGCGGGAGGCGACGGGCGCGCCGGACGCCGGCATCCTGCCCGAGACGGCGGCGGTGATCTTTGACGAGGCGCATGAGCTGGAGGACGTGGCCTCCAGCTACTTTGGCCTGTCGGTGAGCAACCTGCGGTTTGAAGAGCTGGCGCGCGACACGGACACGCTGCTGCGCGGCAAAGAGGGCGCGCAGAACCTGCCCGCCGCCACGCAGCAACTGCGTGACCGGGCGCGGATGTTCTTTGCCGGGCTGCCCATGGCGGGGGACGGACGGCAGCCCTTCACGGAGCGCGAGGAGTTTCTGGAGACGCAGGGCGATCTCTACCTGTCAGTGAAGTCGACGCTCCGCCTGCTGGAGGCGGAGATGGAGGGGCTGACCGGCATCGATGAGGCGCCGGGGCTGCGCAAGCGGGTGGTGCGGCTGCGCGGCGAACTGGAGTTCCTGCTCGAGTCGAGCGCGGGCAACATGGTGTATTGGATGGAGCGGCGCATCTCAGGGGGCGGCGACAAGTCAGCTTCAGGAGGCCGGGGCGGGTTCCGGTCCCAGTCGCGCACCACGTTCCTGCAGGCCACGCCCATTGACGTCTCCGAGCTGCTGCGCGAGCTGGTATTCGAGCAGATTCCGACCGTTGTGCTGACCTCGGCCACGCTGACGGTGCAGGGCGGATTTGAGCACATGCGCAAGCGGCTGGGTTTGGAAGAGGCCCGCGAGCTGGTGGTGCCGTCGCACTTCAACTACGGCGAGCAGGCCCTGCTCTATCTGCCGCCGGAGATGCCCGACCCGCGCGACCCGGAGTTCCAGGAGGCGGCGGCGCGCTGCATCCGGCGGGTGCTGGAGATTACCAAGGGCCGCGCCTTCTGCCTGTTCACGAGCTACAGCCAGATGCGGACGCTTTATGACCTGCTGCTGCCGGTGCTGGACTACCCCATCCTGCTGCACGGGTCGGCCCCGCGCAAGGCGCTGCTGGAGGAGTTTCGCACCACGCCGAACGCGGTGCTGTTTGGGACATCGAGCTTTTGGCAGGGAGTGGATGTGCAGGGCGAGGCGCTGAGCTGCGTGATCATTGACCGGCTGCCCTTCGCGGTGCCCAACGACCCGGTAGTGCAGGCGAGGATGAAGGCTATTGAAGAGGCTGGCGGCAAGCCCTTCTTTGACTACCAGGTGCCGGCCGCGGTGCTGACGCTCAAGCAGGGCTTTGGGCGGCTCATCCGCTCGCTCGAGGACCGCGGGGTGCTGGTGCTGCTGGACCCGCGCGTGACCCGGCAGCGCTATGGGCGCACTTTCTTGCAAAGCCTTCCGCCGTATCGCATGACGCAGACCATCACCGACGTGGAGGCGTTCTTTGAGGCGCAGCCGGCGGTGAAGGAAGCGAAGAAGGAGCAGGCGGGGCAAAAGGGCTGAGTAGGTTACGAAAAAAGGCATCTTCTTGGCCGAAATTCCCGAACGGCATACCTCAGGGGCTAAAGCCCCGTTGATTTGATTGGCTTTATGGCACGACTGAAGTCATGCCCTGACACTTCATGCCTTCCCCTTCGAGTCTTCCGCAGCCGTGTATGCCGAAACCGCACGCATGTCCCCAATACAGACTCAAGGCTTCCAGAGGAAGGTGGCGATGGCGCCGCCGGGGAGAGTCGTGTCCAGGGTGCGGCCGCGGAAGGCGAGCCGGAGGGGCTGGGCGGTGGGGGCGGTGTTGAGCGTGTAGAGGACGATGGAGCCGTTGGGGTTGCGGAAGGCGACGTCGCGGATGCCGGTGGCGGCGGGCTCGTTAGAAGCGATGCGGACGGCGCCGGGAAAGAGGAAGCGGGTGGCGTGGCCCAGGACGTAGTAGTCCAGCTCGGGCTTGACCCGTGGGTGCTCGGGGCTGGTGAGGTCGATGGTCAAAAGGCCGCGGCAGGTGTCACAGCCGCCCACGTAGGGGGCGTGGTTCTGGTCGGTGGCGAGGGCCCAGAGAATGTAGCTCTTCGCCCAGTTGCGCGTGACGGCGATGAGTTCGGCGGCCTCCTCGGCCAGGATGTTGCCCTTGCCGTCGAGGCCCTTTTGCCAGGTGCCGCCGCTGCTCTCGGTCACCCACTGCTCCTTGGCGGGGAACTCCTCGTGATTCCTGGTCATCACGGCCGGGTCGCCGCCGTAGTGGTGCCAGGCGGTGCCGGCGGCCAGCGCGCCGGCCTTGGGGTCGCGCAGAACGGCCTCCGGGTAGTCGGGGCGGTCCCAGTTGTGGTCGTAAGCCATCACTTTGGGGGTCAGGTGCGCGGCGGCCAGAGCCGGAGCCAGCGTGTCGCCAAAGAAGGCGGCCTGCTCGGCGGCCAGCATCTGCATGCCGGCGTAGGTGGGCGGGGCGTAGAGGGGCTCGTTCTCCACGCTGAGGGCGTAGATGGGCACCCCGGCGGCCTGGTAGCCCTGCACGGTCTTGACGAGGTACTGGGCGAAGGCGGGGTAGAACTCAGGGCGCAGGCTGGAGGGCGTCTTGCCGTCGGCGCTGGAGCCGAGCATGGTGCCGGAGGTCTTCATCCAGCCGGGAGGGCTCCAGGGGGTGAGCATGACCTTGAGTTCGGGGTTGAGGGCCAGGACCCGCTTGAGCTGGGGCAGGATGTACTCCTCGTCGTGCTTCAGGGAGAAGTGCTCGAGGCCGGGGTCGGCCTGGCCGGCGGGTGTGGTGCAGGCCTTGGCGGACTGCTCGCAGAGGTCGTCGAGCGAGTAAAAGGTGGCGGCGAGGTCAGAGGAGCCGACGGGCTGGCGGAGGAAGCTGAGGGCGATGCCGCCCTTGCGGCTGAAGAGGGTGCGAAAGGCGGCGTCGGTCTGCGCGGGGGGGAGCTTTTTGGCGAAGAGCCAGGCGGCGGAGTCGGTGAGCGATGCGCCAAAGCCGTCGATGGTCTGGAAGGTCTGGGCATCGTCGATGGTGACGACGGGGATGTCTGCGGGGCCGGGCTTGGGCGCGAAGTGGAGGGTCTCGCGCTGGGAGAGGGCTTCAAGCAGGTCCGGGGTGGTCTGGTAGACGGAGACGGACTGGGCGGCGGACGCAGCGGCGGCGAGGACGAGCAGAGCGGCAAGAACGGGAGTGCGCGGCATGGAGCCTCCTTCGGGCGGAAGGAGAATCCTAGTGGATTTGCTGGGCGTTGGGGAAGGCGGGGCGGAGGAGTCCACTCTATCCCGAAGTTGACGAAGGCTGACGAACGAAGTCCCCGGATTTGCCGCCGGTTTTGGATTCTAGCTGGATGTGGCGGATGGTGATGGATTTGTCGAGGGCTTTGGTCATGTCGTAGACGGTGAGGGCGGCGATGGAGGCGGCGGTGAGGGCTTCCATTTCGACGCCGGTGGGGCCGTTGGTGGCCGCGGTGGCGGTGATGCGGACGCCGGTGGAAACGATCTCGACCTTGACATCGATATGGCTGAGGGGCAGTGGATGGCACATGGGGATGAGGTCGGCGGTGCGCTTGGCGGCCTGGATGCCGGCGAAGCGGGCGACCTCAAGCGGGTTCCCCTTGGGGTTGGCGGGCAGCGCGGCGAGCACGGCGGTAGATAGCTCGACAAAGGCCGAGGCGGTGGCGGTGCGGCGGCTGGCGGCCTTGGCGCCGATGTCGACCATGGAGGCCTGGCCGGAGGGGTCGTAGTGGGAGAGGTGGCTGGGGTTGGGCATGGAGGGCTCTTTTTTCGACCTGGCTGGTTGAGGGTTTGTGGTCTCCCACCACCTGCGGTGGGGCCAGAGGCTCGCTATTCGCTCGCTGAAGGGTTGTGGTCTCCCAGGTCCCCAAAAGCGAGGGACCTGGGGCACCCGGGGTTGGTGGCGGGTTGATGCTGCGCCTTAAGGCAAAAGGATTTGGACGGGGTCGCCGGGGTGGAGGGTTGCGGCTTCTTCAGGGACGACGAGGAAGCAGTTGGAGGCGGCAAGGGCGCCGAGGTCGCCGGAGCCGTGCCAGGGGACGAAGGCGGCCTGGGGGTCGGAACCGAAGGTGCAGGCGGCGGGGAGGAAGCGGGTGAGGCCGGGTTTGGCGTGGCGGTCCGCGGGCGGGGCGAAGCGGGCGAGGGCGAAGCGGGGCCAGGTTTCGCGGATGCCGGTGAGGGCGGCGAGGATGGGCGCGGCGAAGAGCAGGAAGGTGACGGCGGAGGAGACGGGGTTGCCGGGGAGTCCGAAGAAGCACTTCGTGCGGTGTTGCTCCCGGACGGACTTGGCGCTCGGGACTGGTAATTCGCCAAAGACGGTGGGCTTGCCGGGCTGGATGCGGACTCCGGTGAAGTGGAACGTGGCTCCGAGGCGGGCGAGTGCGGGCTCGACGAGGTCGAACTTGCCTGCGGAGACGCCTCCGGAGATGAGGAGGAGGTCGGCCGTGAGGGCCTGGGCGAGGGCGGCGTCGAGGGAGGCGGGGTTGTCGTGGGCGGTGGGGAGGAGCCAGGGGTCGCCGCCGGCCTCGGCGACGAGCGCGGCGAGCATGGGGGCGTTGGAGTTGCGGATCTGGCCGGGGGCGGGAGTGGCGTGGATGGGGACGAGCTCGTCGCCGGTGGTGAGGATGGCGACGCGGGGGCGGGCGAAGACGTCGAGGGCAGCGTAGCCGAGGGCGGCGGCGAGGGCGATCTGGCCGGGGCGCAGGACGACGCCGGGGGCGAGCAGGGGGTCTCCCTGGCGGGCCTGCACGCCCTGGGCGACGATGTTTTCGCCGGGCTTGACGGTGCGGGGCGGGAGGAGGCGGACGGTGGCGCGGGCGGTCTCGACGTGTTCGAGCATCAGGACGGCGTCCGCGCCGGAGGGGACGGGCGCGCCGGTCATGATCTCCCAGGCGGCGGCGGGGGGGAGCGGGCCGGAGGGGGCGTCGCCGGCGCGGGCGGCGCCTGCGAGGACGAGGGGGGCGTGGCGGTTGGCGTCATCGGCGCGGCAGGCAAAACCGTCGCGGGTGGAGCGGGAGAAGGGGGGCTGGTCGGTGTCGGCGACGAGGGGCTGGGCGAGGACGCGGCCGGCGGCGTGGAGGAGGTCAACGCGCTCGATGGCGGGGCGGAAGCGGGAGAGCGCCGCCGCGTGACGGGCGACCAGGGCCGCGGCTTCAGCGTAGCTGGGCAGGGCGGAGCTCATGGAATGGATTGTAGAGGGTGGGAGGGCGGGAGTTGAGGTGAGGTGGGGCAGGCAGGGCAATTTCATGCACCATGCTTTGAAAACAGAATTGGCCTTTTGCGCCGTCCTTACGGGACTGACTGGTGATTGCCGGCAGGCTCCCCACGCTGAAGCGCGGGGCTAATCAACCCTGCGCCTGCGGCGCGATCGTATGCGGAACCTGTCTGATCCCCACCAAGGGTTCATTTGATTGCCGGGGCACCCGGCTCGGATGGGTTTAAAACACCGAGGGCGCTTCCGGCTGCCGGAAGCGCCCTCGGTGGGGTGGGACGGGTTGGCTACTTCTTCTTGGGTTTGTCGGCCTTGAAGTTGGTCTCGATGGTCTGGTTGAAGCCGGCGAGGATGCCCTTGACTTCAGCAGCATAGGGGCCGGTGGGGGCCAGTTCGAGGTACTTCTGATAGGCCTCCATGCAGCCGGGGGGCGGGACGAGCTTGTGGGTCTTGTCGTCCATGGTGGTCTTCTGGACCAGTCCATTGCCCTTGAGGTAGTAGAGGAGGGGCTGGTTGGGGTCGAGGGCGATGGCCTTGTCGGCGACGGCGACCTGGGCATCCGCATTGTTCATCTGGAAGAAGATGACGGCCTCGTTCTTGAGGTAGAAACCGCCCTGGGTGGGATTGACCTTGGCGGCGGCGTCATAGGCGGCGTTGGCCTCGGGGACCTTGCCCTGGCGGGCGTAGATCTCGCCGAGTCCGCTATTGGCCAGACCCTGGACGGCGGGATTGGGCTTCTTGGCGCTGGCTTCGAGTTCGAGCACCTTCTTGTAGGTAGCTTCAGCTTCGTCGTACTTCTTGAGGCCGACCTGGGCCTGGCCGAGCTGCGCCCAGAGGACGGAGGCATCGGGCTTGGCGGCGGTGTCCTTGAGCATGAGGGTTTCAATCTCGGTGTACTTGGCGAGCTTGACCTCGGCTTCCTTGGCGTCGATGTCGGCCTTGGAGGCGGTGGCGCCCAGGGCGGCGGTCGCAGCGGCGCGGGCGCCGTCGGCGTCCTTGATGTCCTGGGTGACGAGCTTGAGATCGTTGTTGAGGTTCTTGATGACTTCGTTGGCCTTGAGGGCTTCAGAGTTGTGCTTTCTCAGGTCTTCAAGCTGCTTGCGCTGCTCGGCGGGCAGTTGGTCGATGTACTCCTTGCGAGACATGTCGATGTCCTGCACGGTGGTCTCGCCGGCGGTGATTTTGACGGCCTCGACGTGGTCGGCTTCCTTGTCGGCGGTCATATCCGGGGTGCGATAGATGAGCTTGTAGGTTCCCGCGGGAGCCTCGCCGGCGTATTCACCGTTGGTGTCGACCGTGAAGGTGCCCCGTTCCGCGGTCTGGGCGGAGAGGCCGGGGCCGGAGGCGACGCGGGTGGTGGCGACCAGGGTGACCGTGCCGCCGGACTGGGAAGCGCCGGTGGGGTTGGTGACGTGGCCATGGATCTTGCCGGTGGGCGCTGCCGCGGGCGTTTGCGCAAGGGCGGGCAAAAGGGCGACTGCCAGCAGGCCGAGGCAAAGGGAAAGGGTGCGTTTCATGGTTCTTCTCCTTGGGAGCGGCGGGAACAGAGAGGCCCGCGGGCTCTAAAAAAAGTCGTAAAGTCCGGCACGTTGGCCGGGGACGGTGTTCCGGCTAGAGTGCCCTTGGTGCCAAATGCCAGGGGTGGAGCAACAGCCTTGAGAATCGCAATCGCTTGAGCGGCCAATGGCCGGAGTTACCGGGAGGCCGCGAAACGGCAACCGGCACACGGACAGACCTCTATGCAGGACTCAAGTTAAATCCATAGGAGTGTCCAATACAAGAGCGTGGGGCGTTGAAAATGAAGGCCGCCACGCCCGGAGCGCGAATTGGACGCATCGAACGGAGCTTGAACCCGGCGTGGAAGGGGTGTCCCTCTGCCGTAACAGGCGCCGCGCCGGGATTTCCCGGCGAAGTCACCCACTCCATGTTAGCGGCAGGGTGCGGGCGGCAAATGTGGCCTGTATCACAGAGCAGGGCCTAGAATTATGGAATGACGATTTCGATTCGACCCGCCACGAAGGCGGATGTGGCACAGATTCTGACCTTCATCCGGGCGCTCGCGGAGTATGAGCGGGAGCCGGAGGCAGTGATGGCGACGGAGGCGGATCTGGAACGCGACGGCTTTGGTCCGAATCCCTTCTATTCCTGCCTGATTGCGGATGTAGACGGGAAGCCGGCGGGGTTCGCTTTTTACTTTTTCAACTACTCGACGTGGCTGGGACGGCCGGGGCTCTACCTGGAAGACCTGTTTGTGAACGTGGAGTCGCGAGGGCTGGGCGTGGGCAAGGCGCTGCTGGAGCGGGTGGCGGCGATTGCGGTGGAGAAGGGCTGCCCGCGGCTGCAGTGGGAGGTTCTGGACTGGAACACGCCGGCGGTGGAGTTCTATCGGGCGATGGGGGCGGAGTTTCTGGACGAGTGGCGCAACGTGCGGGTGACGGGCGAGGCGCTGCGGCGACTGGCGGGGCTAAAGCCGGCGAGCCCGGAAGCGGGGTCCGCGCTTTGAGGATTCGCGTGATTGGCGGGGGACTGGCGGGGCCGGAGGCGGCGCTGACGGCGGCGCGGCTGGGCTGCCAGGTGGACCTGTATGAGATGCGGCGGATGGTGGACGGGAGCCCTTTGCTGACGCCGGCGCACCAGACCACGGAGTTTGGGGAGCTGGTGTGCTCGAACTCGCTGAAGAGCGAGTCGCCGAACACCGCCCCGTGGCTGCTGAAGCAGGAGATGCGGCGCGCGGGGTCGGCCCTGCTGCGGATAGCGGACGAGACGGCGGTGCCGGCGGGCCATGCCCTGGCGGTGGACCGGGTGGAGTTTTCGCGGCGGATTGCGGAGGCGATTGCGGCGGAGCCGGGGATTCGCGTGATGCGCGAAGAGGTGACGCGCCTGCAGGAGCCGGGCGCCGGCGATCCTGACTTGACGATTCTGGCGACGGGGCCGCTGACCTCCGATGCGTTGAGCGCGGAGATCGAGCGGATCACGGGCTCGGGGCACATGGCGTTCTATGACTCGATTTCGCCGATTGTGGAGGCGGACTCGATCGACATGGAACGGGTGTACCTTGCGGCGCGGTGGGACAAGGGCACGGCCGACTACATCAACTGTCCCATGGACCGGGCGGAGTTTGACCGCTTTCTGGATGCGCTGCTGGCGGCGGAGGCGGCGGAGACCAGGGAGTGGGAGAAACTGGACTACTTCGAGGGCTGCCTGCCCATCGAGGTGCTGGCGCGGCGGGGGCGGGACACGCTGCGCTTTGGGCCGATGAAGCCGGTGGGGCTGCGCGACCCGCGGACAGGAAGGACGCCGTGGGCGGTGGTGCAACTGCGCAAGGAGAACGTGCGCGCCGACAGCTACAACCTGGTGGGCTTTCAGAATCACCTGAAGTTTGGCGAGCAGGCCAAGGTGCTGCGGCTGATTCCGGGCCTGGAGAATGCGCGGTTTCTGCGCTACGGACAGATTCACCGCAACACCTATATTCAGGCGCCGGCGCTGCTGGACGAGACGCTGCGGCTGAAGAGTGCGCCGTGGCTGATGTTCGCGGGGCAACTGTCAGGCGTGGAGGGCTACACGGAGTCGATTGCGACGGGGCTGCTGGCGGGGATCTATGCGGCGGCGCTGGCGCGTGGCGAGGAGCCTGTGACTGCACCGCGCAGCTCGGGTCTGGGTTCGCTGGTGCACTACATTACGCACGCGGAGGTCAAGCATTTCCAGCCGGCGAATATCACCTTTGACCTGCTGGAACCGCTGGAGGAAGAGGTGCGGAAGAAGGTGCGGGACAAGAAGGAGCGGCACCGGATGGTGTGCGAGCGGGCGCTGGCGGCGTTTGACGGCTGGTGGGCGGCGGCGGGTCCGCTAGAGGCAGGCGCGCATGGCGCGTGAGTTTGTGGTGCGCGACGCGGTTGTGGTGAGCGCCCCGGTGGAGCGGCTGTTTCAGCTCTCGACGTGCATCGAACTGGTGGAGCGCGTGCTGGGGATGAACCCGGTGCGGGGGCGCACCACGGGGCTGGTGGCGGCGGGCGACACGGTGCTGTGGCGGGGATGGAAGTTTGGCCTGCCGGTGGAGCACGAGAGCCTGATCGACGGGTTTGAGCCGCCGGTGTTCTTTCGCGACCGGATGATCGCGGGCCGGTTTGCCGCCTTCGAGCACGAGCACCGCTTCACGGAACGGGGAGACGGGACGGTGGAGATGCGGGACGAGCTGCGCTTCACAATGCCGTGGGGCAGGCTGGGCGAGGGTGTGGGGCGCTGGGTGATGACGCCCCATGTGGAGAGGCTGCTGCGGAGGCGGTTTGCGCTGCTGAAGCGGCTGGCCGAGGGCGAGGAGTGGCGGGCGTATTTGAGGCAGCCTGGGAGCGGCGGCGCGTGAGGACAGGAACCTTTTGGGGGCGGGCAGTGTCCAAGTAGACAGGAATGGCCGACAGAGCGGCGAAGAGGGAACGTGTACCCTGAAGACCGGAGAGTGTTGATGCGTCGGATTGCAATGGCGGTGTGCGTGGCGGTGGTTGCCGGGGGCGCGGCGGGGGTGTGGGCGCAGGGCGCGCCGGCCAAGGTTGCAGCGCCAACAGGGGCGACGCACCTGGTGCTTCCGCCGGTTCCCAAGGCGCTTTTGCCGGAGACGCTGGCGGGCTGGGAGGCGAAGGCTCCCGCGGAGCGGGTGCAGACCGCGGCGGCGCTGGACCCGGCCAACGCGCCGGCTCTCAAGGAGTATGGCTTCACGGACGGGGCGACGTGCGTCTACAAGCGGGGCGGCGAGACGCTGACGCTGGACGCGCTGCGTTTTCAGGACGCGAGCGGCGCCTATGGGGCATATACGTACTACCGGCAGTCGGGCTGGCCCAAGGAGCAGATTGGCTCGGGGGCCACCTCGAACAAGAACCGGGTGCTGTTCTGGGTAGGGAACACGCTGGTGGACGCGACCTTCTCGCATATCGGGCCCATGTCGGGGTCGGAGCTGCGGGAGCTGGCACACGGGATTCCGCTGCCAGAGGGGTCGCAGGCGCTGGCGCCGCCGATTCTGGCCAACTTGCCGCAGGCCTCGCTGGACGGGCAGACGACGCACTATGCGGTGGGTCCGGCGGGCTACGCGGGCTCCGGAGGAGTGCTGCCGGCGGAGCTGGTGGGCTTTGACCGCGGGGCGGAGACGGCGACCGCGAACTATACGCTGCGCTCGGGACCGGCGACGCTGACCATCATCGACTATCCGACGCCGCAGATGGCGGCGGCGATGGAGACAAAGATCCGGGACTACATCAAGGCCGGGAAGCAAGCTCATCCCGCCTGGACCAAGGCGCTGACAGACTCGGACGCGGCCTCGCTGGAGGTGCGGCGGAGCGGACCGCTGGTGGCGCTGGTGAGCGGGGACGCCATTCCAGAGGAGAGCCACAAGCTGCTGGCGCTGGTGCATTTTGAGTCGGACCTGATGTCGGTGCCGCAGCCGATGGAGTCCGAGGTGGCAAAGACGGGCAAGCTGCTGATGGGGATTGCGAGCCTGGTGGTGATTGGGTGCAGCGCGGCGCTTCTGCTGGGGTTCTTCATGGGGGGATTCCGGGTGCTTTACCGGATAGCGCGGGGCAAGCCGGCGTCGTCGATGTATGAAGTGGAGTTTACAAGCCTGAATCTGCGGGACTGACGGGGCAAAAATTCACAGGGAGAGCGGGGGCGCATCTGGAGGGTTAACGGGTGGATAAACCTGTGGAAAACAAGGCATAAACCCTAGAAAACACCCGGAAAAGGCGGGGTTTGGCCTGTGCAAAAAGGCGAAGACACGTCGAAGACGGCGAAGGCTGAAACGCCTGACATTTATTTGTAACTTATTGAAATAGAACGGGTTATTTTGACCTCGATTTCTCCTTGACACTCCCACCCACCGCCCCTAGTATGCAGCCAGAAAGTTCTGATGGCCTTGCCTCCGTTGGAACTATTCTCCCTGAGGAAGGAGCTGCCCTGTTGCCGGGCGGCTCTTTCCGTTTTTAGGAGGGATTCCGGGGCGGATGAGGGAGCACATGGGGGGCTGAACTTTACCGCGGGCGAAGGCAACGATACAATCTGTAAGGCAGGCCGAAGTAGCTCAGTTGGTAGAGCAGCTGATTCGTAATCAGCAGGTCGCCGGTTCAAGTCCGGCCTTCGGCTCCATTTTCTGGTTTGGGTCAGGTTTTGGGAAAACAGAAACGGCCTCTCGGTGGCGAGAGGCCGTTTCTGTTTCAGGTGGATCGGGACCGGGTCTGCGAGCGAGGGTCAGCGCGCCGGGCCGGCGGGCTTTGCCGGGAGGGCGGGGGCTGGGACGGGGGCGCGCATGGCCAGGGGCTGGGCGGGCATGGGCTGGTGCATCGTCACGATGATGGCGCCGGCTGGTTTCTTTCCTGCGCATTGATAGGAGTGGGCGGTGGTGGCGTCAAAATAGACGGCGTCTCCGACGCCGAGCGTACACTCCTGGTCGCCATGGTGGAGCACCAGTTCGCCCTCGAGAACGTAAAGGAACTCGAAGCCGGGGTGCATGTGGGCCTTGGGGGCGATGTTCTTTTCCAGGGGAATGAACTCGGCGAAGTAGGGGTCCATGTGGCGGTCGGGGACCATGTAGCCGAGGCTCTCGAAGTAGTAGCTGGGCAGGTCCACGCCGGTCTGGGGCAGGCGGACGCGGTCCTTGCGGCGGTGGACGCGAAAGACGGACTGCGGGTCGGTCTCAAAGAAGTAGGAGAGGTCCTTGGAGAAGACCATGGCGATGCGCGCCAGGTTGCGCAGGGTGGGGACGACGCGTCCAGTCTCAAGCTGGGAGAGGAAGCTGGCGGAGAGGCCGGTGTGGCGTCCCAGCTCGACCAGACCCATGGATTTCTTGAGGCGGAGGCGCTTGATGCGCTCGCCGATGCGCTTTTCAGAGATAAAGTTTTCCGCGGTCTCTGTGTCCACCTGGGTTTTTTGCGTCTCTTCGTTCCGAACAACCGCCAACTCGCTCATCGGTTATGCCCTTTCAATTCTTTTGATGAGATGCAAACGCCCATGTCAATGTTACGCGGGTGAACAACTATTCGCATCGTACTAAACTCACATTGAGCTGGCAATGCAAATCGCGTTCATCTGAGAGGAAGTTTGATGGGTCCTGTAAATATGGCCAATGGTTCAGAGAAGGTCCTCGTGAGCGGAGCCTCGGGGATGCTGGGGAGCGCGCTGCGGGGTGGGCTGGCGGCGCGGAAGACGCCGGTTCTGCAACTGGTGCGGCGAACGGCGAGGGTGGCGGGCGAGTTGCAGTGGGATCCTGGGGCGGCCGAGCCGTTTGGGCAGGCGGGGAGGCTGGAGGCCCTTGAGGCTCTGGAGGGGCTGGGGGCGGCGATTCACCTGTCGGGGGCGAGCGTGGCGGGGCGGCGCTGGACGGCAGCCTACAAGCGGGAGATGGCGGCGAGCCGGGTTGGGTCAACCGGGGCGCTGGCGAGGACGCTGGCGGGGCTGCGCAAGCCGCCCAAGGCGCTGCTGGTGGCTTCGGCGACGGGCATCTATGGCGACCGGGGCGACGAGTTGCTGGATGAGAGTTCAGCGCCGGGACGGGGGTTTCTGGCGGAGCTATGTGAGGCGTGGGAGGCGGCGGCGCGTCCGGCGGCGGAGGCGGGAATCCGGGTGGTGCATCTGCGCTTCGGCGTGGTGGTGGGTCCGGGCGAGGGGGCGCTGGGGAAGATGCTGCCGCTCTTCCGGCTGGGGCTGGGAGGACGGCTGGGCTCGGGACGGCAGTGGATGAGCTGGATCAGCCTGACGGACGCGGTGCGGGCGGTCCTCTTTGCGCTGGAGAACAGGGAACTGGCGGGGGCGGTGAACCTGACCGCGCCCAACCCGGTGACGAATGCGGAGTTTACCCGCGCGTTGGGGCGGGCGGTGCACAGGCCGGCGGTGATGCCGGCTCCGGCGCTTGCGCTGCGGCTGGCGCTGGGGCAGATGGCGGACGAGGCTCTGCTGGCGAGCGCGAAGGCGGTTCCGGCGCGGCTGACGGGGGCGGGGTTCCGGTTTGAGCACCCGGAGATCGCGCCGGCGCTGGAGGCGGCGGTCGGGCCATCGTGAGGACAACTTCGCCGTTTTGCATCGTCCCTGCGGGACTCACTTTCAATCTCGGGCCTATTTTCCCCACGCTGAAGCGCGGGGCTAATAAACCCTGCGCCTACGGCGCGATGGAGAGGATGGGGCGATCAACACCTGGGGGCATCGTGGGATGGATCGTTGGGATGGCCAGTGTTGGGGTTTCGGCGCGATGGAAATCGGAATCAGAGTGGTCAACTATCCGGATTCACGCGATTGCGCTGACAGTGCGCCGCGGCGCACAGGCGGCTCCGGCGGACCGGCGTTATCCTAGAGTGTCCGGCGCGTCCGAACGCCTGCAGCGCGCCCCGAGGAAGACAGAGCTTATGAGCGAAGAAACCGCAGCTGCGACGCCAGCCACGATTGCCACCATCGCCACCCTGGGTCAGTACGAGGGGCAGACGGTCACCCTGAAGGGGTGGCTCTACAACATGCGGGAGAGCGGGAAGCTGGTTTTTCCGATCTTTCGCGACGGCACGGGAACGGTGCAGGGGGTGGCGCATGTGAAGGGCGTTGCGCCGGAGGTGTTTGAGGCGCTGAAGAGCCTGACGCAGGAGTCGAGCGTGATTGTCACTGGGAAGGTGCGCGCGGACCAGCGGGCTCCCGGCGGCTTTGAGCTGGACGTGCAGGGGATTGAAGTGGTGCAGCGGGTGCCGGAGTCGGACCCGTATCCGATCACGCCCAAGGAGCACGGGGTGGACTTCCTGATGGAGCACAGGCACCTTTGGGTGCGGTCGCCGCGGCAGTCCGCCATTCTGCGCATCCGGGCGGAGATCATGCGTGCGGCGGCAGAGTACTTTGACAGCAACGGGTTCATCCGCACCGACCCGCCGATTTTGACGCCGGCGGCGTGCGAAGGGACCTCGACGCTGTTTCCGGTGGACTACTTTGGCGACCCGGCCTTCCTGACGCAGAGCGGGCAGCTCTATATCGAGTCCACGGCGCTGGCGCTGGGCAAGGTGTACAGCTTTGGGCCCACGTTCCGGGCGGAGAAGTCGAAGACGCGGCGGCACCTGACGGAGTTCTGGATGATTGAGCCGGAGGTCGCGTTCATGGACCTGGACGGGCTGCTGGAGCTGGCGGAGAACTTCCTTTCGCACATTGTGCAGAGCGTGCTCAAGAACCGGGGTCCGGAGCTGGCGGTAATCGGGCGGGACCGGGCGAAGCTGGAGGCGATCTGCCCCCCGTTTCCGCGGCTGCGCTACGACGAGGCGGCGGCGATGCTGAACCAGGCGCACAAGGACGGGCACCTGGAGGCGCCGTTTGAGTATGGCAACGACTTTGGCTCGCCGGACGAGACGTGGCTCAGCTCGCAGTTTGACCGTCCGGTGATGGTGCACCGCTACCCTGCGGACGTGAAGGCCTTTTACATGGAGCCGGACCCCAAGGACGCAAAGTTCGCGCTGTGTGTGGACGTGCTGGCGCCGGAGGGGTATGGGGAGATTATTGGCGGGTCGCAGCGCGTGTCGAGCTTTGAGCTGCTGAACGCGCGCATCGATCAGCACAACCTGCCCAAGGAAGCGTTCCAGTGGTACCTGGACCTGCGGCGGTATGGGTCGGTGCCGCACTCGGGCTTCGGCATGGGCATTGAGCGGGCGGTGGCGTGGATCTGCGGCCTGGACCACGTGCGTGAGACGATTCCGTTTGCGCGCACGCTGCACCGGATCTATCCGTAACCAGCCGCGGGGCGGCACAGATGGGGCAAGGAGGCCGCAGTGACCAACCAGGCAAGGCACACTCCCACGCTGCTGGTGCACGGCGGCGCATGGGCCATTCCGGCGGACGCCGCGGCGGCTCACGAGGCTGGAGTCCGCAACGCGCTGGAAACGGGCTACAAGATTCTGGCGCGGGGCGGCACCGCGCTGGACGCGGTGGAAGCGGCCGTGACGGTGCTGGAGGACGACCCCACGTTTGACGCGGGGCGGGGGAGCTTTTTGACCTCGGACGGGCGGGTGCAACTGGACGCGCTGCTGATGGACGGGGGCCGCATGAAGGCCGGGGGTGTGGCATGCGTGGAGCGGCTGCGGAACCCGATTCAAGCGGCGCGGCTGGTGCTGGAGCAGAGCCCGCACGTCTACTTTGTGGGCGCGGGGGCAGAGCAGTTTGCGGCCTCGCACGGCATGGCGCTGATCGACAACGGCGAACTGGTACTGGACCGGGAGCGGGAGCGGCTGACGGCGGCGCAGGCGCGCGAGGCGGCGGGGCTGGCGGACATCACGTTCTCAGGACACATTCTGCACGACGACAAGAGCCCGGAGACGGCGTTTCCGCACCGGGCGCCGATGGACTCGCACGACACGGTGGGCGCGGTGGCGCTGGATGCCGAGGGCAACCTGGCGGCGGCCACCTCGACGGGCGGCACGCTGAACAAAACGCCGGGTCGGGTGGGCGACTCGTCGCTGATTGGCTGCGGCTGCTATGCGGACAACCTGTCGGCGGCGGTCTCGCTGACGGGGTGGGGCGAGCCGATCATGAAGCTGGTGCTGGGCAAGTGGGCGACGGACCGCGTGGCCGGCGGCACGGCGCCGGAGGTGGCGGCGCGGGAGGCGATTGCCTACCTCTTCAACCGGCTGGAGGGCCACGGGGGCATCATCCTGCTGGGGCCGGACGGCCGGTTTGGGCTGGCGCACAACACGCCCGCGATGGCGTGGGGGCTGGCGACGCCGGCGGGGCTGCATACGGGACTCACGGCATAATGAAGCCATGCTCGTTTTAGCCTCCGCCTCGCCACGCCGCCGCGAACTGCTGACCCAGGCAGGGTACGCGTTTGAGGTGCGCCCGGCCCATATTCCTGAAGATCCCATCGAGGGCGAAGACCCGATTGCCTATGTCACGCGGCTGGCGCGGGAGAAGGCGCAGGCGGTGTTTGCCGAGCTTGCGGCGAGCGGCGGCGACGGGCTCGCGGTGCTGGGAGCGGATACGACGGTGACGCTGGACGGGCACATTCTGGGCAAGCCGGAGGACGCGGCGGACGCGGCGCGGATGCTGCGCATGCTGGCGGGGCGCACACACCGGGTGATTACCGGTGTGGCGCTGGTGACGGCGGAAGCGGTGGAAGTGGCGGCGGAGGTGACCGCGGTGCGGTTTCTGACGATGTCCGACGCGGAGATTGGCAGCTACATCGCGACCGGCGAGCCGATGGACAAGGCGGGCGCCTATGCGATTCAGGGGCGGGCGGCGCGGTGGATTCCGCGTGTGGAGGGGTGCTACTTCAACGTGGTGGGGCTGCCGATTGCGCTGGTGACGGCGCTGCTGGAGGCGCGGGGCGATTGCCTGAAAATGTTTGATGGCAGGTGAGGAGCTTGGGCGCGGCCCTACTGGACGCGCAATCAAGATCCTGGTGCTGTCCCAGGGTTACGCTATGCTCCACCCTGGGCTATTTTCCTGTCTTCCCTCCGGGAAGACGGAGGTTGGTCCTTTGGAAAGGCTGCGAGCCGTGAGTTCGCGATTTCTCGCAGGTTGGTTTCGCGAGTGGAATAGACGGTAGAGATTCAAAGCTTATTGATAGAAGAATCAACAGCGCGGAAGTTATCGATCTCCTTGATTCATGCGGTTGCGGCAACTTCGATGACATGTGATGCAGAGCGTTCGCCCGCGGGCCGGAATGGGGTTAGAATCGCTGCATTCAATTTTGCCGTACTTCGAAACCAGGCAAGCGGATGAAAACCCAAGAAGGACAAGCGATGCGGATCTCTGTCTTTATACGTACCTCCCTTTTGATGATGGCCGCGGTGTGGCCGGCGCTTGCTTTGGCGCAGTTTCAGCAGCCGACGAAAGAAGAGCTGAAGATGACGGCGGACCCCAAGGCCCCCGGGGCGTCTGCGGTGTTTCTGTACTTTGAAGAAACGACAGACGACCCGCTGCACTATCACAGCCTCTACGTGCGCATCAAAGTGCTGGAGGAGAAGGGCAAGGAGCTGGCGACGGTGGAGCTGCCCTATCAGCGGGGCGACTACAAGATCACGGACATCAAGGCGCGGACGATTCACGCGGACGGGACGGTGGTTCCGCTGGAGGGCAAGCCGGAGGACCTGCTGACGTCAAAGAACAAGGACAAGCAGGTGGGGCGCATGGTGTTCACGCTGCCAAGCGTGGAGGTGGGGAGCATTCTGGAGTATCGCTACCAGCTCCGCTATGACGACCACCACTATTCGTCGCCGTTCTGGGAGCTGCAGCACGAGTATTTTGTGCACAAGGCGCACTATGCGTTTACGCCATTCAAGGCGTTCATGAAGGGGACCCAGAACCAGACGAGCATGTATCTGACGGACGCGCACGGGAATACGGTCAATTCCCTGCTCTGGTGGCCGCAGCTTCCGCCGGGAGTGGAAGTGAAGACGGACTTTGTTGGCCGGTTCAGCCTTGACCTGGAGGATATTCCGGCGATTCCCCATGAGGAGTGGATGCCGCCGGTCCGCAGCTTTCTGTATCACGTTCTCTTCTACTACGTGAGCGGGTTCAACGCCGCAGAGTTCTGGCAGTCGGAGGAGAAGCGGTGGTCAAAGGAAGTGGACCACTTTGCGGAGCCGAGCAAGCCGATCAAGGAGGCGGTGAACGGGCTGCTGATGCCGGACGACAGCGCGATGGACAAGGCGCGCAAGCTCTACAAAGCGGTGCAAGCGCTGGACAACACCGACTACTCGCGCAAGAAGGGGCAGGCGGAGCTGAAGCAACTGGGGCTGAAGGAGGCCAAGCGCGCGGAAGACACGTGGGCGCAGAAGAGCGGGTCGAGCGAGGACATTGCGCTGCTTTACCTGGCGATGGCGCGGGCGGCGGGGCTGAACGCCAATGCGATGCGGGTGGTGAACCGGAACCAGGGCATCTTTGCGCCGGCCTACCTGCGCTTTGATCAACTTGATGACGACATCATCCTGATGACGATCGACGGCAAGGAGATTGCACTGGACCCGGGGGAGAAGATGGCCCCGTTCCAGACGCTGAAGTGGATTCACTCGGGGGCGGGCGGGGTGCGGCAGGGCGTGGAGGCCAAAGGCTATGCATTTGCTCCGATGTCGCCTTACACCGCGAACACGCTCTTGCGCATCGGGGATGTGACGCTGGACGACAAGGGGACGATGACGGGGGATTTCCGCTTTGTGATGACGGGGCAGGAGGCCCTGTTTTGGCGGCAGGCGGCGCTCGAAAACGACGAAGACGAGGTGAAGAAGCGCTTTGACCGCTGGCTGGAGACGCTGGCGCCGGCGGGCGTGGATGCGCATATCGACCACTTTCTGGCACTGGACCAGCCCGAGTCGAACCTGATTGCCATAGTCAAGGCGAGCGGCACGCTGGGCACGGCGACGGCAAAGCGGGTTCTGCTGCCGGGATTCTTCTTTGAGACGCACAGCCGGATGCCGTTCATCGACCGGGAGAAGCGGCAGGTGCCGGTGGACATGCACTATCCCGAGCAGGTGACGGACCAGGTGACCTATCACCTGCCCGCGGGGCTGAAGGTGGAAGGCGCGCCGGAGTCGGCGAAGATTCCCTGGGCGGACCGCGCGGTGCTGGTGATCAAGACCGTGACGGATGCGGGAAAGGTGACGATAGCGCGGCAGTTCTCGCGGGGGTTTGCGGGGCTGAAGGCCGAGGACTATCCGGCGCTGCGGGAGTTTTATCAGAAGGTGGCGACGGCGGATCAGCAGCAACTGGTGCTGACAGCTGCAGAAGGGACAGGCAAGTGAGGATGATTCGTCTGGGGAGTCTGGCGGTGGTTTGCGCGGTTCTGGGGGCAGTGGCGGCGTGGGCCAAGGACAAGCCGCAGCCAGCGCCGCAGTGGGCGGTGGATGCCGCCAAGACGCCGACTCCGGCAAGCGCGAAGGATGCGCCGGCGGTGGTGCTGCTGGATGAGTACCTGATCACGGTGGACGAGCAGAACCATGCGGTGGAGCGGGAGCGGACGGCGATCAGGATTCTGAAGCCACAGGGGCGGGGCTATACGCACTGCTCGGTGGGATACGACGTGGACGAGAAGCTGAACTACTTTCGCTCGTGGACCATTGGGACAGACGGGCGGCAGTTGCAGGCCATGGAGTCGGACTTCACGGACCGTGGAGCCTATGCGGCGGCGGTGCTGCAGTTCACGGAGCGCATCCGGGCGGTGAATCCGCCGGCAAGCGACCCTGGGGCGGTGGTGGTGTGCGAGATTGAAGAGCAACTGCGGCCCTATATGAACGAAGAGGACTGGGAGATTCAGTCGTCGATTCCGGTGGTGACCGAGGCGCTGGAACTGGCGCTGCCGGCGGGCGGGCATTACGCGGAGTCGTGGGGCAAGTACGCGCCGGTGAAGCCGGTGGAAGTGGGGCAGAACCACCTGCGCTGGGAGATCAAGGACATGCCGGCGCTGGATCTGGAGAACATTCACGCCACGCCGCCGTGGCGGGCGCTGGCGGCGCGGATGTCGGTCAAGTGGGGCGACGCGGCGGTGAACGGGGCGGAGAATCAGTGGCGGGCCATCGGGCTGTGGCAGGCGCACCTGGAGGAGCATCGGCCGGACCCGACGCCGGAGATCACGGCCAAGGCGCTGGAACTGACGGCGGGCGCGCCGGATCTGTACACCAGGCTGAGCCGCATCACGGACTACATCCAGAAGAACGTCCGCTACTTCATCGTGGCGCGGGGCATCGGCGGCTGGCAGGCGCACTGGGCAGCGGACATCTACCGCAACCGCTACGGGGACTGCAAGGACAAGACGACGCTGCTGATTTCCATGCTGGGGGCGGTGGGGGTGAGGGCCTATTACCTGCACGTGGATTCCAACCGGGGGGTGATTGACCCGTCGGCGCCCTCACTGCGGGGCAACCACATGATCACGGCCATCGAGCTGCCGGAGGAGGACCACGACCCGCGGCTGCTGGCGCGCGCGAAGGCGGCAAATGGCAAGACGCTCCTGATCTTTGACCCTACCGACGAGGAGACGCCGGTGGGGCTGATCCGCGGGCAACTGCAGGGGGCGTACGGCAACATTTCAAACGGGGCGGACAGCCAGGTGCTGCAGATGCCGGTGCTGCCGCCGGACGCGTCCGGGCTGTTGCGCAAGGGGAGCTTCAAACTGACGGCGGACGGGTCACTGGCGGGGGATGTGGCTGAGGTGTTCACGGGGGACGACGCCACCAACGAGCGCTGGTTCATCAAGGACAACGACGCCACGCAGATGCACGAGAAGCTGGAGAAAGGCCTCGGGGCGGACCTGCCGGGCGTGGCGTTCAAGGGATTTGAATTTCACAAGGCGGGGGAACTGGACCAGCCGCTGGACCTGGACCTGCACCTGAGCGCCTCGGGCTATGCGCACGCGGCGGGTCCGCTGCTGCTGATGCGGCCGCGGGTCATCGGCAGCCATGCGCACATTGTGCCGGACGTGATGGAGGGCAAGGCGCGCACCTATCCGATTGAGTTGGGGCACCCCGGCAGATGGCGCGACAGCTACGACATCACGCTGCCGGAGGGGTACACGGTGGACGAGACGCCGAACCCCGTGGAGATCGATGTGGATTTTGCGAGTTTCAAGTCGTCGGTGTCGGCACAGGGGAACCAGTTGCACTATGAAAGCGAGTATGTGGTGCGGCAGGTGGAGATTCCGGCGGCCAAAGCAGCGGATTTCCGGCGGCTGGAGAGCGCGATTCTCTCCGGTGAAAAGGGCACGGCGGTGCTGAAGAAGCAGTAGGGGGCGGCGCCTTTGCCGTTGCAGGCCGGGCCGTGTGTGAATCCGGGGGTGCGCGGCGGCATCCATAGGGTATGACCAATTCGCTTTTTTCTCCTTTTCAACTGCGTGGGGTGACGTTTGCCAACCGCATCGGGGTCTCGCCGATGTGCCAGTACTCGTGCGAGGACGGCATTGCGACCGACTGGCACCTGGTGCACCTGGGCGCGCGGGCGCAGGGCGGCGCGGGCCTGGTGATTGTGGAGGCCTCGGCGGTGACGCCGGAGGGGCGCATCTCATCGAGCGACCTGGGAATCTGGAAGGACGCGCACATCCCGGCGCTTGAGCGCATCGTGCGCTTTCTCCATGGGCAGGGAGCGCGAGCGGCAATTCAACTGGCCCACGCCGGGCGCAAAGCCAGCATGACCCCCCCTCCCACTGGTGAGAGAGTGTTGACCGCCGCAGAGGGCGCCTGGGAGCCGGTGGCCCCCAGTGCGGTTCCCTTTTCCCCGCAGAACCCCATGCCGCGGGCGCTCGATCTGGCGGGGATTTCCGCCGTCGTGGAGGCCTTCCGCCAGGCCACGCGCAGGGCGCTCCTGGCCGGCTTTGACGTCGTCGAGATTCATGCCGCGCACGGTTACCTGCTGCACGAGTTTCTCTCGCCGCTGGCCAACCAGCGCACGGATGCCTATGGGGGGAGCTTCGAGAACCGGGCGCGGCTGCTGCTGGAGGTGGTGGACGCCGTGCGGGCCGCCTGGCCGGAGGAGCTGCCGGTGTTTGTGCGCATCTCGGCCACGGACTGGGCGGAGGGCGGCTGGACGGCGGACGAGTCAGTGAAGCTGGCGGGGCTGCTGCGGGCGCATGGAGTGGACCTGGTGGACGTCTCCTCGGGCGGGCAGGCGCCTGACGCGAAGATTCCGGTTGCGCCGGGGTTCCAGGTGCAGTTTGCAGCCCGGATACGGCGGGAAGCGGCGATTGCGACGGCGGCGGTGGGCCTGATTACAGAGGCGGCGCAGGCAGAGGCGATTGTGGCCAACGGCGAGGCCGACATGGTGCTGCTGGCGCGTGAGCTGCTCCGAGACCCCTACTGGCCCGTGCACGCCGCCGCCAGACTCGGTGTCCCGGCCACCTGGCCCAGGCAATATCTGGGGGCGGCGCCACGGGGCTCGGTGGCGCGCACACCGGCGCTGGGCGTGGAAGGCGCCTGAGGGCTTTTGGCTAGGGAAAGCAGCTTGAATGCGGGCTATGATGCGATTTTGCTTCACAAATGGTGCAAAAATGGGCCTATACTGCGTTTAGCGCAGGATTGCCGCAGACCATGCGGGGTTCCGCGCGTCTGAATCATGGCCATGAACCTCGCCAAAAAGCGCGCCTTTGACCCGCCCGCCATTCCCGACCGGCTGTATTTCAAGATCGGGGACGTGGCGCGGATCTGTGAAGTGGAGACGTATGTTCTGCGCTTCTGGGAGACGCAGTTTCCGCAACTGAAGCCCAACAAGAGCGGGACGGGGCAGCGGCTCTACCGGCGTCGCGACGTGGAGATGGCGCTGGAGATCAAGCGCCTGGTGCACGGCGAGGGGTATACGCTGACGGGGGCGCGGCAGGCTCTGGAGCAGGGCGGGCGGCGGCGCGGGCCGGAGCCTGCTGGTGAAACGGGGCTGGCGGCGGGGAGCGAGACGGCCCAGGATCTGGGCGACGTGGCGGCTACCATCGCACTCGCGCGAGCGGAGTTGCGGGAGATTGCCGCGCTGCTGGCATCACCGGAGCCGCTGCCGGCGCGCAAGCGGGCCAAGGTGACGACACTCACGCCTACCTCGGGGTCGTTGTTTCCCCTTTAGGGGCTGAAGCCTCACATTCTGTTTGCCTCGTTAAAAGAGGATGAAAGTCCGGGGCGGCCGCGGCTGGCCCATGGATTAAGCAATGGTACTGGCTGGAGTGGTTACTGACAGAATGCAGCGGTAGATGCTACGGTTGAATCTGTTGATCCTCTGAACATCCTTCACAAGCAGCGAATGAAGCTTTCAGCCTGAACGGTCAAGTCATTCCCCGATTTGACCTGGAGCCGGAATGCAATGAAGTGTTCCAATTGTGGTTTTTCCGATTTCCGCCCATCCAAGATCCGTTGGTCGGCCCGGTCTCATCTGCTGCGCCTGCAGTTCCCCTTGCGCTGCCGGGTATGCGGGCAGCGTGTCTTCACGGACATATTTTCCTATCTGGCGATTCGGGCCGCAAGGAAGCTGAAGAAGTCGGGCGGGGCCAGCAATCCTGCGTCCCATTAGAGCATTCTTCAAAATTGGGCTGTCCCGAACTTTGTCGGCATCCACCCATTTTGCCGTGCATGGGGGACTCCTCAAGGAAGATCACTCCACCAGCCCCAGGCAGACAGCGAACCGCTCCTGTTCGTCGGTCCAGCTTCCGGCTGGAGTGAAGCCCGCAGCTGTGAGTATCTTCTCCGCAGCGCCGGGGGCGTATTTATAGCTGTTCTCGGTGTGGATCGTCTCTCCCTCGTTGAAGAGGGCCGTCATGCCGAGGGCTTCGAGCCACACCCTCTGTGCGCAGGTGCTCACCAGGTGCATCTCGACCCGCGACTGCTCCCGGTTGAAGATGGCGCGGTGCTCAAACTTCTCCAGGTCAAAGTCGCCTTCCAGCTCGCCGTTGAGGCGGGCCAGGAGATTGAGGTTGAAGGCCGCGGTCACGCCCGCCGCATCGTTGTAAGCGGCCAGCAGGGATGCCTCGTCCTTGACGAGGTCGACGCCGAGGAGGAGGCCATCGCCCGGTGCCAGGCCGCGGCGCACGCCTTCAAGCAGGGCGCCAGCCGCCCCCGGCACAAAGTTGCCGATGCTGGAGCCGATATAGAGCACCAGGCGGCGCTCGCCCGGTGCGGCCGAATCCAGCCCCAGCCCCTGCGTGTAGTCCATGCGGCGGGGCAGGACGGTGACGCCTTCAATCTCGCCCTCAATCCGCTTGCGCGCCGCTTCCAGCGCAGTGACGGAAACGTCGAGCGGCTCGTAGGTGACGGTCTGCTGCCGCTCAATGGCCGCCGCCAGCAGCAGGCGTGTCTTGTCCGCGGAGCCGGCGCCCAGCTCGACCAGGCGGAGGCGCGCGTCGCCGGCGGCTTTGGCCACCATCTCCGCCGCGTGCCCGGCCAGGATTCCGCGCTCGGTGCGGGTCAGGTAGTACTCGGGGAGTTGGGTTATGGCCTCAAACAGGCGCGAGCCGGCCTCATCGTAAAAGAGCCACGGCGGCAGCCACTTGGGGCGCGCGGCCAGCCCCTCGCGCACCGCCGCGGCCACCTTCTCGTCCACCCGCAGGCCGCCGGTGGTCCAGCTTGTCCGGTATGTCCGGCTTCGTCTGTGCGTCACAGCGCCCTCGCCAGTCGTATCCCGGAGAACTGCCAGCGCGTCTCGGGGGCGAAGAAGTTGCGATAGCTCGCCCGAATGTGTGCGGCCGGCGTGGCGCAGGAGCCCCCGCGCAGCACCATCTGCCCGCTCATGAACTTGCCGTTGTACTCGCCCAGCGAGCCATCGAGGGGCTTGAACCCCGGATACCCCAGGTAGGCGCTTGCCGTCCACTCCCAGCAGTCGCCAAAGAGCTGCGTCTCGCCCTCCGCTGCTGCCGCCGGGGTGAGCCGCCCGGAGCTCAACAGGTTGCCCTCTGGCGGCGCGCCCTCTGCAGCGGCTTCCCATTCCATCTCCGTGGCCAGCCGGGCCCCGGCCCAGCGCGCATAGGCGTCGGCCTCAAAGTAGCTCAGGTGGCTCACGGGCACATTCGCCAGCTCGGCCAGGCTGCGCTCTCCGCGGAGTGTGAATACCGTCCAGCCGTCTTCAGCTTTGCTCCAGTAGAGGGGCGCCTTCCATCCCTGCGCCTGCACCGCGTCCCATCCGGGGGAGAGCCAAAGCTCCGGCCGGCGATAGGCTCCGTCCTCCAGAAACGCCGCAAACTCCCCGCAGGTGACCAGGCGGCCGGCGAGCGCAAACGGCTCCAGCCAGACCCGGTGGCGCGGCAGCTCGTTGTCAAAGCAGAACCCGGAGCCGCCAAAGCCCACCTCCCGCAGCCCCCCGGCAAACTCAAGATAGGGCGCGGGTTTTGAGGAGTGGGCCTGGTGGGCGGGGTGGAGAGTTTGAGGGCCGGAAGACTCGGATCCCTCCGCGTAGACCGGCCTGAGCGGATTGGTGAAGAATGCGTGGAGGATGTCGGTGAGGAGCAGCTCCTGGTGCTGCTCTTCGTGGTTGACTCCCAGCTCAATCCGGCGCAGCGCCTCGGGCTGCGGATCGCCGGCCAGGAGCCGCTCCACCGCGTCGTCCACATGCGCGCGATAGGCCAGCACCGCCTGCAGCCCCGGCCGCGAAAACGAGGCGCGCAGCCGCTTCTCGGGAAACGCGGCAAAGCTGCGGTAGTAGCTGTTGAAGAGCCACTCGAAGTCGGGGTTGAAGGCCTGGTACCGAGGCAGAAACGCGCCCAGGACGAAGGACTCGAAAAACCATGCGGTATGGGCCAGGTGCCACTTGGCCGGCGACGCCTCCGCGCAGGACTGCACCATCATGTCCTCTGGAGTGAGCGCTTCAGCGAGGCGCAGCGTCTGCCGCCGCGCCGCGCTAAACCGCGCCGCCAGCGACCCTGCGTTCAAACATCCTCCGGCCCCGTTCATGGTTCGCCTTCCCGTATGGGGAAGAGTGTACCCCACCCGCATTGGCCTCCGATGACGGGCTCGAACTTGCCATTGCGGGGCATGTCCGCTCCACGCTATGCATCGAATCTGATTTGGTGCTCTAATAGCCTCGTAATGTCGGGCTGGTTCGTCGCCCCGGTTTCCTTCGTAAAGGAGGGAATGATGCTCCCATTGGATGAACGCCGCTGGCTGCCGGCCTCCGCGCTTCTCGCAGTCCTGCTCAGCGCCTCGCCGGTTCTTCACCCGCAGGTCCCCGCGGAGGTCCCTCCGCCCGCCCAGCAACCCGCCCGGATCATTCCCACTCTCCAGCCTCCTCCCACGCCGGAGGAGATTGGCGACTCCCTGATGGCCCACCAGCGCTACCAGGCAGCCATTCAGTCCTATAAGAAGGTCGCCACCGGCTCCGCCACCGTTCTCAACAAGATGGGCATCGCTCATCAGATGATGTTCAACCTGGAAGACGCCTCGCGCTGTTACCAGGCTTCACTGAAGATTGACCCGAAGAACCCGCGGGTGCTCAACAACCTCGGCACCGTGTACGACTCGCAGAAGCAGTACAGCAACGGCGAGCGCATGTACCGCCGCTCCCTGAAGCTTGAGCCCGGCTCTGCCGTCGTGCTCAAGAACCTCGGCACCAACCTGCTGGCCCAGCACAAGTACAAGAAGGGCTGGGAGGTTTACAAGTCGGCCCTGGCCATTGACCCCAAGATCTTTGAAGCCAGCGGCAACCCCAGGGTGGAAAACCCCGCCACCGTGCAGGACCGGGGCGCCATGAACTACTTCATGGCCAAGGGCTGCGTGCGCGCCGGCATGAACGAGCGGGCCATCGAATATCTGCGCATGGCGCTGAACGAGGGATTCACCAACACGAAGAAGCTGTTGGCCGACACCGAGTTCGCCAGCCTGCGCGGCATTCCGGCGTTCGAGCAACTCCTCGCCGCCCAGCGCGCGCAATAAGCCGCCGATTCTTCCGCAGGGAGCCCTTCGCGCGGGATTTCCGTCTATCCTGAGGGGGCCGGTCCGCTGACCCCAGGGAGTTCCCATGCGCCTTCATTGTTTGACCGCTTTTGCTCTGCTGCTCGCCTGTGGCGCCTGTGCATCCGCGCAGAATGCCGCTTCGACCCCACCCTCTTCTGCATCCTCCGCTCAGGACCAGGGCCAGCACGGCGGCCGGGGCGGCCCGTGGGGCGGCGGGATGGCCGGGGCCATGGGCGCGGGACGCGGCGTTACAGGCACCGTGACCGACGTGGCCGCCGACCACTACATCCTCAAGACCGACGCCGGAGAGACCTATACGGTCCACTTCAGCGTGAACACCCGCATCATCAAGCAGGCGATTCAGCGCCCCGCCCCCGGTGAGACCCCTGAAGCCCGCGAGAACCGCGAGCAGCCCGCACCCCAGACCCTGAAGCCCACGGACATTCACGTGGGCGACGCGCTGGCTGCCATGGGCGAGATTGATGTCCCCGGCAAATCCGTCGGAGCGGTCGTCATCCTCCAGATTGACCCGGAACGCGCCCGGATGCTTCGC
Source organism: uncultured Acidobacteriaceae bacterium (assembly GCA_903849645.1). Lineage (GTDB taxonomy): Bacteria > Acidobacteriota > Terriglobia > Terriglobales > Acidobacteriaceae > Telmatobacter. The sequence continues at coordinate 4,359 of CAINJJ010000023.1, read as the reverse complement.
GAGTTCCAGGCCAACTTTGGCAAGACCTGGCTGGTGGGAAGGGTCACGGCCATCAACGAGGCCAAAGTTTCGCTGCTCTCCACGGTCGACAACGCGGCGCACGCCTTTGTGGCCGACGAAAATACCACCTTCCGCAAGCGCCGCGAGCCCATCACCCTGGCCGACATCCAGGTTGGCGACATGGTGCGGGTGGAGGGCGCGGTCAAGGACGGGGTCTTTGTGGCCACGGCAGTCTCGGCCATGGGCCAGGCTCCGGCAGGCGGGGCCACGGTTCCCCGCTCCACCCCGCCCGCTGCGCAGCCAAAGTAGGCGTTTGGCCCCACTGCAGGTGGTTTTCATCTCCCGTTCATCAAACGGACGATGCGCTTTAACATGCATCGCTGATGCTGGAAAAGCCGGTTTGCAGCACGTCCCGCATGATCTCCCGCGCACTTGGCTTCCCCAGTCTTCGGCGCCGGGACTTTCCCTTCCGGGGCCGTTTCCCCTCAAGCAAGCCCATTTTCAGAGGTCATTCCCATGAAGCTTTCCCTTCGTTTCGCCGCACTGTGCGCGCTGGCGTGCGCTGTCACGCTTGGCGCCGCCGAGCCCCAGAAGATCAAGCACGTCCTGCTCATCAGCGTGGACGGCCTGCACTCCATCGACGTCTCCAACTACATCGCGGCCAATCCCAACTCCACCCTGGCCACCCTCGCCGCCCACGGCGTCCGCTACGACAACGCCTACATTCCCTCGCTCTCCGATTCGTTCCCCGGGCTCGCAGCGCTGGTTACCGGCGGCTCGCCCGTGACCACCGGCCTTTGGTACGACGTGACCTATAACCGCAAGCTCTCGCCTCCGGCCGTCACCACGCCCTACGGCATCGTGGGCGGAGCCGGGCTCTGCCCCTCCGTCATCGGCACCCAGGTGGGCTTTGACGAAGAGGTGGACACCGACTACACGCTGCTCAACGGCGGCGGCAGCATCAATCCCGACTACCTGCCCCGCGACTCGGCCAACGGATGCGCCCCGGTGTGGCCGCACAGCTACCTGCGCGTGAACACCATCTTTGAGGTGGCGCACGAGGCCGGGCTGCACACCGCGTGGACGGACAAGCACCCCGCCTACGAGTGGGTCAAAGGGCCCAGCGGCAAGGGCGTGGATGACCTATACACCCCGGAGATCAACTCCATCCCCGTTGCACTGCCCCACGTCGCCGGCTGCGATCCCCTGCCTGACCTGGCCCACGCCACCGCCACCAACGCCTGGACCGACAGCATTGCCAACATCAAGTGCTACGACACGCTGAAGGTGAACGCCACCATCAACCAGGTGAACGGCAAGACCCACGACGGCTCCCGCGCCGCTCCGGTTCCGGCCATCTTCGGGTTCAACTTCCAGGCCGTCAGCGTGGGTGAAAAGCTCAAGGGCAACGGCTACACCGACCAGTGGGGCACGCCCAGCGCCGGCCTGCAGTCGGAACTGGACTTTGTGGACAGCTCCATCGGCCGCATCTGGGCCGCCATCAAGGCCGCCGATCTCGACTCGTCCACGGTGATCATCATCTCCGCCAAGCACGGCCAGTCGCCCATCGACCCGGCCAAGGTGACCAAGATCGACGGCGGCGTGCCGGCGTCGGTGGTCGGGTCGGCGTATGCCTATGATCTCTCCGACGACGGCTCGCTGATCTGGCTCAACCACCCCTCGGATATCGACTCGGTTCTGCCCAATCTGACCGAGGCCGCCGGCGGCGCACAACTCGGCGCGCAGGAGGTCTTCGCCGGGCCCTCCCTCATCAATCGCTGGGACGACCCCGCCGTGGATGAGCGCACCCCCGACATCATCGTCAAGACCAACACCGGCGTGATCTTCACCGGCGGCTCCAAGATTGCGGAGCACGGGGGCCTCAACGAAGACGACGTCCACGTAGGACTCCTCGTCTCCGGCCCCGGGATTGAAAAGGCCATCGAGTTCAAGGGCAACGTCTCCACCGCCCAGGTGGCTCCCAGCGTGCTCGAACTGCTCGGCCTCAACCCCAACCACCTGCAGGCGGTGCAGAAGGAAGGCGTGCACGTGCTGCCGATCCTTCCCGAACACCGCTAAGCCCCAATCTCAAGACGAACAACAAACCGCGGAGCCCGCAGGCCAGGCTCCGCGGTTCTGCGTTTGGCCCTCCGGTCCGGCGGCGCCGCCCTCTCCACGCGCGGCAATTTATAATCCGGCAGGAGCCGGGCGCGCTTCTCAAGTCCCGCATCGCGGAGAGAGTCATCCATGCCAACCGACGTCATCATGCCCCAGATGGGCGAGTCGATCTTCGAAGGCACCATCACCAAGTGGCTCAAGAAGGCGGGCGACTCCGTGGAAAAGGACGAGCCGCTCTTTGAAATCTCCACGGACAAGGTGGATGCGGAGATTCCGTCCCCGGTGGCCGGAGTCCTGTCCGAGATCAGGGTTCGGGCGGGCGAAACCGTTCAGATCAACGCCGTGATCGCGGTTGTCTATGAGCCGGGCGAGGCGCAATCCGCCGAGGCTCCCGCCGCCGTCGGCACGCCCGTCGTCATGCCCCAGATGGGCGAGTCCATCTTTGAGGGCACCATCACCAAGTGGCTCAAGCAACTCGGCGACCACGTGGAAAAGGACGAGCCGCTCTTTGAAATCTCCACGGACAAGGTGGATGCGGAGATCGCGGCCCCGGTCGCCGGCATCCTGACAGAGATCAAGGTGGCCGCCGGCGCCACGGTCGAGATCAACACCGTAGTGGCCATGATCGGCGGGTCGGCCCCGGCCGCCCCGGCTCCGGCCGTCGCGGAAGCCGCTGACCCCGTCGCGGCTCCGGCCGAGGCTTCAGCGCCTCCGCCGCCCATCGACCCCGAACGCCGCCTGCGCTCCTCGCCGCTGGTGCGCCGCATCGCCGAAGAAAACAAGCTGGCCCTCGCACAGGTGGCGGGGACAGGCTCGGACGGCCGCATCACCAAGGAAGACATTCTGCGCCACCTGAGCGCCCACGGCCCCGGCAGCGCACAGGCGCCCGCCCCGGCAGCGCCGGAGCCGCTGGCCACTCCTTCAACGCTCCCTGGAACCGTGGTGCCCCTCTCGCGGATGCGCGCCATCATTGCCGAGCGGATGGTGGAGAGCAAGCGCATCAGCCCCCACGTGCACACGGTTTACAAGGTCGATATGACCCGCATTGCGCGGCTCCGTGACCGGGAACGGGTGCGCTTTGACCAGCAGCACGGCCTCAAGCTCACCTTCATGCCCTTTATCGCCGCGGCCGCCGTGCAGGCGCTGGCCAAGTACCCGGTGGTCAACTCATCTCTGATTGACGGCTCCATCCATTACCACGCCAACGTCAACCTCGGCATCGCTGTCGCCCTGGAGTGGGGCCTGATCGTGCCTGTTGTCCGTCAGGCCGAGAAGCGCAGCTTTCTGGAACTGGCCCGCATCATGGCCGACCTTGCCACGCGGGCGCGGTCGAAAAAGCTGCAGCCCGACGAGGTGCAGGGCGGCACCTTTACCCTGACCAACTCCGGCGTCTTTGGCGGCGAGTTTGGCACGCCCATTCTCAACCAGCCGGAGTCCGCAATCCTGGCCATCGGCGGGCTGCGCAAGGAGCCGGTGGTGCTGACCGACGCCGAGGGCAACGACACCATCGCCATCCGCTCGGTGCAGTACTTCTGCCTGGGCTTTGATCACCGCACCGTGGACGGCGCGGATTCGGGCAAGTTCATGACCCACTTCAAGAAGACGCTGGAAGGCTGGGACCGCGAGATCGGCTGAGCGCGCTGCGGCCCGCTAAGGCGTTACCGCCCAGGCCAGGCCATCCGTCCCCTTGCCGGTTTCGATCAGCCGCGCCACCTTCCACGTGGCCAGGTCGATCACCGCCACCTGGTTGGAGTGCATGCAACTCACGTATGCCGCCTTGCCGTCTGGCCGCGCCACCACCTCCTGCGGAAAGGCGCACACCCCTACCGTCCGCGCCGCCGTCATCGTTTTCAGGTCGATCACCGCCACCTGGTCCTTGCCCGGCACAGCCATCAGCAGCCACCGCCCGTCCGGCGTGGGCGCGCTTCCGTAGCCCGTGCCCTCGATGGCCACCCATTTGGCCACCGTGTTGGTCGCCGTGTCGATCACCGCCATGCGGGGCTGCGTCTGGTCCGCGGTAAACACCCAGCGGTCGTCGTTCGAGATGGAGATGCGCTGCGTGTTCCCCGAGATAGGGATCACCGCGACCGTCTTCCGCGCCGCCAGGTCCAGCACGGAGACTGTACCCGGTCCCACATTGGCCGTATAGCCACGCCGCCCGTCATGCGCGATGGCCAGCATGTGGCTCTCCGCCTGCCCGGTGGGAACTGCGCCCACGATCTTCAGCGTCCGCGGGTCGAT
>CAINJJ010000022.1 GCA_903849645.1 uncultured Acidobacteriaceae bacterium | reverse complement strand
GTCATTCTGGGCAAGGTCATTGCGGCCATGGGCATGATCCTGCTCGTGCTTGAAGATGAACTGGCTAAGAACAAGGCAGCCGGGGAGCGGGAACGCCGGGCACGCCTGGAGATGGAGGCTTATACCGGATTGGTCCTCTCCAGGCGGCGCGTCGAGGACTTTGACCGCAACGTGCCGGAGATCTGCAAGACGATTGCCGCACACAGCCGCTTCTCCCAGGCAGTTCTCCTGCTGCTCGACGCCTCGGGTCGCTATGCCGTGGCGGGCTCGGCCGGCCTGGATGCCGCCACTGTCAAGGCCCTTGACGCCTTCGCCGCGCGGATTCCCGTATCCGGCTTTCTGGCCGCCGGGTCTGCGCCTGCCGCGGTGGGCAACAGCCAGACCCTGCAGCTCAGCTTTGATCCCTGGCTCGAGCCGGGCGACGACCTCAAGCGCCTCCATTTCACCTCGGCCCTGGCCATGCCCCTCGGTGGCCGTTCGGTCAACGAGGGCGCGCTGCTCCTGGCCGGACTGCGCAATCCCAAGGGCGCCGCCCCTGACCCGCTCCGCTCCGAGGACCTGCTGCCTGTGGAAATGCTCGCCGCCCGGCTTCAGGCAGTCCGCAGCCGGACCACCATGCTTGAGAAGCTTATCGATTCGGAGAAGTTCGCTGGGCTGGGCCAGTTGGCAGGCAATGTTACCCAGCAGTTGAACAACCCGCTGACCGTCATTCTGGGCTACGCCTCCCTGCTTGAAGAGGCCCCTGGGCTCGACGCCCAGGAACGCCGCGGCGTGGACGCCATCCTCACCGAAGCCCGGCGCATGAAGGCGACGCTGGAGAGCCTTTCGCGCATCTCCCGCAGCCAGGGAGATACGCTGGCCGCCATATCCGTGAGCGAGTTGCTTGCTGATATGGAACAGCTCCACCGCCCCGAGTTTCTGCGCCGCTCCATCGAGTTCCGGATGGAAGTTGCCCCATCCCTGCCCAGGATTCTCTGCCATGCCCAGCAGTTGCGCCAGGCCATCCTCCACTGCCTCCAGTTCGCCATCGAGATGGTCGATCGCCGCGGAGTCAGCGAAGATTCAGAGGAGCCCAGGACCGTTCGGCTCGAGGCGACGGCGGAGGGGAAGCACGTCCAGATTCTGGTGGCCCACTCCGGTCCTGGCTTCCTCCATCCCGATCGCGCCTTCGACCCCTTCGCCCCCGCGCAGGCCACCGGCGAGACCATGGGCCTCGGGCTCAGCCTCTGCGCCACCATCCTGCGCGAAAACAACGGCCACGCCTCGGCCGTGAACCTGGAGCCCCGCGGAGCCGCCATCATCCTGGAACTCCAGGCCGCTTAGCCCGTCCCATCCTTCCAGATCCACATCTGCTCGCCCCCCCCCCGACAGCGCCATTCGACAACTCTTCTCCGCCTGCGGGAACTTCCGCACCCGGCAAACGTAAAAGATCCCTGGATATGAATTGGGGGACTGGTGCAGCTTTCTATCGAGAACGTCACCAAGCAATACCGCAGGAACGTGCTTGCCCTGAGCGGGTTCAGCCTTCAACTGAAGCCCGGCGTCTTGGGCCTCCTGGGACCGAACGGAGCAGGCAAGACCACCCTGATGAGCATCCTGGCCACCATCACCCGGCCTACCGGGGGCTCGGTCGGCTGGAACGGCGTGGACATCGTCCGCGACCCCGACGCGCTGCGCACCGTGCTCGGCTATCTGCCCCAGGACTTCGGCGTCTACCCCAACCTGAGCGCCGTGGAGTTCCTGGAATACCTCGCCGCCGTCAAGGGCATCGAAGCCCGCGCCGCGGCCCGGCGCATTGACGAACTACTGCAACTGGTTAACCTGACTGAAGTCCGCAAGCGTCCCCTGGGCGGCTTCTCCGGAGGTATGAAGCAGCGGGTCGGCATCGCCCAGGCGCTGCTCAACGATCCGCAACTTCTCATCGTGGACGAACCGACCGCGGGCCTGGACCCGGAAGAGCGGGTGCGCTTTCGCAACCTGCTCTCCGACCTCTCCGGCGAGCGCATCGTTATCCTCTCCACTCACATCGTCTCCGACGTGGAGGCCACCGCGACGGATATCGCCCTCATCGCCAGGGGAACGCTCGTGGCCCATGCCACCCCGGAGGCGCTCCTTTTGCAGGTGGAAGGCAGGGTGTGGGAGTGGGTCATCCCCAGCGCGGAGCTGCCCTCGGCCAAGCAGCGATTTCTCATCAGCAGCACCGCCCGCCGCAGCGACGGCGTTCATGTCCGCGTTCTGGGTGACCAGCCGCCCGCCGGTGCACAGCCGGTGCCGCCCAATCTGGAGGACGCCTACCTCTACTGTCTCTCCCAGCATCGCGCCGGAGCCGCGGCATGAACCGTTCCCGCGCTCTCTACCACATGGTGCGCGCCGACTTTCTGGAGCGCGTGCGCCGCTACAGCTTTCTCCTCACACTGGGCTTCTCGGTCTATCTCGGCTATGCCGTCTACGCAGGGCAAATCAGCCTGCGTGTCGGCAACTATCGCGGCGTGGAAAACTCCGCCTGGCTCGGAACCGTCATGGGTCTCGTCGCTACCGTCTTCATCACCCTGACCGGCTTCTATGTCGTCAAGAACTCCATCCAGCGCGACCGGCAAACCCGCGTTGGGCAGATTCTGGCCACCACGCCCATCAGCAAGAGCTTTTACACGCTGGCCAAGGCTCTCAGCAACTTCGCCGTTCTGGCGGTCATGGTCCTGGTGCTGGCTCTGGGCGCTGTGGTCATCCAGTTATCCCATCATGAAGACTTGAGCATCGACTTTGCAGCACTGCTGGCGCCGGTGCTGGTCCTGGGGCTCAGCGCGGTCGCCGTCACCGCGGCGCTTGCCGTGCTGTTTGAGAGCCTTCCCGGCCTGAGCGGCGGCGTGGGCAACATCCTCTACTTCTTTCTCTGGACATTCCTGACCACCATCAGCGTGGCCACCATGACCCATAGCGCCCCCGGCGACATCCGGCACGTCTTTGCCGACTTCACCGGGATGGCCAGCACCATGGGGCAGATGCAGCAGCAGGTACGCGCCCTCGACTCTCTCTATCAGGGGGGCGTGTCGTTCACCCTTGGCAATCTCCAGGGGGCGCCAACCCGGACATTCCTCTGGACCGGCATCGATTGGACCCCGGCCCTGCTCCTCAGTCGCGCCACCATGGCCGCCATCGCGTTCCTTATCGCGCTGTTCGCCGCGGTCTTCTTTGACCGCTTCGACCCCGCGCGCGCAAGCTGGCTGCCGGCCCGCAATCGTCCGCCACGGCCGGGTCCGGAGGAGGCAGTCCCTGCCGTCCTCCCCACCCAGGCGCAGAAAGCGACCGCGCCGGCGCACCTCACGCCGGTCTCCGCTGCCGGTGGACATTTTCGCTTCTTCGCGCTGGTCGCGGCCGAGCTGCGCCTTCTGCTCCGCGGTCACGGATGGTGGTGGTACCTGGGCGCCGCCGGCCTTTTCATCGCCTGCCTGTCTTCCCCGCTGGACGCGGCGCGCTCCGGCGTCCTTCTCGCGGCGTGGCTCTGGCCGGTGCTGCTGTGGTCGCAGATGGGCGCCCGCGAGGCGCTCTTCTCCACCGGGCCGCTCATCTTCTCGGCCCCCCGCGCCGTTCCCCGCCAACTGCTGGCCACCTATGCGGCCGGCGTACTTGTAGCTCTGCTCACGGGGGGCGGGGTCGGTCTGCATCTGGTGTTCGCACGGGACTTCGCCGGCTTGGCAGCCTGGGCGGCGGGCGCGCTCTTCATTCCCGCCCTGGCACTCGCCCTCGGCGTGACGACCGGCAGCCGCAAGTTCTTTGAGGCGCTCTACACGGCCTGGTGGTACGTTGGCCCGGCGCACCACACTCCCCAACTTGACTTCATGGGCACTACTGCTCAGTCCAGCACGCCCGGCGCCTATCTCGCCGCTGCCGCTCTGCTGCTGGCTTCCGCCTACGTCTGGAGAAGGGTCAGCCTCGCCCGTGCGTGAATGGCTCCGGCAGCGCCCTTCAGGGCTGCTTCCGGTAGCAGTAGACGTGCTCGGTAATCTGCGGCTGCGCCCTCACTTCGATCGTCGTACGGTGCGCTTCTTCCAACTTCGAAAGCACCTTGTCCGCCAGCATGTCGTTGCTCAGCACAAACCCGCCAGGCTTCAGCATTGCGGCAAGGTTGGCGCGCGCCAGCGACTGCTCGAAGGCTCCGTAGTAGATAAAGATATTGGTGCCGATGATCAGGTCAAACTTTTCGTCCGCATCCAACGCGGGCACGCGCTCGTACACAATGTTCATGTCCAGCGGAATGACTCGGGCCGCAATCTCCGGCCGGATGCTCACTGCGTGAATGTGCATGGTGTCCGCCAGCGCTCCAGGGACCTCGACGGGCTTGACCGGCGTTCCAACCTGCTTTCCCAGCGCTTCCCAATAGGTGACAAAGCTTGCCAGATACTCCTGGCTGAAGGGCACGGCGCTGTTCCACGGCAACTGCACCACGTAGGGCTTGCCCGCCGCCGCATTCCTGCTGGTGCGCGCCAGGTGGATGTTGACACTGGGGCTGATGTCGAGCGTGGTGAGCTGAAACATGCCGGCATCCGTCAAACCCAGGCGGATCAGCGAATCCAGCACTGCAAAGGGCTGGATCGATTGGGGCGGGTAAAAGTCGTTGCCATACTCCTTGTTGGCAAAGTCCAGCCCCGGACCGATGATGGCGATGCGCCGCACGCTGCCCGGCTTCAGCATCCCCGCCTTCACGGCTCGCCGAGGCTGCGATCGAGCGCATAGTCGGGCCACAGGTTTGAGTCCAGCGAGATGCCGCGCTGCGCGTAGAGCTGGCCCTGCTGAGCCGGGTCTGCCGTTTTCAGCTCCTCGCGATACTGCGCAAACTCGTCCCTCATGCGGCCCAGGTTGTCCAGCAGGTGCTGCTTGACCCGCGCGCGGTCCTGCGCGGTCTTGAACGAGTAACCCCGGTGCGTCAGGAAGGCGCGCATCTCCTGCATGCCCTCATTGGCGGTCGGCGACGCGAGCGCCCGCACCAGGTCATTGGCGCGGTTCTCCGCGAAGGCGTTCACCAGGGTGCTCTTTCCATACGACGCGAGATACTCCCGGTCGATCTGGTACTCCCTGGTATACGTCACGCCAAAGCGCAGCAGGTTGGTGAGCGTGTCCTCTTCGCCGATCTCCAGCCTCTTGCGGATGCTCGTATCCTGCCCCTGCACCCAGGCCAGCCATGCGGCGGGGTCGGGCGCCTTGCGCAGATCCTCCGGCAGATTGCCGGCAAAGTCCTTCAGAATCGGCTGCGCGGCATCAAGCGGCATGAACTCGGCCTTTGCCTGCTGACCCGCCGCCGGGATGCACGGAACCAAGGAGAAAACCAGTGTGAGCAGTGGAGCCAGAGACATCTTCTTCATGCGTGCTTCCTCGGAGTTCCCATTTGTTCTGCCGGTTCCTGACCAATATAGAAGCTGGCCGCGCGGCGGGCAATCCAATTGCGCCCTCGCCTGGAAGTGGCGCCCATCAGCCCTGCGCACCCCGCCTGCATGGTGACCGCAGAATCCGTAGAATAGCCTTGTACCGTTCTTTCCCCTGACCTGATGGCATTTACCGAACAATACGATGTGGCGGTTGTGGGCGCGGGCCATGCCGGCTGCGAAGCGGCCATGGCGGCGGCGCGCATGGGTCTCAAGACCGCTCTCATCACCATGAACCTCGACCTGATCGCCCAGATGAGCTGCAACCCGGCCATCGGCGGCGTGGCCAAGGGACACCTGGTGCGCGAGGTCGATGCCCTCGGCGGCATCATGGGCGAGGTGGCCGATGCCGTCGGCATCCAGTTTCGCCTGCTCAACGCCTCTCGCGGCCCCGCGGTCTGGAGCCCCCGCGCCCAGTGCGACAAGCAGCTCTACCGCGTCAAGATGCGCGAACTCCTCGAGTCCCAGCCCGGCCTCCACATCCGCCAGGCGGAAGTCGTCAATCTGGTGATGGACGACAGGGATCATGAAACAGGGACCAAGAGACAAGGGACTGAGGGACGCCGCCGGGTTCTCGGCCTCAAACTCCGCGACGGCCGCAACCTTCTGGCCGGGGCCACCATCATCACCACCGGCACCTTCCTCAACGGCCTCATCCACTGCGGCGAAGAGCGCTACCCCGCCGGACGCAGCGGCGAGCCGGCCTCGGTCCTGCTGGGAGAGGCCCTGCGCTCCCTGGGACTGCGCACCTGCCGCCTCAAGACCGGCACCCCGCCGCGGCTTGACGGCCGCACCATTCGCTGGGAGGCATTTGAAGAGCAGCCCGGCGACACGGACCCCACGCCCTTCAGCTTCCGGACAAAGAGGATTGTCCAGCCCCAGATCTCCTGCCACATCGCCTTCACCACCCCCGAGACCCTGCGCATCATCCGCGAAAACGTGCACCGCTCCGCCATGTACTCCGGCCAGATCGAGGGCATCGGCCCACGCTATTGCCCCTCCATTGAAGACAAGATCGTCAAGTTCCCTGACAAGACGCAGCACCAGTTCTTCCTCGAGCCCGAGGGGCTCAACACCCACGAGGTCTACATCAACGGCATGTCCACCTCGCTGCCCATGGAGGTCCAGTTTCAGATCGTGCGCTCCATCCCCGGCCTTGACCAGGCGGAGATGCTGCGCCCCGGATACGCCATCGAGTACGACTCGGTCGACGCCACCGAACTCGACCGTACCCTGCGCGTCAAAAGCATGGAGGGCCTTTATCTCGCCGGCCAGATCAACGGGACAAGCGGATATGAAGAGGCCGCCTGCCAGGGCATCATGGCCGGTATCAACGCCGCGCTGTGGCTCAAGGGCCAGCCGCCCTTCACCATGGATCGCGCCGAGGGCTACACCGGCATTCTCATCGACGACCTCATCTCCAAGGGCACCAATGAGCCCTACCGGATGTTTACCTCGAGGGCCGAGTTCCGCCTCCACCTGCGCATCGACAACGCCGACAGCCGCCTCACCCCCCATGGCCGCCGCCTTGGGCTCATCAACGACGAGGTGTGGGCAGATTACGAGCGCAAGCAGGAACGCCGCCTCGCCCTGCATCGCCTGCTGACCACGCGCAAGGTGGAGCCTGAGCGCCTCGCCGCCGCCGGCTTTGGCCAACTGACCGCAACGGCGGGCCTCACCTGGGCGCTGCTGCTCAAGCGGCCCGAGGTGGGCATCGAGGCGGTACTCGCCACGCTGCGTGAGTCCATCACGCTCGATCCGCTCCTGGCTGATTTTGCCGCAGCCCCCGCACCAGCCGCCGGCATCGACGCCCGCGCCCGCGCCGCCGTCCTGCGCAATGAAGCCCGCGCCGTTGAAACTGAAATCAAGTTTGCCGGCTACCTTGAACAGCAGAAGAAGTCCATCGAGAAGCTCAAGGCCGCCGAGGGTGTCTCCATCCCCCTCTGGCTCGACTACGCGGCCATCAGCGGGCTCTCCCGGGAGATGCGCGAGACCCTGGAGCGTGTGCGGCCCGCCACCATCGGCCAGGCCAGCCGCATTCCCGGCGTCACCCCCGCCGCGCTGAGCCTGGTCCACGTCTCCATCCGGCTCCAGGGCGCGCGGCGCATGGCGAGCTAGAAGTCCAAAAGGGGAGCGGTGCAGTCCACTCCATCCTCCGGCAACGCCACCAGTTGGAACTGCTGCACCAGGCCTTCGAGTGTGCCGGCGGCATGGAGCAGTTCGCCCGCGGCGGCCAACACTTTTTCAGCGTCGCCCGCGCTTTGTTCCGCCCCGCCTGCCACTCTGTTGATCGTCTCTCTGACCGAGGTGGCAGCGATCAATTCCTCGCGGGCTGCCTGGGCAATCTGGACGACTCGCCCGTCCACGTCCACCACCAGAGCCGCGATCTGTTCGAAGGTGCGACTCAGGCCGGAGATCGTCTCTGCCCCCTTGTTGGCCCGCAGGCAGGCGGCTTCAATGCCCTTGGCGGCTTGCCCGGTCTCCCCTTCAATGCCGCTGACCAGTTCCGCCACTTGCTGAGTCGCCTGGGCCGTTCGCTCGGCGAGCCGCCGCACCTCACCGGCCACCACCGCAAAACCCCGTCCGTGTTCCCCGGCGCGAGCAGCCTCGATTGATGCATTCAGCGCCAGCAGATTCGTTCCCGAAGCAATCTCCTCGATCACTCCGACAATGGATCCGATGTGGTGTGCCCGTTCGCTCAGCGTGGCCACGGAGCGGGCGCTCTGCTCGGTGTCCTGCGAAAGCACCCGGATCATGGTCACTGCCTCCGCGACAAGGTCGTTTCCATGGCGCGCCGCATTCGCAGCCTCCCGGGCGCAGTTTGAGGCTCCGTCGGTGTGGTCAGAGGTGTCGGAAATGACCTGCGCGAGCTGATCGACCGCCGCGCCCGCCTCCGCGGCATACCTGCGCTGTTCGGCGATGGTGGCTGCCGTTTCATGCGAAACGGTGCGAATCTCGGCGGACTTCGAGGTGGTTGCCGCCGACCCGTCCCGCACATCCAAAAGCGTCTGCCGGACCCGAAGCACGAACTGATTGAAGCCCGCAGCCAGGGCGCCGATCTCGTCGTCGCGCTTCTGCGACAGCAGTGTATTCAGGTTGGCCGTGGCCAGGTGACCGGTCAGCTCAACCACCGGGCGCAGCACAAGCCGGCGCAAAAGGATCAACTGTACGCCAATGATCAAAGAGACCATGGCCAGTGTGCCTGCCGCCGGCAGGGCCAGGATCTTCAGTTCCCGCCTTAGAACATCGGAAGCCGGATAGGCGGTCTGCACCCGGTATCCCCAGGCCGGATAGGCGTCTTCCCGGAACACCCATCCGTCCGGCTGCTTGCGCAGAGCCTCCAGCGCCTCGCCGGAGATCTGGCTGCCATGAAACAAGACTGCGCCGGAGGGCTTCAGCAAGGCCAGAAACCCATGCTCCAGAATGCTGGATTCCTGGATCCTCTTGCCCAGTGAAGTGATCGAATCGAGCCTGACTCCCGTGTACCACGCCCCCACCATCCTGCCTCCGCCATCCATCATCGGCGCATAGCTGGTGGTGTAAGGCACACCCAGAATATCCACCACTCCGCTGAACGGACGGCCCTGCCGCAGCGCCGCAAATGCCTTCCCCTGGGGGTCAAGCACCGTGCCCACGGCGCGCGAACCGTCCGGCTTCAGCACGTTGGTGGTCACCCGGATAAAGTTGTTCCCGTCCCATACAAAGAGTGTCGCCGACCCCCCGGCCAACTCCCTCACGCGGTCCACCATGGCGAAGTTCAGGACCTCTGATTCCTTCCCCAGATGAAGATCCGGAACGGCCTTTCCGTCCAGCATCGCCTGGCCCTTTAGAGACGGCTCTCCCTGCAGCCGGCTCTCGGCCAGAAGAATCCGCATCCCGGTCTCTACCTGCGCGCGGGACAGTTGGTCGATGGTCGAGATGTGGGCGATGGTCTCATTCGACTGATGGGCCGCCTCTTGTGCAGCCTCCTGATTGATCCATGTCGAAGCGATCCGCCAGGCAAAGGTGACGCAGACAAGGCAGGAGACAAAGACGACCAGAAGGGTCGAGACCGCGAGGCGAATGCCGAGCGAAGACAGTTTCATTCTGCGCAGGGACCTTTCCCGTGTGCGTTCCGCAGGCAAGCTTGCAACAGGACACGGGCCACACGTGTGGTGCTTATCGGCGGACGGAGGCTGCGCTTGAGTCAGACAGTGCCTGCACGGTCCGGCCCAGGGCCATCCATTGCGCAGCACGGCCATCAGGCGAGCTGTGAAGCCGGCGCCTGCGGGGCCTTCTATTTGCCGAACAGCGGAATGTGGAACGGCATCTCGGCGTTGGACTGCTTTTTGGGCTTGGCGTTGGAGTCCTCGCGAACCGCTGTGCGCTGCGAGTTGATGCACAGCCATCCGCTACGGGCGCGCTCAAAGACGTGCGTAAATACGCCCTTTTCGTCTACCGTGGCCGATCCGGCCTTGTGGTGCAGCAGATAGGTGCCGTTGGCCACGGCAATGTCGCCCAGCATGCGCACCGCCAGCACCCGCTGCTCGATATGCACGTTTTTATCCTCGCCGGTCATCAACTGCACAAGCTGCTGATTGCGCGTGGTGAAGTCGCCGCTGGCGGAAACGTCGACAAACAAAGGAGACAGCACCAGTTCCAGGCTGTACTGATCGCGCCCGTTGATGGCGGCCGACCAGGTGTCCTCAATCTTCTGGAACTCGCGAACCTCGGGGCTTTCGGCCGATGTCACCGCGCCATGGGCCGGCGTCGCAGCCGGGGCGGGAGCAGGATTCTGGGCAACGGCAACGCAGCAAGAGAGCAAAAATGCAGAAAAGCCTGAAGCAAGACGGGTCATACCAACCATGAATTCCCCCATGACGATGATAGCTCTTGGACTCGAAAGCTACGCCGGGGGCAGCGTGAAAAGCGGATTTGGCAAGCTAGTTGAGCGCTTGCAGGCGGTCCGGCTGGTGCAGGGTGATGAGCAAATCCTCAATCGAGATCCAGCCGTCCTTGCGAAACTGTCCCAGGGTGCGGGTCACGGTCTCCCGTGTGGTGCAGGCCATGGAAGCCATCTCTTCATGGGTCAGCAGCAGCGGAAACCGGAAGCCGCCCCCATTGAGATGCTCCCCGATCTGGTGCGCCAGTTCCAGCAGCAGCCGTCCCAGCCGCGAGGCCACGGTCTCGGCCAGCGCAATGCGGCAGGCGTCCTGCAGGGCAAACCGGTACTCCTGGCAGATGCACTGCACGGCCCGCATCTGGGCTTCCTTGTGGCTGCGCAGAAAACTCAGGAAGCGGTCGCGCTCCACGGGGCGGAGCTGCGCCGATGTCAGTGACTCGGCGGAGACCTCGTAGACGCCATGGGAGAGCACGGCATAGAGGCCAAGCATGGACCCCGGTCCGGCAACGCGGACAATCATCTGCTTGTCGTGGGGGTGGCCGGCCGTCAGCTTGAGATACCCGCTGCAGATCAGATAAAGGCAGCGCGCCTCATCGCCCTGGGTAAAGAGCGAGGCCTGCGCCGGCAGGGTGATGGTGCTGGTGGCCAGCTCAAGGTCAGCCAGCACGGCGCTGCCCAGAGAGCAGAACCATCCGGGACGGCGGTTGGAGCAGGCCGCGCACCCCACCGGAATCTGCCGCGCGGTATGCTTCTGCCTGATCAGAACTTCCGAGTTCGTTGCTTGCGCCATGGTCTTGCACCGCCCACTGCTGATTCAGTACCTGCGGCCCGGCCGAACGCCACACCCTCCGTCTTCGCACAAGGGCAGGTCGAGGTGAATGAAATGCGTGGGGCTCCCCGGCAAAGAGACAATTGCCTGATGGCAGTCTGCCAAAGGACTGCCGCTTCTGGATGTGATGGACCTCACATCTATGAAGTCCTTCCAGCCGAAAGCGCAGAGCGCCCATGGCCTCTTTTGACCATGCTTGCCGGCAAAGGCGGCGATACTGTTTTCGCTAGGGCCCCTCCCTGGTTCAGCGAAGCCGGTTTTCCCAATTCAGGCGGGCTCGGTTCCACTTTCCCGGAACAGTTTCCTGGAAGGAAATACATGTTCGACTCCGTGCCTCGCACGCCTATCCTGAGGCACATCGGAAAGGCGAGTTTCCTGCTGTTTACAGCGGTTCAGCAGGTCATGGCCCAAGCCTCCAGGAAGGCGTATCTGCCCCTCGATGCTCGACATTGGCGCCCGGACCTGAAGCTGAAGCCGCTGAAGATGCAGAATTCGAGCTAAAACCGCTGTCTCAGTTGTTTGTGATGAATGTCACCGTTCCGCGGTTGAGTCGAAAGTTAGCATTCAGCCAATGAAGTGATGCTCCGCACAAGAGACAACTTCCGCGCCGGTGTCCCCGGTAAAGCCGCGGCAAGGAAGCAGTCTTCTTCAGGAGTCCTGCCCCTCTTTGTTGCCGGCTTTTTTGCCGCTGGCCGCAGGCACGGCTTCCTGGGAAGAGTCAACGAGAGCAAACGAGGCGGTATCTTTCATGCATAGACAATGGCCAGTCACGCATCTGCCGATTGGTGCGGCTCCGGGCAAGAGGCCGGGACTGCGAGGGTGTTTGATGTTGATCCTGGGCGCCGGATTGTGGTGCGTCCCCGCGCTGGCGGTTCCAGCGTCCGGCGACAAGCCGGTCACGGCGCAGTCCCAGCAGCCGCAGCCCGCTGATTTTGTGGGCGGTGACACCTGCGCCACCTGCCACGAGGAAGTGGCCAAGGGCTTCCAGTCCAACCCGCACAGCAAGCTCGCCCTGGCGCACGGCAAGTCGGGCGTCACCTGCGAGGGGTGCCACGGCGCCGGCAAGGCCCACGTCGAGGGCGGCGGCGACAAGACAAAGATCCTCAACCCCGGCACGGCCACCGTCAAAGAGGTGGACAAGACTTGCCTGGGCTGCCACCAGGGCAAACACGCCAACTTTGAGCGCTCGGCCCACGGAGAAGGCAACGTCGGCTGCACCGGCTGCCACAGCATCCATGGGGGCGCCGACCCCGAGCACCTGCTCAAGGCGGCTCAGCCCACCCTCTGCTTCCAGTGCCACATCGACGTGAAGCCGCAGTTCTCCATGCCCTTTCACCACAAGGTGAACGAGGGTCTGGTGAGCTGCTCCGATTGCCACGATCCGCACGGCAGCTTCGAGAAGAAGGGCCTGCGCGCGGCTTCGCAGCAGGATGCGGTCTGCGTCAAGTGCCACACCGAGACCGCCGGTCCATTTGTCTATGAGCACGCGGTGGTCAAGACCGAGGGCTGCACGGCCTGCCACTCGCCCCATGGAGGGCCGAACCCGCGCCTTCTGAATCGCGCCAACGTGGACACCATCTGCCTCCAGTGCCACTCGCCATCGCCCAACTTCACGGCCGGCGTTCCCATTGGTCCAGGGCACAATCAGGCGGCGCAGTATCAGTCGTGCACGGTGTGCCACACGAGCATTCACGGCTCCAATGTGAGCGCGGTTTTCTTCAACCCAAATTAGGTTAGGGGCGAGCGATGAAAAGACACGCAGATTTGCAGAATCTGGGTGGGTCGCCGGCTGGGCAGAAACTGTCCCGGCTCTGCGCCCTTTCCCTTGCGGCCATTCTGGCCACCGGCGGCGCGGCCTTCGGACTGGGACAATCCCAGCCGGACGCGGCCAAACCCGCCAAACCCGTCACGGAAAAGAAGGCTGCGCCCGTGCGGCCCGACAAGATCGTCGGCGGCTACATGGTTCATGAGTCCCTTGAAGTGGGCGGACGCATCACCAGCACCTCGGGAAGCAAGGCGATGTGGGACACGCTGGTCAACATGGGCACCGGCGGACGCATCCTCGGCCAGTCGCTTGAGATGCACTCCGTCAACCCGGCCAAGACCCCGTTCTTTGACTCCCTCTCCACCAACAGCACCGGCTACGGCGGCGACCCGACCGATGTCTCTTACCTCAAGATCTCCAAGGGACGCCTTTACGACTTTTCCGGCAGCTTCCGGCGCGACCGGCAGTATTTCAACGACAACCTGCTCGACAACTCGCTGCTGACCACTTATACCGCGGTCAAGCCCGTGCTGGTTGCCGAGCCCGACTCGCTGCACATCTTCAACACCGTGCGCCGCAACACCGACACCGGCCTGACGCTGCTGCCTCTCTCGTTTATCAGCTTCCGCGCCGGCTACAACCACGGCGCCCACAGCGGGCCGAGCTACTCCACCATTCACAACGGCGGAGACATCCAGGTTCTCAACATGTTCAGCAACGGGAGCGACACCTGGTCGGGTGGCGTGGATGTGAAGCTGGCAAAGCGGACCTCGATCAGCTATGACCAGTTCTGGGTGGCCTACAAGGGCGACTCGCACTACCAGTTGGGTGGAATCGGCATCTACGCCCTCTCCAACGGAAGCCCGGTCTCGCTTGGCGTGGATGTGCTGGGCGGAACCACAACCTGCGGCAGCGCCACCGCCAAACCTGTCTCCACGCTCGGTCCGGAGATCGTGAACGGCATCGTGAACCCCTATTGCAGCGGCACCATATCGCAGACGCAAACGGGGCCCACCCGCACCACGTTTCCCACCGAGCAGGTGCGCTTCAGCTCCCGCTATTGGGACAAGCTCTCTTTCAACGGCCGGCTGCTCTACAGCGGCGCAACCAGCAAGATCAACAGCTTCAACATGACGTTCAACGGCCTGGACCGGACTCTCGACCGCCAGACCATCCTGACCGGCGCCGGACCCGGCGGCCAGTTTGCCAACAACAAGCGCATCAGCACCAGCGGCGATCTGGGCGTAGTGGCCGAGCTCAACCGGTATCTCTCGATATCCGACTCGTTCACCCGCGTTGGCTTCCGCAATGAAGGCAATTCGAGCTTCAGCACGCAGGCCTGGGTGGGAACCGCCGGGGCGGCGGCCAAAGGGGCCACTCCCGCCGTCAAGACAACCTCGATGCTGACCCCCATCACGGACGCATCCATCACGCAGAAGACCACCCCCGGCTCGGCGGCCACCTACCTCAACCAGAAGTTCACCGGCAACACGGCGCTGGCCACAATCTCGGTCACGCCGGAGTTCAAGTTCTCCGCCGGCTGGCGCTTCCGGGTAAGGGATCTCTCCAACCAGGACCCCAACAGCCTCACCTTCCACGAAAACGGACTTCTGCTCGGTGCCGTGGTGCAGCCTTCCAGGGTCTTCCGGCTCAACGTGAACTACGACACCTTCAACTCCAAATATGCCGCGGCCAGCACGGTCAACGGGCTGCTGCCGGCCAACACCTTCACCCGCTCGGCTCCGGATCACTCCTATCACTTCCGGGCCCGCGCCACCGTCAAGCCGGCCACGTGGGTGAGCTTCGCCGTGACCGGCAATGAATACGCGGGCAAGAATGATGACCCCCTGGTCAACCACCGGGAACGCAATCAGGACATCAGCTTCGCCACGACCATCACGCCGCTCGACGGGCTCAACCTGGACTTCAACTACGCCCATGACGATGTTTCAGCATCCACGGACCTGTGCTACATCTTCATCGCCAACCCCAACGCGCCGCTGGGCAACGGGGCGCAGCCCAGCACGGGCGCCTGCCTGAAAACCGCAACCAATCCCAACGGAACCAACTCGTCCACCGCCGTCGCCTCCCAGTTGTATCTGGGCAACGGAACCTATGACGCGCCCTCCAACTTCTTCTCCGGTTCGGTCAATTACGCGCCCTCCCGGCTCTTCCGGGTCAGCGCCGGCGCACGGTTGAACAGCGTGAATGGGAGCGCGGAGGAGCTCAACCCTCTCATGGCCCTCGGGGGACTCAAATCGAAGTTCGTCACCCCCTTTGCCGATCTCCAGATCAACGTTGCTCCGCAATGGGCCTGGCATGGCAACTGGGTCCACGACGGTTACACCGAAAACGGCGCGCAGGGGCCCCTGCCCTCGCGCAACACCCACGGCGACATTCTCACGGTCGGCGTCAAGCACGCCTTCTAACCCGGAAGCAGGGCGTGCCGGAACCCAACGCCGGCACGCCTTCGCTTCTGTCACCGCGCGCTTTCTGGTATAAAAGGTGTGCATTTCACGACATGAGATCGAGCGTGCCGAGATTCTTCGGGCGGAGTTCCGCCTGAGAGCATCTAGCGCACAGACGGTTCATGCGTTTTTTCAGGAGTCTTTCTATGACAAAAGTAATGCGTTCCCTTGTGGTGCTCGCCTCGGTTGTACTGCTGGCCGGCGCCGTGGGCTTCGCCCAATCCGCGGGAGAAGCGACCTACAAAGCAAAGTGCCAGAACTGCCATGGCCCCACCGGGTTGGCCGACTCCGGCATCGGCAAGGCGATGAAAGTGAAGCCGGTTACCGACCCCGAGGTGAAGAAGTTCACGATGGCGGCGATGATCGAGGCCACCAAGAACGGCACGGGCAAGATGCAGCCCTACAAGAACACGCTCACCGAAGCGCAGATCAAGGACGTGGTGGCGTACTTCCATTCGCTGATCAAGTAGCGGCCGTTCTGGCGTGGTTTCCTATAAAAAAGAAATCGCGCCGGAATTGCGATGCCGGGTGTTTTTAGTACTATCTCAGTTGAGAATCCCGGCGACTCTTTGGCGCATTTGGGGTTCAGGTATCTTAGGAATCCACGTGGCAGGCGGCCTGATTGGCGCACTGGATGTGGAAATGCTCAAGGAGTCTTCAAAATGACAAAGTCAACTCGTTCCCAGGTGGCGCTTGCTGTGGTAGTTTGTCTGGCCAGCGCCGTGGGCTTCGCGCAGTCTTCCGGCGAAGCGACCTATAAGGCCAAGTGCCAAAGCTGTCATGGCGCAACCGGTACGCCCAACCCCGGCATCGCCAAGATGATGGGCGTCAAGGCCGTCTCCGACCCCGACATCAAGAAGCTCACGGTTGACCAGGAGATCGCCGCCGTGAAGGCGGGCAAGGGCAAGATGAAGCCCATCGCCGGCCTTACCGATGCGCAGATCAAGGACTCGGTCGAGTACTACAGGGGCCTCAAGTAGTTCCGCATTCCGCCATGGATTCTGAACCTGGCCCGCCCTTGCCGGCGGGCCATCCATTTAGACAGCCTCCCCACCGCGGCCAGCCGCCCATCATGGAGTTGACCGGAATATCGAGCAGGGAACGAACGCGCAAGTGCCAATCATCAGGAAAATAGAAGAAAGATAATCAATCCTCAGGGGGACCAAGTGCCATTACTTCAAAAATTTCGGGAAGGCTGGGTGCGGCCGGCGCTGTTTTTCGGCAACAACCCCATCAGCCTGGCCGGCGGAGCCATCACCAGCGCCGCCGGCGTAACCATGGTCGGCTACTGGCTCGTCGAGCTGTTTGGCCGGCCCAACGACAATCCCTATCTCGGCATCATTTTCTTCCTGCTCTTGCCGGCCGTCTTTATCGCCGGTCTCCTGCTGATTCCAGTCGGCGTGTTCATCCGCCGCAGGAAACTCCTCAAGGCCGGGCTGATTCCGGCCGTCTTCCCCAAGGTCGATCTCAATGACCGCATCTTCCGCCATGGCCTCGACATCGTGCTGGTGGCCACCATCGTCAACCTGCTGGTGGTTGCCATGGCCAGCTATCGCGGCGCGGCCTACATGGATTCGCCCCAGTTCTGCGGCCAGTCCTGCCATGTGATGAACCCCGAATACGCCGCCTACACCGTCTCCGCGCACTCCCATGTTTCCTGCGTGGAGTGCCACATTGGCAGCGGCGCCGCCTCCTATTTCCAGGCCAAGGTCAACGGCACCAAGCAGCTTGTCGAGGTCGCGTTCGACCGCTATCCCTCGCCCATTCCTTCGCCGGTGATGAACCTGCGCCCGGCGCGCGAGATCTGCGAGGGCTGCCATACGCCGGCCCGGTTCATCGGTGAAAAGCTGCTGGTCAAGTCCAGCTTTGCCGACGATGAAAAGAACACCGAGAGCCAGTCGGTGCTGGTCCTCCATCTCGGCGGGCGTGATTCGCTCTCCCACCTCACCGGCATTCACGGCATCCACCTCGGCCACATCGAGTACGTCACGGCCGACCCGACGCGCACCAACATCCAGTGGGTGCAGAAGCGCAACGACGACGGCTCCGTCACCGAGTTCACCGCCTCGGCCATCGCCGGCAAGGGCGTTCCCCAGGGCGAGCGCCGCGTGATGGACTGCATCGACTGCCATAACCGCGCTTCCCACACCATGCAGACCGCCGAAGACGCCCTCAACCGCGCCATGGCCGAGGGCGCCGTCTCGCCCGACCTGCCCTTTGTCCACAAGAAAGGCCTGGAACTGCTCAAGGCCAACTACGCCACCGAGGCCGAGGCGCGCGCCAAGATTCCCGCGGGGCTTGCGGAGTTCTACCGCGCCGAGCATCCCGAGGTTCTGGCGGCCAAGGCCGACCTGATCAAGGCCTCCGGCGAGGGGCTGGTGGCCATCTTCACCCATAACGTGTTTCCCGACATGAAGGTCACCTGGGGCACGCATCCCAACCACATCGGGCACATGAGCTATCCGGGCTGCTTCCGCTGCCACGATGGCGACCACACCGCCAAGGACGGCAAGGCCATTACCCAGGACTGCGCCGCCTGCCACAACCTGCTGGTGGTGGACGAAGCCAAGCCCAAGGTGCTCTCCGACCTCGGCATTCAGCAGTAGCGCCGCCCTCGCAACCGCACATCCCCCGGGGGCTCGACAGCCTTCGGGGGATTTTGCATAACGGGCAGAGCCCGCGACCTGCCGACAGCCTGATTCCCGGTTGCTTCCGCTCCGGTCAACAAACTGCTGTTGAAGAAACCTTGCCCGCTATACAATCGGGACGAAACGCCATGGACTCTGAAGCCCTCTGCCCAAAAGGTGGGAGGGCGCTCGGGCCATTCCATAGGGGATGATAGGGAGGAGCCCTTTTCGCCCTCTGGACGCAAGGCGCAAGTCGATCCCTGGTCGAGACTGCCAAGGGCACGTTCATCGAAGCAGCGCTCCAAGAAGAGGAACATGGCACACAAAGTAAGCTTCGGCCTGCCCCTTGCACTCTTGCTGGCTACCAGCCTGGGAATCTCAGCTGCCCAGGCCCAACGGGCCGCGCTGCCCTCCGCCCTGCCGCTCATGCACTCCGCCGACCAGGGTCCCGCATCCCCCAATACCCGCCTGGATCGGATGCTGCTTTTGCTCGAGCCTCCCTTCGCCCGCCAGCAGGCGCTGGCCAAGGAACTCGACGCCCAGCAGAATCCCGCCTCGCCCGAATTCCACCACTGGCTCACTCCATCCGCCTTTGCCGCCGCTTACAGCAACGCGCCTGCCGACGTTGCCGCCGTGGCCGCCTGGCTCGGCGCGCAGGGTTTTCAGGTCGCACCGCTGCCCGCGTCTCTCGGCTGGATCGAGTTCTCCGGAACGGCTGCCCAGGTGGAGCAGGCCTTTCAAACCCAGGTGGACACGGCAGCCACCGCGCACGGCCCCCGGCCCTTTCTGGCCTCCGGTCTCAGCGTTCCCGCGGAGCTGAAGCCCTTCATCCACGGGCTGGTCTCGCTCGACGGAGCCATTTCCACTGCTGCCTCTGCAGCCCCCTTGCCGCTCGCCTCCACGGCCGCTGACCTTGCCGCGCAGACTTCGCTTCTCCATCCCGAAGCCCTCTCCCCCAGCCTCGCGGCCCAGCTTTTGCAGTTGACCCCGCTCCACGCAGCCGGGCAGACCGGCGCGGGTCAGACCATCGCCATCCCCTCGCGCAGCAACGTGCGCGGCGAAGACATCGCGGCCTTTCGCTCGGCCTTTGGCCTGCCTTCCGGCCAGTTCAACGTGGAGTTGAATGGAGCCGACCCCGGCCTGGCCAGTGACGAAGCCACGGCCGCGCTTTCCGCTTCCTGGGCCGGCGCAGCCGCACCCGGCGCGCAGATTCTGCTGGTTCCCGCCGCCTCCACCGCGGCCACCGACGGGCTCGACCTGGCCCTGGCGGCCATCGTGGATCAGGCCGCGGCGCAGACCGTCGCAGTTGGCTACTCCGCCTGTGAGGCCTCGCTCAGCCGGACTCACCAGGCTTTTTATGCCGCCCTTTACCGCCAGGCGGCGGCTGAGGGAATCGCCGTGATTGCCGCCGCGGGCGACAGCGGCGCAGCCGCCTGCCATGTGGCCGGCACTGCGACCCCGGTCAGCAGCGGCTATGCGGTCAACGCGCTCGCATCCACTCCCTGGAACACCGTGGTGGGCGTTGCGGCCTTCGGCGCTGCGGGTCCATCGTCCCCCGCAAGTTCGCTCACTGCCTGGGCCCAGGCCAGCCCCGCCGACCCGCTCTATGCCGGCGGCGGCGGAACCAGCAGCCTCTATGCCGGACCCGCCTGGCAGCCCTCGGTCACGGGAAACGCCAACAGGTTGCTTCCCGACCTTTCCCTGCCCACCGCCGTGGACTCCGTCAACCCTGGGCTGGCCTTCTGTCTCAGTGGCGCGGCGGGCGGCGGCGGATGCACTCTCGTCCGCTCCGGCGGCAGCGCCGGTTCAACCGCCATCTTCGCCGGCATCGCCGCCCTCGTCGCCCAGAAGTACGGACCGCAGGGCAACCTCGCACCGAATCTTTATGCTCTGAGCCGCCAGAACGGCATCTTCAGCGATGTTCAGCACGGCGCCGCCCGGATGCCCTGCGAGGCAGGCACCTCTGGCTGCGCCGCGACCGGACTGCTGGGCTACTCCGCCATCGCCGGCTACGACATGGCCACAGGACTCGGCGTCGTCAATGCGCAGGCCCTTGTGGCCCAATGGAAGGCCCAGCCGCAGGTCGGGACGGACAACGTCAATGTCTCTCTCCTGATTTCGCCCTTCGCCACCAACTCGACTTACAACCCATCGGCCCAGGTCACGCTGACCGCCACGGTGCTTTCGCTCACCGGACACGGCACCCCCACGGGCACGGTCTCCTTCTATGACAACTCCAAAGGCGCAGTGATCGGCACTCCCCAGACGCTGGATGCCAACGGTGTGGGCACCTTGACCATCGAGGGCGTCTTCGCCACCGGCGGCAACGAGATGGTGGCCATCTACAGCGGCGACGCCACCTACGCCTCCGTCACCTCGCAGCCGCCCGTCAACGTCAACATCCAGCTCAGCACAACCAACCTGGCCGTGGTTCCCTCCAACTACAGTCCGGCCTCGGGCGACACCATCACGGTGGTGGTCACGCTCACCGTGGGCGGTCCCCCTGCCGGCACCGCGCCGCCCTCTGGCCTCGTGACCCTCAACCTGGACGGACTCCCCACCAAGGCGGCCCTGCTCTCCACCACCAACGGCATCACCTCCGCCACTTTCTCCCTGGTGGTGCCCGTCGGCAGCACGCTCCACGCTCATGCTCTCCAGGCCACCTATGCGGGCGACACCAACTACTCCGCGTCCACCGCGCCTCCGGTCACCATCAACGTGGCCAAAAGCGCCACCACATCGGTGGTAACGCCGGCCACGCTCACGCCTTATGCCGGCGGTTCCCTGGTCCTGTCAGCCACGGTTTCGGCCAGCGCCGTGGGCGCCATCTCTCCCTCCGGCACTTTTACCTTTACCGTGGATGGCGTCTCGCAGGGGTCGGCCATCCTGGCGCCCGGCACCCCCTCCACCGCGACCCTGGCCGTCACCGTGCCATCCACCGGCACCCACACCGTGGGCGGCTCGTACAGCGGCGACGGCAACAACAGCATCTCCACGGCGCCCGACGTCACCATCACCGTTTCCAAGAGTCCCACCACGCTGGCCGTGTTTCCCTCCACCACCACGCCTGCCCCCGGCGTTCCACTGCTGCTCACGGCCAACCTCTCCGCGCAGTTCGCCGGGCCCACCATCCCCACCGGCTCCGTCACCTTCACCCTTGACGGCACAACGGCGGGAACGGCGGTTCTCCTCTCCGGCACCACGGCCACCTTGACCATCACTTCGCCTTCCACCGGCGCCCACACGTTGCAGGCCGCCTATGGCGGCGACGCCAACTACTCCGCCGCAACAGCCCCCAGCGTCTCCATCACCGTGGCCAAGGTGGCCACCAGCACCACCGTCATCCCCGCCACGGCGACGCCCATCGCCGGCACCCCGCTGGTGGTCACGGCCGCGGTCAGCTCCCTGGGCGCGGGCGCCACCCAGCCCTCCGGCAACGTGACCTTTACGATCGACGGCACCAGCGTTGGCATTGGCACCCTGGTGGCCGGCTCTCCCTCCACCGCCAGCGTCACCATTCCCTCGCTCACCGCCGGGACCCATGTCCTGCAGGGCACCTACAGCGGCGACGCCTACTACTCCACATCCATCGCGCCGGCGGTCAATCTGGTGGTCGGCAAGAGCCCCACCACCACCGTGGTCACTCCGGCCACGGTCACGCCCACGGCGGGCGGCTCCCTGCTGGTCACAGCCTCCATCGTCCCCAGCGGCTCAGGCGCAGCCTCGCCCTCCGGCACCGTCAACTTCTCGCTTGACGGCGTAAGCCAGGGCGTTCAGGCTGTGGTTGCGGGAGCGCCGTCAACCGCTTCTCTGACCATCCCCATCATCTCCGCGGGCACACACCTGCTTGTCGGCGCCTACAGCGGCGACTCCTACTACGCCGCCTCCACCTCGCTCGCCGTCACTCTCATTGTCGCCAAGGGCGGCACGATCACCACCCTCGCCGCCACCCCGGCCGCGCTCACCATCGGCGCCACGGAGTCTTTCTCCGCCACCGTCAGCCCCATCAATCCCGTCACCGGCGCCGTCTACAGCATCACCGGCATCGTGACCTTCTATGACGGCGGCTCCACTCTGCTGGGCCGGGCGGTCATTACCAACAACGTGGCCACGCTGAGCGGCATCCCCCTCTCCGGCAGCCTCAACCACACCATCACGGCGGTCTACAGCGGTGACACCAACTGGCTGGCCAGCAGCTCGGCCGGCCTGCTGATGCTGGCCATCACCCAGCCGGACATCGTTGTTTTGACGGCCAACTATGCCACGCTGCTTCCCGGCCAGTCGGCCATCCTCACCGCGACGGTGACGCCGGCCGCCCTTCCGGCCCTCACCTCCGAGCAGAACCCCAGCGGCAGCATCATCTTCTACAACGGAACCACTGTTCTGGGCTCCGTCGCCCTGGTTCCCTCACTGCTCAACGACTCATCCTCAGCCGTTCTCACCATCGCCCTTCCCGGCGGACAGGACGTGCTCACCGCCTACTATGCCGGCGACCTCTACTACAACGCCGCCACGTCGAACCCCATCACGCTTGATGTCCAGGACTTCAGCATCACGCCGGCGCCGACCAATCCCGGCACGAACCTCAACATCATTCAAGGCTCCTCGGGGACCGCCGCGTTTGTCGTCACTGGTCTCGGCGGCTTCAACAACCAGGTCCAGATCGTCTGCGCCGTTCCCTCGCAGGACGATATGACCTGCACCGCCAGTCCGCAGCAGGTCGTCCCCACAGCCACTGTCACCTTTGTGGTCCAGACCTTCAGCACCGGCAATGTGCCCATCGCGGCCAGCAAGCCACCTTCGACCCTGTGGCCCCGCGCCGCCGGCGGGTCGGCCCTCGCCGTTCTGGGATTCTTCCTGCTCCCCTTCAGCCGCAGAGCGCGCCGCCTGCTTGATCAGGCCGCGGGGCGCGGCACCCGCCGCTTCCTCACCCTGCTTTTGCTGCTGGCTGGTCTTGCAGGCGTCGGCGTCGGCTGCAGCAACGTGGCCGGAGTCAGCACGCCCGGCACACCGCTCGGCGTGGCCACGCTCAAAATCACCGCCAGTTCTTACGTCGACAACACCGTGGTCAGCCACAGCGTCTACCTCACCGTCAACGTCCTGCCGCGGCCCTAGCGATCCGAGTTGCCTGCGCCCCGGCCTTCCTTCCATACCCCCGTCCCAATGCCTGAAAAGGCCGCAGGGTCGACACCGCCTCCAGCGATGGGATAGCTTGAGCCGTATGGCAGGCGTTTCTCTGGTTCTGGATGGGCGGGTGGCGCTCGTGAGCGGCGGTTCGCGCGGCATTGGCGCGGAGACGGTGCGGCTGTTCCGGGAGGCGGGGGCGCGCGTGGCCTTCAGCTACCGGCAGGCGCGGCGGCAGGCGGAGGCGCTTGCGGCCGAGTGCGGCGGCCCGGACCACTGCGTGGCGATTGAACAGGAACTGGCCACGCCGGGGGACGGACGTGCTCTGGTGGCCGCGGCGGTGGCTGCGTTTGGCCGGCTGGACGTGCTGGTGGCCAACCACGGGGTCTGGCCCCCGGAAGATGCGCCCATTGCGACGATGGCCGAGAGCCAGTGGCGGCATACGCTGGGGGTAAACCTGGACGCGGTCTTCGGGCTGGTGCAGGCGGCGGTGGGTCAGATGGAGCGGCAGCCAAGGCAGGCGGACGGGATGGCCGGCCACATCGTGCTGATCAGTTCCACAGCGGGGCAGCGCGGCGAGGCCAACCACGCCGACTACGCCGTGACCAAAGGCGCACTCATCAGTCTTACCAAGAGCCTTTCGAGCGAGTTGGCGGCGAAGGGCATCCGCGTGAACTGCGTGGCGCCGGGGTGGGTGGCCACCGAGATGTCGGCGGCGGCGGTCGATGACCCGGAGTTGGGTCCGCGCATTGCGGCGGGGATTCCGGTGGGCCGGGTGGCGACGCCCAGGGAGATTGCCGGGCCGGTGCTGTTCTTGTGCACGCCCCTGGCGGGGTTCATCTCCGGCGAGGTGGTCAACGTGAACGGCGGCGCGGTGCTGGTGGGATAAGAGGGAGAACGAGTGGCTATGGGCAAGATGAGGGCGCTGGCGTTGGGCGCGTTGCTGGCAATGACGCATCTGGCGATGCGTGCGCAGGCTGTGGAAGACCAGGGCGCGCAAAACGCGCAGAAGGCGCGCACTGCACTCGACGCGATGGTGCAGGCGCTGGGCGGTCCTGCCTGGCTCAATATCAAGAGCCAGGTGCGGCAGGGGCACCTGGCCGTCTTCTTCCATGGGCAGCCGGATGCGGGGACCACCAAGTTCTGGGAGTTTCACACCTGGCCGGATCATGACCGGATCGAGTACACGGTGCACCGCGACGTGGTGCAGTTCTATGTGGGTCGCACGGGCATGGAGGTGACCTACAAGGGGAAGGCTGCGCTGCCTCAGGAGCAGGTGGACGATTTTCTCCGCCGCCGCGATCACTCCATTGAGACGGCGATCAAGCAGTGGCTGCCGGACCCGCAGACGATTCTGATCTACGAGGGCCAACGGCTCGCCGAGCGGCACCTGGCAGATCAGGTGACCATGATTTCGCCGCAGAACGAGGCCATTACGATCCTGATGGACACGCAGACGCACCTGCCTCTGCGGCGGACCTTTCAGTGGCGCGACCCGGTCTACAAGGACAAGAACCTGGACGCGGAAGAGTACGACGACTACCACGTGGTCAACGGGCTGCCGACGCCGTTTACGATTACGCGCTTCCGCAACGAAGACATGACGCGGCAGCAGTTTCTCGACAAAGTGACCTATAACGAGGAGATCCCGGCGGACTTCTGGAGCGTGGAAGCTGCGGAGCGGCGCATCAAGAAGTAGCGTGGGCGCGGGGAGGGCTGGGGAGCGGGAAGCGGGCGAGAGCCTTTCGTTATAATCCTTTGAGGCGCGAAAAAGGGGCCCGGCCCAACCGCGTTCTGGAGCCCTCGAATGACGTTTGACATCCAGGAGATCATGGCGATTCTCCCCCACCGCTACCCGTTTCTGCTCATCGACAGGATCGTCGAATTCGAGCCCAGGAAGCGCCTGGTCGCAATCAAAAATGTCACCATCAACGAGCCCTTCTTTCAGGGCCACTTTCCGGGCGTGCCCATCATGCCTGGAGTGCTGGTGATCGAGGCCATGGCGCAGGCCGGCGCGGTGCTGATCCTGAGCGAGTTGGAGGACCGGGAAAGCAAGCTCGCGGTCTTCACTGGAATCGAAAAGGCCAAGTTCCGCCGCCAGATCACGCCGGGCGATCAACTCCGCATCGAGGTGGAAGTTCTGGCGCTGAAGATGCGCATCGGGCGCATGGAAGCAAGGGCCCTGGTGGATGGCAAGGTAGCCTGCCAGGCGACGCTGACCTGCCAGATTGTCCCCAAGGCACGTCAGGCCTCTGCGGAGGCCGCTGCGGCCCCGTCAAAGGCCGGCACGGCTGCCTCAGAGGCTGCCGAGTGAGCATCCATCCCAGCGCGGTGATTGCGCCGGGCGCGGTGGTTCCGGCATCGTGCACGGTGGGGCCGTTCTGCACCATCGGGCCGGAGGTGGTGCTGGGCGAGGAGTGCGCACTGGTCTCGCACGTGGTGTTGGACGGCCGTACCCGCATCGGCGCGCGCAATGTGTTTTATCCCTTCTGCGCGGTGGGCGTGGCGCCGCAGGACCTGAAGTACGGCGGCGAGCCCACCGAGACCGAGATCGGCGACGGCAACACGATTCGCGAGAGCGTGACCATCAGCCGCGGAACGACCAAGGGCGGCGGCGTCACGCGCCTCGGCTCCAACAACCTGCTCATGGCCTACGTGCACATCGGGCACGACAGCCAGGTGGGGAGCCACTGCATCCTGGCCAACTGCGCCACGCTGGCGGGGCATGTGACCATCGAAGACTACGCCAGCGTGGGCGCGTTCTGCCCGGTGCACCAGTTCTGCACGGTGGGCCAGTATGCGTTCATCGGCGGGGGCACCATTGTGACCCAGGACGTATTGCCGTTTTCGCTGACGTCGTCGCGGCGCGAGAACAAGGCATTCGGCATCAACAAGGTGGGGCTGGCGCGGCGGGGATTCTCACCGGAGCGGCTGCAGACGCTGCAGAAGGCCTTCCGGCTGCTGCTGGCGGCGAAGTTGAACACCACCCAGGCGCTGGAGAAGATCAAGGAGTTGGATGGGCCGGACGCTGCGATTGTGGCGGCGTTTATCGAGCGCAGCGGGCGCGGGGTCATCAAGTAAGAACACGGTAAGCTTGCCAGCTATTGGACAGGTGGAAAGGCTTCGGGAAAGTCCACGATCAGCCAGTTTTTCGGCATTTTGATCCGCATGTACTTCGATGACCATCCGCCACCGCACTTCCACGCCAAATATAATGAGCATCAGGCGGTGATCGCCATTGAGCGGCTTGAGGTCATCGAAGGTGATCTTCCTCGGCGGGCTTTGAGCCTGGTTTTGGACTGGGCCGAATTGCACCAGGCAGAATTGCTCACCGACTGGGAACTCTGCCGCGCACAGTTGACGCCACTCAAGATCGCCCCATTGGAGTAACGCGATGGATTGGGATGTGGTTTCGGTCAAAGCTATTGCGCCCTTGGAGCTGTCCGTCTCGTTCAAGGACGGCACGGAGGGCAGGGTGCGCTTTGAAGCCAGTCACCTCAAGGGGGTCTTCGAAGCCCTGAACTCCAGCGAAGTTTTTGAGCAGGCCCATGTGGATGAAGGGGCGGTCTCCTGGCCCGGCGAGCTCGACCTTGCTCCCGACGCGATGTACCGCGAGATCAAACGCGCAGGGGAATGGGTGCTGCGATGAGTCAGAGGCGGACCATGCGTAGCGTTTCATTTCAGTGGAAGCCATGAAACTCGGCCTCATCGCCGGCAACGGGCGCTTTCCGTTTCTGCTGCTGGACGCGGCGCGGGCGCAGGGGCTTGCGGTGGTGGTTGCCGCCATCCGCGAAGAGACCGCCCCGGAGATCGATGCGCGCGCCGCGGCCGATGAGCGCATCACCGTTTTCTGGCTTTCGCTGGGCGAACTATCGCGGCTCATCGAGACCTTTCACAAGCAGGGCGTCACCAAGGCAGTGATGGCCGGGCAGGTGAAGCACAAGCAGATCTTCTCCAGCATCCGTCCCGACTGGCGGCTGGCCAAGCTGCTCTTGAATCTGCGCACCCGGAATACCGACATGCTGCTGGGGGCGGTGGCCAAGGTGCTAGGCGACGAAGGCATCGAGCTGATCAGCTCGACGGCTTTCCTGGAGCCGCTGCTGGCTGAGGAAGGCGTACTCACGGCGCGCGCGCCGGACGAGCAGGAGCGCAGGAACATCGAGTACGGTCTGGACGTAGCGCGCGCCGTGGCGGCCTTCGACATTGGGCAGACGGTCGTGGTGGCGGCGCAGGCGTGTGTGGCCGTCGAGGCCATGGAGGGCACGGATGCGGCCATCGAAAGAGCCGGATTGCTGATGGGTTCGCTCGACGAGGACGCATCGACGCTGGAGCGCAGGCTCACTGTGGTCAAGGTGGCAAAGCCGAATCAGGACATGCGCTTCGATGTCCCGGTGATCGGCATGGCGACCATCGAGACCATGATCCGCGCGGGGGCCACATGCCTGTCGGTCGAGGCTGGGCGCACTCTTCTTTTTGACCGGGACAAACTCATCGAGCGCGCGTCAGAGGCGGGCATTGCCATACTAGGCGTGGCGCGCTGATACTGAGAGCCGGGACAAGTTACCCTACGGGCAGTTAGCTGTCCCCAATGAGTGTTCCCATGGCACCACAACCTGGAGGTCTATTGTGAGAAAGCCGGT
Organism: uncultured Acidobacteriaceae bacterium; assembly: GCA_903849645.1. Taxonomy (GTDB): domain Bacteria; phylum Acidobacteriota; class Terriglobia; order Terriglobales; family Acidobacteriaceae; genus Telmatobacter. Next base: position 42,621 of record CAINJJ010000022.1, on the reverse strand, counting down.
TCTCTTTGCAGTTGCCGCGGCCATTGCGCTCGCGGTCGCGTTCGTCCCTGTCAAAGCCGCGGCGCAGATGCCCACGGTTGGACAGGCCGCACCCATCTTTACCCTGCCCTCGCAGGATGGCTCGCAGATAGCGCTCGAGAGCTTTCGCGGCAAGTGGGTGGTGCTCTACTTCTATCCCAAGGACATGACCTCGGGCTGCACCATTGAGGCGCACAACTTCCAGCGCGACCTGGCGCAGTATGAGGCCAAGAACGCCGTCATCCTGGGCGTGAGCCTGGATACGCCGGACAGCCACAAGCAGTTCTGCACCAAGGAAGGGCTGACCTTCCGACTGCTCTCGGACCCGAATCACAAGGTGGTGGATGCCTACGGTTCGCTGGGCAGCTTTGCCATGATGAAGATCGCCAACCGCAACACATTCCTGATCAGCCCCCAGGGCAACATTCAGCAGGTGTGGACGGGCGTGAATCCTTCAGTGCATTCGGCGCAGGTGCTGGCGGCCATTCCGCTGACGCAGAACTCGGTCAAGCCTCCCACGGTAGCGCCGAACTCGGTGAAGCCGCCCACTTCGCAGATCAACGTGGCCACCCCGCCGCGGTAGGCGGCAAACCAAGGAAGAACAAAGCTGTACTGACGCAAAAAAGCCCGGCTCGGAGCCGGGCTTTTTTGCTTGCCTTGGGTTGCAGAGTGCCGCTGCTACTTGGTTGCCTTCTTCGCAGGGGCCTTCTTCGCGACTGCCTTCTTGGCAGGAGCCTTCTTTGCAACTGCTTTCTTCGCAGGTGCCTTCTTGGCAACTGCCTTCTTCGCCGGAGCCTTCTTTGCAACTGCCTTCTTCGCAACTGCCTTCTTGGCGGGCGCCTTCTTTGCTGCTTTCTTAACGGCCAACGGTCTACCTCTCCTGGTGGTTTTGCTGACGCTCTTTGGAGCTGCGGCCTTTTTGGCTACAGCCTTTCCGCCCTTCGCGCCAGTAGTGGACTTCTTTGCGGCGGACTTCTTTGGGGCCTTTTTGGCCACAACCTTTTTCGCGGCTGCCTTCTTCGCCGGAGCCTTCTTGGCGGGGGCCTTGGCGGCAACAACCTTCTTTGCCGGGACCTTCTTGGCAACTGCCTTCTTCGCGGGCGGCGCGGGGGCGGCGGCCTTCTTTGCCGGGGCCTTCGCTGCAGCCTTCTTCTTCTTTTTCGCGGCCTTCTTCACGGCCGGTTTGGATGTGGGGGTTGCTATCTCGATGACGGCCACTTCAAGCACGCCCTCATCGTCATCGGAAGAGGTCAGCACGCTTGAGGTCTCAACCTCATCGTCCTCTTCAAAGTCCTCTTCGTGATCGGGGTCAAGCTCGGCCGGCTCTGCATTGGCTTCACCGTCGCCCATCGCGTACATCCGGAACACTTCTTCCATCCCATTGCCTCCAGCGGCTCGCCGCTGCCGTTGTTTGCGTTTCACTCTTCACGCAGCGGAGAGATGCGCTCCACGTGCGGAAGCCATTCTAGCAATAGCTTGCACACAAACACCAGCGATTGACAAGTATGTAATGAGATGCCTGGCTATTTTTGTTTTGAATTGGGACTCGCGCCATGCGTTGATGCACGATGCCTGCGCGTAGTTTTATGCGCCGTCGAGCCGCTCTGCGCAGCCGGTGCGGCGCTGCTTGATGCATGTGTGGAACCCTTTGCCGGCGCGGCTTTCAGCGCTGTAGCGGACGGCGCGGAAGTGCCTGCGCGATGTCCGCGGCGCGTAGTGTGCTGCACCACGGCGGGCTCTGCCACGTTCAGGCGGCGGCCCGGCTCAACTTTGATGCCGGTCATCTTGTTCCAGCGGCGCAATTGATTGAGCGAGACGCCGAAGCGATCGGCGATGGTGACCAGCGTGTCGCCCTTGCGCGTGGTGTAGAGCATCGTGTGCGCAGACGGAGCAGCAGCGGGAGCCACCGGAACAACGAGCGCTTCAATGCCTTCGACGCTGTCCGTCTCCCGCAGTTGGTTGGTCGCGGCGAGCTCCGCAACGGCCACGCGATAGGTGCGGGCGACGGAAGCAAGCGTGTCCTCGGGGACAACGCGGTGATAGCGCCATGCATTGCGCTTGGCCTCGGGAATGGCGGCGATGCGCGTCTCGAAGATCTGCGCGGCGCCGGCGGGGAGATGAAGATCGAAGGACGTATCGGGCGGAGTGATGAGGCGCAGCAGGCTTGGGTTGAGCGCAATGAGCTCGTCGATGGGCGCGCCGACAAGGTCGGAGACGAGACGCAGGTCAACGGAGTAGCCGATGGTGACCGTGTCAGTGAGAATGGGCGGGTCGAGGGTGACTTCATCGAAGCCATAGTGCGAAGGATTGTTGGCGATGATGATGGCGGCCAGGATCTCGGGTACGTAGCTCTTGGTTTCACCAGGCAGGTTGTTGCGCTTGTAGAGCTCCCAGTAGTCGGCGTAGCCGGTCTTTTGTACGGCGCGCTGCACATTGCCCGAGCCCCAATCGTATCCGGCCATGGCGAGGTACCAGTCGCCGAGCTGGTCGTAGATGAACTTCATGTAGCGGGCGTAGGCGCGGGTGGATTTCTCGGGATCGAAGCGCTCATCGACGTAGGCATTGCGGACCAGGCCGTAGTTGCCGAAAGGCATGAACTGCCACATGCCGCCTGCCCTGCCGCCGGACCGGGTCTTGGGACCGATGGCCCTGGGATTGAAGCCCGACTCGGCGACAGCAAGATAGATGAGATCCTGGGGCACACCCTCCTCCGCCATCACGCGCTGAATCATCGCCTTGTAGCGCCCTGCGCGCTGGAAGGAGTGGAGGAGCGTGTTGTGACCGCGCTGGGTGTTGGCGAAGAAGTTGATGTATCCGGCGACGTAGTCGTTGACCACGAGGGGTAGATCGGACTTGGTGGTGGCGAGCTCCGCCTTGGCCTTGGCCACGATGTTCGGGTCCACTTCAAACGTAACGTCGGAGGCCACTTCGGCGGGCGAGGGCTCAGCCTTCGGCGCAAACCCGTTGCCCTGCTTCAGGGCTTCCATCTCGAGTGCGTTGACGCCGTCCACGATGCGGTCAAACTCGTCCTGCAGGGCCGTGTCGGTCTTGATGTCCATGCCGCTGGAGAGCATGAGGTCAACGGCGCGGTCGAAGTCGAGCTTGGCCTCGGGGAGCCTGCCCTTGCGATAGTTGGTCTCGCCGCGGGCATAGGCGGCCTCGACTTGCTGGATGAGCAAGCGGACACGCTGCTGCTGGGCGGTGGGCGCGGCCTGGGCGGGTGCGGTGGGTTGCGGAGCTACAGCCTGTACGTCGAGTGCGGGCGCGGTGGCCTGTGGCTTCTGGCCGGCGTTTGCGCCTTTGGGCGCGGAGGGGTCGCAACCCGCCAGCAGGAGAGCCAGCAACGCGCAGCCGAGGAAGCGATAGCGAATCTTGCGAATATGCATGTGGGTTGCCGGCGCCCGGCCGCGCACGGAGCCCGGAAGGCACTATGCCGATGATAAGCTATGGCATGGAGTCAAGGCGCGCGGGACGGCGCTTTCACTCACTTTCAGCCAGGCACGCATGGACGCACGCTTCCTCAGAAATTTTGCGATTATCGCCCACATCGACCATGGAAAGTCGACGCTGAGCGACCGTCTGCTGGAGTTTACCGGTTCGGTTACAGGCCGCGAGATGCAGGCGCAGATCCTGGACGCAATGGACCTGGAGCGCGAGCGCGGCATCACCATCAAGGCGCACGCGGTGCGCATGATGTACAAGGCGCACGACGGCAACACCTATCAACTCAACCTGATCGACACGCCGGGTCATGTGGACTTCAGTTATGAAGTGTCGCGGTCTCTCGCTTCGTGCGAGGGCGCGCTGCTGGTGGTGGACGCCAGCCAGGGCGTGGAAGCGCAGACACTGGCCAACGCCTACCTGGCCATCAATCACGGGCTTGAGATCATTCCTGTGATCAACAAGATCGACCTGCCGTCGGCGGACATTGTGCGCACGCAGGAAGCGATTGAGAAGGCCGTGGGCCTGGATGCGACCGACGCCATCGCGGTGAGCGCGAAGACCGGCGTGGGCATCGACGAGGTGCTGGAGGCGATTGTGAAGCGCCTGCCTCCGCCGACAGGCGACCCCAACGCACCACTGCAGGCGCTGATCTTCGACTCGTGGTTTGACGCGTATCGCGGCGTCATCGTGCTGGTGCGCGTGATGCAGGGGACGCTGCGCAAGGGGCAGCGCATCCGGCTCATGTCCAACGGCAAGTCGTTTGAAGTGGAGTCGATGGGCGTGCTGATGCCCAAGCCTGTTGAGATAGGCGAGCTGCTGGCGGGCGAGGTGGGCTTCTTCGCGGCCACCATCAAGACCGTGAGCGATACGCGCATCGGCGACACGGTGACGGACGAGCTGAGGCCGGCGGCGGCGCAGTTGCCGGGCTTTGAAGACATCAAGCCGATGGTCTTTGCGGGACTCTACACGGTGGACTCGCACGAGCATACGCTCCTGCGCGACGCGCTGGAAAAACTGCGGCTCAATGACTCGTCGTTCTTCTTTGAGCCGGAGAGTTCCGTGGCGCTGGGCTTTGGATTTCGCTGCGGCTTCCTGGGCCTGCTGCACATGGAGATCATCCAGGAGCGGCTGGAGCGCGAATACGAGCTCGACCTCATCACCACGGCGCCGGGCGTGCGCTACCACATCACACTGACCGACGGCACGGTGCTGGAGGTGGACAACCCCTCGCGCTGGCCGGATCCCACCAACATCGAGACCATCCGCGAGCCCGTCATCACGGCCAAGATTCTGACCAACGAGGAGTATGTCGGCGGAATCTTCAAGCTGGTGGAAGAGAAGCGCGGCAGGCAGTTGAACTTCGAGTACGTGACCTCAAGCCGCGTGCTGCTGACCTACGAGCTGCCTTTGAACGAGATCGTGCTCGATTTCTATGACCGGCTCAAGTCAATCTCCCGCGGCTACGCCTCGCTGGACTATCAACTGGCCGGGGAGTGGGAGTCGCCGATGGTGAAGCTGGACATCCTGGTGTCAGGCGAGCCAGTGGACGCGCTGTCGATCATCGTGCACAAGGACTTTGCTTACGAGCGGGGCCGGGCGCTGGTGTCGAAGATGCGGGAGCTGATTCCGCGGCAGCAGTTCGAGGTGGCCATTCAGGCGGCCATCGGCGCCAAGGTCATCTCCCGAGAAACCGTGGCCGCCCTCCGCAAAAATGTATTGGCAAAGTGCTACGGCGGCGACATCTCGCGCAAGAGGAAGCTCCTGGAAAAGCAAAAAGAGGGCAAGAAGCGGATGAAACGCATCGGCAAGGTCGATATTCCGCAGGAAGCCTTCCTGGCAGTTCTGCGCGTAGGCGAAGATTCGCAGAAGTAATCATCGAAATGTGACCTCCCTCACACCCGTGTCGCATTCTATTCACATGGAATTGTGGATAACCGCCAAAATGCAGGCTCAGCGCGGGTGTTGCTGTCAACAGGTACGCGTGCGGCGGGTGCAGCTAGATACTGATTGATAAATAAGGGCTTGCCGCGTGTAGCAGAAATGAAGTGAAGTTGGCAAGCGAAGATTATTGAAAGATTTTAAGTAATTCGGGGAAACGTTCCACAGTTTTTTCCACAGAATGCGGTCATGCCGGATGCTGGGCAGAATGGGCCGGATCTTCGGCCGTTTCATCGTATCTTCATCATTTGTCTATACAACGGCGAAGGCCCCGCAATGCGGGGCCTTCGTTGCGTTCAAGTGCAGATTGGCTCTTAGTGAGCGGCGGGCTTGGGAGCAGCCGACTTGGGAGCAGCGGGAGCCGCAGTCGCACCGGCAGGCTGTGCCGGCGGAGCAGGAACGCCCGACTTGACGTTGTAGGCGTCAATGATCTGCTTGGTGATGTTGGTGGACTCGCTGGCATAGAGGACGGGGTTCTGCTGCTGGGCCACATCCAGCACCAGGGTAAAGCCCTGCTGCTGCGCGTAGCTGGCGAGCACGTCATAGACCTTGGAGGCAAGGCCGTTGTAGAGCTCCTGCATCTCCTGCTGGAAGTCGTTCTGGGCGTCTTCCGCGGAGCGCTGCAGTTGCTTTTCCTTGTCGTCGATGGTCTTGGCCCTGGAGGCGCGCTCGGCATCGCTGAGCTTGTCGCCCTGCGCCTGGAGCTGCTTCTTCAGGTTGTCCACCTCGTCGCTGAGGCCCTTGAGGGTCTGGCGCTTGGGCTCGTACTTCTTCTGCAGATCCGCGAAGTTGCGCTGGCCTTCGTTGGTTTGAGCTACGGCCACCTGGAAGGCAACGACGGCGATCTTGGTGGGTCCGGCGGGCGCCGCGGCTGCGGCGGGAGCGGACAGAGTTTGGGCGGCGGCGCTCAGGGCAAAGCCCGAGGCCAGCGTGAAGGCAAGTGCGAGCGAACGCTTCATTTGAATGAAAAACTCCTTCGGAATTCCTGTGGGTCTCAGGGCTTTTAGAGCGAGACCAAGACTGTGCCTCCTGAGAAACCTCACGACCTTTCTTCAGAGGATCTGGGCCGGATGGCACAGAGGCAGGAAAAGACGCGGACGGAGACGTCAGCAGGAACTATCTGGATTATAGGAGGGCGGGGTAGGAGCGTCAAACCACGGGAAGGTGAATTTGGCCTTGATTTGCGCTGGTTTTCAGGGCGGAGGGCGGCCTCACTCAGGGCTGCGCCGGTCCGGCATGGGGGAGCAGGCCCACGCGTTGGGCCACCAGCACGGCCATGCCCGCGATGGTCAGCACCAGCAGAATGGAGCCCAGGACGAAGAACGGAATCTGGAGCGGCGGCCAGGCGCGGGCGGGCAACTGGTCCACGAGCTTGTCACCGAAGGACTCGCTGAAGCGGGTGGGGCGGTCTTCGTCATCGTTGGCGGGGCGCCACTCGGAGGCGAGGAAGGCTGCACGGACGTTGGAGAGCAGGATGCCGGTGGCCAGGATTCCCAGAATGCCGGGAAAGCGGCCGAGGGCCAGGGCATAAACCTGGTTGAAGAAGTAGATGGCGAAAACCGGAGCCGCGGCAGGCCAGCTTGCCTGGCGTACGCCCATGCCTCCAATGAAGAAGGCCACCGCCATGGCCACGCCGATGGCGATTGCCGGCGCGCTGCCTGTGGCCAGCGAGACCACCACTTGCAGAATGGCGATGACAAGGCAGATCCAGAAGCCCTGCCGCCCAAGGTGGTCCACATCCCAGGCATTCTCGACGGTGGGCCAGAAGATGGACTTCAGCCTGCCGTCGTCGCGTTCCTTCTTTTGCTCCAGGTTCAGGGACTGCATGGCACACAGAGTGCCTGAGAAGTGGCTGTGCGTCAAGTGACGGAGATGTTGGGGAAGGTCTCAGCGAAGTCCGAGGCGTTTGAGGGCGACCCTGGGCAGCGCGGAGCCGGTCTTCTGCAGGGTGAGGGTGGCGAGAGCAGCCCAGAGAGCGGTTCCGGCCAGCAGGACAGCGAAATCAGTTAAGCGCATCTGCGCGGGAAACAGGCGGTGAAGCTGGCTCCCCGTCCAGGTGAAGACGAGCCAGGTGACGGCGCCGCCGGCCACGCCGGCGCAGAGGCAGCGGCCCATCTCGGCGTAGTCCAGGCTGGCCAGTGAAACCATGCGGCGCTGGTGGAGGAGCAGGGCCAGAGTGACGGTCTGGAGGGCGATGCCGGCGTCGGAGGCCAATGCCAGGCCCGTGGCTCCATGCCAGTGGCCCAGCGAGGCGTAGATGGGCAGCGAGACCAGGGTGACCGAGGTGCCGGCAAGCATGGGCAGCAGCGTGTTGCCGGCTGCGTAAAAGGCGCGGGCATAGATGGCCTGGGCCGACCAGAGGAAGAGCGAGACAGAGAAGATGGCGAAGTAGGCGGCGCACTGGCCGGCATCGGCGAGCGAAAAGCGCCCCCCGATGAACAGAAGCCGGACCAGCGGTGGCGCCAGGGCCACCATCGCAGAGGCGGCCAGCAGTCCCATGCAGGAGACGCGGGAGACGGAGTCCGCCACCCCGACCGCGAACTCATAATGCCGGTTCCGGTTCCACAGGCTGGCAAAAAAGGGCATGGAAGCGGCGCCTGCGGCCTGGGCCAGCATGGCCATGGGGGCCGTGAAGAGCTGCTTGGCATAGGTCATCAGCGAGATCGCGCCGTTGGTGGAGGAGGCGAAGTGGGCGATGATCCAGGTGTCAGCCGTGACCAGCGAAACCCCTACGATGAGGGGGAGCGAGAGGCGCACCCACTCGCGCAGCCCTTCGTCGCGCCAGTCCAGCAGCGGGCGGTAGCGGGTGCCGGCCCGGCCGGCAAAGACGGCATTCAGCAGAAAGGGCCCGCAGAAAGCGCCGGCCACCGTGCCGACGGCCAGCGACGATACGCCGATCCGCGCCACCAGCAGCAGGCCGCCGACGATCGTCCCGAGGTTGTAGATGAGCGGCGCCACCGCCTGCACAGTGAACTGCTTGCGGACCAGAAGCACCGCGCCAAAGACGCCCCCGGCGAAGAAGAAGAGCTGGGCGGGAAGCAGTATCCGCGTGAGGCGCACGCAGAGGGCGGCCTTTTGGGAGTCGAAGCCGCTGAACCACCAGTGAATGTACCAGGGGGCGAAGACTTCGGCCAGCAGGATGGCCCCGCCCAGCACCAGGTACATGGTGGTCAGGATGACGGAGAGGGAGCGCTCGCCCTCGGCCTCGCGGTCCGACTCGCGATAGCGGGTGAGGATGGTGACGAAGGTGATGGAGGCCGCGCCGCCGACCAGAAAGTACGAAATCATGTCGGGCAGCACAAACGCCGCGTTGAAGGCGTCGGCCTCCATCCCGCGGCCAAAGAGCCAGGCGATGTATTTGAGGCGCACCAGCCCGATGATGCGGGAGAGAAACGTCGAGGCCATCAGGACAAGGGTGGCCGTGAATGCCGTGTGGGCGTGCGAGGGACGCAGGAGGGCGACGGCGCTTGCCCACCGGGAGCGCGCCGGGGATGAGGGTTGAGTTGGGGGCGACCCTGCCACTGGTGTTGATTCTACGGGGTCGCTCAGTTTTCAAGCGCGCAACCGGGTTGCAACTGTTGGTACAGCGCGCAACAGCGACCGTGCCGGGTATTCTTTCCGTGGGAGATTTCCATGAGGCTTCTGATGGGTGCGGGTTTGGCGATCGGTTTGGGCCTGGGCGCGGTGGCGCAGACAATTCACGGGCGGGACGGCATCACGCTGCCTCCGCCGCCGGCAGTGGATGCCGTCGCGGTGGCGGACGACTACTTCGGCACGAAGATACCGGACAGCTATCGCTGGCTGGAGGACGCCAGGAGCCCGGAGACGCGGGCCTTCATCGAAGCCCAGAACGTCTACACAGCGCGCTACCTGAAGCAGGCGAAGATCCGGCCGCAGGCGGTGGAAGACCTGGATGCGTTGGAGAACGTGTCGCAGATGCGCATGCCGACCGAACGCGGGACCAACTACTTCTTCACCAAGCGGCTAGCCGGGGAGCAGCAGTTCTCCATCTATGTGCGCCACGGCTGGACCGGAAAAGACGAGCGGCTGGTCGACCCCGCCGTCCTGGGCCGCGACCCCAACCTCTCCGTTGGCCTGGCCGACGTCTCCCGCGATGGAGCACTCCTGGCCTACCGGATGCAGCAGGGCGGAGCGGACGAGGCCAGCATCCACGTCCTCAATGTGAAGACGGGCAGGACGCTGGAGGATGAGCTGCCCACGGGCCGCTACATGGGCGTCACCTTCGCGCCCGACGGCGCCAGCCTCTTCTACGCGCGCAACGACAAGGAGGGGACGCTCCTCTACCAGCACGTCCTGGGTACCCGGACCTCGCATGACCCGCTCCTCTTTGGCCGCGAGTTCCGCGGTGAGCCCCTCGGCCGCAACGACCTGTTTGCCGCCGACGTGACCGATGACGGCCGCTACCTGGTCGTCGAGGTCGAGCGCGGCGTTCCCGCCAGCCGGGTGGACATTGTCTTTCGCGACCTGAACAAGCCGGGTTCGCCGTTTGAGGTGCTGGTCTGGGGCCTGGACTCGCGGTTCAGCGCCCGCTATGCCAAAGGCGCCTGGTTCGTGCGGACCGACTACAAGGCGCCCAAGGGCCGCATCATGAAAGCCGATCCGGGCGTGATGCCGGAGGCGTGGACGACGATTGTGCCCGAGGGCGCGGACGTCATCGAAGGCTGGTCTATCGTCGGCGGCAAGCTCTACGTCAACCGGCTCCGGGACGTGAAGACCGAGGCCTCGGTGTATACCCTCGACGGCAAGGCCGCCGGCAAGCTGGAGTTCGACGGCATGGGGTCGGCCTCGGGGGTCGAAGGGCGCAGCACCGACCGCTACGGCTACTTCAGCTTTTCGTCCCTGATAGTCCCCCCAACCATCTATCGGCTCGACACCACCACCGGCAAGCGGGAGGTGTTTTTCCAGGCGAAGATTCCCTTCAACTCCAGCGAGTACGAGCTCAAGCAGGTCTTCTTCAAGTCCAAGGACGGCACGCAGGTGCCCATGTTCCTCGCCGGCCGCAAGGGGCTCAAGCAGGACGGCAGCGAACGGCTGCTGATGACCGGATATGGCGGCTTCAACGTGAGCATTCTGCCCAATTGGAGCGCCATGGCCGCCTGGTGGCTGCAGCAGGGAGGCTGGTTTGCCCTGCCCAATCTGCGCGGCGGCGGCGAGTACGGCGAAACCTGGCACGAGCAAGCCATGTTTGAAAAGAAGCAGAACGTCTTCGACGACTGGTTTGCCGCCGCGGAGTACCTGGTGGCCCACAAGTACACCTCTCCGCAGCATTTCGCCATCACGGGACGGTCGAACGGGGGGCTGCTCATGGGCGCTTCGCTCACCCAGCGGCCGGAGCTGTTTTCCGCGATCTGGTGCGGCTATCCGCTGCTGGATATGTTGCGCTATCAGAAGTTCCTGGTGGGGTCGTACTGGAAGACGGAGTATGGCTCGGCGGAGAGCGAGAAGCAGTTCTTCTACCTGCTGAAGTATTCGCCCTATCACAACGTCAAGCCGGGAACGGCATATCCGGCGGTGATGTTCTTTACCGGCGACAGCGACACACGCGTGGACCCGCTCCATGCCCGCAAGATGACCCCGCTGGTGCAGGCGGCCTCGTCCAGCGGGCGGCCCGTACTGCTCCATTACAGCCTCTCCGGCGGCCACTCCGCGGGAGTCAGCGTCGAGCAGCAGGTGCAGGACGATGCAGACCAGCTTTCGTTCCTCTGGACCGAAACAGGACAAGCGCCGGCTCCAAGGTAGCCGCTGTCCGGCTGGAGCGGTACCCAGCGGATATGTTCGCCCGTACTGTGAAGCTGGGCCGTTCTCTTCCGATAAGGGATTTGAGCGGCATCCCTCATTGGCTGGTTTCACTTGCCGGACGCGCGGGGCCCAAGGGCGGCCACGCGAAAAGCATGAAGCGGGAAACCTGCAGACCAGACCGGGTTGTGCCGCCGATGAAACCCGGCTGAAAAGGTTGCGCGGGTTCGGAGCCACAATGTTACGAGCCGAGTTGGACAGGGGGGAGATTGATCGGGAACAGGAAGATGCGCGGATGGCCGCACTTCTGTCCACCGGGATCCTCGATACGCCGCCAGAGCCGAGCTATGACGCCATTGCGCGGCTCGCGGCGGAGTACTTCCTGGCGGACTCGGCCAGCATTGCCCTGGCCGACGAGAGCCGCGTCTGGGTGAAGTCGAGCTGGGGCCGGGTGATTCGCGAGTTGCCCCGCAGAAACTCGATCTTCGAGATGGTGCTCGAGGCAGACGGGCCGGTCATTGTCTCCGACATCGCGCAGCATCCCAACTTCGACCAGTGGTTTCGCCGCTTCAAACGGCTCGGCATCGCCGCGTTTGCCAGCGTGCCGGTGCGCTCCTCGGAGGGCAAGATCCTCGGCGTTCTGACCATCTACCGCAGCGAACCTGCGCCGGGCATGCCGCTGGACTCCCTGCGCATGCTGGAGAGCCTGGCGGACCTGGTGGCCAGCCAACTGGAACTGCGCCGCCTGCGCAGCACCTTGAACGACAGTCTGGCCCGCCGTCCGCGGCCGGTCGCCACGGTGAACGAGATCTGGCCGCGCCCGGTTGACCTGCGGCGCGCCCTGGACAATGGCCAGTTCGTGCTCCACTACCAGCCGGAGGTGGATCTCTCCACCCGCAGGATTATCGGTCTCGAGGCCCTTATCCGCTGGCAGCATCCCGAGCGAGGCCTCATCCCGCCCATGGACTTCATTCCCCTGGCCGAAGAGTGCGGCATGATCCTGCCCATCGGAGATTGGGGACTGGCAGAGGCCTGCGGGCAAATCCAGAAGTGGTGCCAGGAAGATTCTGACCGCGATTCCCTGCGCGTGTGCGTCAATCTCTCCGCGCGTCAGTTTTCTCGGGAAGGGCTGGCAGACCACGTCGAGGACCTGCTCTTGCAGTCCGGCGTCTCCAGCCGTCAGCTTGGGCTGGAGATGACCGAGTCCAGCCTGATTCCCGACAAGGGCACCACGCTGGAGGTGCTGGGCAGCCTCCGGCGCCTCGGCGTCTGTCTTCTGATGGACGACTTCGGCACCGGCTACAGCTCCCTCAACCAGTTGCATTCGTTCCCCTTTGACATGCTCAAGATTGACCGCTCGTTCGTGGGCCGCATGACAGAAGGCGATCAGCCGCTCCAGATTGTCCGCACCATCATCGAACTTGCGCGGGCCCTGGGGATGGACGTCGTGGCGGAAGGCATTGAAACGCGCGAACAGTACCGGCTGCTGCGGCAGATGGGCTGCCGCTATGGCCAGGGGTTCCTGTTTGCGCGCCCCATGACCGCCGAGGCCGTCACCGAGCTCCTGCGGCTCCCAGGCCAGGTGCTTCCTGACCTCGATGGCGGGGAACAAGCGCGGTGTTGAGCGGGCGCCAGGTTTGCCCGTTTTGGGAACGCGAACACTGCCGTCCTATTTCAGGATTCGGGCTCCGCTCCACGTGAGAAACCGCTCATGCTAGCGCCCGACCTGCCGTATCCTCCGTGGCATGGAGTCCTCACCCAACAGCGCTGCTTCTTCCGCGGCCCCAACCTTTGCCGGGCTGCTCGCCGGGTTTGCCGGGGTTGGGTCAAGCGCCGCTCCCCCATGGAACGACGACCGCCTCGCGAACGATTCGGTCACCCTGAGCTATGAGCGGGCACTGCGCAACCACGCCCGCTATCGCCCGCCGAGCCCGCCGGAGGAGCCCGCAGCGGCGCCTTACGCGCAGCCGCGTGATGTGCCCCGCCCAGCCGCCCCGGCGAGCAGCAGGCCAGCCTTCCTCCGTGAACTCAAGTGCGCCAGCATCACCATCCGGCTCAGCGAGGCGGAGTGTGCGCAACTTCGCACGCGCGCGGCCGACGCCGGGCTGACGGTTTCCGCCTACCTCCGCTCATGCACCTTTGAGGCGGAGTCGCTCCGTGCCCTCGTCAAGGACACGATGGCGCAACTGCGGTCCGCCAGTGTGGCGAAGCCCTCCCCGGTGCAGCCGGTGCGCCGCTCCTGGCTGGCGCGCCTCCTGGCCTGGTGGCAACGCGGGCGTCTCACGCCTAGTCGGCTTGCAGCACCAGGCACTTGAGATATTCGGTCTCAGGCAGGTTCAGAACCACGGGGTGGTCCTCCGCCGCTCCGCGCCGCTCCAGCAGCCGTACGCGTCGATGAGCGTCAATGGCGGCCGAAGCAACCGTTGCCTCGAGGTCGGTCCAGCTCACATGGTGCGAGCAGGAGCAGGTGAGAAGCAGGCCTCCGGGCCGCAGCATCTTCAGAGCGCGCAGGTTCAGTTCCTTGTAGCCGCGGAGAGCGCCTTCCACGGCGCGCTGACTCTTGGCAAAGGCCGGCGGATCCAGCACGATCACGTCGAACCTCTCGCCGGCATCCGACCAGTCGCGCATCAGGTTGAACGCGTCGGCCTCCACCCAGTCCACCTGGGCGGTGAGCTGCCCGCGATTGGCCTCCAGGTTCCGGTCGGCCACTTCCAGCGATGCGCGCGATGCGTCCACCCCCGTAACCTGAGCGCAGACGGCGGCGAGATGGAGGGCAAAGCCGCCCTGGTAGCAGCACACGTCAAGGGCGCGGCCCGTCACCCCCAGATGGCGAGCCCAGCCGGCGGCGGCGGCGTAGTTCGAGCGCTGGTCAAGAAATGCACCGGTCTTCTGCCCCGAGTTCACGTCAAAGTGAAACGCCAGGCCATTGAGGTGGAAGGTCGCGGCCGTCACAGGCGCGTCGGGATTGGCGGCCCAGAGCGGCCCCGCCGTGGGGGCCGAAAGCCCCTCCAACTCGCGGATGCGCGGGTCGGGGCGCTCCCAAATGGCGGAATCAGGAGCTGATGCGGCGAGTTCTTCGCGAATCACGCGGACACACGTGTCGCGCACGGCGGCCGAGTCCAGACCCTTGGCCAGCAGTTGAACGATCACCAGGTCGCCGTACTTGTCGGCAACCAGGCCCGGCAGGTCGTCGGCTTCGCTGAAGCACAGGCGGCAGGCGTCATTGCCGGCATCAAGCAGCGGCAGGCGGCGGATGATGGCGGCTCGCAGCCTGGATTCCAGCAGTTCCAGCAGGCCCGCCTCCTGGATTGCCTCGCGGGAGATGATACGGAGGGCAATCTGGGAGGTAGGGCTGTAGAGGGCGGTGCCGAGCAGCAGTCCGCGCTGGTCGGCCACCGGCAGCAGCGCGGGCGGGGCAGTATCGGCGCCGGGTGGCAACTGGATGGCTTCAATGTCCGAGGAGTAAACCCACAGGTAGCCGGTGCGCAGCCGGTCGGCGGCACGGCGGTTGATGCGTGCACCAGGGACAGTGAGAGCGGGTGGCGTGGCTGCCGGAGGCTTGGCCGGACGCGGAGAGGCTGGCCGGACTGACGACGGGCGGGATGAGGCTTGCCTGGGGTCGCGGGTCTGAGGGCGCGGCGCGTCGGGTCTCTTGGAACTCTTGTTTCGGTCAAAAGGCGCCCCCGGCTTTTGGGCCTTGGGCGCCTTCTGGGTTGAATCAGGCTTGGCAGTGCGTGGCTTGGTCATAAGTTCCCAGGAGCAGTTGCAGGGTTGACGTGCTGTATCGGGGGAGTCAATTGGGCGGCTTCGCTTTTGAAAACAGCCGCTCGAACGCATCAACTTACCTTACAGTAACCCTGGAACTTCTGCTGCCAGGAGCCGATCAAGCACCGCTCGCTACTTGACCTGGAGCGTCTCCAGGAAGCGGCTCAGGTTACTGATCCTGAGGAGCTTGTCCTGGGGGTTGGTCTGGTTCATCTTGCCAAGGATCGGGCCCCATACGGGCATTTCGGCGGAGCCGTGTGAGGCAATCTCCGCTCCATTCTGCAACACGGTGACGATGTGCGTATCCGGAAACTTACCGTGATTGTTCTTGCTCAACACGGTCAGGTCGGTCGGAGGTGTCTTCAGGGCGGCGGCAACCGGGCCGCGGCCCTTGCCATCGATACCATGACACGGAGCGCAGTAGTTGGCATACATCTGCTTTCCACTCGTCGCCGTCGTCTTGTTAACAGGGATGGTTACTTTTTCCTTGGATTGATCTGCGTAGCCTGTGGATACCGCAAGCGCGGCAGCAATGGCTGTAACTAAGAGGCGTTTCAGCATAAGTTCCTCAGTTCTGGACCTCTAGTCCGATGGGAACTCTACTCCCGTGCAAGGGTGGTCAGGCTGTGACGGCCAGCACAGTGCGAACGGGGTTTTGATGGGGCGGAACAGATTGAAACGGGTTAACTTGCCAAAGCCCTGAATGGATCAGCCCACAGCCCAGCCTGAGTTGGAAAAGCCGCGCTCACTTAGGCCATCGACTTATTGACCAACAAAGTCAGACAGTAACCGAAATGGTTCCCGCCAGGCTTTGAAGCGCGCCGACACGCAGGCCTCCGTGGCTTTCCGCTCACCGGCGGTTTGAGAACCTGGAGGCCCCGCCGCAAACTGTCCATTTCGGACCATACGCGGGAAACACAAGAGGCCTATAATGAAGCATGGCGACTGTCCGGCAGACGGCACCAGAGGGTATTTCTGGCCCGCCCCCCACCCACAGGGGGGAGGCCAGAGCTTTGCCGCGTGAATTTGACCTCCAGGTCATCAACGAGCGCATTGAAGCCCTGCTCCGCCACGTCCACGCCAACCGTCCCAGCGAAGACATCTCCCTCATCCGCAAAGCCTGGGAGTTCTGCGTCAAGCATCATTTTGGCCAGCTCCGCGCCTCCGGCGAGCCCTACATCATCCATCCGCTTGAGGTGGCCGAGGTCCTGGCGGAGATGAAGATGGACGCCACGGCCATCGCTGCCGGCCTGCTCCACGACGCCGTCGAAGACACGCCCGCCACCAGCGAGGAGATCCAGGCCGAGTTTGGCGACCAGGTCGCCCACATCGTCGAGGGCGTCACCAAGATTGACAAGATCCAGTTCGCCAACCGCGAGGACCGCCAGGCGGAGAACGTCCGCAAGATGTTGCTGGCCATGGTTTCCGACGTGCGGGTCGTGCTCATCAAGCTGGCCGACCGCCTCCACAACATGCGCACCCTCGAGCACCTCAAGCCCGAGCGCCAGGAGGCCATCGCCCGCGAGACCCTCGACATCTACGCCCCGCTCGCCCACCGGCTCGGCATGGGCAAGGTTCGCGGCGAGCTGGAAGACCTGGCCTTCCGCTACACCGACCCCGTCAGCTATGAGCAGGTCTCCGCGGCCGTCGAGTCCAGGCGCACCGAGGGCGAGCAGTTCCTCCACGGGGTCGAAGATACCCTCGTCGAGCAACTCCGGGAGAACAATATCCAGGCGCGCGTCGAGTGGCGCATCAAGCGCGTCTACTCGATCTTCCAGAAGCAGGAGCGGTCAAAAGTTTCGTTTGACCAGGTCTACGACTTTCTCGCCGTCCGCATCATCACCGAAGACGTCGCCGCCTGCTATGCCGTCTTTGGACTGATCCACAGCTTCTGGCGTCCGGTGCCGGGCCGCATCAAGGACTTCATCGCCATTCCCCGCGCCAACCGCTACCAGTCCCTCCACACCACGGTCATGGGGGCCAGCGGGCACCAGTTCGAGGTCCAGATCCGCACTGAAGAGATGCACCGCATCGCCGAGGAAGGCATCGCCGCCCACTGGAAATACAAGGCCGGCGACGCCGTAGTCACCTCCCGCGACGAGGAGCGCCTCAACTGGATTCGTCAGCTCGTCGAGTGGCAGAAGGAGATGACGGACCCCAACGAATTCCTCTCCAGCCTGAAGATGGACCTCTATCCCGACGAGGTCTACACCTTCACGCCCAAGGGGAAGGTCGTCGTGGTTCCCGCCGATGGCACGCCCATCGACTTTGCTTACACCATTCACACGGAGGTGGGCCACACCTGCGTCGGCGCCAAGGTCAATGGCCGCATGGTGCCGCTGCGGACCAAGCTCCGCACCGGCG
Organism: uncultured Acidobacteriaceae bacterium; assembly: GCA_903849645.1. Lineage (GTDB taxonomy): Bacteria > Acidobacteriota > Terriglobia > Terriglobales > Acidobacteriaceae > Telmatobacter. Next base: position 25,335 of record CAINJJ010000022.1, on the reverse strand, counting down.
ACATCGTCGAGATCGTCACCCAGAAGGACCACCGCCCCAGCCGCGACTGGCTCACCTTCGTCAAGAGTCCCAGGGCCCGCAACAAGATCAAGCACTGGCTCAACGAAGATCAGCGCCGCCGGGCCGTCGAGATCGGCCGCAAGCTCCTCGAACGCGAAGCCCGCCGCTTCAAGGTTCCCATGAGCCAGATCGACGACCAGGACCTGAGCCGGATCGCCGGCGAATATGGCGTGGCGACGGCCGCTGACCTGCTCGCGACCCTGGGATCCGGTAAGCACTCCGCCCACCAGATCCTGAACAAGCTCTCCCCCGGCTACGCCAACCAGGGTGACACGGAGCTACCCGAGCCGAAGGGACCGGGAACCGTCGAATCGGCCATGTCCGACGCCGTGCGCAAGCTCCACCTCACCGGTTCCGATTCGCTCCAGGTGGAAGGGCAAAACGACCTGCTCGTCTATCGGGCGCGATGTTGCAACCCCATTCGCGGCGAGGAGATTATCGGTTATGTCACGCGCGGCAAGGGCGTTGCCGTCCACGCCCGCAGTTGCAGCAACGTCCAGAACCTGCTCTATGAGAGCGACCGGCGCATCGCTGTCGAGTGGGGCCGCGTGGGCGACCAGCAGGCAGGCCGCCCGCAGCGCTACCCCGTCAAAATTACGGTCAGCTGCGACGACCGCGCCGGCATGTTGAAGGAGCTGACCGCCGTCATCTCCGACGACAACACCAATATCAAGGGTGTCGACATTCGCCAGGATGAGAACGGCGAGGCCATCGTCGAGTTCGTGGTGGAGGCCGAGGACCTCCGGCACCTCAACAAGATGGTCCTGGGACTGCGCCGCGTGGGCGGCGTGCGTGCCGTCCACCGCACCCAGAAGCTCTAGCGCCGCGGCGGCATTCCATCGTTCTTGGCAATATATTCCTTTATTTCAATCAGATAGATGGAATCGCGGTCTGCATAGCTCAGACAGTTTCCGATTTCAATGCCATCCTATTCAATTGAGTGATCTCTCATCCCGGCGGTCTGCTTCGAAGACCTGGTGCGCTCCGGCCCGGTGCCCGCCGAGGCACAATCTGTGCAGGAACGTCTGTGAAGGAAGGCCAAAGCCATGACCAGAGAAACGAACCCGTCCCATGATACCGAGCTCTACCTGAGGACGGAGGGGCCCGGGCGGCAGATTCATCATCGCGCCAAGACACAGGCCTTCTTTCATCAGGGCGGTCCCGCCGATGCGGTCTTTTATCTCCAGGAAGGCCGGGCCAAGCTCACGGTTCTCTCCAAGCGGGGCAAGGAAGCCACGGTTACGCTGCTGGCGCCGGGGGATTTCTTTGGCGAGGAGTCCATGGCAGGCGCGGATGAACTAAGGACCGTCACAGCCAGCGCAATCATCGCTTGCATCGTGCTCAGGATCGAGCGCAGCGAGATGATTCGCGTCTTGCATGAGGAGCCTGATTTTTCAAGGCACTTCATGAAGTTCATCCTGACGCGCGGCATTCGGACCCAGGCCGACTTGATCGATCAGCTCTTCAACTCAAGTGAAAGGCGCCTGGCGCGGACGCTCCTGCTGATGGCCGATTTTGGGCAACCGGGGGAGCCCATCACCCTGATTCCAGAGATTACTCAGGAGGCGCTTGCCGAGATCATCGGCACCACCCGCTCCAGGGTCAGCTTCTTCATGAACCGCTTCAGGAAGCTGGGCTACATCGACTACAACGGCCGCATCCATGTGCACGCCTCGCTCCTGAACATGGTCCTGCGGGATTCGCTGCCTTCTGAGAATGCGACAAGGCCGGTCATCCTCGATCCTCCGCCGACCAGGGCTCGAGCCGCCAGGCGATCGAAGCTGGTTTGAGCCAGGGCACTTGCAGTGCAAGGGCCACGGCGAGCCGGGAGCCTACTGGGTCTTTGTGGGTGCGGTGGTCATGATTGGCATCGGGATTCTGTCAGGCGTCAAGGCGACGCGGCAGAAGGACTCGGCCAACTAGCGAAGCAGGCGGCCCACTGATCGCCGCTCAAAATTCACCTTCAATGTGTGGACTGCCCCAGGCGCCTTGCACTCTTCTTGAAGGGACCGTCAGGCCCCTTCCAACTGCATCATCAGCTCTTCCCACTCGACGGTGAAAGCGGCAAGTTGACCGCGCAGCTCCTCGGCCAGCGTGCTCAGTCTCTGCGTCTCCGCCGCTGAAACATAAACCCCTAGCTGCTCCTCGGTGTGCGCAATGGACCCCTCGATGCGCGGAATCTCCTCTTCCAGAAACACGCACCGCTCCTCCATCTGCTTCTGCTTGATGGGATTCAGCCGCCTCGGCCTGTCCTTGGCGCTATCCTCGCCGCCCGCATCCTTTTCCGCTGCGGCCGCTTGCGCGGTCGCGGATGCCTCCGGCGACTTTCCTTTAGCTGCCGTCTCAACCAAAAGGCTGCCGCCTGCAAGCTCTTTGCGCCGCAGGTAGTCCTCGTAGTTGCCCTCGTAGCTGATCACGTCGCCGCCCTCCACTTCCATCACCCGCGTGGCCAGCCGGTCAATGAAGTAGCGGTCGTGCGACACAAACACCACCGTGCCCGAGAAGGCCGCAATCGCCTCCAGCAGCACATCTTTGGCCCGCATGTCCAGGTGGTTCGTGGGCTCGTCCAGCAGCAGAAAGTTCGATGGCGACACCAGAATCCGCGCCAGCGCAAACCGGTTCCGCTCCCCGCCCGATAGCACACCCAGCGGCTTGAACACGTCGTCCCCGCGAAACAGGAAGCACCCCAGCAGCGAACGCAACTCCTGCTCCGGCACCTTCAGCGCCGCGCGGCTGATGTCGTCCAGCATCCGCGCGTCGCCGTCCAGCACCTTGTACTGGTCCTGCGCAAAGTACTCGCTTACCACATTGTGCCCCAGCTTCACCTGGCCCCCGGTCGGCGACTCCGCCCCTGTCAGCAGCTTGATCAGCGTCGACTTGCCCGCCCCGTTGACCCCCACCAGGGCCACCCGGTCACCCCGCTCAATCGAGAACCGAACGTTCTCCAACACCTTCTTGGGCCCGTAGCTCTTTGAGAGTCCCTCCGCCTCCACCACCATCCGCCCCGAGGGCGGCGGCTGCGGAAACCTGAAATGAATGACCGGCTCTTCTTCCGGTATCTCGATGCGCTCGATCTTTTCCAGTTCCTTGATGCGGCTCTGCACCTGCTTGGCCTTGGTGGCCTGCGCGCGAAACCGGTTGATGAATGACTCGAGATGCTCGATCTGGATTCGCTGGTTGCGGTATGCCGCCTCCAGTTGCGTCCTCCGTTCATCCTTCTGGCCCAGGTACTTGGTGTAATTGCCCTGGTAGATATTCAGCCGCTTGTTCCATATCTCCACAGTGCGGTCGATCGTTACATCCAGAAAATACCGGTCATGAGAGATGAGAATGTAGCCGAAGGGATAGTTTTTGAGATAGTCCTCCAGCCAGTTGCGCGTCTCCAGATCCAGGTGGTTGGTCGGCTCGTCCAGCAGCAGCAGGTTGGGCTTGGCCAGCAGCAGCTTGGCCAGCGCAATGCGCATCTGCCAGCCGCCGCTGAACTCATCCGTCTGCCGCGCCCAGTCTTCCTTGCTGAACCCCAGCCCGGTCAGCACGCCGCCCACTTGCGCATCCAGCGCATAACCGTCCAGCGCATGAAACCGCTCCTGCAGCATGGAGTAGCGCTCCGCGGCGGCTTCGTACTCAGCGCCTGCGTGGTCCAGAACGGCTAGTTGCCCGCCCAGATGCTCCACCTCCCGCTCCATCTCGCGCAACTCGTCAAAGACCGTCAGGCACTCTTCAAACACGCTGCGCCCTGCCAGCGCCAGGCCCTCCTGCGGCAGGTATCCGATGCTCATGCCCCGGGTCTGCTGCAACCCGCCGTAGTCCAGCGTCTCCAGACCGGCCAGAACCTTCATCAGCGTCGATTTGCCGGTGCCGTTGGCCCCCACCAGCGCAGTCTTCTCCCGCGACCGGATCAGCCAATTGGCTTCCAGAAACAGAACCCGCGGTCCAAACCGCTTGCCGGCATTTTGCAGGGAGAGCATCTGACCCTATTTTCGCAGAGCCAGGAGGATGGATAGCCAGAGTCGCCCTACGGCCTTATCTCCACCGGCGTCCCCACCGGCGCCAGCTCCCATATCTCGTCGATCTCCTCGTCGGTCACGGCGATGCAGCCCAGCGTCCAGTCGTAAAGCCGGTGCGCCGCGCCCACAAAGCCCTTCCCATTGGGCAGGCCATGGATCATGATGTCCCCGCCCGGCGCCACGCCCAGCCTGGCTGCCCGCTTGCGGTCCTCCGCATTCGGAAATGAGACATGCAGCGCCTTGTGATAATGACTTGCCGCATTGCGCGCATCAATGATGTAGCGCCCCTCCGGCGTCAGTCCGTCGCCTTGGCGCTCTTTCGCCGCGAGCCCGCCCTGTCCCAGCGCCACCTTGTAAGTGCGGATGACCTTACCCCCAGCCAGCAACTCCAGTACATGGTCTTTCTTCAAGATCAGGATCGAGTCAGCCTTGCGTGGCGCCGCAGCGCCTTGCGCCCACAACGCCGCTCCCACCATGCCCAGCGCCAGGCAAACGCAACCCGCTCCCGCTATGCGCCTCCCCCTACCTCGAAAGCCCGCCGCGTTCATCCGCCCACTCTACTACAGGCGGCAAATTTGTCGGCTCTCCGGCCGCCTCAAGCACCCCTACGCACTTTGGACGCTCCACCCCCAAGCCCTACAATGGTGCAGGCGTGGGCCTGTAGCTCAACGGTTAGAGCAGGGGACTCATAATCCCTTGGTTGGGGGTTCGAATCCCTCCGGGCCCACCATTAAATCAGCAACTTGCGAGCAACTTGTTCCTCTACGCTGCGGGCAAGTGACGTGGCTTGTGGCGTGCTTCTTCAGGCCCCTGCGTGTTCCGGGGCTGCATCGAAGAATGGGCCGTCGCCTTCGGTTCCGAATGGCTTTTCTTCCGCTTCCGCTGGCTTCCTTCCACTCCAGCCTCCAATGGCTGGCCGCGCCCTCAAATTCGATCTGAGGATGGACTCCGGAATCGCCTCCAATCTGATAGACTTAAATTCGTTGTTGAGTAGGCGGACATTGTGTTCTCAGGGACACAGAATTCAGCCCAAGCAGCGAAAAGATGGAAGTGGGCGAAAGCAGTATTAGCTGCGAAGTAACTCATTCTATGTGACATATATCCAGATTGTTGAAGAGCATTCTGGGGACGTAGCTCAGTTGGTTAGAGCGCTGCCCTCGCACTAAATCACCATATTTTTCAATCGCTTACACCACTTACTGTCCATCTTACTGTCCATTTCTCATCTAAATTGGGCGGGAATTTACTGTCCAAATTTGATCGAATCTGCTGGTCACGCTATTTGTCTAGAGCACTCCTCAGGGGGGCTTCAAGACAATGGCCAGAGCCAGGCAGTACGCCGATCGCGTCAACGTCATCAAGATGGTCAAGGTGAACGGTCGATGGCCGTTCGCCCGGGTCGTCGAGCGCAATGGAAGAATCATCCGCGATCACGTCTGGGTCGCCGGCCAGGACGAACACCACTCCGAGGGCCGCTACTACCTCGAATGGTATGAAGAGGGCCGGCGCCGTAGAAGACCAGTCGAGAGCTTCGATCTCGTTCTGCCGGCCGCGCGCGCCAAATCAATCGAGCTCAGTGCCGCCAAAGCCGGCCTGTTGACGCAGCCCGAAGCTTCTGACATCCAGGCGGAGGCCGACCGCCTGACTATGGACGCGGCCATCGACCAGTACCTCGAATACATCCGAAAGCATCGCAGCCTGCGCACCTATCGGACCTACCGCCCTGTCCTGCATTTGCACTTTAGAAACTCATACACGAAAACCTACGTCGACGAAGTTGACCGCAGCGACATCCTCAAATTCATGAGCGACCTTTTCGACTGCGGTCTGGTCGCGCGCACCGTCTACGACCGGCTTGTCGTCGTCCTCCAGCTCTTCAAGCGTCACGGATACAAGAATCTGGTCGAACGCAGCGACTGGCCAAATTATGTCGAAACCATCCGCCCCATTTACGAGCCCGAGGAGATCGCCGCGATGCTGAAGCATGCGGCTTCGAATGAGGCGATCCTCATCAAGTTTTGCGTTGCGACCGGCTTCCGCGACCGCGAAATTCGCTACGTAACCTGGAGAGACATCGACTTCCGCAACTGCGTGGTGCGCGTTACCGCCAAGCCGGTCTGGAAGTTCAAGCCCAAGAACTACGAAGAACGTGCGGTGCCTGTCCCCGCGGCGCTGATCGAGCAACTCCGGGAGCTCAAGGAGAAGGGCAACGCGGCTCTCTCGGAGCCGGTTTTCCCCAACACCAAGGGAAAGCCAAACAGCCTGCACATCGAGATCATCAAAGACGTCGCATATCGGGCCAGGCTCAACTGCGGCCAGTGCGTGACCAAGCATGGCAATCGTTGTGCAGATGGCCCGCACTGCCAGCGGTTCTTTCTCCACAAGTTCCGCCACACCTTTGCGACCGAGCATCTTCGCGACGGTGTCGATATCCGCACCCTGCAAGGGTGGATGGGCCACCGCGATATTCAGTCGACAATGGTTTACCTCAAAGGAATCCAATCGAAGGACGCACTGGTGAAGGTCAACGGCGGATCGCTCGCCGCCTACATGGAATAGTCAGGGACGGCGGCCAGAGCGGTTTTTTGACCGAGATTCAGTTTAAGTCCATTCTGCACAGAACAAGAACGACGACGAGCGGTGCCGAATTCCGGCTGCCCAAGGAGGAGTACGCCCATGAGTCTGGTGGAAGTCGTGAGGGAAAAACAGGAAGCGCTTCGAGCGCAGGACCTGGCCCAGTTGCTCGGAGTCTCTCCGCAGCAGATTTACAAGATGGCCGCCAAAGGCGAAATACCATCGTTCAAAGTGGCCAACGCCGTGCGATTTGATCCCCACGAGACAGCCGAATGGTTGAAAGAGAAATACCCCGTGCGCTCGGTCGAGTTGCGCTTCCCCATGGCGAAGAGAGCGTAGCCGGAAGCACGGATTTGACCGAGTTTTGAGATCGCCTCATGCTGGCTCCGCATTCGAGGAGGCCCGAGTGACGAAGCGACCCAGGTTTCTCATCGTCGCAGTATTGCTAACGTTTCTCGACTTGGCGGTGGTTGTCTGTCACGGCTGGCCGGTTTGGACGACGTGGTCAGGTGACCTTTGGAGCCGCGGGCTCTCGGTCCTGCTGGCGGCCATAGGGGCCACATCGCTCGCGAATGTCTGGGCCCAAGTGGTCCCCGCCCAAAACTTTCTGTCTGGCGACCGGAGCGCCGACCTTGAACACACTGCGGTTCCGATTCCAGTAGAAGCGCGAGGACAGGCTGATGTTTGATTCGATTACGGATCTCGCCGACAAACTCGCCGCAACGGGTTACTTCATCGACCCGGTGATGACCCAGGTTGTCTATCTGGCCACGAAGCTCCAGAAGCCTCTCCTGCTTGAGGGGCCCGCGGGGTCCGGGAAGACGCAACTTGCAATCTCAGTTGCCGCGGCTGCGAACACGCATGTCGAGCGGCTCCAGTGCTATCGCGGCGTGACCGAGGACAAGGCCATCGGGCGCTTCGATGAGGGTCTGCAGCGGCTCTACATGGAGTTCTCGAAGGGCCAGCACGAGAACTGGCAGATGCTACAGGCGAATCTCAAGGGGCGGGACTTCTTTCGGCCCGGACCGCTGATGCGCGCTCTCGAATGCGACCGGCCCTGCGTACTGCTGATTGATGAGTTGGACAAGGTAGACGATGGTTTTGAAGCAATGCTTCTTGAGATCCTTTCCGCCTGGCAGCTCTCGATTCCTGAGTTTGGCACGGTCTCGGCCAAGAGCATTCCCTTTGTCGTGCTCACCAGCAATGAGGAACGCAGGCTGGGCGACCCCATACGGAGGCGCAGCCTCTATGTGCGTGTCGAGCATCCGACTCCAGAGCGCGAGGCGGAGATCATTGCGAGCCGCACGCCAAAGGCCGATGAGACGTTTCACCGGGAGATGGCGGGGATTGCGCTCTCGTTCCGCAACTATTCTCTCGAAAAGCCGCCCTCGGTCTCGGAGATGATCGACTTTGCCAACGCACTTCAACTGCTCGGAACCGACCACGTAACCGAGGAGCACCGCGACGTGCTGCTGCCGTTCCTGGCAAAAACGGAGAAGGACCGGCGTCATCTGTTGCTCCGCGAAGGATTCAAGAGCCTGCTCGACGACGGCGCGCGATTTGCGCAGAACTTGGCGCTCCCTGGAGGGTCACCTTCATGAAGCGATGCCTACTCCTGCTGTTGCTGCTGTTTTGCAGAGTCGCACCGGCCCAAGTCGATCCCGCGCCGGCGGCGCAGTTTGTGCGGCAATATGCAGGGCACTACCGTCTCTCACCTGAGTTGGTCGCCGCGCTGATCGATGTGGAATCGCGGTGGAATCCGCGAGCACTGTCGAGCAAGGGAGCGATGGGGTTGATGCAGCTCATGCCGGCGACAGCGCGTCGTTACGGCGCCTCCAAACCCTTCGACGTAGAACAGAACATTGCCGCGGGCACGCGCTACGTAACGGCATTGATGTGGGAGTTCCACGGGGATCTGCGCTTGGTCGTCGCGGCCTACTACGCGGGCGACCATGGGATCGCCCGGGAGCAATTGAACTATCACAACCCGGACGTTGTGGCCTACGTGCTGGCGGTCCGGCGGCAGTTCATGATTCGCAAATATGCGGCCATGAGGCCGCCGAGGAGGTCAATGCCATGAGGCTTCGCTGGGTAATTCCGATCGCACTCCTGATTCCACTGCGCCTCAGCGCGACGGAGGCAATGGTTGGAGCGCGTGTCGCTACCATCACGATCAACCCGAAAGAGATCACAGTCCTGCATCTTCGCCCAGAGTTTGAATCGACCATCCGGATGCCGGAGGAGGTGACGTCTGTCATTCTCGGCAGTCCTGGTGAGTTCAAGGCCGAGCACAACGAGGGAGAGCCCGAGTACGTCTTCGTCAAGCCCATTACCAAAGAGGCTGTGCAGTCGAACCTTCTGATCGCAACGAAGTCCGGCCTGCACGTGACGCTGGAGCTTGTCAGCGATGGCGCCAGCGTTCCCAATCAATCGCAGCCGGTGGACTTCCTGATCGAATACCGATCCGCACGAAGCTTTCTGATCTCCTCGGACTCCGGAGTTCCGGCCACGCCAGCCGCGGCTGGCAAGCTCCCAGCGCATGAAACCAGTGACAGCGATATCGGCTCGGGGCAAGCGCCGCATTCCAATCTCGACGAAGAATTCCAGCAGCAGCAGAAGGTGAATGCCCCCAAGTGGACGAAATGGCAGGACAAGGAGATCGAGACAGCGATCTGCGACATGCGGCAGTGGAGCAACGAGACTGTGATCTCCTACTCCATCCTCAACAGCTCGGATCAGCCTTTAGAGATCGTTCCGCCGCAGATCCAGATCACGGGACGCACGGCCACAAAGAAGAAAAAGAAGGAAGGCAAAGGCATCATCTCGGATCAACTGGAGATCCGCGACTACCGGTTGAGCGCAACCCGGCTTGAGCCAGGAGGTCGAGCCGATGGCGTGGTTGTCTTCGACCGGCCCAACTTCAAGGAGTCGACAGAGAAGTTGTTTCTGCAGATCGCGCAGGCGGACCAGGTGGATCGTCCCATCTTGATTCGTCTGCCGTTCACCCCACCCATCTCCGGCGACGGCAAATAGAGAGGAGCACAGAGGCTATGAGCGTAAATGACACGAACAGGAACGGAAGTATGCCCGCTACAGTCGAGGAATCCCCAGAGCCGGCACCCTCGCAAGGGCCGTCACAGGCGCGTGGATCAACCGTCCTGAATGGGAAGCCTGAACCTGCGACAATCTTTGCGACAAGAGCTGACGTGAGGACGGTGGAAGGGATCAGCAAGAGCAAACTCGTCCTTCTCGGCGGCGGACTGGCCGTTGCAGTTCTGTTCTTTGTGTTCACGGCTGTCGTCGGCAAATCCCCGAAGAAGCCGGCGCCTGCGAGGCAACCATCTCAGCAGGCCAAACAGGAGATGACGAAGCCGCCCAAGGGCAGCGTGACGCCGGTGATGGACACCGTGCGCACCCCGGCGCCAGACAACAGCGGCGGGCAACTGGGGCCGGGCGATATCCGGCGGACACGCTCCCTGAACGACCAAGCCCATCTCAAGCCAGTGGCGGCGAAGTCAGGCGCTGGCACTTCGTTGGGCAGCATACCGTCCTTCGCGGATACGCAGCAGAAATGGGTTGATCCAGCTCCTTACGGGGGATCTCCCGTGGCAGAGACCTCGCAGGCGCAGCAGAACAGCCTGAAGGAGCCGTCCATCATCTTCGTGCGGAGTCTGGCGCAGAACCAGACCGGCTCAGCGCCGAAACTCAATTCTGACGGCGATGGTTCGCCAAGATTGGAACTGACACCGGGAACCCGCATTCAAGCCAAGCTTGAGACGCAGATTTCGAGCGCCGTGCAGGCCCCCGTGGTAGCCGTTGTCGAGTACACATACGCCATCGGCGACAGAATCATCGTTCCCGCCGGCGCGCGCGTGTATGGCCAACTCCAGCAAGCCGATCGGAGTGGACTTGTCAGCGTGAAGTTCGACGAGATAGAACTGCTCGATGGCGCGCGGGAAAAGATCGATGCGATTGGAACCGGACTCGATCTGGGGCCGATCAAAGGGAATGTCTACGGGAAGAACACAGGTAAGAACTTTCTGGTGCGCGCCGCTTCGGGGATCGGTTCGGTTCTTGCCGAAGTGGCGGGTAACAATTCGAGTGCAGCGTTTTCTGAGGGCGACATGCTGCGGGAACGGTTGGCCGAGAACATTGGCACTGCGGGCGATTCCGAAGTCATGCGCCTCAATGCCAACAGCCGCGTGGTCGTCTCCGTGCCCGCCGACACAAAGATCTACGTCGTGTTCACCAAGCACGAGCAAAGCCCTGCCGAACTTCACAAGGTAGTCGCCACGGGCCAGTAGATTGTCCGCAAAACAAACACTTCCTCTCTTCGCCCTGGCCCTGTGCCAGGGCTTTCTGTGTGCCGCGGCGGAATTCCGTTCGCGAACCGCATATTGGAGCTTGATGGCAGCAGGCTTTGCACGATCGATCACAGATCCGTCGTATCCATTCCTTCTGCGCCTGTTGAGCTTTTCTAGCTTCACGTGTAATCTCTCCGCCGGGCGAGTGTCGTTCGTGTTTGCAGAGGCCGCGTTTGGGTAAAGATCGGTCCAATTGACCCAGCGTGTGGTTGAGGCAAGATCGATCCCGATTGCTCAATCGTGGAGTTGAGTCAAAATCGATCCGGATGACCCACTGTGCGGTTGAGCAAAGTTGGCTCCCGTTGACCCGATTCGCGTTTGAGGAAAGATCGGTCCGTGTGACCCAGTGTGCGGTTGAGGCATCTTCGATCCCGATTGCTCATTTTGGAAATGAGCAAAGATCGACCCCGATGCCCTCAGTGTGCGGTTGAGGCAAAATCGTGAGATGTGCTTCAGGAACTGAGCCCTCGCGCCCACGACATCCAAATGGGATTATTCCGCCTACATCAACCTGTGCCTGGCAGCGCCTATGAAGGGATCAAACGGAGCTTCCCGCAACGCCTGCAGATATAGGTATGCTCCCAGTTCCAAAGGAGGCGAGGATAGACCTCGCGGTTGTAGCGGGCAAGCCTTCGAAAACTTAGGAGCATCCCACCAATGCACGCGACACCGAGAAGCAAGAGTATAGCGATTGTGTTTCCCAGCGTTGCAGCGGATTTGGAATGGTTGAGAATGCCAAAAATACCGACGAAGCCCCAAAAAAATGTAAAGCATATCGGTATTCCCCAAAATAGGAGCGGCCGCCCGTACCCACGAGGGCTAGGCGGCGCAGCGTCTTGAGCGGAATAGGATTGGCTCGTCCCCGAACTGAACGTGCCAGAATAGGCGCGGGTTCCCTGTTGGTAGAGGATGGGTGCAGCCACGATGTTCGCGGTCCCGCACTGGTCGCATTGATACGGATTCAGTTGCGATACGGATGCCATCCTGTTGTCCCTGACCTGGCGACAGCTTGCGACACCGGTCTCTCCGATGAGATTTTAGCCCGATTCGTTCAAATAAAGCCACAACGCCGGCAAGGTTGAGGTACAGCCCGCGCGTCTGTAATCGCGAAACCCACACAGACGATTGAAGATAGAGCAATTTCCTACCCTGGTCCCCGCCAGGTCATTTGACCGAGTCCAGGTTCCGACCCATTCTCTGGCTCGACACGGAGGCCCAAGAGCAGCCGCGTCCAGGAGAGAAAACTATGAGAACCGCACCTGCCTTCTGGCGGCGCTCCGGAGTGTCCGCTGCAACCTCAACTCTCGTATTTCAACGTCCCGACCAAATCAACTGGGTTCGTGTCACTCTCCAGTTCGCGTTGGGTCTCATCCTGCTAGGCAATCTCCTCGCGCCATTCGCGGCGACTGCACAGAACCTGGGGACCGCTCCCGCATTTGGGAAGGCCGTCCAAGGACAGCAGGCAACCACTGTCGAGGGGACGGTGCTCAACGTCGTCAATTGGGGCTGCAACGTCATTGCCCCGGTCATTGCCATCGCCTGCCTAGGCATTGCGGGATGGCACTTCAAGAGCGGCCGCGGCTATATGGGCTGGGGTGTCTCCGGGGTTGCCCTCATGGTGATCTCCGGTCTTGGACGGATGGCCGAAGGCTTCATCACGCAAGCGCAAGGCATTCAGTAAAGGGAGCGCCGAGCAATGCAACCGCCACAGTTCCTTCTCGACCTGCTGCAACTGCTGCTCGATCTCGCGGTGCCGGCGGCATTCTGCACGCTGGCCGCCGCGGGAGTAAGCCTGCGGCATGAAGGAGGGATCAACTTCCACGTGAATGGCCGCACAGGCAAGTGGGTTCTGTGGACAGTCGTCTTGCTGACGCTTCCGCAACTGTTGTCATGGATCGCGGCGCAAGGGATCAACATTCCGTCCGCGAGCGGGTCTGTTGGAACCAGTTGGCTGGCCAGCATGGAGACGGTCTTCAAGAACTTCGTCAACCAGATCGTTGTTGCGAAGTTGGTACCCGTTATTGCAGCGTATTTTGTCCTGAAGGCCACGCTCGATGGCGCTGCAGGCGAGAATCCGCTCGGCTCCATTGTCGCGGCGCTCTTCCTGATGTCTCTGTCAGCCACGATGCAACTGATGCAGGGCTGGAACTCGGGAGGGCAGTACGCAATGACCGACATGCTGACCTCTCTCTGGAACTACATTGCCGGGCAGATCATGCCGGCCGCGGCGGGACTGGCCTGTGTCGGAGCTGTCATTAACTTTGTCCGGCATAGACCCTGGACCAGGCTGGTCTTCGCCGCGATCTCTTTTCTGAGCGTTAGCGGTCTCCTTGCGCTCTTCCGGGCAATGGCTGCCTGAGGGTTAAGGTATGAGTCTCGACGGTGCAATCACGAATCTCGCTTCCTGGGCCGGCAACACCATGATGCCGACCATGGCGGGCCTGTTCTTCGCTGGAGCCGTGTATCGCTACAGCAAGGGCGGTCCCTTCGAACAGTTTCTTTACGGGGGATTCGCATCGTTGATGTGTTCGGGGATGTTGCGCGCGCTGGAAGGCTTCGTTCAGCACACCGGAGCGACAAACGCCGATGTCTTCTGGATGGCAACCATGAGTCTGGCAAACTGGACGGCCAACGTGATCCTTCCCATGTTCGCTTTGACGCAGCTTGCGGCGATGGCGCTCCACATGGGTGGGGTGGTGTCTGAGATCTATCCGGGGTCATCCTGGATCAGAAAGTTCGTCGCGGCGATCGCCGCGCTGATGGTTTCGGGCATGGTGCGCCTCGCCGAGTCGATGGTGACACAAGCCCACGGAGTTGGAGGATAGTCCAATGAGTCTCGATTTAACGCCGGTTCATCGCAATCTCCACACCAAGGTGACCTTTCTGGGCCTGGAGTTTGAGGACCTGATTCTGGTACTCGCGCTCGCAGCGTTGATGAACCTCCTCGCGCACTTCGTGAGTGGCAACGCACATGTGTTCGGGATACCGCTCAACATCTTTATGGAGTTCGTCGTCCCCGCGTTGGCGGTGCCGTTCCTCATCCTGTTCAAGTATGGCAGGCCGCGCGGCTATCTCACCGACCTGGTCCGCTCGTTCTTTGCTCCGAAGGCATGGTGCGCACTTGAGCGAGATTCGGAACTGACGCAGGCTTATGTGGTCGGCGAGGAGGAATAGTCACATGCAAGCCTCGATCAAGATGAAGTCAAATGGGTCTGTCGCCATGCAACTGGATGTCGAAGCGGCGCGAGCAGTATTTGCAAGCGTCCTCTTCGCAGCGCGATTCCATGAGCGGTTCGCTCCGTTGGCATCGACCAAACTGCGCGCCTGGGTCGATGAAGGGCCGTATGCCCGCTTGTTCGATAGGCCTACGACAGTCCAGTTGAACAATCCCTGGCTCTACTTCAACGTTGAGAAGCTGAAGGACGATCCTCGCCTGGAGCGCGCTATGAGCCTGCTCATCGCGCATACGGCCACCTATCGAGCATCCGGGTTCACCGGGCAGCCGAGCATTGTTCTGCTCGATGAGTGCTGGGCTCTTCTCGAGTCGCCGATCCTCGCGAGCGTGGTAGTGCAACTCTTCCGCACCGCGCGCAAGCGCAACGCCAGCGTCTGGGGAATCAGTCAGACGCCGGAGGATTTCGTGGGAACTCCGGACCGGCCCAACGAGCATGGCGCCGGCATCGTCAAGAATGCAACCACGAAAATCATCGGCAAGCAGCCCGGCGATATGACGGCGCTCCGGGATCACGTTCACCTGAACGAAACGGCTCTCAATCAGATCAAGACCTTCGCCCACCCGAAGAAGGGACACAGCGCCGAGTTCCTGATCGCGATCGGCGAAAAGGCGGAATCGACGCACGCAATCAGGATTGTTCCGAGCGCTGTGGACTACTGGATCACGACCACCTATGCACGGGAGCGATCGTTTCGGAAGTGGTGGCTGCGCCAGCACCGGCAACTGCCGCTGATCCAAGCCTACGAGGAGCTTGCCGCACAATATCCGCGCGGGCTGGCGGAACTGGCGCCGCTGCCGGTTGAACTCTCAGGCGAGATGCAGGAGGCAATGAGCCAATGAGCGACAAGACCCAATCCGAGACGGAGTTCCTCTTGAACGGCGTTGTCTTTAACGCCGACGGAGAATGCAGTCGCAAACCGAGCGCCCGTGCAAGTTGGAGACGGAGACTCCTCATCGGCGTTCTCTTGATCGAAACATGCTTTGCTCTGCCTAAGTTGGCTGACGGACAGTTCTTCAGCATCTTTGACTCGATCTTCAGCTCCATTCAGAGCGACATCGGCGGCTCACTCAGTGCAATCAACCAGGTTGCCCAGCAGATGCAGAAGCTCTATCAGACCACGGTCGCGCCACTTGCATCTATCAATCAGGCCCGCGGCTTTGTCGCGAACTCGATCAACAGTTCTCGCGGCCAGATGAACCAGATATTCAATACGTCCTTTACGAGCGCGGTCACGCCCGGTCCGCAACAATTCGAAAGCATTCTGCATAGCCGGCTGTCAGCGCAAATCCCTGCCTTGCAAGCCAGCTTCACGACAAACTTTGGGGCGATCCCGCAGGTCAATGCAGCTTCGCCGCAGGACCGCGTCATGATGGATGTCGACGACGCTCTGGGCCAGGAGAACCTAAAGACAACCCTTATCGCCGACCAGGGGAGCGACGCAATTCTCCAGACCGCTAACCAGATGGAAAACCAGGTCGCGGTCAGCACGCCCGGCTCCAATCCCTTCCTCACGGCCCAAGCCCAGGTCGCAAATCTGCGCTGCCAGGCATTCATGCAAAAGATGCTTGCGGCGGAGTTGCGCCAGGAGGCCGGCCGCATCGCTCACGACAACGTTCTCGTTAAGCGCCGGACAGCGGCTACAGGCGGTATCACCAGCCTGATCACTGGGGCGCTCACAGCGCGATAAGGAGACTTTTATGACGGATCCGAAGAAGAACCCCAACAAACAGCGCAGGTCATTCTTCTGGCGGCGCATGCCTCTCCACTTGCCGGAACCGGCAAAGCCCATGAACGGGTTTGAAGAGTCTCAACGCGAGTCGCGCCCGTGGTCTCGCCCCACGCTGCTGAAAGCGGCGGTGGTTGGCCTTGGCGTCCTGGCAATTCTCCCACCACGCGCGAACGGGCAATTCGGCATCGATACAGCCGCGATCCTGGCGGCAATTTCCAAGATGCAGTCGCTGATGACCACCTACATCGCCGCGCCGCTCAAGACAATCAATCAGTACGAACAGAGCGTGGCGAAGTATGAGCAGGAAGTGATGTACCCCCTCGCCGCGATCAACCAGGCGAAGACTTCGGTGATGCAGTTTGAAGGGCAATTC
Organism: uncultured Acidobacteriaceae bacterium; assembly: GCA_903849645.1. Taxonomy (GTDB): domain Bacteria; phylum Acidobacteriota; class Terriglobia; order Terriglobales; family Acidobacteriaceae; genus Telmatobacter. The sequence goes on along the minus strand of CAINJJ010000022.1, from coordinate 8,992 downwards.
AATCAGATCAACAGCCTGTTCCACGTCAACGTTTCAAGCGCCACTCTGCCCCAGTCGCAGAATCTCGAATCCCTCCTGCTCTCGCGCAACGCGGCCAACGTGCCGACTGTCTCCGGCCAGTTTCAGAACGTGTATGGCGTCGTCATGTCCCAGAACGCAGCATCCCCGCAGATGAGGACGATGACCGACATGACGGATGCACAGGCTCTCAACCAGCTGTTCACTCCGACTGGCTGGACCCGGACCTACGAGGTCTCCACGGTATCGGCCGTCACGCGCATGAAGAAAGACAAACTCATTCAGACGGGCAAAGTTCTGGTGACATGCACGCTCACTATTACTGGATTGGGTTGCCATGCCGGCAGTGGTGAGGACTGGGCAGATGAGTCAAATGCCATGACAACGGCGGAAGCGCAAGCCTTCAAACGGGCAGCCAGTTGTTATGGCCTGGGGCGTTACCTTTACAACCTCGCCGAGATGTGGGTCCCGCTCAATGAGCATCGGCAGCCATTCGAATTCCCATCTCTCCCGCAATGGGCGCTACCGAAAACGGGTGCGCCTGTTAAGAGCCATCCCGCATCAGGACCGCACCCCGCGACAGTCCAACGGGGGCCGATCGATCAGAGAATCACGGGCAAGATCGAAGGCTTTCGGCGCATTCTCGGCGATCCAATCTACGGCGAGATATTGTGGCGTGTCGCGCGAACGCAGAAGGCGAACGCCATCCCCAACGCGCAGCTGCAGACGAATGTCGCAGAGGCGATGGAACGTGCCGCTCGGGGAATCCGAAAGGCGCACTCTCTGGCCGAGTCGATCGGAGATATTCGTGGCGGGAGATCGGTGGAAAACTAGGGATGGACCACGGCGCGGTGCTCCGCAGCTATGGTTTGCGGTTTGACCGCGTCGGGCGATGAGGCTATGGCAGTTTCCCGTAAAGCATAAAATCCTTGCATGCAAGTCACCCTGCTGGAGAATGAGAAATACCGTCAGTTCGTTAGCGACGTTGCCCAGAGGTTAGGGGTTTTCGATTTCAATGGCGAGCAAATAGTCTGGCACTATACGGACGGCGCTGGTCTGCTCGGCATTCTTCAGTCGGCGACCATCTATGCCACGCAGGTCGCATCCCTTAACGATGCAAACGAGACGAAATACGCTACGGACCTCTATAAACAAGTGGTCAGAGAATTAATCACGGAAAGTGCTGGCGACGAAGACGCCGTAGCATTCTTGACAGGCGTTCTGGAGTTTGTCAAAGAAGAGCCTGATTCGCCAACCCATGGGACCAGCAAGTTTTTTGTGACCTGCTTCAGCGCTGATGAAGACGAGCTTACACAATGGGACCGCTACGGCAGGGCCAATGGTTATGCAATCGGTTTCCGCGCTCGCGGCTTGTTCCGCGAGCCTACGAGCCAGCTCTATCGGGTGGTATACGACAGAGACAAACAGCTAGTTGGGGCAAAGGAGATCGCGGCTGCCACCTTGCGGTTCTATCGTGAGGGGCTGGTAGGGGAGCGCATCGAGAAGCCGGCGGAGTGGGCAAAGGTATTCTTCGAAGCGTGGGACGAGTGGGTTTACAAACTCGCGCCACTAGCCAAAGATGTAAAATGGCGCGCCGAAAACGAGTTCCGCCTTGTTCATGAATTGAAGGTCTCAGAGTTTCCAAAGGTCAGGTTTATTCAAAAGAACACTGTATTGGCGCGGTATATGGCCCTCGATACTCCAGCCTGGGTAAAACGTCGAACACCGCTTCTGCCGATTGCGAAAGTATGGATAGGGCCCGGAGAACGGCAGTCATTCACGAAAATCAGCGTTGATCTGCTTTTGGAGCAAATGGGCTATTTCAACGTCCCGGTGGAGATCTCAAAAATCACGTTGACACGGCCATGACCGAGCTAGATGAAGCGGGCCAACGCCGGGGAGGCCGCGTATAGAACCATCACATGCAGGGTGGGTCGCGTCGGGTAGTATTTCGTGGGTTTAATCGAACCCCGAATTGATTCACAAAGTGGTTAACTCGATTGCCGCCAAGCCTCGCCATAATGCAAAGATCCCGATAATGTACGGTCCATCAAGTCTCCAATTTCGGTCGGGCTGGGGTAACCCTCTAGCTGAATTCGTGCGTCGATTCTAAGGCGAGCTAACAGCCTATTGATTTCGCGGACAATGTGATCACGTACCAGAGCTTGGGAGCGTCTAAATCGAAGACCACGGTAAAAGAAGAAGAATTCTGTGTCGTACGTTCCGCTCGAATCTCGCCGATTCCAGCCCCAGCGATGGGTGATTCTTGCAATATAGGCCGTGCGCATTCTGTTGTAATCGCCGAAAGGGAACTCTGGTGTAAATTTCCCCTCACTCAGATCTCGATTCCAAAACTCCGGAGCCGATGCAGACATGGCTGTGAGTCGATTCAAAAGCTTCCGATAGCTTCTTGGTCCACCCAATTCTCTGGGTACACTCACTACCCAAGCCAAGCGCGCAGGCAAATAAGTGTATCGACGCCCTCCCGCCCACTGTCGCGCTTGAATCGGTATCAGCTGTACGAATGCTCCCGGTATTCGGAAGAGATGTGAGGGGGGAATACCTGCTAACGACAGACTCTCTCCGCCAATTCCGCAAATCTCGTACACCGCCTCTCCACACCATGCCAAGTGAAGCGCGACTGCCTCGACGGCGGATTCGACAATCTTGCCTCCGTGCATATAACCGCGGGCAAGGGATGAACAGAGGGCCGTTACGGCCGTTGTTCCCCGTTCGTCTCCATCCACCCGAATCCTTCGATTCTTTCCTTCTTCTGAAAGGTCGTAGCCCAGTATGCCAGAGTGGATATCTTCGATGAACATGTGAGAATACAATGCGAACCTGTTTGGCCCTCCGTCGCCCGGGAGGTTTGCGACAGTTATCCGATTCTCAGTATGGCGTCGGTTCCTCATCCTCGGGATCCTCTCCATCTTCGAAATCCTCCGATTGGGGTCGGTTCGTTTCTCTTCGTAACGCATCCACAAAGCCGCTGAAGCGAAACCCTCGGCCCGGAGACTCGGCCCCAGGCAGATTCAAGAAAAACGCAGCTGCAAAAACATCGATTCCACGATACATCCCTGGAAACGTCTCACGGACAAAGGCACGGATTACGGCACTAGGATGCCGAACTGATTGCCGCTCTGAACCATCTCCGAAAAACGGCCACGCCGAACTCGGATCGAGGCCCACCGACTGCATCACCCATTCCAGCGCTTGTGTGCGCCACCCGGTCCTTATTGTCTCTCCTGGAGCCATGGTCCCCGGGAAGTTGACCACCTTTAACGCATCATTTACAACGCCGACCCGCACTGGCCCTTCCTCCTCTGCAGTCAAATATTGATACCAAGTTGCTTGTGCAGCACTCCAGGGTCCTTCCTGTTGACGCAACTCGGAAGCCAGGATCGCATACCCAGTAATCTCGACTAGGTCCAAGAACGGCGCTGTAGCGAGGGCAAATGCTTCGAACTGCTCCCGATCACCTTGGCCTGCATCCATCTTCAGCAGGGATAGCACTTCTTTGATCGAGGCTTGAAAGAAACTCGGGAATACAGACTTAAATGTTTCTGAATCGTCCTGGAAAATGGCTTCTGTCAAAGTCTGGGCTGTTTGCAGTAAGAACTCACCTCCATAGTCCGGAAGGTGTGATGGCCTTTCGGTCCCAACAAGGGTGCGCGCCCAAGTTGCCACGACAATTCGATATTCCTGTTGAATCTGGGCAATGCGCTCGTTGAAAGCTTCCTTCTTCCCAGTGGGCCAACCCCTCAAATCATGCATCACCTTAGCATTCTCGTAATCCGTCTCCTCGGCCACAAATTTGTCGAAATGTGCTAATGTTTTCCTAATAAATTCCCCTTGCCGATTTACTGATATCGCAGCAGCCCAAGGGTTCTTCGCGGCTTCGAATTTGGCACGCCAGTCTCCAAATAGCCGATCATTAGCACCAAGCAGGAGATCCAACGCCGCTTGTAGGACCTTGAGATGGTCTCTCGCTAGCACCTGCTCGACGAACCAATTCGGCGTCACGCTCTTCCCTTCAGCCAAATGTTCAAACGCCATTCGCGACTGAAACCATTCGAGACTAGGCAAAGCAAGCCGTTGGAATCCGGATCGATAGAGAGTCGCCGGCCTTTCCCATCGCACTCGTGCGAGCGAATCGCGCACCTTGGCAAGCGGGGCACCATCTAAGCTTTTCACGAACCCTAATAGAATCGATGTCGGAAGTAAACACAAATACTCAGCCAGGCCTATTCTCCATCTTGGTAGAGGGACTGATCCGGGCTGTGGCGAGCGAAGAAATGGCTGCAATTTTTCCCCGATCTTAGAGGCCAGGTTAAGCGACGCATCCACCTCCCAGAGTTCTCCGAGACGCTCGATGTAGAGTTGGAGGTGGTTCAGAATCTTGAAAACCCCAGACTCATCCTCCTCCCGCAAATTCGATTCCAGGGCTTGCAGAACCAATTTCAGGGCGGCGTCTTCGATCCAATTCTCCTGTGCGACGTCTTCGGGCTGTACCGATGCCCCTGATCGAAGGGCAAACTCGACCTTCAATTCACCTGCTAGATAAACGTCAGGATGTTTGTACTCCGAGGGATACCACTTACTTTGCGATGGGATTAGGCGTCGAGAGGCCTCGTATCGGTAGAGAAACCGAATGGTTGAGACAGCAACGCCGGCTATTGCATCTGACTTCAAGTGCATGGTGGACGCTGAGTAATTCACCAATGTGGCAAGCGACTTGAGAGCCGATGCGGCCCCTTGGCTTGCATGTTTCTGGAAGGAGTTGTCCTCCCAAAAGCTGCCGGCCACAGTCACCCGCCTCACGCACTGATCAAGGTCGATAAAAAGAGAGTCCGAAAGACTTGTTGGATCGAAGAAATGAAATGCCTGCTGTCCGAGTTGCACAAAGGAAAGAATCGTGACTCCAGATAGCAAGATGAGAAATGGGAACGCAAAACGTATGGGAGAGAAACCAATCGCATGGAAGGCCAAGAGGCAGAGTGAAACGAACGTCGTGTACGCAACGAGCTGCATGTAGAACTTTCCAATAGGTTCACGGAGAAGAAGATTCCGAAGCACCCCCGGTGCTCGGGCATATACCGCGCTCCCAACAGCAGCCATTCCCGTGTAATACAGGGCAATTAACACGCCGCCGATGCCGCTAATTGTGCTCAAGAAGGAGGCATAGCTGTCGCGATCGTCGAGATGCCAAAGCGGAAATGGGAGCAGCCGTGACCAGCGGGAGTCGGGCAGATAGAGCTCACCCAGCAACAGGCCCGTTGCGGTTCCGAGCGCTAGCAACAGTGGCAGCACCGTCACGCGAATGAGGCTGAGGAAGATACTCTTCGCTGTATTTGCTGATGCAAGCCGCTCCGACCCTAGAAACGTCTGCCTCCGCATTTCGAAACGTCCACGTTGGGTCAGTCTCAGAAGCCGCCAGAAAGGTCGGTACTGTCCTGCCCGGAGCTGCAGTTTCCACCACATAACGATTCACAAAGCGGGGATTTTTACCAAGACAGCTGAATCCCGCCAAACACATCCTCCTTCGGTGAGGACTCCATCTATTCAAAGATAGATTGATGGCCTCAATTGTATATCGACCGCGCCCAGCTTCTCGATGGCGCGGGAGATCTCGTTCGCAACCTCGACCCCGATCATTCCCGGAAACATTGCAATCTTTAAGAAGCCCAACCCGTCACCGAGCTGCCGCGCCTCGACGAGCGTGGGCTCGATGAAGTGGAGTTTCTTCCCTTTGGGCCGCGCTACCTCGACGGAAACAGTGCGTCTCTGGTCGCTTCTGTCTACAAATTCCACACGTGTTTGCTTGCCCATAGCGAATACGGGATGTTCCGGCGGAGTGATCTCCCTGCCATCGACACTGAGAAGGATGTCCCCAGGTTCAATGCCGGCGATCGCTGCTGCTCCTCCTGCGTGTACATCCTGAAAGATCCAACGTTTTCCATAAGGTGTCTCGTCTTCAAGGTAGGTTGCGCTGAGTGCGGCCCGGCTCGACGCTCTACGGGCACTGCTGTGGAAGAAGCCCAAATGGGAGGTGTGCAGTTCCGCCAACAAATCACCCATGGCCTTCTCAAAAGCGTCCGTGGTGCCTTCGCTCTCGATCAAAGGCCGGTGCCTTTCCACGGCGGCCTGCCAATCGCCAGTCAGCTTTTCAGGCGAATAAAACCGCTTGCGCAGAGCGGCAAGGACGTTTTCGAGGATTACGTGCCGGTCACGCAGTGAAAGTTGAACAGGCGATGCTGAGCTAGCAGCCGGAATCAATGTCATCGGGTGCTCCTGGACGAATTTGTCGATTTTGTCTCGCTGAACAGGCTGTCGCTCGGTTCGCCGTCGAGTTGGAAACCGGCCCAGTAGTACGGTGGCGCACCCGTCATGAGCATTTCGAGCTGCGCTTGCCTGAGTGCCTCTGCCTTTCCCTCGTGACGGCCGAGGTGCTCGTAGAAGTTGGCCATCAGTTGGGCGGTCGCGTGATCTTCAAGTTCCCAAAGCGTTGACACGACGCTCTGTGCGCCAGCCTCAACGAATGCATTCACGATGTTCTCCACGCCCTCCTCGCCCACTGGCCCGACACCGGTGTCACAGGCCGAGAGTGTTACAAGGTCGGCATTGAGACGGAGATTTCTGATCTCGCGCACCTGGAGAAGACTGTCGTTCCTTGCCGGATTCTCCGGAGCGAAGACAAGCGCGGAGCGATCTGAGATTTCGGGATCGACATACCCGTGAAGAGCCAAGTGAATAACGTTGTATTGGCTCAGCGGAAGCTGCTTGAAGTTTGTCTCCGTCGCCCTCGCGCCCAAAAGAATGGTGCTGGGCTTCGGAAGGTCGGTTCCAATGTTCTCAACCTCGTGCTGGCTCTCGGGCAGTGCGACAAATTCGCGCCGTTCGGGTCCAGAAATGGCCCGGCTAATGCGCGCGAGAAACGTGGTCTGGGGAGCTTTCGATGTCCATGCCGCCACTCCGACATAAGGAAGGTCCTCTTGAATCACCTGATCGGATCGATGCCTCAGCATGTTCAGTACGGTTCCCGATGGTACGACTGTGACCAGGCGGGAGGTCAGAACGTACTGCCCGGCATTTACCAAAGCAGAGAATGGCAGAAGGTGAAGCTTGCCATCCGGCACCACGATCAAGTCGCGCTTGTCTTTGAGTTCCGGGATTCCGCCAAGAAGTCCGTCGTAGAGCCGTTGCCCAAGAGCAGGGTCCGTCTTCTTTTGCTTCAGAGTGGATCGATACTGCGTCGCTTTCCCTCTCGCTGCATGGGAATATGGCAAGCACATTTATGATGGTCTGAAGTGATCCGGTTGAGAACTCTCGCACGATGCTTAAGAGACTAGTACGCCATGAACACTTCGGCGAAGGGCGGATAGCGTCCATTGATGCAACAGCGCTGCGTGTAGTGTTCTTCGGCGCGGACGGGGTAGTTTCGGAGCAATCCTTCGCGCGCGATGCTCTTGAAAAAGGTATCGTTACCCCAACGATTTTGGAAACGGGCCGCGTTTGCCAAAGCATGGATGGCGAGTGCGAGGTGTTGCGAGCGCTTCCAAAGCTCGACGAAGCGTGGCAGCGTTACGAAGTTCGGGATCCCAGCGGAACAATAGCGGTATTCTCCGAAGCTGATTTGGACCCCTTACCATCCTCGAAAGAGTCCAAACCAAGTGCCAGACTCGCTGAAAGAGACATCCACAACTTAGTGCAGTTCCGAAGTCGCGAAGCCTTTCGCACAGCCTGCATCCGTAACCTGCGCCAAGGAGGAAAGCTAACTGCGCTTTTATCCGCCCGCATCAATCTTTACCCTCATCAAGCGTTTGTAGCCGGCACCGTGCTGGATGATCGGCGAAAGCGCTACATTCTCGCCGATGAAGTGGGGCTTGGCAAGACAGTCGAAGCCGGAATCGTGATTCACGACCTTTTAAGCGGGAATCAGGATGCGAGAGTGCTGATCATATGTCCAGGAACGTTAACCGAACAGTGGTTCTGTGAGATTTACTCTAAGTTCGGCGGCCAAGTCTTCACATTAGTCGATTTGCATCCTGAATCCGAAATCAAGTGGAAACAGGTAAAGCATGTCATCGTCTCGACTGCACAGATTTTGCAATTCGCTTCAGAGCCAATCCTGAATCAGACCTGGGATCTTGTTGTCATAGATGAGTGTCACCATCTTCTTTCCGGATCACTCTTATATCAGTTCGCGGCATCGTTATCGAGGCGAGCCCGATCCTTGCTCTTATTGAGCGCGATTCCGGCTCAGCAGAATGAGAGTGAATATTTCAAACTCCTAGCTCTTTTGGAGCCCGACAAGTTCGATCCTGCACGGCCTGAAGCGATTGAAGATTTCAAGAGAATGTATGATGCCCAAACCTCTCTTAGTCGGAGATTACAACCTCTGATTATTAGACTCCGCGGTCTGTCTACTGGCGACTACACGCTGGATGATATTCATAGGCAGATTACAAAGTTACTCGACCTCCCATTGCTCAGCGCGGACGAGCGCCTCCAAAAACTCCGCAGGCAACTGGAACAAAGTTCAGACGGCCATCTGGTAGTTGCGCAGCAGATTGTCGATCATGTTGCGGATCGTTACCGCCTGTACAGAAGAATCCTGCGCAACCGTCGCAAGGTTCTTCAGGCGGAACAAAAGATCGAAGTGGTGACTAGGCTACGTGATGTTATTCGCTATGAGCCTGGTCCGCTGGAACGACAGGCGTGGTCGGCGGTTGGGGAGTTGCTGGAAAACTCATTCAAGATGAGTGAGGACGGGAAACTAGTGCAGGCATTTGCACGCACACTCTGGCAGAGTCTGGCGTCAAGCGATTGTTCAGAGGATGTCCCAGCCATAGTTGAAAGTTGAGCGGCGGTTCAGCCTGATTCCTTAGAATCGGGTTGCCAAACCTTGAAGGGAGAACCGCCGTGAAGAAACCGTACCATACGATACGCAAGCAAGGGAAAGTCAACGAACAGG
>CAINJJ010000021.1 GCA_903849645.1 uncultured Acidobacteriaceae bacterium | reverse complement strand
CTAGGAGACCGTCGGGGATAGCGTTTTCAGGCGAGCGAATCGGTATGACGCCGGAGTTGGCGGATTCCTGCTCGCGCAGAGCTTGATGGGGTAGTTGGGCGGTGGTCTGAGCGTGGGGGAGCCGAAGAGGCTTCTCCATCGCATTTTAGACAGTTTCTGGCATCCATCCAGCCCGGAACAGCTTGAGCAGGTTGGCCGTTGCACAGACCAGCTTCCATTCTGCGCGCACCTTCTCCAGCCCGCGCAGGCTGAAGCGACGGAAGCCTCGGACTTCCTTGATTTGTCCGAAGACCGGTTCGACGATGACCTTGCGCCTCCGGTAAATGGCTCGCCCGGCCCCGGTGCGCAGTTTGTGCTGCATGAGTTGCTTTGCGGTGGCCTGCGCGGGTGGCGGCCCGCCCTCTGCCACGACGGCTTCACCGTGCTTTACGCGCCCCGTGGCGATATGCAGATCGATGCCTTTCACCGTGTCATCAGTGGCGTTTGCCTCGCTCCAGTAACCCGCGTCGGCACTGACGGCATCGGGCTTGCGGCCCATGTTGGCTTCCACCTGCTTGAGCATCGGCAACAGTTGCCGGCTGTCGTTGGCTTGCTGCGTGATCTCCGCCGCCACGATTACCTGGGCCTCGGAGTCGACCGCCGCCTGCGCGTTGTAGCCCTGCAAAAAGCTGCCCTTGTTGGCCCCGTCCGGCATAATCCGGCTCTGGGCATCGGTGAAGTTGCGCTGCGCCTTGGCATCGGGCCGAGCCTCTTCCGGTGCAGGGATTTGCGGCGGGCGGCCACCCGGCTTCTTGCCCGTCTTCGCTTCCTTTTCCCGGCGAGCGGCCAGCCTGGCTTCGGCTTCGGCGCGCTCCTGCTCGGCCTTTTCGGCGGCTTCCTTTTCCAGTTCCGCTTTGGCCTGCTGGATCTTCTTCAACCGGCTTTCGCGCCGCGCCAGTTCATCGGGCAACTCGTCGCCGCGCTTGTCCTTTCCGTACAGGGCGTCCTCGGCAGCATCGGTCTGCTCGGCCTGCTTGAGCAGTGCCTCGATCTCCTGCTTCAGCCGCTGCTCGGTCTCGTTCATGCGGCCGTAGCTCATCGCCTTGTGTTTGCTGGCATTGGCCTTGATCTTGGTGCCGTCGATGGCCACATGGCCCAGCTTCACAAGACCCGCTTTGGCGCACAACTGCAACGCCTGCATGAACAACCCCGCCAGCGCCTGCAAGTGCCGCTTGCGGAACTCCGCCAGCGTGCTGTGGTCCGGGTGCTCGTCGGCAGAGAGGAAGCGAAACGCCACGTCGTCGTAGCTCTTGCCCTGGATCTTGCGCGAACTGTAGACCCCCGTCGCGTAGCCATAGAGCAGCACACGCACCATCATCGCCGGAGCATAGGCCGACAAACCGCGACCGTCCTTCTCGTTGTAAGACGAGTAAATCGACTCCAGATCGAGCGCCGAAACCACGTCCGCAAGGAACCGGGCCAGGTGGTTGTCGGGAAGCCAATCGTGCAATGAGGGTGGAAAAAGAAGCGACTGGTTCAGATCGTCGGCGCGGAAGCTCTTACCCATAAATACATCTTAAAAGAGACTCAGAAAGAGCCGCCCCATGCGAGGACGGCTCTTTCTATCCCCGACAGGCTGCTAG
>CAINJJ010000020.1 GCA_903849645.1 uncultured Acidobacteriaceae bacterium | reverse complement strand
TGGTCGGTTATGCGCGCCGCAACTTCATGGTGCCGATTCCGCGGGCGGCAAGCTGGGAGGCGCTCAACGAGCAGTTCATGCGCGATGCGCTGGGTGGCCGCGCACGGCGCCTGCGCGGCCGCCAGGAGACCATCGGCGAACGGTTCGAGCGCGACCGCGCGGCGTTGTTGCCGCTGCCTGCGGCTCGCTTCTCGATTGTCGCAACGCGGCGCAAGGCGCTGAGCCGTTCCGGCGCGAGCGTTCCGAGCGCCCGCCATGCTCCCTTGAACTCGTCGATCTCCCCGATCAGGGAGAGGACCTCGGGCGAAATCTGGATGTTGGCTGTCTCGAACATTGTGGTCTTCAAACATATATACACCCACACACACCCATACGGCCAGCAGATTGCATTTCCATACAGACACCCATAATCACCTATATCGGAATAGATTCTCCAATGCCTCGAAGGCACGCAGTTTCGCCGTGGGGCTGCTTTAGAGTCACCTATCGGGGATCGGAAAACCCCACGGCTTTAGCCGGCGGTAGCTCTTGTTTTTGCCTTTTCTCCCTTCCCTCGTTAATCGGCCAGGGTGGGTATGAAGGCGGATCAGGTAACGCGGCTGAAGCAGCAATATCGGCCGGATGGCCGATGACCCGGCTTACAGCCGTCTGGTAAAGCCACCGGCTCTTAGCCGGTGGTTAATTTACAACACAACGTCCTCGTCAGGCGTTGTGATCAATGTCTGGCTTGGCGTCCTTTCGTTGAATTCTTCGTAACGAAAGGATAGTGCATTATCGTTTCGTTAAAAATCCCGAAAAAAATGTTGGAGGGTATAGATTATGGTATAGATTCGAATCCGAATTTTAGCATTATGTTCATTCTATTCTACTTAGCTGTGTATTCGAATCCCTCCCTCCCGCCAATAAGTCATTTATACTCAAAAATATAGAATGACTACCTCGAACCCCCGCCGATTTGCGCGCCCTATCGCATTTTTCGCCTCGTAGCACGACAGGAGAGTTTTCTCCGCGCTTTCCAGACCCCTTGAAATCCGGCCCCATTCTCTGCCGCCAGTTCGGCCAATCGTACCGCGAGGCTCAAGTATGATTGCCGAAAATCTGACTACCAACGATTCCAAGGGCACGGGGATCCGGGATTGTCTCCCAAGAGCTCGACAGCTTCGTCGCACAAGCTGCGCTCTTGTAGACTGACACTGCCAGAAATTTGCACATATGGGATGAAGATCCCGAAGGTGCCAGCGAAGAAGGGCAGGTCCAAGAAGGCCGCAATGAAGACAACAACGGCCAGAAAAAGTACCGCCAGCAAGTCGCCCTCTTCGCCCCAGGCGTTGGCGAAGGAGATGCTCGCCATGCTTGCCGGCAGGCTTGGCCCTGACGAACTCATTCTGCCAAGCGACGTCCATGCACTCATTGCTTCGTTGAATGGCCCCTCGGCGCATGAAGGACTGAACGACGAGGAAGCCGACAAGAAGGATGAGGCGCAGGATATCGCCTTTGACGCCATGGAGGCAGAGACAGAAGCCAAGGCGCGCAAGTTGGCCAAACGCGCCCTGCGTCTGGATCCAGATTGCGTCGATGCGCTGGTGCTGATGAACGATCTGGATGCGCCGACACGGAAGGCACGTATCGAAGGCCTCAAGAAGGCAGTCGAGGCCGGTGAGCGAGCGCTGGGAGCCAAGTTCATCCAGAAAAACAAGGGTCATTTCTGGCTGCTGCTCGAAACGCGGCCATGGATGCGGGCCTTGGATCGATTGGCATCTGAATTGAAAGATGCAGGGCTGAATCTGGATGCAATCGGCATCTAAGAAAGAATGCTGGAGCTGAATCCCAACGACAATCAAGGCGTGCGCGATCCGTTGCTTGGCCTCTATTTAACGGCTGGCGACCTGAAGGGCGCGGGCAGGCTGCTCAAGAAGTATGAGGACGATGCCCTGGCCAACTTCGCATGGGGGCGCGTGCTAGAGCGCTTCCTGGCCGGCGACCGGGCTGGTGCAAAAGCAGCACTCGAAATCGCGCGCGCCGCCAACGGGCATGTGGAACTCTACATGACCATACGCAAGCCCTTGCCCGAGGAAGCGCCGGAGATGTATTCGCCCGGTAGCGAGGAAGAAGCCGTCCTGGTTCTGAGCAACCTGAGCTGCGCCTGGGCCGCGCACAAGGAGGCCGTTCTCTGGCTCTTCGATCAAACGCAGCCAGACGGAAAAGAACAGGCGCAGGGGAAGCATCAACTGAAGCTCGTCCCGGCAAAGGGGAAACGATCGCAGTGACTCGAACCTAGCCGGTCATGGGCGGCCCGTCATGCACCAGCGTTGCCTGAATTTACGGCTGCCGTGAACGATTGCCCAGGTCTTCCAGTTCTGGAATGAACGGAATTCCCGGTTCTCGCCGCAACTTCGATGCTCTTCCGCGCCGCTCTCATTGAGCAAAGCCCTCCCATGAAATAATCAAGGTCAGCCATGACCGATTCGATTCCGGAAAGCCCTGCCGCCAATACGACCTCGACATTTCTCCGCGACCTGATTGCGGAGGACCTGCGCACCAAGAAGTATGGCGAGGCGGTGATCCAGACCCGCTTTCCTCCCGAGCCCAACGGGTACCTGCACATCGGCCACGCCAAGGCCATCTGCATCGACTTTGGGCTTGCCGACGAGTTTGGCGGCAAGACCAACCTGCGCTTTGACGACACCAACCCGGCGAAGGAAGAGCAGGAGTACGTCGACTCCATCATGAAGGACGTGCGCTGGCTGGGGTTTGACTGGGAGCGGCTCTGCTATGCCTCCGACTACTTTGGTCAACTCTACGAGTGGGCGCTGCAACTGATCCGCGAGGGCAAGGCGTATGTAGACGACCTCTCCGCCGACCAGATGCGCGAGCACCGCGGCACCCTGACCGAACCCGGCACGGACAGTCCGTTTCGCAACCGGACGGTCGAGGAGAATCTGGACCTGTTTACCCGCATGAAGGCGGGCGAGTTCCCCGACGGCAGCCGCGTGCTGCGCGCCAGGATCGACATGGCCTCGCCCAACATCAACATGCGCGACCCGGTGATGTATCGCATCCTGCACACGGCGCATCAGCGCACGGGCGACGCGTGGTGCATCTATCCGATGTACGACTATGCGCATGGGCAGTCGGACTCGATTGAGCAGGTCACGCACTCCATGTGCACGCTGGAGTTTGCCGACCACCAACCGCTCTATCGCTGGTATATCGAGCAGTTGGGCATCTTCCCCTCGCAGCAGATCGAGTTTGACCGGCTCAACCTGACCTACACTATGCTGAGCAAGCGCAAGCTGCTGCAGTTTGTGCAGGAAGGGCGCGTGAACGGGTGGGACGACCCGCGCATGCCTACGCTCTCCGGCATTCGCCGCCGCGGCTTCACCCCGGAGGCGCTGCGCGCCTTCTGCGGGGCCATCGGCGTCTCGCGCACCAACGGAACGATCGACCTGGAGATGCTGGAGCACTTCCAGCGCGACGACCTCAACCGCCGCGCCGCGCGCGCCATGGCTGTGCTGCGCCCGCTCAAGGTGGTCATTGATAACTACCCTCAAGGCCAGGAGGAGTTTGTCGAGGTGGCCAACAACCCCGAAGACCCGGCGGCCGGAACGCGGCAGGTGCCGTTTTCGCGGGAGATCTATATCGAGCAGGACGACTTCCGCGAGGTGCCTCCGCCCAAGTATTACCGGCTGTCGCCGGGCAAGGAGGTCAGGCTGCGCAACGCCTACTTCATCACCGCGCAGAGCGTGGTGAAAGATGCGGAAGGCAACATCGCTGAGGTGCACTGCACCTATGACCCGGCAAGCCGGGGCGGCAACTCGCCCGATGGCCGCAAGGTCAAGTCGACCATGCACTGGGTCTCGGCCGCGCACGCCATCGGCGCGGAGATTCGCATCTACGACAAGCTCTTCACCAACGCGTTTCCAAGCGAGGTGGAGGAAGGCGGCGACGTGCTCGACAATCTGAACCCCAACTCGCTGGAGATCGTGACCGGCGCGAAGCTGGAGCCCTCGCTGGGTAGCGCCGCGCATGGAGAGCGCTTCCAGTTTGAGCGCGTGGGCTACTTCTGCGTGGACCCGGATACGACGCCGACCAAGCTGGTGTTCAACCGGACGCTGCCGCTGAAGGACTCCTGGGCCAAGATTGAGAAGAAGGCAGGGGCTTAGCAACCGGAGGTTGGGGCCATTGCACGGAGCAGACGCCCGCCGATTGCTCGCAGGGGGGGGTGCTTTCCCAGGTCTCTAAGGCGGCCCCCTGGGGCGCCGGTCCCATGGTGTTCGAATGGCATGTTCGAGCAACGGGATGCGCGGCTACTGTTGGTCCTCGGCGTGGTCGTCCTTGTAATCAGCGAGCATCTCCTCAAGTTCCTTGCGATCCGCCTCTTTCGCCCTCTCCTCGGCCGCATCGGCCTCTGGACCCACTGAGTTAAGCGACATGCCCTGGCAGGGCATTGTCTTTTCCAGATGCATTTCGGGATATTGATCGCGAATCTTCTGGATATCAATCTTGAGTTTTCCGCATGTCGTGAAGACGTTCTCGGCCGTGATGCGGCCAGTGAGCCTGTGACCTTTGTAACTCAGCAAAAGGTATTCAATTTTGTCGCTTGCACCCGCGGCGAGGCGAGCAAACAGGAGGACGAACAGAACGAATTGGGCGACCCTTCTCATGGCAATCTCCTCAGGGTTGGGAAACATCGGTGAAATCGATGTCCGATCGCTCGATCGTGTACACATGGACCAGATCGATCTTGCTTGGCCCGTTCTTCCCGTCGTCGCATTCCTGTTTTCGAAAGACGACCAGGCGCTCCTTGGTCTCCAGCAGCAGTCCGAGTTGACCCGCATCTCCCAGCTTGGCGAGATCTTTCATGGTCACCGGATCGTCCCCGTCCGGAGCATCCGTCTGGCTCGCCTTCGCCGCGTTCAGCGCCGCGGGTACCTCTGGGCCGGCCTTTCCCGGTGATGGGCGGCCAGCAACAGACGCGGCTGGAACCACCTTGCCCCCGGCAGCCTCGGTCTGATCGGGCGAGGCGCGAATCTTCTTTTCCGATTCCTTGAAGTGAAGCCGGATGGCGTTGCTGGACTCGCAGACACTAACGCGAGACTGATACTCCGCGGTGTTCCAGCTTAGATAGAAGAGAGCCGGAAAGGCGGCGATCAAGGCCGTCACGGTGATGCCGGTACGCAGCCAGCCGCGCAAATACGACGCAATGACAAGCATGAGCACCAGCAGCAGACCGATGCCTTTGAGATTGTTCAGCGCGGTATACGCGCGCATCAGGTAAAACTGCGGGGAGAGGTCGAGCGACTCCAGCGTGACGCCAAAGTATTTGTAGTAGTAAAAGTAGCAGTAAATGTAACCTGCGAAGTACAGATAGACGGCCGAGATAGAGAAGATGGTGGCCGACGCCTGGAAGAGTCCCGGCGCATGGCCAGGCTCAGGGGCAAACACCTCTCTTATTCTTTCCAGTGGCGTGGGCATCAAGTAACTCCGCGAAGGGAAGGAGGGTGACCAGGTGCCAATTATCGCCATTTCGGACCAGATTGAAAAGCAAATAGTTACGCGAAGGTTTTGGATTGGATAGAGCCATGGGTTCCCAAGTACAGTGTTTCGAACGACTGTGGCAGCCGCACATGTGCTCTCATCTTCGACTTGGGATTCCCGTCAGCCATCAACGGGCGCGTGCTTCCCTTGCTCGAAGAGCTCCCGCAGCTTCACCGTCAAATTCGGAGTCCGCCGCGGCGCTTCAAACATCCATCCTCGCCCCCAAAGAAGCACGCTGTCATCCTGCGCGCTCTCAATAGCGGTGTAAGGTTCAAGGAAGGAAACAGGATGATTGATCTCCGGCTGTCCCCGTACCTTGGTCCCTATTGCCTTTTCTGCCCGCCTATTTACCGATCACGTCGATGGGGACAGTGATGGTCTTGGGCGGCATGCAGGCGGCGTTGTCGCAGGCCTGGTAGCGGAGCCTGGCTTCAACCAGGTGGTCGCCGGGGGAGGCGGTGAGGCGCGCCTGGATGATGAACTCGCCGCTGTAGACACTGAGCTTCGTCTTGGGGTCCAGGGGCAGAACGAGGTTGGTGCCGGGCGGGTAGGCTGCGCTGTCGAGCCGCACGCCGGAGCCTTCAGGGATGGAGAAGGCGGTGGGGATGAGCTCCACTTCGGCGGGGGTGTGGGAGTTGATGTGAAGTCCGGGCGCAATGCGGAAGTGCAGGGCGACGGCGGTAGATTTGCCCGCGGCAACGCTGACCTGCTCGGGGAAGAGATATTCCACAGCCGCGGCCTTGCCGGTGGAGCGAGCCTGGGCCGCCTGCCCCTGCGCGAAGGCGGAGGCAAATACGGCGGTGATTGCAACGGCGGCGGCGGTTCTGAGGGAAATCCTGATCATTTGGAGCCAATCTTTCCGGAGCCATGTTGCTGTGCTCTTCCGACTCTCAATGCTTCGACGCTCGGGGAGCCTGATGGCGTGCTGAGGTTACTTCCCTGCCCCGAGGGACTTCTTGATCTTGCCTTCGATCTCGTCCTTGGAGGTAAGGCCCATCTGCACATCGACGACGGCGCCGGAGCGGTCGATGAAGAAGGACATGGGCAGCTCGTCAAGCCCGCCATAGGGCTGGCTGACGGAGTCGCCATCGATCAGGACCGGGTAGGGCATGTGCATCTGCTGGACGAAGCGGCCGATCTCCTTCTTTTCCGTGGCCAGCTTTTCGGGGTCGCCCTTGTCGAGGTCGTCGGCGGAGATGCCGATGATCTCAAAACCCTGCGAAGCGTACTGGTTGCGGAGGTCGATGAGCCAGGGAGTTTCGATCTTGCAGGGGGCGCACCAGGTGGCCCAGAAGTTGATGAGGACCGCCTTGCCCTTGTAGCTCGCGAGGGAGACTCTCTTGCCGGTGAGGTCTTCAAGGCTGAAGGCGGGGGCTGGCTTGCCGAGGAGCGGCGAGACATACTGGGGCGCGCCGGCGGCGTCGACGACCAGCTCGCCCTTGGCGGCGGAGGCGAGGAAACGCTCGGCGGCCTGGCGGCGATATTCCCAGTTGGCCCAGCCGGCCCAGCCAAAGATAGCCAGGATGAAAAGCGTGACGAAGAGAACAAGTGTGTTGCGCTTCACGGGGATTGACCTCTGAACCCTATTGTACGAGGGGCCAGGGCGAACACGCGACCCGGAAAACGGTGGCGGAAACTGATACCATCAGAAACCGATGAACCAACCCAACCAAGAGAAACCTGAAGCGCGGAGCGTGACCCCGGCGGCGCTGGTGCGTACCGAGGCGGCGGCGCTGGAGGCGCTGGCGGCGCGGCTGGAAGGGCCGATGGCCGCGGAGTTTGACCGGGCGGTGGAGCTGGTGCTGCGCTGCGGCGAAGAGCGCGGGCGGGTGGTGGTGACCGGCATGGGCAAGAGCGGCATCATTGCGCAGAAGATTGCGGCCACGCTCAGCTCCACGGGGACGCCTGCCCTCTTTCTGCATCCGGCCGAGGCGGTGCACGGCGACCTGGGCGTGCTGATGCCGGGGGATGTGGTGGTGGCCCTCTCGGCGAGTGGGGAGACGGAGGAGATTTTGCGGCTGCTGGCCACGCTCAAGCGCAAGGGCGACGGGCTGTTGAGCTTCACCTGCAACCAGAGCTCGACGCTGGCGCAGGCCAGCGATGTGGCCCTGGACTGCGGCGTGGAACGCGAGGCGTGCGGGCTGAACCTGGCGCCCACGGCCTCCACCACGGCGATGCTGGCGCTGGGCGACGCGCTAGCCATTGCGGTGAGCCTGCGCAAGGGATTCAAGGCGGAGGATTTTGCGGAACTGCACCCCGGCGGCAAGCTGGGCAAGCAACTGGCCAAGGTGCGCGACCTGATGCATACGGGCGATGCGGTGCCGGTGGTGGCGCCCGAGACGCCGATGACGGACGTGATCTATGAGATGTCGTCAAAGAAGCTGGGGCTGACCACGGTGCAGGAGGCGGGCAGGCTGCGCGGGGTGATCTCGGACGGCGACCTGCGGCGGCTGCTGGAGCGCGAGGGCGGCGCGGCGCTGAGCCGATCGGCCGGCGAGGCGATGAACGCGCATCCCAGGACGATTGCGGCGGGAGAACTGGCGGCCACGGCGCTACGGATTCTGGAGGAGCGGAAGATTACGTCCCTGGTGGTGGTGGACGCGGCGGGAACGGTGGAAGGCGTGGTGCACCTGCATGATCTGTGGGGCGTGGAGCTGATTTGAAAACATGTTCGTACCTCTGCCACGGATTTTGCTGCAATCCATCGTAAAACCAGGAGGAGACCCGATGCCCGTGACCTTTGAGCCAATCCCATACGAGAAACTCAACAGCAAGCAGAAAGAGGCCTATAACTTACAAAAGGTCTCGTCGATATTGGCCGACTTAGGATTTGTGACGATTCGGATGACCAGCGATTGGGGAGGAGCCGACTTCATCGCACAACACCTTACTGGTGTCTTTCTGAGGGTGCAGCTCAAGAGTCGATTGACGTTTGCCAAAAAATACCAGGGCAAAGACAAGGAATTGTACATTTGCTTCAGGGACGCGGATCGTTGGTATCTCTATCCGCATGATGAAATGTTGAAGCTCAACCTCGACAGGAGGTACATAGGAAAGAAGTTCTGGGATGAACACAAGGACTACTCCAAACCCAATCCGTCAAAAGGGCAGAGGCAACTGCTCGAACCTTATGAATTGAAACCGAGGCACGCGATTACCTTATAGCAAGCTTTTGGAACGAACGCTTACACTAAACCCGATTCGCGGTATGATTTTGCCAGGAGCTTGCCAATGACAACTCGAATCGTTCGTGTGGGTAATACCCTGTCGGTCGAGATACCCGCAGAGTTGGTGGCCCAGGCGGCATTGCCTGTCGGCGAGCCGGTAGAGTGGGTTTCGAACGGGGACGGCACCATCTCGCTGGTTTCGCCTGATAGCCGAGAGCACCAGCACATTCGCGCGGGTCTGGCTGAGTTGGAAGCGGGTCAGGGAATCTCGAATGAACGCGTGATGGAGTGGCTGGATAGCTGGGGCACAGAGAACGAATTGCCCGCTCCGCAGTGAATATTCGCTGGTCTCCCACCGCGGTTGCCGACTTAAAATCAATTCGGGAATACATTGCGAGGGACAGCCCGGCGTCTGCTGGCAAAGTCGCGGCAAGAATCATAGGAGCCGCAGCACGCCTGGCGGATTTCCCGATGTCCGGTAGAGCCGGGCGAGTACCCAGGACACGGGAACTCGTAATCCCTGGCACCGCCTACATCGCGGCGTACAGAGTCAGGGGCGATCAGGTCGAGATTGCTGCTGTTCTGCATGGGCGACAGAATTGGCCAAAGTCATTTTAGGGAACGGAGACTGCGATGCTCTCAGAACGCACCGCCCTCATCACCGGCGCCTCCAGCGGCTTCGGCCTGTTGACGACTATCACCCTGGCCCGGCGCGGGTGGCGGGTGCTGGCCACGATGCGGGATCTTGCGCGGCGTGAAAAGCTGGAGGCGGCGGCGCGCGAGGCCGGCGTGCTGGAGCGAATCGAGTTTCTGGCGCTGGACGTAACTGATAACGTGCAGATTGCCGAGTTGGCCGCATCGATTGCGGCGCGGCCGGTTGCGCTCCATGCAGTGGTGAACAACGCCGGGTTTGCGATGGCGGGCTTTGCCGAGGATGTCTCGGATGCCGAGTTGCGCCGCCAGTTCGACACCAACTTCTTTGGCGCGGCAGCGGTGACGCGGGCCTTTCTGCCCCAGCTCCGGCGGCAGGGCCACGGACATATCGTGATGGTTACGTCCGGCTCGGGTCGGATGGGGTTTCCCGGCGTCGGCAGCTATGTGGCCTCGAAGTTTGCGCTGGAGGGCTGGACCGAGACGCTGCGCCTGGAGATGAAGGCGGTGGGGATTCAGGTGGCGCTGGTCGAGCCGGGATCGTTTGAGACCGACATCTGGACTCGCAACGCGCTCTTGTCGACGGGAACCCGGGATACACAGTCTCCCAATGCGGCGAGGGTGGCCCGCTGGCGCAGCCGCATGGATGCCAACACGAATAAAAAGGCCAATCCGCAGATTGTGGCCGCCGCCATTGCCAACCTGCTCGAAACATCTCACCCCCGCCTGCGCACAGTGGTGGGCAGCGATATAAAGCTGGGCCTCTGGCTGCGCCGGTTGCTGCCGTGGAGCGTCTTTGAGCGCATTGTGACCAAGGCCGCCGGACTGGACGGCTGACAGGTCCGGCTGCCCGTCTGACCGGAACATTTAGAATGGACAGGATCGTTCAACGTCCTGCGCCGGCCTGTCCGGCGGGAAAGTAAATCCTCATCTCTATGCAACGCTGGTCCAAGCTCTTTATTCCCACTCTTCGCGAGGCCCCGGCAGACGCCGAAGTGGCCAGCCACCGCTTTCTGGTCCGCTCCGGCTACATCCGCCAACTGGGCGCGGGCATTTACAGCTACCTCTTTCTCGGCCAGCGCGCGCTGAACAAGATCATCGGCATTGTGCGCGAGGAGATGGACCAGATTGGCCAGGAGTTTTTCCTGCCCGCGCTCAATCCGCGCGAGGTGTGGGAGCAGAGCGGCCGCTGGACGGGCATGGGCGACAACATGTTCCGCCTCAAGGACCGCAAGGGCGCTGACCTGTGCCTGGGCATGACGCACGAGGAGATCATGACCTCGATTGCGCGCAACGAACTGCGCAGCTACAAGCAGTTGCCCCAGATCTGGTACCAGATCCAGACCAAGTTTCGCGACGAGCCGCGGCCCAAGTCGGGGCTGCTGCGGGTGCGGCAGTTCACCATGAAGGACAGCTACTCGTTCGACATCGACAAGGCCGGCCTCGACAAGAGCTTTGACCTGCACGACGCGGTGTACCGCAAGATCTTTTCGCGCTGCGGGCTGAAGTTTGTAGCGGTTGAGGCGGACTCCGGCTCCATGGGCGGCTCGCAGTCGCAGGAGTTCATGGTCTACACGGACGCCGGCGAGGACCTGATCGCGAGCTGCCCGGTGTGCGGCTATGCGGCAAATCTCGAAAAAGGCACGTCCCTGCTGGAGCCGGTGGTGGAGATGGAGCCGACCGGAGACGGCACGCCGGAGCTGGTGCACACGCCGGGTTGCGGGGCAATTGCCGATGTGGCGGAGTTCTTCAAGATTTCGCCGGCATCGGACATCAAGTGCGTGGCCTACATGGCGATGAAGCGCGGCGCTGCGGGCAAGCCCGATACATGGCACGGCGTGGCGGCGTTTTTGCGCGGCGATCACCAGGTGAACGAGACCAAGCTGCTGGGCGCGGTAGGCGGAGCGGACCTGCGGACGATGCAGGCCGAGGAGCTGGCGCAGTATTTCAACGGACCCGCGGGCTTCCTGGGCCCGGTGGGCCTCAAGCCGAACGCCAAGCCGCTGGAAGACGGGCTGACCGTGGTTGTGGACACGTCGCTCGAAGGCCGCAAGAACCTGGTGGCGGGCGCCAACCAACTGGACTATCACCTGCACAACGTGACGCCGGGGCGCGACTTCACCTGGACGCTGGCGGCCGATATCCGCAGCGTGAACGAAGGCGAGAACTGCCCGCAGCCCGGATGCGCGGGCAAGCTGGTGGTGGGCAAAGCGGTGGAGATCGGCCACATCTTCAAGCTGGGCTACAAGTACTCCGAAGCCATGGGCGCGCGGGTGCTGGATGTGAACGGCAAGGAGATCACGCCGATCATGGGCAGCTACGGCATCGGCATCGAGCGCATTTTGACGGCGGCCATCGAGCAGTCGAACGACAAGAACGGCTTCTGGCTGCCGGCTTCGATTGCGCCGTTCACAGTGGTGGTGTCGGTGACCAACATTGCCGACGCAGCGCTGGCGGAGGCGGGCAAAAAGCTGGCCGAGGAACTGGAAGCGGCAGGGCTGGACGTGCTGCTGGACGACCGCGACGAACGGGCCGGCGTGAAGTTCAAGGACGCCGACCTGGTGGGCATTCCCTACCGCATCAACGTGGGCAAGAAGGCCGCCGACGGGCTGGTGGAGTTGGTGACGCGGGCCACGTCATCGAGCGTGGACGTGGCGCTCGGCGCTGTGGTGGCGCTCGTGAAAGAGCGCGTGGCCGAGGACGCACTGCTGACGAGCGTCGGGGCGTAGGTTCGCGCTCGGCTCCGCTTGCAACCGCAGCGGGGCGCGGTTGGCTGTTAATCAGGGTTCGGATGATTGAGGAGCTTCAATGGCATTGAAGATCAAGCTGGCACGGCCTGCGGGACGTCATCCCTGGGCGTCGCTGGCGGTGCGCAGCGTGCTGGTGGCGTTTGCCGCGGCGGCGCTGTTGGTGCTTGTTGTTGGCGGCTATTTCTATTTCAAATATCAGCGCATCGTGGACGAGCGGCTCAAGCAGCCGATCTTTGCCAATACGGCCAAGATCTTTGCCGCGCCGCGCGAGGTGAGGCCGGGGCAGAAGCTGAGTGTGCGGCTCATCGCCAACGAGCTGCGCCAGGCCGGCTACACGGCGGACGGCGCCTCGCAGTTCTCGCAACTGGGCACCTTTGCCGAGGGAGCGCAGAGCATCACAGTGCGGCCGGGACCGCAGTCTTATCACGCGCAGGACAGCACGGTGATTCACATCAGCGGCGGAGTGGTGGAATCCATCAGCGACGAGCGCGGGCAGGGGCTGTCGAGCTATGAGCTGGAGCCGCTGCTGATTACGGGCTTGAGCGAAGACGCCAACCGCACCAAGCGACGCCTGCTGACCTATGACGAGATTCCACAGAACCTGGTTCATGCAGTGCTGGCGATTGAAGACAGGCGCTTCTTTGAACACAACGGGGTGAACTTCTGGCGGCTGCTTTCGGCAGGAGTGCAGGATGTTTTTACCGGCCACAAGAAGCAGGGCGGCTCCACGCTCACCATGCAGCTTTCGCGCGGGTTCTTTCTGTCGCCCGAGAAGACCTGGAAGCGCAAGGTCATCGAGATCATCATCACGTTTCAACTGGAGCATCGCTTCAACAAGCAGCAGATCTTTGAGATGTATGCCAACCAGATCAACCTGGGCCAGCACGGCAGCTTTTCCATCGACGGATTCGGCGAGGCGTCGCAGGCCTACTTTGGCAAGGACGTGAAGCAGTTGAGCCTGGCCGAGTGCGCGTTTCTGGCGGGCATCATTCAGCGGCCAAACTACTTCAATCCCTTCCGCCATGCGGACCGCACCATCGAGCGGCGCAACCTGGTGCTGGACGGGATGGTGGAAACGGGCGCCGTGACCAAGGAAGAGGCCGAGCGCGCCAAGGCCGAGCCGCTGCACCTGGTGGCGGGCAGCGTGGACGCCAGCGAGGCGCCGTTCTTCGTGGACCTGGTGCACGATCAACTGCTGCAGAAGCTGGGCGAGGTGGATTTCAATCACGAGGGACTGCGCATCTATACCTCGCTCGATCCGGACCTGCAGCGCGAGGCCACCAATGCGGTCGAGCAGACCATCCACGTGGTGGACGAGCAGGTGGACAGGATGCACGCGCGCCAGAAGAAGCTGGGGCAGGCCTACATCTATCCGCAGGTGGCGCTGGTGGCGCTCAATCCCCACACGGGGCAGGTGCTGGCGCTGGTGGGCGGGCGCAGTTATGGCAACTCGCAATTGAACCACGCGGTAGCCAAGCGGCCCACGGGATCCATCTTCAAACCGTTCGTCTACGCGTCGGCCTTTGCCACGGCGGCCGAAGGCACCGTGCTTCCGGGTGAGACCAAGCTCTTTTCGCCGGTGACGATGCTGAAGGACCAGCAGACCACCTATGGCGAGGGCACGCCTTACGCCTACACCCCGAAGAACTTTGAAGGCGAGTATCACGACGAGGTCACCGCCCGTTATGCGCTCATGCGCTCGCTCAACAACGCCACCATCGGCCTGGCCTCGATGGTTGGCTTTGACCGCGTGGCGGCGCTGGCCCGCGATGCGGGAGTGAAGAGCGCGCGCGGCACGCCGTCCATGGCCATCGGATCGTATGACGCAACGCCGCTGGACATGGCGGGCGCGTACACCATCTTTGCCAACGGCGGTCTGCACATCGAGCCCTGGATGCTGGCCAGCGTGCGCACGCCCACGGGCGACGTGATTGCCGACTATGCACCGGTCTCCAAACAGATACTTGACCCGCGCGTGGCCTACCTGACGCTGAGCCTGATGCAGAATGTGCTGCAAAGCGACGTGACGGGTTCGGGAACCGGCGCGGGCGTGCGCAACATGGGATTCCATGCACCGGCCGCGGGCAAGACCGGCACGGACCACGACGCATGGTTTGCCGGCTTCACCAGCAACCTGCTCTGCATCGTCTGGGTGGGCAACGACGACTACACCGACATCAAGCTCCAGGGCGCGCAGGCCGCCGCGCCCATCTGGGCCGACTTCATGAAGAAGGCCGTGGCCCTGCCGCAGTACTCCGACACCAACAGCTTCAACCCACCGGAGGGCGTGGAGATTGTGCAGATCGACAAGGGGAGCAACCTGCTGAGCGATGCCTCCTGCCCGGAGAGCTACGATGCGGCGTTCCTGGCCGGCACAGCGCCCATCGAGACATGCGACCACCCGGCCGAGCATCGCAACCTGCTGCAGAAGATATTCGGAATCAACAAGAACTGACGCCGGAGCGCGCCGTCAGCGATCGACGGCAGCTTCAGCCGGCATGGCCTGGCAGCGCGGACACCAGAAGGTGACGCGCACGTCCGGCCCCTGCATGCGCATCTCGATAGGCGCATCGCAGCGGCGGCAGGGCTGGCCGGCGCGCCCATAGACCCAAAGGCTGGCCGAGGGGTCCGTCGCATGGGTGGTGCGCCGGTGACTCCCGCCATAGGTGACGATGGCGTCGCCCGAGTCCTCCAGCACATTGGCGCGAACGAGCTTGCGGGAAGCTGCCACCAGCAACTCGACTTGCTCCTGGCTCAGCGACTTCACTGGGCAAAACGGGTGGACCCCCGCAACAAAGCAGACCTCGGACTTGAAGACGTTGCCCACGCCGGCAATCACTTCCTGATGCAGCAGCACATCGGCGATGCCTTCTTCGCGATGGGCGGCGATGTTGCGTGCCGCGGCGGCGGGGTCGAACTCCGTGCTGAGCACGTCAATCGAGGGGCGGGGAATCTTTTCGTCGCGCGCCAGCGAGAGCGCGGTGTGCATGCGGGCCACGGGCACGCGAAATCCGACGGCGATGAAGTCGGCATTCTCCAGCACAATGCGCATGTTGGCGCGGGGCTGCTGCCAGCGCTCGCCGTGACGATAGATGTGCCAACTGCCGCTCATGAGCATGTGGGTGGCCATGGTGCCGCCGCCGGAAAAATGGATGAGGAGCCACTTGCCGCGGGATTCGACGGACTCGACGAGCTGGCCGGTGAGGGGCGTGTCGTCGTGGAAACGAGTGAGGTAGGGGTAGGTGGAGCGGAAGCCAGTAACGGGCTTGCCGGCAAGGGCGCGGCCCAGCGCGCGGGCCGTGCGAAAGATGGTGTCGCCCTCGGGCATAGGGGGATTCTAAACCTGCGGAAAGGGCGCGCGTGCGCGGGGCGAGATCGCTATTTGCTCAAGGGCAAACAGCGCGGGCAGGAAGGTGGGTATAGATAGAGAGGCAGTCCAAAAAAACCGGGGGAAAGACAGCGTATGAAGCGAGTGATGAACCTGCTGTTGGTGGCGGCGATCGTGTGGGGCGCGCGCGGCGCGGCGGCGGAAGTGAACCGCGTCGGCACCTTTGACCGGGTGTCGATTGTGGTGGCCTACTACCGGTCCTCGTTGTGGGACGACGCCGTGCGCAAGATGCACGTAGAGCTGGCCAAGGCAAAGAAGGCCAAAGACATGGAAAGGACAAGGGAGCTGACCTCCCTGGAGAAGAGTTCGCGCGTCTGGGCGCACAACCAGCTGGAGAAGGGCGAGTCCATCCGAAACGTGCTGGAAGCGCTGAAGCCGGCCGTCGAAAAGGTCAAGAAGGACGACAACCTTTCAGACATCGTGGTGGCTCCGGCGGCGGACTCCAAGGCAGAGACTGTGGATGTAACGGAGAAGCTGCTGACGTGGCTCAAGGCCGACGACGACACGCGCAAGGTGATTGCGGACTACAAAAAGAAATAAGTGCGCGCAGAGCAAACGGCCTTTCTTCGCGGCTTGCGGAGAAGGGCTCTTCTATTGGGGGTCGAGGGCGCCCGGCGCCGGGTAGGCGACGGGCAGCGGGATGCGGCGCAGGTGCATGCCGAGGGGGCCGGGGTGGAAGCCGGCGTCCATGAGATAGCGGGCCATGGGGTGGGCGGCCACCGGCTGGCCGTTGATGGTGGTGATAAGTACGCCCTGATGCGCCGCGGAGCGGAGGCGGTCCTGGCCGCGGGAGCAGAGAAAGTGAGCCAGACCGGCGGCGGTCTGCGAGCGTTCCGGATCTTCGGCAGGCAGGAAGACGAGCAGGTTGGGATTGCCGCGGCGCAGCCAGGCCACAAGCTGGCCGTTGCGCAGGACGACCTCGGCATAGGCGGCGCGGGTGAGCAGGCGGGGCGCGGATTCGGAGTCCTCCTCCGCCACCGGCAGGTCGGGCCAGCGCAGGACGGAGCCGTAGGGGTTGGCGGGATCCGTGGCGGCGAGCTGGACGAACTCCGGCTTCTCCTGGGGCGGCTCGGTGCGCAACTGGCGCAACAAGTCAACGGCTGCGGGCAGCGCGAACTGGGTGGCGCCGAGACCTGCCACAAAGTAGCCGCGGCGGATGCGTCCGCTCTCTTCCAGGGCCTTGAGAACCGGATAGACGGCGCTGAAGCCGCCGGGGACGTTTTCCGCGGCGACAGACTCACGCATCAGCACGCCGTAGCGGTTGAGCAGTTGCAGGGCGAGGGCGTGGCTGGTTTCCGTCGCTGTGGGCTGCGCGCCCTGGAGCAGTTCAGTTCCCTTCCCGGCACGGACGGGGAGCAGGGACCACCGGCCCTGGGCGTTGGGGGGCGTGGTGCGGCGGGAGCGGAAGGCGCTGCCGGTCTGCACACGGCGGGGGGCCCGGACGCTGTCGGGGCGGGTCGTATAGGCGCGCAGGGCGTGGAGCGAGTCATTGGTGACCAGGCCCCGCCAGACCAGGCTCCAGAGGGCGTCAATGGTCTCGCCGGGGTAGCCGCCGCCCACAGCCTGATGCAGAGGGTCAAAGAAGCTGGCGCCGGTGGATTCCAGAACCGCGATCAGCTTGCCTTCGATGTCGGTCAAGGGCTCGGTGAGGGGCCGCTGCTGGAGGAGCAGGGGGAGTTTCTCGGCCAGGAATAACGCGATGCGCCCGTCCCGCTCGCCAATGGGCTCGACGCCGGCCCAGGCCACCTCACCGGCGGCGATGAGAGTGTCGAGACCGGCGGGGGCGTAGTCGGCGATGCGTGCGGGCAGGATGGCGGTCTCAACCAGGGATGCGGGCAGCGGCGCGCCCTGCAGGCTCTCGACGGCATCGAGCAGCGCGTCGAGGCTGGCCCCGCGGCGCGGCGTCAGCAGGCCCTGCCAGTGGGTCAAGAAGCGGGCCAGGGTGTGCTGCTCCACTGGCTCGACCTCGCGGCGCAGGCGGGCCAGGGACTTGCGGCGAATCTGGCGCAGTATCTCGGCGTCGCACCACTCGCGATGCAGGCCGCCGGGGCGGAATCCGCCCTCCAGTACGCGCCCCTCGTGGACCAACTGGCGAAGAGCTTCTTCCACGGCGGCTGCATCGAGGGCGAAGCGTTCGGCGGGCTCCCTTAGGGTGAAGGGGCCATGGGTGCGGGCATAGCGGCGGACGAGCTCGAGCGCCGGGTGGGCGACCGGCTCCAGGAGCGCACCGGCAAGACCGGGAGGCAGGGGAATGCCCAGCGCATCGCGGTAGCGGGCGGCGTCTTCCGCGGCGATCAGGCGGCGCTCCCCGGCGATGCGGAGCTCGAGCAGGCGGCGAGAGCGGACGAGGCGGTCCAGCGATTCGAGGACGGTCGGGTCCGTCACCCGCAGGGCGAGTTCGGCGCGGGTCAGGTCGCCGAGGCGCAGCAGCAGGTCGTGCATGCCATCGGCGGAGCGGGCTCGATAAGCCTCGGGGAGGCACTGCGCGGCCTCTTCCACCTCGGCGATGGCGTTGGCGTCGAGCAGTTCGCGCAGGTCGGCCTCGCCAAGCAGCTCGCGCAACTGCTCCTGGTCGATGGTGAGGGCCTGGGCGCGGCGTTCGGCCAGCGGGGCGTCGCCATCGTAAAGGAAGTTGGACACGTAACTGAAGAGCAGCGAGGCGGCAAAGGGCGAGGGCTTGCGGGTTTCAACCACGTGTACGCGGAGCTGGCGCTGCTCGATGGCGCGCAGGGTCTCAACGAGCGCGGGCATGTCGAAGACATCGCGCAGGCACTCGCGATAGGCCTCCAGCAGCAGTGGAAAAGAGGGGTAGCGCGAGGCGACGCTCAACAGGTCATAGGAGCGCTTGCGCAACTGCCACAGGGGCGAACGCTGGTCCGCGCGACGGCGGGGCAGGAGCAGGGCCCGTCCGGCGGCCTCGCGGAAGCGGCCGGCGAAGAGCGCGGTGGAGCCGAGCTGGCGCAGGACAAGAGCCTGGGCCTCGGCGGATTCGACCAGAAACCAGTCGGGGTCGGGCGGCTCGTCGGTGTCTGGAAAGCGGAGGACGAAGCCGTCGTCGGACCAGAGGGTTTCGACCTCCGGGCCTCCGGCGGCGCGGATGCGGGCGCTTACGGCCATGGCCCAGGGAATGTGGATGCGGCTGCCAAAGGGGGTGAGGACGCAGACCCGCCAGTCGCCCAGCTCGTCGCGGCAGCGCTCGATGACCACGGTGCGGTCGTCGGGAACCTGACCTGTGGCTTCCGCCTGGTCGGCGAGGAACTGCAGCAGGTTTTCCGCGGCGCCGGGGTCCAGGTCGTGTTCGGTGACCAGCCGGGCCAGTCCGGCGGCCTTGGGCAGGGCGCGCAACTCGCGCACCATGGCGCCGATGCGGCGGCCAAACTCCAGCGGGCGGCCCGGTCCGTCGCCTTTCCAGAATGGCATCTTGCCAGGCTGGCCGGGAGCCGGCTCCACCAGGACGCGGTCATGGGTGATGTCCACAATGCGCCAGGTGGATGCGCCCAGAATGAAGGTCTCGTTGGGGTGGGACTCAAAGACCATCTCCTCGTCAAGCTCGCCGACGCGCACGGCCTTGCCCTCGGAGTGGGCGAGGAAGACGCCGTAGAGGCCGCGGTCGGGGATAGTGCCGGCGTTGAGAATGGCCAGGCGGGCGGCGCCGTCGCGGGGGGTGACGATGTTGCGGATGCGGTCCCAGGTGAGGCGGGGACGCAGCTCGGCAAACTCGTCGGAGGGGTAGCGGCCGCTGAGCAGGTCAAGCACGCCCTCGAAGGAGGCGCGAGTGAGCGCGGCAAAGGGGGCGGCGCGGCGGATGAGGTCGTAGAGGAAGTCGACGGGGACTTCGGGCTTGGCGGGGTTAGCGGGGTTAGCGGAGTTGGTCGCGCCTCGCCGCTTTCTGATCCCTGATCCCTGATCCCTGTTCCCTGCCCTTTCAGGCGGGTGAGCCACAATGGCGACCAGTTGCTGCGCCAGAACATCGAGAGGGTTCCGTGGATAGCGGGTGGACTCGATGTGGCCCTCGTGCATGGCGCGGGTTACGGCGGCGCAGGCCACCAGATCGGCGCGGTATTTGGGGAAGAAGATGCCTTCGCTGACGGCGTCCACGTGGTGCCCGGCGCGGCCGATGCGCTGCATGCCGCTGGCGACGGAAGGAGGAGCCTCGATCTGGATGACGAGATCCACGGCGCCCATGTCGATGCCCAGTTCAAGGGTGGAGGTGGCGCAGAGGGCGCGAATCTTGCCGGCCTTCAGCAGCTCTTCAATGATGGAGCGCTGGGGGGCCGCGAGCGAGCCGTGATGGGCGCGCGCGATTTGCTCGCCGGCCAGCTCGTTGAGGGCGCCGGCCAGGCGTTCCGCCACCTGGCGGCTGTTCACAAAGAGGATAGTCGAGTTGCGCTCCCGAATAATCTCAAGCAGGCGGGGATGAATGGCGTTCCAGATGGAGACCCGGCGGGGCATCTGGGAGGCGGGGCCGGAGGGAATCTCTTCCATGCTGCCGAGGCGGGCCATGTCCTCGACCGGTACCTCGATGCGCAGGCGGAGCCGCTTGGGTGCGCTGGCGTTGACGATGGTGACTGGGCGGTAGCGGGGCTCGCCTGCGGGCGAACCAGGGATCAGGGAACAGGGATCAGGGGTCAGGGATGACAGTCTTGCGGGGTCGTCATGGATCGCCGCGTCGTCTTGCGGACCGGCCTGGATCGCCGAAACGCCGGCAAATGCTGGATCGGTTTGAGCTCCAGTCGGGGCATCTTCTTCGTCGGTCCACTCAGCGGCGACCCCTGTTCCCTGATCCCTGTTCCCTGTCCCCTGCACTTCCACGCCGCCCAGGAAGCGCGCCACCTCTTCAAGGGGGCGCTGGGTGGCGGAGAGGCCGATGCGCTGGAGGGGGCCATGCGTGAGGGCCTCCAGGCGCTCCAGACTGAGGGCCAGATGTGCGCCGCGCTTGGTGGGCACAAGGGCATGGATCTCGTCGAGGATCACCGTATCGACCGTGCGCAGGGCCTCGGATGCCTGCGAGGTGAGCAAAAGGTAGAGCGACTCCGGGGTGGTGATGAGGATGTCGGCGGGGTCGCGCTGAAAGCGGGCGCGTTCACGCTGGGGGGTATCCCCGGTGCGGACGCTGATGGTGGGCTCTCGGAAGTCCACGCCCATCCGGCGGGCCATGTTGGCCATGCCCGCGAGAGGGGAGCGGAGGTTGCGCTCCACATCGACGGCGAGCGCTTTGAGGGGCGAAACGTAAACGATGCGGCAGCCCTTGCGCCGGTCTTCGGGCTGGGGATGGAGCATCAGTCGGTCCAGGCACCAGAGGAAGGCGGTGAGGGTCTTGCCGGTGCCGGTGGGCGCCAGAATGAGGGCGCTCTCGCCGCGGGCGATGACCGGCCAGCCAAGCCGCTGGGGAGCCGTCGGGGCATCGAAGACGGCCCGAAACCAGGCCGCCGTGACCGGATGGAAACAGGAGAAGGGGTCGGGCGCGCCGGGCGGAATGGGTGGGAGGGGAGTCATGCCTGTTTAGAGGATAGCGCTGGAGCGGTGTGGGAGAAGCAGGGACGAGAGACGATTGGAGTCTATGACGGGATGTGGGTAGAAACCGGCATCCGGGGGGAGAGTCGCCTCTCCTCCCCTGCCACGCCACCGGACATGCGGTTCCGTATCTGGCGTTTCGGACAGGCTGTCATCCATGCGCGGCGTACCCAACAGAAAAGCCGCTCCGAGGAGCGGCTTTCTGTTGCAACTTCCGTTGCGGTCGAGCCTACTTGGCGGCAACCAGAGGCTTGGTGACCAGCGTCCCGCTGGCATAGCCCTTGGCCATATCGGCGATCGAGATGGCGGTATAGTCGCCCGCGTGTCCCGCCTGGCCAAACTGCACCATGCGCTGCGCAACCACCTTCTGCATCGCTGCGCGCGCCGGCTTCATGTAGTCGCGCGGATCAAACTTCTCCGGGCTCTCCGCGAAGACCTTGCGGATGGCGCCCGTGATGGCCAGACGGTTGTCGGTATCCACGTTGATCTTGCGCACACCGTTCTTGATGCCCAACTGAATCTCTTCGACCGGCACGCCCCAGGTCTCCTTGAGCTTGCCGCCGTACTGGTTGATGATGTCCTGCAGGTCCTTGGGAACCGAAGAGCTGCCGTGCATCACCAGGTGGGTGTTGGGCAGGCGCTTGTGGATGGCAATCAACAGGTCCATCTTCAGCACCGAGCCATCCGGCTTCTTGGTGAACTTGTAGGCGCCGTGGCTGGTGCCGATGGCGATGGCCAGCGAATCCACACCGGTCAGCTCGGCAAACTCGACCGCCTGGTCGGGGTCCGTGACGTGGTCCAACCCCGAGCCGCCTGCGCCGTGGCCGTCTTCAATGCCGCCCAGCACGCCGATCTCGCCTTCCACCGCGATGCCGCGCTCATGGGCGTAGTCCACTACCTTGCGCGTCACTTCCACATTCTCTTCAAAGGTCGTGGGAGTCTTGCCGTCGGCCTTCAGCGATCCATCCATCATGACCGAGGTGAAGCCGAGCTTGATGGCGCTCTCGCAGGTCTCAAAGCTGTTGCCGTGATCCAGGTGCATGGCGATCGGAATCTCGGGATAGAGTTCGTTCGCGGCCAGAATCAGGTGATACAGGTAGTTGTCCTGCGCAAACTGGCGTGCGCCGCGGCTGGCCTGGATGATCACCGGCGACTGGGTCTCCTTCGCCGCTTCCATGATCGCCTGGATCTGTTCCATGTCGTTGACGTTGAATGCGCCGACGCCGTATCCGCCCTTGGCGGCCTCGTCGAGAAGCTGGCGTGTGGAAACTAGAGCCATCGTGATTTCTCCTTTGGGGGTTGGCTCCCGTCGCCGCTGCGCTCAGCCCTTTGGGGGCCATACCACGGCCTTTCGGGCGGCAGGAACTGCAATCGTCCTTATCGTAG
The DNA here is from genome assembly GCA_903849645.1 of uncultured Acidobacteriaceae bacterium. Classification (GTDB taxonomy): domain Bacteria; phylum Acidobacteriota; class Terriglobia; order Terriglobales; family Acidobacteriaceae; genus Telmatobacter. The sequence continues at coordinate 39,089 of CAINJJ010000020.1, read as the reverse complement.
CAGAGGCGCGCAAGAGAAAAGTGTGCGCCTCCGCACATTCGGCGCAGGAGATCGCCGCTATGTGGAATAATCTCCCCCGTGCCCCTTGCCGCCCTCCTTGCTCCCGACAATTGGGTCCTGCCCGCCTCTGCCGCGGGCGCCGTCCTGCTGCTGCTCGTCCTGATTGTCCGCATCCGGCTCCATCCGGCGCTTGCCCTGGCCATTGGCGCCTTCGCCCTGGGCATCGCGGCGGGGATGCCGCTGCGCCAGGTGCCGCTCTCGTTTTCCGCCGGCGTTGGGAACCTGATGGGCCACATCGCCATCGTGCTCGGGCTCGGCGCCATCCTGGGCAGCCTGCTCGCCCGCTCCGGCGGGGCGGCGGCGCTCAGCCGGGTGCTGGTGGACAACTGCGGCCCTAAAGGATTGCCCTGGGCTCTCCTGGGCCTGGGCGTCGTCATCGGCCTGCCGGTCTTTTTCGAGGTCGGACTGGTACTTCTGATGCCTATCGTGGCCGCCGCGGCGCGCCGCGAGAACCGCCCTCCCATCCTGGTCGGCATGCCACTGCTGGCCGGGCTCTCCATCGTTCACGGAGCCCTGCCCCCGCACCCCGCCGCCATGCTCGCCGCCGCCCAATATCATGCGGATGTAGGCCGCACCATCCTCTGGGGGCTGGTCGCCGGTCTGCCCGCTGCCGCGCTCGCCGGCCCTGGCCTGGGCTGGTTTCTGCTGCGGAGGTGGGAAAAGAGGAATCTCAAGAGACTGGCGGTTCCAAGCCTGACTATGGAACCTGGAAGGGACGATGCCACCCTCTTCGACGCAGTTCCGGAGGCAGAACCACTCCTTGGTGGTTCTTCCCTGAACCAGCTAGCTGAAAAAGGGGTGGAAATCGCTGAACCGCGTACTGCTGCGCTTCAGCAGTCCTCGTCCGGCGACCCGTTGCCGCGGCATCAGCAGGAAGAGGCAGCAACCAGCAAGGACCCCATCCCGCCGCCTGCAGGCCCGTTGCGCGCCGCCGCCGCCATCCTGCTGCCCATTACGCTCATCTTCCTCGGAAGCTGGGCCGACTCGATTGCCGCCCCCGGATCGCTCCCCAACCAGGTCCTGCGCTTTGCCGGAAGCCCCGACGTGGCCCTTCTCATCGCCGTGCTGGTGGCCCTGGTGACGCTCGGGGGGCGGATTCAGACTGGCCGCCATCACGGCCGGGAACTGCTCCGCCAACTGGCCACCGAATCCTTCGAGCCCATTGCCAACGTCCTCGTCATCCTGGCCGCCGCCGGAGGGCTCAGCGGGGTTCTCCGCGACTCCGGAGCGGCCCAGGCCACGGTCACCCTGGCTCTTGGCGCCCATATGCCGCCGCTGGTCCTGGCCTGGCTGCTGGCCGCGGTGGTGCGGGTGTGCATGGGGTCGGCCACGGTGGCCATGGCCGTCGCTTCAGGCGTTCTGGCTCCCATGGCCGGACATCTCGGGGTTCAGCCCGAGCTGCTGGTCCTCGCCACTGGCACCGGTTCGCTCATCCTCTCCCACGTCAACGACCCCGGCTTCTGGATGATCCAGTCCTTCTTCAAGCTGGAAGTCAAGGACACGCTGGCCACGTGGTCGGTCATGGAGACGATCCTGTCTATCGCGGGCCTCTGCACCACGCTGCTGCTGGCGGGGTTGCTGCGCTGAGGTCTGCTTATGCGCAACCTGGGCCGCACATGAACCGCCTGAGACATTGAACGCAATTCTGGAGAAAAGACCTACCGACCCAGCACCGCCCGCTGCGCGGCGAAGATCTCCTTGATGCCTGCCTCGGCCAGGTCGACCAGCCCATTGAGCTGCTTGCGCGAGTAGCTGCCCTTCTCCGCCGTCGCCTGGGTCTCGATGAGCCCGCCGTCTTCGGTCATCACCACGTTCATGTCCACCTCCGCCTGCGAGTCTTCCTCGTAGCAGAGGTCAAGCAGCGCCGCGCCGCCCACGATGCCCACCGAGGTGGCAGCGACCAGTTGCCGCATCGGCGAGGCCTTCAATGTTCCGGCCTCCACGAGGGCGTTGAGGGCCAGGGCCAGGGCCACTGCCGCCCCGGTGATCGCCGCTGTCCGCGTCCCGCCGTCGGCCTGAATCACGTCGCAGTCCAGGATCACGGTCCGCTCGCCCAGCGCCTTCATGTCCACCACCGAGCGCAGGCTGCGGCCAATCAGCCGCTGGATCTCGTGCGTCCGGCCGCCGATCTTGCCCCGCTCGCTCTCCCGCGCCGTGCGGGTCACCGTGGAGCGCGGCAGCATGGCGTACTCCGCCGTCACCCACCCCCGGCCGGAGTTGCGCAGCCAGCCCGGCACGCCCGGCTCGATGGTCGCGTTGGTCAATACGCGGGTGTTTCCAAACGAAACCAGCACCGATCCCTCGGCGGTCTGGACAAATCCGGGAGACAAGGTGAGGGGGCGCAACTGGGAGGCGGTCCGGCCCAGGGGGCGAAAAACGGAGGAGACAGGGGGGATTTCCATAGTCGGATTGTACGGGAATGGGCGCGGCGCACTTCCAGGATTCCGAATCGAAAACACCGGTTCCATCCTGGGAATTGCCGGTATTTGCTTCCCGCAACCGGAAATCGCGGCTATGTTGTTGATCTGGTTGAGCTTGTCTCCTTGTCCTCGGCCAGCCTGGTTCCATTTCGGGACAAATCGGGAGGGCCACCGGATGCCGAGTGCCGCATTGCTGGAGGCTCATTCCATTCCTTATCAGCAACTTAGCGTTTCCGTTCTGGTTTGGCACGCGGCGTGTATTAGGGAAGGGCAGCCACCCGGAGCAGAAGGCAGGAATGGGACCGAATCGGACGGCCCCAGAAGCAGACCGGGGATGGGACCACGGCTCCCCGGCCAGACCGGAAGCGGGAAACGAAGAGAGGAAGCAAGCGATGCGGCAGATGGGACATACACCGGCAATCGGCGGCGCGCACGAGCCTGGCGCGCCATGGAGTACAAACGGTTGGAATCCACCCTCACAAAGCGGGCACGGGTTGAGCGAGACAGCGGCGGAGCCTGGAGTTCATCCAGGGGCGGACCGCAGGCGGGTGGAGGCAGTGGTGGAGACCCTGGCCCTGCTGCGGGGCGAGAGCGAGACCCTGGCCCAGGTGGCCCACGACGCGCGCAACATGGTTACCGCGCTGGGACTCTACTGTGACCTGCTGGAGGAGCCTGGGGTTCTTGGAGCGAGCTTTGCGCACTATGCCGGCGAGTTGCGGCTGGTGGCCACCGCCAGCCGCCGCCTGGTGGAGAAGCTGGTTGCGCTGGATGCGCGCAAGGCGCCCGACTCCGCCCGCTTCATTGCGGATGTGCCTTCGCTCGCCCCTACCGCGGGCACGCCGGCGGACAGGCCCAGGGGCTCCCGGCGCTGGGACCTTGCCCCCGCCGTACCAGTTTCCAACCTGGCAGAGGAGTTGCTGGCCAATCGCAACCTGCTGGCCGCGCTGGCTGGTCCGTCCATTGCCCTCACCGTGGAGATCGAGGGCGGCTCCCTGCCGGTCCGGCTCAATGGTGAGGACCTGACGCGGATCCTGGTCAATCTGGTAAAGAACGCCGCCGAGGCGATGCCGGAGGGCGGTCGGATTCAGATCGGCCTGCGCGAGCTGACGGTCGCCCCGGACGCGGCCCCCTGGCTCACCATGACTGTGGATGACAATGGCCCCGGCATCCCCCGCAAGCTCCTCGACAAGGTCTTCGAATCGGGCTTCACCACCCGCTCGACCGGGTCGGCTGTGAACGGCGGCTGGCCGGCAACGCATCGCGGGCTCGGACTGGCGATTACCCGCTCCATCGTGGAGGCGGCGGGCGGGCGTATTCGCGCCTCCAACCGGCCTCAAATCGGCACCCGCCTGGAGATCGATCTGCCCGTGAACAGCCGCTGAGTGGCCGACGCAGCCGCCCAACCTCAAGAAACCCTTTTACCGATTCACACCTGAGGCGAATACAATGCTCGAAACAGTTTTGAACACCAGAGTGATGGAGTTTATCCCCCAACTCGCTGAGCCCCCGGTTCGACTGCATCTGCTGGTGGTTGACGCCGACTCGGCCGTCCGCTCGGCCTGCGCGGAGATTGCCGCCAGCCTGGGCTACGCGGTGGAGAGCACGGGCGACCTCGGCCAGGCGCGCAGCCTGTTGCGCGGCCGCGCCGCCGACATCCTGCTCGTCAACCTGCCCCCCGGCGCCAGCCTTGGCTTGGAGCTGGTCTCCGAGGTCAAGCTTCTCTACCCGCAAACCGCCGTCATCGCCATGACTTCATCGGCTTCAGTGAATGCGGCTGTGGAGGCCATGCGCTGCGGGGCCTCGGATTACCTGACCAAGCCCTTCGCCATCGACGAGCTCTCGACCGTGCTGGACCGCGCCGCCTCCAGCTTTGCCACCGACTCGGCCAACCGCCAGTTGCGGGAGCGGCTCCGCCTCTCGCAGGGCCTGGGGGCCATGATCGGGCGCTCCGTGGAGATGGAGAAGCTCTACCGCATTCTCTCCAAGGTGGCTCAGAGCACCCACCCGGTGCTGGTGCTGGGCGAGAGCGGCACGGGCAAGGAACTGGTGGCACGCACCATTCACGCCTACGGTCCCAACGCGCAGAAGCCGTTTCTTCCCGTCGATTGCGGCTCCCTGGTCCCCACGCTCATCGAGAGCGAACTGTTCGGCTACGTCAAGGGCGCATTTACAGGCGCCAACCGCTCCAAGGACGGCCTGCTGGTCTCGGCCGAAGGGGGCACCGTGTTTCTGGACGAGATCGGCGAGCTTTCGCTTGATCTCCAGGCCAAGCTGCTGCGGGCTCTCCAGGAAAAGGAGGTCCGCCCGGTGGGCGCCACCCATCGGGTGCCGATCAAGGCGCGCATCGTGGCGGCCACCAACCGGGACCTGGCCGTGATGGTGGAAAAGGGGACCTTCCGCAAGGACCTTTTCTACCGGCTCAATGTGGTCAACCTCCGCCTGCCCTCCCTGCGCGACCGGCGCGAGGACATCCCGCTGCTGGCGGCGCACTTTCTGGATCGCATCAGCCGCGAGCACGGCACCAAGTTCACCCTGAGCGACGAGGCCCTGCGCACCATGATGCTGCATGACTGGCCGGGCAATGTGCGCGAACTGGAGAACTCCGTCGAGCGGGCCTGCGCGCTCTCCTCGGGGCCGGTTCTTCATCTGGGCGATCTGCCCACTCAGTTGCAGCAGCAAGGGCTGGACGCGCGGCGCGCGGCGGTCACGGACGGCGAAGCCATCCCGGCGGGCGAGTCTCCGCAGGTCAGTACGCTGGCCGACCTGGAGCGCCAGGCCATCCTGGGGGCCATCCGCGCCCTCAACGGCGACAAGCTCCAGGCCGCCAAGCTGCTCGGCATCGGCAAGACGACGCTCTACCGGAAGCTCAAGGAATACGGCATCGCCGATCCGCTTCGGGAAAAGTAGCGTTCCCGGACTCAAGCAGGAACGAATCGCGCCGATAGAACCTTTACGGGAAAATGACCTTGTTTCAGGCAGTCTGTTTGCCTGAACTGAAACCTGACTCCGGCCCCGCCTGCCGGAAAGAAGATGAGGAGCTGGGTATGAGCATACTGATGGTCACTGGAATCGAAGGCGCCCGGAACTGCGCGGCCGTTGTGGCCGGGCAGTTGGGCAGGGATGTGGAAGTAGCCGAAGGCCGCAAGGCAGCCCTGGCCGCGCTGCGCCGCCGCGAGTTTGACGCCATTGTCATCGACGAGACCATTGCCCAGTGCGACCCGTCGGCCGCCGAAGCCATCTGGGAACACGCCGGCCTTGCGATCCCGATGCAGGTCAACTTTGCCCTCTCCGGAGCATCGCGCCTGATTCGGGAGGTGCGCGCCGCCCTGCAGCGCCGCGAGCGCGAACAGATGCTGGCCCGCCGCGCCGCCGCCGCCGCCATCGAGACCGAGCTCAAGTCGACAGTGGCCGGCCTGCTGCTTCACTCGCAACTGGCGCTCTCCGGCAGCGAAGCCTCCTCGCCCGTGGCCGACAAGCTGCGCATGGTGGCCGACCTGGCCGGCAGTCTGCGGCAGCAGTTGAGTTCGCCCAAGTTGAGCCGCGGCGACACGGCCGCCTGAGCAGATCTCCCGGAGGCTGCCAGGCCATTGGAGCGGTTAACTCCCTCCCTGCGTCAGGTAGGTGGAGAACGGATTTTGCAGTACCTTCGGGTTTGCACAGGAATTGGCGCAACGGGCGGTTAACTTCAGTGTGAGCGGTCTCTGTGAGGAGGCCGATGAAACGGGCGAATCAATCGCAGAGCAAGAGCATTGCCGGGGCGCGGTTTGCCCCGGCCTTTTTTTGCCCGGCCATCCGCTCGCCCGCCGTGGAAGGCCGCCCTGCCCGCGATGCCATACACTGGGCAAAGCATGAAAGACTCCGCCGTTCTGCTCATCGACTGCCCGGACCAGAAGGGCCTGGTTGCACGCGTCTCCTCGCTGCTCTATGCGCGCGGAGCCAACATCCTCCATGCTGACCAGCATCAGGACCACGAGCTTGGCCTGTTTTTCATGCGGGTGGAGTTTGCCCTGAACGGTTCCGCAGACGGGGAGCCAGTCGGTTCGGCGCCTGGCTTTGACCTGGAGGCCTTCCAGTCTGAGTTTGCATCCCTCGCGGCCCAGCTTGGGATGCGGTGGAAGTTGACCGCCAGCGCCCGCCGGCCCCGCGTGGCTCTCTTCTGTTCGCAATACCTGCATTGCATGGCCGACCTGCTCTACCGCTGGCGCGCGGGCGAACTGGATTGCGAGATTCCGCTGATCGTCTCGAACCACAGGGAGGTCGAGACCCTGGCCGCCTTTTACGGCATCCCCTTCGAGCATGTTGCAGTCGCGGCGGCCAACCGGGCGGAGGCCGAGGCCCGGCAGTTGGAGCTCCTTGGCGCGCGCGGCATCGAACTGGTGGTCCTGGCCCGCTACATGCAGATTCTCTCGCCGGGATTTGTCTCCCGCTACCCGGCCTCGATCATCAACGTGCACCACTCGTTTCTGCCCGCGTTTACCGGGGCCCGGCCTTACCATGCCGCGCATGCCCGAGGCGTGAAGCTGATCGGCGCCACCAGCCACTATGTGACGGAGATTCTGGATGACGGGCCCATCATCGAGCAGGACGTGGCCCGCATCTCGCACCGCGACCAGGTGGAAGACCTGGTGGCGCGGGGGCGCGACCTGGAGCGCATCGTGCTTTCGCGCGCCGTGCGCTGGCATCTCGACCGGCGCATTCTCTGCTATGGCAACAAGACGGTGGTCTTCGACTAAGCCGAGTGAACCGGTCCCCGTTCGCAAGCTGACGCGGACGCGCCCGGCCGTGCGACCGTGTGGCTGGAGTCCGGCGCTCCGATCCTGTCGACTTGCCCGATACGGCAGTCCGGCACGTGGAACAGACTGTGAGAAAGCCTTGAAAAAGACCCGATGTAGGGCCGCGATGAGGAAGGCGTGCAACAGAAAACCCCGCCCGGAGGCGGGGTTTTCCTTTGTTGGGAGAGCGGCCAGCTAGAAGGTGATCTTGAGAGCGAGCTGGGTGTTGAAGGGCTCGCCGGCTCCGATGCCAGGGGCGCCGTTGAAGTCGCCGATGGTGTCAGAGAGCTGGGTCCCGGTGTAGGTGGTCTGGTTAGGATTGAAGCCCGCGCCTCCCGGAGGGGCAAAGTTGATGCGGTTGAAGAGGTTGTAGAACTCCACGCGGAACTGGGTATTGATGCGCTCGCCGATCTTGGTGTTCTTGAAGATAGAGAAGTCCACGTCGCTGTAACCGGGACCCGTGTAGGCGTTACGGTGCGAAGTGCCCCAGGTGCCGCCGGCAGGCTCGACAAAGGCTGCCGAATCCAGCCAGTCGGCATTGACAACAGCCTTGCGGTGGCCGGCATAGGGGTTGGAGATCTGATTGGCGCGCTGGTTGTTCTCGCCCGTGTTGTCGGTCTGGTTGTTCGAGAGGATGGTGAACGGCCAGCCAGTGTGGAAGGTCAGCACGGAATTCAACTGCCAACCGCCGGTAATGGCCTTGTGGGCTTCCAATCCCTGGACTTCGTAATTGACTTCGCCAACCAGTGTGTGCCGATTGTCAAAGTCGCTCTGGCCGTAATCGCCCTTGAAGTTTTTGCTGTCCTGGGGGAGCGCGCCGCGATAAGCGGTGACGTCATCGAAGGTATGGGACCAGGTATAAGCGACCTGGGATGAAAGGTGGTGGTAGTTGGTGGCGCGCAGGGTGGCTTGCAGCGAGTTGTAGTTGGAGTTCCCGATGCTCTGGATTTCGTTGATGTTGCCGTAGTTGGGGAACGAGACACTGTATGGCCGCTTGGTCTGGTCCACGCCAACGGCGTTTGGCGCGCTCTGGTTCAGGTCGATGATGGAGAGCAGGTGGTGGCCCTCGCTGCCCACATAGCCGACCTGGGCAATGACGTTGGCGCCGAAGGACTGCTCAAGCTGGGCGTTGAAGTTGATGTTGTTGGAGGGCTGGAAGCTCTTCTGTACGCTGAAGACGCCGCAGGGGTGAGTCGGCGTGCAACTGGGCGAAGTGGCGGAGCCAAATGGGTTCTCGCCCACCTTCCACGCGTAGCTGTTGGCTGAGATGGCAAAGACCGGGCTCGCGCCATCCGGGTTTGATTCCAGTCCGTTGGGTGCGTTGTTGCCCGGACGGTTATCGAGGAAGGGGTTGATGTTCGGCGTGTCGTAGTAGATGCCGGCGCCGGCGCGCACAACCGTGTGCGGCATGGCCTGATAAGAGAAGCCGACGCGTGGGCTGAAGGCGGTGTAGGTGGGGTCATAGACCGAGGAGATCTGGTCGCCCTGGAAGGCAATGCCGGTTCCACCGATCGACGGCCGGAAGACCGAGAGATCCTTCTTGGCGTCGTGGAGCGGACCTTCATAGTCCCAGCGGACACCCAAGTTGAGGTTCAGCTTGGGCGAGACCTGGTAGGAGTCCGATGCGAAACCGGCAAACGTATGCACGTAAACCAGTCGTTCGGGGTTACCCAGCGTGATGCTCGAGCTATGCACGTCTCCGGCAAGAAAGTCGGCCAGGGCGAGCAGGCGCGCGCCGTAGTCGGAGTTGGGATCAACGCCGGCAGGGAGTGTCCATCCAACTTCGCCGCCGTTAAACTTGAAATCACCCTGGGCCTTGCGATGATAGAACTCGTTGAGCTGAACCTGGCGGAACTCGCCGCCCAGGCGGAGCTGGTGTTTGCCGATGACCCACGAAACGTTGTCCGAGATCTGTCCGGTGATGTCGTTGCGTCCCTCGGGAGGCGTCTCGCCCGTGGCGTCAAAGCCGGCGATCTCCAGCTTGGGCGCATTCTTGAATGCCGATCCGTCCACCAGACCAGTGCTGGCCACATCGAAGCCGGTCTTGTAATCGTTGAAGACCTGATTGAAGTAGTTCACGCCTGCTACAAGCTGGTTGGTCAGCGAAGGAGTAAACGTGTGGTTGTAGGTCACCTGGTAGTTCTGGACGTGAATGGGGGCAATCTCGTAGTAAGGCAGCAAGGCGGACCCGACCGGAGCAACCTGGTTGCCCTGCCCGCCAAACCAGTGGGCCGAGATGGAATTGGTGGCGTTGATGGTGTAATCAACCTTGGCCACACCGTTGTAGCTGTAGCCAAACTCGGGGTCGGGGCTGACGTAGTTGCCGACCTTCGGGCCATTCTTGACTTCGGTTGAAGATGACGTCAACGCATACGATGGCCACAGCAACGCGAGAAGCCCGGTCGAGATAGGGCTGATGGTGCCGCCGTTGGCTTTGACCACGTCTGTGGCCGCGCTCTGCCATGCAGTGGTCGGCTCGGTCTTGGTCTGCGGGCTGCCGATCACAAATCGCTGCTGCTCGTAGTTGGCAAAGTAGAAGAGCTTGTCCTTGATGACTCTGCCGCCCAGCGAGCCGCCTGCGTTGTAGTCGCGGACCTTCTGCTTGTTGGATGTGAAGGGGCTCTTGGTGCCGAACAGCTCGTTGCGGTTGAAGTAGTAGGCCGAGCCGTGCAGGGTGTTGGTGCCGCCCTTGAGGCCCAGAGTGGCCGTGCCGCCGGGGTTGCGGCCGGCGTCCGCCGAGGCGTTGGTCTGGATGGAGAACTGCTCCACAGCATCCAGCGGCAAAATGACGCCGGCGATGCCGGAGACGCCGCCCTGGTTGACGGCCGGAATGTTGTGCCAGATGTCGTTGTTGTCCACGCCGTCAATCTGCCAGTTGATCTGGTTGGCGCGGGTGCCGTTCAGCGAGCCATAACCGCCGGCGCCGGAGTTGGTAAAGCCGGGCGTCAGGTTCGCAAGCTGCGTAAAGTCGCGGCCATTCAACGGGGTCGCATCCACGGCCTCACTGTCGATGATCGTCGTTTGGGTGGTGCTTGTGGTGTCGAGCGTGTAGGCGTCCGCGGCGACTTCCACGGTTTCTGCCGAAGTGGCAACGGTGAGCTTGATGGCCTGAGTGAAGATGACGCCGGCAGAGACTGTCACGCCGGTCACCTTTTCCGACTTGAAGCCGGGCGCCGAGACCGTGATGTTGTACTTGCCCAGGGCAAGCTCGGGGAAGTTATACTCGCCCGCGGAGCTGGAAACCGTCTTCACGGTGACGTTGGTTCCCACGCTGGTCACTTCCACCGCCGCTCCAGGAATCACGGCGCCAGACTGATCGGTCACGTTGCCGTTGATGCCTCCGCGGAAAGTGTGCTGGGCCCAGCCCGTCAGTGTTACGACGAGGGCCAGAAACAGAGCGGTGAATACACTTCGAGTTGATCGGTACGCCATTGCGCCTATCCTCCAGGTGAAGCAGGTGAAGTTGTATAGTCTCGCGCCCAATCTGCGGGGAATGGTGACAATGCGGGCGCCTAGATACGCACGAGAGGTTATTTTTTCTTGGGGAGTCTACAGAGATGGAAGGAGTACGGATGAGTTTCCATTTCCAAACATACAAAGAAAACCGATAAAGAATCAATAAAGAATTTGAGAAAAGCGCCGAAGGGGCAGGCGCCGGCTGCCCTCAGCGGCCCTCAAGAGGAGAAGAGAAAGCTCAGGAGGGCCGCATCCATTTCATGTAACTATCTGATTAAATATATGTTAAGAAACTTCCAGCTCGATGACTCGGACCAGCATTTCCCCGGACGCGTGGCGAAACCCCACGGAGATCGAGTCTGAGGTGGCCGGGCCCCCTCGAAATGCCTGTGAGGCAATCCTCGACTGGGGCACTGTCATGGCGCAGGGCCGGGGAAGCGAGGACTTGATGGCGCCGGCGATCATGTTGGCAATCTCCTTGATGGCGTCCAGGGCATCGGCTTCGCTGACCGACTCGAGCGGCTGCATCATCATGGCGGCGGTGGCTTCGTAGGCGAGGCCCTCTGCCAGCCGGACTTCGATTTCCCCCTCCCAGACTCCAGAAAGATGGACGGCGCCGAGCAGGTGCCCGGCAGCAGCCGAGAACTCCCTGGGCGCTGCCAGCGGGTCGAGGTGCATGGCGAGCATCATCTCCCAGAACTGGTTGCTGGCCTTGATAACACATTGGTGATCGAGTTGGGCCCGCATCTTCCGTTCTCCAGTCGGCACTCGGACTGCCGCATGAGTTTCTCCTCACCTTATCGGGCATATCTGAGCGTTCTTTTGGAAATGGCCGCCCATGGGCAGTGCCGATGGTCATTGGAAGGCCTTGGTTACCTTTTGCATTGCGAATCGTGACCATAATCACCTGCGGTGGTGCGTCCCGGCACATCGACATCCATGGAGCGGCGGCATACTATTCTGTGCGAGGTAATTCCTGTGCTGGATGCTGGCCTCCCCGGAAACAAGGATCACTGGACCCACCCTGGGGTGATCCTGGTTGCAACAGACTTAAGTGATCTGGATCGTCTCATGCCGTTTGCTCTGGCCCAGGCTGTAGAGACCGGGGCCCGGCTGATTCTGCTGCATATTCTTCCCGCCGGCGTGGGCATGGCCGTGGATGCCGCGGGGCTGCCCTACTACGATCCCGCCGGAGCGCTGGAGGTGGCTGGAAAGTTCCTCGAGCCCTGGTGCGAGCAGGCGCGCCGACTGCGGATTGAATGCGACGCCCTGGTGCGCGAGGGAAGCGCCAGCCAGCAGATAGCCGCTTCGGTGCGGCAGTTTCAGGCGGACCGTGTTCTCCTCGGCACCCGCAGCCGTGGGAAACTTGGCAAGCTGCTCATCGGCTCGGTTGCCGAACAATTGCTCCGGTCGCTGTCCGTGCCCGTTATCACGATAGGCCCGGAGGCTCATGCGCCGGCTGGGTCAGCAGGACAAGACTCCGAAGGGCAAAGGGTTGTCCTGTATGCCACCACGCTGAGCGAGACATCCCGGCCCAGCGCCGCTCTTGCCTGCGGCATCGCCGCCACGCAGGACGCCAAGCTGGTGTTGCTGCACATTTTGCCACCTATCGACGAGATGGTGCGCGACGGGCTTCCCACGGGCTTGGACTCGGCCGCCTTGCATGAGTTGCGGCTGCTGGCCCAGGAGACGGGAGCGGGCTGCCGAATCGAGGTTGAGGCGCATGTTGTGCACGGCAACCCATCCATCGAGATTCTGGCCGAGGCCTCCGAGCGAAAGGTCGGACTTATTGTTCTGGGCGCCACGCACCGCTCGGCCTTTGAGAACCTGACCCGCGACCGCACCATTTACAAGGTGCTGGCCCATGCGCGCTGCCCGGTGCTGACCCTGCGGGAGCCGCTGGTCCGCCCTGCGGTGGCGGAGGCGGAGAAGATGGCAATTCAGGAAGGATAAAAGGGGAGTTTGCGGAGGGACTGCGGTCTGAAGGGAGAGACCACCCGGCTGAATGGCCAGCCGGAAAAATCGATCAGGCGGTGAGCCGCTCGAGTTGATCGGGCTTGGTGATGGTCATGCTGGAGCCTTTGATGGTGATCCACTGATCGCGGCGGAACTGGTTCAACAGCCGCGTCACGGTCTCGCGGGAGGTGCCTGCCATGTTGGCGATCTCCTCGTGAGTGAGAGCCATGGTGAAGCGTAGCTCCGGTTTCCCGTTGGCTGAGGTGCGGCCCCAATCGAGCAGCAGGCGGGCAAGCCGTCCGGCCGCTGAACCGGATAGCGCGAGCCGCTTGGCGTCGTGAAATACGGTGAGGTACTCGCCGGAGAGCGATTGCGCCGCGTGCATGCTGGCGATTCCGTGGCGGCCGAGGAAGTCAACAAACTCCTGCTTGCGCACGGTCTTCACCTGGCATGGCTCGATGGCCTCCGCGGTAACCTCGTGCGGAACATTGGCCAGAACCGCGCTGAGACCCATCACGTCTCCCGGCCCGGCGATCTTGAGAATCATGGTCTTGCCGTCACGCGATGTTGAGGAGATTTTCACCTGGCCGTAACAGATAACAAAGACATTCCGGGCCTGATCGCCCTCTGAAAACAGCTTTGCTCCACGCGCGTGGCTCATCATGATCCCGATGCCGTCGTAATCCTTCAGCGCCTCGGGCGTGAGATTACAAAACATCCGCAGATGGCGATGCTCACAATTCTGACAGTCTTCCGGGGGGCGGTGGGAGTGGATGGATGCCATGAGATTAGAGCCGTGCAAGTTGAAGTATAGCGCAGATTGGCGGATTGCAAGACAGGGATTTTCCATCCAATTCCGTTAAGGGGCTTTCCAGGCATTTCAACCGAAAATTGACGAGACAATCTCCTTCCTTATGCCACGGCTGCCGTGCCGCCTCTGCGGCGTGTCTGGGAGGTTCGGCCCAGGCTGCACAGGGTGTAGGCGCGGGAAACCTCCCGCGCCAGTTCCTCCAGCAATTGCATCCGCAGCGGAGGGTGCTTCTGGAAGGCAGCCCGCAGAGACTCGATTGGCAACATCAGAATGGTTCCTGGCACCTGCGCCGTCAGGGTGTATGTGTGCGGACCGTCCCCCAAGGCCGCGGCCAGTTCCACCAGGTCTCCGGGCCGCGCCGGCGCAAGAGTAAAACGGCTTTCCAACCGCTCTGCCCTGCGCACAAAGAGCCCCGAGACTACGAGATAAAGGCCCTGGCATCCGCTCGCCTGGCGGAAGACGAGGTCTCCGGAATCGAAGTGGATACACTGGGCGGAGGCATTGAGCAAGATTCCCGTCTCAGGAGGGCATAGCAACAACTCTGCCAGGGGGTGGGCCGCAACCGCTACCATTCGCTCGGATCTTGCCTCGGCGTCCATGTCGGCCTCTTTCGTTGCTCTTTTCCTCGGGCCAGGTCGCCGCGGCGTAGAACTCGCACCCGACTCGCCAGCCGCCTCGGAGCGCTTGTTCCTGGTCCTGCGGATTGGAGAAGTTCTGGATCCCAAAGGCGACCAAACCCTTCAACGAGTTCTGATCCGGCTGCCCGGATCGATGTGGTGGGCGGGTGGGAGTTCAATTCCACCTGCCCGTTTCATTTCGACTGCGAAGTTCAAATTTCTCTGCCGGTCTTCGCACGATGGCTGCCACGGCCCAGGCCTGTCAGAGCGCTGCTCCAACTGCTACCGGCTCGGGCGGAACACAGAGTACCGGCACTCGGGACCTGGCTAGCAGGGCGAATACTGTCCCATGCGGCCCCGGCGTCTCGCTGGCGCGTTTGACCCCGGCCACAAGAATGCTGGGGTGGTTCTCGGCAATGGCTTCGACGATTGCGTCGCCCGCATTGCCTACCTTGAGGATGGAGCGGACGGGAACCTGTGCGCTCGCCTCGACACCAAACTCCTTGAGTGTCGCAGCGACGGGATCTGCAACCTCGGAAGCTCCCTCCGAACCCCGGGCATGGAGCACGAGGAGCGGCCGCTCGAAGACCTTCGCGAGGGACCAGGCCGTGCCGACCGCCTCAGAGGTGGCATCGTTGTATTCCAGGGCAAGGAGGACCGGTCCACCCGGCGTGGGGCGGAACGGGCCGGCATTCCAGTCGGCGGCTACCGCCATCACCGGGCACGGCGATATCCGAACCAGTTGCTCGGCGATGGCGCCTACCACCACGGGCCCGACGCCTTCCATGCCTTTGGTGCCGATCACGATCAGGCCTGCCCCATACTGCCGGGCTACGTCCACCAGCATCTGGGCCACGGCGCCCTGCCGGACCTCGGAGTGGCTGTGAATGCCTTCTCGGACTAACTCCTCGCTGAGTCTTTCCAAAACCGCGCGGGCTTCTTCCGGCATTCCCTTCAAGACCTTGCCGGGCACGGAATCCACGGCGGCAAATTCCATTGGATCAAGGCCGTGCGCCAGCACAATCCTGGCCCCATAGGCGGTGGCGATTTTGCTCGCATACTCGAGGGCGCCCTCCGACCGGCCATCAAGATCCGTAGCTACCACAATGGTCTTCAAACCGGCTGCAAAGCTCATTGATGCCTCCTGGCGCCCACAGCGCCGCACACTGTTTTTCCGCCTATTGGAAATCGAGTCTGCGCCCCCCGAATCCATTCAGGCAGTGACATTATTCACCCCGCGCTGTGACATGTGTCACAGAGCAGGGCTTAATCAGGCCCGGCGGACTGGGCGCAGCCCATAAAACAGGACCCTGCGAGGCCCCAGTCCCGGTCGGTGACAGGATAACCGCAACCCCACCAACAAAGGCAATCCTCTGCATATATCGCAGCACTTGCTGGGCATTTGGATCCGCCTGAGCTTTTCCGCTCCTTGCTCGCGCACCCGGCTCCAGACACGGAGTCGCCTTCTTGTCCTATTCTTTTGCACGAGGCCAACTCAGGCTCCTGTTGCTGTCTGCCTCCCAAAGGACCGTCATGAAGATGTCTGTTCGCCCAGCTCTGATGCTTTTTGCCGCAATGGTTTCCGGCCAGTTTGCATGCGCCCAATTTGCCAGCCGCGTTGACCCTTTCCTCGGCGCGGATGGCGGTGGGAATGTCTTCCCAGGCCCGGTCGTTCCCTTTGGGATGGCGAAGCCTGGGCCTGACATGGAGTCAAAGGACTACGGGCCCAACGCCGGCTGGGCCGCGGATGGAGACATCCTCGGGTTTAGCCAAACGCACGTGAGCGGCACAGGCGGCGGTGCAAAATATGGCAACGTGCTGGTGATGCCGACCGTGGGCGAGCCGGCGGGCTCCGGCTACCAGTCCCCGCGCGCGGACGAGCGCGCCCGTGCCGGTTACTATGGCGTGTCGCTCACCCGCCCCGGAATTGGCGTAGAGATTACGGCCGCGCGGCGGACGAGCCTTTACCGCTTCACCTATCCGGCCAGTCCGCATGCGAACCTCTTGTTCGACGTGGGCCATTGCCTGCTGTCGACGCCCGCCTGGGGAGAGTCGCAGTCGATCACCGGCTCAACCATCCGGATTCTCTCGCCCACAGAGGTTTCCGGTTCCACGAGTGTGACCGGGGGCTGGAACAAGCAGACGAATTCGTACACGGTCTTCTTTTACGCCGCGACCGACACGCCGGCCGCCGGGTCGGGGACATGGGTTGCGGAGAAGCTCCAGCCCGGCAGCCGCGACGCCACCGGTGGGGCAAAGACCAGCGCCGGGGCGTGGCTGACCTTTCCCACGCGGAAGGGCCAGCAGGTGCGGATGAAGGTCGGCATCTCGTTTGTAAGCGTTGAGCAGGCGCGGCGCAACGCAGAGGCCGAGATTCCGGGCTTCGATTTTGAAGCCACGCGGGCCTCCGCGGTGGCCGCATGGGACAAGGCTCTGGGCAAAGTCGAGTTGCGCGGCGCCTCCGACGAGCAGGCGCAGGAGTTCTATACCGCGCTCTACCACACGATGCTGATGCCTGTGGACAGGACCGGCGAGAATCCGCTCTGGCAGTCGGGGGAGCCTTATTACGACGACTACTACGCCATCTGGGATATCTTTCGCAGCTCCGGCCCGCTGCTGACATTGGTTGCGCCCGAGCGCGAGGCGGACATCGTGCGGTCGCTGGTGGACATTTACCGGCACGAGGGATGGCTGCCGGACGCGCGCAGCGGCAACTTCAACGGGCGCACACAGGGCGGGTCGAACGCGGAGTTCATGATCACTGACGCCTACGTGAAGGGCCTGAAGGGCATTGACTGGGAGACCGCCTATGCCGCCGAGGTGCACGACGCGGAAGCCTCGCCCGCCGACCACTTCAAGGAGGGCAGGGGTGGGCTGGACGACTGGCACTCGCTCGGTTACGTCTCGCTGGAAGGCTCGGACCGGCCCGGGTCGGTGCATATGGAGTACGCGGCCAACGACTACGAGATCGCGCTGCTTGCCAAGGGGCTGGGCAAGGACGGCGAGTTTTCCAGGTATCTGAAGCGGTCCGCCAACTGGAAGAACCTGTGGGACGGCGGGATGACTGAATCCGGCTTTACGGGGTTCATCCGGCCACGGCACCGCGACGGGAGCCGGCTGACGCCGTTCACCGCGATGGACGGCTGCAGTTGGAACGGCAACACCTTTTATGAGGGCAACTCCTGGACTTACTCGTTCTTTGTGCCGCAGGATATGGCGTCGCTCATTGGAACAATGGGCGGTCCGCGGACCTTTGTCGAGCGCCTCGACGCGTTTTTCGCGGCGCCGGGGCGCTACGACGTGGGCAATGAGCCCGGCTTTCTTGCGCCGTACCTGTATGTCTGGGCGGGTCGCCACGACAAGACCGCCGAACACGTGCGCGCCATCCTGGCCGCGAGCTTTCATGGGGGTCCGAAGGGCCTGCCCGGCAACGACGACTCCGGGGCCATGTCGTCGTGGTTTGCCTTCGGTCAGCTGGGCATCTTTCCCAACGCGGGGCAGGATGTCTACCTCATCGGCAGCCCGGCGTTTGCGCAGGCGGCGCTTCATCTGGCCGGCGGCAAGGACTTCACGGTCGAGGCCCGGAACGTGTCAGCGACGAACATCTACGTGGCTTCGGCGGAGCTGAACGGCAAGCCGCTCGACCGGGCGTGGCTGCGGCATGGGGAGATCGCGGGTGGCGGGCGGCTGGTGCTGACCATGGCGGGCGCGCCAACCAAGTGGCCGCAGGGTCCGCCACCGCCTTCGGCCTCTGCGGAAGGAACGGCGCCCGGCGCGCACTGAGACGGCTCTGCGCGGACAGCCTGGCCAACGCCGGCTATACACCGCCCGGCCTTGTGCGTTAGCCTTTTCCGCGTCATGAAAAACCCGAAGAATAGCACCGCTCAATCGATTTTCTCCTTTGCTCTGGCCAGCTTTGCCCTCATTGTTCTGGGCGCCAGCCATGCCGCTTTCGCGCAGGCCCCCGTGCCTGCTTCAGCCGCCATTGAAGCCAGGGCGCACGAGATGCTCTCCAAGCTCACGCTGGAGCAGAAGATCACCCTCATCGGCGGCGTGGACGGGATGTTTACCAACGCCATTCCGTCCATTGGGCTGCCGCGGCTGAAGATGTCGGACGCCTCAGTGGGCGTGCGCACCTGGGGACCCACCACCGCCTATGCCGGCGGAGTGGCCCTGGCCGCCACCTGGGACCGCGGGTTTGCGCGGAGACTCGGCGAGGGGCTGGGGAGGGATGCGCGGGCCCGCGGGGTTCACTTCCTGCTGGGGCCCGGCGTGAACATCGCCCGGTCGCCGGTTTCGGGCCGCAACTTCGAATACCTCTCCGAAGATCCATTTTTGAACAGCGATATCGTTGTTCCCTTCATTGAGGGGGTGCAGTCGCAGGGCGTCATCGCCACCGTGAAGCACTATGCGCTGAACAACCAGGAGTACAACCGCCACAACGTGGATGTGCAGGCCGACGAGCGGACCATGCGCGAAATGTACCTGCCCGCCTTCGAAGCCGCCGTGACGCGCGGCCATGTGGACTCGGTGATGAACTCCTACAACCTGATCAACGGCTCGCACGCCACGCAGAACGAGTTTCTGAACCTGAAGGTTCTGAAGGGCGAGTGGGGCTTCCAGGGCGTGCTGATGTCAGACTGGGACGCCACCTACGATGCGGTGGGCGCGGCAAACAACGGGCTGGACCTGGAGATGCCCGGCCCACGTTTCATGAACACGAAAAACCTGCTGGCCGCCATCAAGGCAGGCTCGGTGAAGGAATCGACCATCGACGAGAAGGTGTTGCGCATCCTGCGCGCTACGTTGCGGTATGGATTCCTCGACCGGCCGCAGTTTGACCCCGCCGACTCAACCTATTCGGTGAACGACCGGTCCATTGCCCTGGATGGCGCGCGCGAGAGCATTACCCTGCTCAAGAACGAGAGCCATCTGCTGCCTCTGGACGCGACGAAGATCAAGACCATCGCCGTCATTGGTCCCGATGCGTGGCCGGCTGTTCCGGGCGGCGGCGGGTCGTCGGAGGCACAGGCTTTCGAGCCGGTGAGCCTGCTGACCGGCATCGCCAATATCGCCAATTTGATCAGCCCCAACGTGCACGTTCTTTATGCGCGGGGCCTGCCGGATATCAATGAAGTTTTCAACGGAACGCACTGGGAGGGCGGCGTGAAGATGGCCACCTACCCGAGCAAGGACTTCTCCGGCGCGGCGGAAGCGGCCAGCCGGACCAACATTGCCGACTACAAGGTGGAGTGGTGGGGCGCGGAGGACAAGACTCCGCGCAGCATCCGCTATACGGCGGCCTTCAAAGCGCCGCGCAAGGGCAGATACCTGCTGCTCGCTGCGGCGTCGGGTAGCGACGTCTACAAGATTTCGGTCGACGGCAACGAAGTCCTGAAGCAGGTGCAGGTGGAGGGGCAGGTGCCGGAGTCGGGCGCGTTGGAACTCAACGCCGGGCAGACCGTCAACGTGACGGCCGATTATCTACCGGGATTTGCCGGCAACCGGTTTGGACTGGGCCTTGTGGATGAAGCCGGGCTGGTGGCGGAGGACGCGAAGAAGTTTGCCGCCGCGGCCGATGTTGTGGTGGTCTCGGTGGGCTTCAATCCGCCGACGGAGGGCGAGGGCTACGACCGCACCTTTGAGCTTCCGTGGGGGCAGGACGCGCTTATCGAAGCAGTGGCGGCGGCCAATCCCCGCACCATCGTGACCCTGACCGGCGGCGGCGGCATGGACACGCGGCGCTGGCTCGACAAGATTCCGGCGCTGCTGCATACCTGGTACCCCGGCCAGGAGGGCGGCACGGCAGTGGGCGAGGTGCTTTTTGGCAAGCGGAACCCTGAGGGGCGCCTGCCGGTGAGCTTTGACCGCAGTTGGGAGGAGAATCCCTCGGCAAAGTACTACTACCCCATCGCGGGCGCGGACACGGCGCTCCATGTCATAGAGACTGACGGCCACCATTCGGATTACGTGATTCCGCACGTCAAGTACGACGACGGTCTGATGGTCGGATATCGCTACTGGACGACGACGGGCAAGCATCCGCTGTTCCCATTCGGCTACGGTCTCAGCTATACGAGTTTCAGCTTCTCCAAGCTCAGTGTGCCGGCGAGCGCCGCGTCAGGCTCAGCGGTTTCCGTGAGCTTTGACGTAACCAATACTGGCGCGGCAGCGGGCGCGGAGGTGGCGCAGCTCTACGTCTCCGACCCCTCGGCGAAGGCCAAGCGGCTCGAGCGCGAGCTGAAGGGATTTGAGAAGGTGCGGCTGGCTCCGGGCGAGACAAAGCATGTGACGATCAACCTGGACGCGCGCGCCTTCAGTTACTGGGATGAGGCCGCCCACAAGTGGACCATCGATCCCGGCAAGTTTGTGTTGCGGGTGGGGAACTCGAGCGAAAACACGCCGCTCAACGCTGACTTGACGTTGAAATAGCGCTGCCCCGGTAATGGAGAATCTTGCCTGTCGCCAACTCGGGACAGGCCATTTTTACCAAGCTGAGCGAAAGCATAGAGTGCGGGTCGCGGGGAGACTCAGGGCGCGCCATTCTTTCAGGTTCGATTTTCGGCAACGCTACGCTCCGTGGCGCTCCCAAAAGGCGGCGGGGGTGACGATGGGGTATCGTTCGGCGAGAGCAAGGAGGTCCTTGTCGCCGGGGATGAGGTAGTGTGCCTCTGAGGCCTGAAGGGTCCCGAGGACCGAGCGGTCCGCCTTGTCGCGAAGCGTTGGATCCCCTTCCCTGCTGCGGTCGACGATCTCAGCCATGAAGAGAAAGCTGTCGGCAAGGTCGCGGATTTCCTGGGGGCTCATCTTAATGCGTGAGAGGCGCGGGAGCACGCGGACCATCTCATCGAGGATGTAACAGGAGAGCACGAACTGGAGGGCGCCCTGCTGCCAGGCGCCAAGAATGCGGCCGGGAATGCTGGCGGGATAAGCAAGGCCGGAGACCAGCACATTGGTGTCGACAACCACGCGCAACCCCGGCATCAGGAATGCCGTTCTTGGGCTACGGCTGCGTCAATCTCCGCCATGCCGTCAGCGAGGGGCACATCGGCATAGGCCTCGGCGAGTCTGCTGCTCAGCGCATCAAACCGGTCGCGCATGCGGCGGATGCGGGCGAACAAGTCCGCATCGACGAGCGCAGCCACTTGCTTGCCGTCCTTGTTGATCACGATGCTGCCGTTGCGGTACTGGACCTGGTTGAGAATCTCGCCGAGATTCTGGCGGAAGTTGACGGCGCTGACCTCAGTTACCGTCAGAGCCTTCGATCATAACGAACCTGCTGACCATTATGACGATACGTTCCGATGGGTCCAGTCTATTTCGAGGGAATGCCCGCCTCCTGCGCCGCAGGTAGAGTGTGGGTCTCCCACCACTGGTTGAGAATCAGATTCCACTGCTGGCTGCGGCCCACCCACAACTGCGAGGCGGCGTGGTAGAGCGCCTCGTTGTTCTCAAGCCAGTAGGGGCGGTTGTCGCGCAGCCAGGCCTGGCGGTAGAGCCCGCCGAGCTGTGAGTAGCCGTCGCGAATGTCCTCAAGCCGCCCGTTGGCCGAGCCGATGGTGTAGAGCTTTTCAGAGACCTCGTCCCAGCGGGCTTTGTCTTTGGAGAGCGTGAGAGCGTCGGCGTAGAGCGCGGCGCAGTCGTCCGCGGCCTGAAACTTGAAGGCGACAAAGTCGATGCGGCGCGCGCCAAGTTCCAGCGCGTCGAGGGCCTCGGGGTTGTCGAGTTTTCCGGCTGCCCTGGCCTCGGCGACAAGGGTGATGGCCTTTTCGGCGTGCTGGCGCAGTTCGCTCAGGATGGGGCGGAGCTTTCCGGCCAGGCGCTGGCCGATGGGCGAGAAGGGATCAACCCAGAAATAGGCGTCTTGTGCGTCCTCGAGTTCGGCCTTCTTGAGCAAGGCGTGGGCGACCATGATCTCGCGCTGCGCCTGGCTGATTTTGCCGGTGGGGTCGTGATGGAAGGCCTGGCCGAAGGATGCGGTGAAGGCGTCTTCCGAGCTCTCGCCGGGCTGCCAACTGGCCGCCGCGCCAAAAAGCACGCCAAACCAGTTCTCGTCGAAGAGGCCCTCGCCGTCGTCGTTCCATACGGTGTTCAACATGCCCCTGGAGCCCAGCTTCTGGCCGTCGCGGACGAAGGCGCGGATGTTGCCCAGGGCCTCGTTGTTGTTGGGGTAGAGGCGGCTCCAGTTGTTGACGCCAGGGGCCACCCAGGTCTCGAGGCCTGCGTTCTTGAAGGGCAGGATGAGGGCGGTGAAGTCGGGCTTGGCGTCGTACTCCCAGGGCACGGCGATCATGTCTTTGGGCAGGGTGCCGACCAGTTCCGGGGAGTTGACGGCGATGTCGCCCCAGAAGAGGAGCTGCTTGTGGTTGGGCTCGAGCTGGGCGTGGATGCGGCTGAGGAAGTCGAGGTAGACCTTGCCGAGGCCCTGTTCTTTGACCTGGTCGTGGGTGCGTCCGAGGCCGAGCTCGGAGGTTTCGTCGGCGCCGATGTGGGCGTAAGGGCCGGGGAAGACCTTGGCCAGCTCACCAAACCAGCCGCCGATGAGCGGCAGCGTACCGGGGTCGCCGGGAGCAAGCACGGTGCCGTGCGGGTCTTCGCCCAGGCCGGAGTATTGCTCGAACTTGAGCACATGGTGCAGATGGCCGAAGGCCTCCTGCTCGGGAATGATGGTGATGTGGTATTTGGCGGCGTAGGCAACCAGTTCGCGGGCTTCGTCGGGCGTCATGGCGCCGCCCGGAAAAGCCGCGACGGGCGTGGAAGCGTAGGCGAAGGTGTGCTCGAAGTAGGGCGAGAAGATGTTGTACTTGTAGGCCGCGAGGGTACGGATCTCGCGCTTGAGGAAGTCCATATTGGGCAGCGGCCCGCGCGACCAGTCGTCGGAGAGGCCGCGATGGGCCATCGCCGGCCAGTCCCGGAGGGTGGGGACGAGGAGCGTGGCGTCCTTGCCGGCCCCGCGAATGAGTTGCTTGACGGTCTGAGCGCCGTAGAAGAAGCCCGCCGCGGTCTGGGCGACGATGAAGACAGAGCGGACACCCTCTGGCGCAAGGACATAGCCTTCGTCCTTCATGGCCGGATCGAACTGAAGGTGATGAGCCTTGAGAAAATGCAGGCCTGCGTCGGAGTCGGCGCGGAAGAAGAGGATGGTGGGCGCATCGTGTTGGTTGACGGCCACACCGCGGGCTTTCAGCGTATCGGTCAGGTCCTTGACTGCGAACTCCGTTGCCGCGTCCTTTTCGGCGGGAAGGACCAGCCCGGAGGCGCCGATAGGCAAAGCGTCTACGGCCGAGCAATCGCGGGGCGCGGGGACGAGGTGCAGGTCGGCGCAGGTGGGGGCGGCTTGCGCAAGGGCGCCGAGCCCGGCGGAAACAATGAGGAGTGAAAGCAGAGAAACACGGAGACGCATAGGCCCTTCCTTTTCAATCCATTGACGGATGAAAGGCTATCGCATCGGCTGGGGGTGTGTATATCCGGATCGAGAGACGCGCGTTTGCCGGGCGGTTCAGACTGCGTTCACTGGTAAGTCATTAAAGTCCAAGAAATCCGCGTAACGCCTCATCGACGGTTTGCAAGGTGGTTGCGTCCACCTGGCCGATGCGCTCGCCGAGTTTGACGCGGGGCACCGTCGTGGCCTTGTCCACCATGATCTGGGAGGGGACACGCAGGCCTGTGTCTCGACTTGCGGCTACGGATACACGAAAGAGCGGCGCGTCATGCATCTCGCTGGTCAAAGGCAAGACGACAACCGAGGGATGCAGGTCGAAGGCGTCTGCCTGGACGATGAGCGCCGGCCGCGGTTTTCCGTAGTCGCCGGAGACGGCCACCCTGACCAGGTCGCCGCGCTTCATTGCCCGCCTTCCAACGAGCTTACATCCTGAATCCAGCGCATGACTTCGGCTTCGTCTTCGGAGGCGGCGATGAGCAGGGACTGGCGGCGCGCCTCGGCGGCAAAGCGGCCCTTGCGCGCCTGCTCGACGTAGCCGCGCATGAGCGCGCGGAGCACCTCGGCGGCGGGGCGGTTCTCGGCTTCCACGGCCTGCGCAAACTCTGCTTTGAGGGCGGCATCGATGCGCAGGTTCATGTTGGATTCGCGATTTTGCGGAATGATGCTGGGCATGATCCTCACTTAATACACATATTGTATGCACATTCCGCATTCACATCAAGCGATTGCAAAAAGACGAGCCTGCTCAACCCTTGCGGGTTGGAACAGGCTCTATGAGGAGGCAGAGCACTTGTGGCCGGGCTGGATACTGACTACCGCAGGGTCTTGAGGGCCGGGTAGAGTTTGCGCCAACTGGCGTACCCGGTCTTGTAAGCGGCGAGGTCGGCGGGGTCGGGGTCGATGCGCTGGGCCACCTGGATGCCCTGGGCGCAGGCTTCGTCGAGGTTGGCCCAGTGGCCGGCGCCCACCCCGGCCATGAGAGCGCAGCCGAAGGCGCCGCCCTCTTCGGCGACGAGCACTTCGACGGGCTGGCCGTAGATGCCGGCCTGGATTCTGCGCCAGAGGGGGCCACGGCCCCCCCCGCCGCCGAGGCGGATGGCGGAGACGGGGATGCCGAGTTCGGCGAAGAGGGTGAAGGTGTCCTGGAGCGAGTAGGCGACGCCCTCGAGCACGGCGCGGACGAAGTGGGGGGCCCGGTGGTTGGAGGAGATGCCGGCGAAGGCGGCGCGGACGGCGGGGTCGAGGTGGGGGGTGCGCTCACCGAGGAGGTAGGGTGCCCACTCGAGGCCCTCGCTGCCGGCGGGGACGTTCTCGGCCGCGGCGCTCATCTCGTCGTAGTTGTGGCTGGGGAAGAAGGTCTCCTTGAGCCAGCGGAGGCTGAGGCCGGCGGACTGGGTGACGCCCATGACGTGCCAGCGGCCGGGGACTGCGTGGCAGAAGGTGTGGATGCGGCCGTGGGGGTCGCGGGTGGGCGCGGCGGTGGCGGCGAAGACGACACCGGAGGTGCCGATGGTGGCCGAGACGGAGCCGGGCTGCAGGATGCCCATGCCGACGGCGCCCGCGCCCTGGTCCCCTGCTCCGGCGACGACGGGGGTGCCGGCAGACAGGCCGGTGAGCCCGGCGGCGGTGTCGCTGATGCGGGCGCAGACCTCGGGGGATTCATAGACGGTGGGGAGCCAGGACTCGGGGATGCCTGCGGCTTCAGCCACTTCCCTGGACCAGCGGCGGTGGGTCACGTCGAGGAGCAGGGTGCCGGAGGCCTCCTGCACGTCGATGGCGAACTCGCCGGTGAGGCGGTAGCGCACGTAGTCCTTGGGGCACAGGATGTGGCGGATCTTGGCGAAGATGTGCGGCTCGTGGGTCTTGACCCAGAGGAGCTTGGTGAGGGTGAAGTTGGGCAGAGCGGGGTTGCAGGTGAGTTCGATGAGGCGCTCGTAGCCGATCTTCTCGGTGAGCCAGTCGCACTCGGGCTGGGTGCGGGTGTCGCACCAGATGAGGGAGGGGCGAAGGACCGCGCCGTTCTCGTCGAGCATGACGGCGCCGTGCATCTGGCCGGTGAGGCCGATGGCGGCGATGGGTTGGCGCGGCTCGGGCGCCGCGTCGATGGCTCCGCGGATGGCCTCCTGCGCGGCGCGCCACCAGTCTTCAGGGTCCTGCTCGGCCCAGCCGGGGTGCGGCGTGCGGAAGGCCGCATGTTCACTGGATGCGCCGCTGATCAGCTTGCCTGTTGCGTCCACAATCACGGCGCGTGTGCCGCCGGTGCCGATGTCCATTCCCAGGAACCACATAGTGCTCCCCCCCTTGCGTAAATCGCTTTTCCCAGCGCAGGCCAGCATAGCAGGATGAGGCGGCAAAGGGAAAGGGGGACCAGGGGGCAGGGTCGGCGGGTTGAGGGTTGTGCGCTCCCCGGTCCCCAATTGCGAGGGACCGGGGGCACCGTCATCTGGTTTGTGAAGGGTCACCGAGACCGGGGCCACCCGCCTACGGGAGACGGTGAAAACAACTGAAGGTGATGAAGTGGAGCCACTCTGCCTTTTGGAAGCGCTGCAGGCCGCTCGGCATGGCTCGGTCCCCGTTCGGGAGCGATTTTAACGCAACGCCCGCCAAAATCGCAGAAGAAAACGACGGCTGGTTGAGGTTCGTGGACTCCCACTCATCCACGATAAGACCGTGGATGAATGGGGCACTGAGTGTTTGCCGTCATTTATGACCGGGCCACCTGCCCACGAACCTAGGATGGGGCCATTGACGCCAGCAAGCCGCCCCGGAAGGCGGCTCGCGGTTCAAAAACAGCATCGACGAATTTCAGGTGGAAGCATTGCCCTCATCACTTGCTTTGCTCCGACGCGCCGCTGCTGCATGCAGGATTACCGCTCCAGTCACAACACCGACTGCGGTTGCAGGAATAATCAAGATCAGCGCGTACAGCCACAGGTTTCTGGGTACCCAGAACAGTTCCGCACATGCAGCCGGGACGCCCCACCAAAGCGCCTGGGAGCGTAGCCGCTGCGAAAATGTCCTGTTAGGTACCGATATGCGGATTTTTCCAGCCATCCCGTTAGTTGTCATATTGGAACCCCGCATAACATATGCCAGCCAACACGGCACCTTGACCGAGGCCATTTGCTGCACCCACGGCAGCTCCGACGTGAGCACCTAGATAAGCACCAACAAAACCTGTCGCACCAAGAGTGACCTCGCCTCCAAAGACTTCACCTGCGACGAATCCCCCGATGCCCCCCGTAACGGCCCCGATGCCAGCGCCCGTTAAGACCGATTTGGCTACTCTATCTCCCGGACTCTTCCCACAGATGAAATGTGAGGCCTGTCGCATCTTTTGTTGCCATGAGGTCTGATTCCCGTTATTTGGGGCACTAACTACTTGGCCTGGACCGAGTCTTGGCGATGGCTAGCCACCACCTCCTGATTAGCACTACTTCTCCAGACATTCCAGCCGCCGCCAAAAGAGCGTATACCCATGACCCTTGTAGGGAGAACAGTTCATGAACGGAAAATCCAAACAGGATGAGAACAGCGATTGCGCCCCACCCGAATGTGCCTGTTGAATTGCCCTTTCGAGAATATTCAAATGCCGCATACAGCCATAACCCGGAAACCGCGAGAGCCAAGAGAACGGCATGACCGCGTAGAAATGAAGCAATTGCGTCGGTTCCGAACATACACAATGCGATCATCGCCGCCTCCTTTTCGCGACTAACTAAAAAACACCGACCTGTCCGGACGAAAAATAAGAGTCCCCATTCATTCCCATACACCCAGCACTAGCGCTCATGTCTAAGACAGTCGCTGCTCCAATTCCGTATGGGGCAGGTGGCCCGGTCAAGTTTTCACTTCTGGTTCTGCCACGATGGATTGTGCCCCATCCAAGCTGCGTCTTTTGCGGCTTGGGTGGGAAAGCACGAGGGTTTGCCCGGTCTCAGGTTTTCTCCAACGGGCAACTGGCCTTCTCGCTGGAACGGCGGGTGGCCCACATCTCAATCTACCCCAAGAGCTGGGTGCCCCGGGTCTGGATTTTCAAACCTGGGAAACCTTGAATGCGGGAGTTCGTGGTTTCCCAGGTCCCAAAGGCGGGGCCTGGGGCACCCATCGTTGCTGGGTGAACTCACTGGGACCTGGGCCACCCGCCCACGTGTCCCGAATCGTACCTTTATTTCGTCTCAGAAAGATCGTCTTCATGGATTTCTGTTGATCCCATCTTCCTCGCCGCCAATTGAATCATCCACGAAATCCCCAAAATGTCCGCGATGCCTACCGGGAGAACGATAGGAAGCGTGTAGTTTTGATTTGGCCAAGGGACCAAAATGACTATCGCGAGATGCAGGAGTACCAAAAAGCCTACTACCGCCCAAAACCATACCCGGTTCTTTAGTTCCCAACGAAGTCGTACGACAATGACTATGGCCAAGCCAAAGCAGCTGGCAGCTGTCCCTCGCCCGGCATTCCCGAGAGCAGAGAATAAGACGTAAAGTGGTAGGCAGCATATGCCGGCCCAAATAGCCCAAGCTCTGCTCGG
Organism: uncultured Acidobacteriaceae bacterium; assembly: GCA_903849645.1. Classification (GTDB taxonomy): domain Bacteria; phylum Acidobacteriota; class Terriglobia; order Terriglobales; family Acidobacteriaceae; genus Telmatobacter. The sequence goes on along the minus strand of CAINJJ010000020.1, from coordinate 11,021 downwards.
TGTATCCGGAGAGCCAGCATCTGAATCGTCGTCAATTTTGCCGTTTAGAAGCAATTTGCGTATTCTCCTGATGCGTTCAAAATGTCTCGTGCAACAAGGGCTCCGCTATCTGCTTGCCCCGCCGGCGGGATCGGCGGCCCACATCTCAATCTACCCCAAGAGTTGGGTGCCCCGGGTCTGGATTTTCAGACCTGGGAAACCTTGAACGCGGGAGTTCGTGGTTTCCCCTTTGCATTTGTCTATTTTCCCAACAGCGATGTCGAAGCAACGCTCGATATGGGCAAGCTAAAGGCCAGCAGGATTCGCGCCTGGTGGTATGACCCGCGCACCGGTATCGGAACCCTTATCGGCGTAATGGACGGCGGAATGAAAAAGCAGTTTCGCACGCCTTCGCATGGACCTGACTGGGTGCTGGTGCTCGATGACGAGAGCGCCAGGTATTCCCCCCCGGGACTCGTCCGGTGGGAACGGTAATTCATGGCAATAGACAACGACTGGGGAGAGTCTTTGAGCTTCGAAAGAATGATTACCTTCCTGACAGTCCTGGCGTTCGGGCAGGTGGCCCGGTCAAGTTTTCACTTCTGGTTCTCCCACCATGGATTGTGCCCCATCCAAGCTGCGTCTTTTGCGGCTTGGGTGGGAAAGCACGAGGGTTTGCCCGGTCTCAGGTTTTCTCCAACGGGCAACTGACCTCCTCGCTGGAACGCGGTCCAGTGGCGGGCGGCCCACCCATCCCGTTCCTACACTCTCTTCCGCAACAACAACTCCACGGGTGCCCCATCCTTCGCGTCCTGTGCGAAGGGTGGGCTGCACAAAGGTCCGCTCGCTCGCCTTCGATAGCAACTGAAAGTGATGCAAGGAAAGTCCCCGGAGTTCTGATAGCGGACAAGGCTTTGGGAGATGGCAAAAGAATTCCATACCAGAAGCGCGAAAGCGGAGGTCCGTGCTCTCCCATCCTTTCCGCCAAAGGCCGCGGAAAGGATGGGGCGCCCAGATTTGGTGGTAGGTGAAAGACCGGACCACCCGCCACACGCCGGGCAGGGATCAGGGTTCAAGGTTCCGGGGTTCGCTGGTCGTTACGCCACAAAGTACTTGGCCTGGGGGTGGTGGACGATGAGGGCGTTTGTGCTCTGTTCGGGTTCCAGGTGGAACTGCTCGGTGAGGCGGACGCCGATGTTCTTTTCCGGCTCGAGGAGGCGGAAGATCTTGGCCTGGTCTTCAAGGTTGGGGCAGGCGGGGTAGCCGAAGGAGTAGCGGGAGCCGCGGTACTTCTGGTGGAAGAGGTCGGCGATGCGGGGAGCGTCCCCTTCGCCGATGCCGACGAAGGCGCGGGCCTGTTTGTGGGCGAACTCGGCGAGAGCTTCGGCGGTTTCAACGGAGAGGCCGTGGAGGTAGAGGTACTTGGTGAAGTCGCCGGCCTCAAAGAGCCGGGCGGTCTGGAGGCTGGCCTCGTGGCCGATGGTGACGATGGAGAAGCCGACGACGTCGCGGCGGCCGGAGCTGAGGGGCTCAAAGAAGTCAGAGATAGCGAGGCGGCGGCCCTGGGCCTGTCGGGGGAAGCCGATGCGCTCGAGCTCGCGGGCGGGGTCCTGGGGGTCAAAGACGACCAGGTCGTTGCCGTCTCCGGCGCAGGGATAGAAGCCGAGGATGGACTTGGGCTCGAACCAGCCGGCAGCCTTTACCTCCTCCTGCAGCTCGTGGAGGATGGGGCGGTATTTCTCTTCGACGAGGCGGAGGTAGTCGGCCGCGGAGGCGGTCTTGAGCTGCCACTGGTTTTTGAAGAGGGCGGTTTCGTTGATATAGGGGAAGAGGTCGTCGAGGGAGTAATCCTTGAAGACGCGGGGGCCCCAGAAGGCGGGGGTTGGGATATCGGCAACCCGCTCGACGACCGGGGAGCGGCCATCGGCGGTGAGGGCGGCGGGGGTCTCATCGGCGGTCGCCACGCTGCCGCGGGCAAAGACCTTGACGGTCTTGCCTTCCTCTTCCCTGCGCTCGCGGACGGCGGGGTCGTCGGAGGTGAGGTCGGACATGACGTGGAGGCCTGCGAAGGCGTCTTCGGCATAGAAGACGGGGCCGGCGTACTCCTTGCGCAGGTCTTCTTCAACGTACTTGCGGGTGAGGGCCGCGCCGCCGCAGATGACGGGTACGGTCATGCCGAGGCGTTCAAGGTCCTGGAGGACATACTTCATCTCGAGCGTGGACTTGACGAGGAGCCCACTGAGGCCGATGGCGCCGGCGTTGGCCTCGCGCGCGGCAGCGATGATGGCGTCAGAGGGCTGCTTGATGCCGAGGTTGACGACGCGATAGCCGTTGTTGGAGAGGATGATGTCGACGAGGTTCTTGCCGATGTCGTGGACGTCGCCTTTGACGGTGGCCAGCACCATGGTGCCCTTGCCGCCGCCGTCGGATTTCTCCATTTTGGGCTCGAGATAGGCGACCGCGGCCTTCATGACGGCGGCGGAGTCGAGCACGGAGGGGAGTTGCATCTTGCGCGCGCCGAAGAGGTCGCCCACGGTCTTCATGCCGTCGAGCAGGACGGTGTTGATGAGGTCGAGCGGGGTGTAGGTGGCGAGGGCGGCTTCGAGGGCTTCCTCCAGGGATTGCTTCTGGTCTCCGAGGCCGATGGAGCGCTCGCCGCGGATGATGAGCTGCTTGAGCTTTTCATCGACGGTGAGGTTTTCAACGGAGAGCACTTCCTCCTGAACGGAGCCCTTGCCGATGGAGGCGAAGTGGGCCATGAAGTTCTGGAGGGGCTCGCTGCCAGTGCCGGCGGCGTCCTGGAAGATGAGCTTGCGGGCGAGATCGACCTCGACCTCGGGGATCTTGTAGAGGGGGTAGATCTTGGAGTAGTTGACGATGGCGGCGTCGAGGCCGCGGTCCACGGCTTCCTTGAGAAAGACGGAGTTGAGCACGCGGCGGGCGTAGGCGTTGAGGCCAAAGGAGATGTTGGAGACGCCGAGGACGGTGCGGCAACGGGGCAACTCGAGCTTGATGCGGCGGACGGCTTCAAGGGTCTCAATGGCGGCGGAGCGGTAGTCTTCCTGGCCGGTGGAGATGGGCAGGGTCAGGGGGTCGAAGATGAGGTCTTCCGGGCGGAGGCCGTATTTGCCGACCGCGAGGTCGTGGATGCGGTGGGCGATGGCGACCTTGCGGTCAGCGGTGAGGGCCATGCCCTGCTCGTCGATGGTGAGGGCGATGACGGCTGCGCCGTAGCGGCGGGCCATGGGGAGCACGAGGCTGGTGCGCTTTTCGCCGTCTTCAAGGTTGATGGAGTTGATGACGGGCTTGCCGGGGATGCGCTTGAGGGCTTCCTCAATAACGGGAGCCTCGGTGGAGTCAACCAGGATGGGCGCGAGGACGCGGGTGGCGATCTTCTCGAGCACCGCGTTCATGTAGGCCATCTCGTCTTCGCCGACGATGGCGCAGCAGAGGTCGAGCATCTGGGAGCCCTCGGTGACGAGGCGCTTGGCGAGGGCGAGGATGCCGTCGTAGTCCTGGGCGCGGACCATGTTGCGGAAGTGCTCGAGGCGGGTGGTCGTGTTCATCTCCTCGGCGATGATGATGGGCTGGGCATCGGCTTCGAGGGTCTGGGAGGCGAAGGCGCTGGCGGCGACCGACTGGGGGAGGAGCGCGCGGGTGGCGGGGGCGAGGCCGCGGACGGCATCGGCGACGGCGCGGAGGTGCTCGGGGGTGGTGCCGCAGCAGCCGCCGACCACCTGGACGCCGTATTCGGAGACGAACTGCCGCAGATAGGCGGCCATCTCGGCGGGGGTGAGCTTGTAGACGGCGTGGCCGCCCTCGTTCTGGGGCAGGCCGGCGTTGGGCAGCACGCTGATGGGGAGGGTGGAGTTCTGGCAGAGGAAGCGGACGGCGTCGTTCATCTCGGCGGGTCCGGTGGCGCAGTTGAGGCCGATGATGTCGGGCTGGAAGGTCTCGAGAACGGCGAGGGCCGCGCCAATCTCGGAGCCGAGCAGCATGGTGCCGGTGGCCTCGAGGGTGATCTGGACCTGGAGGGCGACGTGGCGGCCGGTGGAGGGGATTTTGCCTTCGCGGGCGTCGCGAATGGCGTCCTGGCAGGCGGCGAGGGCGATCTTGGCCTGGAGCAGGTCCTGGCAGGTCTCGATGAGGAGCACGTCCACGCCGCCCTCGATGAGTGCCTCAGCCTGTTCGCGATAAGAGGCGGCCATGGCGTCGTAGCCGATGTGGCCGAGCGAGGGGAGCTTGGTGGTGGGTCCCATGGAGCCGGCGACGAAGCGGGGCCAGGCAGGGGTGGAGTATTCGTCAGCGACGGAGCGGGCCAGGCGGGCGGCGGCGAGGTTGAGCTCGCGGGTCCGGTCCTGGAGCTCGTACTCGGCGAGGACGATGCTGGTGGAGCCGAAGCTGTCGGTCTCGATGATGTCGCAGCCGGCCTCGAAGAAGGAGGCGTGAACGGCGCGGATCACGTCGGGACGGGAGAGGACGAGGAGCTCGTTGCAACCCTCCTTGCCCCAGAAGTCGTCGGGCGTGAGGTTGTGCTTCTGGACGTTGGTGCCCATTGCGCCGTCGTAGACGAGTACGCGCTGCTTCAGTTCTGAGAGAAAGTCCGCCAAGGTCGCTCCTGATGTCATGGACCCTCTGAAATTGCGAGGAAAAAGGGCCATCGTTTCAAGGATAAATGGGAAGGGGCGGGTTAGCGGCGAGAGGGCGGAAATGGAGGGACAGAACGACCTAGGTCGCGGTCGGCGTGAAGACCTGGAAGCTGTTGCGGCCGCTGGCCTTGGCGCGGTACATGGCGGCGTCGACGCTTTGCAGCAGGGCTTCTGCGTCGGCTCCGCCCAGGGGATAGTGGCAGACGCCGAGGCTGACGGTGACGGAGACGGGAGCTGCTCCGATGGCAAACGGAGCGGAGATGGCGGCCAGAATCTTGGCGGCGATGGACTCGGCGTCAGAAGGCAGTTGCAAATCAGGCAGCAGGACAATGAACTCGTCGCCGCCGATGCGGGCTACAGTATCAGTCTTGCGCACCGCCTCGCTGATGCGGAGGGCGAGCTCGCGGAGGAGGCGGTCGCCGGCGTGATGGCCAAGAGCGTCATTGACCTCCTTGAAGTAGTCGACGTCCACCATGAGGAGGGCGAGGCCCTTTTTGAATCTCTGGGCGCGACTTAGGGCCATGTTGAGGCGGTCGTGGAGAAGGATGCGATTGGGAAGGCCGGTGAGGGCGTCGTGTTCGGAGATGAAGCGGAGTCGCTCCTGGCTCTGGCGGAGGGCTTCGGTTGCCAGCTCAACGCGGCGGCGGAGGACGACGACCCAGGCGAAGGCGGAAACAATGAGAAGCACGGCCACGCCAAGGACCATCAGCGAGTGCTGGGTGGTCCACCAGGAGGGGGACTGGAGCACCTGGACGTCGGCGACGGAGCGGAGCAGGACCAGGACCGAGGCAGGGCGGACGCCGCCCTCGCCCCTGTTTGTGGCTTCAGAACTGTACTGGACGCTACAGATGCCGGTGAGGCTGAGCTTGCTGGTGTCTTTCCAGCGCGGCAGACCGGTTGGGATTGCGCTTCTGGGCAGGGTGGCCATGAAGAGGTCAGCGCCGGAACGGAGGATGAGGGTCAGGTCGCCGGAAGCGTGCTCCTGGCCGATGAGGGTGCCCTCGATGCGCACCAACTGGCCGTCGGTGTCGCCGAGAATCGCCTTGGAGACAACGGTGGATTGAGGCTCAGGCTGCGGGGCGACGGCGTCGACAAGGCGGAGGGTGGGATTTTCCAGAGTCGCCTTGTAATCGCGGACAGTCGGAAAGCCGAGTACGTCCACGAGACTGCCTGTTTGGACGGAAGTGCCCTGCTCATCGAGCATGCAGAGGCCGGCGGCTTCCTGCTGGATGCAGATTCTGCGGCCCGGCCAGTCGAGGGTGACGACCCCGCGGACACGGGCGCGGCGTGCGAGTTCAACGCCGGGGGTGTAGCGCAACAGGTTGGAGGCCGAGAGCGCGGGGACGGCGTAGGGGTCGGCGGGGGCAGCTTCGATGACCTTGAGGGCGTCGACCGGCGGAAAGTAAAGGTGGACGCCGACCAACTGGCGCGCCCGGTTGAAGACCGGAGCGTTGTTGGCGTAGAGCCGGATGACGGAATCGAGGAGCGCCTGGTAGTTGACACCCTTCTGGACCACAGTTGTGGCGGAGATGGAGCCGCCCGCAGTGGCGATGACCAGGGTTGCGTTGGTGGCGTTGACGTGGACCTCATGGACGACGCCCTGAATTTCGGCCCATTGGCCATCCCACCGGGGGGCGAGCAACTCGGCCATGGTGGGCCGGGCGGCGGGGACAGGAAGCTGCGTATGGCCGACGACCTTGATATGCGGTTCCGCGATGATGGGGGCATAATCGCCAGGCCCTGTGACGCCCGTGACCTCAATCAGGTCGCCGCTTTGGAGTGGGAGGACGGGCTCCAAAGGGAGCGCGACGAAGATGCTGCCGGACGGGTCATGAATGAAGAGAGCGCCGTGGCGCTTGTCGATATAGCGATCGAAGTAGGTGACGACAGCGCGGAGGTGGACGGGAAAGGCGCGCGCCGCCTGCTCAGGAGAAAGGCTGTGCACGGCATGTGCTGTGGTGATGGTTGGAAGGAGCGAAGGCGACTGGGAGAGGGCAGCCGCACAGGCCAAAGACAGAATCAAATTTCCCATCATCGGGAGTCGAGCGGGCATCTTTCCCTTCCTGGCGGAACAACCCTGGGGGCCCAATCAAGCAGAGCGGCGGAAATGCTGGCGGAAGAAGCCGCTCTCTGTGTGTTCATTGCGGGGTCAGCAACGAGAAAGACGATTTTAGCACGCTGTGAGAAGCGCTCGATGGGGGGATGCACGTGGGCCTGAGCGGCGGTCTGAATTGAATTGGGAAGCGCCGATTTGGGACTTGGCAGGCAGGTTCAGGGCTGGCGCGCAGGGAACGACAGCAGGCAACGGAGCTATTTTGCGGCTGCGATGGCCGCCACCGGGACAAGCATGTCTTCCTTGCGCATGACGAGGGTGGTGGCGTTGAGGGTAGCGAGCTCGAAGCCGTGACCATGGGTGATGGCGTCGGTGGGGCAGGCCTCGACACAGTAACCGCAGAAGATGCAGCGGTTGTAGTCGATGTTGTAGACCTTGGCGTAGCGCTCGGACGAGGAGATGCGGGTCTCCTCGGTGTTTTCAGCGGCCTCGATGTAGATGCAGTTGGAGGGGCAGGCAACGGCGCAGAGGTAACAGGCGACGCACTTTTCCAGGCCGTTTTCGTCGCGCTGCAAAACGTGGGCGCCACGGTAGCGCTGCTCGAGGACGGCTCCGCGGAGGGGACCCTTGCCGTCGGGATAGTTCTCGACCTCAGTGGGCTGGAAGATCTGTCCGAAGGTAATGCTCATGCCCTTGGCAATGGCGGCAGCGTTGCGCACGATCGACATGAGGCAAGTATACGATGGAATCCGGGGGAATTCGATGGCACAGATGAGGGTTTTAGCGGCGGTTTTGATGGCGGCACTGGGGTTGGCGGCTGCGCGTGCTGGGGCGCAGACTCCGGGTACCCCGATGGGCGGCGCGGCTCCGATGGGCGGGATGGCGATGGGACACGGCATGGACGAAAAGCTGCCGCCCGCCGGGCCGCTGAAGGTCAGCTTTGGCGACAAAACCGCCGAGTGGACACCGGCGACGCTGGCCGCGCTGCCGCACAGGACGCTGACCGTGTTCAACGAGCACTTGAAGGCTAACCAGACCTTCACGGGCGTGCTGCTGATGGACCTGCTGACGCCGCTGGGAGTGCCCGCAAAGCAGCACGGCAAGGACCTGCGGCTCTACCTGGTGGCCGAGGGGTCGGACGGGTACAAGGCGGTGTATTCGGTGGCCGAGGTGAACCCCGACCTGCACGAGGGAACGGTGATTGTGGCCGATGGGCTGGAGGGCAAGCCGCTGCCGGGAGGCGCGCTGCAAATGGTGGCTGCCGGGGAGAAACGGCCGGCCCGCTGGGTGAGGTCACTGGCGGCGGTCAGGGTGCTGGCGGTGGAGTAGGCGGCAGGTAAAAACCGCTTGACCCAGGCAACCTCTGATCTGGCCTTTTGGGGGACGCCCTTTCCCCAGGGCCTAAAGCCCATTGATCTTGCTCGCCTTATCGGCACAACTGAAGTCGTGCCCTGACACTTCAATGGCATTGATGGAGTTTTTCTGTCCGGTTATGCCCGCGTGTCTAACGCGCACTTTTCGGCGCGGTGGCCGGCCCACCCTTTCCGCGTGAAGTCGCGGAAAGGATGGGGCACCCGAGCCGGTTGAACCCCGTTGAGCCTGGCGGCTATTTGGGATGCTTCTCTTCCTCGCGCTGCGGGGGCGCCTGGTGCTGCTGTTGGGGCGCCTGCTGGTGCTGTTGTTGCTGCTGGGGGGCTTGCTGGCGCTGCTGTTGTTGAGGCGCCTGTTGCCTCTGTTGCTGTTGCGGGGCCTGCGGGCGTTCCTGCTGCTGCGGGGCGGCCTGATGCTGCGGCTGTTGCTGAGGGGCCTGCTGGCGTTGTTGATACTCCGGACGCTGAGGCTGCGGTGCAACCTGGCGTTCAGGAGCAATCTGATGCTGGTTTTGCGGGGCAATTTGCCGGGGAGCCTGCTGCGGCTGCGGGGTGTTACCGGGCTGGTCGCGGTTGGGCTGCGGCTGGTTGCGGTTCTGCTGGAAGGGGTTGGGCTGATCGCGGTTGGGTTGGGGCTGATTGGTCTGGTCGCGTCCGGGCCGGTTTTGAAAGGGCGGAGTCTGGTCGGGCTGGGCCTGACCGGGTTGGCCGGGACGCTGTTGCTGGACTGAGCCGGGCTGGTTGCGGCCCTTGTCGCGCTGTTGCGCTTCGGCGTCATTGCGCATCTGTACGGAGGCGGGGGCGCGGACGTTGCGGTCGGCGGTGAGAGGCTGGCTGACGGCAAAGCTGGCGGGGCGGCCGTGGTTCTGGGTGGCAAACTGGGCGCGATTGCCGCTGGCTGCGCGCTCGTTTTGCATTTGCGCGGACATGGGCTGGGCGTGCATCTCACGCTGGGCAGCCATTTCCGCGGGCCTGGCGCGCACCTGCAACCCGCCCACGCCGCCGGTGAAGCTGATGCGGTCGCCGCCGCGACGGCCGTCCCCTACGGAGCGGTTATAGACGTTGTGGACGACGGTGATATTGACGTTGTTGACGGATCGGTTGTAGTTGAAGTGACCGCCGCCCCAGTAGCCGCCCTGGTAGCCGAAGCCGATATAGCCGAAGCCGTAGTCGATGCCGCCATAGTAGCCGATATGGGGGCCCCAGTAGCCGCGGTAGAAGCCGTAGCGATGGTTGCGATAGCCCCAGTAACCTGGGGTCCAGAGGGCGCCCTCATAGGGAGCCTCGACCCAGACGCCGGGGACCCAGTAATAGCCCATGTCGGCGTATCCCCAGTAGCCGGGGGTCCAGAGATAGTCGTCGCCGGGAGCCTGGGGCTGGTCGTAGTCGGGGATGGGGGGAGGAGGCTGGGTGGCGTATTGCACGGGCTGCTCGCCGTAACCGGGGTCGTCGGAGCCCTGATCCTGGGGTTGGCCGGCGTTTGAGTCGTAGTAGCCGCCGTTGTCGGGTGGGGGAGCGCTCTGCTGCTGCCCCGAGTAGGCAGCCGGCGCGGGGCTGGCGTTGGCGGCGCTATAGGTTGCAGGCGTACTGCTGTTGCCGGAGTCAGGGGCCAGATTGGCGGCGGCGGGGTCGGAAGACGGGTCCTGCACGGAGCCGGCCGCGACTTGACTCAGGTCCTTGCGGCATCCGGCAGTGAGGACGAGAACCACCAGGGCAAGCGTCGAGAAGCGCCCAAATCTCTTGATATCAATCATTTCAATCTCCAGTCAGTCTTGAGACTAACCAGAGCGGAGGGTACTCCGCAGGCCTATATTGACCGCGGAGGTTGAGTTCAGCGGGGGGGCTGGGACTGGCCGTGATTGTTGGCGGGGGGAGTGGTGACGGGCTTGCGGACCCACTGGGGCTTGAGGATCTCCTGGCAAAGGGGCGAATCCTGGCCATGGGCGAGGCCGGGGACGACTCCCTGGGTGGCGCAGAGGCGCTGCTTCATGGCGTCGGCCTCCTTGGCGGAGAGGAGCTGGGTGCGTTCAAGCCGGCTGTAGGGGTCGAGGTCATAGCGATAAACGAAATCCTCGGGGGGCTTCTGCTGGCCGTAGTCAAAGTGGCTCCATGCGCCGATGAGTTCGCGGCCGTTGGGCTCGGAGAGAACAGCATAGACGTGGGTCCAGGCGATGCCGGCCGGGGCGTTGGCGCTGGTGATGGGGACAGCCTGCGAACCGCGCATCCAGCGGGCGGCCCAGACGTGCTGGGTGTAGTCGTAGTAGAGCGAAGTGAGATAGGTGTCGGCGGGGCACTCGACGCAGTTGTCGTAGAGGATGCCGAGCTCGAGCGGCGCGCCATCGGCGAGGCGCAGCCAGTCGAGCCAGCGAAGGTTGACGCCCTTGAGGAGCGGGGTGATGGCGCGGTTGGTAAGATTGACGCTCCAGAGGGAGAAGGCGTCGGCGTTGGCGGGCGACTGGGGGCTGGGACGGAGGGTGGTGACCACGAGGGCGGCGTCGTACTGGACGCCGATTTCGCGGATGGCGGTCCACTTTTCAGCGGCCAGGGATCGGGTGACCCAAACGATGATGTCCTGGTCCTTTTCGGAGTGGAAGTCCATCCAGCGAAAGGGATCCTGCTGGGCGAAAGCGGGCGCCGCGATGGCCAGGGTTACCACGATCAGAAGTTGAAGAAGCCGAGAAGGGACTGCCCGCATGAGTTCAGAGTATCGCAGAGAGGCTGGGCTGGTGAGTTCGCTGGGGACCATGGGTCAAACCGCAGCCATCAACTTCTCCCCTTTGCCTGGGCCCGACCTCCACAAGGGGCTCAATCCCATTGATTTTGCGCGCTTTGTACGCGCCGGAGCAAAAATAGACCACGTAGCGCCGCGTTAGCGGCGTGACGTGGCGGAGTAAAAGTAGACCACCCCGCCAGGCATTGATTTCGCGGACAAGCATTTTTCTTTGGGGAGTGCCGAAGTTGATTCGGCGC
>CAINJJ010000019.1 GCA_903849645.1 uncultured Acidobacteriaceae bacterium | reverse complement strand
GCGCCGAATCAACTTCGGCACTCCCCAAAGAAAAATGCTTGTCCGCGAAATCAATGCCTGGCGGGGTGGTCTACTTTTACTCCGCCACGTCACGCCGCTAACGCGGCGCTACGTGGTCTATTTTTGCTCCGGCGCGTACAACCAATCAAGTAAAGCGCGCCAAGTAGGCCGCCTATAATCAACATCTTGCGAAACACAACGCCCCGGATCGAGCAAATCCATCAAGTACCCATCAAGTAAAGCCAGAACACAGCCGAGCCCATCAAACCGCCGGATTCCGGTCGGGCATGGCCCAGTGAGGCAAATAGCGCATCAGTTTCGGTGCCGCGTCCTGGTCGTAAGGAACCAACTCGCCGGACTCTATCGCCTCTCGAATCAATCGGGAAGCGATGGAGCTGTTCTTTGCCTGGATGCCAAAACGTTCCCGAACGGAAGAATTTGTCGTCGGCTGCTGGCTGACATACCGAAGGCAGGCGTGCCAGTAGACCGCACGGATTCGGTCGGCCTTGTCCATTTTGGCCAAGGGCCGCGGCGCAAAAAGGATCACGCCCGTATGCTCTGGCGTTGCCTCCGGGAGCGGCGCGGGCAGTTGGTAGATCTCGGTCTGCGAGACGACCTTGTCCCAGCCGCTGCCGCGCTCCTCGCAGATTCCAATCCGCCTCATCAGGGACGCAAGTGCTTCATTGCGCGACCTTGGCGGCGAATCGACAAAGCGTTCCGTGGCCACCAATGGGGCGCCTGGATTGCCGATCTCGATATCGATGCCCGCATTATCAATGTTGACACCGCCGAGATTCTTGTCGCTGCTGAAGGCAAGGGCGCGTCAAGCCGCTCCGGCCTGACGCTGGGCGGCGCAGGAGGTAATTGGTGGGGCGGCGGCAATGGCAACGTCGACTTCGGCTCCAGCAACTTCCAAAGCACCATCATCGGCGAGGCCACCAAGAAGGCCGTCGATGCTCTGGCCGCCGATCTGGGAACGCAGTCTGGACACCTCACCGTCCGCGCGGTCAAGGTTGATGCGCTGGTTGCCGCCGTCGATAGCGGGCAGGTCATCCTGAACGCCGGGGCCAGGGCCGGCATCCATCCCGGCGACCAGTTGACGGTGCTGCGCGTGGGCCGCGAGATCAAGGACCCGGCCACCGGACAGGTCATCCGCCGCCTCACATCGACGATCGGGACCATCCAGGCGGCTGATGTGGACGACACCTCGTCGGTCTGCAATGTAGTTTCGGGAAGCGGCTTCCAGGTGGGCGATCATGCTGTTACGCCGGGAACTTCGCCGGGAGCAGGTGGTCCCTCGGCCGCGTCGCCGACGAGCTACACGTCTCCCACTCAAGCCGAGCCCTCCGCCGCAACACAATTTTCCGCCCAAGCCGCACCACAAGCAGCGACCCCGACCGGCGGCGGCCAGCCCAACTTCACAGCCATCAAGGCCGAGTTCGTGCCCGGCGACAAACTCATCCTCTTCGACGACTTCAGCGACATGGCCGGCGACGAGCCGCCGCCGCACTGGAAGATTCGCGGCGGCGTTGCTGAATTGCGACAAGCCGGCAACCTGCGCGAACTGGCGGTGAGCGGCGGGGACTCTTACTTAACCCCGAATGTGGACACTGTGCCGCGCAACTTCACGCTCGACTTCGACATCTTCTTCAACCAGCATTGGGAGGCCGCCTCATGGCACTTCGCGGAGAAGTCGGGACGCAAAGTGCTCTTCTTTGCCCTGCGCCGGAATTATGGAAACCTGTCCATCGACTTACGCGGGCCCAACAACGAGAGCATCTACGAAAGCGGCGCTCTTAAGGTTGACTTCAACCAGCCGCATCACATCGCCTACTGGGTGCAGGAGGGCCGCCTGCGGATGTATGTCGACGGCCAACGCCTTTGCGATGTCAACCAGATTCAGTTCGCCGACATGAGCGCTCCGCAGCTCGAGCTTGAAAACATCAAGGACAAGGGCGCCTTCATCGGGCTGCGCAATGTCCGCCTGGCCGAGTCCGCACCCGACTTTGGCAAGACGATCCTCTCCACTGGCAAGTACGTCACCCACGGCATCCTCTTCGACACCGATAGCGATACGCTCAAGCCCGAATCGGCCGCCGTTATTCAGTTGATCGCGCGCGCTCTGCAGCAGAGCGCCGATCTGAACGTCGAGATCGACGGCCACACGGACTCGACCGGCAATCCGAAGCACAACCAAGATCTCTCCAAACGCCGCGCTGAAGCCGTTAAGAGCGTTCTCGTCTCCCAGTTCAACATCGACGCGGGTCGCCTCACCACGGCTGGATTCGGTTCTTCTAAGCCCATCGACAACAACAATACTGCCGCAGGAAAGGCCAACAATCGTCGTGTGGAGTTTGTGCGCAAGTAAGCGGCCTGCACGACAAATTACTTTAAGTTTTCCGTTGAAAGAACTGAAAGTGAGGAAATCATGCGTCTCTTTCGCAACACATTTCTGTTGACACTGACTTTGCTTCTTACTCTGGCACTGGCCTCCGCCGAAGAAAAGTTTGGCGTGAAGGTCTACGACGGCGCGAAATACGACGCCGACACAACCGCATTTGTCGCGCAGATGGGCGGGCAGGCGGGCTGCTACCGTTCCGCCGACAGCCTTGCCAAAGTGATTGCCTTCTATAGCAAACTGCCTGGCGTCGCGGTCATCCACACCAGCGAAAAGGGCGCGATGTTCAAGCTGAACGGCGTCACCATTACGCTGCAAAGCCCGTGGATGAACCAGAAAACCGGTATGCGCAACACGGATACGCTGATTTCCATTGTGAAAAACTGAGGGAAAGAGGTTGAAGATGAACACCAGAACTGTATGCATCACTCTGTCCCTGGCGGTGTTGTCCATGGCCAGTGAAAGCCCGGCGCAGGCCAGGAAGCTGCCTGTCATGCCGCCTCTGCCCGGCGGATTTCAGACGCCGGACAATTATCAGGGATTCCCCTGGAAGGGAACCGGCATGGGCGACGGCCTCGAGGGCGTCAAGAAGAACGATCTTTCAGTCTGCTTCGGCTATCCAAAGCTGGCGCATGTGAACTATTCGTGGACGGCAGGCGGCATGCAGATGGTCATCGACGGCATTCTGCGCCAGCCGGAGAAGCCCGCCTTCAAGGACAACGCATGGCACATGAGCGAGCCGGCCGGCAAGTTCGCCTACCGCGGCGGCGTCATCGAGATGCGCAAGATCATTTACCTCCCCGACATCGGCATCGACGCGCATGGCCAGTGCAATGGAAAGACCCTGGACACCTACGATGCAACCTGGACGGGGGTGGCCGGGGGCAAGACAATCTCCATCAGCGTGACGATGTATGCCGGCAGCAAGGATGGAGCCAAAGGGGTGATTGACGGGTTGATTGACCCGTTGAAGGCAGCCGTGAGCGCTGCGAAATAGCTTCGGTCCGGCAAGATTCAAGGAGAACGCGATGAGCAAAGTATTAAACTGGTGTGCGGCCTTGGTGGTCTTGCTTGCAGCGTCCCTGTTCGTGTTCGCGCAAACCAGCGCGGATGGATCGATTGGCTTTGGCGTAAAGAACAGCGAAGTCAGCGCAAGGCTGGCGGGCGCGTTCATCGAGAATCATCTTCCGGTATATCCCAGCGCTCGCTCCTATCATGCGGCTTCCACTTCGGCTCAGGTGGCGTTCGTCAAGGCATTTCTGGCCACCGTCAAAGCCGGTACTCAGACGAATACATTCCGGGCGGATTATGCCAAGCGCCGTGCGTCGGCCAAGCCGCAGCCGCCGAAAGACAATGGCTCAGCCGACGATCAGGTAAGCGCGCAACAGGCTCGGCAGCGCAAGCAAATCGAGGATACAAAAAAGCAAATCGCTTCCATGCCGGCGAATATGCAGCCGCAGATGCTCGCCATGATTCAAAAGATGGAAGACGATATGAAGAAACAGGATGCGGATTCCCGCTATCAGTCGATGCTGAAGCAAGGCGCGGAACTCCAGGGTCAGGAAGACCAGAAGCGTTACGAGCGCGATTCGGCCGATTGGCAAATACGGTTTCCAGAAAATCCGGATGAGCTGATTGCAAAGCGTCTGAAAGAATTTCTTGCGTTGAGCGCAGAGATTGATTTCGGCGCGCAGCTAACCGCCAGCGGCAAGGGAGTATCGCGCTTTGCCGATGCGCAATACGAGAAAAAGAGTTCCGAGTGGAAGTTGTGCTTCCGCGCGGGCCGCGAACCGGTGGCGGCTGCGCGCGCTTTTGCCCAAGAGTGGTTGAAGCAATTGGGACGGTGAAGCGCCAATGAGGAATTGAGCGCGTGGAGAGCTTCGTGAAGGGGATGTGGATGAGCGCGAAGGTGTGGATGGCGATTTTTTCGGTCCTGTTCGCTTTGCCGTCGATGGCGCAGGGAACTGGCCAATCCGAGGGTATGTCGCAGATGAGCGCGGAGATTGTGCAGTGGGGGCGAGCCAACGCCAGTGACTTCACCACAGCCATGGCCGCCGCGTCTCATCCTTCGGGCAAGGTGCCTGTCCCTCCGCTGATTGACCCGCCCTGCAATCTTTGCGGGCAACAGAACGTAGTGCCAAATGGCGTCCAGCAGGCCAGTGCATGGGTGAACCAGGCGCTTGAGCCGGAGAGCAGTTACGTAATAACGCTGGTCAAGATCTGGAAGGCCAGGACACAATACGACGGATTCAGTGACAACAATCTGACCCCTGCGGCTCAGGCAGTATTGCGCCAGTACAACGAAGACCGCATTCGAGCCGCCATTGTGCGTCTGTGCGACTACCAGGTTAGCGGCAAAGCCGTCCCCATGGCCAGTCAATACAGCAGCGAGCCACGCCGCGCCTATGCTGGAGTTCTTTACCTCATCGAGGTGGCGCGGAGAGACGCGCTTGTTTCTGGCGCGGAAGCCAGCCAGCGGCAAGCCTTGGACCTGGCCACCCAATGGACGAAAACGGTTGTTGATCGATTTGATCGTGACATCAAAGAAGGTCACCAGTACAACCTTTGCCCCAACTATCTTTTGATGTTGCGCCAACTGGCGTTGCTGAGCTCTGATGCCATTTCCTTTGACGAGAATGACTTTTACAAGAAGATCGACGAGTGGCAGAAGCTGCTGCACTTTGACGTCAATTTGAATCTGCATGTGAGCGGGCAAACCAATAAAGGAAGCATGAACGCCGATTGGGAAGGTAAGGCAAAGCTCAAGATCACGCTCGATACGAACAATGGATGCTATAAGCCGGAGATCGAAGACGGCGGCAACATGCAAATGACCATGCAGCCAGCAGACTTTAAGTGGACGGCACACGACAAGGAAGGCGACGTCAACATCCAGTACAAAGGTCCAAACTCGTTCAAGATCAAACTGGACATGATTCAGCTGAATCTATGCGACCCTCAGCCGGTGTTGCAATTGCCTTTGGCCGGGCTTCATGCCCCCATCGAAACCTATGAGGGAAAAGGGCACACCTTCCAGAACATGATGTTTGGCGCATTCATCAGCACCGTGGTGCAGGCCAATCACACCAACCGCATCGAAACGAACCAGGCAACTGGAAAGTCGTACTCCTCCTCGCCGGGCGGCGTACTGACACCGCTGACCGGTGGCTCGACTGGGAATAGCGGCAGCAACTCCGACAGTTCCGGGAATCAAAATGATGTGCTCGCGCCGCTGGTTCCCGCTAGTTCATCCGACAGTTCTGGTAGCCAGGATGGGGTGCTGGCTCCGTTGGTGCCTTCTGGATCATCCAGCAGTTCCTCGTCCAACAACGGCAACGCATCCGGTACTTCGGGCAATCCAAGCGACGTGCTTGCGCCACTGGTTCCCTCTGGTGCCTCTGGTAGTTCAGGAAGCCCTGATGAGGTTCTGGCTCCTCTGACCTCTTCGGATTCTTCAAGCGGTTCTTCAACGGAGGGGTCGGATCCCTTCACGCGGATGAGCACCCTCTCCGCTCAGATCGCTGCCCACATGGGCGACACCGCCTGGGCGCAGAGCGCTGACGGCAAGGCAACGGTGGCCCAATACAAGCAGGCAATGATGGAGATACGTGCCTCGCAGATGGCCGCCGCGGGCATGAGCGACCAGCCGGCTGGGAACGACGTGCTTGCGCCGTTGGTTCCTTCCAGCCCTTCTTCGCAAGATTCGCAGATGCAGAATGCGCGCGCGCAGCTCAATGCGCTCAAAGGTAATCCGGGCGCGCTCTCCAGTCCCCAGGGACAGGCGGCGATGGCCCAGCTGATGCAACAAGTGAATGCGAAATCTCAGCAGGCGATGGCCAAGGCGCAGGCCAAGCTGAATACGGCCGGCGTCGTCGTGCCCAAGGAAGCCAATCTGATGAGTTTGGCCGCTGCGGTGATGAGCGTGCAGTTGCCCTGGAGCAACGGACAGGAACAGACGGTTGACCAAAGGCTGATGGCCCAGAAAGATGGCAAAAAGATCGAGTTGAAGATCACAGTGACCCAGGCGCCGGAGCCTTAAGCAAGCGGCGCTGGCGACTTGCAAAGAGCAATGTTTGCGACTATCCCAATGCGGGGAGGGCAGTGATAAAATGGCGGCCAAGAGTTTTGCCATTTATGGGCCAACCCGACGAAAAAGTACAATCAGCGTCTCCTGCGAATTTCACCGCCCTGTTACGCGACTGGGAGGTGGGGGATGCCTCGGCCTTTGATCGGTTGGTAGAGATGGCCTACCCGGAACTTCGCCGGATCGCTCGCATCCAGTGCCGCAGCGAGTCGCCGACCTCCACGCTGCAATGCACAGCGGTGGTGCATGAGGCTTGGCTGCGGCTGGCGCAGGCACAGCCCACCAGCTTGAAAGACCGCACACATTTTTTCTCCTTTTCCGCGCGACTGATGCGCACGATTCTAATCGATCACGCGCGTGCTCGGAAGAGCCAGAAGCGCGGCGGCGGTGCCGAGAGATTCACTCTTTTGGATTCCGATGGGGTGACTGAAGCACCCGAAGTCGAACTACTGGAACTCAACGATACGCTCAATGAGTTGGAGAAGCTTGACCCGGCACAAGGACGCCTCATCGAGTTGCGCTACTTCAGCGGCCTCAGCATTCCGGAGACCGCCGAAGCGTTGGGCATCTCGGAAAGCACGGTAAAGCGGGAGTGGGTGGTCGCCAAGACCTGGATCCGGCGGCGCCTGGTTGAGGGAAAGAGATAGCCATGGATCGAAACAACTGGGAACGCGCCAAGCAGTTGTTTTCCGCGGCCATCGAGCAGCCTGAAGGCGAACAGGAGCGGTTCCTCGATCAACAAGGAGAGAGCGCCGAGGTCGTGGAAGAGGCGCGTTCGCTGCTGGCCAATTATCTGGCGTCGCCTGATTTCCTTGATGGGACGCCCTTGGAGATTCCCGCTGAACTTTTGACCATCGAACGCGAAACGCCGCAGGCGGGCCGCCACATCGGTCCCTGGCTTCTGGTCCGCGAGATCGGCCACGGCGGAATGGGAGTCGTCTGGGAGGCGCAGCGGAACGATGGCGTATACCAGCAGCGTGCCGCGGTCAAACTACTGCGCGCCGGCCTTTTTTCCGAACGCGATCAGCACCGCTTCAGGGAAGAGCGCCAGATTCTAGCCACGCTCAATCATCCCAATATTGCACGTCTGCTCGATGGTGGCATGTTCGAGGACGGCTCACCCTACCTGGTGATGGAGTACATCGACGGTCTCGCGATTGATGCCTGGTGTCAGCGCAAGCAGTGCACCGTGCGCCAATGCGTCGAACTTTGTCTGGAGGTCTGCGCCGCGGTCGAATACGCCCACCGTCAACTGGTGATTCATCGCGATCTGAAACCTGCCAACATTCTTGTCACTGCGAACGGCGCGCCAAAACTGCTCGACTTCGGCATCGCCCAATTAATGAAGGAAGAGGAGGCTGACCGTTATTCCACCACGCGTCTGATGACGCCTTCCAGCGCCAGCCCCGAACAGGTTCGTGGTGATCGGATCACGACGGCCAGCGATGTCTTCTCGCTTGGAGTTCTTCTTTATGAACTGCTGACCGGGCGGCATCCGTTCCTTACTCCGCAAACATCCGCCATGGACGCCATGCGGGCCATCTGCGAACTGGAGCCAAGCCTGCCTTCCAGCGTGTCCGGAGAGTGGCAGAGCCAACTGCGCGGCGAGTTGGACGCCATTCTCTTGCAGGCGCTGCACAAGGCACCAGCCGAGCGCTACGGCTCCGTGCAGGCGCTGTCCAGCGACCTGCGTGCCTGGCTCGATGGCATGCCGGTCACCGCCGCGCGCCCATCCTGGCTGACGCGCTTCACCAAACTCGTACTGCGTTACAAATCCTTGAGCACAGCCATTGCAGCGGCGGTGCTGGCGCTGGTCGCGGGCATCGTCTTTTCCTCGGCGTCGGCCAGGATCGCACGAAGGGCGGAGAGGGAAGCTTTGGCGCAACGAGACAACGCCGCCAGCGCGCAGCGCGCCGCGCAAGCCGATCGCAATCGCGCCCTGACCGCCGAGAGGTTGGCCGCCAGGCAACTGGAACGAGCAACAACTGCCGAGAAGGCAGCAACGGAGGAAAAGAACCGAGCTCTACAAGAAAGCCGGCGGGCCGACGATGACTCCGCCACCACGCGCGCAATCAATGACTTTCTTACCAACGATCTGCTGGGGCAGGCCAACCCGGATTTGCAGGTAACGCCGCAGACATCGCCCGATCCTGACTTGAAAGTTCGCACGGCGCTTGATCGAGCCGCCAAGAATATTCAAGGTCGATTCAAGAATCAGCCTCTGGTGGAGGCATCGATTCGCGAATCGATCGGTGGAAGCTACTACGGCTTGGGCCGATTCGACGATGCGCAGACTCAATTTGAGCGGGCCGTGGAGTTGCGGCGAAGCGTGCAGGGAGAAGATTCCCCCGAAGCCCTGGCCTGCGCGACGAGTCTGGCCATGACCTATAGAGAGTTGTCGCAGTACGGAAAGGCCGAGGCGTTACTCAAGCAGTTGTTGGCAACAGAGCGGAAGAAGTTTGGTGACCGGGATCTCGGCACTTTGGGCAGTGCGGCGGAACTAGGGGTGATTTACGACTCGATGGGACGCTATCAAGATGCCGAGACGTTACTTCTCAGTGTCTTGAACACTCGACGCCAGTATTACTCGGGCGACCAGAAGATGCTGGCCGAAGCGATCAACGATCTGACTCGGTTGTACACCGAAGAAGGAAAATTCGCCGCTGCCGAACCGCTCGTTGAGGAAGGCTTGGCAATTTCACGGCGCATGAATGGAGAAGATCATCCACTTACGATCCTGTTAGTAGGGTCCCTCAAGCGAATTTATCTGGGGATGAGTCGTCTTGAGGATGCCGAAAGACTCAATTTGTTGGAATTGGCAAGCATCCGTCGCTCGCTCGGCCCCGAACATCCCAAGGTGCTGCCAGCGCTGAACGATCTGGGGGTCATTTATCGCCGCGAAGGCCGCTTCGCCGAATCCGTCGACACGCTAAAGCAGCTTGTAGAACTGAGCCGTCGTGTCTGGGGTGCTGAGAATGAGTACACGCTCTCATTCGAGAGCAACCTGTCATCTACGCTGGAGGCCATGGGCCTGTTTGCTGAAGCGGAATCACTGGCCGAAAAGAACTATGGGACACTGTGGCGCGTCTATGGAGACGATTACCGCTGGACGCTGGCTTCCGGAAAAGTATTGTCTCTCATTTACTGTTCCGAGGGAAAGTACACTCTGGCTGAGCCGATTCTAGTCAAGCTCGTTGACACGATTCGACGCGTTCAGGGCCGGGAACATCCCAATGCTGCGACTGCCATGACGATCTTGGGGCAAGCTTATCTCGGCGAAGGACAGCTCGAAGCGGCGGATGAGAGCCTGAATCAGGCCCTCGCGCTTCAGCGCAAATCCGCTCCAGGGAGCCCTTCCATGCGCATGTGCCTTACTGTGTTCGCTCGATTGCGGCTCCTGCAGAAACGCTATATGGAGGCTGATTCTATGCTTCGCGAGGCAATGGTCGGCCCAGAACGTCAAAACCTGCAAATCTGGGATGCAGCGGACCGCCAAAGCCTGCTCGGCGCGGCTCTGCTTGGTCAGGGTAAGTACGCCGAGGCCGAACCGCTGTTACTTGAGGGCTATGGAGGACTGAAGAAGCTCAGCCCTGCGATCTCGGCCGATGCCGACCTGCCTGAGGCTGGCGAACGATTGGTACGCCTCTACTCCGCCTGGGGGAAACCGGATAAAGCCACTGAATGGCAACAAAGACTGGCGTCAGAGAAGAAATAGCTCCTCCCCTAAACGATTCGTATCTGCTGGCTGTGCACTGAAAATGCGATAGGTTTTGCGATCCGCTGAAAGAACAGGTCGTACATGCTTAGAGGGACTTAGATTGTCACCGTGGCCTTGTCTGTTGCCTCTTTTAACCGTTCGGTCTGAACCCATACCAACTCCACCAATTCATCGCGGTTCTTGGCTTCGATATGCCTGCGGATTTTTCGTTTGATGCCTTGAGTGTCGTTCTGCCAAAGGCTTCCGGATGCCGATGCCGGTGGGCATAATAGACTTGCGGGTCTTCAATGTCTTCAGCGTCTCCGGTATCCATACCGAGATCGTCCGCTTCATCGTCATCATCATCATCTTCTTCGCCGCTCTCGTCGGCAAGCAACTTCCAACGCTCGTCATCCTGGCGGGCCATGGGAGTATCTTCGCTCGCGCTCAATCTTCCGAGGTACTAGGCATCGACCGCCACAGCATGTTTGCAGCCGCTGGAGCCAACGGACATGTGCAGAGCGAATAGATCGCCCCTGCCTTTTTTGCGGAGGCCTCGTACCAGACTGTCACCGCATAGAATGCGCCGCCCGTGACAGTCGCTATTAGCCATCCGTCTTCTGAAATCGCGAGATCATGGACGCGCCCTTGTTTTTGATACGTTCTGCCACGATCAACAGAGCGAGAATCTGCCCACTCGGTGGGATCGTCCCAACTCAGAACTGTCCAGCCGTCATCTCCAGTGGGCTTTTGCGTCCTGCTCTTTGCCGAAGTTTGTCGTTTGGGACTCATGCATTTCATCCTCGCGATAGATCTACAGTTTTGCGAGATCCTCAAGTCGTCTGAGAAGCAGGGGAATTCTGGATTGGCTGGCCGCGTCTGGCAATAGATAACCGGGCAGAGCATCCTGAAAGCGCAGTTCTGTCACCAATGCGCGGACCGCATTGCCGATGAACATGCGCAAGTCCTCCGGCGCTGCGGCAACTTCATCGAGCAAAGTAGCCCGCCCATCAACGACAGCAATCAGATCCTCCAGGTCGTGACTGGCGAAATAGTCCAAGTGGCCGCGACCGTGAAACGCTTCCAGCTTTGTGCCAAGGAAGTACGGCGCTGTAATGGCCCGCACCTTCAGGTCTTCGGAGATCGTAACGGCGACTGCCGCCTGCATTGCATCCCGATACCAGCGGTTAGAAAAGCCGAGGATTTTCTCGTCGAGCGGCATCACGTCCAGCATCAACGATCCGAAGGTCCAGCGGCAGACCGGCGCACCTTCTCGTGTGTCTTCTTGAAAACCTAGCGCGCGAAGCCGCTCGGAGAATATTGCATAGTCGGCGTAGGAACGGATCTCGGCGATGACGTCTACATCGTATGTGGCGCGGACCGGCGCAGCTCCCGGATCAGTGACCAGCAGGCCGGTCGCACAGCCGCCCACGAATACGATCTCCGGGAGCAATGGCCGCAGCTTTTCTGCGGTCAGCTTCAATAGCTCAAGATTGGGATGCAGCATGGCCCGACGCCTCCAGTCGAAGCTTCAGTTCGCGGCCGGCAAGTTCGCGCTCACGCGCACGGCCTTCCCGCAGAGCGTCGACAAGCGCCAGCAGTTCGTAGAATCTCTGGTCTTCAAGAGCTGCCAGCGGCGCATTCTTGTGCAGAGGCGAGAAGCTGTATCCTCGGACCGTACCCTCGGCGTAAGGCCATACCGGAACCGGCTCACCATCGGGCGCGATTTGCTCCTTGAGAGGAGATGCTGCATAGGCCGTCGGAAAGCCACGCGTCAGAGCGCCCTTTTCCGCCGGGAAGACGTAACGCAGGCCGTGCAGAAGCAGTTCGAGCAAACCGGAACGATTGACGCGCTCCTGCGCAGGCGGTCCCTGCAATAGGTGGGCAGCGCGCGCACGTTTGACCGAAGCATGCACCTCGGAGGGATTGAGATGCAGTTGTTGGGCGAGGCGCAGGTACGTTGGCCTCTCTGGTTCGATGGAGAGCTTGAGCAGTACGAGGATGTCCTGCGGCTTCAGCATGGAGCAAGTATAGCGTTGAATCATTCTATATTCAAGATTCATGAATATAGAATGAACTTTCCTGAGTTCCTCCGCGCGAGCTGAAATCGGTCGAAATTGCGCAAGTACAGGTGAGCGGACAGGCTCAAACGCAATACGTTTTGCAATGCGCCAAAAGAGGGGGCTGTACGTGCTTACAAGGACTCAGATTTCCATATTTGTCTCGTAAGCTGTTGAAATGCATAATTTTAGTACCTTGACACCGAAGAGGTCGCTCGGCAGGTTGTCCCCGATATCGCTCCTATTCCAAGCAAGCCCGCAAGGCGCAACCAAACCTTGCGTCGGACACAATCTTTTTGGTCTTGTCCCGTTTGCTAACAATCATCCGCCGACACAGAAATCCGTCTGCTCCATTTCTGCTCTATTTGATTTCTGTAGAACAACGCTTTCAAATATCCCCGGAATCTCTATCGCCAGAACGAGATCAGGTGAACGCCATGTTCTTTGTTTTCAATTGATGACCACATTCCCAAGCTGAATGTCGCCGGTTCGATCCCGGTCTCCCGCTCCAATAAAATCAGTAGTTTACGGAATCCCGCAAATCGCTCGATCCAGTCTCCTCAAATGCTCCAGCCGCCGTCGATGACGTGGGTTTGCCCTGTGGTGAAGGCCGATTCATCGGATGCCAGATAGACGGCAAGCTCCGCGATCTCACTGGGGGCGCCGAGACGCCCCATGGGCTGACGGGCAAGGAATGCCTCTCGCGCTTTTTCAACATCTCCTTGCGCGGCCATTCTCTCCGCGAGCGAGGGTGTGTCCGTGGTTCCGGGGCAGATCGCGTTGCAGCGGATTCCCATTTTCACGTAGTCGGCGGCAATCGCCTTGGTCAGCCCGATGACAGCAGCCTTGGTGGCGCCATAGGCGAACCGGTTCGGAGCGCCCTTGAGGCTGGAGACGATGGACGCCATGTTGATGATGCTTCCCCGGCCCCGCGCCAGCATGGCCGGCAGAAATGCCCGGCAGGTGCGGTACATCGAGGTCACGTTGATATCAAAGGAACGCTCCCAGTCCTCCGGCGCGCATGCAAGAATGTCGCCGTGATGAACGTAGCCGGCGCAGTTGAAGAGCACATCGAGTGCGCCCACTTCTTCCACCAGGCCCTCGGCCGCGTCTGCGCCGCGGACATCAAGAAGGCGCGGCTTGATGGCGCCGTGCTCCTTGGCAAGCGCTTCGAGTGCGTCCATGTTGATATCGGTAGCCCAGACCTGCGCACCCTCTTCTGCAAAGCGGAGCGCAGTAGCGCGGCCAATGCCTTGCCCGGCGCCGGTGATCAGTGCGGACTTCCCGGCCAATCTCTCTGCCATTGGGTTCCCCTGTCTTGATGCAAACGTCCCGGAAGCACTCTTCTACACCCAGCCCGCGTCAATGACGTAACTTTGACTCGTGATTGCGGAGCTGTCATCGGCTGCCAGGAACAGCGCCAGGCGCGCCACTTCGTCCGGCATGATCATCCGCTTCAGCGCCTGGTTTGCCAGCACGTGGGCCTTGTACTCTTCAGTCAGCCAGAGCCGCTGTTGCCTGTCGGTAAGAATGGCTCCCGGCAGAATGCAATTGACACGAATATTGTCGGAGCCAAGCTCGTGTGCGAGCGTGCGGGTCATGCCCACCACGGCCGCCTTGGTGGTCACGTACACCGATTGGTTGGTGGAAGGAATCACCCAGCCGATGGAACTCATGTTGATGATTGATCCTCGATGGGCTTTCTGCATTGAGGGAATCACCGCCTGCGACATGAAGAACTGGTGACGGAGATTGACCGCAATGGTCTTGTCCCAGAACTCAGGCGTCACCTCGGCGATCTTGTGCCGCAGGTCGTTTCCGGCATTGTTCACCAACACATCGACCGTTCCCCATCTGTCCACGATTGAACCTACTGTTTCCCGCACCGCGGCAATGTCGGTCAGGTCGCAGTTAAAGTATTTCGGGACCGTCCCTCCCGCGGCATCGAGCCTCTCCACAAGCCTTCCGGCCGCCTCGTCCTGAATGTCGAGAAACGCCACATGCGACATCTGCATCGCGAAGGCTTCAACGATCGCCTCGCCAATGCCGCTTGCCCCGCCGGTCACAATCACAACGCGGTTGCGCAGGCTGGGGTATGTTGCAAACTGTTCTGCGTTCGTCATGGCGGTCTTCCTTGCGGTGTAGTCGTCTCCTAGTGCGAGTCGCGCGTAACCTCAGTGCCTCGGCGCCCGACCAGGAAGTCGAGGTCCGCGCCTTGCGAAGCCTGCATCACATGCTGCACATACATCTGCTGGTAGCCGCCGTTCAGCGGCGGGAGTTGCGGCTCCCATGCGGTACGCCTGCGTGCGAGTTCATCGTCGCCGACGTCCAGATGCAAACGCCGCGCCTCGACATCCAGTTCAATGAAATCGCCATCCCGCACAAGCGCAAGCGGACCTCCCGCAGCGGCCTCCGGGCACACATGCAGCACCACTGTTCCGTAGGCCGTACCGCTCATTCTGGCGTCGGAGATGCGCACCATGTCTTTGATTCCGCGCGCCAGCAACTTGGGCGGCAGCCCCATGTTGCCCACCTCCGCCATCCCCGGATATCCCTTGGGACCGCAGTTCTGAAGAACCAGGACAGAGTTCTCATCCACTTCCAGATCGGGATCCAGGATGCGCTGCTTGTAGTGCTCGATGGTGTTGAACACCACGGCGGGTCCGCTGTGGCGCATGAGGTGAGGCGACGCGGCAGAAGGCTTCAGCACTGCCCCATCCGGCGCGAGGTTGCCGCGAAGAACAGCCACGCCGCCATGCTCCACAAGCGGGCGGTCAAGAGGACGAATCACTTCCTGGTTCCAGTTTGGCGCGTTCTTGCAGTTGTCGCCAATCGAGTTGCCGGTGACGGTCAAGGCGGTCGCGTGCATGAGTCCGCGGCTGTCGAGCGCTTCGATTACCGCGGGCTGGCCCCCCGCGTAGTAGTAGTCCTCCATGAGGAAGCGGCCAGAGGGCATGAGGTCGACAATCGTCGGGACATCGTGTCCCAGGCGGTCCCAATCGTCAAGAGAGAGCGGCACGCCGATGCGCCCGGCAATTGCCAGCAGGTGGATGACCGCGTTGGTGGATCCGCCAATGGCGCCGTTGACGCGGATCGCGTTCTCGAATGCCTCCTTGGTCAGGATCTTCGAGAGCTTCAGGTCCTCATGGACCATCTCGACAATGCGCCGGCCCGACATATGCGCCAGTACGCCGCGGCGAGCGTCCACGGCGGGGATCGCCGCATTCTGGGGAAGGGCGATGCCGAGGGCCTCCACCATGTTGGCCATGGTGGAGGCTGTTCCCATGGTCATGCATGAGCCCGCGGATCGCGACATGCAGGCTTCCGCTTCGTTGAACTCGAACTGGGTCATGGTCCCAGCCTTCAGCTCCTCGCTGAATCGCCATACGTCTGTTCCCGAGCCAATATCCTTGCCGCGATATTTGCCGTTCAGCATGGGCCCGCCAGAGACCACAATGGTGGGCAGGTCGCAACTCGCCGCTCCCATCACCAGGGAGACGGTGGTCTTGTCGCAGCCGCAGAGCAGCACGACGCCATCGATGGGATTGGCGCGGATGCTCTCTTCCACATCCATGCTGACCAGATTGCGAAACAGCATGGCCGTGGGCCGAAGCAGCGTTTCGCCCATGGACATGACGGGAAACTCCAGCGGCAGTCCGCCAGCCTCCCACACGCCGCGTTTCACATGCTCGGCAATGCCGCGCAGATGCGCATTGCACGGAGTCAGCTCGGACCAGGTATTGCAAATGCCGATGACGGGCCTGCCGTCGAAGACATGGTTGGGAAGGCCCTGGTTGCGCATCCAACCGCGATGGATGAAGCCATCCTTGTCATCCTTGCCAAACCATGCGGCAGACCGGAACTTCCTCTTCTGTTCACTCATCTGGATTCACACCCATTCTTCAAGCTGCTTGCTGGTGAGGGCCAGGACGCGGCCTCGATGCGGATGCCGGTCTCTCATGGGAAGTCTCCGGCCACGAACCGAAGTATTACATAGGCTCCATTCCGTGTGTATACTCCCCTTGCCGGCGGGTGTTTCAGCCACCGGCGAGGGCAGCCATGGACTGCGTGAAGGAAGGCGGCTACCATGCGCCTGCGTGAACCGAGGCTTGAAGGATCGCCGGGGCTCGAGTGCCTGGCTGACTACGGCTGCGAGACGGGAGAGAACCCGCTCTGGCATCCTTTGGAAAAGCGCTTGTACTGGTGCGACATTCCCAGGGGGCGCATCTTCCGCTTTGACCCGGCCACCGGCCTGCACGAGCAATGCTACGAGGGCAGGCCCGTGGGCGGATTTACGATTCAGGCCGATGGTTCCCTGCTGCTTTTCATGGACCGGGGCGCCATTGCAAATTGGCGAGAAGGCTCGCTTATCCCGGTTCTGACCGAGATTGAGGAGGAGCGGGACTCGCGCTTCAATGACGTGATCGCGGACCCCAGGGGACGGGTCTTCTGCGGCACCCTGTCGAGCGGGACCGGGAAGGGCAGTCTCTATCGCCTGGACCCGGATGGCTCGCTCTGTCGCGTGCTCGGCGACATCGGCTGCTCCAACGGAATGGCCTTCACACGGGATCAAACCGGCTTTTACTACACGGACTCCTTTGCCCGCGCCATCTATATCTTCGACTACAACGTGCAGAGCGGCGCTCTGAGCAACCAGCGTGTCTTTGCGCGATTTGATGAATCCGATGGCCTGCCGGACGGGGCCACTCTGGATGCCGATGGCCGACTCTGGTCTGCGCTGTGGGATGGGTCATGCGTCGCACAGCTTGATGGCAGCGGCAGGATTGAGAAAAGGGTTCACGTGCCAGTGCCCAAGACTTCAAGCGTTGCCTTTGGCGGAGAAGACTTGAGCGACATGTACATCACCACCGCGGGCGGAGACCGGAAGCAGGAGGAAGGTCCGCTTGCGGGGGCGCTCTTTCGGCTGAGGACGGAAGCCAGGGGCCTGCCCGAGTTCTTGTCCAGAATTCAAGTTCCGGGGCAATCGCCTCTGGCGAAGTGACGCGGCTCTCCGCAGAGAGCCTTACCGAGTGGAGCACCTGGCCGCATAGGTCGTGCTGGTCCACCATGCGCCGGAACCGCGGGGCTCCGCCAGCGCAGCCCACTTAGGCCACGGCGATGCTTGATCCAGATGGTCAAGAAAAGGCCCCGCAGAGATCAGGGCTTGGGTTGAGCAGCAGGCGCGCTGCCCTTCGAGTCGGGCGCAGCCGCGGCTGCGGCCTTCTGCCGGTTCTCTGCGGCCTTTTGCAGTTCTTCTTCATGCCGTGCCTTTTCTTCTGCTGCTTCGGCATCCGTGGTGTAACGGAAGACCTGGAGGCGACCGGGGTATTGTTCGGTGGTGAAGACGCGATTCTGCTTGTCGATGGCGACGCCTACCAGGGCCTTGAACTGGCCAGGCAGGTTCCCGTGTCCGAGTCCGACGTAGGTCAGCAACTGGCCATCGCGATTGAAGACCTGGAGGCGGTCTTCCATTTCATCGGCCACCCAGATATGTCCGTCGACATCGACCGCGATGCCCTTGGGGCGGGCAAAGTAGCCGGGTCCGTCGCCGTGCTTGCCGAAGAGGCTGATGAAGTTGCCGTCGGCGTCAAAGATTTCAACGCGATTGTTGAGCGTGTCAGTGACGTAGACATTGCCGTCCTTGTCGACAGCGACACCCTGGGGCGCGCCGAAGTCGCCGGGCGTGGTGAGGAAGTGGTTCTTGCCGCCGGTGCCGATGCGGCGCAGCAGTTTGAGCGTGTCGGCATCGTAGACAACGACCTGGTCCAGCTGCGTGTCCACGACATAGAGGAACCGGTTGGTGGTATCGAGAGCGATGCCGACGGGGTCGACCAGTCCCTCGGTGATCTGGCCTTCCGGCTCGTGCTTGGCGTTGAAGACGGTGATGCGGCGCAGCTTGCCGTCGGAGACAAAGAGGCGGTCGTCATCATCGATGGCGAGGCCGTTGATCCAGCCAAAGCGCGTTTCGTAGCCGTTGCGGATGAGCTGGGTATCGTGCGTCTCGGTGTTGAAGATGAAGACGGCGCCAACCTTCTGGTCGGCAACGTAGACGAGGCCCTTGGAGTCAATGGCGATTCCGAATGGACCGATGAGCTGAAAGGGAAACGTCTTGGGATTGAATTTTTCGGCCTGGGACTCGCCACCCGCGAGCCGGTCCATCCAGCTCGGCTTGGGTTTGCTGGAGGCCTGCGGAGTGTAGTCGATCTTGGACCCGGCGAAATAGTCGAGCCAATGGATGCGTGCGAGATTGGGCGGGCTGGGCCAGACGAGCTTGGTTGGGTCAAAGCCGAACTTGCGCGGGCCAACCTCGGGCGCGGGCGCCGGGGCGGCTGCGGGCTTCTTTTTTTTGTCCGCGCCGGCGACCGACGGCAGAGCCAGGCACAACACGAACAAAAGGAGTGCCGCGAGCGGCTTGCCGGTGCGCGAAGGATTTGAGAGGAAGCGGGACATCTGAATCTCCATTTATTTTTCCGGGATCGTCGTTTGATTCATATCGATCCTGTTCTTGTGGCAGTTATCACAGAAGGCCATGTTGTTGGCCTGATCCTTGACCAGCAGGTCCGCTTCGGCTGAGGCATGGGGCTGATGGCAGGAGAGACAACTGAGCGGGGTTTTCACCTTGCTCTGATCAGCCGGGTCCAACACATCGGAGACGGGGTGGTAGTCAACCGGGTGTCCGAGGCCAAAGCGCAAGGGCAGGATCGCGACCTTGTTCTTCTTGTAGTAGTCGTCTGGAAGCTTGACCTGGCCATTGAAGATGGTGAGCAGGTGTTCTGACTCCAGCTTCTGCGGCGCCGAATCGGGGCCGTGGCACTCAAGGCAGAGGGCATTGCCCGTGGCGCGCAGCAGGTGGTCGTTGTCGCCGCCGTGGGGGGTGTGGCAGGTGGAGCATCCCTGCACAAAAGCGGGCTGATGATGTGCCGGCTTCTTGCGCAACTCATCGATGTCTGTATGGCAGCCGAGGCAGATGGTGACTGAGTCGGTCTTGGGCAGCCCAGGCTGGCTGGCGGCGTGGGGGCTGTGGCAATCGGTGCATTCCCCGGCGGCGCCCGCGTGGGGGAACTTGGCTGACTCGATCAGCTTTGCCTTGTCGTCGTGGCAGGTGACGCAGAGGGCCTTTACGTCAGTCTGGGTCAGGACGATCTTGCCGTCTTTGGCGGGTGCGTGGCAGGTTTCACAGCTCTTCTCAGCAAAAGGCTCATGCATGAACTTGCGCATCAGCTTGGGGGAAGAGGACTGATGCGGGTCGTGGCACTGGAGGCAGTTGGAGGTGCCGAAGGGCTGGTTCTGATGCGCCTTTTGCAGCTCGGCGTCCTTGGGATCATGGCAGTCGACACAGAGAGCCGGGGCGGACTTGGTGAGGTGGAACTGATTTTCGGGGGTCAGCTCCGCGCCGGTCTTGTGAGTGATGTGGCAGGCATCGCAACCCATTTCAAGCGCGGCGTGACGGCTGCCCTTTTCCGGCACATTGAGCCCGGTCTGGTGGCAACTGAGGCAGAGGTTTTCCTTCGCGTCGCCGGAGGTTGGCTTCAGAAGGAGGTCCTTGTTTTCGCTCTTGTGGGGGTCGTGGCAGGTGAGGCAGTCGCGCACGGCGGGCGGATGCACGGTGCCTTTGATTTCGGATGCCTTCTTGTTGGCGTGGCAGGTGACGCAGAGCGCGTTGGGCGTGGCGGTAATGAGCTTGACGCGAGTAGTGTCCTTGTTGACCCGGATTTCGTGACAGCTCATGCAGCCCTTGGCCATGGCTCCATGGACGAATTTGCCTTTGGCCTGATCGGTGTGACACTCGAGGCACTTGGCAGTGTCTGTGTTCTTGTCCAGCGGTACCGGATGAACCTCGGCAATGGCGGGGAAGGCGAACAGAGCGAGGATTGCCGCGCAAATGCTGACGCCGATGACCTGCTTGCGGGCCATGCGGTTGGCGGCCGTGTGACGGACCCAGACGCGAGAAGGGAGCAGTATCATACGGCCTCCGAAAGATGCCTGTTGCACGAAGGTCGCCGTATCGCGAAGAGCCGTTTGCGAGGTGCGACGCGCACGTAACCGATTGAGCGAAAAGAGGTTGGCAAGCATAGTTGACCTGATGGAAGAACAGGTGTCCCTCGTGTCGGGCTCAGAATGGGCTTTCTCCCGCAGCGCATTCAGTCAAATGCCCCAAGACGGTCCTGGAATCCTGTGTTCAGAATAGTCCATGTCGCCTTGAGGTTCCAATAGCGGAGCCTGGAGCTATGCAACAACGGAGGGTTGGCTCTCAAGGCCATGTGGCAATTTCAGGGTCGGGGTGGCTGGAATGGCAGATGCTGGAGGCGGTTTACCTAGGAATTCCAGGCCGCGGCGGCAATGAGTGAAATTGCGGGTAAATCGCAATTTGGTGCGTCATTTAGCCCAAAGCAGCAGAGAGACAGGCGAAACAAGTTATCGGTAACATCAGCTTATTGTTAAAGATACGGCAGGTTTCCCTTGTGGAGCGCGGCTTGCTTATCCAGTCAGGGCAGGGGGAGATGGCCGTTGGCTTCCGCTTGGCAATCCGCTTCGTCGTGTCGAGCATCACGAGTCAGTTGGGCATTTCGTGCGACAGTATCGCAAATCAGCTTTTTTGGTCATCATGGTTCCCTGTTGTTCGCTGAGGTCGTGTTCGGCGGCGTGGTGTACGACCCACGCAGTTTGCGATGTTGGCGAGTTGGGCTGTCCAGGGCCGCCGGTTGTCCGGAGGTGTTCTTTCCATTTTTCGGGGTCACGGGTCACTCGCGCAGATGGGGCGCAGTTGCTTGAAGCCGCGCAGGCGTGGATTCGAAT
This sequence comes from uncultured Acidobacteriaceae bacterium, assembly GCA_903849645.1. GTDB lineage: Bacteria > Acidobacteriota > Terriglobia > Terriglobales > Acidobacteriaceae > Telmatobacter. The sequence goes on along the minus strand of CAINJJ010000019.1, from coordinate 12,382 downwards.
CCAGGCAGACCTTCAGAGCCTGCGAAGAACGCTGGGCCAGCATCAGGCTGTCGATTTGGCGGGGCCATTGGACATTGGGGGAATGGCAGAGCCTTCAGATTCTGTGAAGAAGCAGGGACATCGAAAGGGAAGGGTTGGGGCGGGAGGTAGCGCGGGGAGCCAATCGCTGGTTCAAGACCGCGACTCCTGATCCGGGTGGTTCCTGGCTCTCTCGTCGACGATTCTCTTGGGCACGCGGTGCAGCTCAGGCATCGCCGGAGGACTGAATTTGGAGAGGGTTCGTGTCAACTGGCAACTCAAGGCGCTTCTTCCAGTTGTATTTGTGCTGGTGGCGGGTTTGCTTCTCTTCACTCTGGCAACGGTGTCTCTCCGCGACCCGGAACGCCACACCGTGCTGCTGCTCGCAGGGACGGGAGCGGTGGTGATTTGCGGGGTTTCGATCGGCGTTCTGGCCTATTTCATTCAGCGTCCCATGGTCGAACTGCAGGAAAAGGTGGGGTTGATCAGCGAAGGCAATCTGGATGTCGCGGTGAGTTTCTCCGGGCGCAACGATGAGATTGGAGCCCTTGGCCGCAAATTCAATTACATGACGAAGCAGTTGCGAGACAGCCGCAAGGAGATTGAGACCATGCATCGCACACAGATGTCTCGAGCCGAGCACCTGGCCACGCTTGGGGAGCTTGCCACAGGTCTGGCCCACGAGATTCGCAACCCTCTGGCGGGGATTGCCGGAGTCATCGAGATCATTGGGCGGGATCTGCCCGTGACCAGTCCGGCGCACGGAATGGTGAAAGACGTTCGACTGGAAATCAACCAGATCAACCGGATTCTGACCGATCTGCTGGAGACTGCCCGGCCGCATCCGCCAATGATGATGCGGAGCAATTTGAACACGACCGTAGAACACGCCGTGATGCTGGCGCGGCAGCAGGTTTTGTCTCAACCGATCAGGATTGAACTGCAGCAGGCGGCGGACCTTCCGGAGGTGGAGCATGATAGCGATCAAATCCACCAGCTGGTGCTGAATCTGCTGCTCAATGCGGTGCAGGCGATTGATGGGGCGGGAACGGTGCGGGTAGAGATCGGTTCAGAGGGCGATTGCGCCAGGGTGACGGTCAGCGACACCGGCCGCGGGATTCCCGAGCAGCAACTGTCTCAGATATTTCGCCCCTTCTTTACCACCAGGGGCAACGGCACGGGTCTTGGGCTTTCGCTGGCGCGGCGGATTGTGGATGAGCATCACGGGCGGATCGGCGTGACGAGCGTCGTGGGGCAGGGGACCAGCCTTGAGGTTTTGCTTCCTTTCAGCGGGGCGGGCCTTGAGAGCGGGGAAGAATCGGCGTAGCGGGCAGGGAAGAGCGTGGCTGCAGTCTGGTTGTGCCTCCCAGTCGCTTGATGCTCAGGATTGAGCTCGGTTGTCCTCCGTCAGTCGAACGGACTTTGGTGGCTGGGATAGGCGCCTGGGCCGCATCGTCTCCAGAGGGCCTTTCGACTGCTGCAAGATCAGAATCAGCCGTATGCGCCAGCAAGCGACAAATCACGACACGCTCTGCTGAAGGGGACTATGCATCTATAATAAAATCAGAGAGATATATCTCATTGATAGGTCGAGGCAGGTGCGTGGCCCATTTGCCAGACTGCTCTGAAAGCAGGCCCCTTATCCTGCGTGGTAAATTAAAACCCGATGTCAGCCGAGAAGATCATGATCGTGGACGACGAACGCCTGGTGCGCTGGTCGCTCCGCCAGAAGTGTGAAGAGTGGGGCTATGCGGTCATTGAGGCCGATGCCGGCGAGCCGGCGCTGAAGCTGGCCCAGAGGGAGTCGCCGGACCTGGTGCTGCTGGATGTGCGGATGCCAGACATTGCCGGCATTGAAGTGCTGGATCAGCTCAAAAAGAACGGCGATGCCCGGGCGGTCATCATGATCACGGCCGACCCGCAACTGGACGATGTGAAGGCTGCGCTGAAGTTCGGGGCGTATGACTTTGTCGGCAAGCCGATCGACTTTGACGAGCTGCAAGTGGTCATCAAGAACGCGCTCGAAGCGACGAGCCTGCGCAGCGAAGTGCAGGCTCTGCGGGGCGATGTGCGCCGGGGCGTTGGCTACGACAGCGTCGTGAGCGTCTCGCCGAAGATGACGGAGTTGATGAACTTCGTGAAGAAGGTTGCCTCCTGCGAGGCGACAACGATCCTGATCCAGGGCGAGAGTGGCACCGGAAAGGACCTGATTGCCAAGGCAATCCACTACGAAAGCACGCGCCACGAGAAGCAGTTTGTGGCGATCAACTGCTCGGCCATCCCGGAAGCGCTGATGGAAGCGGAGCTGTTTGGGCACGAGCGGGGTGCATTTACAGACGCCAAGCAGATGAAGAAAGGCCTCTTCGAGGCTGCGGACGGAGGGACGCTTTTTCTGGATGAGATAGGCGAGCTTTCTCCGTTGTTACAGGCCAAGCTGCTGCGGGTATTGGAAGACCAGGTGATCCGGCGGGTGGGGGGAATCCGCGATATGCAAGTGGATGTGCGCGTGATTGCGGCATCCAATCGCGACCTGGAAAAGGCGGTGCGGGAAGGCCAGTTCCGCCAGGATCTCTACTACCGGCTGGCCATCATCGCCATCTTCATTCCGCCACTGCGCGACCGCAAGGAAGACATACTTCCCCTGGTCGAGTTCTTCATCACGCGCTACAACCGCCGGTTCAAGAAGTCGATCCGCGGCATAACGGACGAGACGCGCAACCTGATTCTGAACCACAACTGGCCAGGCAATGTGCGCGAGTTGAGGAACACGATTGAACGCGGCATGATTCTGGAAGAGGAGCCGCTGTTGCGCTCGGTGTATCTGCCTTTTTCAGTGGGCGAGTCGGGCGGGCGGACGCTTTTTGAGCGAACTTCGCCTGCGGACGGTGGGCGGACGCTGCCCAATGGACGGACTCTGCCGCGGCTCTATATTCCCGTGGGTGGAACCTCGCTTGAAGAGGTTGAGCACACAATGGTCGAGTTGGCCATGACGCAGGCGAACGGGAACCAGACGAACGCCGCGAAGCTGCTGGATATAAGCCGTGACGCCTTGCGCTACAAGCTGAAGAAATTTGGCCTGGTGCATGGCGAGGATGAAGGCTAGGGCAGGGCGCGCAACTCTATTCAGGCAAAGCAGGGATTTCAGCAGCAATCCAACTTTTTTTGCGGAAGGATTTCGCTGAGGGAAAGGGCGCGCATGTGCGCCCGAAATGGCAACTACGGCCGCCATTTGAAGGCGCCGCCGGGCTCTTTTCTACAGGTTTTGGGGACTCCGCCGATGTTTGGAGGGAAGCGTTCGGAGGCCCAAAGCGATGAAACGGTATCTGTTTGTCTCGTTGATTGTCCTGGGAGGCGCCGGCCTGGCAGGAGCCCAGATTACCTCACCAACGACGGATGTGCTGGGCGCACACCTGAACTATGGACGCGGCTGCACGGCATGCCACGCGCCGCACAGCGGCTCCTCGGGCAACGGGGTGGCGCGCAGCACGGACCCGGGCTCGGGCAGTGTCGCCCTTTGGGGCGAGGATGTCTCCAGCCTCTATGGCAAGACGATCATTACGGGCGGCGGGAAGTTTGTGGAAGTGCTGCCCAGAAGCATGTCGGCGGCGACTCCGGACGTGGCGGGGATGCTGACCTGCCTGAGCTGCCATGACGGCAACTATGCGTCAAGGGCGATGATGAGGAACAGGGTGTATGAGACCTTGCCGGCGACGTATGGCAATGCCAACTCGATCCCGACCCTGATTGAGAATACAGGGAGCAGCACCGGGGGCTACCTGAGCGAACACCCCGTGGGGTTGAGCGCGAAGGTGAAATGCGGCGGGAGCGCGAATTGGGACTGTTCGCAGGTCAATGGCGTGGTCAGCATGAGGGGAGCAAACTCAAGCCGCTTTGTGAGCAGCTACGGCATGTTTGTAAAGCCGAGCAGCTACAACAACTCCGCCGTGATTGTGTGCACAACCTGCCATGAGCCGCACCGAATGAACGTGGTGAATATCACTGCCGGTTCGACATCCGGGCTGCCGCCTGGCACCTACGCGACGATGTTCTTCCTGCGGGGTCCGTACAACCCGGCCAGCGGCACAACCGGGAGCAACCAGACAGCGCAGTTCTGCCGGCAGTGCCATGGGGAGCTTTCGAACGAGATGAACGGGAGCACGGCGGGAACCATCTTCTAAATCGGGGCAAGCCTGCCTGACCAGAAGGGAGGCGGGGACCCGCGGGGGTGCGAAGCCCATGGAGACAAAAACAAGGGGCGCCGGATTGAATCCGACGCCCCTTGCCTTTGGGTTCGACGCTCCCTCACAGCTTGCCGCCGGGGCCCCTGGACGGCGCCCGCAGCGTAACGGAGTGGTCTGGATTGTGTGAAGCCAGATGGCAAACGAGGACGCAACTGTTTGTTGCGCGATTGTAGGTGATGGGAAGGCCTGCGTTTTTGGCCACCACGTTCAGGTCAAAGTTGATGAGGCGCTCGCCGCTGACGACCCCACTGGTTGCGCCCATGCCGTGCGCTGTGTGGCAGGTAGAACAACTGAGGCCCAGGTTGATGTGGCTGCTGTGATGTGCCCAACTGGTGTTCTGAAGAATCTGCCCGGCCAGATCATGGCACTTCGCACAGAGGGCATAAGGGCCGGTGGCGCCTGTGTCGGGATTGGGAAAGAGGTTGTTGATGGCTCCGCCCGGCAGAGTGGCCTGGCTGAACTCATAGCGGCGCTCCAGGATGTGGGTCCACTTGGAGCCGTGGGGCCCGTTTGCGCCCAAGCCGCCGAACTCGCGGTTGTCATCGCTGTTGTGGCAGTCGGTGCAGAGAATTTGTGTGCCCATGGCTCGGCCCTGCTTGACGCCATCGAGATTGAGCATGTTGGGCAACAGGCTTGGTTGATTCAGCGCGCTGTTCCTGGGATGCATGACCGGATGACTGGATGTGGACGCGAGTGCAAATTGCTTGGTCAGGTCGAGAGGATCGCCATCCGAGACTTCCCGGATGGGGAAGTATCCATAGATCGTCTGTACGAGCTTGCCCGCGCTTGAGCTGTGGCAGCGGAGGCAGTTCTCGTATTGATTGATGGCGGGGGTGAGAACCGTGGTACCGTCCGCGGCGCTGATGCCCGCGATGTTCCTTTGCGAGATGCGGATGAGCGGCGGATCGGGGAAGGCGCCAACTGGCTCCGCGGCATGGCTATTGTGGCAGTCCACGCAGGTGGCGTGACGGTTGTTGTTGAGCAAGACGCTTTCAGCGGTATCGTGCGGATTTGTGGAGGCAGGGAAGGGGTGGCCGACCTTGGGCGCGGCGTACTCGGCAAATACGTTTGCGTTTGGCGCCATGGCGGAGACGTTTGCGCCATTGTGGCAGGCGATGCAGTCCTGCTCATTCTGGCCGCGGAGGAGCTCCGATGCTCCGCTGGCGTTGTGCGGCGTGTGGCAGGAGAGACAGGCGTCCGCGGCAACGGTGGTGTAGCTGCCGAGCAGAGCCTCGGGCGCAATCTTGTTCGCGGAAAGCGCGTGAGCGCCGGTGGGCCAATCGGCGAGCGGATTGACCTTGCCGCCGACCTGGCGGGTTGGATCGTGACAGGCGAGGCAGAGGGTGCCGCCGGAGCCGTCCTTGACCAGAAAATTCTGGGAGATCAGATCCTTGGCCTGTATATGGGGATTGTGGCACGAAGTGCACTCAACGCTGCCCTTGATGAGTTTCACGGCGCCGGTCGCGTCTCCGGTGTGGCCGTTCGAGGCCAGGGAGGCGAAGAGGTGAATGCTGTCTTTGAGGGGAGGGGCCAGGCTGAACGGGTGGGACGACTGCATGTTGCTGCCGAAGACATCCACGGAGTTCATGGAGCCGTTCATTGTGACCTGGCCATAGGCCACGGTGGACCCGACGGCCACGGTGCCGTCATGGCAACTGAGGCACTGATTGCTGTCGGCGCCCAGAATGGGCTGAGTGCCGCTGTTCTTTTCTGTGTTGCTGGTATAGACGGAATAGGTCTGGGTGGTGAGCTTCTGATTCCATAGGCCTGCGTTGAGTCCAGAGTGAGGCGCGTGGCAGTAGGCGCAGGAGTCAGTGCGCGCGCCGGTGATGGGCGACTTGCTCCCAGGGCCAAGATTGTGCATTCCCAATACGTCGCCCGTGATTTGTGCCACCAGGGTGTTGCCTGTCAGCAGAATGATAAGCCCGGCCAGTATAAATCTAAGCCTCACTTCGTTCCCTCCTTGGCCGGCTTTTTCAAGCCAACGTATTGAAACACCTGGACGCGGCGATTGAATGAATCCACAACATACACCTGATCATCATGATCGATAAATAATCCGGCAGGCAATTGAAACTGGCCGGCATGAGTTCCTTTGGTACCAAAGGAATAGAGCAGTTGGCCTTCGCGGTTGAAGACCTGCACGACGCCCCAGAGCGCATCCACAACGTAGAGGTCGCCTTCGGAGTCGACGCCGACTGCCTTGGGCCGGAACATGGCTCCGCCGCTGTCGCCGATCTTTCCGATGGAGTACTGAAATGCGCCGGCATGGTCAAAGGACTGGACCCGGAAGTTCATGGCGTCCACCACAAGCAGATTGGACCCATCAAGCCTGAGTTCAGTGGGAAAGTTGAACTCGCCTTCCTGCTGGCCTTTCTTGCCGATGGACTGGAGCACTTTGCCCTGCATGTCGAGGATGAGCACCTTGTCGCGCAGCGTGTCGGAGACATAAATGCGCTGCTCAGTTGAGTCTACGGCAATGCCCGTGGGCCGGTGGAAATAGCCTTCGCCTCCGCGCAAACTCCCGATGACGCGCTGATACTTTCCGCTCGCATCAAAGACAAAGATGACGCCCGCATCGGAATCGGTGACATAGAGATTGTCCTGGGCATCGACAGCGACGCACTGGGGCGCAAGCATGGAGTTGCGGCCTTTTCCGGCGCGCTGGATGAACTTGTATTTGTGCAGGTTGAAATCGAAGATGTGCACGCCGGCCGCGCCAGGGTCAGTGACAATGACCCTGCCGCGAGAGTCGACAGCGATGCTGTAGGGCCGAACAAGATAGTGGTAGTCCGGCTCGCCGGCGATCACGTCTACGACCTTGCTCCAGAAGCCGCGGTTGGGCTTGAACACTTTTTCGGAGTTGAAGCTGTGTTCCCAGGACAGCGTGCGCCCGCCGTCGAGCGACATCTCCCACAGCTCCGGCGCGGCCGTGAGCCGCTTGGACTTTTGTGAAGCCCAGAGCGGAGGGAGCAGCATTGCGACTCCAGCCAGGACGGCGGCCGCGGTCAGCCATTGCCGCTGCTTTCGTCTTAGAAGAAGTTGAACCAACGCGACACTCCGATATAGAAGGAAGAAATAGTCTGTGGCTGCGAGTTCGTGCCGCTGAAGCCTTGCTCCAGGCGGGAGTACCCGCTGATGAAGTTCATCTTGCGGAACTGGTACTGGGTGAGGACATTGAACTCGTTGTTCTTGTTGGCGGAGGAGAACGCGGCGTTGGTGGTATTGCTGATGGACTTTGAGTACGCTGCCGCGAGAGTGAGTCGCTTGGCGGGACTGCTGGAGAGGCCGAAGGAGTAGCTGTCGCCGCCGAAGAGGCTCACCAGGTTGGAAGGCACAATGGGCGAGGGCACCGGGACCGGAACGAGACCCGCGCCGGTGGCGAGCGCCTGGCCGTTTGATCGGGAGTAGCTGCCCGTGGCGGTGACCCAGGATCCGTAGCCCGTGCTGGCGTTGTAGCTCTCGCTGCTGTTTTCAGTTCCAGCCTGCTGGGTCAAGCCGGTCCGCGCCGCGCCTGCACCGGCGCTGACGCTGAATTTTCCCCAGCGCCGCCGGGCGCTGCCCGAGTAGTTGAAGTAGGAGTTCATGTAGGTGACAAGCAGGGTCTGCACATTCTGCGCGTAGCCGAAACTGCCGTTCACATGCCAGCCGAAGAACTCATTGGAATAATTCTCGTTGGTGGAGAAGCCGAGCGTGTCGGTGCCGGAGTTGTCGGCGGTATTGGCCGAAACAGTGACCGCGCCATTGAAGCTGCCGGCAAAGATTCGGCGGGCGTACATGGCGCTGCCGCCGTACGACTGCACGCCGTAGGTCTTGCCCCGAAAGGTCTGGGAACGGCGCTCGGCGAAGGCCTGTGTCTGGATGTTGCCACCGGGCGAGTAACTGGCGGTTCCCATCAGGTCAAGGGAGTTGGACGACTCGCTCAAGTTGACCCCGATGGGCACGCCACCGGCGGCGATGATGGATTGGTAAAGCTGGCCGCTCAGGTTGTCAGAGTAATCAGCGCTTACTGAGAGGGAGAACTTGTTGGTGGGGTGCACCGCGGCAAGACTGTTGATGGTATCCACCGTGCCGCTGGAGGACGAGCCCAGATAATCGGTATTCCAATTGGACCGGTTGATGCTGGTCGCAAACGAACCGCGCAGGGGAAGGCGGTGATTGACGTTGAACCCGTAAGCGCTGCCGTCGTTGTGTGTCTCCGGCGTCAACTGACCGGCCACTACCTGGGGGATGAGAGAATGACCGCCTCCCTTGGAGTAGTAGGCGCCCATGTTGAAGCCAGCGTAGGTGTAACCCGAATGCAGATTGACGGAATGAAACGCGTTGGTCCCCTGATCCTTTGTGCCGTAGACCGAATAATGGCTGTTGCCTAGCTGGAAGCCGGCGGAAAAGCTGGGGACATCGGGAACGCTCTCGCTCCAACTGATGCCGAACGAATCGCTATTGCCATGGGTGACATAGTTGGCGAGGCCGGGCACGGCGTAGTTGCCTTCGCTGTTGTAGGCCTTGGTGTAGCTGACAGCGCCGGGAAAATGGCTGCCACCGAAGATGTTTGCGGTGACATCGACGCCGGTGGCGTTGGAGATGGATTGGAAGTTGGAGTTGGCCCTCGACTGGTTGGCATACAAGGATGCGTCGTAGGAGAAGAAATTGGGGCTGTGCAGGGCGCCTGAGAGCGTGGCGGCGCCGCCGAGCGTCCAACCATGGGTTGAACTGGTCATGTTGCCGTAAGAAGCTGTGTAACCAGGGGAGACCGTACCGCTCAGGTGCGAGCTCAGTTCACCGAATTGAACCTGCGCGGCAGAAGGCCATGTGAGCAGCAGGAGCGCTGCCGGCAATGACCACGCGAATCGCAAAGAACCCCTCACTGTATGCCATCCTCAAATTCTTGGAGCTCAAGCATGCTGCCGGAAATCACGACTTCATTCCAGGTTTGGTTTCAGTTGTGCCAGCGGCAAGTCGAGGTCAGACGCTCAACTTGAATCCGGCACTGGCATCTAGGCCCGTTACGCAACTTCTTACAGTTCTTCAATCTTGGCGGTGAGCCGCAATTTCTTGTCCAATGCGGCCCGGATCTGGTTGGTCTTGCTCTTCTGAACTTCCTTTTCCAATTGCGCCTTGACTTCCTCGAACTTGGTCATGCCCGCGGGCGTGTGTTCCTGGAGCCGGACAATGGTGTAGGCCTGTTCGATTTGAATGATGTCGCTGACATCGCCGGAGTGCATGGAAGCGAGCGCCTTGAGAACCTGCGGATCCAGTTCACTGACGGGGACGGGCTTGTGCTGGCCCATCATCACGCGGTAGTCGTCATCGGAGATCTTTTCCGCCAGGAGGCCAAACTCCTCCACCGTCTTGGTCGCCTTTGCCTGATGCAGGGCCTGCTCTGCGCGCTTGCGCCCTTCTTTCAACTGGTCGGCGGTAGCTTTTTCCGGCGGGAGAATGGAGATGGTCTGGAAGGTATACGACTCCGGATGGTGGAAGCGGGCGGCGTTCTTGTCGTAGTAAGCCCTTACCTCGGCCGGGGATACGATGCTTTTGTCCTCAACTTCAGTCTTGAGGAACGCTTCAATCAGCAGTGAGCGGCGGATCTTTTGATCCAGCGCCTGCTGGGAACCGTGAAAGTCGCTCTGCAGGAAGGCCTTGAACTCATCGGGAGTGGCGAACTGCTTGCGGAACTCGGCCTCGGCTTCCTGCATCCGGGTGGCCGACACCGCGAGTTTGAGCCGCAGAGTCTCCTGATAGACCAACTCTTCAAAGATGATCATCTTCAGTGCGCCATCGCGGATCTGTGGCGCCAACTCTTTGGGAATGCCGTTGTGCTGACGGCCGTAAGGGAAGATTGCGTACTCCTCGCGCACGAGGTCGGTGTCAGTGAGAACCGTGCCGTTAACGCGCGCTACCGGCTTGCCCGTAGGCGCCAGCGCCACCATCGCCGAGCCCGGACCGGAGGCCTGGCCGGGCGGCTTGGCAAAGACCGTGGGCGCGTGGGAAGCCACCTGCCCGCCGGCCGACGACAGGGCCAGCAGGAGCAACCCGCCGAAGGGGAGAGTGAACTTCATTATTTCCATCCTGGGGTGAAAAAAAAGGGGAGGGACCATGACGCTCCCTCCCCTTTCATGCAGACGATTTAGAAAGTGGTGACGGCGGTGCCGCCGGCCATTTCGTTCGACTCGCCACCGTGGCACTGGCGGCAGAATTGAGCGGTCTGGTTGCTGTTGGCGGTGGTGCTGGCCGGGTTATAGGGAGCGCGAATGAAGAACATGGTCGCGTAGTTGCCGCCGGGCAGACCAGACTTGGTGCCGTTGGTCACCGTGACCACGTTCATCAGGTGCTGGTTGTGGCAGGTGGTGCACATGACCGTGGGGGCGTTGTTGTAGGCCTTGGGGCTGACAAAGAAGCCATAGTTCTGGATGAACTTGGCGAAGTTGACGCCGCTGGGGGTCACGATGGAGCCGGTGGCGCTGATGGTGCAATCCCAGTCGTAGGTGCCGCCGCAGCCGATCGTCGCGGTGAGGCCCACGGGGTGATCGTTGAGGTAGTTGCCCACGGTGGTGTTGTCGTTGCCGAGCAGGGTGGGGATCTTGTTGACCGTGCCGTAGGTGGCGGGCAGGGTCTCATAGACCTGATTCTTCATCATTGCCGCGGAGGCATAGTTGCCGTCGTGGCAGCTGAGGCACATGAGCAGGCCGGCCATGTCAGGGGTGGTGCCGGCGATGCCGGGAAGGACATCGACGTAACCAGTGGTGCCGTTCGTGCTGCCGCTGGTGATGGTTTTGCCGACGAGGCTGCTGACATCCTCGCCCCAGAGAGCGATGTTGCCGGAGGTGGCGTCTGCGGTTTTGGCGTTTCCGTTGCCGAACGCGCCGCTGTGTGGAGCATGACAAGCCGCACAACCGCGGCCGTAGTTAAGATGAGCGCCGAGGACGTCAGTCGCGGGCGCCGTGATCTGGGCCGAAGCGAAACCCGCGGCAGCCAGAAGCATCAGGGCGAGTAGAGATACACGTTTCATTGGGTAAAGCCTCCTAGTACGCACTTTCTTAGTGCTCGACTGAACCTTGAGGTCGACCTTACCGGTGTAGTTTTCAGCTCAGTCTCTTTGCATAATACGTGCACGACTCATGCCGTTGACAAGAGGCGGGAGAGATTTTTATTGCGCTCCTGCAACATATTGTAAAAAAAAGACTTAACGGTGAGAGCGGGCAGGAGTGAGAGGCCATTTTGGGAAATGCCCCTCCCCGAATGGGCATTCTCCCACAGTGTTGGTGGTGAAATGCCCCAAAGTGGAGCTGATTGGTGTAAAGCATTTCAAAGATTGGGGTCTAGGGCTTTTTACGGGCGAGCGCATCCGGCAGATTGGCTGCCCGGAATGGTTTCGCTCCGGAGGCGCGGTGAGCAGGTTTGCAAAATGTGATCCTCGTCACGTCACCATGTGACACAGATTGCTTCCCGGCGCATCTTCCGTCGTTAAATTGACTAAGGCAGCGGGCCGGGGCGGAGTGGAAATTGCGCGCGGCTGGAACGGTTCGATTGCATTAGTTGGCGGTTCTCTTCAAACTGTCGGGAGCGCCGGATCGAAGACCACTTCGGAGCAGGGGAGAATGGAGCATGGAAAATGAGCCAGGCGCGACTTTGATCGCGGGTTCAAACCTGGGGACGACTCGGGTATTGGGGATGGCGGGACTCTGCCTGGTCGCGGGCCTGGGGATTGGCTACCTGTTGCGCGGCCAGGAACTGCCTTCCGCTCCTGCACGGAATATCGCGATTGCAGCGCCGGTTGCTGCCCCTGGGGGAATGAAGGACGAGGGGAGGGCGCCCGGTTTGGATGTGATGCGACCGATGGCTGAACCGGAGACACAGGGGGGTGGCAGTGTCAAAGGTGGCAATGTGCACGGCGGCGCCATGAGCGGCGGGCGCATGCCGACCATGGCGGATATGAAGCGGATGGCCGACAAGCAGGCGGGGCCTCTGCTGGAAAAGCTCAAGAGCGACCCGCAGAACGCCGCCCTGCTTATGCAAGTTGGGGCCATGTATCACACAACGCACCAGTTCAAGGATGCCGCCGCGTACTACGGCCGAGCGGTCGAGATCGAGCCCAGGAATCTGGCGCTTCGCTCGAAGCTGGC
>CAINJJ010000018.1 GCA_903849645.1 uncultured Acidobacteriaceae bacterium | reverse complement strand
TTCTTTTCAAGGCAGGCGGCGATGACGCTTTTGAGTTCGGGCGAGACGTCGGGGTTCAGCTCGCCAGGGTCAGAGAACTGGATGGCGCGAATGGCCTGGAAGTCCTCGGCATCGGGGCGGGCAAAGGGATGGCGTCCGCTGGCGAGCTCGTAAAGGATGACGCCGAGGGCCCAGACGTCAGACTGGACGCTGGACTGGCCGGTGACGAACTGCTCGGGGGCCATGTAGCGGATGGTTCCGCCGCGGGCGGTGTAGGTGGCGGCCATGGAGGCGTCCCTGGCGAGACCGGGCTTGGAGGGGTCAAAGCCGGAGTCCTCGGGACGCAGGCGGCGGGCGAGGCCGAAGTCGAGAATCTTGACCAGGCCGCCGTCGGTGAGCATGACGTTCTGGGGCTTGAGGTCGCGATGGAAGATGCCCAGGGCGTGGGCGGCCTGGAGCCCATCGGCAATCTGGATGCCGACGGAGAGGACGAGCTGGAGGCTTGACGAACCGCGGGCAATGAGGCGGTCGAGGGACTGGCCGGGGACGTACTGCATGACGATGTAGCCCTCGTCGCCGGCTTCGCCCACCTCATAGATGCCGCATACGTTGGGGTGCTCGATGGCGGAGGCGAGGCGAGCCTCGCGGAGCACGGTGGTGCGCAACTGCCCGGCGGACATGAGGCCGGTGCGGAGAATCTTGAGGACTACCGGACGCTGGAGAAGCGTGTCGTTGGCCAGGTAGACGACGCCGCTGCCGCCGGCGCCGAGGCGGCGGATGATCTCGTAGTGTTCGATTGTCCTTCGCTTGATAGCCACCCCTTCAGTGTAGCGGTGGGGCCGTCAGGATTGTGTAAATGCCGTGGCAGGTAGTGGGTAAGTCAAGCAGAGCGAGGGGTTTGTGGTTGCCGGGTTGGGCCGCAGCGGAGTCTCTGGATGGAGGGCGGAGCCGGGTCCGGAGGGGAGGGGATTCCGGGGCTCTGAATCTGTTACCTTCGAACAGAGAATGATGGGCTTGGGGAGAAATCGGGCGCGCGGCAGGTGGAGGCCCATGGGGGCGGATGCGGGCGGAGCCCATCGGCGGGGGCGCGTTGCGTTGCTGGTCGCCGTCTGTGCTTGTTTGCTGACGGCAGTGCCGGTTGGGTCGCAGCAGGTTCCGGTCAATGCACAGCCCGCGGCCGGCGTTACCGGTGCCGAGCCGGCTCAGGGGACCGCGGCGCAGCAGCTTGGTGCGGGAGCGCAACTGCGCACCGGGACCACGAGCGGCATGGACGTGGAGGCGCGGCTCAGGAGCCTGCTGGCCGACCACCAGTTCTTCCTGCTGGAGGGGCAACTGGACAAGCTGCCGTCGGCCGAGGCGCAGCTTTACCGGGGCATCCTGGCCAACCGCAACAACGATCCCAAGGCGTCGATTCAACTGCTGGAGCCGCTGGTGGACCAGGTGGCGGCGGGCGGAGACAAGGCGCAGGAAAAGACGGTGCGCAAGGCGCTGGCGGAGGACTATCTGCGCGCGGGCGATTGGGCGAAGGCGGCCAAGGCCTACCAGGTGCTGGACAGCCGGGTCAAGGCTCAGCTCAGCCCCGATGAACTGGACGAGATTGAGATGCCGCTGAAGATGCTGCCGCTGGCGGCGGCCAACCCGCCGATGACGGTGGATCCGTGCGACCCTTTCAGCCTGCAGGTGAGCCGGAATCCGCTGGGGCTGACGGATATTCCGGTGTTTGTGGATGCCCGGCCGCATACCTGGATGCTGGACCCTACGGCGCCCTTCAACCTGATTGCCCGTTCGCTGGCAAAGGAGGCGGGGCTCAAGGTATCAGAGGAGTTCACGACCATCCATGGCCTGACGGGGCGGCCGATTGCGGTGCATGTGGCGGTGGTTCCGCGGTTCACCATCGGGGGGCTGCTGACGCTGCGCAACATGACCGTGTTTGTGTTTGAGGACGCCGACTATGCGTTCAAGAAATCGAAGTACCAGGTGGAGGGGGTGCTGGGCTATCCGGCCCTCTCCGCGCTGGGAAGCCTGACCGTAACGGCCGACTCGACCATCGAGGTGAGGCCAGCCGTGCAGGTGCAGCACCCGGACAAGGACGACCGGGCCAGCGGCGGAGCGCGGTTCTTTCTGGATGGGGACCAGGTGATTGTGGCGCTGGGCAGGACGGGCGAGGAGCGGATGTTTGCCGTGGACGCGGGCGGCCAGCAGACGTACCTGACCTCGCGATATTTTGACGAGCACAGCGCGGAGTTCGCGGGGCAGAAGATGGAGCTGTTTTCGATTCCCGGCTCGCAGAGCCTGCCGCCGCAGCCGGCCTATGTGGCGGAGACGATTGCTCTGCCGGTGGGGACAGCTGAGGTCACCGTGCATTTTGTGCAGGTGCTGACGGCGCCTGTGGGGTCCGCCGCGCTGGACGACGTCTACGGCGTTCTGGGGGTGGATGCTTTGGAGCAGGTGAAGAGCTATACCTTCGACTACCGGACCATGCGCTTCAGTATTGTGGCGCAAACGGGCCGGGAGTAGCCAAGCCGGGCAAGAGGCGATTCTCGCAATCGTGCAGGTATTCTCCCCGGTCCGGGGTGCGGCACGGAGCAAGGCGCGCGCGCCGCAGTCCAGAAACAGACTCTAGGCCACAGGCTGAGCGCAGTGGGCGCAGCGCCTGGCCGCGAGGGGAATCTCGCTGAGGCACTCGGGGCAGGTCTTCATGGAGGAGGGCGCATCCGGCTCCGGCTTTTTGAGCCGCGCCAGCAGGGTGTTCAAGGGCAGCACGATGCCGAAGTAGACCACGCTGGCCACAATCAGAAACGAGAGCGCGGCATTGAGAAAGTTGCCGATGAGGATGGGGGTGCCGTTGAGCTTGAAGACGATGCCGCTGAAGTCCGGCTTGCCCACCACGGCGGCGATGAACTGGGTGAGAATGTCCTTGACCAGCGAGGTGACAATGGCGTTGAAGGCCGCGCCGATGATGACCGCGACAGCCAGGTCAACGACGTTGCCGCGCAAAATGAAATCACGAAATCCCTTGAGCATCCTATTCTCCTATTTTCTAATTCGCGCCTGCCCCGACATCTGAAGCCCTAGGAGACCGTCGGGGATAGCGTTTTCAGGCGAGCGAATCGGTATGACGCCGGAGTTGGCGGATTCCTGCTCGCGCAGAGCTTGATGGGGTAGTTGGGCGGTGGTCTGAGCGTGGGGGAGCCGAAGAGGCTTCTCCA
>CAINJJ010000017.1 GCA_903849645.1 uncultured Acidobacteriaceae bacterium | reverse complement strand
GCGTTGGAGGCGGCGCGGTCGACGACCACGTCCGAGGCGTCCACGGTGATGATCAAGCCGGGGCCGCCGCTGCCCACCACTTCAATGGGGTGCTTGAGGCTGATGGCGGTGGAGGGCTTGTCGCCGTAGTTCCAGAGCCACGGGGTGACGAAGATGAATAGCAGAATCAGCGTCACCATCACGTCGTAGTGGAAGCTGCCGCGCGGATAGGTCCAGTAGAAGTAGCTCTTCAGAATCTTGTTCATGCCGTCCTTACCGCGTGATGCGTTCCAGCCCGCCCATGTAGGGGCGGAGCGCATCGGGAATCAGAACTGAACCGTCGGCCTGCTGGTAGTTCTCGAGGATCGCCAGCCAGGTGCGTCCGACGGCCAGCCCGCTGCCGTTGATGGTGTGGACAAATTCGATCTTGCCTTTGGGGCCCGCGCCGGCCGGGCGGAAGCGGATGTTGGCCCGCCGCGCCTGGAAGCCTTCAAAGTTGGAGCAGGAGGAGATCTCGCGATAGAGGGCCTGGCCGGGGAGCCAGACTTCGAGGTCATAGGTCTTGGCGGAGGAGAAGCCGGTGTCGCCGGCGCAGAGCAACATGCGGCGATAGGGGAGCTTGAGGGCCTCAAGAATTTCTTCGGCGTCGCGGGTGAGACGCTCATGCTCGGCGTCGGACTCCTCGGGACGGGTGAACTTGACCAGCTCTACCTTTTGAAACTGATGCTGGCGGATGATGCCGCGGGTGTCCTTGCCGGCCGCGCCCGCCTCGGCCCGGAAGCAGGGCGTATAGGCGGTGAGGCAGATGGGCAGGCGCGCCTCGTCAAGGATCTCGTCGCGGTAGAGATTGGTCACCGGGACCTCGGCGGTGGGGATGAGCCAGTGGTCGTTGTCCTTGAACTCACCGCGGGCCACGGCCTCGGCGTCGGCGTCGGAGCAGCGGAAGAGGTCCTCGGCGAACTTGGGCAACTGGCCGGTGCCGAAAAGGCTCTTGGAGTTGACCATGAAGGGCGGCAGGACCTCGGTGTAGCCGTGTTTCTCTGTGTGCAGGTCGAGCATGAAGCTGATCAGCGCGCGCTCCAGCCGCGCGCCCGCGCCCATGTAGACGGCAAAGCGCGCTCCGCTGAGCTTGGCGGCGCGCTCGAGGTCGAGGATGCCGAGGGCTTCGCCGAGTTCCCAGTGAGGCTTGGGCTCGAAGTCGAGGGAAGGCTTTTCGCCCCAGGTCTTGACAGTCACGTTGTCGGCCTCGGACTTGCCGGCGGGGACCTCGTCGCGGGTGAGGTTGGGGATGTGCGCCATGGCCTGGCGCATCTGTACGTCGAGCGCGCCGGCGGTCGAGTCGAGTTCGTCCAGCTTGTCTTTGAGGGCGCGGGTCTCGTCCATGAGGGCGGTGGCGTCCTGACCGGCCTTCTTGAGGGCGCCGACCTGCTGGCTCAGCTCGTTGCGGCGGGCCTTGCTCTGTTCGGCCAGGGTGATGGCCTCGCGGCGCGCCTGGTCGAGGGCGCGAAAGTCGCCCAGCATGACGGCGGGGTCGGCGCCGCGGGCGCGCAGCTTTTCTTCGACAACTTCCAGGTTGGCACGGACAAATCCCAAGTCGAGCATCGCTCTTCCATTTTACCCGACAGGGTTGGAAGCAACTCCGGTGCGGGGCCCCTGGGGAAAGTTTGGGGTCGGCACTCAGAGAAAAAGCCAGAGGAAGACGACCAGCGCCAGGATCATGAGTTCGGCGTAGAGGAGGACCAGGACCCCGGCATAGTAGAAGTTGAGCTTGCGGCCGAGGCAGCGGGCGGTGTCAAACATGGCGGCAAAGACCACAAGCGCAAGGAGCGCCTGCCAGTTGGAGCCGTGGAGGTTGGCGTCGTCCGGAAACCCCTCAAGCCGCAGACTGAGGGCCGCGGCGGCCAGCGACACCAGCACGCCGCGCGCCAGGGATCTTTGTCGCAACTGAAAGAAGCGGGGCAGGGGAAACGCCATGGCTTCAATCTACCGTGTGGGCTCTACTGCGGTCTCTCGCGCAGGAGCGACTCGCCGAAGGGCGCGCGGAGAAGTCCCCGTTCGGTGATGATGGCTGCAATGTATTTGGCCGGGGTGACGTCGAAGGCCGGGTTGCAGATGCCGACCCCGTCCGGGGTGAGTTGCCTGCCGCCGTGGTGGGTGACTTCGATCTGGGGCCGCTCCTCGATGGGGATGGAGTCGCCGGTGGGGGTGGCCATGTCGATGGTGGACCAGGGCGCGGCGACGTAGAAGGGGATGCCGTGTTCCTTGGCGAGGATGGCGACGTTGTAGGTGCCGATCTTGTTGGCTGCGTCGCCGTTGGCGGCGATGCGGTCGGCGCCGACGACGACGGCCTGGATGCGCCCGGCCTTCATGAGGCTGGCTGCCATGTTGTCGCAGATGACGGTGGTGGGGATGCCGTCGGCCATCAGCTCCCATGCTGTGAGGCGCGCGCCCTGGAGGAACGGGCGGGTCTCGTCCGCGAAGACGTGGATATGCTTGCCCTGCTCAACGGCGGAGCGGATGACGCCGAGGGCGGTTCCATAGCCGCAGGTGGCCAGGGCTCCGGCGTTGCAGTGGGTGAGCACGCCGCCTTCCTGGGGCATGAGTTCGCCGCCAAAGGCGCCCATGGCCTTGCAGGCGGCGATGTCTTCGTCATACATGGCGTGAGCTTCGGAGAGGATGCGCTCCCGGACCTCGGCGATGTTGGCCTGGTCCGCGAGCAAGCCGGCAAAGAGGCGCTTGATCCGGTCGATGGCCCAGAAGAGATTGACGGCGGTGGGGCGGGTGCCGGCAAGGCGGGCGCAGATGGCGTCAAACTCCGGCGCGAACTCGGCGGCGGTGGAGGCTGTGGCGCCGATGGCGCCGAGGGCGATGCCGTAGGCCGCGGAGACGCCGATGGCCGGTGCCCCGCGAACCACCATGGTGACGATGACGTCGGCCACCTGTTCGTAAGTCGTTGCAACTACATAGCTCTCTTCGAGAGGGAGCTTGGTCTGGTCGATGAAGCGTACCCCTTCCGGGGTCCAGGCGAGGGTGGGAATCATGGATTTTCAGTGTAAACCGCAGGGGGGCGGGGGTGGGGAAGAGGCGGAAATGAAAACATTTTCAGAAACCGCTGGACGAATGCCGCCCCCCCTCAGTAGAGTGGTTTGGTTGTGTTGCGGAGTTCCCCTCCACCTGTCTCAAACCGCTGTTGGCAATCAAGGAGCCGTTCGTGCTGAATCTGACCGCCGTCGATTGGCTGATCATGCTGCTCTACTTCGTCTTTGTGCTGGGCATCGGCTTTGCCCTCAAGCGCTATATGAAGACGAGCAAGGACTTCTTCCAGGCCGGCCGGGCGCTTCCCGCCTGGATCTGCGGGCTGGCCTTTATCAGCGCCAACCTGGGCGCGCAAGAGGTCATCGGCATGGGCGCCTCGGGCGCCAAGTACGGCCTGGAGACCGCGCACTTCTACGGCATCGGCGCCATTCCGGCCATGGTCTTTGTGGGCATCTTCATGATGCCGTTCTACTACGGCTCCAAGGCGCGCTCGGTGCCGGAGTTTCTGCGCATGCGCTTCGACGAGAAGACCCGCGCCTTGAACGCCTGCTCGTTTGCGGTGATGACGGTGTTCAGCTCCGGCATTTCGATGTATGCCATGGCCAGGCTGATCCAGGCCCTGCATGTGTTTGACGGGCTGTTTCACGCGCTGGGCTGGGCGCCGGAGGGCATCTTCACCTTCTCGATCGTGCTGTCCGCGATCATCGTGCTGGCCTATATCTTCCTGGGCGGGCTCACGAGCGCCATCTACAACGAGGTGCTGCAGTTCTTTCTGATCATTGCCGGCTTTTTGCCGCTGGTGCTGCTGGGACTGAGGAATATCGGAGGCTGGGCTGGCCTGAAGGCATCGGTGCCCGTGGCCTACATGCACGAGTGGAAGGGTGTGGCCCACGCCAGCACCAACCCCATGGGCATTGAGATCATCGGCATCGGCATGGGACTGGGATTCGTGCTCGGCTCCGGCTACTGGTGCACTGACTTCCTGGTAATCCAGACGGCCATGGCGTCCAAAAACATGGAGTCGGCGCGGCGCGTGCCCTTGATTGCCGCGGTGCCCAAGATCTTCTTTCCGTTCCTGGTGATCTTGCCGGGACTGCTGGCGATCGGGCTGCCCACGCCGCACACTACGACGACCACCACTTACGCGGCCAATGGAGCGATCATCCACAACACGGTGGTGGTATCGCCTCAGGTGGAGCAGGGACGCGGGCTGGTTCCGGCGAAGATCAACCCGGTCACCGGCAAGCCGATGCTGACGGCCAGCGGCCAGCCGCTGCTGGACTATGACATGGCGACGCCGAACATGCTTCTGCACTTCTTCCCGACGGGCATTCTGGGCCTGGGCCTGACGGCGCTGCTGGCCAGCTTCATGAGCGGCATGGCGGGCAACGTGACGGCCTTCAACACGGTCTTTACCTATGACCTGTACCAGTCGTACATCCACAAGGGCGGCAGCGACAAGCACTACATGGCGGTGGGCCGATGGGCCACGGTGGGGGGCATCCTGCTGTCGATCGCTACAGCATACGCAGCCATCAACTTCAACAACATCATGGACACGCTGCAACTGGTGTTCTCGTTTGTGAACGCGCCGTTGTTTGCGACGTTCCTGCTGGGCATGTTCTGGAAGCGGGCGACAGGGCACGGAGCGTTTGCGGGGCTGATCACGGGCACCGCGGCGGCCATGCTGCACCATGGGCTGACGCTGCCCATCGAGGCGCGGGCGGGCATTCACGGCGGATGGCTCGCCGTTGTGCACCACTATCCGAGCGACATGGCGCAGAACTTCTGGGGCGCGATCTTCGCCTTCAGCGCCAACTTCATTGTGACGGTGGTGGTGAGCCTGGCGACCAAGGCGCGGCCGGAGTCGGAACTGGTGGGGCTGGTGCACTCGCTCACGCCCAAGCCGGAGCGCGCGCACCTGGTGTGGTGGAAGCGGCCCGAGGCGCTGGCGGTGGCGGTTCTGCTGATGGCTGTGGCTTTGAACATCTTCTTCTACTAAGGAAAGGGGACCCGCATGAATCTGGATTTACGCATTCCAATGGGGCTGATGTTTACGCTGGTCGGCCTGATCCTTACCATTTTCGGCATCGCCACCAACGGCTCGCCCATCTATGACGCGAGCCTGGGCATCAACGCCAATCTCTGGTGGGGGCTGGTGCTGTTTGTCTTTGGGCTGACGATGTTTTTGATGGGCCGGCGGAGCGAGAAGCGGCTGGCCGCCCTGCCTCCTGAGCCGGAGGAGCCGGGCGAGGTGCGGCGGGGGCACTAGAAACCCGGTTTTTCAGCAGCGGCAAAGAACATCGCGCCCCATTCCAGCCGGCGAGGCAGGAGCGGGGCGTTTGTTTTTGCCGGGGTGCGCCGGGTTCCCTCGCGGCTCAATCGAGCTGGCGGAGGGCAGGGGAGAAGGCGTAGAAGCCGAGGAAGGCGAGCATGGCGGCGCCGGACATCATGGCCAGAGCGTGGCTGGTGGGGATGTGGCGGGAGAGTTCGCCCGCGAGCAGGGAGCCGAGGGGCGGCAGGCCGAGGAAGCAGGTGCCGTAGATGCTCATGACGCGGCCGCGCATGGTGTCTCCGGACAACTGCTGCATGGCGATGTTGACCGAGGAGATGGTGAGGATCATCCCGAAGCCCTCAAAGAACATGAACAACTGGCTGAGAGCGAAGTTGTGGGAGTAGCAGAAGAGGATGACCACGCCCATGACGGCGGCTCCGCAGAAGGCGATGATGGCTCCGCGATGGCGGATCTGGCCCTGCCAGGCGACGGTGACCGCGCCAAGGACCGCGCCCGCGCCGGAGGAGGCGAGGAGCCAGCCGAGGCCGCTCTCGCCGGTTCCCAACTGGATGCGGGCAAAGTAGGGGATGAAGGTGAGAAAGGGAATGGTGAGCAGGCTGGCCACGGCCATCATGAGGACCAGGACAAACATCTGCGGCTGGCGGCGGACGTAGCGGAAGCCGCCGCGCAGGCTGGCCAGCATGGATTCGCGGCGGGGCGCCTCTTCCTGGGGGTAGCGGATGCGGGTGAGGGCGCCGAGAACGGCGAGGAAGCTGAGACCGTTGAGAAAGAAGTTGCCCGCAACGCCGAACAGGGCCATGGCATAGCCGCCGAGGGTGGGGCCGAGGATGCGGGACATGTTGAACTGCGCGGAGTTGAGGGCAATGGCGTTGGTGAGGTCTTCGCGGCGGACGAGGCGGGGAACGAGGGCCTGGTAGCTGGGCTGGTTCATGGCCATGGCGGTGCCGTTGAGGAAGGCGATGGCGGCCACTTCCCACACGGTGATGAGCTTGGACCAGGCGAGCGCGGCAAGGAGAAAAGCCAGCAGCATCATGACGGACTGGGTGACGAGCAGGAGGCGGCGCTTGTTGACGCGGTCGGCGATGACGCCGCCGAAGAGAGTGAAAAAGAGAAACGGAATGGAGCCGGCAAAGCCGACCACGCCCAGCCAGAAGGCAGAGCCGGTGAGGGTGAGCACCAGCCAGCCCTGGGCGACGTTCTGCATCCAGGTGCCGATGTTGGAGAGGAAGTTGCCGCTCCAGAAGAGGCGGAAGTTGGGGTTGCGCAGGGCGCGAATGATGGGCGGAAAGGGGTCGCCGCGCTCGCTGGCCAGCACCTCGGCCAACTCGACGGCCGCCTGCGCGGTGCCCTCGAGGGGCGGCTCATTCAAGTTTGGCGCCTGGGTCAGTGGGGACGGCCTCTGCTCCTAGTGTAAGCTGGGCCATATTGCGAACTCCGGCTGCGGCCCAACGCAGCGAGTTTGCGACTATCCCGCAACGCATCTCAGCACAAAAAGGGTTCTGTCCATGATGATCCGCAAGCTATTCCTGCTTTTGTCTTTTGTGGCGCTGATTGCGCCGCTTCCTACTCTGCTGCAGGCGCAGGGCAGCGCAGCGCCGGCTGTCTTTGGCTATCGCGACTTTGCGGAGCAGTCCAAAGTGGAGGAGCGGTTCCTGGCGGTTCCTGACGCCAAACTGGCCGGGGCGCACCTGAAGACGCTGACGGCGGAGCCGCACCTGGCCTCGACGCCGGAGGACCGCAAGACGGCGGAGTATGTTGCGCAGAAGTTCAGGGCCGCCGGCCTGGAGACGGAGATTGTGCCCTACCGGGTGCTGCTGAACCAGCCCAAAGTGGTGACGGTGGAGGCCTGGGACGGGGGCGGCAAGCTGGTGATGAGCGGTCCCACGCGGGAGCACGTGGAGGGCGACCCCTTTGAAAATGACCCGCGGGTGGTGACGCCGTTCAACGGCTCGTCGGGCTCGGGAGATGTGACGGGCGAGGTGGTCTATGCCAACTACGGACGGCTGGAGGACTTTGACCAACTGGCCGCGCAGCACGTGGACCTGCACGGGAAGATTGTGCTGGTTCGCTACGGGTCAAACTTTCGCGGGGTGAAGGTGTATATCGCCGAGCAGCGGGGGGCGGCGGGGGTGCTGATCTACTCCGACCCGGAGGACGACGGCTTCTACAGGGGCGACGCATGGCCCATCGGGCCGTGGCGTCCGGAGACGGGAGTGCAGCGGGGGTCGGTGCAGTTCCTGTTCAAGTATCCCGGCGACCCGGAGACGCCCGGTGTGGCCTCGACCCCGGAGCTGCCGGACACGGCGCGGATTTCGCCGGAGGGCAACCAGCCCCACATTCCCTCCATCCCCATCAGCTATCACGACGCTTCGCCGATCTTGCAGGCGCTGAAGGGGCCGGGGGTGCCGAAGGGCTGGCAGGGGGCGCTGGGGTTCCGGTATCACGTGGGCCTGGCCGCGGGGCAGGGGGCGGTGAAGGCGCATCTGGTATCGCAGCAGGACTACCAGAGGCGCACCATCTGGGACGTGATTGGAACCATCAAGGGGACGGAGCTGCCTGACGAGTGGGTGGTGGCGGGCAATCACCGCGACGCGTGGGTTTATGGCGCGGTGGACCCGTCGAGCGGTACGGCGGCGATGCTGGAGACGGTGCATGGCATCGGCGAACTGATTCACCACGGATGGCGTCCCAAGCGGACCATCGTCTTTGGAAGCTGGGACGCGGAGGAAGAGGGGCTGATTGGCTCCACCGAGTGGGTGGAGCAGCGGGGCAAGGCGCTGGACCACGCGGTTGCCTACTTCAACACCGACGTTGCTGTGGCGGGTCCGGATTTCTCAGCGGCGGCGGTGCCCTCCCTGAAGCAGTTTGTAAAGGAACTCACAAAATCGGTTGCCAGCCCGCTGGGGGGCACCGTTTACCAGCAGTGGCGGATCAGGCACGCGGGAGAGGACGAGCACCGTGGCTCGAATGCGCCGCCCACGCCGGGTGAAGAGGTGCATGTGGGCGATCTGGGGTCGGGGTCGGACTTTACGCCGTTCCTGCAACACGCAGGCGTGCCCTCGACGGACATTGGCTCGGGCGGGCCGTATGGGGTGTATCACTCGGTGTTTGACAACTATGCGTGGTTCACGCTGAACGCGGACCCGCATTTTGTGTATCTGCAGCAGATGGCGCGGGTGTTTGGGCTGGAGGCGCTGCGCATGGCGGACGCGGACGTGCTGCCCTACGACTATGGAGCGTATGCAAGCGCGATCTCTTCCTATATCGAAGCGGCGAAGCGCAAGGCGGCCGACCAGGGGCTGACGCTTGATTTCGGGCCTGCGCAGGCGGCGGCGGCGCGGTTTGCGGCTTCTGCTGAGCGTGCGCACGGGCTGCAGGGGTCGCCGACGGGCGATGGGAAGAGGCTCAATCGGGCTTTGCGGCAGGCGGAGACTGATCTGCTGACGGAGGCGGGGCTGCCGAACCGGCCCTGGTACCGGCACACGATCTATGCGCCGGGTGAGTTCACGGGCTATGCGGCGGTGGTGATTCCGGGGGTGAACGAGGCGCTGGACGCGAGGGATGCAGCGCGGGCGGCGCGGCAACTGGCCGTGCTGGCGCAGGCGCTGGAGCGGGCGGCGGGGACGCTGGAGTCGGCAGAGTAGAAAATGATTTCCACTGCTGAGTGCAAATCTTTGCAGTTTCTTTGAGTTGCGATTTAGAGTGTTACTACACAACACCGCCTTGGAATGGGCCATCGGGCAGGGTTTGCCGGCAAAAGCCGGGCGAGCGCGCACGAGCCTCAACTCTGGATTCGGGCGTTTTGTGAAGGAGTCCGGCCAGTGCACGACGTTTTGATTGTGATTGTTTTCCTTTTGATGGTGTTGTGTCCGGCGGTTCTGGCTTCACTGCCCAGAGCTGAAAAGGACGACGACGCCTAGGTCCGCCCTCGCATCTGTTGCGAATTGCCTGGATACGGGCCTGAAGGCCCTGGCTATTAAACTAGCTTTCAGGGGCGGAACAGGCTGCGGAAAAGGGCCCGTCTTGAGTTTCAATTCACTCAGAGTGTGGCAGGGGCTAAAGCCCACATCAACTTTGGGGCACTTGCGGCCCGGCTAAAGCCGTGCCCTTGTTCCAAGGCAAGGCGTCCAGGGGTTATTCCGCAGCCTGTGAAGCCCCCTGCTCCCTCCCACAGGACGAGCGACAACTGCATTACCAGGCTTCGGAAATTGGCGGTTGGCCCCTTCTGGTTGGCAATTGAAATTCCCGAATCGCGGATGTTTTCCGCTCCTCCCTCATTGTGTGGTTGACCGGGCACTCCCCGGCTCGTATCGTTAGAGCTGACATGAAAATCTCCCCTAATTCGATACGCATCGGCATTGCGGCTGCCATTATCGTGGGCACCATCGGCTGGCTCGCCTTCTCCGGGTATGGAGCCAACAAGAGCTATTACGTCACCATCGCGGAGCTGGGCGGCATGGGCGACAAGGCCTACCACGCGCAACTGCGTGTGGAGGGCTTTGTGCAGCCGGGGTCGATTGAGCAGAGCGGGACCCATGTGACGTTTGTTTTGAACGAGTTCGAGAGCCACTCGCCAAAGGCGGGGACGGGCCGGACCCTGCGTGTGAACTACAAGGGCGGAGAGCCGCCGCCGGATACGTTCAAGGACGACTCGATGGCGCTGGCCATGGGTACGCTGGGCCGCGACGGGGTTTTGCACGCCAACGTGCTGCAGGCCAAGTGCGCCAGCAAGTATGCGCCGGCTCAGCCTGGCTCGACGCAGCCGGGAGCCGCGCCCGCCGCGCCGTCCACGACGAATCCGCGCGCCGCGGTGGAAACGCCGGCGGCACGCCCCGCTGCTCAAGCCCCGGCAGCAAACTGACCGAATGACAGATACCGCTCCTGGGGGCAAGTGCGCCCGGCTCGACCAAGTCTCCAAGCTGTTTGGCTCCTTCGCGGCCCTGCGCCAGGTTTCAGTGGAGCTGGAGCTGGGGCGCTGTTATGTGCTGATTGGCGAGAACGGCGCGGGCAAGTCCACCCTGCTGCGGATTCTGGCCGGGCTGCTGCGGCCGAGCCACGGGACGGTGCGTGTCTTCGGCATGGAGCCGCATGACGCGCGCGACCGCATTGGCTACATGAGCCATGCGCCCATGCTCTATGACGAGCTCACGGGGCAGGAGAATCTGCGCTACTTTGCCAGCCTCTATCCGGGACGGCCGTGCCTGAGCCCGGCGGAGGCGCTGCGGCAGGTGGGGCTGGACCCCGAGCTTTCGCGGCCGCTGGGCCAGTATTCGCAGGGGATGCGGCAGCGGACCTCGCTGGCGCGCGTACTGCTGCCGGCGCCGGAGCTGCTGCTGCTGGACGAGCCCTTCTCCAACATGGATGTGGAGTCGGTGAGCCAGATGGTGGAGCTGCTGGCCGGGTTCCGGCAGGGCAACCGCACCATCATCCTGACCACCCACCAGCGCGAGCACGCCGCGCCCATCGCCGATTGGGTGCTGGCGCTGAAGGGCGGACGCGTCGCATCGTTTGAGCCAGGGAGCCCAACGCTATGAAGACCAACGGCACACGCTTTCTGGAGTCCCTCGGCATCGAGTTCGAGCTGCGCGAGTATGAGGTGGACCCCGAGGACCTCTCGGCGATCACGGTGGCGAAGAAGATCGGGATGCCGGCGGAACAGGTGTTCAAGACGCTGCTGGTGACGGGGGGGGCGAACGTCTACCGGTTCGCGGTCATTCCGGGGGACGCGGAGCTGGACCTGAAGAAGCTGGCGCGGGCCTCGGGGCTCCGCAAGCTGGAGATGGCGCCGCTCAAGGACGTGCAGCCGCTGACGGGCTACATTCGCGGCGGGGTCACGCTCTTTGGGGCGCGCAAGCCCTACCCGGTTTACATCGACGAGACGGCTGTGCTGTTTGACAGGATCAGCGTTTCGGCAGGGGCCAGGGGAACGCAGATGATCCTTTCGCCGCAGGACTACTTCCGGGCCGCGCAGGCGCTGGAGGTGGAGGTGCAGACGGCCGACCTGACCAAGGACGCCGTGCGCGGCGGGGGAAGCGCATGATGCCGCGCGCGCTGTGGACGCACCTGGTGAAGGATCTGCGCATTGAGTGGCGCTCGCGCGAGGCCATCAACTCCATGCTGTTCTTCGCGCTGCTGGTGGTGGTGCTGTTCTCGCTGGCGTTTGATCCGCGCGGGGCGTTTTCACGGGAGATTGCCGGCGGCGTACTGTGCGTGGCCACCATGTTTGCCTCGGTGAGCGCGCTGAACCAGGCGTGGGCGCGGGAGATAAGGCACCAGGTGCTGGACGCGCAGAGGATGGCGCCAACCTCGGGCGCGGAGCTTTTCCTGGCCAAGGTGCTGGCGAATTTTCTGTTTGTATCGATCGTGCAACTGCTGCTGGCGCCGGTGTTCCTGGTGTTCTATAACCTGCGCGTGGAAGGGCAGGCGTGGCAGTTGGCGCTGGTGCTGCCTCTGGGCACATGGGCTCTGGTGGCCAATGGAACGTTCTTTGCGGCGCTCTCGATTCGCAGCCGGAACCGGGAACTGCTGCTGCCGCTGATCCTGTTTCCCATCTTCATGCCGGCGCTGCTGGCGATGGTGCTGGCGACGACGTCGATTCTGACGGGCGACAGCGACCCGGCGCTGTGGATCAAGCTGCTGGCGGGCTACGACATCATCTTCACGACCACCAGCCTGCTGCTGTTTGACGTGGTGTTCCACGCGGAGTAAGGGCTCTGGGGACGCGGGACTCAGGGACTGAACAGCCTGTGGCAAAAGTCATGTTTTGAAAGGGCTCGGCCTTAGCTAAAGTCGTGCCCTTTCAAGACATCGACTGATTCAGACATTCCTTCGCGTGTTGCCGGTTCTGTGGGAGTCAGCACCTCATCGATTGACTGTTTGTGAGCTTTCAGGGGCTGTGGCTGGTGGATGGCGCTCAGTCGCGGTGGGGGCAGGTTTTGGTGTTGAGGCAGTCATCGGCGAGGCGGAGGCGCTGGATGGGGCGGCCTTGCAACAGGTGCTCCTCGACGATGGCCTGCGCGTCGGCGGGCTGCACATTGCCATACCAGACGGCCTCGGGATAGACCACGACGACGGGTCCGTGTTCGCACTGGTCAAGGCAGCCGGACTTGTTGATGCGGACGCGCTCGCCGAGACCGGCGGCGCGGGTGAGCTGCTGGAGGCGGGTGTGCAGGTCGCTTTTGCCGTCGGCGGTGCAGGAGCGGCGGGGCGCGTCGGCCGCGCGCGTGTTGGTGCAGACAAAGACGTGGCGCTCGAATGCGGGCAAGCGAGGTTCCTCCGGATGCGGGATGATTCCAGACTATAGCCTGGGGGCGCGGGGGCGAAGTTTCCACAAGGGCGGATTCGCGGGCCGGGCGCATCTGCGAGAATAGTAGCTTGACTATGAGCAACGACAACCTTCTTCCGCTGAAAGACGACATGGTGGCCTTCATTGAGGGTCACGGACTGAAACGCCTGCCTGGGTACGTCACCGAGGACATTCCCTCCATTGTGTGGGAGAGCCAGGACAACCCGGACGCATGGAAGGACTTTGTGGAGATGGCCAAGCACGTTGGCGCTCCTTTTGTGACCTTCAGCGAGATGGCGCTGGAGCGCGAGGAACTGGACGCGCTGATTGAAGAAGCCGGCGAGATGAACTTCCCCGACGAGGAAGCCACCGAGCTGGTGGAGGCCCAATGGCTGCGCAAGTACGCGGGCATGGTGGGCTACATTCAACTGGGGTTTGTGTACCAGGGCCTGGCGTTCATTCATGAAACCACAACAGAGTGGTACGAGCGGTTCCAGACGCTGCTGGAAGACATTGAGAGCTTCCAGGACATCGTGATTGAAGACCACGATCACGACCACGAGCACGACGAAGAAGACGAGTAAGCCAGTTGACGGCGGCAGGCGCTGACGGCAACGGCCCGGCTTCTTCCGCGGCTCCCCCGCGGAGCATGCCCGGCCAGCGCTGGCTGCTGGGGGATGCCCATCCGGCTGAAGCCTCCGAGCTGGCGCGGGAAGCGCGGCTGCCCCTCGTTCTGGCGGAGCTGCTGACGGCGCGGGGCATCCGGCAGGCAGCCGAGGCAAGCGCGTTCCTCAACCCCGAGGCGTCGCAGCTTCACGATCCATTCTTGATGCACGGCATGACCGCGGCGGTGGAGCGGCTGGAGCGGGCCATTGCCCTGCGCGAGCCGGTGCTGCTGTATGGCGACTACGACGTGGACGGCACGACGGCCGTGGTGCTGCTGAAGACGGCAATCGAGATGCTGGGGGGCGTGGCGCGGTTCCACGTGCCGCACCGGCTGCTGGAGGGCTACGGGCTGCAGTCGAGCGTGCTGGAGACGGCATGCGCCGAGGGCGTGCGGCTGGTGATTACGGTGGACACCGGGATGCGGGCCTTTGCCGAGGCCGATACGGCGCGGCGGCTGGGCCTGGACCTGATCATCACGGACCATCACCTGCTGGAAGCGGGCGATGCGGTGCCAGATGCGCTGGCGATTCTGAATCCCAATCAGAGAGAGTGCGGCTACCCGGAGAAGTTCTTGTGCGGGGCGGCCATCGCCCTGAAGCTGGGGCAGGCGGTGCTGGAGCGGCGCGACCGGGAGCGGACGCGCACCAAGACGCTGCCCAGCTTTCTGAAGATGGCGGCGATTGCCACCATTGCCGACGCGGTGCCGCTGAAGGGCGAGAACCGGGTGATTGCGGCGCTGGGGTTGCGGGAGTTGCGCGCGCCGGCCGGGGCGGGGCTGCGGGCGCTGTTTGCGGTGGCGGCGCTGGACCCGGCGGCGAAAGCGATTACGGCCTTTGATGTGGGGTTCCGGCTGGGCCCGCGGATCAACGCGGCGGGCAGGATGGATGTGGCGTCAGAGGTGATTGAGCTGTTTACGACGCGGGACCCGGCGCGGGCGGCGGAGCTGGCGGCCAAGCTGGAACGGCTGAACCAGGAGAGGCGCACCACGGAGGCCACGGCGCTGGCGGCGATTGAGACGCGGCTTGCCGCGGACCCGGAGCTGGCCGAGGACCGGCTGCTGGTGGTGGACGGCGACGGATGGCACCGCGGGGTGATTGGGATTCTGGCGTCCCGCGTGGTGGAGCGGACGGCCAGGCCGGCCATTGTGGTGAGCGTGGAAGACGGCGTAGCCTACGGGTCGGGGCGGTCGGTCGAGGGGTTTCAACTGCTGGATGCGATTGAGGGCTGCGCGGACCTGTTTACGCGGTTCGGTGGCCATGCGTTTGCGGTGGGATTTGCACTGCCGGCCGATGCGCTGCCGGAGCTGAAACGGCGGCTGCGGATGTATGCGGCGGAGAAGCTGGCGGACCGGGAGCCGGAGCACGTGCTGCGCATTCATGCGGAGCTGGCGCTGGACCGGATTACGCCGGTGCTGGCCGGCTGGCTGCACAAGCTGGAGCCGTTTGGTCATGGGAATCCGGAACCGGTGTTTGTGGCGCGCGCGGTACGGCTGCTGGCGCAGCCACGGACGATGAAGGAGCGGCACGTGCGGCTGGAGCTGGCGCAGGAGTCGACGCAACCGCAGCCGCGGCCGGGGTCAAGCGGCAGCGTGAAGGCGGTGGGCTGGAACCTGGCGGCGCGGGTGGCGGCGCTGGGACTCAGGCAGGGCAGCCGCATCGACGTGGCCTATCGCATCCGGGAGAACGACCATCCGGAGTTTGGCGGGCTGGAGATCGAGATCGCGGGGATTGAGCCCTGCGCATCCTGAAACGGCCGTTTTGCCTTTTGAAGATTGCCCTGGGCCGGGCCTGATCCGGGCCTGAAGGCCCTGCATATTCGAGCGGTTTTAAGGGGGCTGAAGCCCCCCGCTCCCTCCGCCAGGGAGGGATGAAAGTGGAGAGCAAGACAGCGAGGCCCGCGATAGAACGCGGGCCTCGCTGCATTGCACGTTCATTGGAGTGAACCGCCCCTATCTGTGCTCATGGTCGCCGCGAGGGGCTTCCTGGTGCTGCGGCTGGGGAGCGGGGCGGGACTGCTGTTGCTGTGGAGCCGGCCGGTACTGTGGTTGCGGTGCGGGCCTGTATTGCGGCTGAGGTTGAGGCCGCGGGGCCGGAGCGGAGTACTGCTGGGGCCGTTGCTGGTATTGGGGTTGGGGCTGGGGGCGGTTGTACTGCTGCTGCGGCGCCTGATAGGGGGGGCGCTGTTCGTACTGGGGTTGCGCCCGCGGTGCCGGAGCCGAGTATTGCTGCGGGCGCTGCTGGTACTGGGGTTGCGGTTGAGGCCGGTTGTCGACCTGCTGCTGCTGCGGCTGCGGGCTTGGGTTGGGCCGATAGGCGGGTCCGCCCTGGGGGCGGTTGGTGGTCCCAGAGGACCCATAGGCCGGGTTCTGGTTGTTCTGATACCCTGGCCGCGACTGGAGGCCTTGCGCGGGCTGGAATCCCTGGTCGGGACGGCCCTGGGGGCGGTTGCCGAAGCGGTCCTGGTTTGCCTGGCCGATGGAGGCGGGCGGGGTGTGGTTGCCCATGCCCAGGGGGCGGGGTACGGCAGCGACTTGCGGATGGCCGCCGTTGGCGCGGAAGAACGAGGAGCGGTCGGAACGGGCAGCGGACTCGTGCTGCTGCTGGTAAGAGGTGACGGCGGTGTGCTGCTCGCGGTCGGCCATGCGTTCCTCGCGGCCCGGATCGTGGCGGATGCCGCCGGGGCCGCCGCTATAAGCGATGTGGCTGTCGCGGGCCACGGTGTAGCGGTTCACCACCTCGCGGTCCTCATAGGTGTGGCGGGAGAAGCGCTCGTCGACGCGCATGACGGCGCGGTTGTATTCAAAATCGTGGTCGTGCCACCGGCCTCCCACAAAGCCGATGCCCATGTAGCCGAAGCCGTAGTTGACGCCGCCGTAGTAGCCGACGTGGCGGCCCCAGTAGCCGGAGTGGAACATGTAAAAGCCGGAGGACCAGCCCCAGTAGGGGGGAGTCCAGAGAGCGCCCTCATAGGGGGCCGGGACCCACGCGCCGGGAACCCAGAAGTAGCCGTCGTCCCCATAGGCCCAATAGCCCGGAGTCCACATCCAGCCTTCTTCCGGGCAGAGGGGCTGCTCGTAGACGGGCAGCATGGGGGGCGCGAAACCAACGCTGATGAAGACCCCGGCATAAGAGGAGGCCGGAACGAGGCCGAGCATCAGGGTGAGCAGGAGCAGGCGAGCGGAGCGGAATATCTTCATGAGAACCTCCGGGAATCAATGTCCCGCGGGCTTGAACAGGATGCAGTTCATTGGGCCCGCACTTCACAAAACCCGGTCTGCCGCCAGAAGTTGCAGAGGGCGGAACCGATTTCGCCGATTTGGCGGTGGGGGAGGGAAGGCGGGGCTTGCGGTGGTGAGGCAGGAGTGGGTTGGCGGCAGTTCACTCTGGCCGTAACTCGACGCGTCGAGCCGGGTTGCTTCGCCATGAAGAGGCTGATGAGGTGTCGCGGTATCCCACCCATTCGCCGAGGGGATGGCGAATGGATGGGGCGCCCGGCTTTTGGCCGAGGCGGGGGCTAGTAGCGGTAGCTCAGACCCATGCCAACCACTTTGCGAGCCTGAAGGTTGACGGGAATGACGATGTAGGGAGGGTTGGCCACGCCGGTGGCGACCGCCGTATAGCCAATCTGGCCCGCCACCTGGCCGATGCCGATGTCAAAGCTGAAGTGGGGGTTTTCCTTCTGGGTCACACGGACAGCGTAGTCCAGCGTGGTGGGCAGGTGGGCCTTGCTGCCGGGAGGAAAAAGGATCAGGTTGAGGTTCTTGACCTGGGGCGGCTCCTGGGTGAAGCCGGCAGAGGGGACAGCGGCGAGTCCGTGGCCGAGGGGCAGGGGGATTCCCAGGCCGCCGAAGAAGCGGCCGCTGAGGCGGGTGGACTGTCCGCCGAGGCCGAAGATGGAGGCGTTGGTGACCTTCCAGCCAAAGTTGAGCAGGAGCGGAACCGGCGGCTTGAGCCAGGTCTTGGTGGCGGCTACATAGAGGTCGTAGTTGGTGTAAGCCTTGTCGACGCCGAAGATGGCCTTGTTGAGCGCGCCGGAGACATAGTGGTCGCCGGTGCGGACCACGAAGCCGGCGCCGATGCCGGGGACCTTCTCATTCCAGGTGCCTTCAGTGAGGGCCACGAACTTGCCGTGGAAGATGTTCATGCCGTCGTAGTTCCACAGCTTGCTGAATGCGACGCTGTCGCCCATGGAGTGGACGTTGCGGGTGTAGCCGAACTCCGCCTTGTTGCCGAGACCCTCGGTGATGCTGAAGGTCTGGACGTTGCCGATGACCTTGGCGGTGTTGACGAAGTGGTAGCCGACGGCCGGGTGGGAGAAGAACTTGTCCTTTGCCGAGTAGACCACGTAGGCGGTGGGCGTGATGAAGCCACCGGTCTGGCCTTCGAGGGTCAGGTGCTGGGCGTTCACTTGCCGGGTGGCGAGCATGGCAACCGTCAGGAAGCCGCATACGAAGAGTTTGTGGAAGAATCTCGAGTCCACGTCTTTCAACTCCAGTGGAGCGCAGTCGCCTGCCTCCGGTAGCATTCAAAAATCATCCCCTTGTAACACAATGAAAGCAGGAGTGTCTTTACCCAATTGGTGGGATGGTAGACTCAGCCCATGTCGCGGGGACTTTTTATCACGCTTGAAGGGCTGGACGGGTCAGGTAAGACCACCCAGATCAACCGTTTGGCCGAGTGGCTGAAGAAGCGCGGAAAACTGCCCGTGGTGACCCGTCAGCCGGGCGGGACGGCGACCGGGGACCGCATCCGGAGCCTGGTGCTTGACTCGCGTTCTGCGGGACTGGCGCCGCTGGCGGAGATGGCGCTGATGTTTGCCGACCGGGCGCAGGCGATTGCCGAGGTGATTGAGCCGGCGCTGGCGGATGGGCGCATCGTGCTCTGCGACCGGTTTACGGACTCGACGGAGGCTTACCAGGGCGGGGGACGGGAGCTGGGATCGCAGGTGGTGCTGGATCTGCACCGGCTGGTCTGCGGCAACCTGCAGCCGGACCTGACGCTGCTGCTGCTGCCCTCGCTGGAGGCGTCGCTGGCGCGCGCACGGCGGCGCAATGAGCGCATCGCGGCGCAGAGCGGCAAGGATGAAGGCCGGTTTGAGCAGGAGCTGGACGGCTTCTATGGCCGCGTGCGGGAGAAGTACAAGGAGATCGCAGCCCGCGAGCCGGAGCGGGTGGTGCTGATTGAGGGCGACCTGAGCATTGACGAAGTGCAGCAGAAGATCGCCGAAGCGGTGGCCGCGCACCTGTGGCGCTTCGCCTGCACGCCGTCGGCCTGAGCAGGGCCCGCAGGCAGAGAGGGAACCCATGTTGAACCGCAGACGCTTTCTCACGCACTCCGCTGGTCTGATGGCTGGTGTGGCTGTTCCGGCCGGTGCGAGTCCGGTTGTCCGCGACCCTGGGGTCAAACTCAAGCTCGGGCTCAATGCCTTCTCCTTTGACGGGCCGCTACGCAAGGGCGCGATGACCCTGGCGGATGCGGTGCACTTTTGCGCGCGGCAGGGCGTGGATGCGCTGGATGCGACGGGCTACTACTTTCCGGGTTATCCGAAGGCGCCGGCCGACGAGGTGATCTACGCGCTCAAGCGCACGGCTTTTGTGAACGGCGTGGCCATCAGCGGGACGGGCGTGCGGAACGACTTTGCGCTGGCGGACGGGGCGGCGCGCAAGGCCGACGTGCAGATGGTGAAGGACTGGATTGTGGCGGCGAGCAAGCTGGGTGCGCCGGTGATACGGGTCTTCTCTGGCAGGGAGCGGCCGGCGGGTCACAGCTTTGAGCAGGCGCTGGAGTGGATGGTCGCCGACTTCAGGGAGTGCGCCGATTTTGGGCGCGAGCACGGGGTGGTGGTGGCCCTGCAACAGCACAATGATTTTCTGAAGACCGCGGCGGAGGCCATCGGGGTGATGGAGGCGGTTCACTCCGACTGGTTCGGGTGCATCCTCGACATCGGGAGCCTGCGCTCGGGCGACCCTTACGCCGAGATTGAAAAGCTTGTGCCGTATGCCGTCTCCTGGCAGATCAAGGAGAGCGTGGGGCGCGAGGGACGGGACGAGCCGACGGACCTGGCGCGGATCAAGGGCATCATCGACCGGTCGGGGTATCGGGGCTACGTGCCGTTTGAAGCGCTGGGGCCCGGCGACCCGGAGCCGCGGATCGTGGCGTTTCTGGAGAAGATCCGGAAGGCGTTTGGGCTGTAGGTTGGCTCGCCGCTAGCGGATATCGCCGAAGTGGACGTCTTCGGCGGCGGGGCCGCCGAGGAACTGGAAGGTGGTGGCGGGGCCGAGGGCTTCGGGGCCGGTCCAGGAGGCGAGGGTCCAGACGACCTTCTTTTCCGGCGTGACTTCGATGGCCTGGATGGTGCCGAGCTCTTCCTCGGGCTTGATGTTCCACTCGTTGACCCAGTTGTTGATAACGGTGTTGCCGTTGGGCAGGCGCCAGGCCTGCTGCAGGTTGCTGAACTGGAGAGAGGGCGCATCGGCGGGGGTCCAGGCCCACGCCGTGTCGCCGCGGCGTGTGACTTCGCGGACACCCTTCGAGTCGGTGAGGAGCACGTTGCCGCCGGGGAGCGGGGTGACGCCCCAGGGGCGGGCGGCGGGGAAGGACCAAAGCTCGTTGCCGTCGGCGTCGTATTCGACCACCTTGTCGAGGTCCATGTGGGCCACCAGCAGGGTGCCCTGGGGGGTGAGCCGGGCGTGGCGGAACTGGCCGTGGGTGCTGACCGGCTGCCGGGTCTTGAGGCGGATCTCCTTTTCAGTGACGCCGGTCGACTTGTTGAGGACGCGAGCGACGGCGGGGTCGCCGTTCTGGATGTAGAGGATGCGGTCGCGGCCGATGGGGACGGCGGTGTGGATCTCATAGCCGGCGGGGGCGTCGAACTTCCAGACCACGTTCTTGTCGGGCGAGACCTCGACGATGCCGAACTGGTGGGTGTAGAGCACGTTGCCGTTGGAGAGCAGGACGGCGTCGCTGATTTCGCCCTTGCCTTCGGTGTCCTCGTAGCTCCAGGCGATCTTGCCGCCGCGGACGATGAAGATTCTGCGGCGGAGGGATTCGCCGGCGTAGAGGAAGTCGTGCTGGCCGAGGCCGACGGCGGGCTTTTCCACCTGAACCTTGGGCAGGGCGGCCCCGACGCGGCCCTGAAGCTGGGCGGAGAGCAAGGCGGGGAAAGCGCAGGCAAGCAGGGCGAAGAGCGGCTTGAAACTCATGCGAACAGGACTCCCAGGTCGGCGTTCGCGGGGCGATGGAGCGCGCCCCGCGGTACGCCAACGAGCATACATGGATTCACTGCGCCAGCCCCGTTTCCTCGTCGGAGAAGATGGCCTCGATGGGAGTTTCAAAGAGCCGGGCCAGCTTGAAGGCCAGGGGGAGACTGGGGTCGTACTTGCCGGTCTCGATGGCGTTGACGGACTGCCGGGAGACTTCAAGGCGGTCGGCGAGGTCGGCCTGCGACCAGTTTCGCTCGGCGCGGAGAACACGGAGGCGGTTTTTCATCTGTACCTCGCTTTCAGGATTCCGGATGCGAAGCCAGAGATGGCGCAGAAGGCGGGAAAGATGAGGTAAAGCTCGATGTGGGGGACGAGCTTGAAGACCTCAAGGAAGCCCCAGGCGGTGGTGAGCGAAAGGGTGACGCCGATGCCCCAGATCATGGACTGGACGAGGATGGCGCGCTGGAATTCGTCCTTCTCTTCGGCCAGATAAAGGCCGACGACTACGATGCCGCCGATGATGGGGAGGGCGGGCAGGATGGCCAGCAGGTAGGCCAGGACGCCGGTTGGATGGTAGCGGGGAAATATCCAGACGGCGGCGCACAGGAAGAACGTGTAGAAGGCCATCGCGGTGATGAACCGGTATTGGTAGCGTTTGGCAGCGGCGTTGTTTGGTGTGCAGATCATGTCTTGCCTCCTTGACTTAGTGACAAGCTAACTTTACAAAATCTCCGACGAGATGTCAAGGGTCCTTGTCAAATATTTTTTGTGGGTGCGGGGGGGATTGGGGGGAAGGTCAAGAATTCTTGAAGCCATTCCTCGCAAGAATAAGGCGCGGAGAGGGGAGAAAGGTCGGATTGCAATCTCGACTTAGATCCAGCAGTGTCTAAATCCCTTCGTTTGTTGTATTTGAGGCCAGGTTAAAGCCGTGCCCTTGTTACAAAGCAAGACCGAGGCGAGTTTTCCCACAGACCGTAAAGCCCACTGATTCTGTTGGTTTTGGAGGCGCAAGACCCGGCCCGACCCAGAGGGCACCCCGGCGCCGCGGTACCCCGTCGTGCCCTTGTTACAAAGCAGGGTGGGGCCGGGGATGCTCTAAAATCGGGCCGTGGGCTTTCAGGAGTTTCTTGGCAATCCGGGCACGGTCACGCACCTGCGCGAGAGTATCGCGGCGGGGCGGTTTCCGCAGTCGCTGATATTGGCGGGCCCGAAAGGGGCGGGCAAGTATACGCTGGCGCTGATGCTGGCCAAGGCGGTGAACTGCCTGCATCCGACGGAGACGGACGGGCTGCCGGATTTTTGCGGGATCTGTTCGAACTGCAGCCGGATTGGGGACTCGGCCAACCTGGAGGAGCGGGTGGCGGAGGCGGTGGCGGCGCGCGAGGATATGCGCGACGTGGACAAGCGCGAGACGCGGATTCTGATCCAGACGCACCCAGACGTGCTGATTGTGCCGCCTGACCCGCCGCAACTGCTGATCAAGATGGGGCAGGTGCGGCAGGTGATTCACGTGGCCTATTACCGGCCGCCGATGGAGTCGAACCGGACGTTTACGATCTTCACGTCTTCTGCGTTCATGAAAGAGGCGGCCAACTCGCTGCTGAAGGTGCTGGAGGAGCCGCCGGCGCACACGTCGCTGATTTTGCTCACGGAGAATCCGCAGGAGCTGCTGCCGACGATTCGCTCGCGGGCCGTGGTGCACCGGCTGGGGGCGCTGGCGGCCACGGACCTGGAGGGGCTGCTGGCGCTGCGCCGTCCGGAGCTGAAGGCGGCCGACCGGGCGCTGGCCGCGCGGCTGGCCGAGGGCGCGGTGGGACGGGCGCTGACCATGGACCTGGGGGCTTACCTGACCAGCCGCCAGGATGCGCTGATTCTGCTGCGGACCGCACTGCGGGAGCCGGACTACTCGCAGCTTTTTCACGCGACGGAGAGCTACCGGGCGGGAGCGGACGGGCAGGAGAAGACCATCAACACGCTGCGGGCGCTGGGCAGCCTGGTGGAAGACCTGCTGCTGCTGGTGGCGGGCACCCCGCATCTGATCCGGAATCTGGATATTGGGCCGGAGTTGGCGAAGCTGGCGGACGGGCTGAGCGTGGACTGGATCGACGGGGCGGCGCGGGCGCTGGTGCAGGTGGAGCAGGGAATGCGCAGGAACCTGCTGCGGTCGCTGTCGCTGGACGCCATGGCGGTGAGCCTGGAACGGAACTGAGGCCGGGCTCGGTCCCCTGGACATCCTGGTTGAGACGAAAGCGCAAATCTGGCGCGCGTGGCGGAATGATTTGGGGTAGAATCATTTCCAGCTATCGCCCGAAAAACGGTAATCGAGAGGCATTTTTGCAGAGTTCTGCCTCTTCTCTTCCCTGAGACCGGTCCGGGCAGCCGCACACGCTCTTCCCCGCCTGTGTCTTGAATCGGGACAAGAAAGAGCGACATGGCGGCGGGTTTCGTCTTTTACCTGAGCGCATTGCGCATGCTTCAAATCACAGCCTTGCTCTGCAGCAGGGAGGTTTTACCCCATGAACTCTACAGCAACTTTGACCGGCGTCGGCAAGGCAGTCCCCGCAGTGCCTACGCACACCCTGACGGCTCCCGCAGTGCAGGTTCGGAGCCGGTCCTTGCCCCATTCGCAGTTTCCCTTCCGGCTGCAGCCTGCGCCCATTGAGCAGGACCTGGCGCAGCGCCAGGCGGAGCTTTTCTATCTGCAGAAGCAGATCCAGTCGCAGACGGTGATGGTGATTGTGCTGGCGGACGGAGAGCAGATCGAGGGGGTCATCGAGTGGTATGACCGGCACAGCCTCAAGGTGCGCGGGCGTCAGAAGACGCTGATCTACAAGACGGCGATCAAATATATGTACAAAGTGGGCGACTCGGGCCAGCAGCCGGCTTCCTGAGGGGTCAGTTCTTGCTGCCAGCCTTGAAGAGCCTGTCGCGAATGGCCGCGCCAAGGCCCTCGGCTGGAGGCAGCGGGCACACGATCACGGAACATCCTTCCGCATCGAGGGCGCGCAGGCCGGAGTAGAGTTCGTGGGCCAACTCCTCCGGGGCATCCCATCTTCCCCAGTCAAAGACAGCGGCAGCGGCAACGGGCGCAGGAACGCCCGTGGGCAGCATCACGCCCACCCATTCGCCTGCGCAGGCGGCGATGGCCGCGGTGAGGCGCGCGGAGAGCGATGCCTCCGGGGTCTCGACGAGGATGAGGCGGGCCCTGGGCGCATAGTGGCGCAGGCCGACACCGGGGGAGGGGAGGGCCTCGCGCGGGGTTTCAAGGAGCGTCCCGGCGGGCTGGTAGAGCTCGACGGCTCCGGCTGTGTCTCGAATCTGGACAGTGGTAATGGCGCCGGGGCGGTAGATGACCATGGGGCTCTGGCAGGGATCGATGACGGTGGACTCGACGCCATGCTCGGCCGGCCCGGCGTCGAGCACGGCATCGATGCGGCCGTCGAGATCCTGGAGCACATGGGCGGCGGTGGTGGGGCTGATGTGGCCGAAGAGGTTGGCGGAGGGCGCGGCTACGGGGACGCCGGCAAGGCGGATGAGTTCGAGAGCGACGGGGTGGGCGGGCATGCGCACGCCGACGAGCGGCCGACCGGCCGTGACCGCATCGGGGACTGCGGCGGTGCGGGGCAGGAGAAGGGTGAGGGGGCCGGGCCAGAAGGCGGCCATCAGCTTGCGGGCGGCCTCGGGAATGGTGGCGACCAGCCCATGGAGCATGGCTTCACTGGCGATATGCACAATGACCGGGTCCCAGGCGGGGCGCTGCTTAGCCTCAAAGATGCGCGCCACCGCGGCTGAGTCCAGAGCATTGGCGCCCAGGCCGTAAACGGTCTCAGTGGGCAGGGCGACGAGGCCGCCGGCGCGGAGGATGGCGGCGGCCTGATCGAGAGCCTCGCGGGCCGCGGGCGTGTCGAGGTGTGCGGGGTCGATGGCGAGGCGGAGGGTCTTCACCCTTTCATTGTCGCCTCAAATGGGTGACGCGGGCCACCTGCCGTATACTCGCTGCTTACGATGCCTGTTGAAACCGAGATCAAATTCAGCGTGGACGACCTGGCCGGGCTGGCGCAGCGGCTGACAGCGGCTGGGTTTGCCGTGCAGACGCCACGGTCGTTTGAGAGCAATGTTCTCTACGACACGCCCACGCGGCAGATGCGGGCGCGCACGGAGATTTTGCGCATCCGGTCCTATGCCGGGCGCTGGACGGTGACACACAAACGCCTGCCTGATGCGGGCCCTGGCGAAGACCGCCACAAGCACCGGATTGAGACGGAGACCGAGGTGGCGGACGGCGACGCACTGGCAGGGATATTTCTCTC
The DNA here is from genome assembly GCA_903849645.1 of uncultured Acidobacteriaceae bacterium. Taxonomy (GTDB): domain Bacteria; phylum Acidobacteriota; class Terriglobia; order Terriglobales; family Acidobacteriaceae; genus Telmatobacter. Next base: position 76,626 of record CAINJJ010000017.1, on the reverse strand, counting down.
GCTGGGCCTGGTTCCTGCCTTTCGCTATGAGAAATGGCGTACCGAGTGGGCCGACGGCGAGGGTCATTGCGTGGTGGATGAGACGCCCATCGGCAACTATGCCGAACTGGAAGGTACAGCCGGGTGGATTGACCGCGCGGCGGCAAAGCTGGGTGTTGACCCCGCACAGTACAGCACTTTGAGCTATGGCCGCCTGTTTGACCAGTGGCGGGAGCAGCATGGCTCTGCGGCGCAGGACCTGACGTTTGCCGCGTGCGCGCGGGGGCTTGTCGCGGATTGAATGAGCCGCCCGTGCAACGCGGGCAGCGAAGGCGCCGAGCCCAGGGATTCCGATGGTAATCAGGGCCCATGAATTTGTGCTCGAATTTTTTGGGCGCCGCCGATAACCCCATTGAGATCACGAAGGTCTCAGGGGAGCGATGAAGATGACTTGGTTTGAGTTTCGTCCCAACAGCTTGCGCGCCGGTGCGGCGCGAGGGATGCAGGCGGCGGCGCTGGCGCTGATCGTGATCCTGGCCATGCCAGCCAAAGGGGTCGAGGACCGGGCGGTCAAGATGCGGGTTGCGCCCATTTATCCGGAGATTGCCAAGCGCATGAAGATCACGGGCGCTGTCCACTTGGAGGCCATCGTCGATCCGGATGGGAAGGTGGCCGACGTGAAGACCGTAAGCGGCAACCGTATGCTGGCGCCGGCGGCTGAAGACGCGGTGCGCAAATGGAAGTTCGCGCCCGCGGCGGCCGGCTCAACGGTAGAAGTGGAAGTGAACTTCGGACTCAGCCAGTAGTCAGGGCGGGTTTGCGGGCCATCTTGTAGCGCCCGCACACGGCAGAGGGCGGGAAGCCTCCCCCGCCCTCGCGTGTCTAGCGGCTGATTGGTGAGCTACTTCTCTGCGCCGTGGCACTTTTTGAACTTTTTGCCTGAGCCGCAGGGGCAGGGGTCGTTGCGGCCCACCTTTTCGCCGGTGCGGCGCTGGGTGGGCTGGCTGGCGTCTCCTGCTCCGGCCATGCTGGCGGCCTCCAGTTCCCGCTGCTTTTTGCGGTGGAACTCTTTCTCGAGGGCGTCGATGGTGGTGGATGCCTGGCGGGTGGGCAGGGAGATTTCGCCGCGCGGGGCAGTCAGGCTTGCGCCCTCCAGCGTAAGAGGCTCCTGCGAGGCGCTGGCGACCGGCGGGGCCTTGGGGACGACGCGATTGGGCCTGGGCGCGGCATCGACCGGCTGCCCGTCGGGTCCCAGGATCTGCATGCGGAAGAGGAACCGGACCGTATCTTCCTGGAACTTGAGCATCATGGCTTCAAACATGTCATAGGACTCGCGCTTGTAGGCCACAAGCGGGTCCTGCTGCGCATAGCCGCGCAGGCCGATGCCCTCCTTGAGATGGTCCATGGAGAGCAGATGCTCTTTCCACAGGCCGTCGATGACGCTCAACATGACCATCCGCTCGTGATAGCGCATGGTGTCGGCGCCGAGGATTCTTTCCTTGGCTTCGTACTGGGCCTTGAGGCGCTCGAAGATGGCCTCGCCGAGTTCGTGGCGGGCCAGTTCGGTTGCCTGGATTCCCTCGTTTTTCATGCTGATGCCGAAGTGGTCACCCAGCTTGTCTTCAAGCCCCTTGAGGTTCCACTGGTCGGGGCGGACCTTCTCGCCGGCGCACTCGTCAAGCAGGGTGCTGAGGATGCCGCCGACGTAGTCTTCGAGGATGAGCTCGCGCTGGTCGACGCCCTCGAGCAACTGGCGGCGCAGTCCGTAGACGGCCTCGCGCTGCTTGTTCATCACGTCGTCGTACTCGAGCAGGTGCTTTCTGGATTCGAAGTTCTGCGCTTCGACGGCCTTCTGGGCGGCTTCGATGCGGTTGGAGATCATCTTGGACTCGATGGGGACGCCCTCTTCCATGCCGAGCCGCTCGAGCAGGGTGCTGACCCACTGCTTGGCGAAGATGCGCATGAGGTCGTCTTCAAGCGAGAGGTAGAAGCGCGAGGCGCCGGGGTCGCCCTGGCGGCCGGCGCGGCCCCGCAACTGGTTGTCAATGCGCCGCGACTCGTGGCGCTCGGTGCCCAGGATGAAGAGGCCGCCGGCGGCGATCACCTTTTCGTGGTCTACCCGTGCCGTCTCGGCGTGGACCTTGAAGACCTCGGCCCACTCGGGCTCGGCGATCTCGAACTCCTGGCCCTGGTAGTAGAAGCGCTGGAAGCCGGCCGGGGCCATGGGGTTGATGGCCCCCTCGGCCACGCTGATGGCGCGGGCGCGGTTCTTTTTGACGAGTTCCTGGCGGGCCATGAACTCGGGGTTGCCGCCGAGCAGAATATCGGTGCCGCGGCCGGCCATGTTGGTGGAGATGGTGACCATGCCGAGGCGTCCGGCCTGGGCCACGATCTCCGCTTCGCGCTCGTGGAACTTGGCGTTGAGCACGACGTGCTTGACGCCCTTGCGGGCGAGAATGGCGGAGAGGCGCTCGGACTTTTCGATGGAGGTGGTGCCGACCAGGACGGGCTGCTTGGCCTCGTGCAGGAGGGCGATGTCGTCGGCTACCGCCTTGTATTTTTCCTTTTCGGTGCGATAGACGACGTCGGGATTCTCAGCCCGGAGCATGGGCTTGTTGGTGGGAATCACGACGATCTCAAGCTTGTAGATCTTCTCGAATTCGGCAGCCTCGGTCTCGGCGGTGCCGGTCATGCCGCTCAGCTTGCGATAGAGGCGGAAGTAGTTCTGGAAGGTGATGGTGGCCAGCGTCTGGTCTTCCTTGCGGATGGTGACGCCTTCCTTGGCTTCGATGGACTGGTGGAGTCCATCGCTCCAGCGGCGGCCGGGCATGAGGCGTCCGGTGAAGGTATCGACGATGATGACCTCGCCGTCCTTGACCACGTATTCCACGTCGCGCTTGTAGAGGGCGTGGGCCTTGATGGCCGTCTCCACATAGTGCTTGAGCTCCCAGTTTTCGGCGTCGGCGATGTTGTCGATGCCGAGGTACTTTTCGATGGTGATCCAGCCCTCGTCGGTGACGCCGATGGTGCGCTGCTTCTCGTCGACGATGTAGTCGCCGGAGAAGTATTTCTGGCCCTCGGCCAGCTCGATGCCGAGCTCCGCCTGACGCTTGTGGTCGCTGTACTCGACCTCCTCGCCGAGCACGAGGTCGGGGACGAATTTGCGCACGCGGGCGTACTTGTCGGTGGTCTGGTCGGTGGGTCCGGAGATGATGAGCGGGGTGCGCGCCTCGTCGATGAGGATGGAGTCGACTTCGTCCACGATGGCGTGATAGTGCCCGCGCTGGACGCAGTCTTTTATCTCAAATTTCATGTTGTCGCGCAGGTAGTCGAAGCCAAACTCGTTGTTGGTCCCGTAGGTGATGTCGGCGGCGTAGGCGGCGCGGCGTTCGGAGTCGTCGAGGTCATGGACGATGACGCCGACCGAGAGTCCGAGGAACTCGTAGATCTTGCCCATCCACTCGGCGTCGCGCTTGGCCAGGTAGTCGTTGACCGTGACCACATGGACGCCATGGCCGGCGAGGGCGTTGAGGTAGCAGGCGAGGGTGGCGACCAGGGTTTTTCCTTCGCCGGTCTTCATTTCGCTGATCTTGCCCTGATGGAGGACCATGCCGCCGATCAACTGGACGTCGAAATGGCGCATTTTTACGGCGCGCCAGCCGGCCTCGCGCACCACGGCAAAGGCCTCGGGGAGGATCTCGTCGAGGGCCTCTTTTTCGGCGGCCTTGACCGCGTCGGCGTCGGTAATGCCCTCAAGCCGGGCGGCGATGCGAGCGCGGAACTCGACTGTTTTTGCGCGCAGTTCGTCGTCGGTGAGCCGTTTGGTGTCTTCTTCCAGGGCGTTGATGAGGGCCACAACAGGCATAAGGCGCTTGATGAGCCGTTCATTGGCAGTGCCGAAAATCTTTGTGAGAGCTTTATCAAAAAACACAGGAATCTCCGTTTACCAGTGTAAATGGTGAAGGTTGCGCGTTCGCTCCGCGGGGCCGGCGCGGGGAAGCGGGTGTGTGGCGCGGGCGGAGCCCGAAAGAGGAGGCCATGCGCGGTCTCAAAGCCGCAATATCAGCCGCTCCAGCCGCTCGCCCCTGCGAATACGGCGCAACTGACGATTCAGTTGCCGGGTGGGCGACTCCGGGTCCCCCTCATCGTCTTCTTCGACCTCGATTTGGCGGCGAACCTCGATTGCATGAGCCATGCTGGGCCGCCAGAAGGCCTGCAGGAAGAGAAAAGCCATGCTCAGCCCGACGGCGGAAGGCTGAATGCCGAAGAGCCGGCGACCTGTCCGCGTCGTGCGGACCCAGCGAGCGCGCTGCGCCCGCTGAACCACCAGAATGAGCACAATCGCGGCAAAGGGAGCCGCCGAAAACAGGCTCAAGAGAGAAAGAACATCCACGTGCATGAACACCCCGCTGGAAACAGCTGGAACTTCTGGAAGGGATGGGTCGCGGAGGCAAGGCGGGAAGAACTGCCCTGAACTGCAGGACCGCTTCAGAAGGGGCTATGCGCGGGTGAAGGGAGGCGGACGCTGGAAGGAAGCGGGAAGAACCGGGGCGTCGGGCGTGCGGCCAACGTAGGCAAGCGTCAGCGGCGCCAGCAGGCTCAGCGGGGAGATGACCCCCGCGAAGAGGAGGGGCAGGATGGCCAGCAAATCCGGCCCGCTGCCGGAGTGGGTTTGCGGAACCAGCAGGCAGACAAGGGCGATGCCGATTGCGATGGCCGCAATCAGTATCCATCCCCGCCTTTGCCGGTCTGCGAACATCGCCGAGCATCTCCAGAAGAAAATGATAGCAGCCGGGGAGAACTGCCGCCTCTGCCCACCCCGTACAATGGAACAGGGAGCGCAGCCCACCCGACCGATGGCCGACGACGAGAAGAACAAGACAAAGAAGACCGACGAAGACCCCGTCGGCAAGGTCTACGACTCCCGGCTGATCCGGCGGCTGGGCAGGTATCTGCGCCCTTACTGGATTCAGGCGACGATCTCGACGCTGGCGGTGAGCCTGAAGTCGGTGTGCGACGTGCTGGGCCCTTACCTGACCATGGTGGCGATCGACCGCTACATGGCGCCGGGGGTAGTCAAGGGGCACACGGGCAGCCTGCTGACGGACTGGCTGAACGGCAGCAACTGGACGAGGAATCTGCTGCCGGACGATCCGGCGGCGGGGATTACGCGGCTGGCGGCCCTCTACCTGGGGGTGCTGGTCTGTTCGTACGGCTTCGAGTTCGTGCAGACGTACATGATGCAGTGGACCGGGCAGAAGCTGATGTTCGATCTGCGCCGGGACATCTTCCGCCACATGCAGCGGATGCACATCGGTTTCTTTGATACGCACGCGGTGGGGCGGCTGGTGACGCGGCTGACCTCGGATGTGGACGCGATCAACGAGATGTTCACGGCCGGCGTGCTGGCGATTGTGGACGACTTTTTCAACCTGACGATCATGGCCGCGGTGATGCTGAAGATCAACTGGCGACTGGCGCTGCTGGCCTTTGCGGTGCTGCCGGTGATTTTCATTGTGACGCGGCTGTTCCGCGACTCGGTGCGGGAGAGCTACCGGCGCGTGCGCGCGGCCATTGCGCGCATCAACAGCTTTACCCAGGAACACATCTCGGGCATGAGCGTGGTGCAACTGTTCAACCGCGAGGAGCGCGCCTACAAGGACTTTGAAGACGTGAACCGGCTGCACATGATCGCGTTCAAGGACACGATCTTCGCCTATGCGCTCTACTATCCGGCGGTGGAGTTGCTGTCGGCGGTGGCCATTGCGCTGGTGATTTGGCGGGGCGGGTTCGGGGTGCTGAACGGTGCGGTGACGCTCGGCGTGCTGACGATGTTCATCCAGTACTCGCAGCGGTTCTGGCGGCCGATTCAGGATCTGAGCGACAAGTACAACATTTTGCAGGCGGCGATGGCGGCCTGCGAGCGCATATTCAAGCTGATGGATACGGCTCCGGAGATTGTTTCACCGGCGCATCCGAAGGCGGGCGACGGGAGCAACCGGATCGAGTTTCGCAATGTCTGGTTCACCTATCAGAAGCTGACCGAAGAGCAGCAGGAGGCGGTGCGGAGGGCTTCGGGGACGCCGCCGGACGGCGCCGCGCTGGCTGCAATGGGCGGCATCGAGTGGATATTGAAGAACGTCTCGTTCACCGTGGAGCCGGGGCAGACGGTGGCGATTGTGGGCCACACGGGCGCGGGCAAGACCACGCTGACCAGCCTGATGATGCGCTTCTACGACGTGACCGCGGGGCAGGTGCTGGTGGACGGCGTGGACCTGCGGGAGCTGGACCTGGGCGATCTTCGCCGGCATTTTGCGGTGGTGCTGCAGGATCCGTTCCTGTTCTCGGGGACCATCGCGGAGAACATCCGCATGGGCAATGAGGCGATCACCGCCGACGCCCTGCGGCAGGCGGCCAGCGACGTAAATGTACTGGACTTCATCGAGACGCTCCCGAACCACTTTGACGAGCGGGTGCAGGAGCGGGGAAGCTCACTGTCGACGGGGCAGAAGCAGCTCATCAACTTTGCCAGGGCGCTGGCCTACAATCCGCGCATTCTGATCCTGGACGAGGCCACTTCAAGCGTGGATACGGATACGGAACTGCGCATCCGGGGCGCGCTGGAGCGGATGGTCGAGGGCCGCACCAGCGTGCTGATCGCCCATCGCCTCTCCACGGTGCAGCGCGCCGACACCATCCTGGTGATGCACAAGGCGCAGTTGCGGGAGATGGGTACACACCAGCAACTGCTGGCGCAGCGCGGCCTCTACTGGAAGCTCTACGAGCTGCAGTACAAGGACCAGGAGATGAACGGCGCCGCGCACGGGGCGAGCCATGCTTCAGCGACGGCGGCGCTGTGAGGCTTCGGGGCGGGGAAGGGTTCACTCCAAAGTCACTTGCCGGGGCCAAGAAATGCCGAGCCAATTTCTAAATGTTTTCTAACCATGGCCGATGCATCCTTTGTCGAGGTTGCTGACCATGCCTGCACTTTCCGATTCTTTCGTTCTGGTTGCTTCGCCTGATCCCGCCCTGCTTGGGGCCTTTGAGCCGGTGCTTGCCGCCGGCGGGGCGCGGGTTGAGTTCTGTCTGTCCGCCGAGGCTGCGCTTTCCGCGCTGACCGCCCTTGAAGCGCCGTCGATTGCCCTGCTGGATGCGCGGCTGCCGGGGATGGAGTTGGGGCAGTTGCTTGCGCTGGTGCACACGCATGCGGCGGGGCGGCGGTCTCCGATTGTCCTGATTTCAGACACTGTGACCCAGGCGGCGATCGATCGGCTGGCCGAGGGAGTGATTCACGATATTCTGCCGCAATCCATCGAGGCGGGGTTTCTGGCGGTGCGGCTGGAATCGGTGCTGCGGAGCTACCGGCAGGCGCGCGAACTCGAGGCCCTGCGGGAGACGGCCCAGGTGAATGCCCGCGCCGACAGGCTGACCGGGCTTCTCAACCGCGAAGCCATGCTCTCGATTCTGTTTTGCGAGACCGACCGGGCGCAGCGGTGGAAGAGCTCGCTGTCGATCGTGCTGTTTGATATTGACGACTTCAGCCACTGGAACGGGGAATTCGGCTCGGCCGCCTGCGATCAGCTTTTATGCCAGGTGGCGGGGCGCGGAACCCGCCTGCTGCGCAGCTACGACCTGATGGGCCGGGTGGGCAACGACGAGTTTCTGCTTGCGCTGCCAGGGTGCAGCAGCATCAACGCGGTGATGCTGGCCGAGCGGATGAGGACGGAGATGTTCAGCCAGCTTTTTGTAGCGGAAGGGACGGCGATTCGGATGTCGGCCTGCTTTGGCGTGGCCAGCAGCATGGGCCGGTCGCCGCTGGTGGTGCTGCGCGAGGCGGAGCAGGCGCTGGCGGCAGCCAAGGCGGCGGGTCCGGAGACCATCGAGTGCGCCGGAAGCGGGATGAGGGAGACAGTGGCTCCGGCGGGATTTTTGTCGCCCGGTTCGGGGGATGAGCTTCTGGCCTGGTAGGGGGGGAGCAGGGCCGGGTAAGCTTTTCCCAGCGCGGAAGCGCGGGGCCAGAAAATTTGTGGAAGAGGTTTGTTATGGGGTCAGTTCCCGGAAGCGCGTCCCGCAGGGGCTGAAGCCCTCCTGATTTTATTGGCTTTATCGGCACGACAGAAGTCGTGCCCTGACACTTCGATGGCATTCATGAAGTCTTTTCGCGGCCGGTAAGCTCGGCTGCGCCTACGGCGCCATAGAGCGCGGAATCATTGCAGTCTACGACTGGATTCATGCGATTGGGTCGTAAGTGGATTGATGCGATTGCCCTGCCCGGCAGAACAGGTCTTGAAAGAAAGTGCGTGCGGCACGATAAGCTGGAAATCAGGAGCAAACCCAGACCGACCATGGCTGACTACAAATACTCGACCCTCGCCGTTCATGCGGGGCAGTCCCCGGACCCGCAGACGGGCGCGGTGAATGTGCCCTTGTACCTTTCCTCGACCTTTGAACTGACCGGCATTGGCACGGACCGGGGCTGGGACTACTCGCGCGCCGGCAACCCCACGCGCGACAAGCTGGAGGAGGCTCTGGCGGCTCTGGAAGGCGGGACGAGCGGACACGCCTTCACGAGCGGCATGGCGGCCATCTCCGCGCTGTTTGCGATGCTGCGGGCGGGCGACCACCTGCTCTGCTCGAAGGACGTGTATGCGGGCACGGTGCGGCTGCTGGACCAGATCGTCTCGGGCTACGGCATCGAGATCGAATACGTGGACACGAGCAACCTGGCGGCGGTGGAAGCGGCCATCAAGCCGAATACGAAGCTGATTCACATTGAGACCCCGAGCAATCCCCTGATGGTGTTGACCGACATTGCGGCGGTGAGCGCGATTGCCCACGCGAAGGGCGTGGAAGTGAGCGTGGACAACACGTTTCTTTCGCCGGCGCTGCAGAGCCCGCTGGCCCTGGGCGCGGACATTGTGATGCACTCGACGACGAAGTATCTGAACGGCCACTCGGACGGGCTGGGCGGGGCGCTGATCGGCTCCAAGCCGGAGCACAAGGAGCGGTTCCTGCTGGTGCAGAAGGCGGCGGGCGGGGTGATGAGCCCGTTTGAGTGCTTCCTGGTGCTGCGGGGCATCCGGACGCTGGCGGTGCGCATCCGGCAGCACGAGGAGAACGGCCTGGCGATTGCCACGTATCTCGCCCAGCATCCCAAGGTGAGCAAGGTGGCCTACCCTGGGCTCAAGAGCCATCCGCAGTATGCACTGGCGGTGCGGCAGCAGAAGGGCTTCGGGTCGATGATGAGCTTTGAGGTGTCTGGTCGCGAGGCGGCGGGGCGGTTCCTGAAGGCGATCAAGATTTTTGTGAGCGCGGAGTCGCTGGGCGGGGTGGAGTCGCTGGCCTCGCACTCGGCCACAACCACGCACGCCTCGGTCACGCAGGAGCAGCGGGACGCCATGGGGATTACCGATGGGCGCATCCGGCTGTCGATTGGCATCGAGGACAAGGAAGACCTGATTGCGGACCTGGAGCAGGCGCTGGCGGCGGTGTAGCACCTGCGGTGCGGCAGCCGCTCGCTGATCGCTCGCAGGGGGGGGTGCGGTCTCCCACCGAGTGTTGGTTTGTTGCACAGAGATTGAGCCTCGCCGGGTGGGCGGGGCTTTTCCTTTGTGGGAAGCAGCGCGTCAGCGCCCGCTGCGCGGGCAGAGCAAGTCAGCAAGTCAGCGCCCGCCCTGCAACCGGTTTTGAAGCCGGCACTTCGTTCCGACTATCGCTCGATGAGGCGGGGACGGAGCCTAATGCGCCATGGGAACGGGCGCGTTCTTCTTCGGTCTCTTCATGAGGAAGGGCAGAGGCACGAGGATGGCGGTGAGGGCCACCATCATCCAGACGGAGTCGACATAGGCCAGCAGGCGTGCCTGGACCTGGGCCATGCCGTAGATCTGTGCTCCGGCGCGCTGTGTGGCGTCGGGCAGGGCGCCGCCGTGCTGCATCCAGGCGCCGGAGAGTCCGGAGCGGAAGGCCTCAAAGGGGCGATTGCCGTTGACGGTGTGGGCGCCGAGCATGGCCAGGTGCTTCTGGGTCTGGCGGGTGAGCAGCGTGGTGACGAAGCTGATGCCGACCGAGCCGCCGAGGTTGCGCATGAGGGCGCTCATGCCGCTGACCTCGTTGTACTTTTCCTGGGGAATGCCCACATAGCAGAGCGTGTTGATGGGAATGAAGAGGAAGGGCAGGCCGAGGGCGATGACCACCCGCCAACTTACGGCCATGCCGAAGCTGACGTTGAGGTTGATGCCGGACATGCGGTAAAGCCCGTAGGTGGTGATGATGAAGCCCATGGCCACCAGCCAGCGGGGGTCGAAACGCGGCGCAAGGGCGCCGGCCACCGGGAAGAGCAGCATGAGCGCGATGCCGCCGCTGGAGACGGCCATGCCGGCCTGCTGGGCGGAGTAGCCCATGATCTCCTGGAGAAACTGGGGTATGAGCACGGTGGAGGAGTAGAGCGAGACCCCGACCATGAACATGACGAACATGGTGGTGCCGACGTTGCGCTGGGCAAAGAGGCGCAGGTCGAGGATGGGGTGCTCGACGGAGAGCTGGCGCACGATGAAGACGGCGATTCCGACGGCGGCGATTGCGGCGCAGGTGGTGATGAGGCGGGAGCTGAACCAGTCGTCTTCCTGGCCCTTGTCGAGCAGGATCTGCAGCGCGCCGATGGCGACCACGAGCAGCCCCAGGCCCCAGTAGTCCACGCCTTCGCGGCGCTTGCGGATGGCTTCGAGGTAGGGCGGGTCCTCGACCACGCGGCTGGTGAGGTAGAGGGAGAGTATGCCCACCGGGATGTTGATGAAGAAGATCCAGCGCCAACTGTAGTTGTCGACGATCCAGCCGCCGACGGTGGGGCCGAGGACGGGGGCGAGGACCACTGCCATCCCGTAAACGGCGAAGGCCATGCTGCGCTTCTCCGGGGGGAAGGTGTCGGCGAGGATGGACTGTTCGCTGGGCTGGAGGCCGCCGCCAGCGGCTCCCTGTAGGACGCGGCAGAAGACCAGCACCCCGAGCGAGGGCGCGAGGCCGCAGAGGAGCGAGGCCAGCGTGAAGAGCAGCACGCAGGTCATGTAAAAGCGCTTGCGGCCCATGCGGTTGGCGATCCATCCGCTGATGGGGAGGACGACGGCGTTGGCGACCAGATAGCTGGTGAGCACCCACGTGGCCTCATCGCGGCTGGCGGAGAGGGAGCCGCCGATGTGGCCCATGGCGACGTTGGCGATGGAGGAGTCGAGAGCCTCCATGAAGGTGGCCAGGGTGACGGTGATGGCAATGACCCACGGATTGGCGCGCGGCCGCCAGGTGTCGTGAAACGAGAGTGCGGCGGTGGATGCCAGAGTCGCTCCGTGGGCGCCCAGGTGTGGGGCGTTCCCATTCAGGGGGTAAGTATGGACGGCTTGAAGGCCGCCGATGCTGCCGGGTGATTCTTATTCCAGAGTAATGGATGGGGCGCGGGGTGGATGCGCGGCTTGGCCCTGTGTCATGCTGAGGGGATTATGCAAGAGAGCGGAAGACAGACCGGGCAGAAGGCGCGGGAAGGCACCCTGATGCTGGGCGTGGATACCTGCGGGCCTGTGGGGACGGTGGCGCTGGGGCGGCTGGCCGGCGAGAGATTTGAGCTGCTGGGGCAGGTGGAGCTGGAGGGGCGCAGCTATTCGACAACGCTGGTGGCCGCCGTGGGCAAGTTGCTGGAAGGGGCCGGCTTGGCCCTGAAGGCAGTGGACGCCATGGTGGCTGTGCATGGGCCAGGGAGTTTTACCGGGGTGCGGGTGGGGCTGAGCGCGGTGAAAGGACTGGGGGAGGCTACCGGGATCCCGGTGGTGGCGATTTCGCGGCTGGAGGTGATGGCGGCGAAGGCGGGCGTGGGGTCCTCGGCTCTGGATGCGCATCGGAATGAGGTTTTTCTGCGGCTGGGCGGGCAGGGGGCGGACGCGAGGGAACTGCTGGCCGGAGCCGAGGAGCTTGCGGGACTCGGGAGCGATGGCAGGCGGATTGCCCTTTGCGACGAGGCCGCGGGGCAGCTGCTGGCGCGGTTCTGGCCGGGGGTTGAGGTAGTGGAGACGGCGGCGCCGACGGCCGCCGACGCGCTGGAGTTGTGCGCGGCGCGGGTGGTGGCGGGCGACTTTGTTGACCTCGCGCTCTTGGACGGCCACTATCTGCGGCGGTCGGATGCGGAGATCTTTGGGGACTCGGCAGCGGCAGGGTTGAGGCGATGAGCTCGAATGCGGAGTGGGCGGTTGTGCGCCCCATGACGGCGGCAGACCTTGGCCGGGTGATGGAGATTGCCGGGAGCCTGAAGGAGGCGCCTGCCTGGCCGCTGGCTGCCTGGGAGAAGGCGCTGGAGCCGGAGTCCGCGCCCCGGCGGGTTTGCCTGGTTGCCGAGGACCGCGTGAGGGGTGAAGCAGCGGGATTTGCCGTGGCCAGCCTGTTGGGGGAGCAGGCGGAGCTGGAGAGCATCGGCGTGGCGGCGGAGTCTCAGCGGCGCGGGCTGGGGCGGCTGCTTTTTGGCGCATTGGCAGCCCAGTTGAAGGCGGCTTGGGCGGGCGAGGTCATTTTGGAAGTGCGGGATTCAAACCGGGCGGCGCGAGGGCTTTACCGGTCGCTGGGGTTCGTCGAGAGCGGCCGGCGGCGGCGCTACTACCATGATCCTGAGGAAGATGCGGTGCTGATGGCGCTGCGGCTTGGGTAAGCCTGCGGCGAAGCGGCTCCTGTGATTGCGGTCACGCTTGTGGGGGAAAGGCGGAGGAATTCCACAGTCTCCAGTGACTTTGGTGTTGTTTTCCTCTTGCCGTTTGCGCTGCCGCAAGGATATATGTAAAGGTTCTGTTAACCACGGAGGTGCCGGATGGACGAAATTCAGGATTCCACGCTGAGCGAAGAGATCAATCGCCTGCATGCCGAACATCATCGCTACGCTCAGCGTCTGGAAGAGTTGCTTCAGAAGCCGTATCTCTCCGAAGATGAACAACTCGAGGAAGTGAAGCTGAAGAAGCTCAAGTTGCACGCCAAGGACCTGATCTTCGCTCTCGAGCACAGGTCGCCGGCGATCGCCTAAGGGCTGGAATCAACGGTTCATGCAGGGGAGGCGCCAGGGCTGGTGCGCTGGCGCCCTTCCTACCCCAGGTGTGTGCCTGATTCCTGGTGTGCGAGTACGGCGCGGCAGCGGAATCACCGTATAATCGTTGGGGACTATGGTTCGTGACGGTTACATCTACGGTTTGAGCCTGCTGGCAGTGGCGGTTGTGCTGGCGTGGGCCACAGGCAACTGGGCGTGGGCTATTGCGCCGGTGCTTTTGGCGGCATTTTTTCTCTGGTTTTTCCGCGATCCGCAGCGGACGATTCCGGCGGGTCCGGGACTGGTTGTGTCTCCCGGCGACGGGCTGGTCACCGAAACGGTGACCATTACCACGCCCGAGGGAGCCCGGCAGCGGATCAGCATCTTTCTCAGCGTCTTTGACGTGCACATCAATCGCTCGCCCATCGGTGGCGTGTTGAGCAGTGTGCGCTACCAGAAGGGCGAGTATTTGAACGCCATGAATCCCGCGTCGGCCGACCGCAACGAGCAGAACATTGCCACGGTGCGCGGGGAAGACGGGGTCGAAGTGACGTTCAAGCAGATTGCCGGGTTGATTGCCCGCCGCATCGTCTTCAACTTTAACCAGGGCGACCGGGTGGAGCGGGGACAGCGTGTGGGGCTGATCAAGTTTGGCTCACGGGTCGATGTGGTGCTGCCGGCCGAGGCTGAACTGCGGGTCAAGGTGGGGCAGCGGGTAAAGGGTGGCGCCAGCGTGCTGGCGGTGCTTCCCGGCCAGGGAGCAAGCGCGTGAGCCACCGCGACCCAGCTCTGGCGAAGGCCCAGGCGCAGGCGCGGCTGCGCCGGGGAATGTTCCTGCTGCCGTCGCTGTTTACCGTGGGCAACATTGCCGCGGGGTTTTTCTCAATCACCGAGACCATCAAGGCGATCAGCGGCGACGGGCAAAAGCATCTGGACTGGGCGGCGCTGGCCATCATCTTTGCCATCCCGTTCGATGCGCTGGATGGGCGGATTGCCCGCATGACGAACACGACGAGCGAGTTTGGCAAGGAGCTGGATTCGCTGGCCGACGCGATCACATTCGGGGTGGCGCCGAGCCTGCTCGCGCTCATCTGGGGATTCCACTTTTTGCCGGAGTCGATCACGCCGCACCTGCGGGTTGACCTGCAACATGCCGGGGCGTTCATCTGCTTCCTTTTCCTGATTGCGGGAGTGTCGCGGCTGGCGCGGTTCAATATCAGCCATGACGCGCAGCCCAGGAACCCCGGACGGCCGGGGCGGAAGTATTTTGTGGGGATGCCGATTCCTGCGGCGGCGGGGTTTCTGGCATCGACCGTCCATCTGAGCTGGGGAATCCCGGTACAGGCCTGGTGGTTTGCCATCCTGTGGCTGGCGCTGGTGGGGTTGAGCGGATTCCTGATGGTGAGCACGTGGCGGTTCTGGTCGGGCAAGGAGATCAACTTTTCCCGCAGCCATCCGTACCAGGTGCTGATCCTGCTGCTGATCTTTGTGTATGTGATGATCCGGTTCTCCGATTACGCATTTTTTGCGATTGGGGTGACCTATATGTTCTCGGGCATCTGGGCGCGGGCGGCCTATTCGTGGTCACGCCGGCGGCGCCGGAGCCCGGATGGCCCCGGAGATTCCCAGCCCGCGGCGGATTCACCGCCGCAGAGCTAAAACCTGAACGAATTGAAGGATGCCTGTGTACAGAATTGCCATTGCCGGAGCCGCAACCCTGCTGGGCCGGGAACTGAAGGACGCGCTGTCGGAGTCGCCCCTGGCCGGAGCCAGCTTTCTGCTGCTGGATGAAGGGGATGCGCAGGGCCAGTTGGACCAGGTGGGCGACGAGATCACGTTTGTCCAGGCCATCGCCGCCGATACATTTGAACGCGTTGATTTCACATTTTTCTGCGGCGACGAGGAGTTGACGCGCAAGCACTGGCGCGCCGCCCTGCGGGCCGGGTCCACGGTGCTGGATCTCTCCGGCGCGCTGGACCAGGAGGCGGGCGTTTTGGTCAGGGCTCCCTGGCTGGGCTCTGAGGTTGCCGCTGTGGACCTGTTTACTCCGGCGGTGGTGCCGGCCCACCCCGCGGCGCTGGCGCTGGCGCTGCTGCTGGAGCGCCTGCAACTGGCCGCGCCGGTTCGCTTTGCAGCGGCCACTGTAATGGAGCCGGCCAGCGAGTTTGGGCGGGCCGCAATGGACGAGCTGCACCAGCAGACGGTAAACCTGCTGAGCTTTCAAGGGCTGCCGCGGGCCATCTACGACACGCAGGTGGCCTACAACGTAGTCTCTGGCCTCGGCGAGGCGGCAACGGCGAGCCTGGCCGTCTCCGAGGCGCACATTCGGCGCCAGTATGCCGCGCTGTCGGCGGGACGCTGGCCGGCGCTGGCGTTGCAGGTGGTTCTTGCGCCCGTTTTTCACGGCAACACGTTTTCGATTGCCATTGAACTGGAGCGCGCAGTGGAGATTGCGGTCATCGAGGACGCCTTGTCCGGGGACCGTGTGGACCTGGTGCTGGAAGATACGGACTCGCCCTCCAATCTGGCGGCAACGGGACAGAATGATGTGCTGGTGAGGCTGCGGCCCGAGCAGGGCGCCCGGAACTCAAGCAAGGCCGCGCGGCTCTGGCTGTGGGCGGCATCGGACAACCTGCGGTTGCAGGCGCAGAACGCGGTTGAGTGCGCGCTGGATTTGCGGCGGCTGAGGCCTGCGGGGACGGTGCAGTAGCGATTGGGTGGCTGCGGGGGTTTACCCCCCAGCGCGGCTCCAGGCCTGCTCGATGTAGCTGTCGGTCATGCCGGCGATGTAGTCGGTGACGGTGCGGGCCAGCCCTTCAGTGGGAATCTGCGCCTGGTGGTCGCTCGGCAGCAGGCCGGGGTCGGCCATGAGCGCGGCAAAGAGGCCCTGCACCACTTCCGTGGCGTGGGCGTGGCCCTCCTCCATACCGGCTGAGTTATAGAGATTGGCATAGAGAAACTGCTTGGCTGCGGCGCGGGCGGCCTCCATCCCAGGGCTGAGGGCGGCGAGGCGGCGCTGGGCGCGGCGAACGTCCTGAAGCGTGGTCGCGCCCAGAAGGGCCACCTGGCGGGCGGTCTCCTCCATCAGATCGGTGACCAGGGCGTTGAGGATGCGCTTGAGGGTCTCATAGGCGGCCAGCTTGGGCGGGGCGGCGGGGTAGTCGCGCAGAACACCGTCATGGAAGCCGCGGAACAGCGGCACCTCTGCGCGCACCTGTTCAAGGCTGAGGATGCCGGAGTCGAGCCCGTCGTCGAGGTCAGCGGTGAGGTAGGCGATTTCGTCGGCGAGGTCGATGAGTTGCGCTTCGAGGGGAGGGAACTGGTCAAGAAAGTAGGCGGCCAGCTCCGGGTGAGTGGCGGCGGAGTAGTCATGGGAGTGCTTGACGATGCCTTCGCGCACGGCCAGGGTGAGGTTGAGGCCGCGGCAGGCGGGGTAGCGCTCCTCGAACCAGGTGACGATGCGCAGGGCGTGGAGATTGTGGTCGAAACGAAGGCCATGGCTGCGCAGGGATTGGTCGAGGGCCTTCTCCCCGGCGTGGCCGAAGGGAGGGTGGCCAATGTCGTGGGCCAGGGCCAGGGCTTCTGTCAGTTCTGTATTGAGTCCCAGCGCCGCGGCCAGGGTGCGGGAGATCTGGGTGACCTCCAGGGTGTGGGTCAGGCGGCTGCGGAAGTGGTCCGAAGGGGCATCGGCGGCGAGGCGGGTGAAGACCTGGGTCTTTCCGGCCAGGCGGCGGAAGGCGCGGGTGTGGAGGATGCGGGCCGCATCGCGGGCAAAGGGAGCGCGGTAGGCATGAGGCGGCTCGGGATGGACACGCTGGGCAAGCGGACCGTTCGCATCTCCAGGGACGGCGATGCCGGCGGGCAGGCGACTGGGCGAGTTGGATACCGGTTCCATCATGGGAGTTACAAGGCAAAGCTTCAGGTCTGGTTATACCGCAACGGGGTACACGGGGATGAAATATACGCTTCCGTGCCTTGAATCACGCCCTTCCCGGCCAGAGATGCTATAAAGTTGCAGTTGCAGCGAGGGGATGGACAATGGGCCACCCTCGGGAGTAGTATCCAGCCGAATTTTTACTGATGGTCTTTACGGGTCCAAAGAACCTGCAGAGGCCTGAAACCCACAGAACGCGTGAATCGGGAGGCATCGATGAAAGCAGTCAAGAATGTTGCGCTGGCCTTGCTGGCGCTGGGAATCCTGTCGACATCGGGTTGCGACAGGCACTCGAACAAGGAAGTCTATTATCTGATTGCCACCAACGTGAACCTGCCCTATTGGCAGACAGCGGCAGCCGGATTCAACAAGGCGGCGGCTCTGTACAAGGTGACTGCCAAGGTTGTGGGACCGGATACGTATGATCCAGCGGCAGAGAAGGCTGAGCTGGACAAGGCGATTGCCGCCAAGCCCGCCGGGATTCTGATTTCCGTGGCCGATATTTCCGTGGTCCAACCGGAGATTGACGCAGCGGTGGCGGCCGGGATTCCGGTCATCACGATGGACTCGGACGCCGCGGGCAGCCGCCGGATGTACTTTATCGGCACCAATAACCTGGAGGCCGGGCGTGTGGGCGGCAAGCGGGTGATCGAGAAGCTGGGCGGCAAGGGGAACGTGGTGTTCTTTACCCTGAACGGCCAGCCCAATACCGACGAGCGGCTCAAGGGATACAAGGACGCCTTCGCGGCGCGACCGGACATCAAGATCGTGGATGTGGTGGATATCAAGGGCGACGCGCGCAACGCCTTTGACAAGGCGCAGGAGTTCATGGCGCAGACCGGCCCCAAGAAGATCGACGCATTCATCTGCCTTGAGGCGGCGGCGGGCAAGCAGGTGGCCGCGGTGCTCAAGCGGGCCGGCTCCACCGACCGCCTGCTGGTAGCCTTTGATGTGGACCAGGACACGCTGGACGGCATCAAGGCGGGCGTCATTGACTCGACCATCGCGCAGAAGCCCTTCACGATGGGCTATGTGGGCCTGAAGGCGCTGGACGAGGTCTTCCACGCACCGCCGAAGACGCTGGGCAAGGACTACAGTTCCGACTCCTTCGCACCGTACCCGACGTTTGTGGACACCGGCACTTCGCTGGTGGACAAGAGCAACGTGGACCTCTATCTGGCCTCGCAGGCCGAGGGTACCAAGTAGAGCATAGGGCGGCGAAAGTCACACAGAAAACTGCGGCGGCCTTTCCCGGTTGGGAGAGGCCGCCGTTTTGCATTTGAGTATTGAGTGGGTGCCCGGAATGCGTGCTTCTCGAGGGGCCGTATGTTGCCCTATTCGGGCTTGGGCTGGCCAGTGGCGCTCTCCTGTTTGGCCAGTTTGACGCGGGCGTTGTCGAGCTTGCGCTGGACCTTGGCAACCTCCGCGGGCTCCACATCGGCGGCGGCTGACTTGGCGTACTCGTCGAGCGACCGCTCCCACTGGGCTGCCGCGAGGCGGAAGCGGCCTGTCTTCTCGTAGAGATCGCCGAGGTGATCGTGCACCGTGGGGTCGGTCTGATCGCGTTCGACGGCCTTGCGGAGGTTTTCCTCTGCCAGCTCGTACTCGCCCATCTTGAAGTAGACCCATCCCAGCGAATCGAGGAAGGCTCCGTTCATGGGCTCCAGATCGACGGCCTTGCGGATGAGTTTGAGAGCCTCCGGCAGGCGCGAACCTTTGTCGGCGAGCATGTAGCCGAGGTAGTTGAGGGTCATGGCGCTGGCGGGGTTCAACTCCAGGGCCTGGCGGAAGAACTGCTCGGCGGGCTCAAAGTGCTTCTGGCGTTCGGCCAGCTCCCCGCGCAGGAAGAGGAGATAGAGGCGGTCTTCCTGTTTGGTGGTGAGGGCGCCTGCCTTGGTAAAGGCGTCTTCGGCTTCCTTCCAGCGGCGGGCGCGGACGTACATTTGACCAAGGGCCAGCCAGACGGTGCGGTCTCCGTCGCTGTTGGAAATGAGCCCTTTGGCCAGGGTGAGGCCTTCATCGGTCTTGCCCAGGTCGGCCAGCTCGCCGGCCAGCATGAGCTTGAGCTCGCGATCCTTGGGGTTGGCATCGACGGCCTTGCGGGAGACGTCGACCGCCTTTTCAAACTGCTTGGCGTCGCGCCAGGTATCCACCTGGCCCTGGTAGCCGCGGAGGGCTGTTTCGCCGCCCAGGTCGATCATTTTCTGATAGGTGGCGATGGCCTGGTCGATCTTGTTCTGTTCGTGATAAACAGCACCGAGGCGCTCGAGGAAGATGGCGCGGTTGTTCTTTTCCTCGGTGGTATAGGCCCCGTTGGCGTGGGAGGTGAGGTCCACCATCTTCTCGTAGACCTGGGCGGCCTCGTCGTAGCGGCCCAGCACGTCGAGCAGAAGCCCCTCGTTGTAGCCGGCTTCGAGAGATTCGGGGTCCTTTTTGCGGGCCTTCTGCATGGTTGCCAGAGCGTCTTCAAACTTGCCCTGGCGGCGCTGGATCTCGCCCACGTGGATGAGGGCTCCGGCGTCTTCGGGGTCGGCTTCAGAGAGCTGCTGATACTGCTTGAGGGCCTCGTCGAGCTGGTTGTCGTTGAGCAGGGCCTGGGCCAGGGCGGCGAGGGTCCGCACATCGCCCGGTTCCATGTCGGCAGCCCGCTGGTAGGCGGCGATGGCCTCCTTGGGCCTCTTCAACTGGTCCAGGATTGCGCCGAGCGCGGCTTCCATGCGGGCGCTGCGGTCGGCCACGGGCACGTCTTCAATGACCTTGGCGGCGTGTTCCACATCGCCGCTCTCGCCGTAGAGGCGGGCCAGGTTGAGCACCACTTCCTCGGCATCGGGATCGATGGCCTGCGCGGTCTTGAACTGTTCCTCGGCCTTCTTGGGCTCGTGCTTGACGGTGTAAAGCTGGCCGAGGACCATGCGGTTCTCGACGTTTTTGGGTTCGAGGGAGACGATCTTTTCGTACTCGGCGATGGCCTGGTCGAGAACGTTGCCGGAGGGAGAAGCGGAGGAGACGCCGTTGCGCCCGTCGCCCAGAGCGCGCAGGTAGATGCGGCCCAGGAGCTTGTGGGCGTCGGCGTCATCGGGGGTGCTCTTGAGCAACTCGCGGGTGGTGACCTCGGCCTCGTGGGAGTGGCCGGTGCGGAAGTAGAGGTCGGCCAGGGCGTTGTGCAGTTGGGGCGAGGCGGGGTCGGCATTGAGGGCGAGCTTGTACTCCTCGATGGCGCGGGTGACCAGCTCGGGGCGGCCCTGGGTCACGGCCTGCTCCTCGTAGTCCGATGCCAGGGCCAGATGGTAGTAGGCCTGGGCGCGGTCGGGGGGAGGGGAGGTCACCACCGGGGCAGGCTTGGCGGGGGCGAGCAGGATGGGGCTGGCGGCCGGCGCCTTGGCCGGCGCGGGAGCTGCTTGAGCGCCCAGTCGCATGGCCGGCGTGAGCAAGGCAGGAACGGCGGCAAAGGCGAGCCAGAGAGGCAATGCACTGATTTTTTTCGTCATCATCCTGGGGATTCCGTGCCTCCTGGGCCTGACTGGTGGGTGAAAAACAGCACACCACGAGCCGCAGGGGCAGCGCAGGCAGCCGGTAGGAGCAACTCTGCCTGCTATTCAGACGATTTTAACCGTCATTTGGCTTAACTTCTTTGCGGAATGCACGAATTTCGAGAAATCTGAGTGCTGAATCAGGCCGGGTGGCCGGGGGCGCCGGGCAGCCAGCCATGCTCCCGCAGGGAATGAAGCTGGCGGTAGAGGATCTCGGTCTGGCGTTCGAGGCGTTCGAGCTGGCGCTCGCCGGGATGGTCCTGGGGATCGATGGACGGCTGCAGGGCCAGGGCGCCGGGTTGAGGCCAGGGAACGGGCGAGGCGCCTCCGGCGGTCTCCGTTTCAAGCCAGCCCATGCGCTGGTCGAGCAGTTGCAGGCGGGCCTGGACACGCAGGGACTGCTTCCACTCGGCCTCTCCCTCGATGGCGGCCAGGGTGGTGACGGACTGGGCAAAGCGGCGCAGATAGGTGACAAAGGCGGCTACGAACTGGGCGAAGGGTTGGCGGCGCGGCCAGCTCTCGGCCAGCAGGCGCTCCAGAGATTCCTCGGTGTCGTTGTGGGCCAGGCCGGTGGCGCGGCGGGCCTGGGCCAGAAGGCGCGTGGCCCGCTGGCGGGCGCTCCAGGACTCGGCAAGGCGGGCGAGATAAAGGCGGTCGGCGGCGATGCTGGCGCGGAGCACTGCCGGGGCGCGTTCCCGCTCCCAGGCGGGGAAGAGAAACAGCATGGCGGCGACGGAGATGGCCGCGCCGGCGACCGTGTTGGCGGTGCGCACCAGGGCCAGTTGCCAGTCGCCGGAGTAGGGCAGCCAGGCGAGGACGAAGGCCGGGGTGAGGAAGAAGGCGAAGGCCGCGTAGCTGACGGGAAGAATGGCCAGGGCGAGCAGGGCAAGGGGAAAGAGCACCGCGGCGGTGGCCAGCTGGGAGTGGAGGGCGACGGCCAGCAGGGCTGCCAGGATGCCGCCGGCGACGGTGCCGCCGATGCGTTCCAGCCCCCGGCGGAGGGTGCCGGAGACGTGAGGCTGGAGGACGATCAGCGAGGTCATCAGCAGCCAGTAGCCGTGGTCGATGTGGAAGAGCAGGATGAGCGCAACATCCAGGCCGCAGACCAGGGCAACCCTGGCGGCGTGGCGGAGGGCGAGGGACTTGCGGGTGAAGTTGGCGGCCAGCAGGTCGAGGATGCGTGCGGGACCGAGGCCCTGGCGAAGCTGGCCGAGGCGCTCGTAGACGTAGCCAAAGTGGCCGGCGGAGGCGGCGGGGGGCGCGGCGATGCCCCGGCCGAGGCGGAGCAGGGCGGCGCTCTCGATGGCGGTCTCCAGCAGGGAGGCGGCCTCGGTGATCTGGGCGAGGAGGAAGCGGCCGGTGGCGTCGGCCGGGTCAAGGCAGGCGGCGACGTACCGCGGCAGGCGCTCCATCTCCGAGCGCCGCGCGAGGGCATGGGCCGCGGTGAGGCCGCGGCGGCGGATCAGCAGAGAGGCCACCCAGAGCTCGACGGAGCGGAGGTCGGCGAGAGCGGCGAGTCCGCGGTCAAAGCAGCGGGAGCCGGTTTCGGCTGTGGATTGGGCTTCAAGATGCTCGGCCATGGCCACGGTGCGGGCGATGAGCAGGTCGGCGTTTTCAAGCAGGACGACGAGGTGGTGGCCCTGGGTGGTTTCGGCCTGGTGCTCGGCGCGAATGGCGGCGACGGCCTGCCAGCCGTGTTCGACCGCCTGGCGAACCCGGTACTGGTGGTGCTTTGCCAGGCGGTGCCAGAGGGCCGTGCCCTGCTTTTCACGTCCGGCCAGTTCGGCGACGGAGCCGAGGAAGGAGGCGAGCTCCTGGAAGCAGGCGCTGACAGCGCCGCGGGCGGGGCGGTAGGGGTCGAGGGGCCAGAGAAGGAGGGAGAGCAGGGCGGCCCATGCGCCGCCGGCGAGGAGAAGCAGGGCCGGGCCGAGAGCTTGATGGGGGTTCGGGGCGGGAGCGCCGATGCCGCAGATATAGAGGACCTGGACAAGGATTCCAGCGGAGCTGAAGGGCTGGCCGAGGACGGTCAGGTAGCTCCAGGCGAAGCACCAGAAGATGGTGACGGGGAGCGCCCAGTGGAGGCTGCCGCCGGCGAGGGAGCCAAGGAAGAGACCGGCCGCGCCACCGAAGGAAAGCGTGGCGAGTGAGCCCAGGCGGGAGCGGTAGGGGCCGCCGGAGTCGGCGAGGATGGCTTCAAAACCGCCGAGAGAGGCCCAGCCGAGGTTGGGAATGTGGGCCAGGTCGCCGAGGACAAGAGGCGCGCAGAGCGCCACGGCGGCGCGGAGGCCGCGGGACCAGTCCATCTGGCGGGCGAGGGCGAGAGTGCGGGTGCGCAGGCCTGGGCCGGGTTGGAGCGGAGACGGCATGGAGCCATTACAGCAGATGGCCGGGCGCACTGTTGCGCGATGCGGGGCCCGTGGGAGACTGGAGAGCGGCGGGCGGGGACCAGCTTCCTACCCGGCCTCCGCCTCCCCGGTGAGATGGTGGTTGATGGCGAAGAGCGCGAGTTCGAGGCGGCTGGAGACGCCGACCTTGTCGAAGATGTTCTTGAGATGGCGCTTGACGGTCTCTTCGGCGATGCCGCAGTCCTGGGAGATGTCCTTGTTGGCCAGCCCCTGGGCGATGAGGCTCACGATCTGCAACTCTCGCGGGGTGAGACCGAAGGTGCTTGCGGGGGGCTTGTTCACCTCGTCCATCAGCTCCTTCAGCGCCTGGACCAGGTTGATCACCGGCTTGCGGCCGATCCAGTAGTTGCCTTCCATCACGGTAGAGATGCAGGTGGCCAGGTCTGACACCATGGCATCCTTCATCATGATGCCCCGCGCGCCCAGTTGCAGGGCTTCCAGCACCTCCCGCTGACTGATGGCCGAGGTGAGCAGGATGGTCCTGGTGGGCACCTGGCTGGTGGTCAGCTTGCGCAGCGTCTCCAGCCCCGGCAACTGCGGCATATTCAGGTCCAGCAGAAGGATGTCCGGATTGAGATCCTTCATCTCGCGGATCGCTTCCTTGCCGTCGGATGCTTCACCCACCACCATGCACCTGCTGTCGTTCTGCAACATGCGGCGCACGCCGAACCGGACCACGGGATGGTCATCGGCAATCAGGATGCGGGTGGGCCGCGGCTGGGGCTCGCTCCCGGCCAGCGATCCGGTGACCCGCTTCACTTCCGCATCCAATTGGCCCACCAAGGCTTCCACCTTCGCACGATCACCTGCCTGCGCGGCGATTTCGATCTCCGAGCAGATGGAGGTGACCGCGCCGGCGCCCACCGTGGTGCTGCCGCCCTTGAGGCGATGAGTGAGGCGCAGGATCTCGGGGAGGTCGCCGCTGGTGGAGGCCTGGCGGATATCGGTGACCTCCGAGGCCACCTGAAGTTGAAACTCCGCCATCAGCTCAGCCGCCAGTTCTTCGCCACCCAACTCTCTCAGCATTTGGGCCTGAGGGTTTTGCTCACCGGCTACCTGGTTCGCTTCGAGCGATGCCAGCGACTGGCTCAGGTCTTCGTCGGGGCTTGGGGGATGCGCGAGGCACCACCTGTCGATCGCATCCTTGAGGTCGGAGATGCGGATGGGCTTGGCGATGTACTCATCCATGCCGGCCTGGAGGCAGATCTCCCGGTCGCCGTGCATGGCGTTGGCGGTCATGGCGATGATCTGGGGCCCGCCAGGAGCCGGCCAGAGCTTGCGAACGTGGCGAGTGGCGTCCAGCCCGTCCATCTCAGGCATCTGGACATCCATCAGGACCAGATCGTAACGCTGCCGCCGCAGGGCGTCCAGGACTTCAAACCCGTTGCCGACCACGTCGGCGCGATAGCCGAGGCTGGCAATCATCTTGACGGCGACCTTCTGGTTGATGGGGTTGTCTTCTGCCACCAGGATGCGAATGTGCCGGTGGGGCGTATTGGGCGCATCCGGTTGGAAGGGCGGGGGCAGGGGCCGCGCGGGAATGGGGCTGCGGAAGAGGTCGGCAAACAGGAAGTCGAAACTTGCTGTCTTTACCGGCTTGGTCAGCCAGCCGGCGGGCTTGAGAGACTCTTCGATCTGCCGGTTCCTCTGGCCCATGGTGCCCAGCAGCACGACCGGCGGGCTGGGCCGGAGGCTCTGTTGCAGCGCGTCTCCCAGGGTGTGGACCTCGCGCGAGGCCAGCGATTCGCCCACGACCACGGCGTCGAACTCCATCTCCTGCATGGCAGCCCTGGCCAGGGCGGGCGTGGCGACCGAATGTACACGCACACCGCGCCTTTCGGCCAGATTCTTGAAGGTCTCGCGCAGGATGCTGCCCTCTTCGGCCAGCAGCAGGGCGTTGCCGGTAAAGTCCGGCCCGCGGCGCTTTTTGCGGCGGTCCTGGTCGCGCGCCTTCATGGTGAAATAGAAGGTGGAACCGGCGCCCGGCTCGCTCTCGACCCAGATGGTGCCCCCCATCAGCTCCGCCAACTGCTTGCTGATCGCCAGGCCGAGCCCCGTGCCGCCGTACTGGCGCGAGATCGAGCTGTCGGCCTGGGTAAACGGCTGGAAGAGGCGCTCGATGCGGTCGGGCGCAATGCCGATGCCCGAGTCCTTGACGCTGAAGCAGAGCTGAATGGAGCCCTCTTCGCGGTGATCGACGGTGAGGGAAACGAGGATTCCGCCGCGGGCGGTGAACTTGACGGCGTTTGCCAGCAGGTTGACCAGCACCTGGCGGATGCGTGTGGCGTCGGCCACGACGCTGCCTGTGACCTCGCTGTCAACGACGTAGCCGATCTCCAGGTTCTTGGCCGCGGCCGAGGCGGTGACCATGTCGAGCGACTCCTCGATGCAGGTCCTGAGGTCGACAAAGGTCTCTTCGAGGTCCAGCCGGGAGGACTCGATCTTGGAGAAGTCCAGAATGTCGTTGATGATGCCGAGCAGGCTCTCGCCCGAGGAGCGCACAGCCTCGGCGTATTCGCGCTGTTCCCGCGACAGGGAGGTCTCCAGCATGAGCCCCGTCATGCCGATGATGGCGTTCATGGGTGTGCGGATTTCGTGGCTCATGGTGGCCACAAAGTCGCTCTTGGCCCGGTTGGCCGCCTCCGCCGTATCCTTGGCCTGTTGCAGCGCCAGTTCCGCCAGGCGGCTCGTGGTGATGTCGATCAGGGTGCCGGAGGCTCCGGAGCTGTTTCCTTCCAGGTCGTCGATCTGGCGGGCGGAGGCTTCCATCCAGCGAAATCCCTCATCGCTGGTAAGGAACCGCATCTCTGTGGTGCAGGTCGCCGTCTGGCCCTGCAGCAGCGGGCCGAGCTTGATTTCGCAGAGGGGCCGGTCGTCCGGGTGCACGTAGTCGATGAGCGGGTTGCCGAGCGAGTCTTCCACCGCGAATCCCGTGATCTGCGTCCATGCCGGATTCACAAAGGTCAGGCGGGCCTGGTCATCGATCTGGAAGATCACTTCCTTGACGTTGTCCACCACCAGTCGATAGCGGTTCTCGCTGATGCGCAGGGCACGCTCTTTGCTCAGCCGCGCGCTGATGTCGTGCAGGACCCCGGTGAACCGGGTGTGGCCGCCGGCGGAGGATTCGCCCACCGAGAGATAAAGCGGAATGGATGTGCCGTCGCGCATCCTGCCGGTGACTTCCCGTCCGATCCCGATCACGTGGGGAGTACGCTCCACCAGGAACCGCTGGACCGAGCTGTCGTGCATTTGCGCATCTTCCGCTTGCATCAGGCTGCTGACGAGCTTGCCGGTCAGTTCCCCGGCAGCATAGCCGAAGAGCCGTTCGGCCGCTGGGTTTGCCCGCTCGATCACGCCCTTTTCATCCATGGTGATGATGCCGTCGGGGGCCGTATGCAGAATGGTCCGGGTCAAGGCCTGCGCCTGCTCCAGTTCCGAATACTGCTCCGCCAGCCGCAGGTTGGCTGCTTCGAGGAGGGAGCTTTTCTGTTCCAGCACTGCCGTCAGGCGGTTGAGGTCTTCCAGGGCCCGAGACATCGACTGCAACACGTGCAGCATATCCACAACCGGGTCGTGGAGCGCGAAATCGCTCACGTTCAGGCCCAGTCTGCGGATCGACCCAGCATCGGACAGCCACGGAGAGCACAGATAGACCAGCAGGTCTCGCTTGCGCGAAAACACCATTTGACCGCGCAGCAGCAGATCGGAGTTGCGGTGCTTGAGGACAAAAAGGGAGTTCCGCTGGTCCGCAATGGCCGCAAAGCTATCCAACCGGATGGGTGTTCTTAACTCGAACAGATCGAGCAGGCCCCTGCCGGTTTCCACATCGGGACAGATGCGGCGCATGACCTTGCCGATGTGCTGAATGACCAGGTTCGCGTCGAAGGCCAGATGAAAAGGGAATACGGCGTCAAAGACATCGGTGGAAAGGTTGAGTGCGGGGACAAGCTGGCTCATGAGGGTTCCCGCTCCCACTCGACCAGGAACAGGTCGTGGTCCAGGCCCTGACCGGTAAAGCCCTCCTGAAGCACGCGCACGGGCGTCTTGAACATGGAGCCAAGTCCCTCCAGAAGTCCCTCGACAAAGGGCGCAAGCCCTGGCCGGTCAGAGTAGTAGTGGAGCCTCAACGAGGTCTCCGTTATCTGCTGGCAAATGAACCGCGGAGGCTGCAAGTGGGGAAAGATCAAGGAGATGCGGGTGTGGAATGTGGGAAGGTTCTGGAGGAACTCGGGCAGGTTTCCCCCCCCCATATTCAACAGTTCCCCGTAGCCGTCCCGCGCCGTCTTGAGGATCCAGTAGCGCCCGAATCCCCGCAGAATCTCTTCCGCGGTCATTCCCAGAGTCCGGCTCGCCGCGTCCACCAGGGAATAGGTCGTCTGATCGGGATAAGCGTTGTTGCTGATGAAGACCTCTACCCGGACGCCGGCTTCACTTTTGACTTTTTCCCAGGCGGGGCGGCCAAACCGCTCGATGAGCATGTCTTCCAGCGCCTGGTTCACCATTCCGTACACGGCGATTCTCCTCCGGCGCGCATTTTGAGGAGCTGTGCGACACTTCCCCAATGGCCGGCCGTGCAGCCCCGAAGAGTTGACGCGGCAGGCCCATGCCCGGCTGTGTGTTGCCGGATTATTGTCTTGCCGCGATTCCCGTGTCAAATTCCGCTAGCTCGCCAGAGTAACAATCGCCGCCGCAAAGAGAGGCGATGCAGGAGAGATTCCGCGACCCTTCAGCCTGCGCGCAAGCCGACACGGATCACTATTTTCAGCCAGGCCTCGACAGCGGCTGCTGCCGCGGCGCTGTCCCCGGCTTTGCAGTGAGCATCGAGATTGAGGGCCACATGGCCCAGCTCCGTCAGACCAAAGTAGCCGGCCGTTCCCTTGTAGTTGTGAGCAATCCGTCCCAGGTCCGCCAGTTGGCCGCTTTGCAGCAGCCCGTCAAGCCGCGCCGAGTCGGTCTGGAGATTCCTTTCAAACTCCGGCAGCAGCTCCTCGAAAAACGGGTCCACCTGCTCCCGCCAATGCTTTTCCACTTCCTGGGACCTCACTCGAAAGCACGCCGGGCGGGCTTCACTTCTCTTTTCGCAACTCGTCGATCTTTCCTTCAAGACCAAACTTCTTGAGCATCCGGTAGAAGCGCGATCTTCCGATGTTCAACTCGCGCATGGCCGCCGAGGCGTTGCCGTCGTGTTTGGTGAGCGCGTTGACCAGGAGCTTGCGGGAAAAATCCTCCAGCGTGGTTTCATCGTCCTTTTCCCGCTCCGGCTCCACTTCGACTTCCACTGGCTTGTGGAAGGCGCGAATCCGCTCGGGCAGGTCCTCGAGCTGAATCTCTTTGCCCGCGCACATCACCACTGCGCGCTGAATCATGTTCTGCAGCTCGCGGATGTTGCCGGGCCAGTCGTAGCGCATCATCCGCTCCAGCGCGGTCGCCGACACGCCTTCCACGCGGCCCTCCCCCATCTGGCGGATGAAGGAGCGGGTCAGGACCGGGATGTCGTCCCGCTTCTGGCGGAGCGGAGGGAGCTCTAGCTCAAAGACGGCGAGGCGGAAGTAGAGGTCCTGGCGGAACCGGTTCTCACGCACTTCTTCTTCCAGGTTGCGGTGGGAGGCTGTCACGAGGCGAAAATCGGAGGAAAGGCGGGCAGTGCCGCCGACGCGCTGGAAGGTGCGCTCCTGCAGGACACGAAGCAGTTTTACCTGCACCGGGTGGGGCAGCTCGCCGATCTCGTCGAGAAACAGTGTGCCCCGGTTGGCTTCTTCAAAGCGGCCCACTCTCCGGTTCACGGCACCGGTAAAGGCGCCCTTTTCGTGGCCGAAGAGCTCCGACTCCATCAGCGTTTCGGGCACCGCCGCCAGGTTCACGGCCACAAACGGCCCGCGGGTGCGGCTCCCGTTGGTGTGAATCGCGCGCGCGATCAGTTCCTTGCCGGTTCCGCTCTCGCCGTGGATGAGCACCGTCACGTCGCTCACGCAGAGCTTGTCCAACTGGCGGAAGACGGTTTTCATGGGCGCCGAGTTTCCCACAATGCCGGGATAGCCCCGCCCGTCTGCCTCGCGCTCCAACTGCGACACGCGCATCGCCAGGCGGCCAACCTCCACGGCATTGGAGAGCGTGGTGAGGAGCTTCCTGTGGTCCAGCGGCTTGGTCAGGTAATCCCGCGCGCCCAGGCGCATGGCCTGCACCACGCTGTTGACGGCGTCGTCGGCGGTCAAAACAATCACAGGCAGCACGGGGTTGTGGTCGTGAACTTGCTCGAGGGTATTCATGCCGCCGAATCCTGGCATGTTCAGGTCAAGGCAGATGGCCGAGGGCAGTTCCTCGCTGAGCGCGTCGAGGCAGGCTTCACCACTCTCCAGGAGCACTACCTCGTAGCCTTCCCGCACCAGCCAGCGCTCCAGGATCATGCGCTGGTTGGGGTCGTCGTCCACAACGAAAATGGTGCCTTTGCCTTCGATCATGGTTGGAGGAAACTCGCTGCAATTCTATACCGGGGCCGCATGTGGCCTGCCAGCATAATCGCAGTCGTGTTCCTTTCTGCAAACATCTTCTCGCTCGCTTCTCGTGAATGGCGGGGAGCTTTCACTTCAGGGCCACGAGGTCAGCGGTATCTGCAAGAGGTAAACCGAGCCGGCGGGCAGGCTGAAGGAGTAGGTCTGCCGAATGCCGCTGAGGGCGCGGGAAGCGATGGGGATGGCAAGGGAGGCATCGTTGCCCTGCCTTGGGTCTCCCGCGAGTGTGTAGAGCCTTCCGGAGCCGGAGGGCCGGGTTGGCAGGTGGAGTGTCACAGGGGTGGAGTTCTTCAGATCCCGCGACAGCACCACGATGTCGAGTTGATGGACCTTCCCCTTCACTTCGTGAAAGGCATAGACGCCCGCGCCGGAGAGCGTCTCCACGCCGCTGGCCACCAACGGCACGGTGTTGGCCTTGACGGTCACCATGTCGCCGGCGCAGTAGTTGTTGCGCATCTGAAGAGCTTCCCAGACCGGGTGCGGGCGCAGCCCATCGTAAAGCCATGAGTGGGAGGTATAAGGGCCGGCGCCGAAGTTGAACAGGAAGAAGTTCTGGTTTTGCACGCCCTGCTGGGCGGCGTAGAGCGAGACGTCGAGGTTGCCCACGGCGGCCGCCAGAGAGGTGTCGCCCACCTGGCTGGGCGAGTCCTGTCCGGGTCCGCCCTCGTAGATGGCCAGGTCATATTTCACGCCGGCCGCGGCATCGGCCTTCTGCTGCGCCACCATGTTGTCGATGAGAGTCTTCATGGACGCCCCATAGGTGGCGTCCTTGCGCAGCAGGCTCACCAGGTCCGACTGAAAGTAAGGGTCGCCGGAGAGCGTGGCATCTCCCTGGTTGTAGCTGAAGAAATCCACCACGGAGACCTCAGGGGCGGCGGTGGCATAGGAGGAGCCGAGGTAGGGAATGAGCGTGAAGCCGTTGGCGATGAATCGGATCTTCGCCGGGTCAAAGTAGCTCTTGCCGGCGATGGCCCGGCTCAGCATGTAGTGGATCCAGTCGCCGTAGTACTGGTTGACCGCCGTCTTCTGGGTGCCCCACTCCTCGTTGCCAAACTCGATCAGCAGGACGGGAAAGTCGCTGGTGTAGGGGCCGGGGTGGGAAGCCGGCCGCCGGGCGGCATAGCCGACCCCGGCCGGGGCGGCAAGATAGTCGATGAGGTTGCTCCACTCCTGCTCAGACCAGGACATGTTGGCCATGAGCCAGGGTTTGGCTCCGACCGACTTGGCCAGGGCGAGCGCGTGGGGCAGGTGGATGTTGTCGGCGGCTATCTCGTAGACGTTGCCGATTCCGGGGTCCAGCCGCTGCTGGCCGTCGTCGGCGAGCCATTCGTCCAGGCTCCAGAAGGAGTAGTAGCCGCCGGTGTTTTCAAAGGCGCTCCAGATCCTCATGCTTCCGGGCGCAAAGCTGGTCCAGGCGCTCATTGCCCTGGGATCGATGGAGTTCGGGGCGCCGTTCAGGTCGGAGATCCCCGCCTGGCTGATCCAGAGCGTGGCCGGCGTGGGAAAGTCGAAACGCACCTCTGGCACCGAACTGCCCAGGGGAAGCGCCGGAAACCCCGGAAAGGTGTAGGTGAAGAGCTGCCACTGGTCCGTTACGCCGGTAAATGTGTGGGAGGCCAGGGGGTTATAGAACGAGCCAATGGTAAAGGTGACCGTCCCGCTGGCTCCGGCCGACTGCTTCAGCCATACGCTCAACTGGTAACTGTGGCCGGGCTCCAGGCTCTCCGTGGTGCCCGGTCCGACGTCGGGGTTGAGAAAGAACTGGTAGATTCCGGCGTAGCCTGCCGTTGTCGAGGTGAGGCGCAGACTGAGGGGCTGGTTTGCGCCGGGCGCCCCGGAGTTGTCTCCGGGAGGACCGTCGGCGTCAAAGGTGTACGGGAAGGGATTGGCCGCGGAAGGGTTGACCGGCGACATATTGAGCAGGATGGGCCCCGACTCGAAGGTCCAGACCGGGTGATAGCCATACTGCTGCAGCCTTGGGTCGAGCAGATTGAAGGAGGGCAGCGAGGGCACAGCATCGTGGGAGAGCCAGATGGCGTCGCCCGGAGCGGTGGGCGTCCCGGAGCCGCTGAGGGTGATGGTGTGGTCGGCGGGCTGGTAGGAGGCCGAGTTGGCGGTGTAACCGGTCACGGTCCCCTGATTGATGAGCGACCAGCCTGCCGTACCGTGCCGGTAAACCCTGGCAGCGGCTCCCTGAAAGTAGCCGGTAGCCAGACTCTGGTAAAAGTCGGTCCCTTCGCAGCCGGAGGCGCAGTCGTTGTCAATGAAGGTATCGGCCGCGCCGGCGGTGTTGGCCGTCAGGCTGAGGCGGGCGTCGTAGGGGTCCATGCCGCCGCCCTGGAGGTAGACATTGGTCAGGCTGGGGCTGTTGGCGGAGAAGTTGAAGCCGAAACGCGGGGGAGCCTTGGCGGCCACCGTGGTTTGAATGGTGAAGTCGGCCGTGGTTGGGACGGCTGCCGCCGCGCGCGGCGTGGATGCCGCGGGAACGAGAGCCGGCCTGGCCTGGGAAGGCCGCGCCGTATTCAGCAGGTGGAGGTACTCCGATGCCTTCAGCCCGCTCAGAAGGACGCAATCCCGTGAGGAGCAGGGAGCCTGCGTAGTGCGCGCGGGCAGGCGAGCCGATAATTCGATGCCCGCCATCCCCGCGGGGAGCTGTGCGATGGCGAAGACAGAGGGCCGGGCTGCGTCGCCCAGGATTACCTGGTAGCTGCCGCCGGGAAGTCCTGCAAAGAGAAATCTGCCGTCTTCGCCGCTGAGGGATGTGCTGGCTTCCCGGTCGCTGCCGGAGCGGAGGGGCTTGACCTGGATGGAAACCCTGGCGGCGGGCCGGCCTTCCGCGTCCAGAACCCTGCCTGCAATGAGGCCGGTTGGGGATGCCGCAGGGGGATCCGCGGGGTTTGAGACCCTGCTTTGGCAATGAGCGGAAACAACGAAGGCGAGCAGAACAAAGGGAAGGGATCTCATCTTCCCTACTTTAATCACACGGAACCCGAGGGAGCCAACGGGCCCCCTCCGTCCGTTGGTCCTTTTCCTATCCCTTGGCGATGGCGAAGCGGCGGTTGACTTCGTGCCAGTTGATCACGTTCCACCACGCGGCCAGGTAGTCCGGGCGGCGGTTCTGGTACTTGAGATAGTAGGCATGCTCCCAGACGTCGTTGCCCAGAACCGGGTAGAGGCCCTGGGTCAGGGGCGACTCCTGGTTGGGGGTGGAGAGCACCTTGAGCTTGCCGCCGGCAAAGACCAGCCAGCCCCAGCCCGACCCGAACTGCTTGGTCGCGGTCTCGTTGAAGGTCTTCTTGAGGGCTTCGAAGTCTCCGAAATCGGCCGTGATCTGGGCGGCAATGGCGCCCGTCGGCGCGCCGCCTACGCCCTCTGAGCCGACAGGCCCCATGAGGCTCCAGAATGCGGTGTGGTTGGAGTGTCCGCCGCCGTTGTTGCGCACCGC
This sequence comes from uncultured Acidobacteriaceae bacterium, assembly GCA_903849645.1. GTDB lineage: Bacteria > Acidobacteriota > Terriglobia > Terriglobales > Acidobacteriaceae > Telmatobacter. Next base: position 43,779 of record CAINJJ010000017.1, on the reverse strand, counting down.
TGCCTTGATCTCGTCGGGGACCTGCGCCAGGTCGCGCACCAGGTCGTCCACGCTCTTGGCGGCCAGGTCAGGATGGTTGGCCAGCGCGGCGTTGAGGTTGTTCACATAGGCCTGGTGGTGCTTGCCGTGGTGGGTCTTCATGGTTTCGGTGTCGATAAACGGTTCGAGAGCTGCGTAGTCGTAGGGAAGCGGCGCCAGTTCATAAGCCATCGGGGATTCTCCTCCATGTGGATTTTACGGTTTGGGGGTAAGGTTGGGGTTTGAGAGCTTCGCAGTGCAGATGCGGTTTGGCCGGCAGGGAGGGATTTCTCCCCGCCATCAACAAGAGTCGGTCCAATCTATGGATGCATGAACGGGCGCGAAGGGTTCTCGAAAGCGCGTCCATCTCCATGCGGTCGAGGCATTTGTCGCCGCCTGGCGCGGTACCCGCAAGCGAAACCGCAGCCGGCTGCGTCGGTTGGCATGGGAAGTCCTGCGCACGGAGTGTCTCTGCCACGCAGAGGACAGGAGACGCGCCCAGGCGATACCCTGTGAGTAGACGTTTGACGACGGTGTGGAGGAAGTGCAAATGAAAATCGGACTGTGGGCGCGTCTGTTGCTTTGCGGGGCTCCGCTGCTGGCGGGTTGCTCCAACTTCTGGCAGGCGCCAAGCACCGGCGGCGGGGGCGGGGGCACCACCCTGTCCAGCGGCAACTTCTACATCGTCAACAAGACCGCCACGGCCAGCCAGGTTGTGGGCTACAACATCACATCCGGCAAGCTCACGGCTCTCTCGGGCAGCCCCTACCCGGTCACGGGCCAGGCCTTCGCCGTGGCAGTCAGCCCATCGGGAGGCTTTCTTTACGTAAGCGGCACTGCCGGCATCTACCTCTACTCCGTGGACTCGACCTCCGGGGCGCTCACCCAGAAGAGCCTGATTGACACGGACCCAGTGGCCGCAGCCATGGCGGTCGACCCCACCGGCGCGTGGCTGATCGACGCCTCAGCCCAAGGATACCTTCAAGCAATCCCAATCACCTCTACCGGCGTTCTTGATAGCGCTCGGAAAGCGCAGCAAGCGACCATGGCCAGTTCCTCTGTCAATGAGATCGCCATCGCTCACAACAACTCGGTCGTGGCCGTGGCCCTGGGCGCGGCGGGCACGCAGGTCTTTCCCTTCACTGCCACCAGCGCCACCCCCCTTGGAACTCCGTTCAGCCCGACCATCGCCGTCAAGACCGCCTCCGGCGGCGCAGCCACTTCGGTGGCCATTGACCCGCTCAACCGGCTGCTGTTCGTCGGCGAGACGGCGGACTTTCCGACGGCCTCCAACTCCGGCGGCCTGCGCGTGTTTACGCTTGGCGCCACCACCAGCGAAGTCTCCGGCTCGCCCTATGCCAGCGGCGGCACCGGCCCCAACTCCATTCTCGTTAAATCCACGGGTGATTTTGTCTATGTGGCCAACTGGGCAGGCTCCTCCGCGGGCAATGTGACGGCCTTCCAGATCACCACCGCAGGCACGGTTTTCTCGCTCAAGTCCCTTGCCAGTCCGATCGCCACCGGCATCCAGCCCAGCGGACTTGCCGAAGACAGCAAGGACAACTTTGTGGTGGCGGTCAGCGGAGGAGGCAGCCCCGTCTTGGACGCCTACACCTTCGACACCACGACCATCGGCAAACTGGATGCGGCCCTCACCGGCGCCACCGGCACAGGGCCGATCGCCATTGTGGCCGAACCGTAGAGGGGCGAGGGACGAGGGACTGAGGGACGAGGGACGAGGGACTTCAGTGCTATGCTCAAAGGGACCGCCACAGGCTGTGCTCACGCGATCCTCCATGCCTTTCTTGCCTTCTCTCCGCCGTCTCGGGATGCTGTTCCCGTGCCATCTTCTTGTTTTCTGCATGGTGCTGTCGATTGGCTGCAACCGCTTCCGGCAGGAAAAGCACGACACCGTTTACCTCTCCGCCCGCCAGATGTATCTGCACGACCGCGTAGCCGCCGTTTCCAACCGGGTGGGCCAGGTGGTCAACGGTCAGCCTCTTGAAGTCCTCGAACATGGCCGCCGGTTCCTCAAGGTCAAGACCCAGAAGAATGAGGTCGGCTGGATCGAGGAGCGCGCCGTCATCGACAGCAAGGTCTTTGGTTCCTTCGAGGCGCTTGCCACCCAGCACAAGCCCGACCCCGTCGTAGCCACGGGCACCGTCCGCGACGACATCTACATGCACCTTCAGCCCGGCCGCGAGTCAGAGCGCTTCTACCTGCTTGCCGCCAACGCCAAGGTGCAGTTGCTGGTGCGCGCTTCAGTGCTGAAGGCGGCGCCCGGCGCAGTGCAGACCCCCCATGCTGCCCCCGCGCCGGCTGCTCCGGCCAAGCCGGGCGCTCCCGCTCCGCCGCCGCCCAGGCCGCTTGTCAAACTGCCGCCGCCGGCCGCTGTTCCGGTCCCCGGCCAGCCCACGCCCGAGCCGCCGCCCATGGAGGACTGGTGGCTGGTGCGCGACGGCGAAGGGCACGCCGGATGGCTTCTCGGCAGCCGGCTGGATGTGGATGTCCCGGACGAAATCGGCGTCTACGCCGAGGGCCAGCGCGTCGTGGGAGCCTACGTGCTCAACCGCATCAACGACTCCGAGTCTTCGGCGCCCAACCACCAGGTGCCGCAGTACCTGGCTCTGCTTGCTCCTCCCAAGTCAGGGCTGCCCTTCGACTTTGACCAGGTCAGGGTCTTCACCTGGAGCATGAAGCGCCACCGCTACGAGACCGCCTTCCGGCTGCACCCCATCCAGGGCTATCTCCCGGTCAAGGTGGAGATGACGCCCGCGCCCGGCGGCAGCCTGCCGGGGTTCAGCTTTCAAATCGCCAACGGCACCAGCGTCACCACGGATCCGGAGACCGGCATCACGCGGCCCACCTCGCCCCGCACCATTGCCTACGTCATGAAAGACACCCAGGTGCGACGCGCCGGAGCCGACCTGAACCCCATTGCCACACCCCGCTCCCCGGAGGCCAAGGCCAAGGCCGCAAAGGGGAAAGCTGCGAAGGGCAAGGCGGAGAGGCCCAAGCCCCCCAAGGCGGGGAAGAAGAAGGCGGGATAGGTCCGGTTGCGAATTTGAATCGGAATGACTAACGGCTTTGCGTGGGGCGGATGGGCTGGATCTTCTCCCTCTCGACCAGCCATGATCTGAGCGCTTCGTCCGCGCGGGTCTGCCAACCACTGCCGGTAGCCCGCAGTCCGTCCGCCACATCGGGAGACAGCCGAATCGAGATGGGAACCTTCTTCGGGTTCTTCTGCGGCCCACGCTTGCGAACCGATAAAAGCACACTTTGCTCGGCTTTGGGGAGTGCGCTGAACGGCTTGAAGAGGGCAACATCCGCGGCTGTGAGTTCCCTGACCTCTCCGTCCTCACTCATCAATGGTTTGCGGTCTGTCATAGAGCCTGGCCTCCCTCTTGTTGGTCTTGCGAAAACTGATGACGCGAATCCCCTGCGGTTGCGGGATGCAGCAGGGCAGATGAAGCCGCTTGTCCAGATATCCCACAGCAATGCGACGCATCTCGCCGTTGCGGGTATAGTCTGCAAAAAGCGCGGTCTCGAAGTCGAAATCCGCCGCTCGTTCGAAGGATAGGCCGCGCTCCCGGATATTGCCGTCATTCCTCGCGGGATCGTACGTGATTCCAAGTAGTTTATTGTATATACCGTTTGATTAAAGTCAATCTGCGAGGAGCGGCGGGGTCGGGCTCAGTACGGGGATAAACTTCACCTCACCCCCGCCGCCGCAGTTCGAGCTCGACCACCCGGTGCATCTCCGCCTCTGGCGCTGGCTTGCCGGTCCAGATCTCGAACTGGCGCGCCCCCTGCTGCACGAACATCTCAAGCCCGGTAATCACCTCGAGACCCCGCTCCCGCGCCAGCTTGAGCAGCGGCGTCTCCAGGGGGTTGTAGACCATGTCGAAGACCAGTCTTGCGTGCAGTTCGTTCTCGGCAATGGGCATGGCCAGCTTTGACCCCTTCATCCCGCAGGGGGTGGAGTTGATCAGGGCGTCAAACTCCTGGCGGGCAAACTGCTCGTGCTTCAGCGCTTTGGCTTTGGCCTCTTTGGCCAGAGCTACCGCGTTCTCATGGGTGCGGTTGACGACAAAGACCTCCGCCCCCTCCGCCACCAGTCCAAACACCGCCGCCCGTGCGGCTCCGCCCGCGCCCAGGATCGCCACCCGCGCGCCCTTCAGCTTCAGCCGCTTTTCGAGGGGCCGCACGACCCCGGCCACATCGGTATTGAAGCCCACAATCTTGCCGTCCGCGCCCACCCGCAGCGTGTTGCATGCGCCGATGCGGCTGGTCAGGGGGTCCATGTTGGCCAGGTGGGGGAGAACCTCCTTCTTGAGCGGCATGGTGACCGCAACGCCCGCCAGCGGCAGGCCGCGGACCAGGGCCAGCAGGTCGTCCAGCGACCTGACCTTGAGCGGCAGCAGCACGGCGTTGACCGCCTCCCGGCGGAAGGCTGTGTTCTGCATCAGCGGCGAAAGCGAGTGGGTGATGGGGTTGCCCGCCACCCCCAGGATGCGCGTCGCCTGGTCCAGCTGTTCCACATGGTAAAGATCCCGGAGGGTATGCGCCGTCACCTGGCCCGGCGCCGTCTCCACCCCGCCGCCCGAGGAGGCAAAGGTAAACGCCGCCCCCGCCCGCGGCCCGAGCACGCGGCTCACCAGCCCCTCTTCGCCCATGGCGATGCCGACGACCTGTGAGGCGAGCGAACGCTCCTCAATCAGCTTGAGGACGGCCAGGTTGTCAGCCAGCGAGCGCGCCGTGGAAACCACCTTCACAAAATCCGGGTGAAAGGCCTCAATCCGGGCGGCCGCTTCTTCAAGACCCTGCGTGTGCGTAAAGTCGTGAAAGCTGACCAGCAGCGCCGCTCCTGAGGCGGCGAGCCCGGCCCGGAACTTCTCCAACTGCGATGGTTTGGCCTCCTCGGCGCTCTCTACCTCCAGGTCCACAATCTGGCAGCCTGCCTGTGTGGCCAGGCTCAGAATCTCCAGCTCCGCCGTGAGGGCGCCCTCGAAGGCGCCGCCATGCTGCTTGCGCCGGCAGGTGGCGATGACCGTGACTTCACGGCGGCCGGCGAGAAATTCGCTGACCAGCGGCAGGGCAGCCGCCGGTTTGGGCAGCGAGTCCAGACGCAGCTCCAGAAACTTGGAGTCGGCCAGCGCCGCCTCCGCCCGCTCCAGCAGCTCCGCCGGGGAATCGGCCTGAATGGCCACACACAGCTTTCCCACGCGCAGGCGGGGAGCGAAGAGGGCGGGAGAGGAAGTGCCGGGGCTGGAGTCTGATTTGGTCATGCAGTCAATTGACGCATCTTAATGGGCTTAGGGCGCAGATGCAACCGGCATTCTTGCCGCCGCAGATTCGCCCGCCGCAAGCCCAAGCCCGCCCGGATGTGGCAATCTGGAAGTTCGGAGGATTTTGCCCATCATGCCAGTTGAAACCGTCGCCCTCGCCGCCTCAAGCCCTGATTTGCACGCCTGGGAGGCCGGTGGCGCGCAATCCGCCGGGGCTCTTGCCGCCTGGGTCTCCGCGCGCCTCGCTGCCCATGAGGCGGCTCTGGCGGCCCTGCTCGCTGTCGAGGGCTCCAGGACGCCTGCGAACTCTCTCCGGCTCTACGACGAAGCCATCCAGCATCTCGGGCTGGCCGGAGCCCAGGCCGGCGTGCTGAACTCCGTTGCCGCCGACAAGGGTGTCCGCGACCAGGCCCAGGAGGAAGCCCAGCGCATCGCCATGGCAGGCAGCGCCCTGAGCCTCAACCGCGCCGTTTACGAGGCCCTGGCCGCCATGGATCTGGAAGGCGCAAGCCCCGCCACCCGCCACTACGTCGAGCGCACGCTGCTGGGCTACCGCCTCGCCGGCGTGGACAAGGACCAGGCCACCCGCCAGCGGATCCAGGCGCTGCATGAGAAGGCCACGAGGCTTTCGCTCGAGTTCAGCCGCAACATCCAGGAGGGCGGCAAGACGATCGAGGCCACGGTCGCTGAGCTGGACGGTCTGCCCGCTGACTATCTCGACCGCCATCCGGTCGACGCCGAAGGCAAGGTTACGCTCTCGACCGACCAGCCCGACATGCAGCCGGTGATGACCTTTGCCGCGAGCGCAGCCCTGCGCGAACGGATGTTCCTGGCTTACAACACCCGCGCCTACCCCGCCAACCAGCAGATTCTGCTCGACCTGCTGACGACCCGGCAGGAGATTGCGACGGTTCTCGGCTTCCGCAGCTGGGCTGATTTTGCCACCGCCGACCAGATGATGGGCTCGGCCGCCAACGTTCGCACCTTCCTGGCCAAGCTCGATGAAGCCAGCCGCGAGGGCGCGCTCCGCGAGCACGAGCTCATCCTCGACTTCGCCCGGCGGCGCAACCCGGCGCTTCAGGCCATCGACATTACCAGCCGCGCCTTCTGGTACGAGCAGTTCCGGCGGTCCGCCTTCAGCTTCGACTCGCAGTCTGTCCGCCCCTACTTCCCCTATGCGCAGGTCGAGGCCGGTGTGCTCCAGACCGCCGCCCGCCTCTTCAAGATCGAGTTCCGCCCCTCCGCCGCCCCGGCGTGGCACCCTGCCGTCTCGGTCTTCGAGGTCTTTGAGGGCGGGCGCATGGTGGGCCGCTTCTACCTCGACATGCATCCCCGCGAAGGCAAGGACAAGTGGTTCTCCGCCGCCCCCATCGTCATTGGCGTGCGCGACGGCGCCATGCCCGAGGCCGCGCTGATCTGCAACTTCCCCGGAGGCGACGGAGAAGATCCGGGGCTTCTCCAGTACTCCGACGTGGTGACGTACTTCCACGAGTTCGGCCACCTGATGCACGCCATCCTGGGCGGGCAGACGGAGTGGGCTGGTCTGTCCGGCTTTGCCACGGAGGGGGACTTCATTGAGGTTCCTTCGCAGATGCTGGAGGAGTTTTTCCGCGATGAGAGCCTTCTGCAGTCGTTTGCGAAGCACTACCAGACCGGCGAAGTGCTGCCTGTGGAGACGATTCGCAAGATGAAGCTCGCGGGGGCCTTCGGCCGGGCCGACTGGGTCCGGTCGCAGCTCTACTACACCACCCTGTCGCTTGACCTGCACGACCAGAATCCCGCCGCCCTCGACCTGGACGCCACGACAAAGCGGCTTTACGAAGGGCTGCAGCCCTGGACCTGGCTCGAAGGCAACCGCATGTATGCCAGCTTCGGCCACCTTACGGGGTACTCGTCGAACTACTACACCTACGCCTTCGACAAGGTCATCGCGCTGGACTTCTTTGCCCAGTTTGACCCCGAGGACCTGCTGGGATGCGACGCAGGCGCGCGCTACCGCACCGAGGTTCTGGAGCAGGGCGGCTCCAAGCCCGGCCGCGCCATGGTCCGCGCCTTCCTCGGCCGCGAGGAGGAGTTCGCAGCCTTCTCCCGGTGGCTCAACGAGGAGTTTGAAGCCGGCCTGCCCGTCCTCGGCTGAAAATAGTCACAAGCCCTGTCGCTCATCCTTGCCGCGCGCCTGCCGATAGTCTCTCCTGGACCGGCAGGGAGCGGGCCCCTCTGCCCGGCCCTGCGCTCAGGCTGGGAGCCACGACATGAGCAGCCTGTGGGCCCAAGTTCCCGAAAGCAGAGCAAGAAAGGGATAGCTGCATGAACTCAGTCAAAACGCCATTTGCCTGCTGGACTCCGGAGATGAGCGTCGGCGTCAGCGGACTCGATCAGGACCATCGGCACCTCATTGACCTGTTGAACAGCTTGCATGACGCGATTACCGCAGGCTCCGGGACGGGACGCCTGGGGGGCATCCTCGACAAACTGGTGGACTACACAACATCGCACTTTGGCCGCGAGGAGGAGCTATTTGCGCTGACTGGCTATCCCGGCGCAACGGCGCATCGCCAGCAGCACCAGACACTCTCGAAACTTGTCCTTGACATCCAGGCCCGCTACCACCAGGGCGCCTTTGACGTGCTCTCCCTGGAGGCGCTGAACTTTCTCAAGTCCTGGCTCGCCGATCACATTGAAGACTCCGACAAGCTCTATGCCGCTTTCCTCAACTCCAGCGGTCTCCAATGATTCCTGCCGCCGCTCGCCTGCAAATCCACGAATGGCTGGGGAAGATGCCGGGAACGAAGTGCCGGATGGATTGGGTGAGGCTGGGTCCGGTTGAAATGGCGCACAGCCATTCGATCAGCGCAGCCCGATGAGCCGGATGGTCTCCATGAAGACATCGCCGTCGACCGTCAGGCTGTGCGCGCTGATCTTGTCCAGGGTGTCCTTGGCGGTGTGGTGGTAGCTGTCTCCGGGCGGGCCATAGTCGATGTCGATCAGGTCGATGGTGGGCACGCCGCGGTCAAAGAACGGGAGAAAGTCGTCCTCGATCTCCTGGTCGGTTTTGAAGAAGTATTTCTCGTCCCCGAACTTTTTCGCTGCCTGGCGCACCAGGTCCACCAGCCAGCCGGCCGCGCGCGTCTCGCGCTGGATGTCGAGGTCCTTGTCGCCGATCATGTCGGCGAGGATAAACGCCTTGATTTTGCCCAGGGTTCCGTCCTTGCCCCAGCGGGCGGCAAGGTGGCGGGTGCCATAGGTCGAGTCCGACCTCGACCAGCTCTGGATGGCCTCTTCGCCGTCGTCAAACAGGAGCCAGACCGAGTAGCCGTCGAGCTTTTTGCCGTTGGCGGTGGCAGTACGCAGGTCGTCCGCGATGGCCAGCAGGAGGCCGGTGGTGGAGCCGCCGTCGTTGGCGCCCACGAAGTTGATGTTCTTGAGCCAGTAGTTGGTCTCGTAGTGGGTGGCCAGCACGATAACGCCGTCTTTTTTGCCGGGGAAGCGCACGATGAAGTTGCGCATGGCCACGGGGCCAATCGGCGTGTTTGCGGTGAACGCGTCTTCTTCAAGCTGGTCGTGCTGGAGGTGGCTGCGCAGGAACGCCTCGGCCTGCGCGTGGCCCTGGCTGGTGGGCCAGCGCGGCCCGATGGCCACAAACTGCCGCGTGTACTCCAGCGCCCTGGCCCCATTGAAGTGACTCTGCGCGGGGGCTGCGGATGGGGAAGCGATCTGCAGAGCGGCCAGGAGCAGCGCTGTCGCCAGCATCAGTTGCCAGGGCCGCGCTGTCCTCACTTGGCAGCCTCTTTTTTGGCTTCCTTCTCCCTGCGCCGCTCGGGATGCACCCACCAGGCGACTCCGATGCCGATCATGTAAAGCGCCATCATGGGAATCGCGTAGATGCACATGGTCCACGGATCAGGGCTGGGCGTGATGATGGCCGCCACCAGAAACACGGCGAGGATTGCGTAGCGGATGTTCTTCCACAGGAAGCGCGGGCTGACAATCCCGAACATGGCCAGGAAGAAGATCAGCACGGGCATCTCGAAGCTGATGCCGAGGCCGAGAATCACCGAGAGGAAGAAGCCCGTGTACTCCTCGATGGTGACGACCGGCGAAAACTTGCTGCCGAAGTCCACAATCAGGATCTTGAGCGCTCCCGGCAGCACGTAGAAGTAGCCGAACGAAGCGCCGCCGAGGAACAGGCCCACGGTCGCCGCCATGAAGGGAATGACGAACCGCCGCTCTTTTTGATAGAGCCCTGGCGCAATGAACAGCCACACCTGGTAGAGGATGAAGGGCGAAGCCAGAATGGCGCCGCCGATCAGCGAAACCTGCAGGTAGAGGTTCAGCGGATCCATGGGGTGCGTGTAGTTGAGCTTGATGTGCAGGTTGTCCAAAGGCGCCTGGACGATGCCGTAGAGCTTCTCGTGGAAGACATAAGCCACGATGAAGCCCAGGAACAGGAAGATGGCCGCTCGCACGATGCGCTTGCGCAACTCGTCGAGGTGCTCCATCAGGCTCATGCCGGGCAACTCCGCGCGATGCGTCACTGCCTCGCGCGCCTTGCCGATCGCGTCTGTCGCATCAACCATTGGTCTTCACCGGTTCCGAGGGAGTGGATTCTGTTGGGGCGGGTTCCGTCTGAGCCGCGGGCTGGGCGGCTTCCGCCTCCAGGGCCTTCATGCGGTTTCTCATCTCTTCTTCCGCATAGGCTTCATCGCTGGCTGTGGGGCCGTCTTCGCCTCGCCCATCGAGCAGGGCAGTCTCGGGCTCCGCCGTCTGGCTGCCCGGCCTTGCCGCCGGAACCAGTTCGCCTGTCGAGGGCGGCTGCACGGTCAGGCTTCCCTCGGCCGGCGTTTCTTCCGCCTGAACCGGAGGATAGACCTCTTCACCGGGATAGGGGCTTGGGGCGGGGAACTGGCCGTCCGGCACACTCTCCTGGATCGCCGCGGGCGCATCGGCAGAGGCCGGCAGAGCGGGAGTCGCCAGCCTGCGCAACCGCTCCTCTTCCTGCTTGCGCTGGTCTGCCTGCTCGGAGTTGCGGAGTTCCTCTTCCATTTGATATTTGAAGTCGTTCGAGGCCTTGCGGAACTCGTACATGAGCTTGCCGATCTGGCGGCCGATCTGCGGCAGGCGCCGTGGCCCGAAGACCACCAGCGCCATGACCATCAGAATCAGCGAATCAGCCATGCCCAGGCTGGCAACTTGAATTGGCGGCGGAGTGACCATGAAGGCTAATGATACCTGCCCATGCGCGGCCCTCACAATGCTTTGCCGCGCAGGCCTCCATTTCCCCAACTTGCCAGCCTCCCCGTTCGTCCCGAAACCACCCGTCCGGTCTGTGCCGCCGCGCCCCCGGCCACAAAAGTCTTGGGCGCCGTGTTAAGCCTTTGTTACACTATTGCCCAATGGCTGCGGGGCAGGCGGGCATTTTTTTCACCTTATTCGCCTCTTCCGCATCTAAAAGAAAGACAGGGCTGCAACAACCCCGTGGGTGGGGGCCCTCCTCAAGACCCGGCAACCGTGCCGAACTCCTTGACCGAGCCAGCGCATCCACTGCAGCCGCATTAGCTTTCAACATCCCCGTCCGCCGCCCCCCAAGGGTGTGCAGGACTGAAGGCGGATTACAGTGAACCTGGTTCTTGACGATTTGCCGGCGGCAGCGCCGGAGGCTGAGAACGTTTGCAGCCTGGAAAACTATCTCGCGCTCCCCGACCACACCATGGACGCCCGCATTGCGGCTGCCCGTGCCCGGCTCGGGGCCACCACGATCCTGCTTGGCCACCACTACCAGCGCGATGAAGTTGTGCGCTTTGCCGATGCCACCGGGGACAGCTACAAGCTCTCCCGCATCGCCGCCGACACCGACGCCAAGTACATTGTCTTCTGCGGCGTGCACTTCATGGCCGAAAGCGCGGACGTGCTCGGGCGCGATGGCCAGCAGGTCATCCTGCCCGACCTGAACGCCGGTTGCTCGATGGCGGACATGGCGGAGATCTCCCAGGTGGAAGCCTGCTGGGAGGCCCTGGAGCAGATGGGACTGGCCGACAGCATCATCCCCCTCACCTACATGAACTCCTCGGCCGCCATCAAAGCTTTTTGCGGGGAGCGGGGCGGGCTGGTCTGCACCTCGTCCAACGCCCGCGCCGCTTTCGAGTGGGCCTTTGCGCGGGGCAAGCGTATCCTCTTTCTCCCGGACCAGCACCTGGGCCGCAACACCGGCTACGCCATGGGCATTCCCCTGGACCAGATGGTGGTCTGGGACCCCTGGGCGCTGCAGGGCGGCCAGAGCCGCGCGACCTTCGAGGCCAGCCGCATCGTGCTCTGGAAGGGTCACTGCGCCGTCCATCAGCGGTTCCTCCCCAGTCATGTGGACCAGGTCCGCGCCAAGTATCCGGGCATCCAGGTCATTGTCCATCCCGAGTGCCGCTGGGAGGTCTGCCAGAAGGCCGACGCGCTGGGATCGACCGAGAGGCTGATCGCGCTCGTCGAGCAGGCGCCAGCGGGGCAGATGTTTGCCGTCGGCACGGAGATCCACCTGGTCAACCGCATGGCGAAGCGATTCGCAGAGCAGGGCAAGCGAATCATCACTCTCGATGACACCGGCTGCCTGTGCACCACTATGTACCGGATTACCCCGCAGCATCTGTGCTGGGCGCTGGAAAACCTGGTGGAGGGCCGCGTGGTCAACCGGATCAAGGTGAGGGCCAGTGTGAAACGATGGGCCAGGGTGGCGCTTGACCGGATGCTGGAAACTTCCGCGGGATGAGCGCAAAGTGCTGGAGTCGCGAACGGGTTGGCTGTAAGCTGGAATCAAGGAAATTCCCCGAATGAAGACCTTTACTCTCGATGAAGCGCAATCCCTGCTCCCCGTTCTGGAGGCGCTGCTGAAGCGCGCCATGGAGGGCAAGCGCGCGGCTGAAGAGATCGAGTCCGGTCTGGGCGACCTGGCCCGCCGCATCTACCTCTCCGGCGGCATGAGGGTGGACACGGTCAAGATCACGGCACAGCGCGCGGAGATGGACGTTCAACTCCAGACCGTGCGCGAGACCATCTCCGAGATCGACACCATTGGCGTGCAGGTCAAGGACCTCGACTCCGGACTGCTCGACTTCCCCTGCCGCATCGAGGACCAGACGGTCCTTCTGTGCTGGCGATTGGGCGAGCCCTCCATCGAACACTGGCACAGCATGGAATCCGGGTTCAGCAGCCGCCAGCCGGTGGATGAGCGCTTCCGCCGCCGCTCGTCCCAGGGCGGAAGGCCCAACTAGCCCCAAGAAACCTGCTGGATTCACTGCCTCCGGGTGCCCGATCCCATGTACATTCCCGAGCACGAACTTCGCGCCGCCCTCAACTACCCATCACTCATCCCCGCCATCCGCGAGGCGCTCATCGACTTCTCCGCGGGCCTTGTGGAGCAGCCCCCGCGCACCATCCTCCGCGCCGGCAACGCCGAGGGCTACCGCAACGGATGGTTTGCCGTCATGCCGGCGATCCACGGCGATTTCATGGGCGTGAAGACTGTCACCTTTTATCCCGGCAATGCCGAACTGGGCCTCGACACCCACATGGCCGTCATCGAACTGCTGCGGCGCTCGACCGGCGAGCCGCTGGCCCTGATGGATGGCCGGCTGATCACCGAGATGCGCACCGCGGCCGTCTCCGCCGTGGCTCTCGACGCTCTCGCCTCGCCGGCAGTCACCAGTCTGGGCATCCTCGGATCGGGAGTCCAGGCGCGTTCCCACCTCCAGGCGCTTCGCCTGGTTCGCCCCTCGCTGACCGATGTCCGCATCTGGAGCCGGACCCCTGAACACGCTCAAAAGCTGGCAGGGCACTCGGACGCACGGGCGGTCGCGATTGAGGAAGCGGCGGCGTGCGATGTGGTTCTCACGGTTACGTCCTCGCCCGCGCCTGTCCTGGAAGGGCGCTGGCTTGCTCCCCACGCTCTGGTGCTCGCCGTAGGCGCCACCGGCTCCACGCTCCGCGAACTGGATGACGAAGCGATGCGCTCGAGCGTTGTTGTCGCCGAGTCCCGCGGCTGCGCGGAGCGCGAGTCGGGGGACGTCATCCTCTCTGGAGTGCGGGTGCAGCATGAGATCGGCGAAATTCTCGCCAACCCGGTCGCCGCGCCACGCCAGAGGCGCATTGTCTTCAAATCCGTCGGGATGGCGATCGAAGACCTCACCGCCGCGCGCCTCGTGTGGCAGGCTCGCCAGAGCGGCCCGCACTAGAACTCCTTCGGGCCCGATTTTGGCCCTGATTCTTCATCCAATCAAAATCCCGCTTCCCCCATCCCGCAACACGGTATTCTGGGAGCAAGCATTCCCACAGGCCGGAATCCTCCCTTTCGCCGGGGCATCTCTTGTGAGGAGGGCATTGCGCGCGGGGCTTCGAGTCTGGCGTGCGCTGCCGCACAACAAAACCATCGGCCTCATTCATTGCTTTTTTGCGGACCGCGACCGAACAGGCCCGCCGCAAGCCGTCAACCCAATCAACCGCAAGGAGTCAAGCATGCTCACCGTTGGAGAGAATTTTCCCGCATTTGAACTTACTGCCGTCGTTGACCTCGACCTCAAAAAGGCCTTCGAGACCATCACCGAGAAAAGCTATGAAGGCAAGTGGAAGGTGTACTTCTTCTGGCCCAAGGACTTCACCTTCGTGTGCCCCACCGAGATTGCCGCATTTGGCAAGGCCAACCAGGAGTTCGCAGACCGCGACGCGCAGGTTCTGGGCGCCAGCGTCGACTCCGAGTTTGTGCACCACGCATGGCGGAACAGCCACCCCGACCTGAAGAACCTGCCCTTCCCCATGCTCTCGGACATCAAGCGCGACCTGAGCGAGCAGTTGGGGATTCTGGACCTGAAGGCCGGCGTCAGCCAGCGGGCCACCTTCATCGTGGACCCGGAGAACGTGATCCGCTTTGTCTATGTCACCGACCTCTCCGTCGGCCGCAATCCCCAGGAAGTGCTCCGCGTGCTCGACGCGCTGCAGACCGACGAACTGTGCCCCTGCAACTGGCACAAGGGCGAAGAGACCATCCACGTCTAACGTCAGTGGTCAGTAGTCAGTGGTCAGTTTTCAGTGAAGAGTGAGCAGGGTTGGTTGCCTCTCCAGCCAACCCTGGGCGCCCTCCCTCATAAAGCTTTCTGTCCTGGTCGCAACTGGCCTCCTCTCTGCCGACTGGGATATATGAACCAACAAAAGCCCTGGAGCCTCCCATGTCTCTTGACGCCCTCATTGACAGCCTTCCCCCGTCTGCCAAAGACCTCAAACTCAACTTCTCTTCGCTGGTGCGCAACAATTCCGAGCTCACTCCGCAGCAGCTCTGGGGGACGGTGGTGGCCACGGCCATCGCCACGCGCTCGGAGTCGCTCACAGCCGCCGTCTTTGCGGATGCCCCTGGCCACTTGTCCCCGCAGGCGCTGGAAGCCGCGCGCACCTCGGCCTCCATCATGGGCATGAACAACATCTTTTACCGCTTTCAGCACCTCAGCTCGAACCCCAAATACTCCACCATGGGGGCGCGGCTGCGCATGAACGGGCTCCGCGGCCACGGCGTGGAAGAGGTGGACTTCGAGCTCTGGTCCCTGGCCGTCTCGGCCATCAACGGCTGCGGCAAGTGCCTGGACGCCCATGAAAAGGTGGTCCGCGAGAAGGGCGCATCCGAAGAGCTGGTCATGGCCGTCATCCGGGTGGCCTCGGTGCTTCACGCCATCGGGGTTGCGCTCGACGCCGCCCAGGCCATTGCTGCGCCGGTCCCCGTCTCTGTCGCCTGAGGCGGCCATCGTCGAGTTGCATGGTGGAAGCTCAACAGCTCGCGGTCTGTGCAAGGCAGAGATGACCTGTGGGGCAGCGTTGCCCCGAGGGCTTGGTTACAATGGGGAGGTGCAAGCGGAACCCAGGCAGCCGCAGCGAAGAAGAATACTCTAGTAAATGGATTTACTTGAGGTATACTGCCCTGGAGCGAAAGGACCTTTGACTCATGACTTCAAGCCTGGCGGAACCCTCTCTCGACACTCCGGCGCTGGACCAGCTTTCAATTGACACCCTGCGGCTGCTGGCCGTGGACACGGTGGAAAAGGCCAAAAGCGGCCACCCCGGCGCACCGCTGGGCTGCGCGCCCATTGCCTATCTCCTGTTCAACAAGCGGATGAAGCACAATCCGGCTCACTCCAAATGGGTGGACCGCGACCGCTTTGTGCTGTCCAACGGCCATGCCTCTTCGCTGCTGTATGGGTCGCTGTTTCTGTCGGGCTACGACGTAACGCTCGACGACCTGAAGAGCTTCCGGCAGTGGCGCTCGCGCACGCCGGGGCATCCGGAGCGGGGCGACACGGATGGGGTGGAAGTGACGACGGGCCCGCTGGGGCAGGGCATCGCCATGGCCGTGGGCATGGCCATCGCGGAGAAGCATCTGGCGGCGGTGTATAACCGGCCCGGCTTTGAAGTGGTGGACCACCACACCTATGCGCTTTTGGGCGACGGCGACCTGATGGAGGGCGTGTCGCACGAGGCGGCCTCGCTGGCCGGGACGCTGGGGCTGGGCAAGCTGACCTTTTTCTATGACGACAACCTGATCTCGCTGGATGGCGCGACTGACCTGAGCTTCACGGAGGACGTGCTGAAGCGGTTTGAGGCCTATCACTGGCACGTGGAGCGGGTGGCGGACGGCAACGACCTGGCGGCGCTGGACGCGGCCATTGCCGCGGCACGGGCGGAGACGGGCCGGCCCTCGCTGATTGCGGTGCGCACGGTGATCGGCTACGGCAGCCCCAAGGCGGGCAGCAGCAAGGCCCATGGCGAGCCGCTGGGTGCGGCCGATGTGGCGGCGACCAAGAGGTTTTTCGGCTTTCCGGAAGATCAGAGCTTTACCGTGCCGGACGCGGCCCTGGCCAACTGGCGGGCGGCGGGAGAGCGGGGGGCCGCGCAGGAAGCGGCGTGGAACGCGCTTTTCGCCGGCTATGCGGCGGCGTTTCCAGAGCTGGCGGCAGAGTTTGAGCGCACGCAGAAGGGCGAGCGCCGGGCCGGCTGGGAGGCTGCGCTGCCGAGCTTTGCGCCGGGCAAGGCCCAGGCCACACGCAACGCGGGCGGGGCGGTGATGAACGCGATTGCCGAAGCGGTTCCAGAGCTGTTTGGCGGGGCGGCGGACCTGACCTCGTCCACCAAAACGATATTCAAGCCGGGAGCGAACTTCCATGTGGACGCGGCGGGGCGGAATGTCTTTTTTGGGGTGCGCGAGTTTGCCATGAGCGCGGCGGTGAACGGCATTGCGGCGCATGGCGGGCTGATTCCGTTCGGGTCGACGTTCTTTGTGTTCTCGGACTACTGCAAGCCGGCCATCCGGCTGGCGGCGCTGATGCAGGTGCAGTCACTGTTTGTGTTCACGCACGACTCGATTGCCGTGGGCGAGGACGGACCGACGCACGAGCCGATCGAGCACCTGCTGGCGCTGCGGGCGCTCCCTGGGCTGACGGACTTCAGGCCGGCGGATGCCAACGAGACAGCGGCGGCGTGGCGGCTGGCGCTGGAGCGGAAGGGGCCGAGCTTTTTTGCGCTGAGCCGGCAGGATTTGCCGGTGATTGACCCCGCCACCGTTGCGGTTTATGAAGGTGTGAGCAAGGGCGCCTATGTGCTGGAAGACGCCGCCGAGCCGCAGGTGGTGCTGATTGGGACCGGCGCTGAGGTCTGGACCGCGGTGGGGGCTGCGAAGCTGCTAGCCGTCGACGGCATCCGGGCGCGGGTGGTGAGCTTCCCGAGCTGGAAGATCTTTGAAGAGCAGACGGCGGAGTACAAGGCGAGTGTGCTGCCGGCGGGCGTGCCCAAACTGGCGGTGGAGGCCGGGGTGACGCTGGCGTGGTGGAAGTATGTGGGCCTGGACGGCGACGTGATCGGCGTGGATCGGTTTGGCGCGTCGGCTCCGGGCGGGACGGTCCTGAAGGAGTTGGGATTCAGCGCGGAGAACGTGGCGGCGCGGGCGAAGCAGCTCATGAAGAGGGACTGAGGGACTGAGGGGCTAGGGACCAAGGGACCAGGGACTGGGTCGGAGGAGTGCGTCGTGAAACTTGTCATCAGTTCGGATCATGCGGGGTTTGCGCTGAAAGAAGAAGTGCGGGCCTACCTGGGCAAGGCGGGTCACGAAGTGGTGGACCTGGGGGCGTATAACGCGGAGCCTTCGGACTATCCGGACTTTGCCGAGAAGGTGGGGCTGGCCCTCAAGCGGGGCGATGCGCCGCGCGGGATTCTGATCTGCGGGTCGGGCGTGGGCGTGTGCGTGGCGGCCAACAAGATTCCGGGGATTCGGGCCGGGATGTGCCACGACAGCTATTCCGCGCACCAGGGCGTGGAACACGACGACATGAACGTGATTGTGCTGGGAGCGCGCATTATCGGACCGGCGCTTGCTTTTGAAGTGGTGGACCGGTTTGTGGAAGCGAAGTTCAGCGCCACGGAAGAGCGCTTTGTGCGGCGGTTCAAGAAAGTGCTGGCCCTCGAGGCGAAGTACCAATGCGGGGATGGGCCGGCGAACCCGGCGTAAGGCGGGGCTAAGCGCGCCCGATGGCGGGAGAGCGCCCTTCTCGATTCTGACTACGCGACCTGGAGTTGGCGATGCTGCCCTTTGACGTGATCCTGTTTGACGTAGGCGGAGTGCTGCTGACCAACGGGTGGGACCACAACGAGCGGGCGCTGGTGCTGGCCCGGTTTGGGGTGGATGTGGCGGGGTTTGAAGCCCGGCAACCGGTGCCCTATGCCGCCTGGGAGCGCGGGGCGATCTCCGTCGATCAATACCTGGACGCCACGGTGTTCACAGAGCCGCGAAGCTTCTCGCGCGAGGAGTTTTTCTCGGCCATGTGCGCGCAGTCGAAGGTGCTGCCGGATGGGGCATTGCCGATTCTGAAGGAGCTTGCGGCCGGCGGAGGCTACCTGGTGGGCGCGCTCAACAATGAGGCGCGGGAGACCAACGTGTACCGCTTCAGCCAGTTCGGGCTGCGGGGGCTCTTCCGGGTGGCGCTGAGTTCGTGTTACCTCGGCTTGCGCAAACCGGACGCGGCGATCTACCGGTGCGCGCTCGATGTTCTGGGCCGGCCGGCGGAGCGGGTGCTCTTTATCGACGACAGGCAGGGCAACGTGGACGGCGCCACGGCGGCGGGAATGAAGGCGATACACTTCACGGGCGCCGCGGCGTTGCGCGCGGAGCTTGAAGGGCTGGGAGTCTTCGGGCGGGGCTGAAACGGCATCAGTGTCATCAAAGAGACCCGGCATAACTTGCGAGAAGCTCGTGAGTTATGCCGGGTCTTCTTGTTGCGCGGGTCGGTGAATCAAACGGTGTAAGTGGAGGAGGAGACGCGGCCGCCCTTGCCGGTCCAGTTGGTGTGGAAGAACTGGCCGCGTGGCTGGTCGACGCGCTCATAGGTGTGCGCGCCGAAGTAGTCGCGCTGCGCCTGGAGGAGATTGGCGGGGAGCCTGCCGGCGCGGTAGCCGTCAAAGAAGGCGAGCGCGGTGGAGAAGGCCGGGGTGGGTACGCCGAGTTCGATTGCGTGAATCTGCGCCTTGCGCCACGAGGCCTGGTACTGGTTGAGGGCGGAGGAGAAGAAGCTGTCGAGGAGGAGGTTCTCGAGTGCTGGGTTCTTGTCGAAGGCTTCCTTGATCTTGCCGAGGAAGCGACTGCGGATGATGCAGCCGCCGCGCCACATCAGGGCGATGCCGCCCATGTTGAGGTTCCAGCCGTTCTCCTTGGCGGCGTTGCGCAGGAGCATGTAGCCCTGGGTGTAGGAGATGATCTTGGAGCAGTAGAGCGCGCGGCGCACATCTTCAATGAAGGCGGCGCGGTCTCCGACGCCTGCTTTGGTTGCGGGACCGGTGAGAATCTTCGACGCCTCGACGCGCTCGTCCTTCAGAGCCGAAAGGCAGCGGGCGAAGACCGACTCGCCGATGAGGGTGACGGGCTGGCCGAGGTCGAGAGCGCTGATGACGGTCCACTTGCCGGTGCCCTTCTGTCCAGCGGTGTCGAGGATCTTGTCGACCAGCGGCTGGCCGTCCTCGTCCTTCTTGGCGAAGATATGGCTGGATATCTCGATGAGATAACTGTCGAGCTCGCCCTTGTTCCAGTCGGTAAAGACTTCGTGCAGGTCATCGGCGGAGAGGCCAAGCCCGCGGCTGAGCAGGTCATAGGCTTCGCAGATCAACTGCATGTCGCCGTACTCGATGCCATTGTGGACCATCTTGACGTAGTGGCCCGCGCCGTTCTCGCCGACCCAGTCGCAGCAGGGCGTTCCGTCCTCGACCTTGGCCGCGATGGCCTGGAAGATGTCTTTGACGTGGGGCCAGGCAGCGGGGTTGCCGCCGGGCATGATGGAGGGGCCGAAGCGCGCGCCCTCTTCGCCGCCGGAGACGCCGGTTCCGATGAAGAGGATGCCTTTGGCGGCGAGGTCTTTGGTCCGGCGGTTGGAGTCGGTGAAGAGGGAGTTGCCGCCGTCGATGATGATGTCGCCGGCCTCAAGATGGGGCAGGATGTGGTCGATCATCTGGTCGACCGTGTCGCCGGCCTTGACCATGAGCATGACGCGGCGCGGACGCTTGAGCAGGCTGGTCAGCTCTTCGATGGAGTGGGCGCCGACCACCTGCGTGCCCTTGGCTTCGTCGGCGAGGAAGTCGTCCACCTTTGACACTGTGCGATTGAATACAGCAACTTTGAACCCGTGGTCGTTCATGTTGAGAACCAGGTTCTGTCCCATGACGGCGAGGCCGATAAGGCCGATGTCACATGATGCGTCTGTCATAACCTCTCCAAAGCCACCCTGATATTATCACTGCGGGAGGCGGGCGTTCGTCAACGAGGACGGGTCGTCGCGCAGGGCAGTGAGAAGAGAGCATTTCCCTTGGGCTCCACGGGCTGCGGAAAATGGGATGTTATGCGTTCAGAGTCCCTGATGCGCTTTCCGCAGGGGCTGAAGCCCGGTTGATTTGATAAGCGTTGGCGGCACGACTGAAGTCGTGCCCTGACACTTCGATGGCTTCTATGGATTTCTTCCGCGGGCTGTAGTGCTTCATCGATCCTGTGAGGCCTTGCAGCATGACTGAAGTCGCTCCCTTTTGAAGGCCTGACTCCCACCGCGCGGTGGCAATCAGAGCCGGCCGCGAGTTAGACAAGGACTAACCCATCGAGTTAGCGGATCCGCGCAGGCAGAGACGCTGGAGGCAGGCATGGCGACAGTGCAGATGAGTGTAAGGCCGGAGGATCTATCCCAGGTTCCCCACGGCGGCGAGCGGATTCCCGAAGCGGGGATCATGGTGATCTTCGGGGCATCGGGCGACCTGACCAAGCGCAAGCTGCTGCCAGCCCTGTTTCACCTGGAGCAGAACGGCCTGCTGCCGGCCAACTTTGCGATTGTGGGCGTGGCGCGGAGGCCGCTGGGGGATGAGTTCGCGGCCGATATGCGGGCGGGGATTATCGAGTTTGGGGATGTGGACGCGGGCGAGACAAAGCTGGACGACTTTGTGAAGCGGATCAGCTATTTTCCGCTGAGGTTTGACGATCCCACCGACTACGCGGGTTTGAAGGTGGAACTGGAACGCATTGCGAAGGAGCGCGGCATCGGGGGCAAGCGGCTGTTTTACCTGGCTACGGCTCCGGAGTTTTTTGCCGGGATCATTGAAAACCTGGGAGCGCAGGGCCTGGCGCAGGCGGAGGGCGGCAAGACTTCAGTGGTGATCGAGAAGCCCTTTGGCCACGACCTGGAGTCGGCGCGGGAGCTGAACCGGCAGGTGAACGCGGTGTTTCACGAGAGCCAGGTCTTCCGCATCGACCACTACCTGGGCAAGGAGACGGTGCAGAACATCCTGGTTTTCCGCTTTGCCAACGGGATCTTTGAGCCGATCTGGAACCGCAACTACATTGACCACGTGCAGATTACCGCGGCGGAGACGCTTGGCGTGGAGGGTCGCGGGCCGTTTTATGAGAAGGCGGGCGCGCTGCGCGACGTGGTGCAAAACCACATGATGGAGTTGCTGAGCCTGGTGGCGCTGGAGCCGCCGTCGAGCTTTGAGGCCGAGAGCGTAAGGCGGGAGAAGCTGAAGGTGTGGCAGGCGATTCCTTCCGTTCCGATTCTGGACGCGGTTCGTGGGCAATATGGGCCGGGCACGGTGGATGGGCAGACGGTGGTGGGCTATCGCGAAGAAGAGCGGGTGAGCCATGAGTCGGGGACCGAAACCTATGCCGCGGTGCGGCTGGAGATTGAGAACTGGCGCTGGGCGGGGGTGCCGTTTTATCTGCGCGCGGGCAAGCGGCTGAAGAAGCGGGCGACGGAGATCAGCATCCAGTTCAAGCAGCCGCCGCTGCTGATCTTTGACCGGCTGGCGTCAAGCTCGGCCTGCCAGGTGATTCAGCCCAATCTGCTCACGATTCGCATTCAGCCGGATGAGGGGATTGCACTGCGCTTTGGGGCCAAGGTGCCGACCACGCCGGATATGAACGTGTGCCCGGTGAATATGGATTTTGATTATGCCGCCGCGTTTGGGAAGTCGACCGCGAACGGCTATGAACGGCTGCTGATGGACGCGATGCTGGGTGAGCAGACTCTGTTTTCGCACCGCGACGGGGTGGAGACAAACTGGGCGCTGTATACGCCGATTCTGGAGGCTTGGGCGGCGAAGAAGCCGGAGACGTTTCCGAATTACGAAGCGGGCTCGTGGGGGCCGGAGTGCTCGGATGAACTGCTGAGGCGGGGCGGCCACTGGTGGCGGAATGATCTGGGGCGCAAGGGGTAGGACAGGGATCAGGGGTCAGGGATCAGAGATCAGGGACTGGGCTTTCGCGCTGGATGGGTGCCGGTCGGTCTATTCCCAGGTGACTTTGACGAAGATGCCGTCGGGGAGTTCGCCTTCGAGGAGGTGGACGACGCCACCTTTGACGTAGCCTTCGAGGACCTGGCGGGCGGGTTTTTTGGTATCCCGGGTTCCCAAAGGCGAGGGACCGGGGGCAGCCGGCTTGGCGGGCTGGATTGGGGTCGGGCGCGGGGCGGGCGTGGTTTCGAGCCTGCCGTAGGGGCGGGCTGCCGCGTTGCTCACTCCGGCAACTCCGCTCACTCCGCCGGCGCCGCTTGCTGGAGTCCTTCCCATTCCCTTGTCCATGGCTTCGTTGGCGAGGCGGTCGGCGACCTTGTTGCCGCCGCGGAGGGTGTGGCGCATCTCGAAGGCGTCGATGCGCCGGGCGAGCTTCTTTGCCTCCTGGAAGAGGGGCAGCAGAACAGGGCTCTTGACCGCGTATTTGCCCTGCATCTGTTTGACCATGAGTTCTGAGTCGGAGACGACGCGGAGGCGGGGGGCGTTGTTTTCAATGGCCCAGCGAAGGACGGCGAGGAGGCCGGAGTATTCGGCGTAGTTGTTGGTCTGGATGCCGAGAAACTCGCTGAGTTCAGCGACGGTGCGGCCCCTGGAGTCTTCAATGACGGCGCCGTAGCCGGAGGGGCCGGGATTGCCGCGGGAGCCGCCATCGCAGTGGGCGGTGAGCCAGTCGCTGGCGGTCTCAGGGGCTGCGGGTTCAAAGAGGTTTCCGTTCATCGCATTCCAGTGTACCGGGCCTGGGGCGCGATTTGTGGCCGCCCGACTTCCAGACTGCTTACCTCCTTTGGCGATTCGCGTCTATCGCAGTACGGACATTTCCCTTTCCCCCGGAGCGGAGACTCGATGGCAACGGATGCATTGATTTACCCCAATTCCACGGCCGCGGTTGCGGGAAGTTCAGCCTGGCCGGCTGCGCGGAGGGTACAATCCTCCCCAGGTATGGCTGCGAGCAGGGCAATCAACGGACCCAAGACCGCGGAAGAGCGGGCACAGGCGCGCGCCCCGGAGATGGAGCTGATTCGGGAGGCGCAGGCGGGCTCGCGGGCTGCGTTTGACACGCTGGTGCGGCAGTATGAGCAGCAGGTTCTGCGGCTGGCCCTGCACCTGACGGGCTCGGAGCACGATGCGGAGGATATTTACCAGGAAGCCTTCCTGAAGGCGTA
Source organism: uncultured Acidobacteriaceae bacterium (assembly GCA_903849645.1). Taxonomy (GTDB): domain Bacteria; phylum Acidobacteriota; class Terriglobia; order Terriglobales; family Acidobacteriaceae; genus Telmatobacter. The sequence goes on along the minus strand of CAINJJ010000017.1, from coordinate 20,486 downwards.
CCGGTACCTGGGGAACTTCCGGTTCGAGTGCTCGTTTTACACCTGGATTTACCGGATTGTGACCAACCTGTGCCTGGACCAGTTGCGGCGGCGGAAGACGCGGCGCGAGGACCACTCCGTCATTCTGGACCACTCCGGAGACGAGATTGACCTGCTGGCCTCGGTGAGTGACGACCGGTCGTTTTCAAACCCCGGCAAGGAACTGGACCGCAAGGTGCTGGGCGAGCGGATTCAACTGGCGCTGGGCAAGCTGACGCCGCGGGAGCGGATGGTTTTTGAACTGAAGCACTACCAGGGACTCCGCCTGCGCACCATCGGAGAGATGTTGAATACGACGGAAGAAACCGCCAAGAATACGCTTTTCAGGGCTACCAAGAAGCTGAGGGCGCAACTGGCGGGTGTGCGTTAAGCGCGGCAGGCAATCCCCCCAGGGGATGCGGATGTTTTGCGGCGCGCAGAGAAAGGTTCTTTTGAGGCTGGAAGGACGTACCCATGAATTGTGAATTGGCGCATGAACGGATGGTGACAGCGGCCTACGCTGAGTTGCCTGACGAACTGATGCATGAGTTGGAGCGGCATGTGACCGGCTGCCCGGAGTGCCACGGAGAGCAGGAGCAGTTGCGGGCGCTGATGGTGCTGGCGGGGGCGCATCCGGTGGTGGAGCCGGACGCGAATCTGCTGGCGCGGTCGCGGATGCGTTTGGAAGAGGCGCTGGACGCGCTCCCTCCCAGGCGCTGGTATGAGCGGCTGGCCCAGCGGATGGTGAACAACTTTGCCAGCCTGCAGGCGGCGCCGGTGGCGGCGTGCCTGCTGCTGGCGGCGGGCGCGGGAGCCGGCGCGCTGGGCGGCTACCACGTGGCGCAGAGCCGCATAGTGCATGCCGACACCGTGGCGCAAGGGACCGCGCACCCGGCGTCTCCGCAGCAGGAACCGGAAGCGAAGGCCCAGGCGGGCGCGCCGGAGATTGCCAACATATCCAGCATTGTCCGCCAGCCGAACAGCGAGATGGTGGAGGTGCGCTACAACCAGGTGGTTCCGCAGAGCCTGCGGGGCAAGCTGGACGATCCGGCGATCCGGCAACTGCTGATGGTGGCGAGCGAGAACTCGGCGTCGGCGGGGGTGCGGGACGACTCGGTGGGGCTGATGGCGGCCGAGTGCCGCGCCGGGCATGGGTGCCAGGCCGAGGGCATCCGCGACGCGCTGATGGTGGTGCTGCGCTACGACAAGAACGAGGGCGTGCGGGAGAAGGCGCTGCAGGGGCTGGAGCCTTATGTGGCGGAGGATGTGCGGGTGCGGGACGCTGTGCTGGAGGCGCTGATGAACGACGGCGACCCGCGGATTCGCACGGCCGCCATCAACATCCTGGAGCCGGTGCAGGCCGATACGAGCGTGCGGCAGGTGCTGTTTTCTGTCTCCAATTCGGACCGGAATCCGCATATCCGGACGGTCTCCCGGCAGGTGTTGAGCCGGGTGCCGGAGATTCAGTAGGCGTCACTCACCTTCGGGCAGACGCATCGTCAACAGAGTGCGGGCCGGGACAGAGCCGTAGCAGGAGAAGAAGCGATGAAACACTGGATGGGGCCGATCGGGAGTCTTGGGCTGGGGCTGGCGGTTGGATTGGCGCTTGCGCCTTTGGCGGCCATGGCGCAGGGACGCGGACTGGTGCAACTGGTGGAGGAGCCGAGCCCTCTGCTGCTTCACTCGAGCTCGCAGGGCTACCTGGGCGTGGACCTGGCCGACGTGGACCAGGAGAAGGCGCAGGCGCTCAAGCTGAGGGATGTGCGCGGGGCCATCATCACGCTGATCGACCACGACGCGCCGGCGGGCAAGACCGGGCTCAAGGTCAACGACGTGGTGCTGCAGTTGAACGGGCAGACGGTGGAGGGCGCGGAGCAACTGCGCCGGATGCTGCGCGAGATTCCCGCGGGGCGGAAGGTGAGCCTGCTGGTGAGCCGCGACGGCAACACGCAGACCATGGCCGTGGAGCTGGCAGACCGCCGCGTCATGGAGCATGACGTCTGGAACAAGATCGGGACCGGCAACGATGTGTTTGTGCAGTCGCCGGGAATGGGGATTCTGGCCGGAGGCGGCGACGCGCCGATGCCGGGCGGGTTTCACCTGCCGTTCTTTGGCAGCACGCTGAACGTGGGCGCTCTGGTGGAGCCGCTGACATCGCAGATGGCGGAGTATTTTGGGGTGGCGTCAGGGCTGATGGTCAAACAGGTGGCGCGCAAGAGCGAGGCGGCCACGGCGGGGCTGAAGGCGTTTGACGTGATCTTGAAGGTGGGCACGGAGCCGATCAAGACGCTGGCGGACTGGGAGCGGGCGCTGCACGCCAACCAGGGCAAGCCGGTGCAGGTGACGGTGCTGCGGGACAGGAAGCAGCAGAACCTGACGCTGCAGGTGGACTCCAAGCACCATGGAGCGCTGGAACTTGAGGAGCTTTGCCCGGATGCGGCGCCGCTGGTGGCCGAGGTGATGCAGGGGGTCGCCGGCGAGGGCGCCGCTGGGCTGGACGCACTGCGCGGCGACGGCAAGACGGAGGAGTTCAAGCTGGACCCCAGGCAGGTGGACGAACTGAAGCGGCAGATGGAGGAGTTCCGCAAGAACTTCAAGCCGGAGAATCTGAAGCTGGAGCAGTTCAAGGTGGACCCGAAGCAGATGGAAGAGCTGAAGCGGCAGATGGAGGAGCTGAAGGCGCTGGGTTTTGGCGATCACGCCTGAGAAGAGCGGATTTTGAAAGGCAAAAAAGCGTCTCCGGAGCTCCGGATGGCGCTTTTTCTGCTTCTGGAAGATCGGCGCTTATGAGCGTAATAATCAAGAGTTTGAAGGGAGATTCTCCCAGTTTTCTCTGGAGTTCGAACCAGAACGAAAAGCTGAAAACCGATTCGTCTCGCTTAACCCAACAATTGGAAGTTGCCCGGAAAGATAGATGTAGTTATTATCACTACATCTGAACCTGGAGGTTCTATGGAAAAGGCTATCTCGGCCGCGGATGCCAACCGTGAATTCTCCCAGCTCTTGCAGGGTGTCAAGAAGGGCAACAGCTACATCGTGACCAGTCACGGAACTCCGGTTGCTAAGTTCGCGCCGATTGCGGCGAGTAGTCATCTCGCGAAAAAGGCGCGATCGTTGCTGCTGGCAAGACTGGAGGCCCAGCCTGTGATGGAAATCGGCTCTTGGACGCGAGAAGAGATGTACTCACGATGAACACAATGAGAGTTGCGCTGGACACCAACATCCTGGTCTATGCCGAGGGACTGAACGGGCTCATCAAGAAACAAGCTACGCTTGAACTGATGCAGAAGCTTCCACAGGATTTGATTGTGTTGCCTGCCCAGACTTTGGGCGAATTATTCAACGTCCTTGTGAGAAAAGCGGTGCGGTCCCCTGAAGAGGCTCGTTCCTCCGTTCTCAGTTGGAGCGATTCGTATGACGTAACGGACACTACGGCGAAGGTCGTAATCGCCGCTACCGATTTGGCTTCCCAGCATCGGCTTGGAATATGGGATTCGGTTATTCTGGCTGCGGCAGCGGAGGCCGGCTGCCGCCTGCTTCTTTCGGAAGATATGCAGGACGGGTTTACCTGGACCGGAGTCACCGTCGCAAACCCCTTCGCCGCAACGCCGCATCCTTTGCTGGACGCCATCCTTCAAAGTACGCCATAGTCCCCCTGCCCCCTCCGGTGGGGCTTCCAGCCTGGACTGTGATTGAATAGAAGAGATGGCGATTCCCCTGAAGAAGACATTGCGCGGACGATGGATTGCGGGTACCCGCAAGGTGCGCGAGCTGGCGATGGTGGCGCGGGCGCTGGCCAATACGAGCCACCCGGTGCTGGCGCAGATTGTGCCGGCGCGTTTTTGCAACCTTTCGTGCGGCTACTGCAACGAGTACGACAAGGTCTCCGAACCGGTGCCGCTGGAGGAGATGTACCGGCGCATCGACCACCTGGGACGGCTGGGGACGGCGATGATCGGCATCTCGGGCGGGGAGCCGCTGACCCATCCGCATTTGGACGAGATTATCCGGCGGATGCGGGGCACGGGCGCGATTGCCGGGATGATCACGAACGGGTACCTGCTGAACGTGGAGCGGATTCAACGGCTGAACGCCGCCGGGCTGGACCACATGCAGATCTCGATCGACAACCTGGAGCCCGACGAGGTATCGAAGAAGAGCCTGAAGGTGCTGGACAAGAAGCTGGAGATGCTGGCGCAGTATGCCGAGTTCCACGTGAACATCAACTCGGTGGTGGGCGGGGGCTTCAAGAATCCGAACGACGCGCTGGTGATTGGCAGGCGCGCGCTGGCGCTGGGGTTTGAGACGACGATTGGGATCATCCACGACGGGAGCGGGCAACTGAAGCCGCTCAAGGAGGATGAGGCCAGGGTGTACTACGAGATGACGAACCGGAAGAAGACGAACTATTCGCGGTTCGACGATTTCCAGGCGGCGATTGCCGAGGGGCAGCCGAACGACTGGCGCTGCCGGGCGGGTTCGCGGTACCTTTACGTTTGCGAAAACGGGCTGGTGCACTACTGTTCGCAGCAGCGCGGGTATCCTGGAACGCCCATTGCCGAGTACACGACGCGGGACGTGAAGCGGGAGTTTTTGACGGGCAAGAGCTGCGCGCCGCATTGCACGATCGGGTGCGTGCACAAGATCAGCTACATCGACCACTGGCGCGCGCCGCAAAAGCGGATTGTGTCGCCGGGTTGCCCTGGACCGCAGGAAGCGACGCCGGAGCTGGTGCAGATTCAGACCGGGGGCTGAGAGCCACCTGCGGTGGGGCGAATGGCCCGCTGTTCGCTCGCTTGAGATTATGTTTTCCGAGGTCCCCAATTGCGAGCGACCTGGGGCACCCGGCCACCTGCAGTGGGGCGAATGGCTCGCTGTTCGCTCGCTTGAGATTATGTTTTCCGAGGTCCCCAATTGCGAGGGACCTGGGGCACCCGGCGATAAGCGGTAATTTTGCGGTTGGAGATTTCCAAAAGCGTGCCTCAGGGGCTAAAGCCCCGCTGATTTGACGCGCTTTATCGGCACGACTGAAGTCGTGCCCTGACACTTCGTGCCTTACCTGGTGAGTTTTTCAGTGCTTGTGAAGGCCCAATTGCGGTGAGAGCGGGTCAGCAAGCTAGCGGATGGTGATGAAAAGCAAACGGCGCACCCCTTGGCGGGATGCGCCGTTTGGCGTTGATGCGGGCTACTTGGCGGTGGCGGCCTTTTTGACGGCGGGCTTGGCCGCGGGGGCCGGCTTGGCGACGGAGGCGGTGTCGGCGAGGGCCTGATCGATCATCTGGTAGAGCTTGGTGCGGTCGAGGACCTCAACGAAGGGCGCGCCTTTGCTGTTGGCGGTCACGACCCAGATGGTGGGGGTGTGCTCGATGCCGATGCGCTGGCCGAGGGCGTAGTCCGCCTTCACGTCGGAGGCCAGCTTGCCCTGGGGGTCAATGGCGAAGGGCAGGGCAATGCCGTGGCTCTGGGCGAACTTCTCAGTGAACTGACGCAGGCTGTCGGGGTTGACGATGGTGGGCTGGGCGGCAAAGACCTGGTCGCGGTAGTCATCGCCGATGGCCTTGGATTTGGTGTCGAACCAGCGGCCGTTGACGGCGGCGTTGAAGCTCCAGTTGTGCATGGGCAGGGGGAAGTCGTGGCGGACCCAGGGGATCTTGTACTTGGCCGCGGCCTCTTTGAGCAGAGGATTGGCGCGGGCGCAGTCGGGGCACTCCATGTCTTCAAACTCGACGAGGGCGACGCGCGCGCCTGCGGGGGGCCTGAGAGCGGAGGGGTCGTGGACCTGGGTCCCTGGGGACGGGGTGTTGAACTGGGCTCGGGCAGCCGGGGCGGCCAAGACAAGGGCCGCGGCGGCGAGGCTGAGAAAGAGGCTTGTCCGCCGGCTGCGGGCGGGGAAGGCGGGGGCAAGGGCAAAAAGTGGTGACATGGCGATTGGACGGCTCCCTACTGGTGATTGTAACGGGAGAAAGCGGGGAAAGTTGCTGCGGAAACGCAAGTTAGGCGTGGTTACTGGCGGTCGCGGCGGCGGGCGGCCATCCACTGGCGCCATTTGTAGTCGGCGACGAGGGAGGCGGCGACGATGAGGACGGCGAGGATGCCGAGGAGGATTTTCATGATGGGTTCCTAGTGCATGGCGGAGGCGCCGGCTCCGGCGTTGGGCTTGTTTTTGTTGAGGAGGAAGGCGAGGACGATGAGGCCGCAGGACATCCAGGAGAGTTCCATGTAGACGTCCTGGTAGCCCTGGGCCTGGGCCTGCATGTTGAGCTGGTTGTAGATGGCGGCCATGGCCATGGGTCCGCCGTTGGGGCCGCCGAAGCCGCCTCCGCTGCCGAAGTAGCCGCTGAGCGCCTGGGCGTGACGCTGGAACTCGCTGCTGGCCGAGGTCATGGTGTTTTGCAGGTGCTGCTGGTGCCATGCGGCGCGGCTGGTGACCTGGGCATTGGTGATGGCGATGAGGATGGAGCCGCCGATGTTGCGGACGAAGTTGATGAGGCCGGCGACCTGGTTGCTCTGCTCGCGAGGCATGCCGATATAGGCGGCGGTGGTGATGGAGATGAAGCAGAAGGGCAGGGGAACCATCTGGATGACGCGAAGCCAGGAGGCGGAGCTGAAGGTCATGTTGAGCGTGGTGACGGCCGCCGCGTAGCGGTAGGTGAAGACGAAGAGGGTGAAGCCGAGAATGGCGAGATAGCGCGCTGCCACCTTGCCGGTGGCATAGCCGGCGAGGGGCATGACAATGACGAGGGTGAAGCCGCCGGCGGTGAGGGCGAGGCCGGAGGTGGTGGCGGTCCAGCCAAGAAGCTGCTGCATGAACTGGGGCATCATGACGGTGCTGGAGTTGAGCACGCCGCCGACCAGGGCCATGAGGGCGCAGCAGATGGCGAAGTTCTTGTAGCGGAAGAGCTTGAGGTTGATGAGGGGGGCCTTGTGCCGCCACTCCCACCAGACCAGGGCGAGGATGCTGCCGACAAAGATCACCGCGCAGAGGCAGATGAAGGGAGAGGCAAACCAGTCGTTCTCCTCGCCCTTGTCGAGCATGATCTGGAGTCCGCCCATGGAGAGGGTGAGAAGGCCGAAGCCGAGGTAGTCCATGCGGCGGAGCTGGGAGGGGTCGGCCTTGATCCAGGGCGGGTCTTCCACGAGGCGGCTGACGAGGATGAAGGCGAGGATGCCGACGGGGATGTTGATGAAGAAGATCCAGCGCCAGGAGAAGTTGTCCGTGATCCATCCGCCGAGCGTGGGCCCGATGGAGGGGGCGAGGACGGCGACAAGGCCGTAGAGGGCAAAGGCCTGGCCGCGCTTCTGGGGCTCGAAGGAGTCAGCCATGATGGCCTGGGCCATGGGCTGCATGCCGCCGCCGCCGATTCCCTGGAGGATGCGGCAGAGGAGCAGGATGGGCAGGGTGGGCGCCGCGCCGCAGAGGAAGCTGGAGACAGTGAAGATGATGATGCAGAGCAGAAAGAAGTTGCGGCGGCCCATGACGGTGGAGATCCAGCCGCCCATGGGCAGGACGATGGCGTTGGCCACGAGGTAGCTGGTGAGGACCCAGGTGCCTTCGTTGATGCTGGCGCCGAGGGAGCCGGCGATGTGGGGCAGGGCCACGTTGGCGATGGAGGTATCGAGCACCTCCATGAAGGCGGCGAGGGCGACCGTCATGGCGATGAGCCAGGGATTGACGCGGGGCTTCCAGCGGACGGCGGCGGCTTCGGGAGAAGGGTTCTGCATGGTCCTGGATGCCGCGGAGGGCGCAACCGGGAGCTGCGGGTTGGGTTGCGAATCGGGCAAGAACCTACTCCTTGGTGTGAATGGCGCTGGTGGGACGCCGGGGAAGCCGGGGGTGGAGGGGGACCGGGCGGGCTGCAGGGGCCCTTGCCGGAGGGGAATGTTCTCTTAATAGATTCGCATGGCGGGGGTTGGGGTTCAGGGATTCGGCAGGGGGGAGTGGGGGGCGCGCCAGCCGATGAGGGCGATGACGAGGGCGGCGGCCTGCATGGTGACGATGAAGGCGACGCAGGCGGGCCATTTGCCCAGAGCCCAGAAAGCGCCGGGAAGGACGCCGGCGGCGGTTCCTCCGAGGTAGTAGCAGGTGAGGTAGAGGCCGGCGGCGGTGACGCGGGCCTGGGGCGGAGAGGCAACGCGGAGGTGGCTTTGCGAAGCGGTCTGAGCGATGAAGACGCCGGAGGAGACAAGGGTGAGCCCGAGGATGACGACGGGCAGCGAAGGGGCGAGGGTGAGCAGGACGCCGGTCATGGAACAGGCGATGGCTCCGGCGATGCCGGCGCGGAGGCCGACGCGGGTGATGAGGAAGCCGGCGGCGGGGGTGACGAAGAGTCCGATGAGGTAGACAAAGAAGAGGGAACTGAGAGCGGCGGTGGAGAGCAGGAAGGGCGGGGCGCTGAGGTGGAAGGTGATCCAGGTGAAGACGCCGACAAGGGAGAAGAGGACGTTGAAGCCGACGGCAAATGTGGCCACGAGGCGGCGATTGCGGAAGAGAGTCCGCACCTGGGAAAGGAAGGCGTGAGGCTGGTGTGGGGTTTGTGGATTCCCACCCATCGCGCGGAGAGGCTGCGCGATGGATGGGGCACCCGGGGCTTGTGGCTTCCCCCATCTCAAAATCGAGATGGGTGGCGCCCAACCGGAAGTTGACGGCTGGGGGCGGGAGGGGGGGAGCCAGGCGGCGACTCCGGCGGCTCCGGCGAGGGCGGCAACGCCGAGGACGACGAAGCTGACGCGCCAACTGAACCAGTCGGCGAGGATGCCGGCGGAGAGGCGGCCCATGAAGCCGCCGAGGGCAGTCCCGCTGACGTAGAAGCTCATGATGAGGGCGACGCGGTCCGGGGGCCACTCTTCGCCGATGTAAGTGACAACGACGGCGACGATGCCGGGGATGGTGACGCCCTGGAGGAAGCGCCAGAAGATGAGCTGCGCCAGCGAGGTGGCGGTGGCGGAGAGCAGGGTGGGCAGGGCTATGCCAAGCAGGGAGAAGACGATGACGCTCTTGCGGGGGAGGCGCTCAGTGAGCGCGCCGAAGAGTGGTGCGGAGAGGGCGACGCCGAGGGTCGCGGCGGAGACAGTCATGCCGGCGCCGGTCTTGGAGGCATGGAAGAGACGGGTGAAGAGGGGCAGGAGGGGCTGAGTGCAGTAGAGCTCAAGAAAGGCGCAGACGCCGCAGAGGGTGACGGCTACGGCCGCCCAGGGGCTGGGGGAAGAGCGGCGGGGCTGGGCGAGGGGCTCCAAGAATCAGGATACGGGATGGGACGGCGGGGCCGTCCCATGATGGAGTTGACTGTTAGCGATCCGGCCGGGCGAATCGGGTTCACAAGGGACTGAAGGGATTCATGCCGGAGTCAACGGTTGCCTATTGAGGTTGCAAAGGGGTGACAGTTAATGCTTTGCTCCAGCAACAGGACTGTAGACGCGAATCTCGGAGGGCTGGGGGGCAGGACCCGGGACGCCGACGTAGAGGAGGTCTTGCGCGGGGACCCAGAGGGCGGTCTTGGCGCCGGAAGCGGTGGGAAGAACGCCGAGGGAGTGGATGGCTTTTGATTCGTCGACCTGGTAGGCGTCGACCTCGCCGGAGCCGGCGATGAGGTAGACGCGGCGGAGGGCGGGGTCGAAGAAGAGGTCGTCGGCTCCGGCAGCGGCGGGGAGGCTGGAGAGCTCCTTGCCGGTGGCGGCGTCGAGCACGACGACGGCGCCCGGCTTGCGGCAGCCGACGAAGAGCAAGTTGTGATCGGCGTCGAAGGCCAGGGGTACATTGCCGGCGGCTTTGGTGAGCTTCCAGTGGGCGGTGATGGCCCGGGTGGCGGTGTCAATGACCACGATTTCGTTGGAGTCGGCGATGTTGACGAAGACGCGATGGCCGGCGGGGTCGATATCGAGAGCTTCAGGGTGGGTGGCGACGGCGAGGTTGGCGACGAGGGTAAAGTGCGCGGTGTCGACGACGGCAACGCGGGCAGGGCTGGCGGCCTCACCGGTGCCGTGACCGACGAAGAGCAGGTGGTTGGCCTCGTCATAGACCATGTCGTCTGCGTCTTCAGAGAGCTTGATGGAGCCGGCGAGGACGAGCGGGGAGCCCTTGTAGACGCGGAGTTCGGCGAGCGAGCCGTCGGAGACATAGAGACTGCCGGTGGAGGCAATCCAGGCGAGGCCGTGGGGCTTGCCAAGGCCGGTGATGCTCTGGGAGATGGAACCGGTCTTGAGGTCGATGACTTCAACGGAGTGGTTGGAGGTGGCCGTAATGAAGAGGCGGCTTGCGGCGGCGTCGAAGGCGAGGTGGTCGAACTTGCTGGAAACGGGCTTGAGGGAGATGGTCTTTTCGAGCTTCAATGGAGCCGGACTTTGAGCGGAGACGGCAAAGGGCGCCAGGAGCAGGGCGAGAAGAAGCGAGCAGGGTGATTTCATGGAAGACGATGCCTCACTGGGAGTTGGATTGGGAGGAAGGCGGGGGCGGGATGCGGCCGCAGGCGGAATGAGGCTGAATGCCTGCTCCGATCGGGGCGCATGAACCGGAACGAAGGCGGCTGAGCCTGGTAGGCAGGCTCAGCCGCTCCATTGCGGCTACTTTTCGCGCTTGGAGTTCCAGCGGAGGCCGCCTGCGTAGGTGGGATGGTAGTACTCGCGCTGCACAACGTACTTCGGGCTTCCATTGTAGAAGCCGAAGACCTCGTTGTTGAGGTTGAGACCGTAGGCGTAGACCTCGAAGCCGAGGGGCAGCTTGAAGCTGGCCTGGGTATCGAACTGGTAGTGGGGGTAGAGGTAGTTGTCGCCGACCGGCCCATGGATGCCGACCGAGTCCGCGCCATCGGACCATTGGTAGGCGTAGATCATCTTGTCGTCGAAGGTCATGCCGGCGCGCATGGAGAAGTGTTTGGTGTCGAAGGTGGGGCTGATGTTCCAACTGCTGGGGGCCTGGCGGAGCAAGGCCGGGGAGTCAGAACGTCCGGGGATGCCCTTGGCCGCGGAAGAGGTGTAGCTGTAGTTGGCGGAGAGACCGGCGCCCCTGAGCACGCCGGGGAGGAAGCGCAACTGCTGCTGGTAGCCGAATTCGACGCCCTGCACGTGGGCGCTGCCGGCGTTGCCGGGCTGGGTGACCTTGTAGCCGGCGAACGGGCCGGTCGTGGGATTGGTGAGGACCGTGGTGATGGGGTCGGTGAGGTCCTTGTAGAAGTAGCCGGCCTGGATCAACCCGAGCGGGCTCAGGTTGCGCTCGTAGAGGATGTCGTAGTTGTTGCCGTGCTCGGCTTTCAGGTTGGGGTTGCCGAGGCTGATGGTGGGGGGATTGACCGAGACATCGGGCTGGCCGACGGCGGCGGACAGGTCCTGCGGATTGGGGCGGGCAAGGCCGCGGCCGAAGACGAGGCGCAGGTCGGAGTCCTTGTCGACCGCGAAGCGAAGCGAGGCGGAGGGCAGCACGTCGAGGTAGTCGCCGCCGGCCTTGAAGGTGAGCGTGGTGGGCGCTACGGCGAGGCTGCTGTCGTAGCTCAGCGTGTCAACGTGGGTGGCTTCAAAGCGGATGCCGGTCACGAGGCGCACGCGGCTGGCGAGTTCGATGGTGTTCATGACGTAGCCGGCGGGGATGCGCTCGATGAGGTCGTAGTTGTTGGAGTTGACTCCTTTGCCGCCGGACATGTTGAAGAGGCCGGCGTTGCCGTTCACATAGGAGCGAATCTTGCTGTAATCGGTGACCGGACCGATGTGGTAGGTCTTGTCGTAGAAGTCCGGATCGGTGAAGTCGCTATCCCACTCGGGGTGGGCCGAAACCCGGGTGGTTCCCTTGGGCTTGAACGTCTCGTTGTAGGTGTCGTCGAACTTGTGGGAGTTGCGGATCTTGCCGCCGAGTTCGAAGGTGCCGAAGTGGGAGCCGAAGTGATAGAGCCGGGAGTAGGAGGCGGAGGCCTGCAGGTTGAGCTGGACGCTCTGGCCGAAGGTGGGCAGGGCAAAGGACTTGAGCTTGTAGTTGTTGCGGTCTTCAGAATCGTCCGCGCCTGAGCCGAAGCAGCCGGCGCTCCAGCCGGGGCGATAGATGCTGACGCCGGCGGTGTTGTTGCAGGAGATGTCGGGATCGCCGACCCAGGAGAACTTGGCGCTGCCGCTGCCGGAGAGGGAGCGGGCGCGGCCGACCGAGAGGCTCCAGTTGACTGTGGAGGCGTTGAATACATGCTTGCCCTGGAGGGCGACGCTGAGGACGGCCATATTGGGGCGGCGCCAGTCCTGGCTGTAGCTGGGCACATCGCCGTCATTGAGGCTGTAGACCCATTTGTTGCCCCAGTTGCGGAATGTGGAGAAGAGTCCGCGCAGGGAGATATTGGAGCCTTCGCGCATCTTGTAGTCGGCGCTGGCGGTCATGCCCCAGCGGGAGCGGTAGTAGATGTAGTCGCGGAGGTCCATGCCGTCGTAGTGGGGTGTGGCGCTGCCGGCGGTGGGTGAGGGCTCAATGTCATTGATGGCGCGGCCGTTGAAGTCGTAAGTGCCGCCGAAGAGCAGGCCGAGCTTCTTGTCCGTGCCGAAGCGGCGGCCGACCGTGCCGCCAAACTGGTCGACGGTGCGTCCGCCGACGATGGGGGTATATCCGCCGACGCCGTAGAGGGTGGCCGAGGGGGTGTCGCCCGCGGTCTTGGTGACCAGGTTGACGGAGCCGCCGATGCCGTCGGCGTCGATGTTGGCCTGGAGGGTCTTGTTGATTTCAACGGAATCAACCAGGTCGGAGGCGATGGTGTCGAGCTTGATCTGGCGGACGCCGCTCTCGGGCGAAGGGACGGTGACGCCGTCGATCATGGTGTTGCTGAGGCGGGGCTCGGTGCCGCGAATCTGGACGTACTTGCCTTCGCCCTCGTCGCGCTCGATGGTGACCGAAGCCATGCGGCCGAGCGCGTCGGCGATGTTGGCGTTGGGCAGGGAGACAATGACCTCAGCGGGGAGGACCTGGAGGATGTTTTCCGCGGCCAGGGTGCGGTTGATGGCCTCCGCTTCGCCGAAAGGACGGTCGGCGGTGACGATGACTTCGTCGGCGGCGTTGCCTACCTTGAGGGTGGCGTCGATGCGGACGGTCTGGCCGGGGGCGACGGTGACGCTGCCGGTGTAGGGCGCAAAACCGACGTAGGTGATGGTGACGGAGTAGGTGCCGGGGTCAACTTCGTTGATGCTGAACTCGCCTTGTCCGTTGGAGGTGATGGGCCTCACCTGGGGCTGAAGTTCGACCTTGGCGCCCTGAAGGACGGCGCCTGCCGCGTCCTTGACCGAGCCGCCGATGACGCCCTTGGCGGATTGTCCGAAGGCGGCCGGCAAAGCGAGGAAGGAAAGGAACAGTATTGAGAACAGTACGTGGTTTCTGCGCATGGCGCTCCTAATGCCGGCCTGGTGCCGGGAGATATGGATGTCAGTGCCGAGAGTGCGGCCTGTCTGGAGCGTAGGAGTGTTTGTTAAAGCTGCGTTCACAGGATTGTGAAATTCCGTTAGCAATTGAAGGGGATTTGCTGGTGGCCACAGACTCAGGGGAGAATGAGCGATGAAATCAACAGGTCTTCCCGAAGGATTCATCCGAAGATTTGCAGAGAGCCCGGTGGAGGCGCGGCACGATGGCCTCAGTTTGCGGGGGGCCGGATACGTTAAGCTGGCAACTGAACGGGTGCGGTCCCTGGCGCATGAGTCCACGCAAACAATTTGAGGATCAAGGCGGGAAGGCAGGACGGCTCTGGCACAGGCTGGAGGCGCTGCACGACCTTGTGTTCAGCGAAGCGAACAGAACAGTACTGAAGCACCTTGTGATCCGGCTGAGCATTGCGGGATTTGCGGCGCACCTGGCGCTGATCTTTCTGGCGCGGACGCTGGCGCACCCGCCGCTGCTGATTGCCGAGGCGGGGCAGAACTACCTGACGGCGATCTCGACGCCCTTCAACTTCATTTTGTTCTATGAAGTGCTGACGCTGATTGCGGCGCTGCCGGCCTCGACGGTGCGGTCGATTGCGAACCAGTTCGAGATCGTGTCGCTGATCTTCATTCGCGACGTGTTCAAGGACATTGCGGCGGCGAGCGACATGGTGACCGAGCACAAGCTCACGTGGGAGGCGATGCCGGTCTTCCTGGATATGTGGGCGGGGTTCCTGATGTTCTTCCTGGTGGCGGTGTTCCAGCATGTTGCGGCGCGGCGGTCGAAGGGGTCGGAGGCGTGGGCCCGGTCGCCGGAGCGGGCGCGGTTTGGAGCGCAGAAGAAGGTGGTGGCGGTGGGGCTGGCGCTGCTGCTGCTGGGCATGGCCGCATGGAACCTGGGAGTGCTGGCGGTGGCTGTGCTGCGCGTCTGGCAGACGGGACTGGGCCATATCGAGCCGGCGACCACGTTCTACAACGACCTGTTCACGGTGATGATCTTTACCGATGTGCTGGTGCTGATTTTGTCGCTGGTAGTTTCAGGGCAGTATGAGAATGTGTTCCGCAACGCGGCGTTTGTGGTTTCGATCATCCTGGTGCGGTTTGCGCTGACGGAGGGGTATCCGTATGGCGCGCCGCTGGCGCTGCTGGCGATGGTGTTCGGGATATTGACGCTGCTGGTGTTCAACTACCATGCGCGCATCAGCGACCCGGAGGCGGGGTAGCTAAGCCCTTGAATGACGAGGCGGCTTCCCAGGTCCCGATGGCGGGACCCTGGGGAGCCTGTGTCCGCGGCTACTTCAGCGTGCTCATGTCGATGACGAAGCGGTACTTCACGTCCTGGCGGAGCATGCGTTCGAAGGCTTCGTTGATCAGCTGGATGGGGATGACTTCGACTTCAGAGACGATGTTGTGCTGGCCGCAGTAGTCGAGCATCTCCTGGGTCTCGGGCATGCCGCCGATCATGGAGCCGGCGATGGAGAGGCGGCGTCCGATGAGGGCGAAGGGGCTGACGGTGGGGGGCTTTTCCGGCAGTCCGACGAGGGTGAGGGTTCCATCCTGCTTGAGGAGGCCGAGGTAGGGCTCGAGGGCGTGGGGCGCCGAGGCGGTGTCAAGGATGAAGTCGAAGGTGCCCTTGTGGACCTTCATGGCCTCGGCGTCGGTGGAGAGCAGGACCTCATCGGCGCCGAGCTTGAGGGCGTCGGCTTTTTTGCCGAGCGAGGTGGTGATCTGCACGGTGTGCGCGCCGAAGGAGTGGGCGAACTTGAGGCCCATGTGGCCGAGTCCGCCGAGCCCGACGATCCCGACCTTCATGCCGGGACCGACCTTCCAGTGGCGGAGCGGGGAGTAGGTGGTGATGCCGGCGCAGAGCAGCGGGGCCACGGCGGCGGGGTCGAGATTGGCGGGCACGGTGTGGGCGAAGCGCTCGTCGACGACGTAGTTGGAGGAGTAGCCGCCCATGGTGGTGGTGCCGTCGACGCGGTCCTTGTTGGCGTAGGTGAGGGTGGCGCCCTCGAGGCAGAAGTGCTCTTCGCCGCGGTCGCAGGGGGCGCAGTGGCGGCAGGAGTCCACAATGACGCCGATGGCGGCCACCTGGCCGGGCTGGAACTTGGTGACGGCGCTGCCGGCGGCGGTTACGCGGCCGACGATCTCATGGCCGGGGACGAGGGGATAGGTGGCCTGTCCCCACTCGTTGCGGGCCATGTGGAGGTCGGAGTGGCAGACGCCGCAAAAGAGAATTTCGATGGCGATTTCAGTGGGGCCGGGCTCGCGACGGGAGAAGGCGAAGGGAGCGAGGGGAGACTGCGCGCCGAGTGCGGCATAACCTTTGGATGCGGGCATGAGAGAAGGTCCTTTCGGGAACGAGTTTAAATGAGCGGGGAAGGGGTGGCCCGAGGCTTGGTTGAGGACGTTCAGGGGCGGCGGGCGATGGCGACGCGGAGGATGCCCTGGAGGTCAGGGGCGAAGGCGATGGAGTGAAGGCCGGCCTGGGCGAGCAAGGCGGCGATAGCGTCCGACTGGCCGTAGCCGATTTCAAGGGCGAGCCAGCCGCCGGGGACGAGGGCGGCGAAGGCAGCGGGGATGAGGCGGCGGTAGAGGTCGAGGCCGTCGCTGCCGGCGAAGAGGGCGAGAGCGGGCTCGTGATCGCGGACCTCGACGGAGAGCGAGTCGCGGTCGATGGCGGGGACGTAGGGCGGGTTGGAGACGATGACGTCGAAGCGCTCGCCGGCGACGGGGGTGAGGAGATCGCCCTGGAGAAAGCGGATGGCGGCTCGGTTGAGGGCGGCGTTTTCTCGGGCGATGTCGAGGGCGGCGGAGGAGAGGTCAATGGCGGTGATTTGCGCCTGGGGCAGGTGATGGGCGATGGCGATGGCGATGGCGCCGGAGCCGGCGCCGATGTCGAGGATGCGGGCGGGGGCTGGGTCGCTTTCCCACCCATCCCCCATAAGGCGCGGGATGGATGGGGCACTCGGCATTTGTGCGGTGATTGAGGGTTTGGGATCGAGGTCTTTGGCGAGTTGGAGGACTTTTTCGACGAGGTGTTCGGTTTCGGGGCGGGGGATGAGGACGGCGGGGGTGACGCGGAAGGAGAGGCCGTAGAACTCGGCCTGGCCGGTGATGTATTGGATGGGTTCGCCCGAGGCGCGGCGGGCGAGGAGGGCCTCAAACTGCGCGGCCAGGTCGCGAGGGATCGGCTCGTTCCAGTGAGTGACGAGCCAGGCGTGATCCCTGCCGAGGAGATGGCGCATGAGGGACTCGGCGTCCTGGCGGGCGCGGTCGGGGTGGGGGCCCTGGCGCAGGCGTAGCTCGGCCTGCTGGATGACTTCGCGCAGGGAGGGCATGGGCTGCTCGATCAAGCGGCCTGGGTGTTGTCGGCCTTGAGCTGCTCGGCCTGGTAGTGGGTGATGAGGGCGTCGACGATGGGCTGCAGGCGGCCTTCCATGATGAGGTCGAGCTGGTGGATGGTGAGGCCGATGCGGTGGTCGGTCATGCGGTTCTGGGGGAAGTTGTAGGTGCGAATCTTTTCGCTGCGATCGCCGGTGCCGACCTGCTGCTTGCGGGTCTGGGCGAGTTCCGCGTTCTGGCGGTCCATCTCCTGCTCGTATAGGCGGGAGCGGAGGACGCGCATGCCCTTTTCGCGGTTCTTGATCTGCGATTTTTCGTCCTGGCAACTGACGACGGTATTGGTGGGGATATGGGTGATGCGGACGGCGGAGTATGTGGTATTGACAGACTGGCCGCCGGGACCGGAGGAGCAGAAGGTGTCGATGCGGATGTCCTTGGCCTCGATCTTGATGTCCACATCTTCAGCTTCGGGGAGGACGGCCACGGTGATGGCGGAGGTGTGGACGCGGCCCTGGGTCTCAGTGGCGGGGACGCGCTGGACGCGGTGGACGCCGCTCTCCCACTTGAGCTGGGAGTAGACGCGCTCGCCTTCGATGATGGCGATGACTTCCTTGAAGCCGCCGACGCCGGACTCGGAGGTGGAGAGGAGCTCGATCTTCCAGCGGTGCTGCTCGGCAAAGCGCTGGTACATGCGGAAGATTTCGGCGGCAAAGAGGGAGGCCTCGTCGCCGCCGGTGCCGGCGCGGATTTCAAGGATGACGTTCTTCTCGTCGTTGGGGTCCTTGGGGAGAAGCAGAACCTTGATCTCTTCTTCAAGGACTGGCTCGCGGGGGGCGAGGGAGGCAATCTCCTCCTCGGCCATGGCGCTCATGTCGGGGTCGGCGAGCAGGCCGCGCGCCTCGGCGAGTCCCTGCCGAACCTGCTTGAGCTCGCGGAACTTCATGACCGGGGCCTCGAGTTCGCGGAGGGCGCGTCCGGCTTTCTGGTACTTTTCGTGGTCGGTGATGATCTCGGGCAGTCCGAGCTGAGCGGAGAGCTCGTCGTAACGCTGCTCCATCTGTTCCAAACGGTCAATCATGGCAAACTCCTGCGGCGGGCAGAGATTCTGAACTTGGGATTATGGGACGGGAAAAGGGCGAAGACAGGCGCAGGCGGCGGGCGCCGCTAGAGGAGGGCCGGGATGGGCTGATGGAGGGCCACTTCGTCTTCTATTTTAGCGCGAAAGGCGGGTGAATGGAGGCTGAAGGGGCGGATGGCGTCGAAGTTGGGGAGGGTGGCCTGCGTGAGGCGGGAGATTTTTCACTTTTGGGCGAACTGTACGGGGAGCAAGGGCGTAATGCATTCTTGGAACGGAGGCACACAAGGGATGAACTGGAGAACGGTGGCAGCAGGGCTGTGCATGACGGCGGGGATGGGCGCATGGGCGCAGCAGGCGTCGCTCAAGGGAATTGAAATCAGCGACATGGATCGTACGGTAAAGCCGTGCGACGACTTCTACAACTACGCCAATGGGGCGTGGAGGGCGGGGAATCCGATTCCGGCCTCGATGGACCGGTGGAGCCGGCGCTGGCAGGCGGGGGAGCAGAACAAGGAGCAGTTGCGCAAGATATTGGATGAGCTGACCGCCGGGGCGGCGCAGCCGAAGGGGAGTCCGGCGCAGTTGACGGGGGACTTCTATGCGGCCTGCACCAACGTGAAGGCCATTGACGCGGCGGGCGTGACGCCGCTGAAGCCCTACCTGGCTGCCATTGACGCGGTTCACGACGCGTCGAGCCTGCAGCAGGAGCTGCGGGAGCTGCACGCCATCGGGGTGCAGGCGCCCTTTGGGTTTGGAGGGACGCAGAACGTGCACGCGCCGACCGACGTGATTGGCGACGTGGGCGCGGCCGGGCTGGGACTGCCGGACCGGGACTACTATGTGAAGCCGGAGAAGCGGTTTGCGGATGCGCGCACCGGCTATCTGGTCTACGTGGCCAAGATCTTCATGCTGAGCGGGACGCCGGAGGCGGAGGCCAAGGCGGCGGCGCTGGTGGTGATGGATTTTGAGACGGCGCTGGCCAAGGCGTCGCTGGACAACGTGGCGCTGCGCGACCCTCATGCCAGCGACCACCTGACTGACCTGGACGGCTTGCAGAAGATGACTCCGCACTTTGACTGGAGCGCGTATCTCAAGAGCGCCGAGGTAAAGCCGGGCGTGTTGAATGTGGACCAGCCGGCGTTTCTGGCGGAGGTGGAGCGGCAGCTTGTTTCAACGCCGCTGGCGCAGTGGAAGACCTATCTGCGGTGGCAGTTGCTGAACAGTTCGGCGACCATGCTTTCACAGCCGTTTGTGGATGCGCATTTCGGTTTTTATGAGAAGGAGCTTGCGGGAGTTGGCGAGCTGAAGCCGCGGGAGACGCGCTGCGCGGAGCAGGCGGACGGGTTGCTTGGCGAGGCGCTGGGGCAGGAGTATGTGAAGCGGTATTTTCCGCCGGAGGCCAAGCAGCGGGCGCAGGCCATGGTGGCGAATATCCTGTCGGCGATGCACGACACGCTGGAAGGACTGGAATGGATGACGGCGCCGACCAAGCAGAAGGCGCTGGAAAAGCTGGGGACATTCCAGGTGAAGATCGGCTACCCGGACAAGTGGAAGGACTACTCATCGGTGAAGATTGAGCGCGGAGATTATTTTGGGGACTCGATTGCGGCGATCCGGTTTCTTGTGGCGGACGACCGCTCGACGATCGGCAAGCCGGTGGACCGCAAGCGCTGGGGCATGACGCCGCCGACGTCGAACGCCTACTACAATCCGCTGATGAACGAGATTGTTTTCCCGGCGGGGATCCTGCAGCCGCCGGCGTTCAGCATGGGCGCGACGGACGCGGTGAACTACGGCGCGATCGGGGTGGTGATCGGGCACGAGATCTCGCACGGGTTTGACGATCAGGGCGCGCAGTTCAACGCGGTAGGGAAGCTGGAGAACTGGTGGACCGCCGACGACCTGAAGAAGTTCGAGGCCAAGACGGCGTGCGTGGTGAAGCAGTTTGACGGCTTCAGGATCGATGGCCCGGAGGACATTCACATCAACGGAAAGCTGGTGCTGGGCGAGTCGATTGGCGATCTGGCGGGGCTGAAGATTGCCTATCGCGCGTTCAAGAAGACGGCGCAGGGGCAGTCGGGGGAGAAGATCGACGGCTACACGCCAGACCAGCAGTTCTTCATTGCGTGGGGCCAGTTCCGCGGGGACGCGACGCGGGTGGAGACGCAGAAGCTGATGGTGCAGGGCGACCCGCACCCGGTGGCGAAGTATCGGGTGCTGGGGCCGATGTCGAACTTCCCGCCGTTTGCCGAGGCTTTTGCGTGCAAGGCGGGCTCGGCGATGACGCGCAGCGATGCGGACCGGTGCGTTGTCTGGTAGGTGTTGAAACTGGTCTGTGATTTGTTGAAGGTCCCCACGGAGGAAGGTGTCCGTGGGGACTTTCATTTTGGGAGTGAGGAGCGAGACGACCAGCTAAAACATTGTCCAAAACTCTGTAGCCCGAACGTTTCTGGAATCCCACCCATTGCGCTGGAAGATGCGCAATGGATGATTGCATGACAGCGTCGGCTCCCTCGACCTGAGTAGACTGGTTGCGGCCAAACGACCATGAAGCTCGGGAGGAAAGGAGCCGAGCATGATGATTATAGGGTGTGATTTTCATCCGCGGTTTCAACAGATCTCCTTTCTGTCGGAGGAGACCGGCGAATGCGGGCAGCGGCGTTTGATGCATACGGCGGAG
>CAINJJ010000016.1 GCA_903849645.1 uncultured Acidobacteriaceae bacterium | reverse complement strand
GATGGAGAAGCCTCTTCGGCTCCCCCACGCTCAGACCACCGCCCAACTACCCCATCAAGCTCTGCGCGAGCAGGAATCCGCCAACTCCGGCGTCATACCGATTCGCTCGCCTGAAAACGCTATCCCCGACGGTCTCCTAGGATGCGGTTCCCTGCCCGCGGGCGTCACCTGCCACTTTGAAAAGCCCAGCATCACACTCACGGCCAACGGGGTGACCAACGTGCAGTTGATGATCGACACCAACAATCCTCTGGGCGGCGGATCGACGGCCATGAATGGGCATCCGGGAGGCTCCGGCCTGCAACTGGCGGGGCTGCTTCTGCCTCTCAGCGGGCTCTTTGGCCTGATCTTCTGGCGGTGGAGAAGGCGCAACGGGGCCATCTGGACGGCTGCGCTGCTTCTGGTTCTGGGGGCTGCTACGATGCTGGCAACGGGCTGCAGTGGCTTCTCGCAGTCCAGCGCCGCGCCGGGCGCTTATGTCATTCAAGTGACCGGGGTGGGCGTCAAGAGCAATATCTCGCACTATCAGAACGTCACCCTGAACATCACCAGGTAAAGAAGCGACACAAGGCGGAGACAGATGAATATCGATACTTGTTTCGTTCAGGAGCAGGGTGGCAACCGGAAGTCCCCGGCGACCGGATTGGGTCGCCGGGGCAGCCGCTCCGTTCCGCGCGGATTCCGCGGAGTCATGGCAATTCTGGCCTGCGCGGCTGCCTGCCTGTCGCTGCAGCGCACCGCCGGCGCTCAATCAGTGCCTCCGGGGGATCAGGGCGGGCTCACGCTCTCCGTCGGCGGCATGGCGTCGGGCTATTACCTGGGCTACGGGCAAACAAAGCTGCTCGGCGCCACGGCGTTTGTGGATGCCGATACCCGGCGAAGGCTTGGGTTTGAGGCGGAAGCGCGCTGGCTGGAGTATCACCAGACTGCGAATATCCACGCGGAGACCTATACGGCAGGACCGCGTTTTTCCCTGGATTATGGGAGGCTCCAGCCTTACGTCAAGGGGCTGGTCGGCATTGGCCAGTTCAACTTCCCCTATAACTATGCGACCGGGAACTATCTGGTAATCGCGCCCGGCGGGGGCATCGACTATCGGCTCACCCATCGCATTCGCATCCGGGCGGTCGATTTCGAATACCAGATCTGGCCGCAGTTTACCTATGGCCTGATGTCGTCGTATGGGCTGAGCACGGGCATCCGCTATCGCATCTTCTGATCGGGTCCCGCGCAACGAACGGAGATCCCTAAATTGTGCAGCTCTGGGTTTTTCCGCAGGGGCTAAAGCCCCTTGATTTGATTGGCTTTGGCGGCACGACTGAAGTCGTGCCCTGACACTTCGATGGCATTTATCGAGTCTTTCCGCTGCCTGTAAAGCCGTGCCCTTTCAATACACGACTCTTAGCACAGGTTGCTAAGCTTTGGCGGCGATCTCTCCTATCGCTTTCACTAACTTGTCCAGGTCGGCGATGGATGTATAGACGTGGGGAGTTACACGCACGCAACTGATGTTTTCCCAGACGATGCCGACGGTGTGTATCTTGTAGCGGTCAAAGAGGGCGTTCTCCAGTTGCGACGGAGTCATGCCGTCGATGCTCACGCCGCAGATGGCGCAGGAGTAGTTGAGGTTGAGCGAGGTGTGCAGCTTGACCTTGGGTATGCTCTGCACGCGCGAGGCCCAGTAGTTCTTGAGATAGCCGATGCGGGCCTGCTTGCGCGCGGGGCCAATGCCCTGGTGGAAGTTGATGGCTTCGCCGATGCCCTGCTCCAGCGGGAAGCTGCGCGTGCCCAGCGTCTCAAACTTGCGGATGTCGCCGGAGCGGGGCGCGCCGTTGCAGGTGAGCGGCCATATCTTCTCGATCTTGTCGGCCTTGATCCATAACATGCCGGTGCCGATGGGCGCGGAGAGGAACTTATGCAGGCTGGTGCCGAAGTAATCGGCGTGTAACTCAGGCACTTTGAAGTCCATCAGGCCAAAGGAGTGCGCGCCGTCGGCCAATACTTCGATGCCGTGGCTGTGTGCCATGTCGGCTATCTTGCGCACGGGCAGCACCTGGCCCACCCAGTTGACCATGTGCGTGACGTGGATGAGCTTGGTCCTGGGAGTGATGGCCTCTTCAAAGGCCTTGACGATGCGGTCGTCGTCCTCGATGGGGAAGTCGAAGCTGATCTGCTTGTAGACGATGCCCTCGCGCATGGCCCGCTGGCGATAGGCCTGGATCATGTTGGGGTAGTCCTGCTTTGTGCCGATCACCTCTTCGCCCGCCTTGAGGTCGAGGCCGTAGATGACGGTGTTGAGGGCCTCGGTGGCGTTGCGGTTGATGGCGATCTCGTTGGGCTCCGCGCCGGCCAGGGCGGCAAGCTTTTCGCGCAGTGGCTCGCGTCCCTGGTCGAGGATGCGCCACATGTAGTAGGACGGGCCCTCGTTGGCGAGCTGGTTATAGCGCTCGACCGCCTGCTGCACCACCAGCGGCGATGGGGAGACTCCGCCGTTGTTGAGGTTGATGAGATTGGGATTGACCGAGTAGGCGCGCTGAATCACGGACCAGTAGTCCTCGTTCTGCGCGGCTTCCAGGTCGTTGAGGCCGGCGAGCCGGGCAGAGGCGGCGCGGAAGCTGGCGGCATGGGCCTGCTGAAAGAGGCTGCCGGCGGAGAAGGCGCCGGCAAGGCTGGCAGCCTGGCGGAGGAAGGTGCGGCGGTCGCTCGCGATCATAGCAAGCAATGTAGGGGATGGATGGCAGGACGGGCAACGGGAAAGTGCGGCGCGAGTCAGACTGGGCGGCCGGTGCGCAGGTCGAGGGTGAAGGGCGTCTCCTTGTCCGTCATCATCCTCCAGCCAAGGCCATGGAGCTTTCCGGCGCTGATGGCGGTGACGGTGACGCCCTCGTCGGAGAGTTTTTCCGACTCCCAGGCAAGCCCCTCGCGGCCCCAGGCAAGGATGCCGTGGTGCCCGACAAAGAGCAGCAAACCCTCCTCAAGCGCCGGGTGAATGCCGAGAACCGGCCGGTAGGGCAGCATGGTGAAGCGCGCGGGGGCGGTGGTGTCGATCAGGTAGGCATAGCCGCCGGAGACGGCGCAGAGCTCCGCCGGGTCGGGGGCCGACCAGAGGCCCGTGGGCGCGGCGGGGTCGCGAAAGCCGAGGGCGCAGGTTGCGAGGAACTGCCCGGCGGCAGATCCATCCGGCCGGACGAGAACCTCAAGCGCGCCGCGCTCTACTTCTTCGGCATGGCGTGGATAGACGAAATGGCGCGGCGGCAGAATGAGAGGACGGGCCGGCAGAATCTCGGCCTGCCAGTGGTGGGGAAAGGTCAGGACTATCGGGTCTGCGCTCACGCGCGGGCCTTGTAGGCGTAGATCCAGTCGCGCTGTTCGGGCGTGTCGGGGACCTGGCAGCCGCGGGCATTCTGGATTGCGCCGAGGGCGGTGTAGGGGTTCCAGCCCAGGTGGACGAGGGTGCAGGCGGCCGTAACTGTGGCGCGGCCGATGCTGCCCCAGCAGTGCACTCCAATGCGCTCGCCGGCGCGGAGCCTCTCCGCCAGCCCGGAGACAAACGTGCGGAAAGCCCGCTCATCGAGTGGGTTGTTGTGGTCGGGGATGGGGTGGGAGAGAAAGTCCATGCCGATCTGTTTGGCCAGCGGGCCTTCTTCGGCCAGGCCCAGCCAGGCAGCCTCGTCCAGCTCCAGCAGGGACACGATGGTGTCAATGCCGCCGCGCTTGTATGCCATGAGCTGATCGCGCAGGCTGCGGCCCCCGCTGGGGCAGAGAACTACCGCCAGCGGATGCGTGCCCTCGTCATCAACCCAGAAGATGCCGGAGAACCGCGAACCCATGGCCGTCAGACTCCCACAAAGCGCTCGATGCGTTCGCGCACGGTGGGGATGCCGAGGCCGAGTGTTGCGCCGTCTTCAATGAGCGGGAGTACCTTTTCGAACTCCGGGCCGGAGTGGAAACCGGTGAGGGCGATGCGCGCAGGGTGGAACAGTTCCTTGCCCTTGATGCCGGTGGCGTCCTTGATCTCGTTGAGCCAGAGCTTGAAGATCTCCGGGGTGACATGGCCGGAGTGAGCGCGCACCCGGCTGGCCAGTTCACTGAGCACGGTGCGAGCGGAGTCAACGGCCAGCACGGCGGCGTTCTCCGGCTCCACGCGGGCGGCCTCGACGTCAAAGCCGAAGATGGCGGCGGACTTGGCCGGTAGCTGGTCGAGGTGGTCCACCTTGGGCAGAAAGAGCGCCAGCAGGCTGGCGAACCAGGCCTTGCGCTGGTCAATCAACTCCTTGGAGAGCGAGTTGAGCTGGATGGGCGGGTCCTGGCTAGCCAGAAAGACCTGCATCTCGGCGGTGTGCAGCTCGTCAGAAGCCCAGAGCGGGAAGATGTCCGGCCGATGGCGGGTGAACTGCCGCTCGGCCAGCTTGGCGATGCGCTCGGGGTCGGCCAGCTTGAGGTAGTGGCGGTTGAGCCAGTTGAGCTTGTCAAAGTCAAAGATGGCCGGGGAAGGGGTGACGCGTTCGAGCGAGAAGACCTTGGCAAGCTGCTCCAGCGTGAAGGTCTCGGACTTGCCGTCCTCCGCGCCCCAGCCGAGCAGGCCCAGGTAGTTGGCCAGCGCCTCGGGCAGGTAGCCCATCTGCCGGAAGGTGGAGATGGAGGTGGCGCCGTGGCGCTTGGAGAGCCGCTCGCGGTCCGAGCCGAGGATGGTGGAGAGGTGGGCGAACTCCGGCACCGGCCAGCCAAAGGCCTGGTAGATGGCCACCTGCTTGGGCGTGTTGGAGATGTGGTCGTCGCCGCGAATGACGTGGGTGATGCCCATGAGCGCGTCGTCCACGGTGACCACGTAGTTATAGACCGGCACCCCGGCCGAAACGCTGGACGCGGAGCGGACCAGGATGGGGTCGGAGATGGTCTCCGCGGGGAAGTCGACCGAGCCGCGCACGATGTCGTGGAAGCGCAGGGAGTCCGTGCCGATCCGGAGGCGCACCGCAAAGGGCTTGCCGGCGACCAGGTTGTGGTCGATTGCAGCGTGGCTCAGGTTGCGGCAGTGGCCGCTGTAGACCTGGGGCAGATGATCGGCAATGGCAAGGGCGCGCTCGGCCTCCAGCTCTTCCGGCGTGCAGAAGCAGCGGTAGGCCTTGCCCTCGGCGAGCAACTGCTCGGTGTGGCGCGCATAGATATCCAGCCGTTCCGACTGCCGGTAGGGGCCAACCACACCCTTGTCCGGTTCGCCCAGGACGCCGGGGCCTTCGTCCCAGTCGAGGCCAAGCCAGCGCAGGTCCTCGATGAGCTGGCCTTCGTAGCGGGTCTCGGAGCGTTCAAGGTCCGTGTCTTCAATACGGAGAATGAACTGGCCGCCCAGCCGGCGGGCGAACAGCCAGTTGTAAAGAGCGGTTCGGGCGTTGCCGACGTGGAGCATGCCGGTAGGGGACGGAGCGAAACGGACACGGGGAAGAGTCATCGTCATGGCAACAATCATGATAGACGGTGGAGAGCGGTTCAGTCCTGCGGATAATGGTTTCGCCCGCAGGTAAAGAATGCTATCTTTACTTCAAGGTAAAGAAATGGCCGTTAACCCATCCAGCACCGTGAGCAGCAAGGGTCAGGTCACCGTCCCCATCGAGGTGCGCCACCGGCTCGGTCTCAAGGAAGGCGACCGCGTGGAGTTTGTCTTCGAGGACGATCGCACGGTTCTGCGGCCGGTTGCGCCGGAGGTCAATCCTTTTACAGCGTTTCTAGGAGCACTTCCGGCTTTCTCTTCTGTGGAAGAGATCAATGCCTTTTACAGGGATCTTCGCGATGACGATCCGCCGGGAGCCGACATCCACTCTGAGGGGAAGCCGTGAGAACGGCCATTGATTCCAATGTCTTTTCGGCGATCTGGTCAAACGAGCCACTGGCGCAAAGGGCGATTGAACAATTGGGGGAAGCAAAGGCGATAGGCGCGCTGCTCATCTCCCCCTTTGTTTTTGCCGAGTTGCATGCATACCCTGGGGCCACTGAGGCGTATGTTCGCGGCTTCCTTGAAGCGACCGGTGTGGTGATTGACCTGAAACTCGACGACAGGGTGTGGACCGAAACAGGCCTGCGCTTTGCCCGGTACGCTGACCGGCGAAGGAAGTCCTTTGGAGACGGCCCCCGCCGCCTGCTGGCTGACTTCCTCATCGGATCCCATGCCCTGCTGCAGGCGGATAGGCTTCTGACGCTTGATCCGCGGGTCTACCGGCAGGATTTTCCGGAACTCCGCTTGCTTTGAGAAGGCAAGTCTCGAATTCAACCCCCGGCACCGACTTCCTCCCGCCCTGGCTCTCTGGCGCTGCCAGCCATCTCAGGCAAAATGCTCCCAGCCCTGCGGCTCAAGCGGCACAGGGCCATGCGGAGTAATCAGCGTCACGGCCGGCTGGCCAGCGCCTGCCTTCAAAATCCGCCCAATGCGCGTGACAGGCACCCCGGCAATGGACCGCGGCAGGCGCGTCGTGGCCGGGGCAGTGAACAGAAGCTCATAGTCCTCGCCGCCGTGCAGGGCCTGGTCGAGCGTCGCGCCGGGATGGAGAGGGAGTGCGGCGGCATCGACCTCGGCGGCTACCCCGGACTCCTGGCAGAGACGGGTGAGGTCCGTTGAGAGCCCGTCCGAGATGTCGAGGGCCGCGGAGCCGATGCGGCGGCGCTGAAGAAAGAGCCCCTGGGCGATGCGGGGCTGCGGGAAGAGATGGGGCGCCAGCAGGGCGGCCAGGTTTTTCGGAATCCGCGGCGGGCCGGGGCGGTTGGGGAGTTTCGCGGCCAGCCCGGCCAACTGGCTCAGGCCGACGGCGGCTCCGCCGAGGTCTCCGGTCACATAGAGCAGGTGCCCCGGCCGCGCGCCAGAGCGCAGCAGGGCGCGCCCCTGGGGAACTGCGCCGGTCAGCACGATGTCGGCAACGGCGATGGGCGATTCAGCCAGGTCGCCCCCGGCCAGCGGGGTCTTGTGCGCCTCCGCCAGCGCGAGCAGGCCGCTCAGAAAGCCCTGGACCCAGGCGGGCCTGCGCCCTGCGCCCTGGGTGAGTTCCCGCGGCAAACCCAACGAAAGAAAGGCCGCTACCGGGCGGGCGCCCATGGCGGCCAGGTCGCTCAGTCCGCGCGCCAGGGCGCGATGGCCCACGGACTCAGGCGAGTGCCAGTCCAGGCGAAAGTGGCGTCCGGCGATGGAGAGATCGGTGGTGACCGCCAGTTCCTCCTCGCGTCGCAGGGCGAGCAGGGCGCAGTCGTCGCCGATGCCGAGGGTCAGGCCGCTGCGCGAGACGCGGGCCGCCCGGGCGCGAATCCCGGCGAGCAGGGCAAGCTCCCCCTGGGCGGCGGTTCCGGTTTTGGCACGAAGGCTACGCACATCCTGAGGATAGGACAATGGGCCCCGGAACCTTGCATCCTTCTCCTCGCTCGCCATGCGGCATGTGCCGATAAAGAGCATAGTTAGGCAACCCTCATGGAATCAATTTCGTTGACCCGGAATGGGTCAGTTTGTTAGCCTTAACGGGCGTTCCACCAAGTGCGCGCTTTGGTGCGTGCACGTTTTTTCATGGGCTCAAGTGCCCTTTATGACTGCGCTTTCCTTGACGACGCGGCGAATTGCGACCCTGCTCTATGCGGGGATGAGAGGCGAAAATGCTACGCAAACGCTATTACATTCTTTTTGTCTCCAGAGATGAGGACGGGCGGATTCGCAAGATTCCCCTGCCGCTCCATTATGTGTACGGGTTTGTTGCCGCCGCGCTGGTGGGTGCTTTTACCATCGTGGGACTGGCCGGTTCCTATACGCGGATGCTGCTGAAAACAGAGAGCTTCAATCAGATTCGCGAGGAGCGCGAGACGCTCCGCAAAGACTACAAGCAGATGGCGCAGATTGCGCACGACCGCGATGTGCAGGTTGCCTCGCTGGGCGCTCTGGCCAATGAAGTGACTGCGCTTTATGGTTTGCGGCAAAACAAGCTCGCCACCGCCAAGGCCGCGGCCGGTGTGAGCGCCGCCGCCGCAGCCGCGCCCACGCCGGGCAGCCTGGCGCTGACCGAGGAAGTGGACCAGCAGCAGGTCAAGCTCTCCATCGACCAGTTTTATACCCTGCGCACCCAGGCGCTCTCCGGCCGGGTTTCTCGCGCCATCGAGGGTGGGCTGACCCCATCCTTTGCCGGGGACTGGACGGAGCTGGCCGACGCGCCCTCGATTTGGCCCCTGGAGGGCAAGGTGGGATCGACCTTCGGCTCCCGCGAGGACCCGATCAACGGCGAAGGAGCATTCCACTCCGGCATCGACATTGACGCCCCCTACGGCACGCCCGTGCGCGCCGCGGCCGACGGCGATGTGACCGGTGAGACCTTTGGCGCAGGCTACGGCCGCCAGATTGTCCTCGACCACGGCCACGACGTCCTCACGCTCTATGGGCATCTCTCCGCAGTGGCCGTCATTACCGGCCAGCACGTGACCAGGGGCCAGGTCATCGGCTTTGTGGGCGAGTCGGGCCGCGCCACCGGCCCGCACCTTCACTACGAGGTGCGCGTCCACCGCGTGCCCGTGAATCCGCACAAATATATGCGCAATACCTACGAGCAGGTCGCCTTCGGCGCTCCCGTCGGGATTCCCGCCTCAAAGCCGTAGGCAAGAGCCTCCCATCCACTCAAAGCAACGGCCCCCCGGAACTCCCAGGGGGCCGTCGCCGTTTGGCGGGGACGACTACTTTGTCGTGGGCGTTGCCGTGCAACCGTCAAACGTGAAGTTGAAGATGCCCGTGCCCACCACTTCCATGTTCACCCGCGAAGGGATGAGAAAGCTGTCCACCGGGCTGTATTCGATGCCGACGTGCATCTCCTGGCTCTGACCCGCGGTGGCTCCGGCCGGCAGGATGTGGGCCAGGAAGCCTGAGACCAGCAGCCCCTTTTCCGTGTACTTGTACGAAGGGCCGAACCGGATGTCGGCGCCGTTCAACACCACGTCGAAATCCTTCAGGACGCTGTTGCTGTCAAAGACCTCGGTCACCGAGGTGCCGGCCTCGTCGGCATGGAGCGTCACCTCCTGCTTATCATTCCGCGTGACCGCGAGGCCGGCAGAATTGGCGGGAACCGCGGAGCCGTCGACGAAGGGCGTCCAGAACTGCATGAAGCCCATCAGCGTCTGCTCGGTGGCCTTCTGCATGTTGTCAAGCAGGCCCGTGGATGCGTCGTCCGTGACCTTGCCGGGCGCTGGAGTCCACTCCAGAGATGAGCCGCCCTTCATGCGTCCATGGAGCTTGATCGAGACGGACTTCAGCAGAAGGATGCGGGGGTCATCCGAGGCCACGGCCGTGCCGGGATTGGCGCTCACAAAGAGCGCGCGCCAGTCAGGATGGACGGCGCAATCAAAGCCCGAAAGGCCCGCCTTGGCGGTGGAGTAGTAAAGGGTTCCGGCCTTGGCCAGGTAGGCGTCGTTGGCCGCCGTGTCGGCCGCGCTTTTGGCGGGAGTTTGCGCCGCGGCGCTGGTGGCCGGGGCACTCTGCGCTGAAGCTGCGGAAGCAAGGCAGGCGCCGAGCAGAACGGCAGAGAGCCGCGCCATCGAGTGGGAGAGTGGTTTCAGCATCAGGAGCCTGCTTTCGCGGTGGTTAGGCTAGTTTGTCCCTTGCGCCTCGAGTCTGGCAAGGGAAGAAGACTCTATTTGCCCGCATGGCGGACAGAGCATCCATCGAGCATGAAGTTGAAGGCGCCCACGCGGGGCATCTCCACGGCCACCCTCCCCAGGATAGGGAAGCCGGAGACCGTCTGATAGCTCAGGGTCACGTGCATCTCCTGCGTCTGCCCGGCGGGGCCGCCCCTGGGCTGGATGTGCGCCACGTACGAGTTCACCAGCAGCCCCTTCTCCGAAGGCTTGAAGGTGGGGGCAATGTCCAGTTTCGATCCGCCGGAGGAGGCCTCGAAGCGCTCCAGCACGAGTTCGCGGCTGAACAGCTCGGTCAGCCACTCGCCCTTTTGTTCCGTGTGAATCCGGTAGCCCGAACCCGTCTGCGTGAGGTCGGGGTTTTCTTCCGGGGTGGGTACCAGGTCGCCGTTGCTGAACAGGGTCCACAACTGCATCACGCCCTGGAACTGCTGCCCCAGCCCTTCGTGCATCTGATCGAGCATTCTTTTGGAACTTGCATCCAGCGTGGCGCTGCGGTCGGCGGGCACCTGCCAGTCCAGAGTGGAACCGCCCCCCAAGCGGGCATGGAGCGTGATCTTCACCGTGTTGAGGAGCGCGATGTGTGGATCATTGGCTGTGCCGGGCTTTCCCTGCCGCGTGCTCGAGAAGATTCCCGGCCAGTCCGGATGCACCGCGCAGTCGAAGCCCTGCAGCCCGGTGGCGCGCGTCGAGTAGTAGAGCTTCGCCGCCCGCTCCAGCAGCTTCCTGTCAAATGGCGCAATCTCGGTGGCCGGGTGCCTGCTCTGAGCCGCAACGAATGGCGTCAGAAGAAACATCGCCATCAGCGCCGCGCCCCAGGCCGTCATCGAACCAAAACTGGATCTCCGCATGAACTGAACCCGCCTTCGGAGGAATGCAATGATTGTCCGTCCTGGAGGCGTGCCGGGGCAAGGAACGCGAAATGCGCCTCTTCATGATATCGTTACCTCGGTTTTTGAAACCGGGTTTTCAGGAGGAGATTCCGCCATGCGCCTTCGAGTTTGCTGCCTTGCCATTTTGCTTGCTATGGGATTCACGGCCGCCGCCCAGGACCACGCCGCCGGCGTGCAGACCGCCGTTGCCCGCGCCCAGCACCTGCGCCGCGGCGTCAATGCCGCGGAGTGGTTCGCGCAGTCGGCCAATGACTACTCGGCCGCCCGCACCGGCCGGTACATCGACGCCGCCGACATTGCCCTGATCGCGAAACTCGGCTTTGATCACGTGCGCCTGAGCATCGACGCCGTGCCCCTGGAGCAGTGGCCGCGCGGGGCAGACGGGCTCAATGCCGAGTTCGTGGCCCGGCTCGACACCGTCGTGGACACCATGCTGGCTGATGGCCTGGCCGTCGAGATCGACCTCCACCCGGAAGACCCCTACAAGCAGCAGTTGCAATCCGGCGACTATGGCGTGGACCGGATGACCATGCTCTGGCGTCGGCTCGCGGCGCACTACGCCGGGCGCGATCCGGAGCGGGTCTTCTTTGAGGTCATGAACGAGCCTGAGGTGCACGACCCCTACCGCTGGGCCGGCATCCAGGCGCGCGTCGCGGCCGCCATCCGCGAGGCCGCCCCGCGCAACACCATCATCGCCACCGGCCCCAACTACTCTGACATCGTGGACCTGCTCGCCATGCATCCCCTGGCCGACGGCAACGTCATCTACACCTTCCACTTCTACGACCCGCACGAGTTTACCCATCAGGGCGCGGGATGGGGCGAGTTATGGTGGAGTTATACCCACGGCATCCCGTATCCGGCCACCGAAGCCTCCATGGCCGAGTCGCTCCGGCAGGTTCCGGACAGCCAGAGCCGCTACAAGCTGGAAGGCTACTTTCTCGACCACTGGGACGCGCACCGCATCCGGCTCCTCATCGACGAGGCGGCGGCATGGGGCCGCACCAACGGCGTACCCCTCATCTGCAATGAATTCGGCGCCTATCGCGAGCACACGGAAGAGGCGTCGCGCATGAACTGGCTCCACGACGTGCGCACCGCCCTTGAAGCCGACGGCATCGGCTGGGCCATGTGGGACTATCGCGGCGGCTTCGGCGTGGTGCGCAAGGAAGACGGCCAGCCGGCAAAGGTGGACGAGAAGGTCGTCGCCGCGCTCGGCCTGGGAAAGTAAGATCAGGCGGAGTTATCCGCGCCCTTCAGCACGGCTAACTCCGCTACTTTCCGCTATAACTCACCCGCCAGATGGAGTTCGACCCGTCGTCGGACACAAACACCGCCCCATCCTTCGCCTGCGATACACCCACAGGGCGTCCCCACACCGAGCCGTCCGGCAGCACAAAGCCGGTAAGGAAGTCCTCGTACTCGCCCGTGGCGCGGCCGTTATGCATGGGCAGGCGGATGACCTCGTAGCCCGACCGCGCGGCCCTGTTCCACGAGCCGTGTTCGGCTGCGAACCCATCGCCCTTGAACTCCGCCGGAAACTGCGCCCCCTGGTAAAACATCATCTCCAGCGACGCGAAGTGCGGGTTCACCAGGATGTCCGGGGTGATGACCTTGGCCTTCAGTTCCGGGTGCTTGCCGGGGTGGCGCGGGTCCTGCTTGCCCCCGTCCGGCCCTGCAAAGTAGTACCACGGCCAGCCGTAAAACCCGCCCTCCTCCACGTGCGTCACGTAGTCCGGCACCAGGTTGTTGCCCAGGCCGTCGCGCTCGTTGGTGGAGCACCACAGCTCGCCGGTCGTCGGGTGCACGGCCTCGCCCACGCAGTTGCGCAGGCCCCACGCATAGACCTTCACAAACTTGCCCTCTGGCGTGAACTCCAGCACGTCCGCGCGGTGGAACTCCTCCGGATGCGTGTCCGCGTCGTCCACATTGGAGTGCGACCCCACCGACGCAAACAGCTTGCTGCCGTCCAGCGAGAAGGCCAGGTCGCGGGTCCAGTGGCCCCCGCCGCGCAGCCTGCCCCCGCCGGGCAGCTCGGCCAGCGCCTCCGCCGGTCCGCGGGCGGTCACGTCCCCGTTGCGATAAGGGAAGCGCACAATGCCGTCCGTGTTGCCGACATACACCCACGCCGGGTTGGGTCCGGCGGGATAAAACGCAATCCCGAAAGGCTGGTGCAGGCCCTCCGCAAACACGGCCACCTGCGCCGCCTTGCCGTCCTGCGCCATGCCCCGCAGCACCTTGATCCTGCCCGAGGCGCTCTCGGCCAGGAATAGATCGCCATTGGGCGCGGTGCGCAGCAGGCGGGGGTTGTCCAGCCCCTCGGCATAGAGCGTCACTTTGAAGCCATGCGGCGCGAGCGGCCACGCATTGGCCGGCCGGGGAACCAGCGTGGGGCCGTTGTCCACTGACTCCTGCGGGGCGGGAGCGGGCAGGTCGGCCGCCGTGAGGTGGCGGCGGATGCCCGGATACTCGTGGGCCGCATCGGTAAAGGCCGCCTGCCCGGTCAGCACGGGCAGCGGGTCGGCGGCCCTGGCCGGGCGCGCGTCAATCTTGAACACCAGGTAAGAGAGGAAGACGAGGGAGCAGCCGAGGGCAACTGCCCTCGTGGAGCGATCAGTGCGTTTCATTGGACCTCCGCATGGGGGTGCGGTTCTGTCTTGAAAAAAATGAAGGACAGGGGCGGATGTTCTGCTTGCCGCCCAGGAAAAGAAAAGCCGTGCCTGAACCCTTGGAGCGGGCCCTTCCTACTTTGACGCGCCAGGGGCTGCGGAAGTATCGGCCGCGGGGGCCTGATCCGCGGTAAAACCGTTGAAAAGCGTGCGGGAAAGCGTGGCTGAGGCCACCACGCGGTTGCGCTTCGGCGTCACCTCCACCGTCTTCAGCAGCTCTTTGAGGCTGTTGTTGGCTGCATTTGCAGGCAGCGGCGCGGTAAATCCCCGGGCCAGCAGCACCAGCGTGGAGAGCTCCGCGGCCTGCCCGGCGGCTACCTCGTCGCTGGGGGTAATCTCCTCTACCCGCATCCGCAGCGCCCCCGGGATGGGCAGCGCCGGGGCCACGCTGGCAATCAGGGTGGTGTCATCGGGAAGGCGCAGAGAAAAGCCCAGAATGCTGATCGCCCCGCTCTCAGAGAAGGGAAGCCCGATCTGCCCCACGCCCCAGGCCAGCGAAAGCAGCGGCACCTCGTGGTAGTGATGCTCCAGCAGCGTCGAGCCGGAAAAGGGCCACGCAGCCGTCGAATGCCGATCCAGCATGGAGTGGATCTGCTCCGGCGTGGGCGTATTGGACACGGCCACCATGTCGTAGCCAATCTGCGCCACCCGCACCGTGCGCCCTTCGGAAGGGATGCTGAAAACGGTGTGCCCGGCGTAGGACTCGCGCGATGTTGCGTGGGCGTCCAGCCAACTGTTGAGCCGGGGGCCGGTGATCTTGCCCACCAGCACCAGCGAGTAGGCCACCGGGCCGTTGGGGCCGCGCGGGTCCGCCTGCCGGTGCAGCGCAATGGCCGCTTCGTCCAGGTCCCGCTCCCAGTCAACGCCGGTGGCCTCCATGAACTGCCGGTACTCCGGCACCGGACGGGGCGGCTCGAGGTCCTTGCGCAGGAAGGCGCGGATGGGGCGCAGATTGACGTAAACGATGCCGTCCGACTCCGGCAGCAGCCGGGCAGCCTCCGGCGGCGCCTTGGAACGCAGAAAGATGGCCACGGCCAGAAAAAGCAGCACCGCGGCCACAATCCAGAGCGTTCTGCGCGTGCGTCTGTTCATGGGTAGCCGATTAGCAATACCCTATCATCCGCCAGGAATGCTTTGTCGATGTGGCTCATTCAAGGCAGATTTGCGGCAATGTTGAGAGACTTTGCGACGCCGGAGAGCCTTTTGTCGCTGGTCCAGAGCAGCGTGGGAGGATGGATGAGGCAGGAAGCGATCAGGTGCGCTTCGATGAGACCAATGCCCCGGCTGTCGAGCGAGAGACCCTCGATCATCGTGCGCACTTCCTCGAGCCGCGCAACCCGCACTGGTGGCAGATCGTCAAGGGCATTCAGCTTGATTGCGCGCTGCCCAAGCGAACCCAGAGCCAGTTCTGCCACGATGAAGGGATGCATCACAATCTGCTCATTGTCCAGAAGATTCCGCAGCGCGGCATTGGAAGCGCGAAAATGATCTACCCAGATTGTTGTGTCGGCCAGAATCATCCTTGGTCCATCCGCCGTCGAGGAATATCGGCCATATCGGGCGAGGATCCTCCCAAGGCCGCCAGCCTGCGCGCGGCTTCCTTCTGAATCAGGGACGTGAGAGCTAGGCGGATCAGGGCGGTCTTCTCCGTCACTCCCGAGTATTCCTGGGCAGATCGAACGAGCTCATCGTCGAGCGTGATCGTAGTTCTCATGGAACCTCCACGCATCAATCCTAACACCGTTTGATGTCGTAGGTGTATGCAATCTGGCGGCAATTGCTCCAGCAAGCTGAATCGAATTGAAGGGGAGAGATAAGATGCCGTCCGAGTCCGGCAGCAGCCGCGCCGACTCCGCCAGCGCCTTGGAACGCAGAAAAATCGCCAAGACCAGAAAGAGCTGCACCGCGGACGTTCCCCGGAGCGTCCTGCGCGTGCGTTTGTTCATGGGTAGCCGAAAGGATTACCGCATCACCCCGGGCGGGGTTAGTTCCTGGCGGGCGCTGGATCCAATTCGGCGTTCAAGTGAATCGAACCACCTGTCACGCTCAACGTCTTGGTCCAGTCGGCAAATGTTCTCTTCTTGACCGCGATCAGATGGCTTCCGGGAGGCACAGCAATGGTGGAAGGCGTGTTTCCCACAAAGGCTCCGTCGATCTCGATATCCGCGCCGGAAGGGGTGGAGTCGACGGTTACGGTGGCCTGGAGCGGGGCTGGAGGCGGAAGCGGCGAAACACTCTGGGCAGGCGCGCCGGATGGTGGCAAAGCCTCGACAGGCTTCACCTTTGCTGCCAGCATCTCTTTGCCGTGTGCAGCCCAGTGGTCGGCGATTCCCTTGCAGGCGTCCTC
This sequence comes from uncultured Acidobacteriaceae bacterium, assembly GCA_903849645.1. GTDB lineage: Bacteria > Acidobacteriota > Terriglobia > Terriglobales > Acidobacteriaceae > Telmatobacter. The sequence continues at coordinate 3,272 of CAINJJ010000016.1, read as the reverse complement.
GACCGAGCCGCCCACAGACAAGGTCGAGTGGCTGATGACCACGTCACCGGTTATATGCTCGAAGACCGCAACTTTGTTACGATGCTGCAGCAGCCCCTTGCCTCCCTCGTGATCGAGCAGGACCACGTAGTCGGCGACCTCCTGCCTGTTGTTGATCAGAACGCCAGGGCAGCGCTCCCCAAAGGTCTTGATGATTTCTGCGGTCTGCGGGCGCGCTCCGCCATGGGACTGTGAGGCAAAAGCCCCGCCCGCGCCCCCAGACGTGCCCTTGACCTCCCAGGATTCACTGTCCGTGATGAAGACACGAGGCTTTTCTGCCGGGGCTTGGGGAGCACTAACCACGGGTTGCGGTTGCTGCGCAAAAGCTGAAAGCACGAAGACAGAGGCAAAGAAATAAACAGGAAGTCGTCGATTCATCAAGGGGTCACTCTTGCGTAGAGGATAGAGGTACACCACAAATGTGGCTGGATACGCTATACAAGCAGTATCCAGCCGTTGGTTCAGGTGAGATTACTGCTGAGCCGGAGCCTTTTCTAATTCAGCATTTAAGTGGACTGTGCCTCCGGTTACATTTAGCTTTTTGGTCCAGTCGGCAAAGCCCTTTTTCTTCACTGTAATCTGATGACTCCCGACGGAGACCGGCACTGTTGATGGTGCATTGCCTACGAATGCGCCATCAATTTCAATGTCTGCGCCGGGCGGGGTGGATTCGATCAAGAATGAAGCTTGGGCGGGAGCAACCGGTGACCCGGCAACCTGAGCCCCGTCTGAGCCTGTGGGTGATCCGAAGTTAGCCATGTTTAGGTGCATATCACCTTCAACGAAGGCGGTGATCGGAGTACCTTGCGGAATGGTGATGTCCTTGCCATGAATGAACAGGAAAAGCGGCGCGGCGGGAAAGAAGATGATCGATGTTGCCACTATGGCTCCTGTCATTGCCCCAACGTGTCCACCTCCTTTGTTTTCTTGTGTCGCGCGCAATGCCACTTTCTCCTGATCCTTGAGTCGGGCATAGCTGATGGCGATATCAAGCTTACCGGCGCGTCCCATGCTTTTCTTATGTTCCGCTGCGGTTACGGTGGCAATTGCAGTCGCACCCTTCGGGAGGACAACTACCCCTTCTACGCTGATGTCTTCAACGACTTCAAATGGGACTTCTTGCCCTACCTTAGTGTCAGCGGAGGAGATAGTTTGACTAAGCCTCAACTTCACCGGTGTACCGTCCAGCAGCGTGTGGGGAGTCGGAGGGCTCGATGGAGCTGCCGCTTGAGGTGCCGGAGCAACAGCTTCGGGGGCTGGTTGAGGTTGCTGGGCTACAAGCAGAGGGCAGATTGCCAGCATTATCACAGCTATTGGGTTGCTACGCATCGAGATTCTCCTTTGCGTTCAAAGCCACTGAAGGCATCATTGGGTTGGCAACAAAATCATCCTCCCAAAGCCGCCTTTTCGCAAGAGAATTTCAGAGAGACCCATTCACGGCCGCTCCCAGGCCGGTGGTCCGCCCCTGCCAACACAAGCCGGGAACCCTGCCCTCAAACGAATCGCGTCCCGAGCGGCCTGATGGCACCCTCAGGTTTGCTCCACACTCGGGGGTGTGGTAACCTTGTCTTCTGTGCCGTAGTACGTGCGGAGCGGAAGTGTGTCCGCGCGTTATTTCGGGCCTCCGGAGCGGTTTCCGGGTGGATAGGGCTGGCGTAGCTCAGCTGGTAGAGCATCTGATTTGTAATCAGAGGGTCGGGGGTTCAAATCCCTTCGCCAGCTCCACTCTTGGAAGGTTGCAACCGGGGCCGGAAACGGCAAAAAGTTTGACCGGCGCGCGGGTTTTGGGCGCCGGACCTGTCCTCCGCGGTGATCCCACAGAGGTGCATGCTCCGAGCTGCCGGAGATTTTCCGGACGGGGTTCAATGCGCTGAAGGGGCTTTTCCGAGGGGTGCAGTCAGGTTGGGCACAGGTGGCCGAGTGGTTAATGGCAGCAGACTGTAAATCTGCCGGTCTTTAGACCTACGGAGGTTCGAACCCTCCCCTGTGCACCATGGTTTGTGAGGCAGCAATGCGCGAAGGATCGCAGCCGCGATGAACGGAAACGGGCGCGATCTGGAACGCAAGGCGAAGGGGTTACACAGCACTGGTGCGGATCTTGACCGCAAGTACTGGGTGGCTCTGGGGTTGTTCGCGGTTCTGGCCGCGTTGTCATGGTTTACTCTCGGCGAGGGCAAGGTCTTTGTCGCGGGCAGGCCGGTGGAGTTGAGGTTGCTTCCGCTTATCATTATCGGAGGCATGGCTCTGCGCACGGTTTTGGCTCGCCAGGCGGAAAAGATTCGCCGCGGCGGGAGCGGGGACGGCAGTTCGAACCCGTAGAATGTTGTAGCAGGGCTGATGTAGCTCAGTTGGTAGAGCACTCCCTTGGTAAGGGAGAGGTCACCGGTTCAAGCCCGGTCATCAGCTCCAGAAGTTCCAGAGATCAGGGATCAGGGATCAGGGATCAGTGAGAGGCGCCGGCAGTCATCTTGAACAGATTTTGGGCGCTCAAATGAATCGGAACCCTGGCCCCTGAACCCTGACCCCTGTTTTTGAGGGCGGGAGTAACTCAGTGGTAGAGTCACAGCCTTCCAAGCTGTTGGTCGCGAGTTCGATCCTCGTCTCCCGCTCCAAGGTTGGATTCCCCGGCTGTCGGTAGTTTTCGCAGGGGCGAACGTGTTGTAAACCAGCAGGGCTGAAAAGGCCCAGGGCAGGGGTAGGAATGAAGTTCGAGCAGGCAGGCATAGCCGTACAGGATTCAGACGGATACGCGCAACTGCACAAGCTGGTGGATGCGGCATTTGATGCGCGGGATGTGGAAGTATTGTTGAGCCGGGCCAAGCGGATGAAGTTGCGGATTCGCGATTACGAAGCGGTGGTGAGCCGGGGCCTGCTGGGCAAGAATGCGCCGGCGCTCTACAAGGCGCTCCCCGTTTCAGACCAGGCGCTGACCCGCGAGCGGTATCTGCAGCTTGTGGAAGCGGTAGCTCTGGAACTGCGGCAGCGGTACTACAAGGTTTACGCCTACTATTGAGGCGAAGCACAGCTTTTACGCCCTTTGCAACTTCGGGGGGCGCGACAGAAAAAAGTCTAACGGAAGGGACTGAAGGGGCATGGCGAAGGAAAAGTTTGACCGTTCGAAGCCGCACGTGAACGTGGGAACGATCGGGCACATCGATCACGGCAAGACGACGTTGACGGCGGCGATCACGAAGGTATTGCAGAAGCACAACCCGAAGAACACGTTCCGTTCG
>CAINJJ010000015.1 GCA_903849645.1 uncultured Acidobacteriaceae bacterium | reverse complement strand
TTCGTCGTGTCCACCGCGCAGAGCCGCCCCTCGGCATCGTACTGGTACGCGTTGATTCCGTCGCTTGTCACGTTGCCCGCCGCGTCGTAGCCGAGCGCCAGGCCGTTGTTCATGCTCCAGCCGCTCACCTGATTGCTGGCCAGAGTATAGCTTGCCGTGGTGGCCCATCCATTCACCCACCACCAAATCTGGGTGCCCCATCCTTTCCGCGGCCTTTGGCGGAAAGGATGGGAAAGCACAGACCTCCGCTTTCGCACTTCGGGCATAGAATTTCTCTGCCATGCCCAAAAGCCTTGTCCGTTATCAGAACTCCGGGGACTTTGATTGCATCGCTCCCAGTTGTCATTGAAGGCGGGCGAGCGGACTTTTGTTAAGCCCAACCTTCGCACAGAACGCGAACGATGGGGCGCTCGCGGAGTTGTTGCTGAGGAAAAGAGCGTAAGAACTGAAGGGTCAGCGTCCGGAGCCTGAAAAGCACGCTCGCCACCCCCGCGGCACGACCTCTGTCAACCCCCGCCGTACTCGCCCGCACCTCGCTTGACCCGCCCCGCGCCCCACCATGTACGGTGGAACAGTGAGGAGCCACCACCATGAAGACACGCACGCTGGGCAAAGACGGCCCTGAAGTCTCCGCCATCGGCCTCGGCTGCATGGGCATGAGCGAGTTCTACGGCAGCCGCGACGAGCAGGAGTCCCTCTCCACCATCGCCCGCGCCCTCGACCTCGGCATCAACTTCCTTGACACCTCCGACATCTATGGCCCGCACACCAACGAGGAGCTGGTGGGCAAGGCGCTGAAAGGCCGCCGCGACAGCTTCTTCCTCGCCACCAAGTTCGGCATCCTGCGCGACCCCAAGGACCCCTCCGTCCGCGGCATCGACGGCAGCCCCGCCTACGTCCGCAAGGCCGTCGAGGCCAGCCTCCGCCGCCTCGCCATCGACACCATCGACCTCTACTACCAGCACCGCGTCGACCCCAAAACCCCCATCGAGGAGACGGTGGGCGCCATGAGCCGCCTGGTCGAGGAAGGCAAGGTCCGCTTCCTTGGGCTCTCCGAGGCTTCGGCCTCCACGCTCGAGCGCGCCTGCCGCGTCCACCCCATCACCGCCCTCCAGACCGAGTACTCCCTCTGGACCCGCGACCCCGAACCGGAGATTCTGCCCGCCTGCCGCCGCCTTGGCGTGGCCTTTGTGGCCTACAGCCCCTTGGGACGCGGCTTCCTCACCGGCGCTTTCAAGACTCCCCAGGACTTTGAGGAGGGCGACTACCGCCGCCTCAGCCCGCGCTTCCAGGGCGAGAACTTCGCCCTCAACCTCAAGCTCGTGGACCGGGTCAACGAGCTCGCCGCCTCCATGGGCGTCACCGCCGCCCAGCTTGCCCTCGCCTGGGTGCTGGCGCAGGGCGAGGACGTGGTGCCCATCCCCGGCACCAAGCGCCGCAAGTACCTGAACGAGAACGCCGCCGCCGTCGACCTTGTCCTCTCCCCGGAGCTGCTGAGCCAGCTGAGCGAGGCGTTCCCCCCGGAGGCCGCCTCGGGCCAGCGCTACCCAGCCACCATGATGTCGCTCGTCAACGCCTGATCGTGCCCAGCCCCATGGGTGCCTTTGCGAAAATAGTCCCATGACCGACCTCGAAGGCATTCTGCCCCTGTGGAGCGAACTGGAAGCCACCGGGGCGGAGTACGTGCTCGCCTCCGTAGTGGCCGTCGAGGGTTCGAGCTATCGCAAGCCGGGAGCCTTGATGCTGCTGGCCCAGGACGGCCGTCGCGCCGGAACGGTCAGCGGTGGATGCCTCGAGGCCGAGGTCGCCCGGCGCGCCTGGTGGCTCACCGCAAACGGTCCGGTCGTCGAGCGCTACTCCACGGCAGCCGACGACGGCGAGCGGCCTTACGGCTCCGGCTGCGGCGGGGCGGTTCACCTGCTGCTGGAGCGCCGGCAGACGGCCGGGCCGCTCTTCATCGCTCTCGCAGAGGCCTTTCGCCGGCGCATCGCACTCTCCGTCGCCACGGTTCTCGAAGGCCCCGCGATTGGCAGCAGGGCCATTGCCGGCCTTTCCTCGGCCCAGCCAGACTCAGTGCTGAACGATTCCGCCCTCCTCCGCCTCGCGCAGCAGTCGCTGCAACAAAAAGCATCCATCGCACAGCCGGTCATCGCTGCCGGCGTCGAGTCTCGCGCGTGGGCGGACTATCGCGCGGCGCGCCCCGGCCTCTGGGTCTTTGGCGCAGGCGACGATGCCCGGCCTCTCGTCAGGCTGGCCCGCGAACTTGGCTGGTTTGTCGCCGTGGCGGACGGAAGGCGTAACCTGGCCACCCAGGCGCGCTTCCCCGCCGCGGACTCCGTAGTCGTGCTGCCCATGGAAGACCAACCGGAGAGCCTTGCCGGATTGCGAGAGGCCGCAAGCGGCATCCTGTCCAGAGACATGGCGGTGGCCATGACGCACAGCTTTGACCAGGATGCGCGCATGCTGGCCGTCCTGCTTTCCCTGGAGTTTGACCTGGCCTACATCGGCGTTCTGGGGCCACGACTCCGCACCCGCGAGTTGCTCCTGGAAGCCGCCGCATTGCTCGGCGTCGGGGACCGCGAAGCGCGCGTCGAAGCGTGGCTCGGCAAAGTGCACGCACCCACCGGCCTCGACCTCGGCGCCGCCACTCCCGCCTCCATCGCCCTGTCCATCCTGGCCGAGGCGCAGCAGGCGCTCACCTCCGCCACCGGGCTGCCCTTGAGCCAGGTGCGCGGCGACCTTCCGGCCCCGCGCCCCTGACGCGCTCGCCTGCGCTACTGGTGCGAGTAGCCCCGGTTGGGGATGTACTCGAACTTCACCAGCCCGTCGCGATAGTCGATGTGCATGATCAACACGCTGAAGGTATTGGCCCCGATCGATCCGGAGATCTCCATCCCCGTGCCCCTGGTGGCCATCGACGTGTCCACCGCCACCACCCCATTCACCTTTTGCGACAGATGCGCAAAGTTGAATGTGATCTCGTCGGCCACCAGTGCCTTCTGACCGAAGATCATCTTCTCTGACACCTTCGACACCTCCCGGGCCACCGCCGGGGCCACGCTCGTGGCGTCCGCGCCCAGGTCCAGAACAAACAGCTTCACCTTGGCTGCGTTCAGGGCCGCGGGAAGAATCAGGCTGTCGCCCACCCGGTAGATCTGCGTATAGTCCTTCATCTCCGGGGCAATGAACCGGTCCGCTGCCGACGCATCGGCGGCGTCAACTGCGTCGCTCGTGGTCCTCAGCCGCAAGGCGGGGGCCGCGGTCTCGCCGGTCCGCAGCGGCAGGGGACCAAGCTTGACCTTGTGCATCGGGTAGTCCAGCGTCACCAGCGAATCGGAGAAGACATCCATGCCGATGGTCCCATCTCCGTCATCGAAGGGACCGCTGCCGTCCACCACCTTGACCGTGCAGTTCTGGAACTCCATGTTGCCGATCTTGATTGAATCCGCGCCCGCCGTGTAGGTGGATTTGCCCATCGGCCCGCCCGGTTCGGAAGCGGTGATGCGTTTGAGCCCGGCGCGCTCGGCCGCCGGCCGGTAAAGCGTCAGACCGCCCTCTCCCGCGCCAAGCTGCAGCCGTGTGGAGTTGCCGTTGAGCGCCACGTCCAGTCCATAGGCGCGGTGGCTGTTGGCCCCATACGGCCCGGAAAACCCCTTGAGGTCGATGAATGGAATGTCGACCGGCGGCGTTTTGGAAACCAGCAGGCAGGCCCTCAGTGGCTCGGCGGCCTGCTTCTTCCAGCGTTCAAGGTCCGCGCGCATCTGGGTCGCCGCAGCGGTTCCAGGCTGCTCGGGAGCCGCCAGCGCCGCCTCTGTCTCCTTGATCCGCTGGTCCAGGGGAAGGGTCTGAATCCACGCCGCCCGAATCTCAGCATCCTCGGGGTCAAACTGATGCGCCAGGCCCAGTTGCTGCCGGGCCGTGGCATACCGCGAATTCACCATGGCGAACCGCGCATAGAGCAGCCGGGTGCGCGGATTGCAGGGGTCGAGCTTGTAAGAGGCCAGAACCACCGGCTCCACCGCCCATGGTTCGCCCTGGCGAAACTGCACCTCGCCGCTCAGCGTCAACAGGGGCGCCGAGTTGGGGGCTGCCGCCAGCGCCGCCTTCACCGCATCCGCCGCCTCCTGGGTCTTTTGCTGGCCCAGAAGCGCATGTACCAGACCCTCTACGCTCTCAGCGTCGCCGGGCGTCTTGGTCAAGTCGGCCCGGTAGAGGCTCTCGGCCTTGGCAAAATCGGCCGCCAGCAGCGCCTTGGCTGCCTCCGAGGGCGGGTTGTGCTTGACCACGGGGCAACTGACCCCAAACACCGACTGCGCCGGCAAGCCCAGCAAAGCCGCGCCCATCAGCAGCCGCAACGCAACCGGCCGCGCCTTGAGAGAAAAGAGAATTCGTCCGTCCATCCTGCACCTCGCCGGCCAACCGGCTGGCAACTTTCCGCAAACACACATTCTTCCACTCGCGGATGGAGCGGGAGGTGCGGTCTGTCACGCTTGATTTATTTCCACAGACGAAGGTCAGGCTGCCGGGGCCGCAAGATGCGCCTCCAGAACCTCAAGAAACTTCGCCAGCCAGGCCGGATGCGCCGTCCACGCCGGGCCTGTCACCAGCTTTCCGTCCACCACCGCATCGGAAAAAGGCACGGAAACGAACGTCCCGCCGGCCAGTTCAACCTCCGGCGCGCAGGCCGGGTAGCAGTTCAGCTTGCGCCCTTTCAGCACGCCCGCGGCGGCCAGCAGTTGCGCCCCGTGGCAGATGGAGGCGATGGGCTTGTCCGCCCCGTCGAAGTGGCGCACGATCTCCAGCACTTGAGCGTTCAGCCGAAGATACTCCGGCGCCCGCCCGCCGGGAATCACCAGCCCGTCGTAGCTGGCCGGGTCAACGTCGTCAAAACTGGCGTTGAGGGTAAAGTTGTGGCCCCGCTTCTCGGAGTACGTCTGGTCGCCCTCAAAGTCATGAATCGCGGTACGCACCTGCTCTCCAGCCTTCTTGCCGGGGCAGACCGCATCCACCGTGTGGCCAACCATCTGCAGCGCCTGGAACGGAACCATAATCTCGTAGTCCTCCACGAAATCGCCGGCCAGCAGCAAAAGCTTTGCGGTTTTCATTGGCGTGATCCTCCGCTGCCAAGTTTGCCACATTCAGTTGGGCCAATGGCCTAGAATTCGGCCATGGCCGCCTCCCCCTACCCCCTCAAAGATCTCAACGCCCGCGTCGTCGCCTGCGAACGCTGCCCGCGCCTCCGGCAGTACTGCGCGGAGGTGGCCAGGGTGCGCCGCCGGGCCTACGCCGAGAGCGTCTACTGGGGCCGTCCCGTGCCCTCCTTTGGCGACCCGCGGGCGCGCGTGCTGGTGGTGGGCCTGGCTCCCGGAGCGCACGGCTCCAACCGCACCGGCCGCCCCTTCACCGGCGACGGCTCCGGCGATTTCCTCTTCCCCGTGCTCCATCAGGCAGGCTTTGCCTCGCAGCCCAGGGCTGTCTCCCTTGACGACGGCATGACGCTCCACGATCTCTGGATTACCGCCGTGGTCCGCTGCGCCCCGCCGGCCAACAAGCCCACGCCGGAAGAACAGCGCAACTGCGCCCCCTGGCTCGACGAAGAGATCGGCCTCCTCACCGAACTACGCGTCGTGGTCTGCCTGGGCAAGATCGCATTCGACGGATTCGCGGGCTGGGCGATGCGCACCGGCAAGGCTGCCTCGCGCGCCGGGCTCACGTTTGCCCATGGCGCGGAGTTCACCCTGGCCAACGGCTTGCGCATCATCGCCACCTACCACCCGTCTCTGCAAAACACCAACACCGGCAAGCTCACCCGGCCCATGTTCCTTGACATCTTCAACCGGGCAAAAAAGCGGGCGGAAAGCGGCCCTCGCCCAGGCTGAAAGGAGTGAAATGCACTCAAACGGGAATAGAAGGTGGATGCTTGCCCTGGCCCTTGGACTCTCAGCCCAGGCGGTCACACTGGGCCAGACGCCCCAACAAAGGGCCGTCCTCGCGGTCAAGAACCCCACCGCCCTGTCTCGCCCTGCAGAGATTATCGAGATTCCCCTCGCGGAGATTGCCGCGAAGATCGGCCCCGAGGCGCCCGAACGCCTCACTGCCGAAGACCTGGGCAGCCACAAACCCCTTCCGGTCCAGGTCGACGGAGCCAGCCTTCTCGTGCTCGTGAGCCTCGCCCCGCGCCAAACCCTTCGCATCGAAATCCGCCAGAGCGCGAATCCGCCCGCCGTCTCGCCGTTGGTCTTTGGCCGTGCGGTTCCCGAGCGCAAGGACGACTTTGCCTGGGAAAACGACAAGGTGGCCCACCGAGTCTATGGCCCCGCCCTCCAGGCCACTGGCGAAGTCACCTCGGGCATCGATGTCTGGTCCAAGCGTGTCCCCGACCTCGTGGTCAACAGTTGGTACCTACGCGAGGCCGAAGGCCAGCGCACCCACAACCCCGCCCTCTCCTACCACAAGGACACAGGACAGGGAATGGACTCCTACGACGTCGGCAAGACCCGCGGCTGCGGCGGTACCGCGCTGTGGAAAGACGGCAAGCTGTATGTCTCCCGCAACTATCTGACCGCCGAGATTCTGGCCGCCGGACCCATCCGCCTGCGCTTCCGCCTCCGCTACGCGCCCTGGGATGCGGACGGCGCTGAGGCGACCGAGGAGAAGACTGTCACCCTTGATGCGGGAGCCCACTTCAACCGCATCGAATCCGCCGTCCGCCTCAGCAATGCCTCAACGGCCAGGTGGGCCGCGGGTCTGGCCATCCACGCCGGGGCGCGGGTGACATCGGCGCCCGACGGCGGCTCCATCTCCGTGTGGGAGCCCCTGAGCGACCCCGCCACGGGCATGGACGGCACGGCCATCGTGCTGCCGCCGGGCAAAAGCGGCACCAAGGCCGAAGCCGAAGGCAACGTGCTGCTCACGATGCCGCTCACCTCCGGCGCGCCGGTCGTCTACTACGCGGGCTCCGCCTGGTCCAGAGCCGAAGTGCCCGACGAGGCCGCCTGGAGCCGCTTCATCGAGCAGTTCCGGGAGCGGCTGCGCCATCCCCTCACGACACGCTGGGAGCGAATCGAATAGAGTTGAGCTTCACCGGAACGGAAGGTCCCCATGCGATTGATTCAGGTTGCCGACGCAGTTCGCTATCCGCACATGACGACCGGGGAGCTGCGCGCCTCGTTTCTGGTCGACTCGCTCTTTGAGCCCGGACGCATCTCCCTGGCCTATGTCGACCTGGACCGCACCGTTATCGGCTCCGCGGTGCCCCTCAACCAGCCACTGAGATTGGAAACGGACCCCGACCTCCGCGCCGAATACTTCACCGAGCGCCGTGAACTCGGCATCCTGAACATCGGCGGCGCAGGCGCGGTCTCCGTCAACGGAGCCGCCTATGAAATGGCCAATCTCGACGCCCTCTATGTGGGCAAGGGCAACGAGCAGGTCGAGTTCTCCAGCCGCGACGCCGGCGCCCCGGCAGAGTTCTACCTGTTGAGCTACCCCGCGCACGGCAGCTTTCCGGTCATGAAAAGGCCAGCCGGCGAGCAGCCGCCCACCGTGCTCGGATCCTCTGAGACCGCCAACCACCGCGCCATTCACCGCCTCATCCACCTCGACGGCGTGCACAGTTGCCAGTTGGTCATGGGCTATACGGAGCTCTCCCCAGGCAGCGTCTGGAACACCATGCCGCCCCACACCCACATGCGCCGCTCCGAGGTTTACCTCTACTTCAACCTCGACCCCGCGGCCCGCGTGGTTCACCTCATGGGCCCGGCAGACGAGACTCGCCACATCGTCGTGGCCAACAAGCAGGCGGTCATCTCGCCCGGCTGGTCCATCCACGCCGGCGTCGGCACCGCCAGCTACACCTTCTGCTGGGGCATGGGCGGAGAAAACCAGGTCTACAGCGACATGGACCCGCTCGCCATCGCGGACCTCAGGTGAGGGCCCGCATGACAACCCTGAAAACACCACTAGCCACGGCAGCCCTTGCGCTGCTGACCCTGGGAGCAACGGCACAAACCATGCAATCGGATCACTGGTCACCAGCGGAACTCAGGCAACGGGCAGAGCACCTGCGGCAGGCAGCCGCACAGGCAGACGGCTCGGCCAGCGAAACGCTCCAGAAATACCCCCGCCACTACACCATGCTGGCTTTTCGCAGCCGCAGCGGCGGCGGCGAGGTCCACCGCGACTACGCCGACCTCTTTTCCATCGTCGACGGCCACGCCACGCTGCTCACTGGGGGTGAAGTCGTTGAACCCGTCACCACCGCGCCCGGCGAGATCCGCGGGGCCTCCATCAAGGCAGCCAAAGCCCAGGAACTCAAGCCCGGCGACGTGGTCCACATCCCCGCCGGCATGCCCCACCAGATGCTGGTTGCCAGCGGCGAATCGGTCACCTACTTCGTGGTCAAAATCCAGGAGAGCGAGTAGCCGCACCCTTCCCACCCCTGGGGCCTCCCTGGCAAACGTCTCTCCCTGCCCGGCCAACCGCTCCCGCAAGCCGTTTCTGGTAAAGTTGGGGGTAGTTCCCCTCGCTTGAAGCCCTCTCGAATCGAGGGTTTCCCGCACATTGCCGGGGGCGCGCCCAGGATAAATATGCCCCACGATCTGCCGAAAGCCTACGACCCCACCGCCATTGAAGATCACTGGGCCGAGTACTGGGTCCGCGAAAACCTCTTCGCCCAAACCGCCCCGGAGCCCGGCGACGCCGACTCCGGCGCAGACCCCTTCACCATCCTCCTGCCCCCTCCCAACGTCACCGGACGGCTCCACATGGGCCACATGCTCAACCAGGCGGAGATGGACATCCTCACCCGCTGGCGGCGCATGTCCGGCCGCCGCGCCCTCTGGCTCCCCGGCACCGACCACGCCGGCATCGCCACTCAGATGATGGTCGAGCGCCAGCTCGCCTCCGAAGGATCCTCCCGCGAAAAGCTCGGCCGCGAGGCCTTTGTCGAGCGCGTATGGGAGTGGAAGCGCCACTACGGCGGCGCCATCCTCGACCAGATGAAGCGCCTCGGCGCCTCCGTCGACTGGAAGCGCGAATACTTCACCATGGACGACAACCTCTCCGTCGCCGTCCGCGAGGCCTTCGTCCGCCTCCATGAGCAGGGCCTCATCTACCGCGGCGCCTACATCGTCAACTGGTGCCCACGCTGCCAGACCGCCATCAGCGACCTCGAGGTGGTCTACGACGAGCACAAGGGCCACCTCTGGGAGATCCGCTACCCCGTCACCGGCCCTGCGGGTGGCAGCCTTACGGATGAGTTCCTCACTGTCGCAACGACCCGCCCCGAGACCATGCTAGGCGACGTCGCCGTGGCCATCCACCCCGAAGACGAGCGCTACCTGCATCTCCACGGCAAGAAGCTCCGCCTGCCCCTGATGGAACGCGAGATCCCCATCGTCCTCGACGAGTGGGTCAGCCGCGACTTCGGCACCGGCGCCGTCAAGGTCACCCCCGCCCACGACCCCAACGACTTCGCCCTCGGCGAGCGTCACCACCTGCCCTCCATCAACGTGATGGACCCCACCGGCCACATCAACCAGCAGGGCGGCCCCTACGCCGGCCTCGACCGCTATGCGGCGCGCAAGGCCATCGTCGCCGACCTTGAGGCCCAGGGCCTCCTGGCCGGCATCCGGGACCACGTCCACAACGTCGGCCACTGCGACCGCTGCAAGACAGTCGTCGAGCCCCGCCTCTCCACCCAGTGGTTCGTCAAAATCCAGCCCCTCGCCGACAAGGCCATCCAGGCCGTCAAAGAGGGACACATCCGCTTCACACCCGAGCAGTACGAGAAGACCTACTCCAACTGGATGGAGAACATCCACGACTGGTGCATCTCCCGCCAGCTCTGGTGGGGCCATCGCATCCCCGCCTGGCACTGCGCCGCCTGCGGCCACATCACCGTCTCCCGTCAGGACCCCACCGCCTGCGCCAAATGCGCCTCGCCCAGCATTACCCAGGAAACCGACGTCCTCGACACCTGGTTCTCCTCCGGCCTCCTCCCCGTCTCCGTCTTCGGCTGGCCTAACCTGACGGCGGAAAACCGCGCTGACTTCGACGCCTTCTACCCCACCAGCCTCCTCGTCACCGGCTTTGACATCCTCTTCTTCTGGGTCGCCCGCATGATCATGCTCGGCTGCTGGTTCGCCGCAGACGTCCCCATGCCCGACGGCAGCCCCCGCTCCCTCGCCGACTCCGTCCCCTTCCGCGAGGTCTACATCCACGCCCTCGTCCGCGACGCCAACCGCGAAAAAATGTCCAAGACCAAGGGCAACGTCGTCGACCCCATCGAGATCGTGGGCCAGTACGGCACAGACGCCGTCCGCTTCACCCTCGCCTCCATGGCCTCTCCCGGCACCGACATCGCCTTCAACGTCGCACGCACCGAGGGCTACCGCGCCTTCGCCAACAAGATCTGGAACGCCGCCCGCTTCCTCTTCATGAATGTTGACCGCGCCGCGGAACTTGGAATCGTGGTCGATCCCGCCGCCCTCGGCTCCATGCCCACAGCCGCGGAGGACGCCCCGCTCGAGTCCCGCTGGATCGTCGCCGAACTCCACTCCACCGCCGCCAGGGTCAACCAGGCGCTCGAGAACTACCGCTATGACGACGCGGCCAACATCATCTACCAGTTCTTCTGGGGCAGCTTCTGCGACTGGTACCTCGAAATCGTCAAGCTCAGCCTCGACTTCAGCGACGCCGCCGACAGGCCCCGCACCGCCGCCGCCCTCACTACGCTCGTCAGCGTCTTTGAGGCCTCCCTGCGCCTCCTTTCGCCCTTCATGCCCTTTCTCACCGAGGAGATCTGGCACGCCCTCTACGACGGCAACCCGCCCGCCAAATCAATCGCCCTCACCCGCTACCCGCAGGCGAATTCTAGTTACCAGTACGACGAAGTAGTGCAAAGAGCCATGGGTCGCATCTTTGACCTAATCGTCGCCGTTCGTGCGAGGCGTAAAGAATTAGGGGTACCAGACAAGGAATCGGCCCCGATCATTGCTGCGTGGGATGCTGGCTCTGGCATTGGGTCGAAGGGCCCAACAGTTGGCAATGTCTACGTGGAGAACTCCAGCATCATCGCGAAACTGGCAAACGTATCAGTCATCGAGGGAAAGACCCTCGAATTCCTCGAGAACACGCCCGAGCTTGGCTGGACTTCAGCGGGCGGACCATTTGTTTCTGTGGTCTACGAGCGCACCATCGACGTCCCCGCCGAGCGCGACCGCCTCACCAAAGACATCGTCCGATTCGAAAAAGGCCTCGCCGCAGCAGCCCGCCAGTTGGGCAACGAAGGCTTCCTTGCCAAAGCCCCCGCGCAGGTCGTCGAAGGCCTCAAAAAGCAGGAAGCCGAAACCAGGTTGTTGCTCGAAAAGGCCCAGGCCGCCCTCGCCGCCCTGCCGACCTCCTAGCCGGCCGGGCGTTTTTGGAGCAGGCTTCGCGTTGACGGCGACCAGGGACACAGGTTGTCTGGACCGGCGGCAATAACCGCAGTCTCATCTTGAATGGAGCAGGCAAATGGCGTTTCACTCTTATGAACAATCCCGTGTTGCCCTGCTGGAACGCGGCGAAGTGACAACCGCGGTCGCCGCCGTATACGACAAGCTCTTTACCGAGCGCGGCGTGGTTCCCAATATGTTCAAAGCCGTGGCCAACACCCCGGAACTGGCCCTGGGTTTTGCCGCGCTGCTCAAGCCGCTCATGGGCGACGGCGCGCTTCCCGCCTTCTACAAGGAACTGGTGGCCACGCGCGTCTCGGCCCTGAACGAATGCGAATACTGTGTCAGCTCGCACCGTTACCTGGCCAAACTCCGCGGCGCCTCGCACGAGCAGATTCAGGCCTTCGATCACTACGAGGACGGCCCGTTCAGCGAGCGTGAAAAGGCCGGCTTCCGCTACGCCGACCTGCTTCACACAGGCGGCAACGCCATCGACGACGCGGCATGGAACGCCGTTTCTGCGCACTTCAGCCAGAACGAGTTGATCGAGTTGACCGCGGTTATTGCCGCCTTCGAGTTCTTCCCGCGCTTCAACTCCGCCCTCCACATTCCCGTCACGCCCTTGCCCGAAGAGCACACCCGCTGATTCATGCCCGGCCGGTCTGCCGCGAAGGGCGCACCGCGCTAAAGCGCCACCCGAAGATCGTCGAACTGCGCCCTGGCTCGTCTTGTCAAACCCAGTCTGAATGCGCCCGCCGATCTCCGGCAAAATCATCAGGCGGATGAACTTGTTCTCCCCGAAATGCGGCGCGATAGGTGGCGTCCTTCTCCTCCAGCCTCTCCGTTTCCCTTCGACCCGAGTACCTCCCGCGGCCTATTCCCTCCATGAGCCTCAATAAAGCAGAACCGCTACCCGGTACACCGTAAACGCCCCTTCCACATCCTGCGGCGCGCAACTGCCCACCGCCGCCTTGCGAAGGCCCGGCGTGAGCCGCTCTTCCAGCGACTTGGGCAACTGCGTCGGGTCCGAGTTCTGCCACTCCATCGCAAACGTCGGCTGATTGTTCCCCAGAATCCCGTTCAGTTCCCTGGAATGCGCGCAATAGGCCCGCGCTTCCATCGTCTCCGGAACCACAATCAGCCCCCGGGCGCGCAACAGGCTGCCCACCGCATCCTCCACCTCGGCGGTCGTCCGCACCTTCACCGCCTGGGCGTAATCGGCCACCGCATACAACACCCCCCGGCTGGCCACCACGGCAATGCCCACCCGGTCCACCTTCGGGTTCATCAGGTTGTCGCGGTGGTCGGGCGAATCCATCCATCCCTGGTGAATGGTGGCTGGGGAGGCGCCCACGGCAATGTTCTCCTCAATCAGGCTGAAGTGCGCTCCCGCGCGCGCCGCCCGCTCGGTCAGCCCCTCCTCGCCCCCATAGCGATGAGCAATCTGCCCCTCCGCCACCATTCGCTGGCAGTGTTCCAGGGCCGAGGCGGCCAGCGCCGGGTCCCACCACAGCGTCCCCGCGCCCTTGTCGTTGCGAGCCTGGTTGGCCAGCAGCACCAGCCGCCACGCCTGCGGATCGATTGCCACACGCCGCTCCGCCTGTGGAGCTGCCAGTGACTGCGCCCAGGCCGCGCCCGCCGTAGCCAGTAGAAACAAAAGCAATCCCTGCCGCATTGTCTGCATACCCCGATTAAACCCCGCCGCGCTTCCTCTGTCGCTGTATTCTTGCTGTGCCCATGCATTTTATCGCGGCCAATCCGCTCCCGCGCCTGCTCCATCGCGCGCGCCGCCAGCCACTCGCGGTGGTCGGAATCCTGCTCCTGGCCGCGTTTGTCCTCGGCGGTCTCGCCGCTCCCTGGGTCGCCCCCGCCAACCCCGCGGCCATTGACCTGCCGCACCGCCTTCAGAGCCCCTCCGCCGCGCATCCGGCCGGCACCGACGAGCTGGGCCGCGACACCCTCTCCCGCCTGCTCTGGGGCGCCCGGCTCTCCCTCGCCGTCTCCGTCAGCGTCGTCAGCGTCTCCCTGGCTCTGGGGCTCACCATCGGCGGCCTGGCCGGCTACCTCGGCGGCTGGATCGACACCGCCCTCACCACCTTCGCCATGAACACCTTCCTGGCCCTCCCCGGCATCCTGCTGGCCATCGCCTTCGCCGCCTTCCTGGGACCCGGCTTCCTCAACCTCGTCCTGGCCCTCTCCATCGGCGGATGGGCGGGCTACGCCCGCCTCGTGCGCGCCCAGGTCATGTCCGTCCGCGACCGCGAATACGTGGACGCCGCCCGCGCCCTCGGAGCCGGCGGCCTGCGCATCTTCACCCGCCACATCCTGCCCAACATCGTGCAGCCTATCCTGGTCCAGGCGGCCATCGGCATGGCCGGAGTCATCCTCGCCGAGGCCACGCTCTCCTTCCTTGGCCTCGGCATCCCCTCTCCCGCGCCCAGTTGGGGCTCCATGCTCAACGACGCCCGCCTCCACCTCTTCGACTCGCCCCACCTCGTGCTCTTCCCCGCTGCCGCGGTGGCTGGCGCGGTCCTCGGCTTCAACCTCCTCGGCGACGCCCTCCGCGACCGCCTTGACCCCAGAACCCGCCTGGAGATGGGCCTGTGAGCCTCCCAATCGAATCCGCCACCCGCATCGGCGTCGTCAGTGACACCCACGGCCTCTTCCGCCCCGAGGTCGCCCAGGCCCTGGCCGGGGTTGAACACATCCTCCACCTCGGCGACGTCGGCAGCCCTTTGGTCCTGGATCAACTGGCCTGCATCGCCCCTGTCACGGCCATCCGCGGCAACGTGGACCGCTCCGGTCCATGCGGCAGGCTGCCCGAGACCGAGGTCGCGCTCTTCGCCGGCCGCTACGTCTATATGCTCCATGATTTGAGCACTTTGCACCTCGACCCCGCGGCCGGCAAATTTGCCGCCGTGCTCTTTGGCCACTCCCACGTGCCCAACTTCTACACCCGCAGCGGCGTCCTTTACTTCAATCCCGGCTCCTGCGGCCCGCGACGTTTTGAGTTGCCGGTCACCGTGGGCCTGCTGGAGATTCACGAAGGGCAGTTCCAGCCCCGCATTCTTCAACTTGACCCCCATTTGTGATACCTTCGGCTCTATCATGCAGAGAAAAATCGCAATGGCTGTTTTGGTTCTCGGCGCGGCAGGTTGCCTGGCGCAGTCGGGGGACCTTTCGGGTTGGACCAAGCTCGTAGACAAGAATGAGTGCGAAAAGGCGAAGTCCCTCTGCACCGGGTTCGCCGCCTCCAAAGACGCCGAACAGCAGGCCGAAGCCCAGCGCTGCCTGGGCAACGTCTCCCTTTGCGGGCACAGCATGATGATTGTCCAGGGCGACAAGGATGGCAACGGTACCCAACGCGGCAGCTACCAGCCCGTGGCCATCGATGAGGCGCTCAAACACTTCAACGCCGGCATCAAGCTGGCGCCCCAGAGCATCAAGCTCCACCAGGATCGCCTCCGCATCCTCGGCCTCGGCGCGCGCTATGACCAAATGATCAAGGCCCTCGATGAGAGCTGCACCGTCTACCATGGCCGCGACGTTCCCGGCGCGTGGATGGGCTTCTCTTCGGGCCTGGCCGACCTCGGCCAGTTCGACAAGGGTCTCGAATTCACCAAGGTCCTCGACAAGCACTATCCCGACTCCCCTGAGGTGCTCGGCAACATTGGCGGCTTCCTCTTCTGGCTCAAAAGGCCCGCGGAGGCCATTCCCTACCTGCAAAGAGCCACCGCCCTCGACCCCAAGGACGAGTCCAACGCCTGGGACCTGGCCCGCGCCTACGACGCCACCGACAAGGTCGCCCTGGCCGAGAAGTGGTATCAGACTGGGCTTTCCCTCCAGACCGACCCGCTTGTGGCCAAGGAGTCCAAATGCCTCTATGCCATGTTTGTGGACGCCAAGCTCAAGGACAGGACCCGCGCCTGCACCCTTGAAAAGGAAAACTGCGACGACGCCCGCCAGAAAGCCTGCGCCCCCCCGCCCAAGGCCCAAAAGCCCGCCGCGAAGTAAACTGACTCTCCCCACAGCCGTATCATCCTGAACGCAGTGAAGGATCTGCGGTTGCCTTTGGGAGTTTCAAAGCGCTCTACTTCCGGTTTCGTGACGACTCAGGCTGAACGCCCCTAAGATGCGGTCTATTCTGGAACGGACCCGAGAGAAGGCTTCATTCCTATGAAACATCGATTCCTGCTTCACTCCCTGAGTCACAACGTGTTGGTGGTCGATATCTCAGACCTTTGGTCCGCAAGCTATATCAAACCACGAAGCGGAAATACCGAAATGGCGCCTACACTTCGCTTCGGCAGTTGGGCAGATCCAGAGCGCCACCTTCGGGTAAAGGGAGCTGACGATGAGATCATCGCGAGTGCTTCCGAAGTTCTTGCCAAGAGCTGCGTAGCTGTGATGACGATTGTTTAGGTTGCGCTCCCGCATATATCACCGCCAACTCGGAAGTTACGAAGGCAACCGCAGATGTTTCGCTGCGCTCAACAAGACAGCACAGTGAGATGTCTTTCGAGCCCTTCAAACCGGAAATCTCCCCTTTTCCGCAGCCGCTCTACCCCCGCATCCGGGGGTTCACCCAGCGGTAAACCACATCTGTCAGCAGGTTCACCAGCACATAGGTCAGGCCGATCGACAGCAGGCAGCCCTGCACCAGCGCATAGTCGCGGTTCGAGATGGCGCTCACCACCAGCCGCCCCAGGCCCGGCCAACTGAAGATGGTCTCCGTCACAATGGCCCCGGCCAGCAGCGCGCCAAACTGCAAACCCACCACGGTCACAATCGGCACCAGGGCGTTGGGCAGGGCATGGCGGCACACCACCGCCGCCTCGCCCAGCCCCTTGGCGCGCGCCGTGCGAATGTAATCCTGGCCCAGCTCCTCCAGCATCGCGGTGCGCACCATCCGCGTCAGAATGGCGGCCAGCGAGGCTCCCATCGCAATCGACGGCAGAATCAGGTAGGCCGCATCAATGGCTCCGCTTCCCCCGGCGTTTGCGCCTGACACCGGCAGCCACCCCAGCCGGATGGAGAAGACCAGAATCAACACCGGCCCCAGCGCCAGACCCGGCACCGAAAGCCCGAAGAGGCTGACCACCGACAGCGCCTGGTCCAGCCAGCGCCCCCGGTTCACCGCCGCCACAATCCCCGCGGGCAGGGCCAGCGCCAGGCCCAGCGCCAGCGCCGTCAGCGTCAGGGCCAGGGTATAGGGATACCGCGCCGCCACCAGGTGCGCCACGCTGTCGTGCAGCCGGATCGAACTGCCCAGGTCACCCTTCAGCACCCCGGCCCAGTAATGCAGGTACTGCGCCCCCAGCGTCTGATCCAGAAAGTACTGGTGCCGCAGCGCGCTGACGTCCGCCGGGCTCGCCCCCTCCCCCAGCATCTGCTGAATCGGGTCGCCCGGCACCAGGTGGATGAGCAAAAACACCAACGACACCACCAGCCAGACAACGGGAAGGGTGAGCGCGAGGCGGGTCAGAATCTGCTTCATGGTCTGGCTTCAACCATAAATCAGCCGCCGCGGGCCAACTCCCGCCCCATTCGCTAAACTTGAACTGATATCGAGTTTCATCCCGGAGCCGCCTTGCATACCGCCACCGAAGAGCGCATCATCCGCCCCGCCCGCAATGTGTACGGCAGCCTTGCCCTGCCCGGCGACAAGTCCATCAGCCACCGCTACGGCATGCTGGCCGCCTTTGCCGAGGGCGTCTCCCGCTTCACCAACTTCTCCACCGGCGCAGACTGCGCCTCGACCCTCGCCTGCATGAAGGCCCTGGGGGCCAGCGTCAGCCGCCTTGAAGACGGCTCCGTCGAGGTCACCGGCGTCGCCGGCCGCGTTACCCCCACCGAGTCCCCCCTCGACTGCGGCAACTCCGGCTCCACCATGCGCATGATCTCCGGCCTGCTCGCTCCCCAGGAGGGCGCCTTCACCCTGATCGGCGACGCCTCGCTCTCCCGCCGCCCCATGGAGCGCATCCGCAAGCCGCTGGAAGCCATGGGCGCGCGCCTCACCCTCACCGAGGGTCACGCCCCCCTCACCATCCAGGGAAGCCCGCTCCAGGCCATTGACTACACCACGCCGGTCCCCAGCGCCCAGGTCAAGACCTGCGTCCTGCTGGCCGGCCTTCAGACCCCCGGAACAACCACCGTGCGGGAGGCCATCCGCACCCGCGACCACAGCGAACTCGCCCTTCGCGCCTTCGGAGCCACCCTCACCCGCGACCTAGACTCGGTCTCCATCACCGGACCCCAGAAGCTCCGCGCCATCAATGCCGCCGTGCCCGGCGACATCTCTTCCGCGGCCTTCTTTCTCTGCGCGGCGGCCCTCTTCCCCGGCTCCAGCCTGGTGCTCGACGCGCTCGGCCTCAACCCCACCCGCGCCTCCCTGCTCGATGTCCTGACGGCTCTCGGCGCCCGCATCAGCGTGCTCGACCTCGAAGAGAAGAACGCCGAGCTGGTTGGCACGGTCCAGGTGTCAGCCCCAGCCGAAGGCCTCGGCTCCACCACCATCAGCGGAGCGCTGGCCGCCCAGCTCATCGATGAGTTGCCCGTTCTGGCGGCCATCGGCCCCTACACCAGCGGCGGCATCCGCATCCGCGACGCCAAGGAGTTGCGGGTCAAGGAGTCCGACCGCATCGCCCTCGTCGTCAAGAACCTCCGCGCCATGGGCGCTGAAGTCGAGGAGTTCGAAGATGGCCTCGATGTGCCCGGCGGCCAGACCCTCCATGGCGCAACCATCGACTCCGGCGGTGACCACCGCATCGCCATGGCCTTCAGCGTCGCCGCCCTTCGCGCCCAGGGCGACACCCTCATCCAGGGCTCTGAATCGGCCGCCATCAGCTTCCCCGAGTTCTTCAACCTACTGGACCTAATCGCCGAGCGCTAGCCCCGCCGCAAACCTCAACTCCAAACAGAAAGGCCCGGCAATCTGCCGGGCCTTTCCGTTTGCATCAGCTTCCAGTTAGTTGGTCGATGGCGCAACCAGCGTCGGCTCCGCGCCTTCTTTGGCCGGCGTCAATCCGGGCACCACCGGCGCCGCCTTCACAACACCCGTTGCCGCGTCGGTCAGGTTGATGCCGTACTGCTTCAGCGTGCTGGCCAGCGTCTGGTAGAGCCCCGCGCGATCCTTGGCATAGGTGGCCTGGGCAGACAGCCGGTTGTTCTCCGCCGTCGCCAGGTTCTTCTGCTGCAGCAGCACGTTCGCCGTGGTCGAGGCGCCCAGCCGCAGCTTCTTGACCTCCGCGTCCAGGCTCTGCTGCGCAAAGTCATGCGCGGCAATCGATGCCTGCACCAGCGCCCGGTCGTTGGTCAGCGCAAACTGCGCGTTCACCACCTGCATCCGGATCTGCGTGTAGAGCTGCTCCAACCGCAGTTCAGCCTGGCGATACTGGATCAGCGCCGTTGCCTGCTCCGCCTGTGCGGTCCGGTTGCGGAGGGGGATGTTGATGTTGAATCCGAATCCCTTGTCCGGAGACGAATTGTCAAACGCATTGCCAAGAGCCGTGCCGTAGCCGGTGGGAGGGACATACGCGTACTTGGTGGGGTCAGCCTTCGGATTGCTCGAAGGGCATTTGCCCGCCGGATAAAAGCCGCAATTGAGATTGGAGCTGATGGAACCGGAAACACCCGATCCGCCCAGGTAGCCGTACACATCCACCGTCGGCAGCAATCCGTTCCTGGCGCCGCGCAGGCTGATCTGGTCGTTCTTCAGCGCAAGCACTGCCTGCTCCAGCACCGGGCTGTTCCTGAAGGCCTCTTGCACCAGCTCGTCTACCGGCTGCTTCTCCTCGGGAATCTCCGCGATGCTGACGCGGTCCGTGGGAATCACGGCGGCAGCCACCAGCGCCGGATCGTTCAGGTTGCGGGCAATCGCCTGCTTGATGATCTGCTGCTGGTAGTTCAAGGTGTTCTGCGAGCTGATCAGCGCCTGCTTGTCCGAGGCCACCGCCGAGTCCGAGTTCACCACGTCCAGCGGGGCCAGTGTGCCAATCTCCAACTGCTTGCGGTTGTCGGCGGAGAGCTTGCTGCTCTGTTCCAGCGCCTGCTCTTTGGCCTGCACATCCTCGTAGGCGTTCACCAGGCCCCAGTAGATGTTCTCCACCTGATTGACGGTGTAGAGAATCTGCTGGCGGAAGGTCGAGTCCGTAATCTGGCGGTTGTTGGTGGCCTGATAGACAAAGCGCTTGTTGATCCAGATGCCGGCGCCCTGCAGCAGATGCTGCGTAACCTGGGCGTTGAAGCTGGCGTTGTACACCGGGCTGTAAGTGGTCGTAGGGTTGGTCGAGGTTCCCTTGGAGTTGTCCAGGGTGAACTGGAATGCAGTGCCCGTCACGAAACCCTGGTTGTAGGTGAAGTTGTATGTGTTGGTGGTGCTGGTGCCGCCGGTGAAAAAACTGCTGGAGGGCTGGCTGGCACGATCGAACTTGAGGGCTCCCGTGACGGTGGGGTCGATAAACGCCTGCGGCGCCGGACCTGCGCCGGAAGCCGTGGTCTGGAGGCCGCCAATGCCCGAGGCTGCGCCGCCCGTGGCCGCGCCCGGACCGCCGCCCGCGCCCGTTGATGACGAGTAACCGCCCTGCGTAAAGCTGTTGACCGTCGCCCCCGAGCCTTGCAGGAACTGCCCTGCCTTGGCCCGCATCAGGTCCAGGTCCGCCAGGTCCATGTAGTAGCGGGAGATGGCGATGTCGTAGTTATTTTCCAGAGCCAGCGCGATCGCGTCCGACAGGCTCAGCCGAATCTTGCCGTCCTTGACCAGGTCGCTCAGGCGCACCGAGTTCACAAAACTGGCCTTCGCCACCGTGGTCGGCCGATACATGTTGATCGGGTTGCCCAGCAAACTGCCGGCGGGCTTTGAGAAATCCCGCTGCGACGCGCGCAGGTTCAGTGGCTCGGTCGCTACCGGCGTCGGAGCCGAGGGCAGCTCCGAGGCTGCCTTGTCTGGCGCAGCCGCCGCTGCCTGTTGCGCAAATCCCGAGGGCACGCCTGCCGCCAATGTCAGCACGACCGCCGCGATTGCCCGCAGCTTTGTGCCTGCCTGTCCGCGCCCTTTGACGGCGGTCACTTCCTGATGCTCAAACACATTTGTACCGAACAAATGCATGATTCCTCTCCACGAGTTGCTGAGGCATGTGGGGTGCCATTCATCAAGACGGCCGGAGAGGCTCTCCGGACGCATATTTGTGACTTCCCAGGACAATTTTCGCTTGCACCCTGGCGCGCAATCTACTGCTCACCGGTCAATACGCGCACCGCTCGCGGTTCGTTCCACCCGTTCGCTGACTTTTGTCCCTGTCCGCGCCCTCCCCGGCGGCAAGACCGCCGCAAGGCACGGAAAGCTGAGTATATCCCACCGCCTTTCCTGGTTTCTGAACCGCTCCCGTCCTATACCCTGTTCTCAACGCCCTTCACCGTGGAAACCAGCCCCCATCCCGCGCCCCCGCTGCAAAACTGGAAGGTTACCCTGGCCTACGACGGCACCGAGTTCCGCGGCTGGCAGGTCCAGCCCGGCGAGCGCACCGTCCAGGGCGAACTGCAAACCGCCCTCAACCGGATCACCGGCGAATCCCCCCTGCCCCAGGGCTCCGGTCGCACCGACGCCGGCGTCCACGCTCTCGCCCAGGTCGCCAGCTTCGCCCTCGCCGCTCCCATCCCCGCCGCCAACCTCCACCGCGCCCTCAACGGCAAGCTCCCGGCCTCCATCCGCATCCTGGAAACCCTGCCCGTGCCCGCCTCCTTCCACGCCCGCCACTCCACCGTGGCCAAGACCTACGAGTACCGCATCTTCCGCGGCGCACTCTGCCCGCCGTTCCTGGCCCGCTATGTCTATGCCTGCCGCTGGCCCATGGACCTGGCCGCCATGGACTCCGCGGCCTCTGCCTTCCTCGGCGAGCACGACTTTCTCAGCTTCGCCGCCACCGACCCCGACCTCGCCGCCAGAACCCCCGTCCCCGACAGTCCCGATTACATCCCCGCCAAGGTCGCCGGAACCGTCCGCACCCTCTACTCCTCCGTGTGGACACCTCAGCCCTCGGAGTTAGGCGAACTGCTCGTCTATCGCGTCCGCGGCAACGGCTTTCTCCACCACATGGTCCGCAACCTGGTCGGCGCAATGATCGAGGTTGGCCGCGGCAAAATCGCTGCCTCCCAGCTTCCCGCCATCCTCGCCGCCCGCGACCGCTCCGCCGCCGGTCCCACCGCCCCGGCCCGCGGGCTCTTTCTCCATTCCGTGGAGTATCCCGCGCCCCTGCTACCCTGAAAGAGTCCCTATGGCCCTCTTTCCACGCAGTTCTGCCTTCTCCCGTGTTACGGCGCTGGCCTCGCAGAGGCCGGTTCACGGCGCCTTTTCCTGGTTGCACGGCAATCCCAAAACCATCATGGACTGGCAGGCGGCCTTCGTCGCCATCCCCGCCCCGCCCTTCGGCGAACAAGCGCGCTCCCGGTGGTTCGCCGACCGCTTCACCGGGATTGGACTCGCCCAGGTAGAAATCGACCGGGCCGGCAATGTGCTTGGATTGCTCCCCGCCGCCGCCCTGCCTCCCGAGAGCACAGGCCCCCTCGTCGTCCTCTCCGCCCACCTCGACACCGTCTTCCCCGCCGATACCCCCATCAAACCCAATTTGGACGGCGACCTTCTGGAAGCCCCCGGCGCCTGCGACAACGGAGCCGGCCTTGTCGGCCTGCTGGCCCTCGCCACGGCCCTCGTTCATGCCAAGGTCGAACTACCCGTCCCCCTTCTCTTCCTCGCCAACGTGGGCGAAGAAGGCGAAGGCGACCTGCGCGGCGTCCGGCATCTCTACAACGCAAGCCCCCTGGCCGGGCGCATCGCGGCCCACATCGTCCTTGATGGAGCTGGCGCCGACTCTGCCGTCACCCAGGCCCTGGGCAGCCGCCGGTTCCGCGTCACGGTCACCGGGCCCGGCGGCCACAGCTTCACGGACGCAGGCACCCCCAACCCCATCGCCGCCCTCGCCTCGGCCCTGGCCATGGTGGCCCAGACGCCCCTGCCCGAGGAGCCCCGCACCACCCTCAACCTCGGCACCATCCAGGGCGGCACCAGCGTCAACTCGATCCCGGAGAGCGCCCAGGCGGCAATCGACTTCCGCTCCACCAGCCCCGACCAGCTCCTCCGCCTCGAAGTGGCCCTGCATCGCGCCGTGGAAGACGCCGTGGACCACTGGAACGCAGAACCCCGGTCCCTCGCCATTCGCAGCCGCGGTCAACTGGCCTTCGCCATTGACAAGATTGGCGACCGTCCCGCCGCCCACCTCCCCGCCGACTCCCCCCTGCTGGACGCCCTCCGCGCCGTCGACCGCCACCTTGGCCTGCAAACCGACCTTCGCCTCGGCTCCACCGACGCCAACATCCCCCTCTCGCTCGGCATCCCCTCCCTCTCGATGGGCGCGGGCGGCGACGGCGGCGGCGCACACACCGTGGCCGAGTGGTACTCGGCAAAACACCGCGAAGCCGGCCTCAAACGCGTTCTCCTCCTCACGCTCGCCATGCTCGAATGGGCTGCCGAACTCTGAGCAATCCCCTGCATGAGCGGATGTTTTGAAAGGGCACGACTTCAGTCGTGCCGTAATGACCGCAAAATGAACCTGGGGCTTTAGCCCCCGAGGAAAGGTTCGAGCCGGCAAAGGCCTGTTCTGAGGCACTCTAGACTGGCGCATCCGGCATTCACTTCAATCACCCTGCCAACCTGAGCAGCCGGTGCGACCCGTCGCGTTACGGCCGAAATGATCGACTTGCCGCCGCAACGGCCCCGGAGGGGCCAGGGAGAATAGCCCAGGACAAGCGAAGCGCAGTCCTGGGTTGACCGCCAACTACAGTCCCAAGCCCCGTAGGGGCGCAGGAGTCGTGCCTGTTCATCTGAAGCGGCCACAACGGATGGCGTCGAAAGCCCGTCCAAGAGCGGACGATGGGGCTCCCGCTATCGCGGCCCTGAGACTCGCCGCACCGGACCCTGCTAAACTCCGCCCATGCGCGCCTTCCCCGCACTCCTCGCCACTCTGCTTGCCACAACCTCGTTCTCTTTTGCCCAGACGCCCGCCCCCCACCGCGCGCCAGCCAGCCGCGTCAAGCCCAAACCGGCCCTTACCTCCGCCCCGGACTACATCTTCTTTGACGCCGTCATCTACACTGGCGCGGGCTTTGCCGAAGACAAGCCCGAAACCGTCCAGGCCATGGCCATCGGGGGCGGCAAGGTCCTCGCCATCGGCACCAACGAAGAAATCACCCGCCTCGCCGGCCCCCACACCCACCTGCGCGACGTGAACTCCGCCAACACCGGCGCCTACATCTTCCCCGGCTTCAACGACGCCCACACCCACCTCGGCGGCGCCGGGCGCACCAAGCTCAACGTGGACCTCACCGGAGTCAAATCCCTGGCTGACATGCTCGCCAAAATCGAGTCCTTCGCCAACCAGGCCTCCGCCGGCCATTGGCTCACCGGCGGCAACTGGGACCACACCCTCTGGGAAAAGAAGGTCCTCCCCACCCGCCAGGACCTCGACAAGGTCACCAACGGCAATCCCACCTTCCTCGACCGCATCGACGGCCACATTGCCATCGCCAACTCCGCTGCTCTGGCCGCCGCCGGCATCACCGGCAAGACCGTCCCCCCCCAGGGCGGCGCAATCGACCTCGACGCTCAGGGCGAGCCCACCGGCATCCTCCGCGAATCCGCCCAGGACCTCGTTTACAAGGTCATTCCCCCGCCCCGTCACGATGAGCGCCGCAAGGGCGACGAACTGGCCATCCAGGACGCCCTCAGCCACGGCGTCACCAGCGTCCAGGACAACTCCGACTGGCAGGACTTCCTCGTCTTTGAAGAACTGGAAAAAGAAGGCAGCCTCCACCTCCGCATCAGCGAGTGGCTCCCCTTTGCCGCCCCTCTCGATGACTTGAAAAAGATGCGCGCCCACCACGACCTCAACGACCCCCTCCTCCACACCAGCATGTTGAAGGGCTTCATGGACGGCTCGCTCGGCTCCCACACCGCCGCCATGAAAGCCCCCTTCGCCGACGAGCCCGCCAACACCGGCCTGCCCCAGTACACCCAGCCAGAGCTGAATAAAATGGCCGTCGAGCGCGCCCAGGCCGGCTTCCAGTTGGGCTTTCACGCCATCGGCGACCAGGCCGCCTCCATGGCCCTCGACGCCTACAGCCAGACCTGGGACAGTTGCCCCGAGCTCGCCCCCCAGGACAAGAACCCCTACAAGGTCGAGCGCTGCTGGCCCACAGTCGCCAAAAATGCCCGCGACCGCGTCGAACACGCCCAGGTCGTGGACCCCGCCGACATCCAGCGCTTCGCCAAACTCGGCGTCATCGCCTCCATGCAGCCCAACCACCTGCTCACCGACATGAACTGGGCTCAGGACCGCCTCGGCCCCCAGCGCGCCGCCTACTCCTACGCCTGGAAGGCCTTCCTCGACGCCGGGGTGCCCCTCGCCTTTGGCACCGACTACCCCGTCGAGCCCATCACGCCCTTCCGCGGCCTCTACGCCGCCGTCACCCGCATGGACGAGAAGGGCAAAAAGACCTACTTCCCCGAGAGCAAGCTCAGCCGCGGCCAGGCCCTCTATGCCTACACCCAGGGCTCCGCCTTCGCCGAGTTCGCCGAGAAGCACAAGGGCAGGCTGGCCCCCGGCTTCGACGCCGACTTTATCCTTGTCGACCGCGACCTCTACAAGATCGGCGCCCCCGCCATCCTCGACACCAACGTCCTCGGCAGCTACGTCGCCGGCCAGGAAGCCTATGCCGGCCGCTAGGGTCCAAAGTCAAAAATTTCTGTCAAGACTTCAGCAGAAAATATGAGTGCCGCATCCATTCGCAATCCTTTCGGCGATTGAGTGGGGGAGCGCAACCCTCCACCCACTCACACTTGCGAAACACTGGCCCCACCGCAGGTGGCCGGGTGCCCCATCTTTTCCGCGCTTTTCGCGGGTGGGCGACCACGGCCCTCCACCCACTCATACTTGCGAAACACTGGCCCCACCGCAGGTGGCTGCAATAATTCAGTCAGATGAAGCTCCGCGCCTATCTCCTCATGACCTTCGTAGTCGCCGTCTGGGGCTCCACCTTTGTGCTCATCAAGGGAGCACTCGCCGACGCCACTCCGGCCGCCTTCAACCTCGTCCGCATGACCCTCGCCTTCGCCGTGCTCGCCGTGGTCTATCACCGCTACTGGCGCGCCATCCGCCGCTGGCAGGTCGTCTCCGGAGCCGTTGTCGGCCTCTGCCTCGCCACTGGATACCAGTTCCAGACCACGGGCCTGGCCCGCACCACGCCCTCCAAATCCGCCTTCATCACCGGCCTGCTCGTCGTCCTCGTCCCCCTGCTCTCCGTCATTCCCGGCCTCAAGCCCCCCGGCGCGCGCGCCCCCCGCTGGAACGCCTTTCTCGGCGCGGCCTTGGCCTTCATCGGCATCGTCCTCCTCACCGCGCCCACCGCCCTCCAGGTCCGCGGGCAGGGCTGCGCCCTCAACGCCGCCCTCAGCCTCCTGCCCGACCTCTCCTCCATCAACATGGGCGACATCCTCACCCTCGGCTGCGCCATCGGATTCGCCTTCCACTGCATCGCCCTCAGCCACGTCTCCCCGCGCATCGGCTTCCAGCCCCTGGCCCTCCTCCAGGTCGGCTTCTGCGCCGTCTTCATGGCCCTCAGCCTGCCCCTCATCGAGCATCCCCACATCTGCTGGACGCCCCGCCTCGCCATTGCTCTCGCCATCGCCGCCGTCCTGGCTACCGCCGCCGCCTTCTCCATCCAGAGCTGGGCGCAGTCCATCCTGCCCTCCACCCATACCGCCCTCATTCTCACCCTTGAGCCCGTCTTTGCCTGGATCACCTCATTCCTCCTCACCAGCGAGCGCCTGGGCCTCCGCCCCGCCTCCGGAGCCGTGCTCATCCTCGCCGGCATCGCCCTCACCGAACTCATGCCCCAGCCCCACGTCCCCACCGCCCACGAGGCCTGAGCCGGCCACGCTTTCCCAACCGCCCCCCATTTGCTACCCTTGCCCCAACATGACCAGGCTCTCCCCCACCCTCGCGATCGCACTCCTGCTCCTCGGCGCCCTGCCCTGCCAGGCGCAAAAGAAAGCCCCGCCCGCCGTTCCCCGCGCCATCCGCTTTCTGGGCGCCCCCCAATACACCCAGCAGGAGCTGCTCGCCGCCGCCGGCTTCAAGCCCGACGCGCCCCTCACCCCCCGCGACGTCAAAGACCGCGCCAAGCAGCTTAGCGACACCGGCCTCTTTCAGGAGATCAAGTTCGCCTCCGACCGCAAGACGCTCACCTTCACCCTCACCCCCGCCACGCAGCTCTTCCCCATGCACCTCGACAACCTGCCCCTCACGCCAGGCAGGGACCTCGAAGCCACCCTTCGCGACCGCTTCCCTCTCTATCGCGGACTGCTCCCCGCCAGCGGCGTTCTGCTCGACGGCATCTGCCGTCAATTCGAAGCCATGCTCGCCGCCAAAGGCCTCAAGGCCACCGTCAAAGCCGCCCTCACCAGCGGCATAGGCCCCCAGAAGATCACCGCCGTCAACTTCACCATCGCCGCGCCGCCCGTACGCATCGGGCGCATCCAGCTCGCCGGCGTCTCCCCCGCCATGCAGGCCAGGGCCGTCCTCCTCGTCACCGGCCAGACCGGCAACGACTTTGACACCCAGAACACCGCCATCGGCCTTCACCACGCCTTTGAGGACCTCTACCAGGATGAGGGTTATGCGGCGGTTCAGATCGACGTCGCCCCTGTCGACCCGCCCATCGTCTCCGACCAGTCCATCGACATCCCCTTTGCCGTCACCATCCGCGAAGGCGGCATCTACAAGCTCGGCGCCATCGACTTCCCCGCCACCGCACCGGTCGCCCGCGCCGACGTCCAGAAGATCCTGGCCAAATACCCGGCCAACTCTGGACGCCCCCTCGAACTCTATCTCCTCGCCGTCCGCGACGCCTGCCACGCCATCGGCTATCTCGACAGCTCCACCCTCGCCCACCCCGCCTTCAACGAGGCGACGCACATCGTCAACTACACCCTCGAAATCACCCCCGGCGACCAGTACCATCTGGCCTCGGTCAAATTCGACGGAGCCACCGACGCCATGGCCGCCAAACTCAAGCTCGCCTGGAAACTCGCCCCCGGCGCGGTCTTCGACGAGAGCTACGTCGCAAACTTCTCCGCCCTGGCGCAAAAGAAAGACAAGGCCCTGGCCAAGTGGCTCCAGACCGTCATCACCACCTATGACGTAAAACCCGACCCCGCCACCCACCAGGTCAACTGCACCTTCCACTTCGCCAAAGCCGCCCCCAGCCCGCGCTAGCCGCCGACCGGGGCATCGCTTGTCTCTTTCAGGGTCACGACACCGGACAACTCCGTTCGACCCGCAACGCCATCCATTGCGCCGCTCAATCAAAAGCAACCTCAAGGTGTGCTACAAAGATGAGACCCCTGAAGTTACCCTGACCTATCCCTGAACTTCGTCAGACAGAATGGTGAACGGCGGCAAGCAAATCGTCTTTCGATTCAGCGACTTCGAACTCCGCGAAAAGGAGCACCGCCTCCTGCGCGCTGGCCAGGACATCCACCTCCAGCCGCGCGCCTTTCGCCTGCTCCTCTATCTGGTGCACAACCGCAATCGCGTCGTGGAAAAGGACGAGATCCTGCGCGATGTCTGGGACGGCGCAGCGGTCACCGATAACTCGCTGGCACGCTCCATCTCAGGGCTGCGCAAGGTGCTGGAAGATGACGCCCGTGAGGCACAGGCCATCCGCACCGTCTCCTCCATCGGCTACCGCTTCATCTGCCCGGTCGAGCAGGTGGAGGGTTCCACGCCCGCCTCCCCGGCCGCTGAGGACGCCGCAGCCCCGCTTCCCCCGCCCAGTCTGCCCCACCATCGCAAGAGGCCCCGATGGGCTCTTCCAGCCGCCGCCGCCGTCCTATTGGCGCTCCTCGCCACCGGCTTCTGGTACCTGCTCCGCCCTTTGCCGCCTCCCAGAATCACCGCCTACACCCAGCTCACCCACGACGGGCACGACAAGTACCTGGCGGCTACCGATGGGAGCCGCCTGTACTTCACCCAGAACTCCCCCAACTTGATCGAGCAGGTCGGTATCGCCGGAGGGCAAGTCGCCCAGCTTCCCCTGACCATCCGTGGACAGCAGTTGATGCTTTTGGACGTTTCCGTGGACGGTTCCGATGCGCTCATTGGCGCCCAAGCGGAGGGACAGGCAGACAATGATCTTTGGATTGCTCCAGTCCTGGGCGGCCCGGCTCGGCATCTGGCAAACGGCGGAGGCGGGGAGTTTTCTCCGGACGGAACATCGGTGATCTACTCCACTTTGAACGGCGACATTTTCCTGATTGGCACCGACGGGACCGGAAATCACAGATTGGCAAGCGTTGACCCGGTTGCTTTTGGAGCGGCGGCCTCGTGGTTCAGGTGGTCACCCGACCGAAAGGCAATCCGGTTAGTTGCGGGGTTCTACGCGCGGTTCCTGGAGATGTCGGCGGATGGATCCGGCTTGCATCCGATACTCGCGGACTGGAAAGGGGGCACTCCGCCGTGCTGCGGAGTCTGGACACGGGACGGAAACTTCTTCCTTTTTGTGGCGGACGACCAGATATGGGCGCTTGATGAACGGCGCGGCCTGTTCCGGCGGCCGTCCGCTGTGCCCATTCAACTGACCAGCGGGCCAATCCACTGGGCTCCGCCGGTTCCGGGCAGGGATGGGAAGACCATCTTCGCGGGCGGGGTGGCTCCCAAGGGAGAGCTCTCGCGGATCGATTTGAAGACCGGCGCTCCCCAGCCCTTCCTGGGCGGGATCTCCGCGGAAGAAGCATCCTTCTCTCCTGACGGGAGATTCGTGGCATATGTCTCCTATCCCGATGGAACCCTCTGGAAGGCTGATCGGGATGGGGCAAATCGCGTGCAGATCGCCCCTGGGCCCGACTACCACGTCAATCCCGAATGGTCACCGGATTCCAAAGAGCTCGTCTTCGGAACCATTACCCCGGATGGCCATTTTTCCATCCACCGCGTCTCAGCGGCTGACGGGACGCCCCTGTGGCTCATCCCGGAGGAGTCGGGGGACACTCACGATCCGAATTGGTCGCCGGATGGAACGAAGGTCCTCTTTTGCCTTGGTCCTCCCACTGGCGCCACCACTGCCAGGCAGGACCTGCGCATTGTTGACCTGAAGAGCCGCCAGGTGAAGACATTGCCTGGATCCGAGGGCCGATGGTCGCCTCGCTGGTCCCCGGACGGGCGTTACATTGCGGCCATGGCAGGAGGAACAAACCCCGGAGGTCTGCTGATCTTCGACCTCAAGACGGAGCTCTGGCGCACGTTGCCTGTCACTGGCGACGTGAGTTTTCCCGCCTTTTCCAGCGACAGCCGTTTCATCTGCTTCCTGCGGTACGGACACGACCAGGGAGTTTTCCGGATTCCCGTTGCGGGCGGAAAAGCGGAGCGCCTGGCGGACTTGGCCGACTGGCATTTGACTGGATACTACGGCTATTCCATGAGCCTGGACCCGGCCGGTGCACCGCTCGTCTTGCGCGATATGAGCCGGAACGACATCTATGCGCTCACGCTGGAAGCAAGATAGCCCTTTCCTTGGCCCCAAACCCAAGAGTGACGGCAATCAATCCGATGCCGGCGGGTCCATGTCCAACCCGCACCAAGCCCTGACCCCAGCCCCCACACCGCCTCCATCCCTTCCGGATTCCCCTCGCCTCCGTGCGACGACTGCACCCCTGCCCGTCCTGGCAGTTTGTAATTCATTGAATTGTCGACGCCCAGCGCGAAATCACAAAACGATCACAACTTGATCACCCGCCCATCACGACCTCCCGGCGGTTCCTGTGGAAGCATTGCCTCGCATACCCGGCATCTTCCCAACCCATGCCATGGAGGCCATCCGAAATGCAATCGACTGCTGTCCCCAACCCCAAGCCGTTCATCCGCCTGCTCTTTCTGCTCACCCTTGCCACCCTTGCCCTCACCAGCCCCCGAGCCTGGGCCCAGGGTTCAGTGCCCCCCGGCTATCGCATCGTTGAGTTCGACGCTCCGGGTGCAGGCACTGTTCAATATGCTGGGACAGAAGCCGTTGCCATCAACAGCCGCGGCGTCACTACCGGGTATGTCATCGATAACGGATATGGAACCCACGGCTTCCTCCGTTACCCGAGCGGCGCCATCACAGTCTTCGACGCCCCCGGCTCCGACCCCGTGGTGGGCGGCACCTATCCGCTCTCCATCAACACCCGCGGCACCGCAGTGGGTGTCGCCATCGACACACATGCCGTGGTTCACGGCTTTCTGCGCGATGCGGGCGGCGCATTCACCGTTTTCGATGCCCCCGGCGTCAACCCCGGGGTGGGCAACTATCTCGGGACCCAGCCGCAGGCCATCAACGCCCGCGGCGAGGTCGTTGGCCTCTACGAGGGTGCGGACTTTGTCGCGCACGGCTTCCTCCGCGCCCCTGACGGCAAGATCACCATCTTCGACGACCCCGCCGAAGGAGTGGGCAACAATCAGGGCACATGGGCCTACAGCATCAATGACGCCGGGACAATCGCCGGCGCCGTCACTGACCCCTCCGGCGGCAGCCATGGCTTCATCCGCTCCATAAAAGGCGCCTACACCCAATACGAATTTCCCGGCGAGTCCAGCGCCGCCTACAACAGCGCGCTTATCAACAATCAGGGCGTGACCGCTGGCTTTTACGCCACCCCCACCGGCTTCGTCTCCGGTTACGTGCGCAGCCCCGAGGGCAAGCTGACCGCCTTTGTACCCCAAGTTACGGCAGGAGCCACCGCCGTCTGGAACTTTGGCCTCGGCCCCAACGGCGACGCCCTTGGCCGGGTCAACGACGCCAACTCCCTCGGCCATGCCTACATCCGCCATCCGAACGGCAAGACCGTCGTCTTCGATGTCCCCAACCAGATCATGGTCGGCAACCCCTCCAGTTGGGGCAGCGAGCTATGGGCTGAAAACGAGGAAGGCGTGATCGTCGGAGAATTCATCGACGCCGGGATCGTCGTCCATTCCTTCCTGCTGATTCCGGAGTAGCCCCAGGCCCTATCGCGTCCCAGTCCTCACTCGATAGACTGGGACGCTTTTCGTGCTCACCGCCGGCCAAATTGACCCCTCCGCCGCCGGTCCGCCCTCCCCAACCCCAATCCGGCCTTATATGCTATTGGCAAGGGAATGGAGCTGGGCCGGAGGCCCTTCGCCTCTTCCCGCCCAACCCCTGCCGAAGAGGTCGATGCCATGAACCAGACAGCGATTTCCCCCACCGACTGGGAGACAGCCGAGGAGTCGCCTCTCGCAGTCGCCAACTCCCTGCAGGCCGAGGCCCTCCGCGCTGAAATCGTCGAGGTCGGCCGCAAGCTCTGGGAGCGCGAATACGTCGATGGCAACGGCGGCAACATGAGCGCCCGCATCGGCTCCCGCTATCTGCTCTGCACCCCCACGCTCATCAGCAAGCGCGATATGACCACGCAGGACATCTGCCTCTCCGATATCCAGGGCAACATCCTGGCCGGCGGCCGCCAGCGCACCAGCGAACTGCTGCTCCACCTCGAAATCTACAAGGCCAACCCCAGGGCCCGCGCCGTCGTCCACTGCCACCCACCGCACGCCACGGCCTTTGCCATGACGGGCACGCTGCCGCCCATTGGGCTGGTCTCCGAGTACGAGTCCACCATCGGCCCCGCCGCCCTGGCCCCCTATGAAACCCCCGGCACCCAAGCCTTCGCAGAGACCGTTCTCCCCTTTGTCCAGGACCACAACACCATCCTGCTCGCCAACCACGGCATCGTCTGCTGGTCCGACACCGTCTCCCATGCCGAGTGGCTGGTCGAGACCTTTGAGAACTACTGCAAGACCTATCTCATCGCCCAGAGCATCGGCCTGCCTCTCAAAAACATTCCCGACCACAAGATCGAGGAGTTGCTCGCCCTCAAGCAGCGCGCCGGATTCCCCGACGCCCGCATGAAGCGGTAGCCTCAATCCGCGCCTCCGCGGTCTCTCGGCCCATCTGAAATGGGGGTACTCCCTCCGCCTTGCAGCAAAGAAAAATGCAGCCATCTCTCCGGCTCTTCCGCCGGGCAGATCGCTGCATTTTCTTCTTAAACTGCCGCAAATAATACGCTTACACCCAGAAACTAGGGAACCATGAACGGCCGCAAGCCATCGGTCGGGAAGATTCCCGTCGGGCCCGCAACCGTCGACGGCTGCGAGCGGAACAGATAGCGCACGTAAAATCCCGCCGAAGCCGACGAATAGTTCCGTGAATTGTTGGCGCTCAGGAATCCGCCCGCAAACCAGTGCGGACTGATCTGGTAGGCCACCTGTCCGCGCACGTCGTAGTTTGAGCCCACGCTCGTCCGCGACGGAATGTACGCCGTGATGGCGCTGCCTGGGAAGAGCGCGGCCTTGTCCACCTGGAACGCCTGCACACCCAGACTCCCCAGAATGTTGTAGTGCCACGCCGTTCCCGAGTGGCCGGTCCAGGTAAACGGCGCATTGGCCAGAAAGTACGCCTGGGGGCTGAAGTAGCCGCCCATGCCATAGGTGAAGGCGTCCTGGTTGAGCGCATAGTGCATGCCGAAGAAGTTGGCCCCGATGCTCAGGTTGCCATACTCCGGAATGGTCTTGATGCGCCAGTAGGCGCCGCCCGAGCCCTCGATCCGGTTGTTGGTCTTGACCTTGTAGCCGGTCAGGTACTGCCCGCCGCCGGCGATATAAAACCCGGACTGCGCATCGCCCCGCGCATACTGCACGTTGCCCATGCTGGAGACCACGCCGCCCCAGATTTGGCCGGCATTGCCCAGCGTATTGCCCGCCGGATCGCGCAGGCCGGCGTAGGAGAGCTGCGTGTCCTTGACCGGGTCGCGGGAAAAGGTGAACGTGAACGGCCCGTTGCCCGGACGCCACAGCGCCCTGCCCGTGAACGTCGAAACCAGGAACCCAGCCGGTGTATACCCGCCCGCCAGGGCGAGATGCGCAAATGCCAGTTGCACCTCGCCGCCCAGTCCGGTCGCATTCTGCTGCGCCGGCGGCGTCTTGTCGGTGGCCGTGAGTGTACCGATGGGCTGCGGGATGGTGGTGAGCGTCAAAGGAGCGCCCGGCGAGGTGGCCTGCAGCACGGTGATGACGCTGGTGCCGTCCGCCTGGCCCGAATCCAGAAACACCGGTTTGGCGACGACCGTCAGCCGCCCGCCATAGCCCAGCGGGACCGAGGCTTCAAAGGGCGCTTCCAGGGCTGAGAGGTGATCGTAGCCCAAGGCGCCGGTGCGATAGTTGAGCACCCCGGTACCGCCCAGCCACGGGCTGTATCCGCTCTCGATGGCGTGCAGCTGCATCTCCGCCTCGTCGCGCGGGCTGGTGGTGCGCTGGTCCCGCTGCACCCGAACCCAGGGTCCGCGGAGGGGCGGCAGGTTGCGCTGTTGCAGTTCTTCGTCGGTCAGGCCAGTGCTGGACGCAGCCGGTTGGCCACCCGCCGGCACATCGGTTACATCCACCGAGGGCGCTGGCTGCGCCGCCGGAGCTGTCGCCAGGGTGGGAACCGAGGGCTGACGCACCAGCGGCGGCGCCTTCCTCGCCTTCCGCGGCTTCTTCTCCACCATCGTGGGAGCGGGGTTCGCCACCGGCGGAGCAGCCGGTTCCTGCTGCACTGCGGCCGCTGGCTGCTGGACCGTCTGCTGCTTGGGCGCGGAGTAAGCTCCTGTCGCCGCTTCCTGGGCCGAGGGCGTGTACTGCGCCTTGGAATACTGCGTCTGCGGTTGCGGCGTTGCGGCCAGCGTGGTCGCCTGCCGGACGGGAAGTCCGGGCAGCGTGTGTAGCTTCACCGCGGAACCCTGGGTCAACTGACTGTCCACCTGCTCGGCAAACTGCGCCAGCGTGCGCGCCGCCAGCTCATCCATGGGCTGCGAGGTGATGCGCAATCCAGCGCCCTGGTGGGCGGGACGGCTCGGCGCCTGAGTCGGAATGGGAGTCGGAGTCGCAACCGGCTTTGGCGCCTGCAGGCCCGGTGTGCCGGTCTCGGTGGAGTCGATGTTCTCTTCGAAGGCGGCAGCTTCACCGTTCCCGTGTAGCTGGGCGCCTGCGCAGCGTCCCGCGCCTGGGCCGTCGGACGTGCCGGCTTGCCATCCTGCGTCCCCCAAACTACGGGAACCATCACGGCCGGTCTGATGCGCGATCTGCTCGGTCAGGACAGATTGACCTATCTGCCTGCCGCTGGCATCCCGCTGCGGAATGTAGAGCGGCGCATTGGAGACCACGCCGCTTTGCGCGCCGGACCGGGCTGTGGGGTCCGGTTCGCGAAGCCGCGGCAAACCAGCCCCGCCTAACGAGGCAGAACCGGAGCCGGGCAGAATAAACGGCTTGGTAGCGCCTTGGGACGGCTGGAGGCCGGGGTCGAGCAAGAGCTTGAGATCGCCTGGAGCCGGCCTTCTGGCCTCCGCTGCTTGCGCTGCCGGAACCGCCCGCAGGGTGTCGAATCTGTGCGCCGTGGAACCCGCCGGCATGGCCGCCAGCGATGCTCGCCAAAAGTCGCTGGCGCGCTGGTTGTTCCCGCGAGCCTGCTCAAAGCGGGCGGCAACGGAGAGAATTCCGGAGTCGGAGGGATAACGCCCCAGCGCCTCGCGCAGCCAGGCCTCGGTCTGCACCATGTCGCCGGCCGCCAGTGCTGCGCCAGTGGCGCTCTGGTACTCCGACGCGCTGGCGCCTTCCATGGGAATGGACTTGAAGATGGAGAGTGACTCGCTCACCCGTCCAGCCTGGAGATACCCGCCCGCCAGCGCCCTGCGGATGGCGGCATTGTTGGGGTAGTCACGGGCGGCGGCTTCGAGAATCTCCACGGCTCCCTGTGCGTTGCCTTCGTCCATCGCGGAGACCGCGCGGCGAAGGCTCCAGTCGCCCCAGATGGTCTGCGCTTCATCTCGCTGCGCAGCCGTCAGATCCCGCCGCGCATCAAGCGCCCGCAAGACCGGATAGAGCTTCTTGTCGTCCCGCGCGTTGTAGAGCAGCCAGGCGTGCTGGACTTCCAGAGCGGCCGGCGGCGCGGCGTGCCGCAGCGTGTAGTAGGCCTCTACGCGGCCCAGACTCTCCTCGGCATGAGGCACGTCGCCGCTGGCCGCGTAGAGCCCGGCCTGGGCCTGAATGAACTCCACATCCCCATCGAGCTGGCGGCGCACATCGGGCGGAATCTGCGCCATCTGCCGGAAGGCTTCATCGATGCGATTGCCCGCCATAAGCGAGAAGAGAAGACCCTTCCACGCGTCGCCCGCCAGCGAATGCGTGGGCGGATTCAAGCCAGGAGAGGCTGGGCCGATCTCAGCCTGGAGAGAAGACAACTGTGCGGCAGGAATCCGCGGCGATGCTATGTGCCCCTGGGAAGGCGGAAGGTGCATGGCGCCCATGAAGCTGGATGGGGCCGCCAGGTTTGCCTTCTTGCCGGCTTTCCTGGCAAAAGGTGCGGAGACGGGGTCAAGGCTGGGCGAAAGAGCCTGCACCGAGGCAGGATCCGCGCCATTGGACGCCTGGGGATTGGGCAAACTGCCATCCGCGGGACTGGGAGAATACTGCTTCTGGGGTGTCGGCTGCGGCTGGTTCAGATCGATCGGCGCCCGGCCGTTATAGGGGTCCGGCCCGTAGGCAGGCAGCGGCGGCAGCTTGGTTGTCTTCTGGAATGGCTCGTAGTTGGGATCGAGCAGGTGCTGCAGGTCGGCCGCGGTCACGGCACGACGCGCCTTCGCATCCTGTTCGGGATAAGCCAGCTCATGCGCCAGGCGGTCGGCTGGGGTGGCCTGCGGCATCGCGGCCAGCGAGGCCCGCCAATAGTCGGCGGCGCGCTGGTTGTCTCCCCGCGCCTGCTCAAAGCGCGCGGCCAGTGAGAGAATCGCCGGGTTCCGCGGATAGCGGTCAAGCGCCTGCCGCAACCACAGCTCGGCTTGCGCCTTGTCGTTGGCGGAGAGAGCCGCTCCGATGGCTCCCTGGAAATCACCCGCCGTCGCGTCCTGCATCGGAATGGTCTTGAACAGCGCCAGCGACTCTTTGGCGCGGCCCACCTTCACATAGCCGCCGGCCACGGCCTTGCGGACCGCCAGATTGTCGGGAAAGGCCTGCGAGGCGGCGTCCAGAATATCGACGGCGCGCTGGATGTTGTCGTTATCCATGGCCGCGCCGGCGCGTCGCACGCTCCAGTTGGCCCAGATCGACTGCACCGCCTCGCGCTGCGGATTGGTCAGGTCCTGCCGCGCCCCCAGGCGCATCAGCGCGGGATAGAGGATGCGGTCGTTGCCGGTGTTGAACAGGAGCCAGGCGTTCTGAATCTCGATGGCGGGCGGCGGCTGGGTCTTCAGCTCGCGGTAGTGGGCCTGCACCCGGTTCATGTACTCAATGGCGTGCGCCGTGTCGCCGCCCGCGGCATAGAGGCTGGCCTCGCCCTGCACAAATTCAATGTCCGACTCAAGCTGCTTGCGCACGGGCGCGGGAATGAGCGCCAACTGCTGTAGCGCCTCGGTGGTGCGGCTGGTGGCCTGCAGGGTGGAGATGAGGCCCTTCCAGGCATCCACGCGATCGGGATTCTTTTCCAGCACCTCGCGGTAGATGGCGTAGGCCTGGGCGGTGTTATTGCGCTCCAGATAGATAGCCGCCAGTTGCAGTTGCAGCGGAATGGAGGGCTGGCCGCCGGCCGTCATCTGCATCTTGGCGGAACGCTCCAGCAACCCCTGGGCGATGTCGAACTGGTTGGCCTGCTGATAGATCGAGCCCAGCATCGACAGGAAGCCGGCATCGGCCAGCGCCGCGTCATAGGTTGCCGGCGGCATCTTTTCCACGTCGGCAATCGCCAGGTTGTCCTGCGTGAGCTCATGATGGGCGCTCACCAGGCCCATCCAGGCCGCCAGGTTGCCCGCGTCCTCGTTCAGAATCTGCGTGTAGAGCTCCACCGCCTGATCAAAGCGCCGCGCCTCCATCAGAATCCCCGCGTACTGCAGCCGCGTATCCGCCTTCAGGCTGGTCCCGTTATCAGGAAACGGCAGCGACAGGGCTTGGGCCAGCACATGCTGCGCGTCGGAGGAGCGGTTTTCCGCGTGATAAAGGGTGGCCAGGGTGCGCAGGTACTCCGGGTCGCGCGCTGTGGCAGACTTGACCGCGGGCGGAAAACGTCCCGCCAGCGCCAGCGCCTTCTGGTTTTGCCCGTCGCGCGCATAAGCCAGGAACAGTCCCCGCCATGCCGCAACCGAGCCCGGCTGCACCTTGATCAGATCTTCGTACATCGCGGCAGCGGCGGTGAACTGCTGCTCCTTCACCAGCAGGCCGGCCATCCCGTTGAGGGCCTCCACGCTGCGCGGACGCATCGCAAGCGCCGCCTTGTACTTGGCCGCGGCCACTTCCATCTGGTTCTCGTCAAAGGCCTGCGAAGCCTCGCCCATCGTGTACCAGAAGCGCGAGGTGACCAGCGCTGCGGAGACGGCTGGATCCTTGTATCCATTCTGCTCGGCCTGCGTGAGGTAGCTGATGGCGCCGCCAAAGTTGTTCTGCTGCATACGCAGGAAGCCCATGCCGGCGGCGGCGCGGCCATTGTTCGGTTCCTCGTCGAGAATCGCCGTCAGGCGCGCCTGCGCCTCTTCCAGTTTGTGCGCGTTCAGAGCCGCAAAGGCGGCCCGCTCCGCCGGGGTTCGCGCAATGCCGGAGTTCATCTGGGCCAGCTTGGATTCGTTTTCCTTCAGCCGGCCGGTGAGTTCCGTGTCCTGGGGATGGCTCTCAAGATACTTGCGCAACTCCGCGGCCGAGGCCGGATTGGCGGCATCCCACACCAATGCCTGGCGCAATGCCGCCTGTG
Organism: uncultured Acidobacteriaceae bacterium; assembly: GCA_903849645.1. Lineage (GTDB taxonomy): Bacteria > Acidobacteriota > Terriglobia > Terriglobales > Acidobacteriaceae > Telmatobacter. The sequence continues at coordinate 149,296 of CAINJJ010000015.1, read as the reverse complement.
CGTTGGGCTCCTTGGGGTGCGCCTCCAGAATGCGAATGCCTTCGGCGCGGGTCTTGGCGTCGTAGGTCAGCATCACGCCCAGCTCCACCACAAAGCGGGTGTCGCCGGGGTTGCGCTGCGCCAGAGCGCGCATGGCGGCTATCGCCGTCTCCTTGCCGTTGGCGGTTCCATAGAGCGTTTGATAGTAGGCCAGCGCGATGTCTCCGTCGGGAGGCCTGTCGCCATACAACTCGCGATAGATGCGCATCGCCTCTTCCGGCTTGCCCTGGCGGGCCATCTCTCCGGCCTGGCGCAGCCGGTCGCTCTGCATCCGGGTACTGTTGAGCGCCGCAATCCTGGCGATATTCGGATCATTGGGATTGACGGCGCGCAACCGGTCCAGCGCCGCGTTTGATTGGTCGGTCGAGCCTATGAGCTTGTAGTCCTTGGCCAGCCCGGCAAGGGCGTCCACGCTCTTCGGATCGGAAAGCAGCACCTGCTGCCACGACTGGATGGCCATGTCCGGCCGTCCGCGCGCCTCCAGCGCGCGCGCCTTCTCGATCAAGATCCGCCGCGTATCGTCGGGCGCCCCGCTGGGGACCTTCTTCTGCGCGAGAGACACGTGGAGCGCAAGAATCAGGCAGATTCCCACACTCCACCACTGCCTCAAAGCCCGGCCGTCAACCCTCATGAGCGTGTCCATTCCACTTTCAATTCCCCACCCGGTCCAAACATGAATCTGCCATCCAGGAATCCAGTCGCAAACAGGGCCAGGTTCTGATCGTAATACGCAAAGCTCTTTCCATACAGTCCTGAAGCCGCGTCCCTCTGCGCGCTCAGGCGAATCAGTTGCTGAGCGCCCGGCCTCTCGCAGTGGGGCATCGCCCGCAGGTAGGGCAGCACGGCCGCCGAAAATCCCACAGGTCCATCTTGCGCCATTGGAATCCCGCCGTCACTCACCTTTTCCGGGGGGGCATCATGATTGCCAAGATAAACACTCATGGCCGGAACCGCGTTCAAAATCTTTGCCCGGCCGGTCGACCTCTCGTCCATCATCCCCGCCCACAGATACACGCGAATGGCGTCATAGCTTCCCAACGGCGGCGGGGCCTCTTTGCCAGGGTGCGAGGTAGCCGGATAGAACCCATCCCCCGGAACATAATCAACCCAGTCCATGGCAAACCCGTGACGGGCGCTCTGCTGCAGGATCCGCGGAATTCCGGACGCGATCCCGTGCCAGGGCCCAGCGGGATCAAGCACCGCCAGCCGGTCAAAGACAAACATGGGCAGATAACTGGGATTGATGGTCCACGACCGGCCATGCTGGAACCCAATTGGCCCCGGCATCAGGGTGAGGCCGAGTCCCGGCAGGTCGGCGACTTCGCTGCGGGCAATCAGGGCAAGCATGGCCCGGCCCGTATTCGCATAGGCAGGATGAGCCCACAACCGCCCCGCCTCCACCAGCGTATACGCCATCCATACGTCGGCATCCGAGGCCGGATTAGGGTCGAGCGTCTTCCACGAGCCGTCCTTGTCTCTGCCCCACAGCCAGGTGGGCAGATGGCTCTTGAGGTCGCCCTGGGCCAGGTTGGACTGGGTCCAGTTCAACACGAGATCAAATCGCCGCTGATCGTTGCCGGCCAGGGCAAAGAAGAGCGCATATGCCTGCCCTTCGGATGTGGTGCGCGCGCCGCCCTGCGGATCCACTACCCGCCCCTGGGCATCGATGAAGCGTGCCGCATAGGAGTCCCAGAGCGCCCATGGGCCCTGCTTGCACCCGCCGGCCGCGGTCAGCATCGACAGGGCCAGAATCAAAATCAGATGCTTCCGAATCCGGGGTGCCGGAAGACCCATGTCTGCATTTCTCCAACTGCTGGATTCGGACAACTCGCCTGCTGTCTTGGACGGCTACTGATGCTTCTAGTCTCCAAGCATCCGCAAGCGCGCCCTGGCCCTGCCGCGCAGCCATTGACGCGTCCAGATCGCCAGAAGGAAGGCCAGCATCAGAACCACGACTGCGGCCAGCCACGGCACTTCCATGAACCAGAGTGTCAGCCGCGTCCACCACGGCAGCACTCCCACATGATAGACCTCCGCGCCAATGCGGAAAGACTGGAACTGGTTGCCGTGCAGCACGGAAACCGAGCCTGATATGTCGCTCGATTGCTGCACCCGCATGAAGGCTGCCATGAATGGCTCGAAGGTGGCCGCCTCCCTCAGATGAATCGCCACGATACTGCGGCTGCCGAGCGGATCGTACGGGGATTGCACTCCCTCGACAACCGCGTCCGGGGTGCCGGCCGCGGTCAGATCGCCCGATTCGGTGTGTTCTTCCGTGCGCAGCTTCCACCACGCATGGTGCAGCATGGGCGCAAAGAAGCCTTGCGTGTCGTGGACCTGAATCTGCCCGCTGCGCAGCGCCACAGGCAGCCTGCCCGCGAGCTTTTCAAATGCCGGCTGGTCGTCGCCGGTTCCCACAATCAGGAAGTCGGTCCTCGCGCCGGCCTGCATGGCGTCCGAGCCCGCCACCGTCACGCGCAGTACCGGGAATCCCGTCTGCCGGCCAAAGTGGCCCATGAGCGTGACAAAGGTCTCGATCTCCTGCTCGGTGGGCGTGGGGGGCAGCACCACGGTTGTCTCCGCCAAATCGGCAAAGCGTGTGAACGGAAATCCGGCGTTGGCAAAGATCTCCAGGTTGGGCAGCGGCGCATAGTGCGGGTAGCCGCGCAGGTCAAGAAAGGTGTCGCGCAAAATGGCGCCCTGCATGTTGATGGGGGTCGTATCCTGGCAGCCCCCCTTCTTCAGGAGCTGAAACGTGAAGTCGAAGGAGAGCGAGTTGGAGAAGGGGCGCAGGTTCACCACCGGGACCGGCACATCGGCCTGCATGCGGCGCGAAGCTTCCTGCGCGGGCACCAGCGGCACCGAGCCCAGGAAGGCGTTGTTCACCCGCACCTGCATGCTCGATATGGGCCCGATGGGAATCGAGTTGTAACGGTACACCAGCCGCAGCAGGGCGTTGGGGCGCTCGGGATAGAAGATGTCCGGCGCGATGCGGAAGTAGACGTTCAAGGGCGCCGAGCCGTCGCCCTGCAACTGGTCGGCGGTGGCATAATCCCACAGCGCGATGGTCTGGTCGGTGCGCGCCCAGCGCGGCGCGGCGTCCGCCCCCTGGCGGTCGGGCAGCTTCAGGCTGTCGATAGTCGACTGCGCTCCCTGCAGCATGTCACTGTGCAGGGCAATGGCCTGGGCCGCCTGCAATACCTGGTCCGCGTCCGCGCCGGCCACCACCATCACCTTGCCATAGGCGTCGTTGGGATTGTTGCGCATGGCCACGGTAGGGGCAGAGACCGAGGGCAGGTTGAGACCCGCGGGCAGGTTCGACGGACCGTCGGAGATCACGATCGCGTTGCCTGCCGGGATGGGGCCGATATGTACCGGGAAACGCACCGGGCGGCTCTCCGAGATGAGGCCGAAGTAGCTGGTGACCACGCCCGCCGCCTGAATCGCCTTGTACGAAGGAGCCGAGGCGAAAACGATGGGAATGCTCAGCGGCTGAATCACCGCCGGGTCGAGAAACGGCATCGGCAACTGCTTCAGATCGTCGGCCAGCGGCAGCAGGTCGCCTTCAATGTCCAGATAGGTGTTGCGGTGCACGCGCGACCAGAGCGCCGTGTTGGCCGGGTCTTCGCAGACCATGGTGTAGTGGCCGATGGACTGGATGGTGAGCGCGTTGTTGTGCACCAGAAGCTCGGGCGGAATCATGAACTCCGCCTCCGCATCCTGCGACGCCGACCCGCCCGCCTGTCCCGGCGTGGGCTGAATGGTCGCAAACAGCGTTCCATTCATGATCAGCTTGATGTGACTCAACTGCGGCAGCACGCTGGGAGAAAAAGCATAGTAGACGTGGATCTTCGCCGTGCGCGCCACATGCGTCTGCGGCAGTGTGAAATAGATGCTGTGGCTGCTGTCGATCCCATGCAGCTCAATCTGCGGCGAGCCCGCGTCGTTGAGCGTGAACGTATCGCGAAACTGACCCGGCGGCGGGGGAGGCAGCGGGGGTCTATCCGCCGCGGCAGCCGGCGCATTGGGCGCGTTGATCTGCACCTGGCCCGGCGTTGGCGTCTGCCCCCAGCCGCGCTGGGAGGCTCCCATGAGCCCCGCGGCCAGGGCAAGCAGCACCACCGGACGGGCCACTGAAAGCGCCGCCTTTCTGGCTCGCTTGTCCTTGCCCGTGAACAGGCTCTGGAACGTGGTCACCAGCCCGATCATCGAGATCTGGAAGATGCGGCCGAGGCTGCGCATGACGTCGTCGCTTTCGCGGGTCTCGCCCCAGCCCAGCCAGGAGTCCGCTCGTGAATAGAGCACCATGGTCAGCACTTCCTGTTCGGCAATCGTCAAATCTTCAAAACGCACGCGCACCACCAGCCCATCGGAAGAAACCACCACCGCCGGCAGATCGCAGGTCACGGACGGGAGCGGAAAAACAAGCCGCACCAGCGACTCCGGATCCGCATCAAGCGCCTCGGTGAAGCGTATGCCCGTCCCACCCGACGACATGTCAATCGTCTCACCCGCGATCAGCCGTCCATCCGGCATCTTGGCCATCACCGGCGTCACAATGCTGATCCGGACCGTGGTCCGCAACTGCCTCATCTCGCGCGCCACCGCGGTGGTCACGCCAAGGATGACAATGTTGAAGCAGCACCACAATACGTTCATGATCACCGTTCCGGGCCGGTCGCGATCCCAGATCAGAAAGCGCGGTATGGCGATCAACAGCCCGCACATGTTGAACAGCAGCATGATCAGGAATGGCTGAGCGATGCGGGTGTCAAAGAATGTCCTCTTCACCACGCCGCCTTTGGCCGTCACGTTGAACTTGCCCAGCTTGGGGTTGATCATCGCCATCACCGTAGGCAGCAGAATATAGGGCGAGAGCACCGTCTCGTAGATCTCATTCCACCAAGAGTGCCGATGCTCGCCCTGAATCCGCGAGTTGGTGACGTTGGAGAGCGTGAGATGCGGCAGCGCATAGGCCAGAATCGCGGCCCAGTAGCCGGGGACATTGGTGTGGCTCAGCAAAAGATAAATCAGCGGCGCGCTCAAAAAGATCAGCCGTGGAACGGCGTAGAGAAAGTGGCACATGGCGTTGAAGTAGCACAGCCTCTGCGCGAACTTGAGCCCCGGCGCAAACAGCGGATTGTCGGTGCGCAGAATCTGGATCATGCCGCGCGCCCAGCGGATGCGCTGACCCACGTGGGCCGACAGCCTCTCCGTAGCCAGCCCCGCCGCCTGCGGAATGTTGATATAGGCCGTGTTCCAGCCGTTCATCTGCATGCGCAGCGAGGTATGCGCGTCCTCGGTAACGGTCTCCACGGCGATGCCGCCGATCTCGTCAAGCGCGGTGCGGCGCAGCACGGCGCAGGAGCCGCAGAAGAACGTCGCATTCCAGAAGTCGTTGCCGTCCTGCACAATGCCGTAAAACAGCTCGCCCTCGTTGGGAATCACCCGGAACTGCCCCAGGTTGCGCTCGAATGGGTCGGGCGAATAGAAGTGATGGGGCGTCTGCAGCATGGCCAGGTTGCTGTCGCGCAAAAACCAGCCCATGGTCATCTGCAGAAAGCTCCGCGTGGGCACGTGGTCGCAGTCAAAGATGGCCACATACGGCGCCGTCATGCTCTTGAGGGCGGTGTTGATGTTGCCCGCCTTGGCGTGAAAGTTGTCCGGGCGGATCTTGTAGCCCAGGCCCGCCTCAAAGGCAAACTGCTCAAACTCCTTGCGGCGGCCGTCGTCGAGGATGTAGACGTGGAGCTTTTCCGCCGGCCAGTCAATGTTCAAGGCGCCCAGCGCGGTGTAGCGCACCACGTCGAGCGGCTCGTTGTAGGTGGGGATCAGTACATCGACATGCGGCCACAGATCCTCGCTGTCGGGCAGGCCCACCGGGGCGCGCCGCAGCGGCCAAATGGTCTGGAAGTAACCCAGAAAAAGGATGAAAAAAGCGTAGACCTCGGCCATCACCAGGCTGAGGATGAAAAATGCGTCGAGCGCGCCCCAGTGATTGGCGGGGTCCTGAAAGAAGTGCACCGTTCCCGTGATGCGCCAGAAGCCATAGCGGAAGGTGCAGAACATCGACATCATCATCAGGGTGAGCGTCACCAGATATGAGTCGGAGCTGCGCGCCAGGGCCAGCGCCATCAGCAGAGTGAGCAGGCCGAGAACCGCCTGTTGCGGCCAGGTGAGAGGAAGAACGGCCAGGAAATAGAAGATTCCCGCGGCCGCAAGCAGGAAAGCAAGGCGGATGAACCTGGTGACGATGTTCTCCCCTGCCCCAATATCCTGCCAGAGTTCCGATAGGTTCATCGTTCGCTCCAGCGTACGCCGCGGTAGCTGGCTCCGGCCGGCGCGGCCAGGCTCTTCACCCATGCCGCGAGACTGCCAAAGTCTTCGGCGACATTCGAGTTGGGCGCGTAGTCCACCACCGTCATGCCCTCGGCCAGCGCCTCGGAGACGGCCGGCGTCCGGCGCAGCGCAAACGGCAGCAGCCGGTCGCCCAACTGCTCGCGCAGCACCTCGCGCACGTCCAGGTGAAGGGGCAGGGATGGGTCAAACTGGTTCAGAACGTAGTAAGGCGACACCGGCTTGCCGGCCGCGCTTGAGTTCTTCTGAAAGAACGCCTCGATGGAGCCGACACTGACCACGGAGCTCATGTCCGGAACCACGGGAACCAGAACCGTAGGGGCCATCTTCAGGATGCGCCGCGTGGTGGCTCCCGAGGCCGTAGCCAGGTCCACCAGCACCCGGCCGGCTCCGCGCGCATTGCGCGCAATCTCCTGCGCCAGGGCGTCCTGCCCTGCAGAGTCGGGCGCCAGTCCCTCGGGGTCAATGGTAATCAACTGGACTGGAGCGTCGCCGCTGGCTCCGGGAGGGCTGAAGGTCCTCAGCACGCCGGGGCGCTGGTCGCGCGCTCCAAAAAAGAAGGGCAGCAGCCCGTAGGCCGCCGTATCCACCAGCAGCACGCGTTCGCCGCGCGCCGAGAGGGCCCGGCCCAGCGTAGCCACCAGACTGGTCTTGCCCACCCCGCCGGCCAGCGAAAACACGGCCAGGATCGGAGCGCGCGATACAGAAGGCGCGGCCACTGCCTCGGCCGGCGCCATTGCGCCTTCAAAGACTCCCTTCAGGGCAAACCAGCGCGACGTCAGCCGGTCGCGCGACCCTTGCAGAGTCTCGTCCTGCGCCGGAGGTGCAATCGGGGCCGCGGACTCGGCACGGTCGGGCGCCAGCCATGCCGGCCGGCCGGCCGCAGCGCGCGGCTCCGCGCCAGCCCATTGGCTGCCTGGCTGCGCATGGTTCTCTTCGTGCAGAGCTGCAAACGGCGCCATGCGGGCTGATGCAGGGGCCGGGGTGGAAGAAACGACCCGGTTCAGGTGCCCAGCAGAAAAGGCTGGAAGATCAGGCTCGGAAAGCTGCGCGGGATACGCCGGCGCCGGCATTGCGGCAGTGGGAACTGCAAGACGCTCGGGCCTCGGCTGCTGCCAGCCGCGCTGCTGGGCGGTCTGTTGCGCCGCCAGACGCACGGCCTCCTGGCTGGCCTGTACGGCCTGGCGCCGGGCGCCTTCTTCCGCCTCGCGCTCCACCGCTTCAGCCTCTCTGACTGCCGAAGCCGCACGCTCCGCCTCGGCGGCCCGCTGCGCCTCGGTCTCCTGCTGGGAGCGGCGCCGCTCGCTTTCGATGGCTTGCTCGACACGCAGACGCGCATTTTCCCGCGTCTGGGCCCGCGATGCTGAGAAATCCCTGTACTTCGCCCCATGCAAATTGGCCCAGGAATAAAGGGTCGCTACATCCTCGGGGGTCTCGTTCTTGTCAGCCAGCGGCTTGCGATCTGTCATCTCTCACCTCAAAACCTTCCGAACCGGACCCGGTTGCTCTCAATTCCCCTGGCCTCAAGTTGCTGTAAACTCTCAAAAACCAGCCCTGGTGACCTGTTCCGGAAGGTATGCTCACCTTGAATCCTAGCTGCCGCACTGTTGTCAAAACAATAACACTTGCTCGGTTCCCCTCCTACCACTTTCTTGTCATAGGAGGCACGGAGACGGGCGGTTTCCGCATATGGGGCGGCCTGCGGAGAAGTTGTCCCAAATGTGTGGTTTAGTTCACTGCCCCCAGACAGCGGCGGAACCTCGTTTTTCCACGGAAATTCCCGTGTGATTCATCCGGCTCACCCCATCCGGCGCCGGCGCCCCGGCCGGGAGGCATACCCCGCCTCGCCGCCATCCAAAGCGGCAAACCCGCCCCTGTGGTAATTTGGATTCAGCGGCCTTGAACGAGCTCGTAGCTCAGTTGGTAGAGCAACGCCCTTTTAAGGCGTGGGTCCTGGGTTCGAATCCCAGCGAGCTCACCACATCTCCGGCCGCGGTTTCCCCACGACTCAGCCCTGCCCCTTAACAGCTAGATGCCCTCAAGCTCTCGGCCAGAAGTGCAGTTCCGAGCAGGCCCTGAGCCGCTCCGCCGCGCTCTCCGCCGTGATGTCCCGCTGCGGCATTCCCAGCATCTCGAATCCCACCATGAACTTGCGCACCGTGGCCGAGCGCAGCAGGGGGGGATAGAAGTGCGCGTGGAAGTGCCACTCCGGATGCCCGCCCCCGTCCGTCGGCGTCTGATGAAAGCCCATGGTGTAGGGAAAGCTGGTCTCAAAGAGATTGTCGAAGCGGACCCCCACCCGGTTGAGGGCGTCGGCCAGCCCGTCCCGCTCGTCTGCGCTCAGTTCCGGCAGCGCGCCCAGGTGCCGCCGGCTCACCAGCAGGACCTCGAAGGGCCAGACGGCCCACCACGGCACAAATGCCGCAAAGTGCTCGTTCTCAAAGATCAACCGTTCGCCGGCCGCCTTCTCGGCCGCCAGATAGTCGCATAGCAGGCAATGGCCGGTGCGGGCCAGGTGCTCCCGCTGGGAGACGGTCTCGGCGGCCGGCTCGTCGGGCACAAATCCGGTGGACCAGATCTGCCCATGGGGATGGGGATTGCTGGCTCCCATCATGGCGCCGCGGTTCTCGAAGATCTGTACGTAGTCGATCCAGTCCAACCCGCCCAGCTCCTCGTATTCGCGGGTCCAGGCGTCCACCACCCGGCGAATCTCCGCGCGTGTCATGCGGGCCAGGGTCAGGCTGTGGTCGGGGTGAAAGCAAAGCACCTTGCAGAGTCCGCGGGCGGGCTCGGCTTTGAGCAGCGGCGAGACAGCCTCGATGGCCTCCGCCGGCGCATCGGGCAAGAGAGCGGCGTAATCGTTTACAAACGTGAAAATCCCCTCATACGCCGGGTTCTCGGATCCGCCCGCCCGCTTGTTCCCTGGGCAGAGGTAGCACTCCGGATCGAAGCTAAGCCCGGAGGGCGTCGCCTTCTGCCCCACTTCTCCCTGCCAGGGCCGCTGCGTCCGATGCGGCGAAACCAGCACCCATGCCTGCCGCAGCGGGTTCCAGCGCCGATGCGGAAACTGCCACTTGTTTTCCATGCTCCATCTCCCCAGCCGATTGTAATGCGCGGCCCGTGTCACGCACTCGGCGAACCTTACACCGTTGGCAGCAGAATCTCCGTCACCAGTTCGTCGGCCGGCGTGGTGCGCGGGTCCTTGAGGTAGTTCTCGATTGCGTACCCCGCGCGCAGCGGAATCTTCTCCTCCTCGGCAATCTCCCACGCCCGCCGGGAGGCCTCCGGCAGTTGTGCGTACGACCCGGTCAGCACAAAGCGGCTGTACGGGCCTCCGGCAAAAAGCTCGTACGACATCCCCTCGGGCACTGCGTTGGGCGCCTGTGCGACAGACACGCCGGCTCGATAGAGATTCGGGCCCATCCGGTAGAGGCTCAGGTAGCCGGTAATCTTATTTGCCGCGGCGATCGCAGGCACCAGGGCATGCAACTCCTGCCAGGCCTGGGGCGCGGTTTTCATGAACGGTCCCGCCTTCTCGACAAACACATAATGGGTCTCCGGCCAGGTGATCAGTTCGGGCTTCTCCGTCAGGCTCATCTCAGCTCCAATTCTCCGCGGCTGACCGCATATCTTTCCATCCGATTCGGCGCGCGCACTCGTCCGCCGCGGCCTGCGCCGTCCGCCGATAGTAGCATCCGCAACATGCGGCCCGCACGGCTGCGCATGGCGCGCGTTCCCGAGACCGGCATAAGGACAACGCTCATGCCGTGGGCTTGTCCGGAGCCGGCATTGAGGCCAGAAACCGCCGCGCAAACTCCGCGCTGTACTCTTCCAGCAGCGTCCTCACCCGCTCCGGGTCCTCCGAGCGCACAATCATCCCTGCATGATGGTGCTTCTTCATGCGAATCACGATTTCAGGCGCGTTGAATCCTGAGGTGTCGGGCTCCGCGGTCTGCGCCAGGCAGAGAACGCTTCCGGCGTAGCTCTCGGTCGTCTCCGGCAGCGTATATTGCTCGCCGCGGAGGCTGGCGACCTCCAGGCGCGCCCACTCCCGCCACAGATTCACGCCGGTCGCCGTCTCCACCAGGTCGGAGATGAACGCACCGCCCACCCGTGCCGCAATCTCCAGGAAGTAGAACCGCCCATCGGCATGAGCCTTGATGTATTCGGCGTGGGTGACGCCGCGCGTCATGCCCAGCCCCGGAGCCAGCGCGGCGTTCAACGTGGTCAGGTCCTGCCAATCCTGGCTGGCGCGGTCCACCGTGCGCGTGGTGAATACCCCCCCGTCGTGCATCACCTGCATGGGCGGACGGCCATACTGGTGGACCACGGAAAACAGGACCTTCTTCTCGCTCACGACCGAATCCACGTGAAAGATCTCGCCGGGCACGAACTGCTCCAGCACAAAGTAGCTCTGCCGGTCGCCCAGCTCGTCCAGAGCCCGCCAGAGCTGCTCCGGGTTCTGAATCTTGCGGATGCCCAGCGCCGAGGCCTCGGAACGCGGCTTGAGCAGCCAGGGAGCGGGCACCCGGTCCATGTAGGCGCGCAGTTCGTCGTAGTTCACCACCCGGCTGAACTCCGGTACCAGGAATCCTGCCTCCCTGGCTCCCGTTCTCATGGCCAGCTTGTCGCGATAGAAGGCCGTTGCGCTCGTGCCCATGCCCGGCGTGCGCAGGTGCTCACGGATCTGCGCCGCTGTCTCCAGGTCAAACTCGTCCAGTGCAATCACCCGGTCAAAGCGCCGCCCGCGCATCATCCAGGAGACCGTGTTCAGGATTTGTTCGCGGCTCAGCCCCTCGGGCATCGAGGTCAGTTCCTCGAGCGCATCCAGCGGCCAGTCGGCATTGCGGAGTTTATCCACCGTCAGCAGGGTGGGCTTGACCCCCAACTCCGCGCACTGGCGCAGGAAATCCTGCCCCTTCTCATAACTGGCGATACAAAGAAACCGCTCGATCTCCCCGGCCATTGGCCCTCCGCTCCTGATAACTCCCGCTGCTTCCGCGGGCTGGTTTCCCAGCCACGCTCCTCCGAAAATGAGCCCTGTCTGGTTCTCAGGTGAAGATAGTTCTACCATAGTGAGAGCCGCCGGAAATCGCGCGGTCTCAAAGGACCGTTCAGAATGCTCTCTGCCGACGCCATCGTCCTGCTCCATGATCGGCAAACCAGCGCGTGGCACATGGCGGATGCGCCGCCGGCGCTGTCCGTTAACTGCGATGGGGATTGGATGCAGGCTGTCGCCCGCCAGCATCGCGCCAACTTTGAACTCTGGCACATTGAAGACGAGGCAAGAGTTCCCTCGGCCACCGATGCCGACCTGGCCGCGGTCAAGCGCCGCGTGGACTCGACCAACCAGCGCCGCAACGACCTGGCCGAGCAACTCGACCGGTTTCTTCTGGCTTGGCTTGGCCCCCAAAACCTTCCCCATCCGGCCGCGCCCCTCAACTCCGAATCCCCTGGGCTGATGATCGACCGGCTCTCCATCCTGGCTTTGAAGATCTATCACACGCGTGAGGAGGCCGAGCGTGCGGACGCGCCTGCCGGGCACGCGGCGCGCAACAGGGAGCGCCTTGCCACACTGGAGGAGCAGCGCGCCGACCTTGCCGCCTGCCTCGACGACCTCTGGCGGCAGACCATGGCCGGCACACGGAGATTCAAGCTTTATCGCCAGTTGAAGATGTACAACGACCCCGCCTTGAATCCATCCATCTATCGCAACCCGGCCGGGCAAACTACCGCATAACTCGCAATTCCAGCCTCCCCATTGACTCAAAACGAGGTTCTGCGTATAAAGAGGGCCTGAGCAGAGCAATGGCCAGGCGCGGTGTGTGTGCCGGAAACATCCCGGCGAAACTCTGCGTGAAGGCTGGCTGGCTCCCGGCAAACTCATGACGCAAGAGGCCCGATCGGCGGCGTCCAGCCGCAAGAAGTCTACCCCTCCGGCCGCCAAGGTCGGTGGACTATCCAACACCGGCACGGGCCCTGCCTTCCAGCATTATCAGGCAGCCGTCCTCTTGCTCCAGCAGGGCAAGTATGAAAAGGCGCTGGCCGCCTTCGAAAAGCTCCTGCACGAAGCTCCGGCCGTCTTCAGAGAGCGCTGCCAGATGTATATCTCCACCTGCCAGCGGCAATTGGACAAGCACAACCTCGCCTTCTCCACCCCCGAGGAGCGCTACGACTACGCCATCTCGCAGTTGAACACCGGCTACTACGAAGAGGCGCGGGAACAGTTCGCCGGCATCCTTGAGTCGCATCCGCAGGCCGATTACGCCTACTACGGGCTCGCCCTGCTGGACTCGATCCTCGGGCGCACCCAGGATTGCCTGGGAAACCTGGAACTGGCCATCGAACTGAACCCTAAAAACCGTCTCCAGGCGCGCGCTGATAACGACTTCCAGAACATGGCAGACGACCCCCGATTTACCGAGTTGCTCTATCCTGAGGTACCCTAGGGTACAAGTGAATCCCAACCGATCTGAATCTGATCCGCCCTCCAGCCAGGATCTTCCCCTGCATCCGGAGGCGGGTATGCGCGGTATTGCCCCAGTTCCGCCACTGAGGGTGGTTGCCATCGGCGGCGGCACCGGCCTGTCCACGCTCCTGCGCGGGCTTCGCCGTCATGTCATCTCCGCTGGAACGCCTCCCGAAGCGGGCCTGATCGCAGACCTCGCCGCCCTGGTCACCGTCACCGACGACGGCGGCTCCTCGGGCCGGCTGCGCCGCGACTTCAACATGCTGCCGCCCGGCGACCTGCGCAACTGCATGGTGGCTCTCAGCGAGGAAGAAGACCTGCTGGCGCGCCTCTTCGCCCATCGCTTCCGCTCCGGAGACGCCCTGGAAGGCCACAACTTCGGCAATCTGTTTGTGGCCGCTCTGACCGAGATCACCGGCGACTTTGCCCACGCCATTCAACTGGCCTCGAAGATTCTGGCCACGCGCGGCCGTATCTACCCGGTCACCACGGCCAACACCACCCTGGTTGCGCGCATGGAAGACGGTTCACTGGTGCGCGGCGAAACCAACATCACCGCCAGCCGCAGCCGCATTGTGGAACTCATGCTCGACCCTCCCAACGCCGCGCCGCTGCCGGAAGCGCTCGATGCCATCGAACGCGCCGACCTGATCACAGTAGGACCCGGCTCCCTCTATACCTCGCTCATCACCAACCTGCTGGTCGAGGGCCTGCCCGCGGCCCTGGCCCGCGCGCGCGGCGTCAAGGTCTTTGTCTGCAACCTCATGACCCAGGCCAACGAGAGCCTGGGGCTCACCGCTTCGCAGCACATCGAGCGCATCTACGCCCACACCCACGCCCCTGTCTTTGACTACGCGCTGGTCAACACCGCGCCCTTCTCCGCCGCTACCCTGGCCCGCTACGCCATGGAAGACGCCTCGCCCATCGTGGCCGACATTGAGAGAATCGAGGCGCTCGGCGTGCACTGCATCGCCGGAAACTTCGCCAGCGAAGAAAGCGTCGTCCGCCACGCGGCCGGTCGCGTGACAGGAGCCTTGCTGGCCCTTGGCCGCGCCAATCTCGGCAGCCGTTCCTGAGCCGTTTTCTCTTTCCTATCCTGGGACCGGGAGCCAATGAGCGTTCAGTCCGGCAAATGCGTCCTTGCGCAGGAGGCACCATGCGCAAGTCCCTGATCCTGACCACCCTGATCTGCTGTTTTCTGGCTGCGGCCGTCTTTGCCTGGGCGCAGAACAGGAAAGCCGGCCTGTGGGAGATGACCACCACTACCGCCTTTCCGCCATCGCTGGAAAGGACCCCCGGAATCCCCGCTGGCCCCACTCCCCATACATCGATGGTCTGCCTCACCCAGCCTTTGCTTGAAAAATACGGCGCTCCCCTGCCTCAGACCAGGGGCGGCTGCCGCGTGACAAGCCTGGACAAAAAGGAAAGCAGCATGACCGCCGAACTGGATTGCACCGGGCGCGTGACGGGCAAAATAAACGCGGAATCCTCCTGGACCGCTGACCGGGCAAAGGGCACGGTTCATTTCACCGGAACGGTGATGAACGGCGCCTCCAGCAGGCAGGTGGAGTGGACGGCCACCTCCGTATCCGTCTTCAAAGGCGAGGACTGCGGCAGCGTGAAGCCCTACCCCATGCCAGACCAAGGCCTCTTCCCTTAGAGTGGAGGCGCGCGGTCCGCGCGATCAAACTGGAGGAAAGATGCGCAAGTCCAGCTTTTGGATTGTATTGAGCTGTTCGCTGTTGACGGTAGCCCTCGCGGCCGTGGCCCAGGCCGTTCGCAAGCCCGGCCTTTGGGAGATGACCACGAAAATGTCCTGGCAAAAATCCCCGCTTCCGCCCGGAATCACCCTGCCGCCGGGCGCGAATTCACCGTTCAGCGGCCAGACCACAACCACGCAGGTCTGCCTGACGCAGGAGATGATCGACAAGTACGGGGCGCCCATGCCTCAAGGCAAGGACTGCCAGATTGTCAACGTCTCGCTCAAGGCCACGGGCATGACGGCTGACATGGTGTGCAGTGGAAGAATGAACGGCAAGGGGACGGTCGAGTCTTCCTGGAGCGGCGGCGACCGCGCCACGGGAAAGGTTCACTTTGATGGAGTGATGCAGGCCGGACCAAACTCCATGCCTGTCGAGTGGACAAGCGAATCCACTTCGATCTTCAAGGGCTCCGACTGCGGATCCGTCAAGCCGCTCCCCATGCCTGCCAAATAGGCGACCGGGGATTTACCCCTCGACCGTACGCTTCAGTTGTCCGCAGGCCGCGTAGATGTCCCGTCCGCGCGGCTTGCGAAGATACGTTGCAATTCCCGCGTTGGTCAGGATGTGGCGAAAGGCCTCGACCGCCCCTGGCCGCGGCATCGCATAGGCCATGCCGGGGCCGGGATTCCATGCGATGAGGTTCACCTTGGCCGGCAGCCCCGTCCGCCGCACCAGGCCCGCCACCTCTCGCGCATGTTCGGCCTGATCCGTCACGCCGCCCAGCAGCACGTACTCAAACGTGATGCGTTCGCGCGCACGCAGCCGCACCTGGCGCACCGCGTCCACCACGGCCGCAATCGGCCACTTGCGGTTGACCGGCATCACTTCGCCGCGAATCGCGTCGTTGGGGGCATTGAGGCTGATGGCCAGTTTGGGCCTCCACTCGGCCGGCTCCTGGGCAAACCGCTCGATCCCCGGAACAATCCCGGAGGTGGACACCGTCATCCGCTGCGGGCTCAGGCCCACCCCGTCCACCAGCAGGCGCACCGCCCCCATGAACTGGTCATAGTTCAGAAAAGGCTCGCCCATGCCCATGAACACCAGATTCACGCGGTCGCGGCCCACCTCCACGGCATGCCGCTCCATCACCGAAACCACCTGCCCCGCGATCTCGCCCGCTGTCAGGTTCCGCTGCAAGCCAAGCTTGGCGGTCAGGCAGAACTGGCAGTTCACCGCGCAGCCCACCTGGCTTGAAACGCAGATCGTCGCACGATCCCAACGCCTCATCACCGCGGGTGATTCCTCGGCTCCCCCGCCCGCTTCATCAAGCCCGTCGCCGCTCTCTCCCTCGTCGCCCTCCGGCATCCAGACGGTCTCCACCGTCTGCGCATCGCCGCCCTGGCCCTGGACAAGGTAGCGTTCCGTCCCGTCCACCGACTTGAAGACCTGGGCTATCAGCGGCCGGTCAACTTCCCAGCCCTCTGCCGCGAGCCGCTGCCTCAGAGCCTTGGGCAGGGTCGAAATCTCGTCCAGGGCGCCGACCCGCTGGCGATAGAGAGCCTCGGCCAACTGGCCTCCCCGCCATGCCGGCTCGCCCGCCTCAACCATGCACGCAGCCAACGCCGCCTTGTCCAGCCCAAAAAGCGGCTTGCGGACAGGCGCGGAACCGCCTGCGGCATTCAATGAGACGAGTTGGTCCTGGTTCACGTTCACGGCTGGGCTCAGGATAGAGCATTTCCCTCGCCCCAGCTCTCGGCGCTCGGCTGGACCGCCAATTAGCGGGGGACAATCCGGGCCGGGAAGAGGCTCGCCCGCGCTGCCTCGAAGGTCCGGTTAGCCTACAATCGAAGTTGACAAGATGATGAATCCTGAGAGAAATCTTCGCCGCACCG
The DNA here is from genome assembly GCA_903849645.1 of uncultured Acidobacteriaceae bacterium. Taxonomy (GTDB): domain Bacteria; phylum Acidobacteriota; class Terriglobia; order Terriglobales; family Acidobacteriaceae; genus Telmatobacter. The sequence continues at coordinate 132,836 of CAINJJ010000015.1, read as the reverse complement.
TCCTCCCCAACGGCCTCATTGTGCTCACCGAACGCATGGAACACCTCAGCTCCGTCGCCATGGGCGTCTGGATCAAATCCGGCTCCCGCTGCGAACCGGCTGAAACCAACGGCATCTCCCACTTTGTGGAGCACATGCTCTTCAAGGGCACCCGCTCCCGCACCGCCCAGCACATCGCCCGCGAGATGGACTCCATTGGCGGCAATCTGGACGCCTTCACCGGCAAGGAGACCATCTGCTTCAACGTCAAATCCCTGTCCGACCACGTGCCCATCGCCCTCGATGTGCTGGCTGACCTGGTGCTCAATCCCACCTTTGCCGACGCCGACATCGAGCGCGAGCGGGGCGTCATCCTCGAGGAGATCAAGATCGACGAGGACAACCCCGACGTGCTGGTTCATGAACTCTTCACCCAGAGCTTCTGGAAGGATCACCCCCTCGGCTGGCCCATTCTGGGCACCAAGGCCACGGTCAGCGGCCTGGACCGGGACAAGCTGCTGGGCTATCACGTTGACCGCTTCCATGGCGGCAACATCGTCTTCTCCGCCGCCGGCAACCTGGATCACGACCGCTTTGCCGAGGAAGTGGCCGGAAAGTTCCAGAATCTCGCCGGTGGCGCCACTCTTCACGAACTCCCCGCCCCCGAAGCCAGCGCGCGCGTGGTCCTGCGCAACAAAAAGTCACTGGAACAGGTCCAGATATGCCTCGGCGTGCCCGCCCCGCCCGTCACGGACGAGAATCGCTATGCCACGCTCATCCTGAACACGGTCCTGGGCGGCGGCATGAGTTCCCGCCTCTTCCAGACCATCCGGGAAGAACGCGGCATGGTCTACTCCATCTACTCCGACCTCAGTCCCCTGCGCGACGCGGGGACCCTCTGCGTCTACGCCGGGACCTCTGCGGGCAAGGCGCTGGAGGTCGTGGACCTCATCCTGGCCGAGCTTCGCCTGCTCAAGGAGGAACCACTTGCCGCCGACGAACTGAGCCGCGCCAAGGATCAGATCAGAGGCAACATCCTCATGGGCCTGGAAAGCTCCAACGCGCGCATGGCCAACCTGGCCCGCCAGGAGATGTACTTTGGCCAGTTCTTCTCTGCCGAAGAGGTGATTGAACGCATCGGGGAGGTGACCGCGGCTCAGGTCCAGGCCATGGCTCAGCGCCTGTTTGATCCCAGCCGCATCGCCGTCACCCTGCTCGGCCGCCTCGACGGCGTCAAACTAAACCGCGCCCGGCTGGAGTGTTGAAAGGCAGGGAATAGGGACTAGGGATTAGGGATTAGGGATTAGGGATTAGGGAATAGAAGGCCACATCAGGTGCGTGATCTTCGACGAGTTGACTGAGAGTTGCAGCATCGCCGCGATGCCCCTTCGAGAAGCTTTCCCAGAGTGCCCGCCGCAAACTGTCCCCTAATCCCTAGTCCCTAATCCCTAATCCCTATTCCCTGGCCCCTGCTTTCGAGCGTCCCCTTTCCCTTCCGCGTCTCTACGTTGTAGCATCTTCACGAATGGGCCGGAGCACTCCGGACCACTCCACGAGGCACTGGAATCCCATGAATTGCAAGCTCTTGCTCACTGACGCCCGCCGCGGACTCACCCGGTTCCTTCGGAATCGTCCGTCACGCCGCTCCAACGGCTTCACGCTGATGGAACTGCTCATCGTCATCGCCATCATCCTCATTCTCATGCTCATGGCCATTCCCACCATCGGCAGCCTCAAGAAGCAGGCCAACGAGACCTCGGCCATTCAGTCCATCCGGGCCATCTCCCAGGCACAGTTGCAATATGAGTCCACTTTCCCCACCAGCGGCTACGCCTGCGCGCTCACGGCGCTGGGCGGCGACCCCAAGTCCGGACCGCCCACCCCGGCCGCAGCCCAGATGCTGCAGGGCGACCTCTCCACCGGCGTCAAGTCCGGCTATATCTTCTCCATCAACAACTGCACCAAGGTCAACCTGAGCGGCACCGACCGCATCACCGGCTACCAGGTCACCGCCATTCCCCAGACCGTTGGCCAGACCGGCAACCGCGGCTTCTGCAGCGATCAGTTTGGCACCATCAAGGCTGACCCGGCGGGCGGCACCAACTGCACCCAGTCCCTGCAATGAGCGGGTCAATCTTCCCGCGCGGCGGCCAATTCCTCATGGCCGCCGCTTTGCTGTGCGCTTCTTTCGGCCATGCCCAGGCCCGTTCGCTCGACGTGCACGAGATTGCCCGGCGCGTTGACCGCCATTACAACCAGTTGCATTCGCTCAAGGCTGCGTTCAGCGAGAGCTACGAGGGCCTCGGCCTTCGCCGCAACGAGTCGGGCACGCTCCTGCTTCTCAAGCCGGGCCGCATGAAGTGGGAGTACGCCTCGCCCGCAGGCAAGCTCTTTTTGCTCGATGGGCGCTATGCGTGGTTCTATACCCGCGGCGCCCCCCAGGCGCAGCGTATCCCCGCCAAACAACTGGACGACCTGCGCTCCCCGCTGCGCTTTCTTCTCGGCCATACGGAGCTTGAAAAGGAACTCAGCCATCTGTCGGCGGCTGCGGCATCCAACGGCGGATACACCTTGTCGGGCCAGCCCAGGGGCCAGGAAGAGCGGGTCAGCCGCCTCACGCTCACCGTAACCGCCGATGGCGTCATCACGGCCATCGAGAGCGAAGAGACCGACGGCGCGCGCACACGCTTCGTTTTCACAGCGGAAGAGCCCAATGCCGCGCTCCCGGCGTCAACCTTCCGCTTTACTCCGCCACCGGGCGTGCCCGTGGTGGACGCGCTGCCGCCGGTGTAAGCGCAATTACCAGCGCCCTGCATGGTTGCGGAGAAGATGCCCCACTATTCGTAGCGCAGCGCCTCGATGGGGTCAAGGTTCGCCGCGCGGATGGCGGGAATCATGCCGCTGACCAGCCCGGTGATGGCCAGAATCACGGTGGCCACGATCACGGATGTCGGCGAGATGAGCAGCCGGATATCGGCATCCTCGGCATGCTTGGCCAGGGCGCTGTAAAACGTGATGCGGCCCACCGCCACCGAAACAATATAGGCCAGCGCGATGCCGCTCAAGCCCCCCACTCCGGTAATCGCCAGGGCCTCCGCCAAAAACTGAATCAGGATGTGGTGACGGCGCGCCCCGAGCGCCTTTTCAATGCCGATCTCGCGGGTACGTTGCTGCACCGCCACCAGCATGATGTTCATCAGCCCGATGCCCGCGATGCCCAGAGTCAGCGCGCCCACCAGCGACAGCAAAACCTGCAGGGCGATGGAGACGATGCGGAACTGGTGGAGTTGGGTCTGGAGGTTGGCGACAAAGATGGCGCGATGGTCAGTGGGGCGGAAGTGGTGGGCGATGGCCAGGGTGTTGCGAAGGTTCTGCTCCACCACCTCGTTGTCGCCGCGGTAGTCGAACCAGATGCCGTCGATATAGGTGGTGTCTTTCAGATCGCCCATCGTGGAGAAGGGAATCCAGATGGAGGTGTTGATGTTGTTTTCGCCTTCCACCATCTTGGGGTGGAGCACGCCGACGATGGTGAACATGACGCCATTGAGGCGGATGGTCTCTCCGATGGCGTATCCGCCGGAGAAGAGCTTGGTCTTGGCGTCGGGTCCGATGATGCAGACGTGGGCGCGCTGCTGCTCCTCGAGTCCGTTGAAGGGGCGGCCTTCGTCCACGTCGAGGGCGAGGATGTTCAGGCCTTCGGGGCGGACTCCGTTGACGGACCACGTGTAGGTGTGGAGATCGTTCTTGACCACGGTGTCCATGAACATGGCGGGGGTGATGGCTGTGATGCCGGGGACGGAGTTCCAGACGCGATCCACGTCTTCCTGAGTCAGGCGGACGCGGACGCCGGCCTTGTCCGCGCCGGCCTGCTCGGAGGTGCGGCCGCCGTAGACCTCGATATGGTTGATGCCCCACTGGGAAAAGATGTGCTCGACGGCGCGGGAAAAGCCCGCTCCATAGGCGAGGAGCAGGACGACAGTTGCGATGCCCCAGGCCATGCCAACCATGGTGATGGCAGTGCGGCGGCGGTTGTAGAGCATCGCTTCCCAGGCCTGGGCCAGAATGTCTTTGAGCATGATGGCCTCCGGCCGGGAAATAGGGACTAGGGAATAGGGACTAGCGCCTGGACTGTCTTTCACTCCCGGCGCAAAGCTTCAATGGGGTCCATGGCGGCTGCTTTGCTGGCTGGATAAAGTCCGGCCACGACGCCACATAGGGTGAGCGAGCCCAGAGCCAGCGCGGCCGACCAGGGAACCAAACGGGGCGGATCGAAGCCCGGAACCTTCCCGGTAAAGAACTGGTCGAGCAGGTACATGAAGCCGGCAGAGAGCACAATGCCAATGATGCCGCTGATGCCGGTGATGAGAAGGCCTTCCCAGAAGAACTGGGAGAGAATCGAGCGCTTGGTCGCCCCGATTGCTTTCAAAATGCCGATCTCGCGGGTGCGCTCGGTCACCGAGACCAGCATGATGTTGATAATGCCCACCGCGCCCAGGCCCAGAGTCACAACACCGACCCCGCCGAGAAACACGTCCATGGCGTTGAAGATGGCGCCGATCATGTGCTCTTCCTGAATCGTGTCCCACTCGTCGAAAGCGTCTTTCATCGATGGGTCAAAGTTGTGGTTGCGGCCGATGATGCTGTGCACGGCGGGCAATGCGGCGCTGGTGTCGCCTTCTTTCACGGGCTGATATTGGATGGAGCTGACAGCGTCGCGGGCAATGTTGTTGCCCTTCATGAAGAAGAGCTCCTGCATTGTGGACAGCGGCATGTAGTTCTTCTGGTTTTCGTTGTCGTTGTTGCCGCGCGCCAGCGATCCCACCTGGCCGATGACGGTGAAGGAGATGTTGTTGACCGTGATGGTCTCACCCAGCATCGGACGGCCGGGAAAGAGGATGCTCCCCGACTTGAGGCCGAGGACGATCACGCGGCGGCGCTCGGCAATGTCCCCCGCATCGATGAACCGGCCCTGCACCATGGGAATCGATCGCAGCACGTTGTAGTTGGGCTCCACACCCTGAGTCTGGCCGTTGGTGTTTGCGTACGGGCTAACGGAGTAGAGATCACCCCGGCCCAGCAGCGCCGTCACATTCTTGACCTCTTTCAGGGCGCGAATGTCGGCCTCGTCGCGGAGGGTCATCTGGTAAGGGCGCATCCCTGTGTGCTGGTTGGCGACGGCGGGGATGGTGCCGTTCCACATCATGACGATGCCATTGCCAAAACTCGCCAGGTTGCGGTGCTGCCCAGAGCGGAACCCCTCGCCCAGGCCCACAAGGACCAGCAGTGAGCCAACTCCCCAGGCAATCCCGAACATGGTCAGGAAGCTGCGCAGCTTGTTGGCCAGGATGGCTCGAAAGACCTGTCCGAGAGTGTCAGAAAAATTCTGCATGGCGTTTGGACGCCGGAAACAGGCGCTCGGAGTCTAGTACGCGCCAGAAAGTCTCCCGGTTCCCGGATTTCGCAAGATTGGAAGGTCGGGTTGAGCCTCAGTAGGTGTAGAAGCCCCGCCCGGTTTTGCGCCCCAGCCAGCCGGCATCCACCATGCGCACCAACATCGGGCAGGGACGATACTTGGGATCGCCGAAGCCCTCGTAGAGCACCCGCAGGATGTCCACGCATACGTCCAGGCCAATGAAATCGGCCAGCGTCAGCGGACCCATGGGATGCGCCATGCCCAGCTTGAAGATCTGGTCCACCGCCTCCGGGGTGGCCACGCCCTCCATCACCGTAAAGGCAGCCTCGTTGATCAGCGGCATCAGCACCCGGTTGGAGACAAAGCCCGGCGCATCGTTGGCCGCCACCGGTGTCTTGCCCAGTTTGAGGGCCAGCGAGTTCACCGTGGCAAACGTGCCTTCGGAGGTCGCCATGCCGCGCACCACCTCCACCAGCGCCATCACCGGCACCGGGTTGAAGAAGTGCATGCCAATCACCTGCGCCGGCCGCCGGGTCTGCGAAGCCAGTTTGGTAATGGAGATGGAAGATGTGTTGGAGGCCAAAATGGCGGCGGCGGGCAGGATGCGGTCCAGGGCGCGAAAGATCTCCGACTTTACGTCGAAACGCTCGGAGGCAGCCTCGACGGCAAAGTCCGCGCCGGCCAGCTTCTCCCGGTTCACGGTCAGGGCGATCCGTGCCAGGGCCGGCTCCACGTCGGCGGGCGCCAGCTTGCCCTTCTCGGCCTCGCGCAGCATGTTGGCGCGAATCTGGCCCAGCGCCCGGTCCAGCAGCCGCTGCTCCACATCGCAAAGCAGCACATGAAAGCCAGCGCGCGCAAAGACATGGGCAATTCCCGAGCCCATCGTCCCCGCGCCAACTACGCCAATCGTCCCTATCTCAGCCATCGTTCCCTTCCCCAAATGCAAAGGGGAGTGTAGCAGGCCGGGGGCCCAGCGGGGGAAACCGGCCTTTGAATCGGCTTATTCCCCGTTGGGCTCGGTCCGCACCAGGGTCAGCGGCTCGGTCAGCGTAAACATCAGCGTTGTCCCGGTCTCAAGCACCGCCTGGGGATGGCTGACCAGCAGGTGCGCCGTCACCACCCCAGCTCCAATCAGGCCACCGGTCAGCGCCCCCACCGGGCCGCCGAGGAACGCTCCCGTGGTCGCGCCCGCGCCCACCGCTCCGCCGTACTCGATGCCGTCCCGCTTCAGCCGAGAATCCGGCCGGATGGTGCCCTCGCCGCCCACGCGGGTTCTGGAACCGGGCGTTGAAGCGACCTGGGCGTAGAGCCTGTAGCGCGATCCGTCGGGGAGGATGACGGTGTCTGGCCGCAGCCGCATGGAGCCGTGCCCGCCCGTGTGGCCGCTCGATACCTCAACAATCTGCCCGTCGATCTCCGCCCCGGCCGGAATCAGCACCTTGTCTCCCTGCAGGACGTCCGTGGCCACCCGGCTGTGAAAGGCCTGGCCCTTCTCGCTGCTGCTGGTCGAGAGCCGCTCCATCAGTTTCACCCGGATCATGGTTCCCTCCCCCAGTTCGCCGGGCCGGAGCGCGTGCGGATGCACGATATCGCCATCGGGATCAACAACGGCGGGGCGCCGCGTCAACTCCGGCTCGCTGGCGGCGGCGCTGCGGCGCGGGGGCTGCGCGATGCCGGCGTCGGGGTCCGTGTAGGTTGTCGAAGGGGCGGTGGAGTCCTGCCGGGACATCGGCTCGGCCTGCGGCTCGGTTTCAGTAATGGGACGGCCCGCCGGCGGCTTGGCCTGCGGCGCGGCGGTGGTCATGATGGTGTCGTCCGGGGGAGGAGTCGCCGTTCCCTCGTAAGGACTGGTCTGGCTCGGCTGCTGCGCCCCCATGGCGCCAGTCGCCGCAATCAACAGTGCGTACGCAAGTATCGGCCGGTTCATCCAAATTCTCCTTTTGCACATTCCGGGCAAGGTTCCCCTTGAAGGTTAGACCCCAATTCCGCGGTTAAGTCGCTCGCGCGCGCAGGCGGGCGCCGTTCTGCCCTATTCAAGGCTAGCGCCCTGCCGCCTCCGGTGGCGCTCTGGCTGAGCGGGCAGGTGCCTTCAGCGCCACGAATCAAAAGAGATACTCCAAAGCCCTTTTCAGTCCCTGCCCTGGACAACCTTCCTCCTGTGACCGCGATTACACAGGTTGCCGGCCCCTGGTTTGCTAGAATCCGTACGGTACACCAACCCTTTTGAGCGTTGGACGGAGAGGAGATTCCGATCGTGCAAGAGCTTCTGAACACGATTCAAAGCGCCGCCGGAGAAACTCTTGCCGTGGATCGCCGTCCCCAACTGAATGACCGGCTGCAGCATCGCATTATGAGGAACAATATGACTGAGATTGTTGCCATTCGTGCCCGCGAAGTTCTTGACTCGCGCGGCAATCCGACCGTGGAAGCGGACGTAATCCTGGAAAGCGGCGCTTTGGGCCGCGCCATTGTGCCCTCGGGCGCCTCCACCGGCGAACATGAGGCCGTGGAACTGCGTGACGGCGACAAGAGCCACTACATGGGCAAGGGCGTTCTGCAGGCTGTCGCCAATGTGGAATCCATCATCGCCCCCGAACTCGAGGGTCTGGACGCGGCCAACCAGCGCCTCATCGACCAGACCATGATCGCCATCGACGGCACCCCCAACAAGAGCAAGCTGGGCGCCAACGCCATTCTCGCCGTCTCCATGGCCGCCACCCGCGCCGTGGCCCAGACGCTGGAGATTCCCCTCTACCGCTATCTCGGCGGCATCAACGCCTCCGTGCTGCCCACGCCCATGATGAACATCCTCAACGGCGGCGCGCACGCTGACTCCAATGTGGACTTCCAGGAGTTCATGGTCATGCCCGTGGGCGCCGAGCGCTTCTCCGATGCCCTGCGCTGGGGCGCCGAGGTCTTCCACACCCTCAAGGGCGTGCTCAAGAAGAAGGGCTACAACACCGCAGTCGGCGACGAAGGCGGATTCGCTCCCTCGCTCAAGTCCAACGACGAAGCAGTGGAGCTCATCCTCGAAGCCATCCAGGCCGCAGGCTACAAGCCCGGCGAGCAGATCGCCATCGCGCTCGACCCCGCCTCCAGCGAGTTCTACAACAAGGAGACGGGCAAGTACGTCTTCAAGAAGAGCGACAAGCGCGAGCTGTCGAGCGAAGAGATGGTGCACTTCTGGGACAACTGGAGCCGCCAGTACCCCATCGTCTCCATCGAAGACGGCCTGGCCGAGGACGACTGGGCCGGCTGGCGCCTGATGACCGACAAGATGGGCAGCCGCATCCAGCTCGTGGGCGACGACCTGTTCGTGACCAACGTCAAGCGCCTGCAGCGCGGCATTGAAGAGGGCGTGGCCAACTCCATCCTCATCAAGGTCAACCAGATCGGCACCGTGACCGAGACCCTGGAAGCCATCGAACTGGGCCGCCGTTACGGCTACACTTCGGTCATCTCCCACCGTTCGGGCGAGAGCGAAGACACCTTCATCGCCGACCTCGCCGTTGCCACCGGCGCGGGGCAGATCAAGACCGGCTCCGCCAGCCGCACCGATCGCATTGCCAAGTACAACCAGTTGCTCCGCATCGAAGAAGAACTCGGCTCGGGCGCGGTCTATCTCGGCCTCGAGAGCCTCAACTACAACAGCTAGCAACTTGCTTGGGCCATACGGCGTCGCAATCAATGAAAAGGAGGGGGCTTCGGCTCCCTCTTTTTTGCTTTCAAGGATGCAGCGAAAGCATCTCCCGACAAGAACCTGTCATCCTCGCATTTGGGGACCTGGGAAGCCTCAGCTCCAATCGCTCGGCGTGCGACCCCGCTGACCGCGCGACGGAACCAAACGACCTGCCACCCCGCCTGCCCCCGAGCCCTGCAGGGGCGCTGGAAATCGCCCCGTGACCTCGCGCAAGCCCTAATTCAGCCACAAAGACGGCTCTTCCCGGCCATTTCCAGCTCACTGAGTCGACAGGCTTGTGCTGATTTCGACGGCGAAACACCCCGGCTGCAATAAACCTTGCTCAACCGCCCACAACCACTACTTGCAGCCCAGCTCCGCCGGCAGCTTCCCCGCATGGGTCCGGAAGACGCACTGCTTCACCTTCGTCTCCACCTTCACCGTCACAGCCTGCGCGTCGCCCAGACCGGCATACCGGCACATCAGGTAAAGGTTCCGGCCGGCCTCGTAGATATACCCAACCTCCCATGAAGCGAAGGCATGGTCGCCCTTGCCCCGCGTCACGTCCGGCATCAGGTCGGCCAGTTGTTCGGGCGGCCCGTCATAGACCACGCCGCTGACCAGCGGGTGCTTGTCCTTGTGCGACGGGCACCGTGCCTCCTGCGCCTGAGCCGCCGCGGCACAGACCATCGCCAGCCCGAGAATCAGCCTATTCCACGACAAAGAAGTTGTCTCCGTTATTCACATAGCCGGCCGAGCCAAAGCGCAGCGTCCGCCGGTGAATGGGCTGGGCGGGCTGCACAATCCACTGATCCACCACGTTCACTCCGGCCGCGGTCTGGCTCTCGTAGATCGCCGCATGGCCAAAGTAGTGGCCCGTTGCATTGAACGTGGCTATCACGGTTCCCGCCACAATCGTGGTGTTCCCTTTGACCGCGGCCCCCTTCTTCCAGAGGGACGTTTGCGGCAGCCCCGGCGTCACCGCCTTCACATAGGAGACGCATTCGCCATAATAGGGAGCCGCTCCAACCCACGTCCCCATCGGCGCATCTGGATTGTGGTCGTAGTTCTGTGAAACATAGGGCATGGGAATCCTCCTGGTGGAACAGGCCGATGCCTTTCATCGGCATCCACCTCCACGGCTGACGTTCTTCGCTTGCCTGATCCCGCGGCCTGAAGCCTTTGGCCGCTTGCTGCTCCGGGAATGGGTGCCCCAGGCCCGATTCTGGGACCTGGGAAAGCACGAAGTCAATGCGCCCACACCACGCGGTCCGCGTTCTAGTGCTTCAGCAGAAAGATCACAGTAACCAGAACCCCGAGCAGAAGAAAAATGATCAGGATCAGCAGCAACGGCACAAACTGCTGCATCTTGCCCGCCGCGGGCGCTGTCGCGGCGGGCACGGGCGGAGGCGGCGGAGGAGCCACCACCGGCATGGGCGGCGGCTGCGGATAGGCAAACTGAGGTGGCGGCGGTGCTGCTGCTCCGCCTCCGCCAAACTGCATCGGCGGCGCGCCATAGTGCGGCATCTGCGGCGGTGGAGGCATGCCCGGCATCGCATAGTTGGGCATCGCGGGCGGCGGTGGCGGTGGCGCCTGCGGCGGCGGCGCGGCGGCTCCAGGCGCTCCCGCTGCCGCTCCCCCGCGCATGGCCTGCTCCCGGAAACGCGATGCGTCAATGATCTTGGAATACTCGCTCGGCCCCGCGCTCGGCGGCGGCGTATATTGCGGCGCCACTGGCGGAGCGGCTTGCGGAGCCGCGGCGCTCTGCACGCCCATCCCGCTGAACTGGCTGGTCAGCGAACCGGGGTCCGACGAAGCCAGAGTCTGTGTGGGAGGCACATAGGGCTTCGGCTGCTGCGCAACCGGCTCGTCCAGCAGCCGGATCAACTGCGTCAGTCCTGCCTTCCCGCCCTGCGCCGGAGGCGCATCCAGAGGGGGCGGCGGGGGAGTAAAGGCCTCCTGGCTCGCGCGCGGCGTCTCGCTCGCATTGCCGCCCGGCGACCGGCCATAACCAAAGTCATTCGGCGCTGGACCGCCCCGGTTCGCATAGGGTTCCGATTGCAAGGGCTGGCTTGAGGCCGAATACCCGCCCGAAAAACTGCTCTTGCTCTCGCTGGCGGGGGCTGCGCCTGAGCCATCGCTGCCCAACGCGCTGAAAAGTTGAGTGAATGCGCCGCCGGAGCTCTGGCTCGGCGCCGCCGGCTCCCCAAAACCGGAGGGCGCGGCGTGAAAGTCCGGAGGCCGCTGCGACGAAGGGCTCGGCGTCGGGTCCGGCGTGATGCGCAGCAACTCGGTAAACCCGCCGGTTCCCGACGGCTGCGCGGCGGGCTTTGGCGGCTCGGGCCGATAGCTGGGCGCGACGGGCGGTTGGCTCGCGACCGATGGGCCGCCGGTGCTCTCTTCCGTCCCCAGAGTGCGCAGCAATGAAGTGAATCCACCCGAGTCCTGCGCGGGACGCGGCGCCTCCGGCAGCGGCTTCGCTACCGGGGTCCAGGCAGGCGCGGCAGCGGGCGCGGGGCTGGCCTTCTCGTCGCTCCCCAGCGTACGCAGCAGCGAGGTAAACCCCGAGTCCTGCACCGGTCGCGGAGCCTCAGGCAGCGGCTTCGGTACTGGAGTCCATGCGGGCGCTGCCGCTGGAGCGGGAGGCGTCACGACCGGAGCTGGTTCATCTCCCAATGTCCGCAAAAGCGACGTGAAACCGCCGCTGCTTCCGCCATAAGCCGGCGCCGGGCTCTCAGGGACCGGCTTCTTCTCTTCGGATGCATGGCGCATCCGGTCCAGAATCTCGGGGGAACTCTCTCCGGAAGCGCCCATCCCGACCTTGTAAACCACCGGCTCCGTGAGGGCGCTGGGAACCGGCGCAGGCTGCGGCTTTGCCGGCGAATCAACCGCAAAGGAAAACGGCGTGCCAGACGGCGCCGGTTCTGCATCCTTCACCTGGCCAAACACACCCGTCGCACCCCACGAACTATCAGAGCCCGAGTCATCGGGCCATGCGGACTTCGTAGAATCAGGACCACCAGGATTTGCAGACTCGCCCATCGATTCAAGCCTCCGAGACAGTGCCTCAAGAATAAATCATCCCTTCTTCTTAATTTATCTATTCATGCGAAAAGAATTTGAGTAAGATGCGTTTATGATTTTGACGGTACCCGGGGAATGGGTGAGTGGTTGTCAACCCCGGCATTTGCCCCGGATGTAACCTGCTCAATCGATCGAAAGCAAGCGGCCATCGCCGAAGTCTTGCCCTGTGTCGATCGCCTCACAAATCACGGTTTCAGCAAGCATCGATGGTGGTCTACCAACTATGAAGTTCCTCTCGCGGGTCGTCTGGTCGGAAGGAATGCACCTCGGCCCTCACCATTTCCAAACCCAGAGCCGCTATTTTGAAGACACCCTCTGGTTCCTCAGCGCCAACCTGCGACAGAACCCCTGGGGCTTTCTCAATTTCTCCTTTGACAATGAAGCCATTCGCAACGGCGTTGCCACGCTCACCTATGCCTCCGGCATCCTTCCCGACGGCCTCATCTTCGACCTCCCCGACTGCGATACAGCGCCTGTTCCAATCCAGCTGAAGACGCTTTTCAACCCCACCGACAATGAGATCGTGCTCTGCCTCGGCATACCGTCGCGCAAGGACCAGGGTCTGGATTGCGACCCCGGAGGCAGCCCCGACACGCGCTACGGCGCCATCAAGCGCACGCTCGTCGACGACTCCACCGGCCAGGGTGAAAACAGCGTCGCCTTCGCCCGCAAGAATCTCTTCCTGTGCAGCCAGGACCGGGTCCCCGAGGGCGCCATCTCCTTCCCTGTGGCGCGCATTGTGCGCGATGGCAGCGGCGGGTTCATGTGCGACCCGGACTTCATCGCTCCCTGCCTGCGCATCGGCGCCTGCGAGAACCTCGTCCTCCTTCTTCATCGCCTCGTCCAATCCATCGACGAGAAGGTTATTTCGGTGCAGGGCGAGAAAGCCACCTCAGGCCGCTTCGAACTCGGCACATCCGCGCTCGATGTCGCGAACTACTGGTTTCTTCATTCGCTCTGCTCGGCGCTTCCCGCGCTGCGCCATCACCTCACCGACCGCCGCAGCCATCCCGAGGATGTTTACCAGGACCTAGTCCGCCTTGCCGGCGCGCTCAGCACATTCGCCCTCGAGTCCTCTCTGGGCGACATCCCGAAGTATCTGCACCAGGATCTGTCTCTGACCTTCAGAGGGTTGGACGCGTTGATCCGGCGCTACCTCGAGATCGTGGTCCCGTCCAACACCGTCACGTTGAAGTTCACCAGGGGCGATGTCTACATCCATACCGCCGAGGTCAAGGATGAGCGCTGCCTCCGCCGGGCGCGCTGGATCTTCGGCATACGTTCCTCGCTGAACGAGTCAACCCTGCTCCGCCAGGTGCCGCAACTGGTCAAGATCTGTTCCGCCGAGGGCGTGCCCAAGCTCGTGCAACGCGCCCTGCCCGGCCTCGAACTGCTTCACGTTCCCGTGCCGCCGTCCGCCCTTCATGCTCAGGCAGACATGCACTACTTCTCCATCTCTCTTGGTGGAGCCTGCTGGCAGCACATCCTGCAAACGCGCCAGGTTGGAGTCTACCTCCCCGGCGATATCGGCGATTCAACCTTTGAACTCACCATCATTACGGAGACGTCCGCATGACAGCTTCTCCCGCCCTTCCTCAAGAGATGAGGACCAACAGCCTGGCGCTTGCCTTCCAGGAGGTCTTCACCGTCATCCTTCGCACGCGCTTTCGCGTGCAGCGCGTGGAGAATGCAGAGTCCTTCCGCGCCACCATTCGCAAGATGATCTCCGGCGCGGTGCGCGATGCATCCGCCATCGGCTACACCGATGAAGCCTCCAAGATGGCCATCTACGCCATCATCGCCTTCCTCGACGAGAGCATCCTCAACTCGCAGGACCCCGCCTTTGCCGACTGGGCGCGCCGACCGCTCCAGGAAGAGATGTTCGGCGGTCACTTTGCCGGCGAGTACTTCTTCAAGAATGTGACCGACCTGCTCAATCGCCCCGAGTCCAATGAAGTGGCCGACGTGCTCGAACTCCACGCCCTCTGCCTGCTGCTCGGGTATCGCGGCCGGCTGGCGTTCGGCGACTCTTCCGAGGCCCATACGCTGCTACAGCGCCTGCGCGACAAGATTACCCGCATCCGCGGCGCCTATCTGCTCTTTCGCCCCACCGAGCCGCCGCCCGCGCCCTCCATGCTGCAGCGCGATCCATGGGTTCGCCGTCTCGCCATCACGGCTGTTGTGCTCGCCGTCTTCACCCTGCTGGCCTATGTCGGATACATTCTCATCCTCGGCCAGGGCGTCTCCACCACTGCGCACAACAGCTTCGGCTCCTCCGCTCCACTTTCCCGCCCGGCTACGACCCTTTCGGAGATCTCTCTATGAAGCGCGTGTGGATTGGAATCATTGTCTTCATTCTCTACATTGCCCTGGTTGTCCTTCTCGGTTTCGCTCTCCACTTCGAGGGCGTCAAGCTCCTGCTGCTCTGCCTGATCCTTGGCCTTCTCGGAGCCGCGGCCATTGCCGTTGTGATCTGGTACCTGGCCAAGATGGCGGGCGGTCCTGTGGACGCGGGCGCGGCGGACACGCCGGAAGCAGTCAACCTCAAGGCGCTTCTCCATGATGCCGACTCAAGAATCCGCACCGGCCACACCGGCGCAAAGTCCCTGGCGGCCATGCCGCTCATCTACGTCGTCGGCAGCGAAAACTCCGCCAAGACCCAGACCGTGATGCAGTCCGGCCTGGAGCCCGAGTTGCTCGCCGGCCAGGTCTATCAGGACGGCAACGTCGCCCCCACGCAGCTTGCCAATCTCTGGCTCGCCGGCTCCTATGTGCTGGTTGAGGCCGGCGGCCCGCTGCTTCGCCAGGCTGCCCTCTGGCTGCGGCTCGTCAAGTCCACCTTGCCCGCCCGCCTTGGCTCCGCCTTCTCCAAGGACAGCCGCCTCCCGTCCCGCTCGGTCGTCGTGTGCGTCAGCATCGAGCGCATCCTGGCCCCCAACACCGCCGAGCAGATTCGCGCCCTTGCACAGAACATCAACGAACGCCTCCGCCAGCTCGCGCAGACTCTCGGCACCTCCCTGCCTGTCTACGTCCTCTTCACCAAGCTCGACACCGTTGCGCCCTTCGCGGAGTATGCCGGCAACCTCACCGAAGAAGAAGTGAAGCTCCCCATCGGCTCCCTTCTCGCATCCATCAACCCCAACTCGGGCCTCTACGCCGACCAGGCCAGCGAGCAAATCGGTTCCCGCCTCGACCAGCTGATCTACGCTCTCGCCGAGTACCGGCTTGATCTGCTCTCCCGCGGCGGCGAGTTGCAGAGCCTCTCCCGCGCCTATGAATTTCCGCGCGACCTGCGCAAGCTCCGCGCCGGCCTCATCGGCTTCCTTCTCGAGCTCGGACGGCCCAGCCAGTTGGGCGTCAATCCCTTCCTGCGCGGCTTCTTCTTCACCGGCATGAGGGCTCATGTCGTAGAAGATGTTTTGGACATCGGTCCCGCGCAGCATCAGCAGCAGGCCGCCCCCGCCGCGGACGCGGGCGCCACGCGCATCTTCTCCATGGCCGGCGCGCAGTCCATGCAGGCCCCGCCCCCGCGCCAGCGCTCGGGCGGTACCCGCAAGGTGCCGCAATGGGTCTTCCTTCCCCACCTTTTTTCCAAAATCCTGCTCGCCGACAAGTCCGCGCTTGAGACCAGCCGCGCCAGCACTCGCACCAACTTCCTCAAGCGCGCGCTGCTGGCCACCGCCAGCGCCTTCGTACTTCTCATCCTGCTCTTCACCACCATCTCGTTCTTCAACAATCGCGCCCTTGAGCAGCGCGTCTCCGGCGCAATCCGCATTCCTGTAGCCCCGGTCTCCGCCACAGGTTTCGCCGCCACACAGGACCTTGCCACGCTCGACAAGCTCCGCACGGTCCTGGTGGAACTGGAAGACTATCGCCAGAACGGCGCGCCGCTGATGGACCGCTTCGGGCTCTACAAGGGCAATGCGCTCTACCCGGTCGCCTGTCAGGCCTACTCAGACCGGTTCCGCAGCCTGCTGCTGGCGCCCACGCAGAACAACATCCTGGCCCGCCTCCGCGCGGTCCAGGCTCCGCCGCTGCCCGACGCCAACTACAACGCCACCTACAAGCCGCTCAAGGCCTATCTCATCACCACCTCCAACCCGGACAAGAGCACTGTTGATTTCCTCCCGGCGGTCCTTGCCTCCGAGTGGGCCGGCAACAACACGCCCGACCCGGAACTCGCCCGGCTCGCGCAGGCGCAGTTCGAGTTCTATGCCGGCCTTCTGCCCCAGCCCGGCTCCTGCCTCGCCTCCGCGGGCGGCGCCGCCGACGCCCAGGCCGTGGCGCGCGGCCGCTACTACCTCAACGGCTTCCAGGGCTTCCAGCACGTCTACCAGAGCATGCTGGCAGACGCCAGCCACAAGAACCCCAGCCTCCGCTACAACGACAAGTTCCCCGGCTCCGCGCAATACATCATCGACAGCTACGAAGTGCAGGGCGCATTCACCAAGGGCGGCTTCACCTTCATGCAAAATGCCATCCAGCATCCCGAGCCCTACTTCAGCGGTGAGGAATGGGTGCTGGGCCCCGCCTCCGGTCCGCCTATCGACCGGGCCACGCTCTCCGCCAAGTTGCAGGAGGTCTATACCGCCGACTATCTGCAGAACTGGCGTACCTACCTGACCAGCGCGCACTTCGTGGCCTTCAAGAACCTGCCCGATGCCGCCACCAAGCTCAGCATCCTCGACTCCAACGTCTCTCCGATCCTCGAGCTCTTCTCCCTGGTCTCTTTCAACACCGGCGTCGCCGCGCCGGCCATCTCCGGTGCATTCCAGGCGCCCCAGTCCGTTGTCCCGGCGTCGAATCCCGACAACGTCTTCGTCGCCCAGTCCAACCAGGCATACATCCAGAAGCTCCAGGACCTCGGCGGAGCCGTCAAGTCCCTCACCGACAACCCTCTAGCCGCGGCCGATCCCAACTCCGCCACGCCCATCATCAACTCCGCCATCAATGCCGAGCAGTCCGCCGAAAACATCCGCAATACCTTCGTTCCGGACCCCACCGGCAACATGGACAAGACCAGCTTCGCCCTGCTTGAAGCGCCCATCAAGTCCGTTGAGGATCTGGCCTCGCGCGCTCCGGCGGCCGCGCTCAACGGCGGTGGCCAGGGCTTCTGCGACCAGATTGGCCCCGTGCTCAAGAAGTTCCCCTTCAACCCGCAGGCCGATCAGGAAGCCACCACCGAGGAGGCCGCGCAGCTCTTCGCTCCTGGCCAGGGCAAGTTTGCCCAGTACTACAGTTCCAATCAGTCGCTCCAGAAGCTGATCGTCCTCCAGGGCTCCCAATACGTCTCCGCGCCCGGCTCCAAGGTTCCCATCAACGGCGCCTATCTCAAGTTCCTCAACGATGCTCAGAAGATCTCATCCTCACTCTTCGCCGCGGGCAACCAGCCATCCCTCAACTTCACTCTTGCCGAAGTCAAGGGAGCCGGCGCCGCTGATGGAGTCCTGAACATCGACGGTCAGCAGATTGCCTCCGCCGGTCAGTCCGCCACCTTCCATTGGGTCTCGCAGCCCTCCAGCAAGATCACACTTGCCACCAGCAAGAACACCGCGCCCAACATGTCCGGAGCCTGGTCCGTATTCCGCCTCGCCTTTGGCGCGGCTCACCTGCCGCCAAACCGGCTGAAGTTCACCTTCCAGTTCAACAACCAGGCGCCTGAGGTCGTTCTCTTTGATGCCTCCGGTCCTGGCGCGCCCCTGCTCGACCCGCAGTTCATGAAGGGCTTCCACTGTGTCGCCGCGGTCACCCACTGAGTCATCGCGAGGCATTTGACAACCACCTGGGACAGCAATAACTCCGGAAACCGAGATGTGATGATGAACCAAGACTCCTTCAATCCGTACTCGGACTCCGCTCCATCGTCCGACCCTTCGGCCGAGCCGCACAGTGAGCCCGGCCCGGCATTCGAGCCCAGTGAATCCGCAGAGGCCATTCAGCCGGCGCCCGCCGAGAGCCCCGCAGCCGCTGCCGAGGATGCGCCTCTCGCAGCCGCCGCTCCCCCAGCTTTGCACATCGCCGTCTCCGCCCTCAGCGACATGGGCTGCGTGCGCAAGAATAACGAGGACTCCTATGGCTACGACGGTGCGGCGGGCATCTATGTCGTGTGCGACGGCATGGGAGGAATGGCCAGCGGCGAGGTTGCCAGTGCGCGCGCCGTTGCGGCCCTCGTCGATACCTTTGCCGCATCTGTCTCCACAGGCGCCAGCATCAGCGGACGCCTCCTGCACGCCATCAAGTCCGCCAACCTCGACGTCTGGAACTATGCGCAGATTCCCGAGCACAAGGGGATGGGGACCACGCTGGTGGCTGCCGCGCGCGATGAAGACAGGCTGATCCTCGGTAACGTGGGAGACAGCCGCGCTTACATGATCCAGGGTGGACAATGCATCCAGCTCACCGTCGATCACTCCTACATCAACGAACTCATCCGCACCGGCGTGCTCACCATTGAAGAAGCGCCCAACGCCGACCTGCGCGGCATGGAGTCGGTCATCACCCGCGCCGTAGGGGTGGGCGCAGAGGTAGAGCCAGACTTCTTCTCCGTCGACCTCAAGCCCGGAACCGCAATCCTGCTCGCATCGGACGGTCTCACGCGCTACGTGAATCAGGACGAGATCGCGGCCTTCTTCGCGGCCACGCCGTTTGAAGCTGTCTGCCAGCGCCTCATTGATTGCGCCAAGCAGCGCGGCGGCGTGGACAACATCACCTGCATCCTGCTCCAGGCCGTGGCCGCCTGACGGCCATGCGCGGCGCAGAGCAGGCGTGCGCCTGCAATGCGCCTTTGGGCCCTGGAGGTCGATTCAAGAGTGTGATTGAACTGCGGCAGGCCGCCTGCTCATCGCGCAGTTTTCAGATAGACTGACGCGCTACTTGTAACCCATCCAGTCGATCGGCGTCTCTTGAAAAAACCTGCCCTCGATCACTGGCTTCAGCGCATTGTCCATCAGGCCGCCCAGCATCTGGAAGAAGCCCTCCGCAAACCCGCCCAGATCGATATGCGGATCGCGATAGGTGAAGAATGGAGCAAGAGCCTCGCCCCCATGCGCCTTCAAATGATCTTCGAGGTCCATCTTCTGGTTCACCGGCTTGATGATCAGCGCGGTAAAGCCGCCGTTGAGCCCATTCGCCGCCGGCACAAAGGAGATGTTGATCGCCATGCCCGTCTGTTGGTTCTGAAGGTGATAGACAGGAAACCTCTGCCGCTTGCGTGAGCCCTCGAGGGATACGCCCATGAGGTCGAAGCCCCTGCCGGCGAATCCCGGCGTGTGCCGGCGCACCGCATCATTCACAATCTGATACTCCTTCGCAAAGGCCCGATCCACTGATTCCATCAGTCTGCTCCTGCTCCGCTTCCGCCGGCGCCACCGCCCGCATCCCCGCCAAACAGCGTCTGCTTCTCCATCTCGTAGAAGGGGCTATCGGCCTGGCCTCCGGGATTGTCAACGTCCACCACGGTATACCCCTGGTCCGCCAGCTTCTGCGCCCACGCCTGGTTGTCCTGGTACATCTGCGAATCCTGAACCACGTCGGGAGGAATGGGGTCCGGCGCATACTGCTTCTTCAGCGTATTCCACGCCGTCACCGCCCCTGGCGAAATCTGGTCGCCGCTGAAGGTCTCAATCCCCTCGCCAGTCTCTCCCTGCAATCCTTGCGCGTAGGGATTCACCGCGTTATCCATGCTCCGGCCAATCACCGCCACCTTGCCATTGGTGCCGGGCCGAACCCGATCCGCCTTTACCCCGTTGAACTGTGAGTTTTCCAGACTGGCTGGCTTCGCGAGATCGATCGCATTCTTTGATGACGTGCTTGAAAGGCCGGCCACCGCCATTCCCGCCATCACTCCGCCCATCCCGCCTGCTCCCGGCGAGGGCGCCCCAATCTCACCAATCATGCAGGTCATGGACCCGAGCACGATCACGCCGCCATGCGCGGTCATGTCGCCCATCCGGGCTGCCGGCAAAAAGTTGATCATCACTCCCGCTGAACCCTTGACGATCACATCCGGCGGACCAACGCAGGTCGCCATCGTCGTCACATTCGCGGCTGGCAGAAAATCAATCATCACCGTCGGCACGCCCGGCGGCATGATCGGTCCTCCCACATGAGGCACAATGCCCGTCACCATCGGGCACGTATGCATATCGCTGACTCTTGCTGCTGGCGGCATCTATCGCCCCCCCGGATCGGCATCAGCCGATCCTGCTTGCGGCACCGCCCCCGATGGCGGCTCCGGCAGGATATGCAGACCGCGCACGAATGCGTCATAGTCCGGCTTCACTGTCCTGACCAGGCTTTCAATCGAAGTCAAAGTCACAATCCCCAGCCACAGGCCGCGGCGCACATACGTCTGCACATGAAGCATTCCTCCCACCGAGGCCACACTGTGGCGAATCAGCAAGAGGTGCGCCTCATCGGCGCCTGCAAATGTGGTAGGCTGCGGCCCGGAAAACCTGGCTTCAAGCAGATGACCTTCAATCATCTTCTTTTGCTTTTCAATATATTCCCCAAGGGCCAACTCATCACTGAGCGTGTCCTGGCCGAGTCCCACATTCGCGGGGACTTCCTTGGGGTCCATCGTCATCTGACGGATTCCAAACTCGTCGATATAAATCCAGCCCCTGGGAAAGGCGGTAACCGTCCATCGGCCAATCGAGGGGAAATTGGCGGCAGCTCCGGCATGAGACATGGGTTCTGTCAGACCTCATCATCCAATGACTGAAAGTATTCCACTGCTACTCCGAACCCGCAACTGCACATTCCCGATTCATGGCTTGGACCGCAGGGTGGGCGTGATCCCAAGTTGCCCCAGAATTGTCCCCCCTCAACTCTTCCCGCGCAAAATCAACTGCGAGAGAAGAGTTGAAAGTCTGGAATCCGGGCAATCACAAAATCGGCTGACGCCCGTTTGGAACCCCTCACGCGATTTTCCGTGATAGCCTCTAGCCCTATCAGCAGATAGCGCACCGGAACCGGTGCGCTATCGATTGCTTCGAAAATCCCTTGCCCTGATGCTCGTCCCAGGGGCTTCGCCTGGCTAGAACTTGTAGGAGATGCCGACCAGCGGAGTTGGCCTGGCCCGCAACCCTACGTTGTTGAGTTGGAACAACACGTTGCAGGAGAAGACCAGTGCTTTGGCGGGGTTCCACTTCAAGCCCGCGCTCGCATTGCTGATGGAATAGCTGGAGTTCTGGGTGTCGCTCGTATTCAGATTTCCCACTCCCTGGATATTTCTGACTACGGTGATCAGCTTGGGGGTATTGAGATATTGGTTTCCCAACAGATCGCCCGCAAGGGTGATGCGCTTGTGCACCGCCCAGTCCGCGCCGAAGTTGTATTGCAATCCACCCGGCAACCTTTGATTCTTTCCCGCCTCGTTGGTTGGGTTGTCCAGCACCGTCGAGGTGTTCCATTGATAGCCGATCTTCGCATGCGGAGAGATCTTCGCCAGATAGGAATACACCACATAGGGATTGATTCCCCAGGCGCCGGAGCCGAGGAGGTTTAACTGGTCTCCAGTTGGAATTCTGACGTTCCCCGCGGCCGAAAGAGCTGCGCGCTCTCCTCTCCATATCTCCGACTTCAAATTCACCGTCACATCGCCAACGCCGCTCGCAGTGCCAGGGGTGTAGGAGTCGGGCGTGGTGTATTTCAGGACGTTGACGTTGTTGGCGTCAACAACGTAGTTGGTAATCTTGGAAGTCGTGTCTCCGAGCGAGATCCTCTCCGACGGGACGATGACTGAAATGTCGAATCGATCCGTCAGACCCAACGTCGCCACCCCGATGAACTGATTGATCCTGAATCGGAGATTCGTGGTTTCAGTCGTGTATATGTTGCTCACGAATGTGCCGCCCGGGTTGGTGGGGGTAGGTGGCGTGGTGGCGGTCCGGAAGTAGGTAAAGGGCAACGCCGACAGTGGGGTCCCGTCAATATCCGTGAAGACAAACTGGCTGGCAGTGAAGCCCAGGAAGAATTTGTGCTTCCCCACGGTCTCCGCGCGATCGGTCAGGATCGGGCCGAGGTTGTTGTAGGTCACGGGCGCCCCCGCCTTGAACAGCACAACCGTGCCCGCCGATGCGCTGGCCAGCGGCAGTTGGCTGACCTGGGTCGCAATGGCGATGTTCAGACTGGTGGCCACCTGTTGCGCATTCGATTGTCCACTGCCAGAATTCAGAGCCGTAGCATTGGCAAAAAGCCCCGTTGCGAATGGAAACTCGCAAACCAGCTTCTGTGAAGCTGCGGAGGTACCATCGCATTTGATTTGTGCCATGGCGCTCGAACTGGAAAGGACGGCGAGCAGCAGCAGTTGCAGAGTGCGTCGTTTCATCGGTCTCCCTCGACAAAAAGCTGAAGTTCCGGGGCGACAGCTGCTTGCTTGGAAGCCGCTGTCGCCCGTGTCATAAACCTAAAGAGTGACGTGTAGCTCAAGCACTGCCTGATACTGCTGGCTATCGCTCCCGTTGCCCTGGACCAGAACATAGTAAACGCCCGGCGGTGTCTTGCCGCTTCCAGGGGTTACAGGCCTCTGGAAGGAACCACCGCAACCGAGCACCTGCATTCCCGCCGCGCAGAGTGCGACGATTGCCAGTAGCCGGTAGATGGCCGACTTGGTGGATTTGCGGCCGCGGATCAAGCCAATCAATCCGAAGAGCGGAATGCCCAACAGGCCAGCCGCGAAGATGTTGGAATGGTTGGCGATTGCAGCGACAGCTCCCGACCCGGTCGTCACCGTCACTGTTACGGAGGCAGTACCGGAGGCCGGCGTGTACGTCACCGTGCCAAAGCTGCATGCCACCGAGAAGCTGGACGGAGCCACGCCTGGCGCCCCGGTGATCCCTGTACCTGACATGGACGGGCACGAAAGGTTCGATAGGGTCAGCCCGGCGGGCAGGTTGAAGGTCACGTTGCCCGAGTTGCCCGTCGTGGCGCCGGAGGCCACAGTCAGCGGGGTTGAAACCGAGCGAACTGTCACCAGGAACGATGCCGCGGAACGAACAAGTCCAGTCGTCGAATCCGTTCCGCCCACGGTGAATGTGTAAACCCCTGGTGTCACCTGGGAAGCAGTCGAAGTCGCCTGGGTAGCATCGATCACAATGCCGACCGACTGCTGTGGCGGCACACTTGCAACAGCCAGTGTGCTGTTTGCCAGCTTGCAGACCGGAGGAGTGGCCCCGGCGACCGCTTGAGGAATGCAGGAAAGTGCCAGCGTACCGCTGAAATTCTCAATCGATACAGGAGCTACGCTGATGGTCTGCGGAGAGAATGGATCCTTGGTTGTGGTCGATCCCTGCGTCACAATCACAGGAGGTGTGCTGGAAACAACCAGCGCATAGTCCTCAACCAGTTGGAGCACCGGCGTGCTGGGAGTTGGTGTGAAGTTCGGGTCCCCGACATAGGAAGCGAAAATCTTGTTCGAGCCCGATGCCAGTTTGCAGTTACCCACAGCCTTGCCGCATGTGCAGGTTTCGCCGTTGTCGCCGGGTTGAAGCGGAACCGTGCAGATGATCGCCGTGGTTGTCGAGCTATTCGCTGTGATTTCATCGGTGAAGATCATGCTTCCGGTCAGCGCCACTGGGCCACTGTGAACCGGAAGGAAGGATGCCGTGAACGTTACTGCATCGTTCGTGTCGCTCGGGTTCACTGCAAAGATCGGCGCGGACAAAGTGGACGAAGATAGGTTGATGCTCGCGCTTCCCGCAACCACCTGCTCTACCAGTGAGTCGGTGCTCCCTGCGAAATTCGTGTCATTGGAATAACTGGCAAGAATCGTGTCTGATCCCGCCAGCAGGGCGGAGGTGGCGCAGTTTGCCACGCCCGTTGTCGCGTCTACCGGGAGCGGCGCTGCTGCGGCCGCACCGTTGCAAGCGATTCCGATGCCGTTTGTGCTGAAGGCCATGCTTCCTGTGAATGGCGTGTTGCCCTTGGCCGTCGAGGAAACAGTCGCCGTGAAGATCACCGAATTGTTCACCGCGATGCTGACAAAGTTCGCGATGATCGCGGTTGTAGTTGCCGTCTTACCAACGCTCTGTGCCACGGCGCTGCTTGGGGTCACCGTGAAGTTCGCATCGCTTCCGTAAGCCGCCGTGATGTTGTGCGTGCCGATTGAAAGCGTTGAGATGGGGCAGCTTGCCACCCCGTTTGCCGCCGGAGAGACTGCCCCACACCCCGGAATCGCCGCCGCCGTCAAGCCATCGTTGAATGCAACCTTGCCGGACAGTCCAACTCCACCAGCTGGCACCGAAACGGTAGCAGTGAATGTCACAGACTGATTGAACGAGGATGGGTTGGGCGACGAGCTGAGTGCCAGTGTGCCCGCGGCCGCGCTCACCACCTGGGCCGGAGCCACATTATTGCTGCTCCCGGCAAAGTTGGTGTCGTTGGTGTATGTGGCTGTGATGGTGTGAGGCGAGCCCGCGGCTGTCAAGAACTGGTCGCTGCAAATCGCCACCCCGGCTGCCGTCGGGACAAGGCCCGTGCAGCCCGCGATTGCCGTCCCGTTGTCGGTGAAATTCACCTTGCCCGAAAGAGCGGTGTTGCCTGCCGGCGCCGTGACGGTTGCGGTAAACGATACTGTCTGGTTGACCGTCGAAGGGTTGAGCGATGTGATAACTGCAAGGCTGGTCAACGCCGAACTGATGGTCTGCGTGATCGTGTTGTTGCTTGAGCTGAAATTCGTGTCGCTGCCATACGTCGCCTTGATCGTATGGGCTCCGCCGGTCAGCGTCGAAGTTGAGCAGGTTGCCACGCCCGTTGCAGGCACAACCGCAACCGCCGAGCAATTGGTGATCGCCGTCCCGTTGTCTGTGAAGGCCACGGAGCCGGAAAGCGCCGTGCTTCCCGATGGGGTCGGAGTCACCGTTGCTGTGAACGTTACTGATTGGTTGATTGCAGAGGGGCTGATCGACGAGGCGAGCGCTACGCTGGTTGCGGCCTGCGTAACGGTCTGCGTTATCGTCGCGTTGCTCGTCGTATAGCTGGTATCGCCGGCATACGTAGCCTTCACTGTATGGGCCCCAAGAGCCAGCGATGAGGTCGTGCAGGTGGCCGTTCCAGTGGCGGGCACAAAATTTACCGTGCATCCAGCCAGGGGGCCTCCGCCATCGGTGAACGTCACCGTGCCAGTAAGCGCCGCCGAGCCGCCAAGGGGGCCGATAGTAGCCGTGAATGTGACCGCCTGGTTGATGGTGGTAGTGGCGCTCGGAGCAGACACCAGAGCCGTGGTGCTGGCTGCCGTGCTTACCGTCTGTGCCACGTTGTTGTTGCTGCCGTTGTAGTTCACGTCACCGGAGAAGGTGGCAACCACCGAATGGTGGCCTCCGGTCAGTGCGGACGTAGCGCAGGTGGCAACTCCAGCCGTCAGGCTTTGAGCCGTGCAGCCTGTGATCGACGCCCCGTTGTCGGTGAAGGCGACTGTGCTCGCAGGCGCGAACGCAATCGCGGAGCCTGTCGGCGGCGTAACCGTCGCGGTGAAAGTGACGGACTGATTCAGGCTCGAAGGATTGACCGAAGACGCCAGCGCGAGGGATGTATTCCCCTTGGTGACCGTGACCGAAAGCGCGGGTGTCAGAGTCACGCCGTTGTAGTTTGTATCGCCCGTATAAACGGCCACGATGCTATGAGCGCCGGCGGCGCCGGCAGTCGTTGTGCATTGAGCGAGTCCCTGTCCAAGAACGTTGAAGACAACCGATTGCGCGCCACATCCGGTGATGGTTGTTCCGCCGTCGGTGAACGAAACCGTACCCGCAATCGGCAACTCCGTGGCAACGGGCGGGTTCGCAGTCGCCGTCACCGTTGCCTGGTAGGTCACGGAGGCCGCGACAGAGGGAGAAGCTGGCGTTGCCGTCACCGCAATCGAAGTGGCTGCCTTCGTCACCGTGAGCCCGAGCGTCGAGCTCACCGAGGTGCCGTAGTTTGTGTCACCCGCATACGTTGCGACGATTAGATGGATGCCGGCGGCAAGTGAAGCAACTGTGCAAGTGGCCGTTCCACTTCCAGTCACGGCGCTGAATACGACCGGCTGCGCATCGCAACCAAGGATCGTGCTCGCGCCGTCCTTGAATACGACCGTGCCCGTGATCGTCACTTCGTTTGCGGGCACTGGAGGCGGAGCCACACTCGGCGCCACCGTCGCGGTATACGTTACGGACTGGTTAACCGCAGGAGCGGCAGGCGCCGCAGCCACAGTCGTCGTCGAGTTGGCCGTGGTAATCGTCAGCGCAAGCGATGAGGTTGAACTGGCCGTGTTGTACGTCGCGTTCCCCGCATACGAGGCGGCGATGCTGTGGCTTCCAACTGTCAACCCTGTCAGGTTGCAGACTGCCGTGGCATGTCCCGTGGCCGCGCTGAAGGTGGGTGTCACAGAAGCGCAACTCGCAATCGGGTTTCCACCGTCCGTGAATGAAACAGCGCCTGCAATCGTCAGCACATCCGTAGCGACCGTCGGCGTTGTCGGCGCAATGGTGGCTGTAACTGCAACGGTCTGGTCCACACTGAACGAAGCGCCCGTAGAGGTCAGCGCCACGGTAGGTGTTGTCTTGGAAACCGTTTGGCTTACCGTATTGGAGGGCAATGCACTGTAGACAATATCTCCAAGATAGTTTGCCTGTACGGTGTCGGTCCCAACCGGAAGCAACTGCGTCAGGCAGGTCACCGAGCCAGCCCCGTTGAGGGTCGCGCCGGCTGCTCCGCCGCAGTCTGAGATCGGCGTGGAGACTGCTCCAACAACTGTAGAAAAAACCACATTCCCGGTAGCTGTCCCGCTGGCTCCCGCAACGGTGGCCGTCAGGGTTACCTGCGCGTCAGCAGCCGAAATGGCGGGTGAGTTCGTCAAGGTGACCGAGGTTGGCGCGGTCAACAGCGGTTTGGGCTTGGCAAGGAGCGTAATGTCGCTGCCCATCGGCGTTGCTCCGCCGTTTCCATTCGCTGCAACCAGATTGAACGCCATTCCGCGACCCGGACTGACCGGCGCAACTGCTTCCGGCCCAGTGCCTACCTGGTAGGCAACCGCCGGCTGCAACTTTCCTTTGGCGTTGCCAAAAAGGACACTGACCGTTGAAGACTGGAAGTTGGCCACGGCAATATCCTGCCGACCATCTCCGTTGATGTCTGCTACCGTCAGCGACGAAGGAGCCGAGCCGACCGGGTAAACTGCCGGAGCGCCGAACCCGCCTTTGCCATCCGCATGGAACACAGCAACCTGATTGCTTCCCCGCTGCGCAACCACCAGATCATTGCCGCTGCCCGTCAGATTCGCAAGGGCAATCGACGACGGTGCGCTGCCGATGTTGAACTCGGCGGTCGCGTTGAACCGTCCCGCTCCATTGCCGCTGAACACCATCGCGGTACCCTGCGACTTGCAGGAGCTGTCCTGCCCGCAGGAGTTTGCGACAACCAGATCAATCTTTCCCGTTCCGTGCAGGTCGGCAGCGGCAATCGATGCAGGCGAGTAACCAACCGCATACGAAGCAGACTCAAGCAGCGTTCCATCGCCGCGATTGCGCCAGATGACGAGGTTGCCGGGCTGTCCACAGATGCTTGATCCGCAGTCCGTGGTGATGGCGATCTCAGGAGTCGCCTTGCCGCTCAGGCTGCCCACAAAGAGAGCGCTGGGGCTGGCGGAAAGAGCATAGGTCTGAGCCGCTGCAAAACTGCCGTCGCCGTTTCCAGGGAGCACCGTGATGGACTTGTCCACCCGATTGAGGGCGATGAGATCGAGCTTCTTGGTCCCTCTCAGATCCGCCAGCGCCACAGCCACCGGGCCAGCGCCAAGCGCATACTGCGCAGCCTGACGGTAGGTGCCGTCTGCATTCGCAAGATAAACGGTTGCATTGCCGCTCTTGCAGGCCGAATCTGCGCCACAATAGCTGCTCACTACCAAATCTGCGCGGCCGTCTCCGTCCAGATCTCCAACGGCGACCGCTTTGCGATCAAGGCCGGCACGGTAAGAATGGGAAGCCTGGAAACTCCCATCCCCTCGCCCCTGGGGCACACTGATGGTTCCGTCCTGACTATTGAGAATGGCAAGGTCGGCCTTGCCAGTCCCGTAAAATTCCCCAGCCACAGCCGCCACTGGAGAGTTGCCGGCGACAAAGTCAACCGGAGCCTGGAACGTTCCATCGCCGTTGCCCAGCAATACGCTGAAGGTGTTTGCCGCGCGGTTGAGAGTGATCAGATCCGTTCCGGCATCCCCCTTCAAATCCTGAGCGATGACCGACACGGGGCCGTTCCCAACCGTGTAGCTCGCACCCTGCTGAAAACTTCCATCGCCGCGGCCAAGCAGAATCGTCAGCTTGCCCGAAGTTGGCTCCGTTACCGCAAGGTCGGCCTTGCCGTCGTGGTTGAAGTCTCCTGAGATCACGGAGGAGAGAGACTCGGGAGCAACGGTCGAAAGCGACACGCTGCGGAAGTGCCCGCTGCCGTCGCCGAGCATGGCTCTCACCGTTCCATCCAGGTTTGCCAGCACCAGGTCGTCATGACCCGCGCCCTTGATATCAGCGGCCGCGATCGACGCAGGCTGCCGGTCAATGGCAAAGGATGTGGCCGCGCCAAATCGCCCGCTGCCATCGTTCAGCAGCACGGCCACGCCCGCTGCCGATGCAATGGCCAGATCGCGCTTGCCTTGCCCTCTGAAGTTGCCCAGCACCATGGCCACCGGACGCGCAATGGCCGGATAAGACACAGGCTTGGCAAACGTCCCGTCTCCATTTCCAGCAAGCACATTCACGACGCCTGTGGCGTAATCCGTGACGACGATGTCCAGCTTGCCGTCTCCCTTCAGGTCCGCAAGCAGAACGTGCCCGGGCTGAGCCCCCGCAACATAGTCCACTCCCGCGGAAAAGCCGCCATTCCCGTCGCCAAGATGCACGCTTACGCTGCCAGAGACCCGCTTGGTGATCACCAGGTCCTGCTTGCCGTCGCCATTCACGTCGCCCACCGCAACGCTCGTGGGGGCTGCCGAGAAACGATACGACGGCGCCACAATAAAATCAGGGCCCGACGTGGAGCGCAACCGGGACGAGTCCGGGGATTGGGCACTCGCGGATACTCCGCACACCATCAGGCAAACAAAAGCCCAAAGCAGCCAACTCGACGAAGAAACATTGACTCGCCGCACCATATTAGGTCTCCGGAATAGCAGTCGTTGAGGGCTCGCGGAAGAGGCGGGATGCCTCTTGAGCCACCAGCTCGCCATGCAGACACATTCAAGAACTCTGAACGCCGCGCGGGCCGGTGACACGAGCCGGGAACAGATACACCTCAGGGCACTGGAATGTGCCCATTGGCCTTGTAGAACTTTGCACTTTGAACAGGGAAGAAAAGAATCGCAAGCTTACTGAAAACCTTGGCAATCATTCGGCTCTTTGGACAATCCGCCGATCAAGTGCTTCACAAATTCAAGCAAGCAGCCAGGCAAAAACTTGATCCTAGCCAAATTCAATGGGAGTTAAGTCTCCACAACTTTATGAACGCGCCCTTTGAATGTCAAGTGATTTTTCGCAACTCAAAGAAGGCTTCGCAGAAGTGAATACGAAGTATAGTGCACCCCATCACTTGAAACGTTGTTCCCGCACATTTTCCTCCAACGTTGTGAAATATATTGATTCATCGATTGCCGACCATGCCCGATGGGGGCATTTCGAGGAATGCCCGCGCGACTCACCTAAGTCGCAATAAAGTTATTATTTTGTTATACATACAGGACATGGTATCCCTAAAGGATTACCGGCCGATCTGTGCATTTACGCAGGGGCTTGTCTTTCCAACTGATTGGGCGCGCCATGATCTCAATCAATCCGCCGAAGGCGTTCATGCGCTCCGGTCCCCGCTTGCGTGGAAATCAACCGAGACCAAGCAGTCTGCCGCACTCGCATCTGTTGCTGCCTGGAAGTGAATAAGGCATGCGGCTCTCTTCGCTCTTGTGAAATCGCCATGAGCCCTTCCCTCAAGCGCAAGAGCTCGTCGCACGACTGCACACCCGCGGGATGGTGATTCCGTGCCTATCGCCGGTCGGTAATCGTCCAGGCGCCGTTCTTCTTGGCAAAGGTGAAGTGCATGGGATGCGACTGAGGCTTGCTGCTCGAGTCCAGCGTCGTAGTCTCCGTGCAGGTCCAGTTCGCGCTGTCTCCCGCAATGCTCAACGCCCCGGATGGGCAGTCGTCCGCCACCTTGGAGTTCGGATAGCCCTTGAAGAACGTCTGGAAGGTCTTCGCCACCGGAGCCGGCATGGCCCATGCGGCCTGCAGCCGCGCCAGGTCGTGCGCGTTATAGGCGCCCTTGAAGTTGTTCAGCGCGGCCACCACCAGCGAAGTCTGATCCACCGCCTGAGGCGCGTTGTTGACCACCACGGGGGCAGGCTTGTCCGGCGCGCGCTTCACGCTGATATTCACCAGCTTCTGCGTCGTGTTCCCATCGCTTCCCTTGGCCGTCAGCAGGTACGTGGTGTCGTTCGCCGGAGAGACCGAAGACTCCCCATTGTTCTGAAC
This sequence comes from uncultured Acidobacteriaceae bacterium, assembly GCA_903849645.1. Classification (GTDB taxonomy): domain Bacteria; phylum Acidobacteriota; class Terriglobia; order Terriglobales; family Acidobacteriaceae; genus Telmatobacter. The sequence goes on along the minus strand of CAINJJ010000015.1, from coordinate 102,196 downwards.
CCTGGAACTGCCGCTGCCGTTATCAATCGAGACTTCCGTGGCGTTGGCGGTCTGCCATTTCAGCGTGGCGGATCCTCCCTGATCAATCTGGTTCGTCGATGCTGCAAAGGAGAGAATCTGAACCGGCTGCGCTCGTGGAGCGTCAGGCGCCTTGGGCTGCGGAACCGGATTCAGCATCGCCATCAGGTTCACCCGCTCTCCAACCTTGATGTTGAACGACTGGCTGGACGTCTGGTACCCCGCGAGGCCGATCTCGAGCGTTCTGCCGCCCGGCTTGACTTGCACAATCAGGTCGCCGCGCCCATCCGTATTCCCCTGCACCGCGCCATCAATCTTCACCACAGCCTGCGGCGTCGAGTGGATGGTCAGGTAGCCCATCGTCTCGGCCGGCACACCCGCACCCGACGGCGTCAGCGTAAACGGCAGCGGCGTCTGGTTATTGGCCGTGATCGTCACCTGCGAGGGTTTCGAGTCAAGATAACCCGGCTTGGTGAACTTGATCGAGTGGGGCCCTGGATCCAGCGGAACCTTCAGCGTCTTGTCGGCCTGCGTGAACCCCTTGATCAGCCCATCAACCAGGACCTGTACGCCTTCCACGTTTCCCTGCACCACCAGCGTCCCCGAAGCAGGCATTGGTTGAGATGAACCCCCAGTGGGGTTGGTCGTCACAACCGGCCCGTTCGCGGCCTGATCCGTCTTCTTCGGCTGCAGGAACCAGAAGGCCGCCCCGGCCACCACCACCAGCAGCAACCCGCCCGCAACCAGCGGAACCAGCATCTTGTTGCGCGGAGCCTCATCCGTAAACTGGGTCGAGGCGTCTGAAACCTGGGGAACCTGGCCCGTCCTTCGTACCTGGGGCTTGCCCGCTTCCGCGTTGAGTCGCTTCCAGTCTGCCTGCTGTGCCGCAGCGGCAAATTCAAACAGCTCCGCAACGCCCTTCAGCTCCCGAATGGCGGCCGCCGGATCGTTGGCCACAAGCGCTGCCCGGGCAGCCTCCACGGCCTTCCCCACTGCCTCGGTCGCAAACGCTGCCCGCCTGGATTCGATCTCGGCAATGGCCTTGGTCAGCTCAGCCGACTCTCCCCACGCGCGCTGCACGCTCTGCAGCGACTCGATGGCTGCCTGGAAGTTGCCCTTCTCCAGGGCCTGGGACGCCGCGGCGAGAGCCTTCTCCTTCGCCTGCTTCTGCCCCTGCTCCGTGCGCAGTGCTGTGAGGAGGGTATTGAGTTGCGTGCCCGAAACCGCGGCCGCCGGAATGCCCTGCAGAAGGCCTATCGCTTCATCAAGCTGCCCGCGCTCGCGCAGGCGGGTGATGCGCGTAACCAGCGCCTCTGCCTTCCGCTCCGCTTCGCGCTGTTGGCCGCGCACCTCTTCCAGCAGCCGCGCCAGCGAGGGATCGCCGCTTTCAGCGCTCGCCGGCTCCAGCAGCTTGACCGCCTCGGCAAACCGCTCTTCCTGCATCAGCGTTCTGCCCTGGGCGATGCAGGCCGCAATCCGCTCCCGCCGCTGCTGCTGCGCCAGTTCGCTCTTGGCAAACTCCAGCAGTTCCTCAACCCCGGCGGCGTCGGCAAACTCCAGTTGGTACGACTCCAATATCTCGACAGCCTTGTCAAACTGGCTGCGGTCGATGGCGCCCTGCGCCTCCCGCAGATAGCGGCCGCGCACTTCTTCTTTTTCCGCGGACTTGAGCCTTTGCCTGATCGAGTCTTCCAGGGCCAGCAGGCGCTCTTCCGCGCCCAGTTCCTGGATCGCCCGCTGCACAATCAGCAGCGCCTCGCCCGGCGACTGCAGGAAGGCCTCCTGGGCCTTGGCCGCGGTGGCGTCAATCTGTTGCCGTACGCGGATCTTCTTGGCCTGGATGGCAATGCGCGTCTTGAGCTGCAAAAGGGCAGGCTCGGCCGGAAGCTTCTCCAGCGCCCGGTCCACCTGCTCTGCCGCACGGTCGTACTCCTCGTTCTGAAGGCAGCTCTCGATCTCCGCCTGAATCTTGTCCAGAATCTGCCGCCGGCGCTCCTGTTCCTGGGCGCTCACCGCTGTCTGCAGCAGCGTCTCCGCCTCCGGCAGGGAGGGGTCGATCTTGGCCACTTCGCGCAGGATCTCGATGGCCGCGGTGAACCGCCGCGAAGAGATGTCGGTCTTGGCCTTCCCCAGCATCTCGCGAATCTGGCCCTGCTGGGCCACCAGCTTGGCCTGGCGCGCAATCTCGGCATACGCGGCGCGAATCCCGGTATCCTGCTGATCGAGGCTGAGCGCTTTTTCGACGACCTTGAGCGCGCCCGTCCAGTCGCCCCGGTCGCGCATCGAGCCCGCCTGGTTCATCAGCGTGCCGATCTCGTCGTGGCGCCGCTTCTTCTCCCGCGTGGCTTCGATCCTGGCCTTCAGGTCGGCGTTGTCCGGGTCATATTTGGTCGCCTGGTCCAGGGCGTTCAGCGCCTCCGCAAAGCGCGAAGAAGCGATCGCCTCCTCCGCCTCGCCCAGCAACTGGCGAACCTGCTCGGCGCGCTGCATCCGCTCCAGGTTCTGGTTCACCACCCCCAGCAGTTGCCGCGCGCTTGTATGCTGCGGATCAATCTTGACCAGTTGGAAGAGCAGTTCGCGGGCTCGTCCGAACTGCTCCTCTCGCGCCAGCCGCTCCGCATCCGTAAATAGTTCGACAACCTGGCCCTTTTTCAGCTCGTCGCCAATGGAATGCAGATCCGCGGCAAACTCCTCCGCGGTCGAATAGCGACGGTCCGGGTCCTTGGCAAGCGCGCGGTCGAGTACGCCATCCAGGGCCTTGGGATAAGAACTGAGCCAGGTGCTGAGCGGGGGATGAGGCTCGTTCACCAGCTTCTGCGCCACGGCCATGTCTTCGCCCGTGAACGGCAACTGCCCGGTCAGCAGCAGGTAAAGCATGATGCCGGTGGCGAAGATATCCGACCGGCCGTCAAACGGCTGGCCCCTCAGCCGCTCCGGCGCAATGTAGTGAATGGTGCCAATCACGTTGCCCGTGCGCGTCAGGCCTGATTCCTTTGAGCTCTGCACGCGCGCAATGCCGAAATCCACAATCTTGGCCAGAATCGGGTCGCGCTGCACCATCACGTTCGCGGGCTTGATGTCGCGATGGATCACGCCCTGCTGATGCGCATAGCCGAGCGCCGAGCAGACCTGCTCGATGATCGTCAGTTTGTCGATGAGCGGCAGTTGCAGGCCCGACGAGATGATCTTGTCCAGCGGCTCGCCGTTGACAAACTCCATTACGATGAACGGCGTGCCGTCTTCGTCGCCCAGATCAAAGACAATGACGATGTTTGGATGCTGCAGGATGCCGGCCTGCGCTTCGCGATAGAAGCGCTCCAGCATCTCCGGCTCGCCGGAGAAGCCCTCGGTCAGGGTCTTGATCGCCACCTGGCGTCCGATGCGTTTGTCTTCCGCACGGTAAACAACACCCATGCCGCCGCGGCCGAGGATGCCCGTGATCTCGTACTTGCCGATCTTCTTTTTTACGGTCGCATCCACGATGTCTGCCAGTGGCCCAGTGAGAGAAAAATGATAGGAGGCCGAGGGGGCTGATCACTCGATAAAGCCGACGCACAACTCAGGGTCCCCTTCTCCTGGGTGCACCACCAGCTATCTGAACGAGTGTCTCCAGTAGCGTAACTGCAAGCCGATGCTTGCGTCAAGCGTGAACTTCACCCTCGCTAACTACCCCATTTTCAGCAAATTAAACAGGATTTTCCAGAAACGGCGACCCTGTGCGCCCGCCCCCGAACTGCCCCGCGGAAACCGCCCTGCTGACGGGCCGCGCCTGGAAAGGCAAAGCTCGCACCACCCGGATTCCCGGCAGCCCGCTACTCCCTGGCGCCGAGCGAATCCGTTGCCCCTCCCGTCCTGCGCTTCGGAGGGGCAACAGATCAGACTGAAGAATCCGCCTATCGTTCAGACAGAATCTTCGGACTCCCCAACCCCGTGCAAAGGTCCCATCCCGCGCCCGAGAACGACCCCGAGTAGTAGCCGCACGCCCCATACGTAATGTCATTGACGCCGAGCCTGCCGCTTGCGGAATAAAGGCTGCTGAGTTCGGCCGCGCTAGACGAGGCGAAGTGTCCGCTGGCGTTCACCACGCCCGCCACCAGCGGCGTCGCCAGGCTCGTGCCTCCCACAACCCACCACGTATACACGGACCCAAAGTAGGGATTGGTGTCCACCACCCAGGCCCCGTTGGACGGGTTGGAGTCGGCGGATATGTCAGGAACGCCCCGGTAAGCCCCCACCAGACTCACAATGGCCGGATTGCTGGACTGGTACCCCGGAATCGGCTCATAGTAGCTCACACCGCCCCCAGCGTCCGACCAGGCAATCTCCCTGATCAAATCGCCGGTGTACTCGTTCCGCGCCGCCGAGGTCCCGCCCACGCAAACCACGTTCGGCGACGCGCAGGGATAGCCAACCCCGGCGCTATCGCCGGACGCGGCGAAATAAACCACCCCCGGAGTCGCAAAGTAGGAATCAAGGCTGACCTCTTGAGGGAATTCGCCGCCGCTCCAGCTCATGGAAACCTCGCCCCTGCCGTGGCTGCCCGGAGGGCACGCCGTGGTCTGCCCGCAGGCAATCAGGTTGCTCGCCACCTGAACCGCGGGGTAAAGGTCGGAATCGTAGTTGGAATTCGCCTCCACCAGGTAGAGGTTCGCGTCCGGCGCCATCGCGTGCGCATATTCTATGTCCAGCGACTCCTCAAGCTCCCATCCACCCGTGGGGTCAACCGGCGGCGCCGAGCCCCCCGCATACACCACGTGGAATTTTTTCGGCGAGAAGGACAGCCCAAACTGCGCTGAAAATGCCGCCAGGTCGGCCGCCGCGTTCGGATCGTCATACGCGTCGACAATCACGATGGTCCTGCTGCCGCCGGAAGGGGTGTTCGTGGTGTCGTTGGGATTGCACCCCGCAATCGGTGTCACCACGTGATAAAGACACGCCAGCGAAGCCGGGGTCTCATACCCGTATCCCGAAAAAGGCGGCGCCTCGCTCGGAGAAGCCAGCTCCGGCAAAATGAACCGCACGTTGGCATGGGACCGGATACCCGCATCCCCAGGGCTCATCCGGCTCACCTGCGGAATCACCACCGTCCCCGGCCTGGCCTCCGGCCTGCGCTCCAGACGCGGGCTCGCTCCTCCCGGCCCGGCGCCCTGGGCCATCGCTGAACCGGCTGCAAGCAACAAAAAAGCGGCCGTCAGGGCCGCGGTGAACCCCGCGGCAGACCGCTTGCCGCGCCGGGTAAATTCGCACTTCGTGGAAGAAAGACTGTCAAACATGGGGGTCGACCTCCTCGATCGATTCTGTGGGAACAAGAAACAAACCACGTCGCTCAAGACAACGGCCTTCTGTTCCAACGCACCCGTGCGCCGCCGGAACAGCGACAAAGTCGCAGCTCCGCCACGCGGCAGAATGAGATCAAACACACACGAACGTGACTGGGCCTGAAAGTGCCTTGTCGGGAACTTGAAAGATGGGAAAGACCGGAACGTGCAGGGGACAACCGGTTTCCCGTACAGTACACAGGCCCTCGCCGGGAAGTCAAGACCTGGCACCCGCTCGAATCGCCCCCAAACGCAGGCCGGCCGGGCAACGAGGTTGCCCGGCCGGCCTGCGTTTCAAATTCAGAGCCTGGTCAGCCCGCCTTTTCCAGCAGGCAGAGCGAAAGGTCGCGCCGCTCAACCATCTCCCGCGTGATCTCGATATCCCGCACCCGCTTGTTGTTGGGCAGGTGATACATCAGGTCGAGCATCAGCTCCTCGAGAATCATCCGCAACCCGCGCGCTCCCACCTTCCGGGCCAGCGCCTCGCGCGCCACCGCGCCCGTCGCCTCCTGCGTAAAGTGCAGGCGCACATTCTCAAACTCGAACAGCCGCTGATACTGCTTGAGAATGGCGTTGCGCGGCTTGGTCAGAATCTCGACCAGCGCCTCTTCGTCCAGTTCGTCCAGCACGCCCATCACCGGCAGGCGGCCCACAAACTCCGGGATCAGCCCATACTTGATCAGATCCTGCGGCTCGGTCCTGCGCAGCAACTCCGTGTCGCGGTGCGAACGCGTTGTCGCCGCATCTGCCTCGGCGTCCACAGCCTTGAACCCAAGCGCCTTCTTGCCCACGCGCCTGCCTACCACCCGCTCCAGCCCCACAAACGCCCCGCCGCAAATGAACAGGATGTTGGTGGTGTCGATGGCCGTGAACTCCTGGTGCGGATGCTTGCGCCCGCCCTGCGGCGGCACATTGGCGACCGTGCCCTCCAGAATCTTGAGCAGGGCCTGCTGTACTCCTTCGCCGCTCACGTCGCGGGTAATCGACGGGTTCTCGTCCTTGCGCCCGATCTTGTCGATCTCGTCAATATAGATGATGCCCTGCTGCGCGCGCGTCACATCGCCGTCCGCCGCCTGCAGCAGCTTGAGAATGATGTTCTCCACATCCTCGCCCACATAGCCGGCCTCGGTCAGCGTGGTCGCGTCCACAATCGCGAAAGGCACATCCAACACCTTGGCCAGCGTCTGCGCCAGCAGCGTCTTGCCTGAGCCGGTCGGCCCAATCAGCAGAATGTTCGACTTCGCCAGTTCCACTTCGTTGTTGCGCATCCGGTTCATCTGGATCCGCTTGTAGTGGTTGTAAACCGCCACCGCCAGCTTCTTCTTCGTCTGCTCCTGCCCGATCACATAGTCGTCCAGGAAGCCCTTCACCTCTTGCGGCTTGGGCAAATGGCCGGCCGCCGTCGCGGGGTGGGCTGCGTCGCTGCGGTCGTCCTCGAGTATCGAGTTGCATACCGCCACGCATTCATCGCAGATGTAGGCGCGCGGGTAGTCGCTGGGTGACGAAATCAGCTTCGCCACCGCGTCCTGCGATTTGTGGCAGAACGAGCAGCGCAGTGCCTCTTCTGGTCCCGTGCGCTTTTGCATGTTTCCACTCCCTCTTGTACGTGACTGCAAAAAACTGTTGAATTCCGCCGAATGCGGGCCGGTCAGCTACGTACGGGGCCGGTCGATGATTTCGTCTACGATGCCGTATTCCTTGGCCTGCTGCGCGTTCATGATGAAATCCCGCTCCACGTCGCGCTCGATCCGGTCCAGCGGCTGGCCCGTGTGCTTGGCCATCAGCGTGTTCGTGATCTCGCGGATGCGCAGAATCTCGCGCGCATGAATGTCGATATCCGTCGCCTGGCCGCTCAGCCCGCCCATCGAAGGCTGATGGATCAGGATTCTCGAGTTGGGCAGCGCGAACCGCTTGCCCTTGGTTCCCGCAAGCAGCAGAAACGCGCCCATGCTCGCCGCCTGCCCAATGCAATAGGTCACCACGTTGTTCTTGATGAACTGCATCGTGTCATAGATCGCCAGGCCCGCGGTAATCGATCCGCCCGGCGAGTTGATGTAAAGCTGCACGTCCTTCTCCGGGTCCTCGCCGGAGAGAAACAGCATCTGCGCCACAATCAGGTTCGCCACCTGGTCGTCGATCGGCGTGCCTAGAAAAATGATGTTGTCGCGAAGCAGGCGGGAATAAATATCGTAGGCGCGCTCGCCCCGACTCGTCTGCTCAACCACCATGGGAACCAATGCCATTGGGTTCTCTTCTCGCTCTTCCGTAGGGGAGCCCGTGCTCCCCGGTTTGGGTGGCCGCCTCTTCCCGGTCCTCAATGCACCGGTTTCCGCGGCAATTCTCGCTCCGCCGGCTTGCTTAAGCCGGCAGCCGATCGTACAGCACACTCGCCGTCTTCTCGCGCCGCAATTGTTCCCGGATTCTAGCCAGTCCGCCATCCTCCGTCAAACGCGCGCGCAGCGCATCCACCGGCTCCCGCGACTGCAGCGCAGCCATGTAAATCTCTTTGTCCAGATCTTCGTCGCTGATGGTAATCTGCTCTTCCACTGCGATCTTGTCCAGCAGCACCGATATCCTCACCTCGGCGATGGCCCCGTCGCGCTGCGCCGCCCGCAGCCGGGCAAAGTCCAGCTTGCGCATCTGCTCGGTGTCCATGCCCTGCGCCGCCAGCGCCCGCAGCCCCCGCTCCAGCCGCGCGTCAATCTGCTCCTGCACCAGCGCCTCCGGCACCGGGAACGGGAACTTCTCAATCAGCGCTGCCGCCAGCCGGTCCTTGGTCTCGCCTTCCACGCTGCGCCGCTTGCGATTCGCCATGTGCTCGCGCACCCGGACCTCCAGATCGGCAAACGTCTCGTAGTTGCCAAGTTCCTTGGCAAACTCGTCGTTCAGCTCCGGCAGGGTCCGCTTCTTGATCCCCTTCACGGTCACGTCATAGGCCACCGTCTTGCCCGCCAGCTTCGGCTCGGCATAATCGGCTGGATAAATGACCTCGGCCTTGAGTTCCTGGCCCGCCTTGGCTCCCGTCAGGGCCGCGGAAAACGCCTCGACTGTATCCTTGCCGCCCAGTTCCACCAGCGTGTCTTCGCCGGCAACCGGAGGCGCATCCGTCTCCCCCTGAATCTCGCCATGGTAGGAGATCTCCGCCCAATCGCCGATCACCAGTTCCCGGTCTTCTTCCACCGGCTCCACCGTGGCCCGCGACTCGCGCAGTTGCGCCATCTCCTGCTGGAACTCCTCTTCCGTCAACTCCACGGAAGGCTTGTCCACCACCACACTCTGGTAGCCCTCGACCGTAAAGGTCGGCACAAACTCGAAGACCGCCTTCATATGCAGCGGCTGGCCTTCCTCAACTGTCAGTTCAGTAACCTGCGGCTGCCCCACCGGTTGCACACCTAGCTCGGCCACAGCCTTGTTGAATCGCTCCGGCAGCAGGCCGTCGATTACGTCCTTGCGGATTTCGCCGGCAAACCGCCGCTTGATCACCGTTTCGGGAACCTTGCCCGCCCGGAATCCCGGAATCTTGGCATGTTTCCGATAATCGCCGACCACTCTGCGATAGGCCTTCGCAACCTCGTCCGCATCGATGTCCAGCACCAGCTCGCGGGTGCACTCCGGATTCAATACCGGTCCGTGCTGATGGTCATGGCCGTGATCGTGGCCTTCGTGATCATGGCCTTCGTGATCGTGGCCATCATGATCGTGCGTGTGTGGCGTCTCCGCCGTTTCAGGTTCGGGGGTGTTTTCGAGGGTGTTTGCAGAACTCAACTGTTTTGCCTTCCGGGCGCAAATCACGCCAGATAACTTCAGGACCGATGGTTGAAACTCAACTTCCGTGCTGCAAGCCGATGCCCTGACCTGTCGCGCCAGGCACTGGCCAGCACCGTACGGCCGGGGAATGTCTCATCTCATGGTAAGAGGGTTTAGTGACAGGGTCAAACCGCTCTCGCCGTTCGGCGTAAAATCGGCGCTGAAAGGAACTTCCCAGCCTATGTGTCCTCTCCGCGCCAGCCAGCCCGCCCGCCTCAGCCTTCTGACGGTTAGCCTCATGATTCTGCTCGTGTTGCTCGCTGCTCCGCCCGCAAATGCCGCCGACCAGGACCCGCCCCTGCGCATTGCCGTCGCGGGACTCGTTCACGGCCATGTAGAAGGCTTTCTTTCTTCCCTCGCCCAGCACAAGGACGTCGAATTGGTGGGCATCGCCGAGCCTGACCCCGAGCTCGTCCAGAAATACATGAAGAAATACTCCCTCCCCAGGGAGCTCTTCTTCGCCGACCTCTCCAAACTCATTCAAATGCGCCATCCCCAGGCGGTCCTGGTCTATACCTCCGTCGCCGGTCATCGCGGCGCCATCCAGGTCGCCGCCCAGTTCGGCGTCTCGGTCATGGTCGAGAAGCCCCTCACCCTCTCCCTTGAAGACGCGCTCGCCATCCGCGATCTCGCCCGCACCAGCAAGATCGACGTTCTGGTCAACTACGAGACCACCTGGTACTCCAGCAACAAGGCCGCCTCTGACGAGCTGCTCAGCCACAACCTGGGCGATCTCCGCCGCGTCGTCATCCACGACGGCCACCAGGGGCCCTCCGAGATCGGCGTCTCCCCCGAGTTCCTCAAGTGGCTCACCGACCCCGCCCAGAACGGCGCCGGCGCCCTCTATGACTTCGGCTGCTACGGCGTCGATCTCATGACCTGGCTCATGCACGGCCAGGCCCCCCTCTCCGTCACCGCAGTCCTCAACCACGACAAGCCCCAGCTCTACCCCAACGTCGATGACGACGCCACCATCGTGCTTGCCTACCCCCGCGCCCAGGCTGTCGTCCAGGCCTCCTGGAACTGGCCCTTCTCCCGCAAGGACATGGAGGTCTACGGCTCCACTGGCTACGCCATCACCGTTGGCCCGGACAAGCTCCGGGTCCGCCATGAGCACGACGCCGACGAACGCCTCGCCACCGCCCCGGCCCTTCCCGCGCCCCAGACTGACTCGCTCAGCTATCTCGCCGCCGTCCTCCGCGGCCAGCTTGTCCCCAAGGGCGACCTCACCGCCCTCGATACCAATCTCGTGGTCACCCAGATCCTCGACGCCGCCCGCGAATCGGCCCGCACCGGCAAAACCATTCAGTTGACGCCCCTGCCGGAATAGAAACCTGCGAGAAAACCGGATCAGAATCCGGTTCTCTCCGCGGCATTGCTCTTTGACAAGCTTCTTGATTTGCGGGAATATCACTCCAGCTTTTATGGGGCGGCAACCGTGTGCTGTGCACGGAGGGGGCAACTGCACTCCCGCTCGACGTTCACCCTTGCTGCCTTTCCACCATGCCTTCGTTCGCTGAGATGAACAACGTTTCCCTTGAATCCACCCCCTTGGGAAGAGGTTTGAAATGATGCGCAGGAAGATCTCCCTTGCCTTGACGGCTCTTTTCTTCGTATTGACAGTGACTCCAGCCATCGCCTGGAACAGCGTCGGCCACATGACCGTCGCCTACGCCGCCTATCAGCAGCTCACGCCCGCGGAGCAGGCCAGGGTGGCTGCCCTGCTCAAGCTCAACCCCTACTACCCCAAGTGGATTGCACTGGTCCCCGCCGGCGCCAGCGATGCAGACCGGGACATGTACGTCTTCATGATGGCCGCCACCTGGCCCGATGAGATCAAGGCCATGGGCAGCGGATATGTCGGCAACGACAACCCACCAAAATCAGAGCTTCCCACTCTGAATGTTGGCTACACCGACAAGCAGGCGCATAAGTATTGGCACTTCATCAACACGCCCTTCAGCCAGGACGGCACACCCCTCCACGCCGCGGCAGGCCCCAACACTGGCCAGAAGATCGCCCTCTTCCGCGACGCCCTCGCCTCCAGCGAACCCGATGCCCTCAAGTCCTATGACCTGGTCTGGCTCCTTCATCTGGTGGGCGACATCCATCAGCCCCTGCACTGCTCAACGCGCGACACCGCGGCCAGCCCCAAAGGGGACCTCGGCGGCAACTCCGTCGTCGTCACAGGGCCGCTCAAGGAGCTTCATGCCGCCTGGGATGACGCCCTCGGCCTGGGCGACACCGCCAACTACAAGACAGCCGTCGCAGCCGCCGCCAAGCTGCCGCCGCCCGACACCAAACTTGCAACGGACGCCAATGTCGATGACTGGGCGGCGGAAAGCTTCAGCCTGGCCAAAAGTGATGTCTATGTTCCGCCGGTAGGCCCGGCGCTCGGCCCCTACACGCTCGACGCTGCCTACACAGCCAACAAACTCAAGATTGCGCAGCAGCGCGTCTCCCTCGCCGGAGCCCGCCTCGCAACTCTGCTCAAAACCGCCCTCAACTGCGGCCAGCAAGCCTGCGCAAACTAGAATTTTTCGGATTTACCGCAGACTCCAGTGCCCCACCCATTCCGCGTTCTCCAGCGGAATGGGTGGGATACCAGGAAGGTTCGGGCTTGCATAACTTCAGAGAATGCTCCGGGCACGACCCGCGCGCCCGCCCAGCATCGCTCCTACGGTACAAACACCTTCAGGCGCACGTGCCACTTGGTGCTCTGCCCCGGCTTAAGCGTCACCATGCCGGTGTCGGTCGAGCCCCACACCTTCCCGAACGGGTCGCCGAAGTTGTATTGGTGCTCCACCGCCACAAACTGTTTGGTCGGCGGCGCATATACCTGAATCGCCTTGATCTCCGGCGAAAGACCCTCGATATTCACGGCATAGTGCGCCGCCGGGTCGATCACCTGCACCGTCGCCGCCCCACCCTTCCAGTCGATGTGGCTCCAGTTGTCGTCAAAGAACTCCGTGCCCAGCGCCTTGCCGCCCGGCGCGCGCATGTCATAGCGCGTCCCCTCCACCGGCACCACCTTGCCCGTCGGGAACACGTTGTCGTATCCATCCACCTCGGCCAGGTTCGAGGCCGGAATCCTCAGCCGCGCCTGCGTCCGGTCGCCCGAGGGCAGGTTGAAATACGGATGCCAGGCGATCGCCATCGGCTCCGCATCCCCGCCCACGTTCCTGGCCACAATCGACACATCCACCGCATCCGCCGTCAGAGTCACTGTCACCAGCAGGTCGGTCTTCGAGAGCCAGTGCCCGCCAAAGTCGCCCGCGTGAATCACCCCCGTCACCTGCTGCCCGCCGGAGATCTTCTTCACGCTCACGTCGTCGGTCTTCGCCTTCAAGATCAGCCCGTGCATGGCGTGCCGTTCCGCCGTCGGCAGGTGGCCAATATTGTTCGCCGGCAGGGTCAGCGTATGCCCCTGCCACTCCGTCGTCAGCGTCTTGCCGTCCGCCGACAGCTTGCCGCGAATCCGGTTGGGGTACGGAACAAGAAACGCCGACCCCAGCCGGTAGCCCAGGTCGCCGTTCTCGTCGTCGTCCACATCCAGCATCTTTTTCGAAGCCGCCAGATCCGGCGACGCAAATACGTCCACATTCCCCTTCCCGGGGAAGTTGGCCGTCACCTGCAACACCTCCATACCCCGCCCCGGCAGCACCGTCACGCTGGTGAACTCCGGCTTGGCGCTGCCCGCCGTCCGGCTCAGCGTCACAACCTTTTGCCCGCCAATCTCGGTCGCTTCCTGGGCCTGGCCTGCAAAAGCGAAAACGCCCGCCATCAAAACCGGCAGGACAACGGGAAGCAGCGCAAACGTGCGAATCAAAATCTTCATCTCAAACCATCCCTGAAGGTGCACTCGGATTTCCCGGTCAATGCCCCACGGCGTCTGCTGTTTCCCGGCGCCGGAAAGCGTATCCCGGAAGCGTGGCCATTCTACTGCAACCCGCCCCGCCCGGCACAGAACCGCTTCAGCCCCGGCCAATCCCAACATGCTATGTGTCAGGGCACAGCCGGATGAGTTCCCAGGCGGGAACCACCGGATGGTCCGGGGGACACTTGACACCGAGTGCCCGGTTCCCACCAGCTCGATTTGCCCTCAGTCATTGTGCGCTCACCAAAATCCACCAGTGTCAGCGAGTGGACCTGGGTGAGCGGCCCTTGAGCTGAGCGCCATGCCCGATGAGTGGACCGATGCTCCAGGGGAGAGGCATCGATCCAGTGCGCCATCTTCGCAATAGGGTCCCGATCAGTGTTGTATCTTCAATGCGAATTGAAGCACACGCGGGGCCTGCGCCTCCGTGATTTGCCCGAAGGCAGGCGAATTGATGTCGAAAACGGGCGGAATCAGGTTAGTGTGGTTTGTCACGTTGAAGGCTTCAGCCCGGAACTGAATTTTTGCTGTCTCGCCGATGGCGAAGCTCTTGTCCAGCGAAGCGTCCAAGCTCCCATAGGCAGGGCCATCGACGCTGTTTCGCGCCTCATTGCCGAACTGCCCGGCGTTCGCGACCGGATCGAGCCGCTGAAATGCCGAAGGAGATACCCATTGCGATACTTTGTGAGGTGCGCCCTTGTTTGGGTTTCCGGCCACGTTTGGCCGGTCTCCAAACATGCCGGAAACTCCAGGATGCGGCGCCTGCAATGAGACGTTCGCAGAGTCATAGACGGTGAACGGAGTGCTGGAATTCACGGCCAACAAGGCATTGAATTGCCAGCCATCCAAAAGACCACGGGACACACCCGTGAAGCTGCGCGCGAATGGAAGCGCATAGGTCACACTCCCGGCAAAACGATGGCGCGAATCAAAGAGCGATCGCCCGTGTTCCGCTTTCAGATCCTGGTTGTTCTGGGCAATGTCCAGTTCTCCAAGAACCATCCAGGGAGCGGGACCGGACATATGAAGGCTCGATGAGTAGTCCAGATCCTTGGAAAAGGTGTACGCGAGCGTGTAGTTCAGGTCCGGCATGCCGCGTCGTGTCAAGGAGACCTGTGCGGATTGGAAGGTCGAGTTTGCATTTCCTTCCACCAGCCCGGCTGTGCCCAGCGTACAGGTGCCGGTCGTCAGCGTACAGCCGGAGTAGAGACGGCGCCGAGGCGAGTTCGCGAAGGTCGCGCCGGGCTGGTAGACAGCCGGATTCGCCTCGACCAACCGCGGCAAGCGGGTTCCTTTTGACCCAATGTATCCGACCGACAGGTTCTGTTTGCCCAGTGTTTGGTCGATGGTAAAGTTCCAGTCCTGCGCATAGGGCGGCAACAAGTGGCGATCAATGGTAAACGTGGACGCGGGTAGCGCAAACTGGCCCGGCTTGAATGGATTGCTTACCGCTCCGAGCGGGTTGGCATAGTTGATCTTTGTGTATCCGGTGAGAGTCCGGACGACCGTCTGCGGGAGCGCCGAACTGGTGGCCCGGAAGGGCATGCCCACGCCGTTCAGCAGTTCGTCATAGAAGATGCCATAGGCAGAGCGGATTACCGTGCGGCTGTTGCCCAGCGGGTTCCATGCGAAGCCGATACGGGGCGCCCAGTCGTTCTTGAACACGGGGGCAATCGTGTCGGGTACACCGGAGTCGCCGGGAAACAGAAGGCCGTTTGGTGCATTCGGGTAAACCGTGGATTGGTGGCCCGGCGCAAACTCCATCATGCGATTGTGGATGTCTCGGAATGGCGTCGCGATCTCGTAACGCACGCCATAGTTCAACGTAAGCGTCGAACTGATGCGGTACTCATCCTGTGCGTAGGAGCCCAACTCCCAGCCACGCAGATCACGCGTGAAGTCACCCCCGGCCTGAGTAAATATATCCGGCTTGCCCAGCAGGAAGTTAGCCATCGAGTTGTTTGTGTAGCCCTGAACGGTAAAGGAAAAGGTGCCCGAGGCAAAGTTCGACTGGTACCCGTTGAGCTGGGTCCGGCGGAACTGGCCACCATAGCTGGTGACGTGTTTGCCCTGCGTGTGGGCCAGGTTCGCGCTGAATGCGTAGTCGTTCTGTGTGCTGTCGCGCGGGTTGATGATCGGGTCGCCCACGTTGGAGTAACCCTGGGTCATGATCAGCGGCGCACCCGTGGCCGAAGCCCATGTGGAGGCGTATCCGAAGCCGAATGCCTGAGGGCTGAAGCCGGAGAATCGCCTATCGAGAACAACGTGGTTCTGAAAGAAGCTGACATTGGCGGTCAGTACCGTATGCGGAGAAAACGTGTGCGTTTCGGTGAGTCCGCCCAGGTGTGTGTTGGCGTAGTAGCCAACGGGAAACCCTGGGACATCGGCGCCGAGTTCCGAATATGGGCTGCGAAGTCCCGTTGTCGAGTAGCTGTAGCGCGCGGTTAAGACATCCACATTCCGCAGCAGCCAGTCGGCTTTGGCGCCGCCCTGCTCACTGTTGTTCTGGCTGAGGTTTGTGGTCTGGGCCAGGTGCGGATTTTCTGGCGTGTTGGGAATGGGAAAGTACTGGAGGTATTTTGCAGTAATCGGGCTGATTTGACCGGAAAGATTGTTGCTGATGGGCGCTCGAGTGGAATTCAAAAGAATGGGCGCATCAGCCGAGAAGTCGCCTGTGTGTTCCGCCACCGTCGGCACCACCACGCCATGCGTGATGTCCTGACTCTCGCGGAGACCTTCATAGTACCCGAAGAAGTAGGCGTAGTTGTGCACCAGGGGGCCGCCGATGGTGCCTCCGTATTGGTTCTGTTTGAGCTCTTCCTTGTGCGGCGCAAAGTAGTTGTTGGCATTGAGCGCGTCGTTGCGCAGGAACTCATACAGCGTTCCATGGACCTGATTCGTTCCTGAGCGGGTCACGATAGTGGTAATGCCCCCGCTGGTTCCTCCGAACTCAGCCGGAGCGGTCGTGGTCAGGATGCGGAACTCAGCCATGGTATCGGCTGGTGGCCGATACGCGTACCCGCCGTCCATACGGTTGATGTCACGCATGCCGTCCACGAGAAAAGTATTGGACTCCGGGCGCATGCCGTTGACTTCATAATTTTGTCCAATTCTCCGGAAGTTGCCCATCACCGTCAAGCCGGCGGAGGTTGGACGCACTCCAGGCTGAAGAATGCCCAACTGGGAGAAGTTACGCCCATTGAGTGGCAGATTTGCAATCTCTGCCTCGCTCACCACAGCGCCCTGCGCGATCTCATTGGTTTGCAGCCCGGCGGCCTCGGCGCTCACCTCGACGGTCTGCTGATCAGTCGCGGGAACAAGCTGTACGGCAATCTGGGACTGGTTTCCAACATCCAAGTGTATCCCCGAGTTGAACCAGGTTGCAAACCCCGGGGATTTCACTTCCACGCGGTAATCCCCGACGAACAGTTCCTGGAACGAGAACTCGCCATGGCTGTCGGTTCGCTCTACATGCTGCTGAGTTGTGCCGACCGACGTGATCACGACCTCAGCATTCGGCACAACTGCCCTGGTCCCATCCGTAACCACGCCTCTCAAGGAGGCCGTGGCGCTTTGGCCCAGGACTGCGTCGTGCAAAAACGTGAGGGTCGCGGCGATAAATACATACAAAAAGATGCGCTTCATCAATGGCCTCGTTTCCAATCTCTGGGGCTTTGCTCAAAGGCTACCCCTCGCAAACCTTGCACGCATCAGTAGAAGGGTGGACTCAGGGAAGGTACTTTCGGTTGAGGGGGTTCTCTTGCATGCGCGATATGGATCTTCCGCGCTTGTTGGGAGCCCGACGTGGCTTCATCCGGAGCGTCGGGCAGCATGCAACTGAAATCGGATTCCTGGTGTATGAGGAGTTTGCCCACGCGCGTCGAACTGCCTCCAGCCGAAAGGAAAGTATCCCCGACAGTGCGATACGCTCATTGACATTCTCGCGGGTGAGTGGTCGCCGACGCGGAATCAACCCATCCCTGGCCACCCCGCAAGTCCCTCGACCCGCCGAAGCAACTCATCGACGGCCCAGCCCCATCCCTGCCCCTTGATCCATGATTGTTCCTATTCCCTATTGCCTATGCCCTGGCCTTGACCCCTGATCTCTGACCCCTGAACTTCTTTGCCGATAATTAAGTGCCTTTGGCGCATAATAGGCATTAGGTTCACTTTTCAACCCAAAGCAGCCGGAGATTCCCCAGGGAATGCTACTAAGTCCTTTTTTGTCTAGATTCTGCGGCCAACTCCTGTAGAATCTATATTTTACGGCGGAGCTAAGCCCGCATCTCATTGAAAACAGAGAATTTGCCGCCAGAATACAGGGGGGGGAAAGCTATTTCTGGAATCTCGTCCCAGCAACCCCAACGGTGTCAAGCCGTCTGACTCTGCCGCGCCTTCCATAAGAGGTAAAGCGCCCAGGCAGACAGCGTGCAGTTGTCCCGGATGGTCCCGTTCAGCATCATCTCTTCAAACGCTTCCACCGTGAACGAGCGCACCACCAGGTCGTGCTCCTCCTCGTCCCGGTCCGCCTCCGCCTCGCTCAGCCCCGTCGCCAGAAAAACGTGCTGCCTTTGCTTCGTGAACCCATAGGAGATCCACAGCGTGCCCAGGTAAGTCATCTCAGCCGCTTTCAGGCCCAGTTCCTCCCGCAGCTCACCCCGCGCCAGCTCCTCCGGGAACTCCACTTCCATCTCCCAGCCGCCTTGCGGCAACTCCAGCGCCCGCTCCTCAATGGCATAGCGGTACTGCTCCACAAGCCACACCCGCCCCTCATCGATAGGCAGAATGATGGCCGAGTCGTCCTTGTCCACCACCCCGTAGATACCGCGTACCCCGTTCGAGCGCAGAATCTCGTCCTCCCGCACCCTCATCCAGTGGTTGCGGTAGACCTCACGACTTGAGAGTGTGGTAATCGAGGGTGATGGGTTGGAAGCCGAAGGGTCGAGCGCGGAAAAGGGCGTCTTTGGGTTCATTGCCATTCCTTGTCTTCGAATGCGCCTGTTGTGCGGTCGTTGCTCCATTGAGCGCTCGCGCTCCGGCTTTGAAGCTGCTCGGCTTTGCTCTGAAACTGCCCAGCACTGCTATCAATGACGCCTTCGCTTTTGTCTTGAAAGGGCGCGGCTTCAGACGCGCCTCCTGCGGACATTGGAAGGTTCCGGGGCTTTAGCCACCGAGGGAATGTGTCCACGTCAAAGGAGCCATTCGCTGAGCTATACATATACTGTTCGGGATTTTCGACCAATCGCGCCTTCACCGGATTATTTGCTATGTACGCACGATGAATTTCAAAGTCTTCGTCGTCGCGAATTCGATGATCCGAATATCCTGTCACCCAAATACCGCCAGTCCACTTGAACTCACGTTTGGCTCGAAAAGAAAACCCGCCCTTCAGGCATTGAATCGCCAATTCGAGGCTGGCCCTTGGTGTAACGATGAGATGGAAGTGATCGGGCATCAGGACAAATGCATGAAGCAGATAACGCTCTGGCCGGTACCCAAAAAGCGTTTCGAGAAACAGTCTGGCCCATCGTTCGTGCCGGAAAAATGGCCTGCGCTCCGCGGAGTTTGAGGTCACGAAGTAAGTTTGCCCGTTGTTGGTTGCAATCTCTCGCCGCGGTATCATGGGTTCCCTCGGGGGCTAAAGCCCGGCATTCTTTGGGCCAAGAAGAGGCGCAGCTGAAGCCGCGCCCTTTCAAAGCTCGCTCAATCAGCCTAATCACGCAACAATTTTGCCACAGCGTGGGAAACCTGGTTTTCGTATTTGGATTTGCCCATTCCCTGCAGGTGTTCACGAGGCCAATCTTCGTCCCAGAGTTCCCAATTCCGGGCCCTCTAATGATCGCGCAGTTTTTCCTGTCGCCAGCGCTGGCAATATGCTCGCAAGCTAGACAAAGTCGAACCTTGGGATTCGGAAGAGAAGCTGTCGTTGGAGGTTCGTTCAGTTGTGTCTTCAACCGGTCAAAGACAACCTTCCGCAGGGTATCATTCGCTTTGGAAAAAAGTTTATATCGACCTGCGGTCGCGGTGTCAGCCCCGGTGAGTCCGGCAAATGTGACCCTGCGCGAATTGAGATAGCTCTTGCGCTCAACCGCGTAGAGCAGGTTTTCAAGCCCGCTATAGGCCACGATATCCAGCTCCCATCGGGGCGAAGTCGGCCTCCCGATCAGGGCCTTCTGTTTCGGTGTTAACTCGACATTAATCGAAGTTCGTACCCAAAGGCCCACCGTACCAGGAATCTCGCTCACGACTTGCTCAAAAGCGTCCATTGCCGGATCCTTCTACTCGTCGCGCAGCTTGAACTTCCGAAGCCTGCCCACCAGCGATGCCGGCCCGCTCACCTTGAGCCGCACCAGGTTGCCCTCGTACTCCCGCTCATGCACCAGCATCCCCGCCTCAATCGCGGCCAGCACCGCCCCCTCGTGTTGTGGAACCCGGAACTCCGCCTCCACCATCGGGTCGGATTTGAGAGCCGCATCGATGGCCGCCAGCAGCGCGTCCATGCCTTCCCCGGTCCGTGCCGAAACAGCCACCTCGCCGTGGCTCCCCAGCCGCCCCAGCAGCCCTGTGCGCTCCGGTTCGCTCACCCGGTCGATCTTGTTGAGCACCTCGATGCGCGGCTTGCCCAGCGCTTCCAACTCGCCGAGCACCTTTTCCACCTGCGTCTTCTGCTCTTCCCCATAGGTGGACGCGGCGTCCCGCACGTGCAGCAGGATTTCCGCCTGCCCAACCTCTTCCAGAGTGGCGCGGAAGCTGGTCACCAGCGTATGCGGCAGGTTGCGGATAAACCCCACCGTGTCTGAAAGCAGTATCTTGCGCCGGCTCGGCAGTTCTATGGCTCGGAGTTTGGGGTCCAGGGTGGCGAACATGCGCGACGACTGCAGCACCTGCGCGCCCGTCAACTGGTTGAAGAGTGTGCTCTTGCCCGCGTTGGTATAGCCAACCAGCGCAACGGTCGGAACCGGGACCGCCTCCCGCCGCTGCCTCTGCTGCTTGCGCACCCGCCGCACCGACTCCACCTCCAGCTTCAGGTGGTCAATGCGCTGCTCAATCCTGCGCCGGTCGGTCTCCAGCTTGGTCTCGCCCGGTCCGCGTGTGCCAATGCCGCCGCCCAACTGCGACATCGACTTGCCCTTGCCCCGCAGCCGCGGCAGCATATATTCGAGCTGCGCCAGCTCCACCTGCAACTGCCCCTCGCGGGTTCTCGCATGGCGGGCAAAGATGTCCAGAATCAACTGCGTCCGGTCCAGCACCCGGCAGGGCAGCGCAGCCTCAAGATTGCGCAGTTGAGTGGGGGTCAGGTCGTGGTCAAACAGCACCAGATCCGCCTCTACCGAGGCAGCGATCCCGGCTATTTCTTCCACTTTCCCGGAGCCAATCAACGTGGCCGGATCGGGCCGTCCGCGGCGCTGCATCACCTCCGCGGCCACCTCGCCACCGGCGCTTGACACCAGCTCGCGAAATTCGGCAAGAGACTCTTCCGCGTCCAGTTCGGTTGAGGAGCGCGACGCGGTCCGCCCCAGGAGTGGAGCGTCTCCTCGCGGCAGAATCGGCAATTCGGAAAGGGTTGCCGGCTGATCATCGGCGGCAGCTTCTTCGGCGCTGGCAGCGGCCTGCCGCGCGCTCGCCAGGGCTGCCCGGTTCAAGCTGGAGCGAACCCCGTGGTCCACTCCAACCAGAACAGCTCGTTCCCCGCGAGGGCGTGGAATGCCGGCCTTGCTTTCGTCCGTAGCCATCGCAGACTGCTTCCCGCCGGCTATCGCTGCTCCCCGATGGCTGTGGGCGGTGGCGGGGCGGCAACAGGACCTGGGCCGATGCCGGTGTGCAGTGGCGTAGGCCGGTGCTCGCTGTGCAGAACACTCCGGTTGCTCACCACCGTCGAAATGGCGTGCTTGAAGATCAATTGCTCCTGGCTGTTGTTTTCCAGCAGCACGGAGTACTTGTCAAAGGAACGGATCTTTCCAGTGAGCTTGACGCCGCTGACCAGATAAATCGTGATGGGGGTTTTGTCTTTGCGGACCGTATTAAGAAACGTGTCCTGAATGTTTTGTGCCGGCTTGTTCTCCATGTGCCGATCTCCTACTCTCTCTTTTGATTGATTGGGTTCAGCTCCACTGCACGTACAGCTAGAAAACAACGGGTACGGCTCGGCAATCCCGGAACCGTCAACTCCCGCAATGTCACAACGATATAGTGCTCGGCCCACCTTTTCAACCGCATAGTGGCCTTGCGGCGGTTGGGCAGCCGAAAATCGGCCCTTCTGCCCGGACATCCCATCTGCCCCCCACCGGACCGCGGCTTGCCTGATTGCGCTGTGTTGATACCCTCACTAACGCACGGGCGGCGAGAATCCCTTTTCTGCCCATGGCGCCGAACTTCGGCCGACGCCCCCAAACCCTGACCACAGGCTGGCCCTTCCTTCCCTATGGGACTCGCACTCCCGCCAATTGGTACCATGGATGGGTGAAACAGACGCCCAGCCTGCCAGCGACTCCCGCCCTTCCCGGTCAACCGGTTCCCATGCTCGACCTCAAGCGCCAATACCTGCCGCTCCATCAGGAACTGCTGGACGCGGTCGGCCATGTCCTTGATACGCAACAGTTTATCCTGGGCGAGCCGGTTGCCGCATTCGAGCGTAAGGCCGCTTCGGAACTGGGCGTCGCCCACGCCCTGGGTTGCTCCTCGGGCACTGACGCCCTCTGGCTGGCGCTGGCCGCCGCCGGCATCGGACCCGGAGACGCCGTCCTCACCACGCCTTTCAGCTTCTTCGCCTCCGTCAGCTCCATCCTCCGCGCCGGGGCAACGCCGATCCTGGCCGACATCGACCCCGCCACCTTCAATCTTTCGCCCCAGGCAGCGGAAGCCGTGCTGGCCGCCTCAAACCCAGCTCCCGTCCGTGCCGTACTCCCCGTCCACCTCTATGGCCAATGCGCCGACTGGACCGCCTTTTCCCGCATCGGACGCGAACATGGCCTCAAGTTGATTGAAGACGCAGCCCAGGCATGGGGCGCGGAGTGGGACGGCGTCAAGGCCGGGGGACTGGGAGACACTGCCGCCTTCAGCTTCTACCCCACCAAGAACCTCAGCGCCGCGGGCGACGCCGGCATGGTCGCCACCAACTCCGATGAGTTTGCCGAGCGCGTCAAGATGCTGCGCCAGCACGGGATGCGCCGCCGCTACTACCACGACGAGGTCGGCTGGAACGCCCGCATGGACGGATTCCAGGGCGCCATCCTCTCCGTCAAGCTCAAGTACATCGACGGCTGGAACGAAGCCCGGCGCGCCGTGGCCGCACGTTATCACGCGCTCTTCGCCGCCGCCGGTCTTGCGGAACCGGGGACCTATCCGGCCCAGGGTGTGGTCCTGCCCCGCGAGGTTCCCGGCTCCCGCCACGTCTGGCACCAATACGTCATCCGCACGCCCCGCCGCGACCAGCTCCGCGAGTTCCTTGCCGCCCGCAAGATCGGCTCGGAGATCTACTATCCCGTCCCCCTTCACCTTCAGGATGCGTTGAAAAGCCTCGGCTACACCGATGGCGACTTCCCCGAGGCCGAACGCGCCGCCCGCGAGGTCCTGGCCCTTCCCATCTTCCCCGAGCTCCGTGAAGACGAGCAGCATACGGTCGTCGCCGCCATCGCCGAATTTCTCAGCTGACACCCAATAGAAAGGGAGCGCGTTTCCGCGCCCCTTTGGATGCTTTGGCCAGTCCAAATAGCGAATGGCCTACGAGTGAAGCACCAGTCCAGCCGGCTTCGCCTTGCGGAAGGCAAACAGCGCCAGACCAAGCAGTCCGGTCCCCAGCAGGAACATTGACGAAGGCTCAGGCGTTGCGGTTATTTCAATCCCGGGTTGATAGTCTGTCCAACCCGCGTTCTGGCTGAATACACCGAGATTCGCGTTTGGATCATTGTTGTATGCCCCGCTCCAGGTAGATTGCACATAGGCAGCATCAGGGGATGGGTTGCCTCCGACCGAGGGGGCGCCTGCGAACAGTCCGATGTTCAAGCTGTTGTAAGGCCCTAGAACGCCCGTCTTGGGGAACCCGTAGTCGGTTGTGTTCATTGCCAGGCCAAAAATGACTTCGTTGGGAACCGTAATTCCTGTAACGTCGAATGTCACCTTCGACAGGGAACCGTGAAAGCAGTTGCCATCAGAGGCCAAGTAAGCGGTCGTATCGGGGCATCCTCCGCCTTCGGGACGCCAGGGGATGAACGCATTGTTTAGTGTTGAACTGCCGATCTTTGTACCCACTGAGTTGTCAGCGTTGACATTGTAGAAATTCAGTGTCAACGGAACATAGAAACCGTTGGAAGTGATTGTCGTGCCGTTCACGTAGTCTGCCCAGGTTCCACCGCCCCGCAATGCTGCGGATAGGTATGCCCAGTTACTCATCGCAACGGTCGCGGTTACGAGCGAATTGGAAGACTGCCCACCTTTAAGTTGAATAAGCCCGCCAAATTGCGTTGTTGAGGTCGCTTCATAAGCCATGGAAGCGACGTTCCCTGGCAGCGGGTTAGGAAGGTTGCTGTAAACCACATAGCCGTCGGCGAATGCCAACGACGCACTGGCAAGGATCAAAGCGGGCAAAATGGACAGCTTGATGATCGTTCTCATGGGTCTCCTGGAGTCGCCCTCCCGGGCTTTCTCCTGCGTTTGCCCTCCCAGCGAGGGCTGGCTAAATGGATGAATGCGAATGCATTGGCTTTTTGGGTTGAGGGTCAATGAATATGCGGCGCCATGCGGCGGCGTTCGCACAGGGATTCACTGCGCGGTTCCAGCGATGACCCGGCGCGAATCTGCAGGGCCGGTTTGATACAAGCTTGATGGCGGGGACAACACAGACCTGCCTCAATGCAAAAGGAACTCAGCCCCTTGTATGCACATTCGGCACCAAAGAAATACCTATTGGATTCAATAACTTGCACGGCGGTAATTTGGAATATGCAAAACCTTGCACAGCAAATGCCAAAAATACTTCCACTCTCGCTCCCGCAGGCTGGCCCTAGTTCACCCGGTCCTCGGGCCGGGGCCCCTCCAGCAACTGCTGCACCTGCCTCCGCAGGCGGGGAAGAAAGACATGGATCATCTCCCACACCACTGCGTCCTGCAGGTCGCTGTCTCCTTGAGTCATCCGGCGCCCTATCGCATAAAGCTCCCCAACCGGCGTGATCCTGTCGCTGTAGAGCGGAAAGTCACGCAGAAGCTCCGAGAGGGCCGCTCCCAGGATTCCGAACTTGCGTTCGACCGCGGCGCGCAGCAACTCATCGCTCAAATAATCATTCAAGTCCTTGCTGGCCGTAAAAGCGCGAATACTGTCGATTGCGTGCGCAATCTCCTCCAGGCAGTCCTTTGCTTCACGCTCCATAAACAACTCGCCCCTCACTTTTCACTCCATGAAAACTTATGGGCATATTCATTCCTCATCCTTGACGTAGCGCAACTTGATAGTTTGCGCCAAGCCACAGCCCGCTTTCCACTTGCCCCTGCCTCTTCGAGATGAACCGCATGAAGTCTACGCCTCTTCCCAACTCCATCTCCCCCCGCCTATCATGAGCTCCATGTTTCCATACGACTCTGCACTGGTAGACGCTGTCGCCGCCAATCCGCAAACCATCCCGGATGTCCTCCGGATGCAGCAGTCGATCCAGGACACCTGCGCCGATGCGGACGGCCTCAAGTGGTTCAATGGTCTCTATCTCCATGTCACCCAGGCCGTGCAGGCGCGCGTCGAGGCCGGCGACTTCGCCAACCCCGCCTGGATGGCGGCACTCGACGTCGAGTTTGCCTGTTTCTACTTCAATGCCCTGCGCGCTTCCCTCTCCGGCCAGCCAGCCCCCGATTGCTGGCAGGCTGTCTTCGACCGCCGCAACCAGACTGCGGTCGCCCGCATCCAGTTTGCCCTCGCCGGCATGAACGCCCACATCAACAATGATCTCCCCCAGGCCGTCGTTGCCGCCTGTCAGGCCGCCTCCACCCTGCCTGCACACGGGACCGACCAGTACGACGACTTCACCGCCCTGAACTCCACCCTCGACAGCCTCGTTGAAGAAGCCAAGCAGACTCTGAATGTGCGCCTTCCCGGCGACGCGCTTCCGCCCGTGACCAACCTCGAGGACACCATGGCCGCCTGGAGCATGACCGCCGCCCGCGAATCCGCCTGGAACAACGCCGAACTGCTGGCCCACCTCGCCGGTTTCGCCTGTCTGCGCGACTGTTTCCTCGACACCCTCGACGGTTTCACGGCCCTGGCCGGCAAAACCCTCCTGGTCCCGGTTCCCTGAGCCCTGCCCACTGTCCACTGTCCACTGTCCACTGATTTAGAATCCCCCTAGCATGAAATGTCCCTATTGTGGCTTCGGGCAGGACCGGGTGGTCGACTCGCGCGAGAGCAAGGAGGCCGACTCCATCCGACGCCGCCGCGAGTGCGAAAAGTGCAATCGCCGTTTCACCACCTACGAGCGCATCGATGAGATTCCCTACATGGTGGTCAAGAAAGATGGCCGCCGTGAACGATTTGACCGGCAAAAGATCCTGAGCGGGCTTCTCCGCGCCTGCGAAAAGCGGCCCGTGCCTTCCATTCAGCTTGAAGCCATCGTGGATGCCACGGAGACCTTCCTCGTAGACGCCCCTGAACGCGAACGCACAACCGCCGAAATCGGCGAACTGATCATGCAGCACCTCAAAGGCCTCGACACCGTCGCTTACATCCGCTTCGCCTCCGTCTATCGCGACTTCAAGGACGTGCGCGAGTTCAAGGAAGAGCTGGAAGGGCTGCTCGGGAGCCGCACCTCCACCAAGGGAAAGAAGTAGCTGAAAGGAATCTCAATGGCAGAGACCAGAACCCACAAGATTACCCTCATTCCCGGCGACGGCATCGGCCCGGAAGTCACTCAGGCCGTACTCCGCATCCTTGAAGCCACAGGCGTCAAATTCGAGTGGGAGCGCTTCTCTGCCGGGGCCGAAGCTTTCGAGATCTTTGGCGAATATATCCCCACCCAGCTCTATGACTCCATCGAGCGCAACAAGGTCGCCCTCAAAGGCCCTGTTACCACCCCCATCGGCGGCGGCTTCAAGAGCATCAATGTCACCCTGCGCAAGAAGTTCGAGCTGTTCGCCAACTTCCGTCCCATCAAGAACCTTCCCGGCCTGGCCACCCACTGGCCCGGGCTTGACCTGATCATCGTCCGCGAAAACACCGAGGGGGAATACGTCGGCCTGGAGCATGAAGTGGTCCCCGGCGTCGTCGAAGCCATCAAGGTCATCACGGAAAAGGGCTCCACGCGCATCGCCAAGTTCGCCTTTGAATATGCCCGCAAGCATGGGCGCAAGAAGATCCACTCCATTCACAAGGCCAACATCATGAAGCTCTCCGACGGCCTGTTTCTGCGCTGCGCCCGCAAGGTGGCCGAGGGCTTCCCTGACGTCGTCTACGGTGAACACATCATTGACAACACCTGCATGCAGTTGGTGATGAACCCCTGGCAATATGACACCCTGCTGCTTGAGAACCTCTATGGCGACATCGTCAGCGACCTCTGCGCGGGCCTTGTCGGCGGACTCGGCCTGGTCCCCGGCGCCAATCTTGGCCTGGAATGCGCCATCTTCGAGGCCGTCCACGGCTCGGCGCCCGATATTGCTGGCAAGGACATCGCCAATCCCACTGCCCTGCTGCAGTCTGCCGTGCTCATGCTTCGCCACCTCGATGAGGCGGCCGCCGCCGACCGGGTCCACAAGGCATTGGAGACCGTCTATGCCGAGCGCAAGACCCTCACCCGAGACGTGGGCGGCACGGCCGGGACCACGCAGTTTGCCGATGCTGTGCTGGCGGCGATGGGGTAGCGCTCATTCGGCATCCGTCCGCCGCCGAAGCACGTGCACAACCTTGGATGTGAATGTGGCTGTTCCGCCATCGGGGAAGCGCTTGTTTTGAATCCGCAGGCTGCGCCCCCGAGGGCTGGCGCGGGGCAGTTGACGCGGGTGGGCTTGATGGGAGGAAAAACCCCCTGGAGGCCGCCGGACGCCGGTAAGCAACTGATTGAATCTGCTTGTCCAGGCTCTTCTGGCCAGGAGGGCTACAATCTTCAGGTTCAGACAACATGAAGGAGATGGAGACAAAATGAATTTTGGGCAGAAGTTGGAAGGGTGCGTGGGCCGGGCCGCGCTGCTGGCGCTGGCGGGGTTGGCGGGTTTGGGAGCGCAGGCACAGACGGGGCAGGTGGCCCTGACGCCGCCGATGGGCTGGAACAGCTGGAACCACTTTGCGGCGAAGATCAACGACGCGGATGTGCGCGCGGTGGCCGATGCGATGGTGGCCACGGGGATGCGCGACGCTGGGTATGTCTACATCAATATCGATGACGGCTGGGAGGGCAAGCGCGACGCGGCAGGGAGGATACAGACCAACAGCAAGTTCCCGGACATGAAGGCGCTGGCCGACTACGTGCATTCCAAGGGGCTGAAGTTTGGCATCTACAGCTCGCCGGGGCCCAAGACCTGCGCCGGCTACGAGGGCAGCTACAAGCATGAGCAGCAGGACGCGGAGACCTATGCCGGGTGGGGCGTGGACTACCTGAAGTACGACCTGTGCAGCTACCGGGACTTGATGAAGCTGCACGACCCGGCGCAGGACCCCAAGCTGGCGCAAGCGATGATGGAAGCCGCCTATACCAGGATGCACGAGGCGATTGTGAGCACGGGGCGGCCGATTGTCTATAGCCTCTGCCAATATGGCGTGGATGCGGTGTGGGAGTGGGGACCTAAGGTGGGCGGGAACCTGTGGCGGACGACCGACGACATCAGCGACTCCTACAGGAGCATGGCGCTGATCGGGTTTTCGCAGGCGGGGCTGGAGAAGTTTGCCGGACCTGGGCACTGGAACGATCCGGACATGCTGGAGATTGGCAACGGGGGCATGAATCCGGACCAGTACCGGACGCAGATGAGCCTGTGGTCTCTGCTGGCGGCGCCGCTGCTGGCGGGCAACGACCTGAGCAAGATGGACGCCACCACCAAGAGCATCCTGATGAACAAGGAAGTGATTGCGGTGGACCAGGACGAACTGGGGGCGCAAGGCTACCGGGTTGGACCGCCGCAGATATGGGCCAAGCCGCTGAAGGGCGGGGCGAAGGCTGTGGCCTTGTTCAACTTTGTGATTGACGACTCGGCGGAGCCGCTGACGCTGCACTTCAAGGATGTGGGCTTTGACGGGCCGGTGCACGCGCGGGATTTATGGGCGCACAAGGACCTGGGAGTTCTGAAGGACTCGTACACGATCATTGTGCCCAAGGGTGGCGTGGTGATGCTGCGGCTCTGGGAGTAGAGAGGCCAGTCATCCAGGCCTGAAGGCCCCGAGGATTAGTCCGGTTTTCAGGGGTCTGAAGCCCCCTGCTCCCTCCGTCAGGGGGAACTGCAACTCTAGTACTAGCGCCAGCGGAAGATGCGCAGGGAGACGGCAAAAGCGACGACGAGCCAGGCGGAGAGGATGCCTACCTTCGCCGTCATCTGGGGCAGGGAGAGGCCCTGCAGCATGTTGCCGCGCAGGGCGTCAATGGCGGCGGTGAGCGGCAGGGCGCGAACGAAGGGCTGCACCACGGCGGGAAAGCGCGATGCGGAGAAGAAGACGCCGGAGAGAATCCACATGGGGAGCATGGTGAGATTCATGAGGCCGGAGGCGGCTTCCATGGTTTTGGCGCGCGAGGAGACGAGCAGGCCGAGGGCGGAGAAGGCCAGCGAGGTGAGCACGCAGAGCAGGGCGAGCTGAGCCAGCGAGCCGCGGAAGGGCACGCCGAAGACCAGGCGCGCAAAGCCGAGGAAGGCGGCCACCTCAATGACCAGCATCACGAGCCGGGAGAGCAGGAACGAGGCGAGATATTGCCAGCGGGGCATGGGCGAGGCGACGAGGCGCTTGAGGAGCTTTTTCTGGCGCGCCTCGACGATGGAAAAGCCGAGTCCCCACATGGCGGAGCCCATGAGGTTCATGCCGAGCAGTCCGGGGACGACGAAATCGATGTAGCGCGCGCCGGTTTCGTGGACGAGCTGGTTCTCGACGAGCACGGAGGGCTGCTGGCCGGCGGCTGCCTGCACGGCGCGATCGGCGATGAGGCGGGCATTGCGGGCGTCGGGGTTGGTGTCGTCGAACTGATAGCTGACGCCGGTGGGCGTCTCAATGGCGAGCAGGAGAATGGCCCCGGTGGCGAGGGCATGGGTTCCGGCTGCCTGGTCCATGGTGGACGCGGAGAGGCCCTTGTCGCGGGCCAGGGCCTGGGTGAGCTGGGGCGTGGTGGCGCCCACCTGGAGCACATCGGCGGGACGGTTGCGGAAGGCGATGCCGAGGCCGACGGCGAGCAGGATAGGGAAGATGAAGGTCCAGAAGATGGCCTCGGGCTCGCGCAGGAAGAGACGGAAGCGCATGGATGTGAGTTGAAAGAGGGAGCTTGTTTCAAGCCTACTCATCGCGCAGGGTCCTTCCTGTGAGTCCGACGAAGACGTCTTCGAGGGAAGCGGAGTGGGTGCGGAGTTCGCTGAGGTGGAGACCCTGATGAGCCAGCGCGTCAAAGATGCGTGGGACGGCGGTATGGAGTTCGCCGACCGAGAGCTGATGGAGCCCGGCGTCGACGCGATGGGACTGGACGCCGGGGAGAGCCGCGAGCAGAGCCGCGTCAACCCTGGCGTGGGACGAGCCGGCGCCGGCGACGGCGAACTCGACGATGTGCTCGCCGCCGACCGAGGCGATGAGCTGCTGGGGCGTACCGAGGGCGATGATGTGGCCGTGGTCCATGATGGCGACGCGTCCGCAGAGCCGCTCGGCCTCTTCCATGTAGTGGGTGGTGAGGATGATGGTGCGGCCGGCCTGCTTCAACTGGTCCACCAGGTCCCAGAGGTGGCGGCGGGCCTGGGGGTCGAGCCCGGTGGTTGGCTCATCGAGGAAGAGCAGTTCCGGGTCGCCCACCAGGGCGCAGGCCATGGCGAGTCGCTGCTTCTGTCCGCCGGAGAGACCGCCGACGCGGGCGTTGCGCTTTTCTTCAAGCTGGGCGGTGCGGATGGACTCCTCGACCGGGATGCCGCGGCGATAGAAGCTGCGGAAGAGGCGGAGGGTCTCCTCGACGGTGAGCTTGTCGGGAAACTGGGTCTCCTGGAGCTGGATGCCGATGCGCTGGCGGAGTTCGCCGGCATGGGAGCGCCAGTTGAACCCGAGGAGCTCAACGGTGCCTGCATCCGGCTCGGTGAGGCCCTCGCAGATCTCGATGGTGGTGGTTTTTCCGGCGCCGTTGGGCCCGAGCAGGCCAAAGCACTCGCCGCGGGCAACATCGAGGTCGATGCCGTCCACGGCGGCGACATCGCCAAAGGCCTTGCGCAGGCCGCGGAGGAGCAGGGACGGGGTTTGCCGGTCAGCGGCAGGCGATGTGGTGGATGGCGTTGCGGTCACGGTGGCAGCCCCCGCCCAAGAGTACGGCGAAAGCGCCGCTTCTATCAAATCTGTGCGCAATATGAGTGAAATTGCCGCACAGCAATCAAAAAGCGAGCGCCAAGCCGCATATTGGAAAGCAGATAGGCGCAGGGCGTGGCACACGGGCACCCGGATATAATAAGCAGGCGTCCCCGCCGCTGAACGCACCGCAGAGGCGCAGCGCATCCCCACAAGCCCGAGGAGACCGTAATTGGCAGCCATGGAAGTTCCGCGCGATCTGAACGCCGTTCTCGACGCCGCCTGGGAGGCTGCGCGCAAGGTTCCCGGCTACTTGATGGAGAACGAGGCCAGGCTGCTGGGAACCATTGCCGCCTGCGCGCCAGGGGCTGGGTCCATCGTGGAGATTGGCAGCTTCAAGGGCAAGTCGACGGTGATGCTGGCGACGGTAGCGGCGCATTATGGGCTGGGCAAGATCGTAGCCATCGATCCGCACAACTCGCCGGAGTTGCTGGACCTGAAGGCCAACCCCGAGGCATCGACCTTTCAGGATTTTCTCAACCACATTGAAGCCGCCGGCGTGGCGGAGCACGTGGAAGTGCATCGGGCGTATTCGAGAGACGTGTCCTCGGATTGGGACAGGCCTATCCGCTTTCTTTGGATCGATGGAGACCACACCTACGAGGGCGCCAAGACGGACTTTGACGGCTTCTTCCCGCATGTTGTGGCGGGCGGGGTGGTTGCGCTGCACGATGCGTTGAACGTGTTTTCAGGACCCATCCGGGTTTTTGTGGAGGATATGCTGCGTTCGGAGCATTTTGGGGCGGCGGGGTTTGTGCACTCCATCGCGTGGTCGCAGTACAGGCCGGAGGACGGCAAGACATTTGAAGAGCAGAGGGCTCGCCTGGAACGGGTAGCGGCTCCGCTGATTCCGATTGTGCGCGAGGACAAGCCGCTGCACGGGTTAAAGAAGATCCATTTCAAGCTGAAGCGCTCGCGAGTGCCGCGGGCCGCTGTTGATCCTTCGAAGTGGTTGTCGCTGTTGGAGCGCGTGCAGGGCTGAGTCCCGCGGACGCGCGTTACCTGATTGAAAAGAGGCTTGCGTTGAAATCATCCCCGATCTTTTGCGCCGGCGGGTTGGCTTTGCTTCGGACCATGTTGCTCCTGCTTGGAACGGCCGGTTGTGCCGGCGGTCTGGCTGTGCGCAGCGTAGCGGCTGAGAACGAAGCGGCGGCATTGACCGGCGGGAGTCCCGCGCTGGACACGGAGGCCGTGGGGCCGCACCGGTTTATCGCGGCCCATGGGCGTCGCGCGCTGGTGTCTGGCTATGCAACCGGCAGCCTGGAAGTGTGGGCCTATCCGTTTCAGATCGTGAGCGGATACCGGGTGCAGTTTCGCTCCGCGGGCGCGACCACTCCGATTCGCGGAGAGGAGATTCTTGCCCGCGTGACCTATGAGCCGGAGTCTGTGACGCGCACCTACCTGGGGCCTGACTTCATTGTGCGGGAAAAACTGTTTGCTCCTCTCGACGAGTCGGGCGCGATCATCAGCTACCAGGTGGTGAGCGGGCGTGGAGTGGAGATTGAGGTCCATGCCACGCCGGTGCTGGACCTGATGTGGCCTGGTTCGATGGGCGGGCAGGGGGTCAGTTGGAATGGAACCCTGTCGGCATTTCTGCTGAGCGAGGGTTCAAACGGATTCACCGCCCTGGTTGGGTCGCCGGAGATTGCGGCTCACGACAGCCTTGCGAACCGCACGGCTGGAGGCGAAAACGCCAACGCATTGGGGTTCACGCTGCATCCGGACGCGTATGGCGCCGCGCACGTCTTCTTTGCGCTGAACAAACCCCATGTAAGCGATATCGGGTTGTTTTACCAGCGGTTGATTCAGGACCGCGATTCGCTGGAGGCAAGGTACGCGACGCATGTGCAAGAGTTCGAAGCCAATGCGCTGCACGTGGAAACGCCGGATGCGGAGGTCAACAAGGCAATCGCGTGGGCCGAGACTGCGCTCGATCAGGCGTGGGTGTGCAACCCCGACCTGGGCTGCGGCTATGTGGCAGGATATGGGCCATCGCGTGGCGCGCGGCGTCCGCAGTATGACTGGTTCTTTGCCGGAGATGGACTGATCACAGCCGAAGGCGGCATGGCGGCGAGCGATACTGACCACGCACGGCAGGAACTGGATTTCATTCTCAAATACCAGGACCGCAAGACGGGCATGATCTGGCACGAGCTCTCGCAGAGCGCGGGGGTGATTGACTGGGCAGGCGACTACCCTTTCATGTTTGTGCATGTGGACATCACCTTCCAGTTTCTCACCATGCTGGATCACTACCTTGCCGCCAGCGGCGATGTGGCGTTTGCGCGCGAACACTGGAAGGCGATTGAAGCTGCGTATCGCTACTGCAAGTCGGTGATTGACCCCGTGAGCGGACTGCCGCGGATTCCCGACGACAAGGAAGGCGGCAATGAGCAGGACCGATTGACCGACGACCTTGGGCTCTCGACAAGCTGGGTGCAGGCGGCACAGGGCTTTGCCCGCGTGGCCACGCTGACCGGGCATACGGCCCTGGCGGATGATGCAACGCGCGCCGCGCAACTGGCGCGAGCTACCGTTCCCACACGCTACTGGAGCGCGCGAAGAACTTTCTGGGTGAACGGCTACAGCGCGACAGGCGAGGGAGCGCCGGAGCGGCGCAGCGGCCCGGCCGAAGCACTGACACTGCATCTCTTCAGCCCTGAGCAGAACGCAACTCTCCTTGATACGCTGGCTTCGGCATCGTTTCAAACCGACTGGGGAACGCGCAGCGTGGCGGAAGACTCTTTTGGATACGAACCCGAGTCCTATGCCAAGGGAAGCGTTTGGGCCGTGGGCACAGCCTCTCTGGCGAAGGCCTTCTGGAGCGAGTATCGGCCGGTGACCGCGCTGGGCATCTGGCGGACGCTCATTCCGTCTGCGTCGCTGGACTCGCTGGGACACATGGACGAGGTGCTGGCGGGAAACTTCTATCGCACGCAAGGTGAGTCCGTGCCGGAGCAGAGCTGGTCGTCCGCGGGATTTCTGGATGCGACAATTCATGGCCTGCTGGGGTTGGACGTTGACTCGGTGCAGGGGCGGATTGTGTTTGCGCCACGCCTGCCGGCGCAATGGGACCATGTCTCGATCGAGCACATCAAGCTGGGGAATGCGATTGTCGGCTTGACGCTGCGGCGCAGAGCGCACGGACTGACTCTGAACATCGACAATCCGGGGCCGGTCTTCCACTTCGATTTCAGTCCAGAGATTCCACTGGGGAGCCGGGCCAGGGAGGCGGAGTTGGAGCGTCACTCAATTCCCCTGACGCAGGAAAACCACGGGCAGGGAGCCAATGCGCGGCTGCTCTTTGACGCGCCGCATGGCAAGAGCGAGTTGCACATCGACTTGCATGGCGGTGTGCAGGTCAGTGCGGAGCAGACCACTCCGGTGCTTGGCACGGCGAGCCGCGGCGTGCATGTGGTGGGCACCAGTCTTGAGGGAAACACGCTGACCATTGTGGCCGATGTGCCGCGCGACCGCGCCACGCACTTTGAACTTCAGACGGACTGGCCGGTTGTGAAAGCGGAAGGCGCGACGGCATCGCCATCCGTCGATGGCGTGGTGGAGTTGACCATCGCCGCGGTCCCCGACCCGGCGGCCGCTCAAACCTACCGGCGCGCCAAATGCGTTGTGCAGTTCAGGCCGTAACCTGAGCCGCACAACGCGAAAGCGGACCTCAGCGATAGATCTCAGGGATGAAGTTCTGCTCCTGAATCGGTGGGCGAATGTACTTGGTCTTGTCGAGCGGCGGCAGGACCAGCGTCTCCGGCGTGAGGTCGCGATAGACAAACATCGACAGCAGGTGGCGGATGACGTTGAGCCGCGCAGTCTTCTTGTCTTCCGCATTGACCACGTACCAGGGCGCCTGCTTGGTGTCGGTGACGGCAAACATCTCGTCCTTGGCGCGTGAGTACTCGGCCCAATGCTTGCGCGATTCAAGATCCATCGGGCTGAGCTTCCAGCGCTTGGTGACGGTTTTCATGCGGTCCTGAAACCGGCGCTCCTGCTCTTCGTCGCTGACGGAGAACCAGTATTTGATGAGCCGGATGCCGGAGCGAACCAGCATGCGCTCGAACTCCGGACAGCTCTGCATGAACTCAAGATACTGCGCCTCGGTGCAGAAGCCCATCACGCGTTCGACGCCGGCGCGGTTATACCAACTGCGATCGAAGAGCACCATCTCTCCGGCGGCAGGCAGATGCGCAACGTATCTCTGGAAGTACCACTGCGACTGCTCGCGCTCCGTGGGAGTGCCCAGCGCAACCACGCGGCAGACGCGGGGATTGAGCGACTCGGTAATGCGCTTGATGGCGCCGCCCTTGCCCGCGGCGTCGCGACCCTCGAAGAGGATCACTACGCGCAGCTTCTCCTGGCGAATCCACTCCTGGAGCTTGACCAGTTCGATCTGCAGGCGACGGAGCTCGCGGTCGTAGTCGCAGTCCTTGCCCAGTCTGAGCGTCTTTTCCGTGGCGTGATCGGGTGCGGGCATATCGCCGCTCAGCTTGACGCCGGCGGGCAGAACGCCCTTGGCGGCGGCAGGCGGCGCTTCCTTGCTCTTGTCTTTCATTTCACTTCCTCCAGCACAGCAGCCGGCCCGGTTGGCCGACGCGACCATGATAGTCCTCAACCTTGATTCGTCAAGGACTTGCCGCGGGAGAATGCTGCGTTACCTGCCCTTCCACTTGCTGGAGAGAGCGGCGAGCTTCTGGTCCATGGTCAGCGGCGGCGGCGGAGGTGGCTTGACGGCTCTGGGCGCGGGGCGCGCGGCAGGAGCCGTGAGCTGCTTGATGGAGAGCGCAATGCGTTTGGCCTTCAGGTCGACCGAGAGCACTTTGACCTTGACGATCTGGCCCGTCTTCACGGCCTCGGATGGCTCCTTGATGTAGCGGTTGGAGAGCTCGCTGATGTGCACCAGGCCGTCCTGATGAACGCCGATATCAACGAAGGCGCCGAACTTGGTGACGTTGGTGACCACGCCCTCGAGCACCATGCCCGGCTCAACATCGCCGATGGCGCGGACGCCCTCAGCAAAGGACGGCGCCACGAACGTGTCGCGCGGGTCGCGGCCTGGCTTGCGCAGCTCGGAGAGGATGTCGTTGAGAGTGAAGGCTCCGGCGGAGAGCTGGCTGCGGTCCACCTGCTCGAGCAGTTGCGGGTCCTGAATGATGGCCTTGACCGTGGTGCGCAGCGAGTTGGCAATCTGCTCTACAACTGGGTACGACTCGGGGTGAACGGCGGTCATATCCAGCGGGTTGTCCCCGTTGCGGATGCGAAGAAAACCCGCGGCCTGCTCGAAGGTCTTGGGGCCGATGCCGGGCACCTGGAGCACCTGGGCGCGCGAGCGGAAGCTTCCCTTCTCATTGCGGAAGCTGACGATGTTGAGGGCGGTGCGCTCGGTGATGCCGGCGACGAACCGCAGCAGCGTCCACGAGGATGTGTTGAGATCGACGCCGACCTTGTTGACGCAGCTCTCGATGACGGTATCGAGCGACTCCTGAAGCTGGCGCTGATCAACGTCGTGCTGATACTGGCCCACGCCGATGGACTTGGGATCGACCTTGACGAGTTCCGAGAGCGGGTCCTGCAAGCGGCGCGCGATGGAGATGGCTCCGCGCACGGTGAGGTCGAGATCAGGAAACTCCTGCCGTGCCACGGGCGAGGCGGAGTAGACGCTGGCGCCGGCTTCGCTGACCGTGACAGAGAAGACTTCGCTGATGCCCTTGTCGCGCAGAAACTCGTGCACGAAGGCATCGGTCTCGCGCGAGGCGGTGCCGTTGCCGATGGCGATGGCGCGAACGTTGTGCTTGCGCAGAAGGGACTCGAGCTTGGGCGCGGCTTCCGCATTGCCGTGCTTCGACGTGTGCAGGTAGAGCACGTCGTGGGCGAGCAGCTTGCCTGTTTCATCCACCACCGCTACCTTGCAGCCGGTGCGCAGGCCAGGGTCGATGCCGAGCACGGAGATGGGTCCGGCGGGAGGAGCAAGCAGGAGGTTGTAGAGATTGTCGCGGAAGACCTTGATGGCGTCAGTATCGGAGCGGCGCTTCAACTCGAGACGGATCTCGCCCTGAATGGAGGCGTTGAGCAGGCGCTTCCATGCATCGTCGATGGCGGTTTCAAGCTCGCGCGTCCAGTCGCCGCGCGCACGCAGTACGTGGCGCTGCATGATGGCCACGGCGCGCTCCGGCTCGACCTCAATGAGGAAGTAGAGCACATTCTCGCCTTCGCCGCGGCGGATGGCCAGCATGCGATGCGAGGGAATGGTCTTTACCGGCTCCTTGTAGTCGTAATACATCTTGAACTTGTCCTGCTCATCGACGGCATCGGTGACTTTGTGACTGACCACCGCGCCTTCATCGAAGACAAGTTGGCGCAGAGCCTTGCGCAGGTCGGCGTCTTCGCTGATCCACTCGGCGACGATGTGACGCGCGCCATCGAGGGCCTCGTCGATAGTGGCCACGCCGAGTTCTGGATTGACAAAGGTTGCGGCAAAACTCGAGAGAGGCTGGGCGGCCGGTTGCTGCGCCCATAGATATTGCGCGAGCGGCTCCAGCCCTTTTTCACGGGCGATGGTGGCCTTGGTGCGGCGCTTCGGCTTGTAGGGGAGATACAGATCTTCGAGTTCGCTCTTGTCGAGCGTGGCCTCGATGCGTGCCTTCAACTCATCGGTGAGCTTGCCCTGCTCGGCGATGGAAGCAAGGATGGTGGCGCGGCGGTCTGCCAGTTCACGGAAGTAGGCGAGCTTTTCTTCGATGGCGAGAATCTGCACTTCATCCAGGTTGCCGGTGGCCTCTTTGCGATAGCGCGCGATGAAGGGCACGGTCCCGCCGTCGTCCAGCAGTTCGATGACGGCCACAAGTCCGCGCATGGGCAGATTGAGCGTTTGAGCGATGTGGAGGAGGATTTCAGGGGAGAGATTTTTCGTTTCAGTCATGAGTATTCCATGACCATGGTACATGGAGGCGCTGAGGAAAAATGGCACGGCGGACTGGCGCAGGGTGCGCTGTTCCGCCGGGTCAATGATGCAAAGAGGTTAGGCGGGAATGGCGGCGCGCAGGCGCGCTTCAGCCTCGGCGTTCCAGTAGCCGCAATCGAGTTCGAAGAAGACCGACGTATACGGGATGGCCAGCGTGGTCTTGAGGATGAGAATGCGAAAGACCTCGGCGGACTGGTCGAGGCTGTAGATGATCTGCTCGTGGGGGAGCTGGAGAGCCGTTGCCCCATTGAGCAGTTTTTCGAGTTCGGTGCGATAGTCCGCGACACCGGGCGCATCGCTGTTGGAGACAAAGGCCAGTTCGCGATCAATATAGACCTTGGCGCGGATATGAGAGCAGGCGGCGATGGCCGCAAAAACCGTGGCGACCACCTGCAGTTGATCGGCGCCTGTGGCGATGGTCTCGATGCCTGGCTTGGATTGCGCGGGATAGGCGGAGTCGGCAACCACAATCCAGTTGCGATGGCCGAAGAGGGGCAGGCATGCCTGCAGGCGGCTCTCCCACGCGGCCAGCGGCTCATTGGCAGGGGCTTTGGTTGCAGCGGTGGTCACTGGGTCAACTCCTCATCCTGGCAGACGGCAACCTTGCCGCACTTGCCAGAGGCCATGAGCGCGTAAGCTTCGTCCGCGCGCTCGAGTGGAAAGCGGTGGGTGATGATGTCGGCGGGATGCAGGTTCCAGCGGACGAGCCGCTCGACCAACTCCTCCATCAGCCATGTGGAGGTGACCCACGAGCCGTAGAGGGTCTTCTGATCGTGAATCATGTCGGGCGAGGGATTGATCTCGACCTTGCCTCCTTCGCCGATGAAGACGATCCTGCCCCACTTGCGCGTGGCGCGAATGGCGGTGGCGCGCGCGGCCGGGTGCGCCGAGCAATCGACGGCGCGCTCGACGCCGAAGCCGCCGGTCAACTGCTTTACCTGCTCGACGTTGTCAGGACCGGAGGCCAGCACCGCATCGCAGAGGCCCATATCGAGAGCAATCTTCATGCGCTCCTCCACAACATCGATGCCGATGATCTGGCTGGCGCCGAGCTTGCGGCAGAGCGCGCCGGTGGCGAGCCCGACCGGACCAAGCCCCGTGATGAGCACGGCATGGTTCCCATTGATGCCGATCTTTTCAAGCCCCTCGTACACCGTGCCGAAGCCGCAGGCCACCTGCGCGCCGTCCGCATAGGAGAGCTCATCAGGAAGGGCG
This sequence comes from uncultured Acidobacteriaceae bacterium, assembly GCA_903849645.1. GTDB lineage: Bacteria > Acidobacteriota > Terriglobia > Terriglobales > Acidobacteriaceae > Telmatobacter. Next base: position 63,509 of record CAINJJ010000015.1, on the reverse strand, counting down.
ATGAGATCCTTCTCTTCCGCGATCATGTACTCCGCCATGCCGCCGTCGCGCTGCCATCCGTAGGCGCGTCGATACTTCTCACTGGTGCAGGAGATCATGTAACCGCGGCGGCAGTCGTTGCAGACTCCGCAGCCGGAGATGTGGTAGACGATGACGCGGTCGCCGGTGGTGAAGCGCCGGCAGCCCTCGCCCGTGGCGACAATCTGACCGCAGGGCTCGTGCCCCGCGATGACGCCCTGGTAGCCTTCTGGGCCCTTGCCGAGATGCTCGTGATAGATGCAGCGAATGTCAGAGCCGCAGATTGTGGAAGCCTTGATGCGCAGCAGCACTTCGCCGTGGCCGGGGGTGGGCACGGGCACAGTGCGCATCTCGACGGTGGAGTTGCCGGGCAGAAACGCGGCGTTCATGGTTGGATTCATCGATTCCCTTCCCTCGTGGTTGAAGCGTTCGCCCGGATTGTGTACACGCGGCAGCTACGGAGGCGTGATTTCGCCGTGGATGTCCCAAAGGTCTTCCCACGTCTGGCCGTCCTTCCAGAGGAAGACCTGGCCCTTGATCAGGCGGCAGTTGCGGTCGAGTTTTGCAATGGCCTGCATCTCTTCCGCGGTGAGCGGTTCGGCAACCGCTGCCTGCAGATTGGCGTAGTAGTTGCGCGGATTGACGGAGAACGGAATGGGCGTCTGGCCGCGCTGCACCGCCCACTGGATGCAGATGAATGCGGGGTGGACGCCGCGGCGGCCGGCAATCTCAAGGATGACTGGATCTTCGGTGGGCGCGGTGTCTTCCGGAGTGCGGTCGCGGTCGGGCCGGCCGGGCGAGCCGATAGGGCAGTAGCCGATGGGCGCAATGCCGTTCTGGACGACGAAGTCGAAGAGCTCGGGCTGCTGGAAGTGGGGATGCAGCTCCATCTCGTTGACGGCGGGCTTGATGCGGGCGTCACGGAGGACCAGCTTGAGCTTGGGGATGGTCATGTTGGAGGTGCCAATGTGGCGCACCAGGCCGAGGTCCACCAGTTCCTCCAGCTTGCGCCAGGTCTTCATGAAGCTCTCGTGGATGTAGGGCTTTGCGTCGGCGCTGCGGGAGCTCACGTCGCAACCCGGGGGATGGAAGTTGGGAAAGGGCCAATGGACAAGATAGAGGTCCAGATACGCCAGGCGCAGATCGGAGAGCGACTTGAGGAAGGAGGGGATGACGTCGGCCTCGCTGTGCCTGTCGTTCCACAGCTTGGAGGTCACCCACAACTCCTCGCGGGGGATGCCGCCAGCGATGATCGACTCCAGCGAAGCGCCGACTTCCGCCTCGTTGCCGTAAACCGAGGCGCAGTCAAAATGGCGGTAGCCGATTGCGGCGGCTCCCTTGACCGCGGCGGCCACCTGGGCGGGCGTCACGTGGTCGGAGCCGAAGGTGCCGAGGCCGATGGCCGGCATCCGGGCGCCGGTCGATAACGTCCGTTGCGGCACGGAGGCCGGGTCGATGGCCGGGGACGCGTGCTGGGTTTCTTCGCTCATTGTGGCTCCTGAAAGCGCGAAAGTTAACGATACCTGTGAAGGAAAAGCATAGGAGAACCGGCAGGCTGTGTCAACGGCGCGGCGGCGCGGCGGCCCGCCTTGCCGTACTGAAACAGGCGCAAGGTGTCAACGCGCGTCCTGGGTGCGTCATCCCTCGGCGCGCACCAGCAGGCAGGTAATGTTGTCGTGTCCGCCAGCCTTTTTTGCGGCATGCACAAGGCGGACATTCAGTTCATCCAGCGACAGGTCCAGCAACAGGGTGGCCTCGATCAGCCTGTCGCTGATTTCGCGGGTCAGGCCGTCGGAGCAGAGCAGGTAGAGATCGCCGGGCTGGGCTTCCAGTTCAAAGAGATCGGGGGTGACCTGGGGCTGGGTGCCGAGGGCGCGGGTGATGAGATTGCGCAGGGGCGAGCGCAGCGCCTCGGACTGGCTCATGCGGCCAAGGCGGACCTGCTCCTCGACCAGCGAGTGGTCCAGGGTGATCTGCTCGAGCCGGCGGGCGCGGAGGCGGTAGCAGCGGGAGTCGCCTACGTTGAAGACCAGGATACGGCTCTCCTCGACCAGCAGTCCGACCAGGGTTGTGCCCATGCCGTTGAGTCGTTCATTGCGCTGGGCGCGGGAGTAGATGACCTGGTTGGAGGTGCGGACGGCCAGTTCGGCTGCATCCCTGAGATCGTTTGCCTGCCTGGTGTTGCGCTGGCTGAGCAGGCTCAGGACTTCATCGACGGCCAGGGAACTGGCGATTTCTCCGGCTGCGGCGCCGCCCATGCCGTCACAGACCACATAGACTCCGTGCTCGACGGAGAACCCGAACGCATCTTCGTTGGAGGGGCGCTTGCGACCGCGATCAGAGAGTGCGGCAGCCGCGTAATGAACTACAGCCGTAGCCAAGTGGAGAATCTCCCGGAGCCAAGTTTACACGGACTGTCAATGCCCTGGCTGGGGCCGGCGTCACATTCAAGGAAGAGGCTGCGCCGGCAGTGGGTCGGGAAGGGCGGCTGACGGCGGGAGTTCAAAGACCTGAATAGCGCCGCCGTTGAGCACCGCCACCCGGTGTCCGGAGGGTGAGAAGGCCACATTTCCGCCCGCGTCGAGGGCCGGGCTGGCAGTGGTTTCCAGGGCCACGGCCCCGTTTGCGGCATCGATCACTTCGACCAACTGGCCCTTGATGTCCTCGCGGTCGATGGGGGCGCGGGGACTGACCGGATGGGAGACGGCCAGCGCCTCCCGCGCAAGGTGCGATCCGTCCGGAGAACGGACGATCAGCGGCCAGACAGCGGTATCGCCGGTGCGCGCCTCCCAGAGGCGGCGGCCATCGGCGGAGAGCGCCGTCAGCCTCCCCTGACCGTCAGAGAAGCAACCGGTCGAAAGCACGCTGCGATCAGAGAGAAACTCCAGCAAGGGCGAGCAGGCGGACTCGACGCGGCCCAGGACTTTGCTGCCGCCGCTGAAATAGTTGAGATTGACAACCCACTGCGTGCCACTGGCGCGGAGGCTCTCCAGGTAGCCGGAGGAGTTGATGGGCAGGTGAACGGAGGAGCGGACGCGGCTGACGAGCATCACCTTGCCGGATTCGCGGCGCAGGATGCGAACCACGGTCTCCGCCTGGGGGGCGGCCTTTTGGCCATCCACAGTGATGCTGGCGGAGGCAGTGGCAGGGCTCGGGACCTCACCGGGCTTCGGGGTCACAGCGGCGGGCTCGCGGGAGTCGGCAACCAGATAGTCGCCGGCGGGGTCCATTTCGAGCCAGGTGACGGGGCCGGGGAAGCGCAGGAGCGGCTTGAGTTCCAGGGAGGCGTCGCCGAGTCCGAGGTTCTCGCGGTCGCGCAGGAGGAAGTGACCGTCCTTGAGCATCCAGAGGTAGCGGGCCCGGTCGTGGACCGTCCACAGCGCCTCGGCCAGAACGGCCCCGGCAGGCAGTGAGAGGACGACGGCACGAATCTGGCGCTCTTCGCCGGCGTCGTTCTCGGCAAACTCGCGGCGCATGAGCCCAGGGACGCGGAAGGTGAACAGGAGCCGGTTTTCATCGAGGAAGTCGAGGGAGACGAGGGAGTTCCGCTGGCCAAGGTAAAGGGGGCCTGGAGCGGAGAAGCTGAGCGGCTCGACGGAGATGGAGAAGGCAGGAGGCAGCGAGGGCTTTTCTGGCAGCCGGCTGGGGAGAACCGTGATGCGCCCTGGACGAGGGGGCGCGGGAAGGGGCGCGGGGGCGTCGGGCACCGCCGCTGTCTGGGATGCGGTTTGGGATGCGGCCCATGCGGAGGCGCACAGGGCTGCTGCGGCCGCAGACAGGCACAAGGCAAAACGCAACCGGGAAAATCCCGCAGGAAATTGCAACTTCATCGATAGATATTCTCGCCGATGAGACCGGATTTTGGCAGTGATACGGGCCGCGGCCCCGATATGCGATGGTTAAAAGGACCATGACAGAGACGGCGAGAGCGCACGGGCGGCGGATGGTGCTGGGCTATGGAGCCTGCGCACTGGCCGGATGCCTGTGGGGCACGGGCTTCTATTTTGGGCGTCTGGCGCTGAACGAGATGAGCGTGGAGCACATGGTGCTCTATCGCTTTCTGTTCGCCTGCGTGGGCATGGTGCCGGTGGCGCTCTACTACCGGGTGCGCCTGACGGGCCGGGAGATACGGATGCTGCTGATCTCCGCCGCGCTGGGCGTGCCGGTGCAGTTTCTGCTGCAGTTTCACGGGCTGGCGCGGACCACGGTGAGCCATGCCTCGCTGATGGTGGGGGCGATGCCGGTGCTGCTGGCCGCGGCGGCAGCTATGTTTGCCGGGGAGTCCCTGGACTGGTTTGGCTGGCTGGCGCTGGCGGGGTCCACCACGGGCGCGGCGCTGATTGTGCTGGGCGGAAGCCACGGGCCGGCGGCGCACGGCGAGCCAACCCTTACCGGCGACCTGATGGTGATTGCTTCACTCGCCACTTCGCTGGCATGGATCTTGTTGAGCAAAAAGCTGATGCGGTCGCACAGTCCGCCGGCGGTGACGGCCTATTCGATCCTCTCCGGAGCGGCCATGCTCTTCGTCTGGGTGCTGGGGCCGTGGATTCTGTCGCCGCTTACGCACGCGCACGTGACGCCGCCGCCCTTTGCACAGGTCAGCGGGACAGCCTGGATGGCCCTGGCCATCAGCGGCGTACTGTGCACGGCGACCACCACGCTGCTGTGGAATTGGGGCATCCACAACGTGCCGGCGTCGCGGGCGGGGGTGTTCCTGAACATTGAGCCGGCGTTGGGTTCGTACCTGGGAGTGCGCCTGCTGGGCGAACATCTGGGGCCGTATGCGTGGGTGGGCGGGGGGCTGATTTTGGCGGCGGCGGTGGCGCTGACGACACGGGGCCACCAGCCGGAGCCGGACGTCATCCTGGAGTAGGGCCGTGCCGTTCGTTCCGGGGCCTGACCCGTTCGTAACAGCGCCCTGGGCATAAATCAGGCAAGAGACAAGCCGAAGCTGCCGATACCTCCATCAGTACATTCCAGAGGCTGATGTGACCCTATTGACCTGGAACCACGCATGTACGGTCGGCGTCCGGGCGATGGACGACCAGCACGGCATTCTGATGGATACGATGAACGAGCTGCGGCTGGCGCTGGTACAGGGTTCGGGCCGGGAGCAGATCAGCCTGCAGTTGAACCGGCTCATCGAATTTGCGGTCATGCACTTTGCCAGCGAGGAGACTCTGCTGGAGCGCTTCGGGTTTCCAGGCGCAGCGGCGCACCGGGTGGAGCACCAGCGGGTTTTGGACTGGCTGCGCGCGTCGGCGCATCGGGCAGAGCGCCGGGAGGACACACAGATGCGGCCCTTGCTGGGGTTCCTGCGCGACTGGCTGGTGGAGCACATTGCGGGCCTGGACCGGGAGTACGGCGCATGGCTCAATGAGCGTGGCGTATTTTAAGGGCGCAGGCAGCCTCAACTTCCCCCGGATTTATCCGATAAAAAAATCACCGGCAATCCGGACGAGGGAAACCATGGCGTTGATGACGTGGAACACGAGTTACTCGGTAGGCGTGAAGACGCTGGACAGCCAGCACACCGTGTTGTTTGACATTCTGAACGACCTGCATGCAGCCATGCTGAAGGGGCAGGCGCAAACCATGACGGGCCCACTGCTGCGCAAGCTGGTGGAGTATACGCGGACGCACTTTGCGGCGGAAGAGAGCATGCTGACGGCATCCAGATACCCTGGCCTGGCGGAGCACCGCAAGAAACACGCGGACCTGATCAAGCAGGTGGAGGACTACGCCTCACGCTTCGAGCGGGGCGAGATTACGCTGAATCTGCACCTGATGAACTTCCTGCGGGACTGGCTGACCAATCATATTCAGAAGGTGGACCGTGAGTACGGGCCATGGTTGAACAAGCAGGGGATCAGCTGAAGAGCGGGTCCGGGCTAACCTTCGAATGAGAGCTGGGCTGCGGGGAAGAGCGGCGAGACAGGCTTGGGTTCGGAGGCGAGTTCATAAACCAGGCGCTCGAGCACGAGGCGCTTGTCGGGCGGCGAGGAGCGCAGTTCGAGGTCGGCCCGGGCGATGAGGCGGAGCGCTCGGGTGAGGTCGCGGCGGCTCTTGTAGCGACGCGCCTGGCGGATGAGGTCGTCCGCGGCGAAGGGCGGCATGCGGAAGCCCTGCCAGAGCGCCTGCCAGATGGCGCGGGAGTCGCGCACGTTTTTCTCCAGAATCACCAGCATCTGGCGGAAGGTCTTGGCCAGCATGTAGAGGTGGCCGATGGCGGCGTCTTCGCCGGCCTCGGAGCTGTTGAGCAGGCCGTGCAAGAGGGCAATGGCGCGGGCACGGTCGCGGGCGCTGATGGCATCGGTCAGCTCATAGAGCGAACGCTGCTTGGCGCCCAGAACCATGGTTTCGACGTCACCGAGGGTGATGCGGCCCCGGCCCATGGTGTAAAGCAGCAGCTTTTCGACCTCCGAAGAGATCATGAGCATGTCGGCGCCGAGCGCGTCCACCAGTTCCCTGGCGGCATCCGGCTCGATGCGGGTGTCGGCCTCCTGGGCAGTGGCGATGACCCAGCGCATGGCGTCCTCTTCACTGACCCTGGCCAGTTCCACCATGCCGCAGCGCTCGCCCAGGGTCTCGGTGAGGCGCTCGAAGCGGTTCTTGTCGTCCATCTCCATGCGCCGGATGTCGGTGGGGATGCGGATGAAGTCGGCCACAAAAATCAACAGGGCCTGCGGGTTGGGCGAACGGAAGTAGCGGTCGAGGGCCGCGAACTCGTCCTTCTTTGCGCCGCGCGTATAGAGCTGCCGGACGTTCCTGACAAAAATCACCTGGAACGGAGCCATCAGCGACGGGGTCTGGGCGCGGTCCAGGACTTCAAAGATGGAATTGGAGGCCAGGTCGAGGTCGGAGAGGCAGAAATCCCGGAGGTCGGGCGGCACAAAGGCCTTGAGGACGGCGGCCCGGCAGCGGTCGAACAGGAAGGCCTCGTCGCCGGCCAGCACATACCCCGGACGCATGGAACCCTGCCCGGCGGCGGCGGCCTGAATCTCCGCGACAAAGCGGGCGGTGTTGGCAAAGCCCGCGCCCCAGCGCGCCGCGGTCATCGGGCTGCGCTCCGCGGGGACGGAATGCCCGGAATGGATGCTTCAGCCATGCGGCTCCAGAATACCCTGCCGGGCGGGTCGAGGCCAGCTTCAAATCCGCAGGCCGTCCAAAAGAAATTACGGTCAGTAGCCTTCAAGGATGTCGGCAACAAGGGCATGGGCCAGGTCGCGGGAGAGCCGGTCGACCGCAGCCGGATTCTCCTGGATGAAGGCCGGGAGGTCGGTGGTGGACTGGTACTGCTGGCGGAAGACGTAGTCCTTGTTTTCAAACAGGAGCTTGCCGTCGCGGGCTGTCAGAGTGACGGCGACCTCGACCGTGATAAGAAAGCTGGAGGACTGCTGGGTGGTGGTGTTGTAGGTGAGGGGGGCCACCGTCTCCTTGAGAATGGTTCCATGGAGGGTGGCATCGGGGTCGCCGCGCTCGTCCGGGGTCACGCGGAGCCGGGTGCGCGCGGCGAACTCGCGGATGACCGCGTTGGTCATGACCAGTTCCGTGCGATAGGCCTCGGTGCGGGTGGCAAAGACCGGGACCGCGAGGGTGCCGAGGCCGGGGGGCAGATGGGTGGCGGCGCCCAGGGTGTGGTAGCCGCAGCCGGAGAGTGCGGCGAGGGATGCGGCGAGGGCCAGTGCGATCAGGCAGCGGATCATGCTGCTGCCATTGTAGCGGGGCCGCCGTGCAATCCCGGCGTTGGAAGTCATCGGGATTCAAAGCCAGGCGGTGACAAGGCTGCCGAGGTCGGCGGCGGAGAGGCGGAGCCCGTCGGCCCGGCCTTCAAAGTAGAGCTCGTTGAGGCGGCTGGAGCCGGCTTGTTCGATGCCGTGGAATCCGGCGCGGACCAGCTCGGACTCCAGTTCCGCCGGCGTGAAAAAGAGCTGAAAAGGCTCCCCTGCGGCGGCGACCCGCTGGGCAAGCCCCTCAAAGACCTTGCGGCGGGGCGGGCTGAGGGTCTCTGGCGCGAAGGCGTAGTCGAACCCGAGCCCGGTGCCGGGCGGCAGTTGTTCAATGGCGGCCAGGGTGGAGCGGAAGGCCTCAAGGGTGAGATAGGGCACAACACCGAGCCAGCCGAAAAACGCCGGCTGGGAGCGGTCCAAGCCAGCCTCGGCAAGTCCCTCGGATAGCGCCTTGTGCTCGAAGTCGAGGGGGACAAAGGTGAGGTTCGCCGGGACGGGAATGGCGGCTTCCTCCAGCATCCAGCGTTTCCAGCGCTGGGTGGCGGGAAAATCCACCTCAAAGACGCGCAGTTCTGGAAAGGGGTTGCGGTAGGCGAAGGTGTCGAGCCCCGCGCCGAGCACGACGTACTGGCGGACGCCGCGGGCGACGGCCTCGGCGAGACGGTCCTCCACATAGCGGCTGCGGGCGGCCATGAAGGCGCGAAAGTCGCGCGCAACCATGTGCATGGCGCGCTCCATGTCGCGGGCAAAGCCGGGACCGAGCAGTGGAACGGCGATGGGGTCCTCGAGGACGCGGGGGTTGTCCATCAACTGATGGGCGGCGCGGCGGATGGCTACGCGAAGGGCGGTCTTGCTGGCGCGGCCGTGCTTCATGCTTCCAAGTCTAGAACAGACCGGATTGAGCCGGGCGCGTAGCATAGGGGCCATGAGCTGGATTGGATGGGCACTTCTTTCCGCGGTCTTTGCCGCCGCTACGGCGCTCCTGGCCAAGGTGGGCGTGGCGCACGTGGACTCAAACCTGGCCATGGCGCTGCGTACCAGCGTGGTGATGGTCTTTGCCTGGGGGATTGCCCTGGCGCTGGGCAAACACGGGGAGTTGCGCGCGCTGGACCGCCGTACCTGCCTGTTTCTGGCGCTGAGCGGGCTGGCCACGGGGCTCTCCTGGCTGTGCTACTTCAGGGCGCTGCAACTGGGCACAGCTTCCAGGGTAGCCCCGCTGGACAAGCTCTCTGTCCCGCTGGTGATGGTCTTTGCCTGGCTGCTACTGGGTGAGAAGCTGACCGTGCCGAGTGTGCTGGGCGGTCTGCTGATTACGGCGGGCGCAGTGGTCATGGTCCTCCAATGAAGGTCGCCGCGCCGCGGCCAATATACTGAATTGAACCGGCGCCCGAGACGAAGCCGAAGCCATCTTTCCATGACCAACCAGACTGAATCCGGCACAGGCGCGGTTGCCCCAGGCGAGGCCATGACGCCCCTGCGGCGGCTGGTGCTGACCGGCTTCATGGGCTCAGGCAAGAGCACGGTGGGACCGCTGCTGGCGCAGAGGCTGGGCTGGCGCTTTATCGATGTGGACAACGTGATTGAAGCCGAAGCCGAGGCGACGATTGCCGAGTTGTTTGCGCGGCACGGCGAGGCGCACTTTCGCGAACTGGAGCACACGACGATTGCGCGGCTGGCAGGGAGCGATGGGCTGGTGCTTGCGCTGGGCGGCGGGGCCATTGAGCACGCGGCCACTCGCGAGCTGCTGCTCACCGCCCCCGGCGCGCTGCTGGTGCACCTGGAGGTGGAGCTGGCCACCACGCTCGCGCGCTGCCGCGGTACGGAGGGAACGCGGCCCATCCTGGCCGATCAGGCCAACCTGGCTCGCCGCTATGAGCGCCGACTGCCGCTCTATCGTGAAGCGCACGTTTCGATCCCAGTCGACGGGCTGACGCCCGATGAAGCGGTGGAAGCGATCTTGAGGGCTGCGCGCCTCGGCTGATCTGTGGGCCGGCCGCAACCACCTCGCTTGCTATCATCAAGAGAGGCTTCCGGCGCCATCCCGCACCGGACGCCCCTCTGAGGACGCCACCCGCCCTGATGACTCCCGTAACAGAAGCCGCTATACCGGCCGAACTTGCCGCGCACTCCCCTGGGAGCGCCCCGCACGAGTTGGCGCATCTGCACGCGCCAAGCCCGGGCGCAACGGCTACCCTCATTCACGACCTGCGCGAGCTCTTCAAGGTCAAGGTAGTGGCCCTGGTGCTGGTGACCGGCTGGGGAGGTTTTTACCTGGGGTCGATGCAGTCGGGGATCTCCAGTGTGCAGCGGGGCCTTCTGGATACGCTGCTGGGCATTGGACTGGTTTCGGCAGGCGCCGGCGCGCTGAACGAAACGCTGGAACGCAAGACCGACGCGCGCATGAACCGCACCGCGCAGAGGCCGCTCGCGGCAGGGCGCTTTTCGCTGGCGCAGGGCATTGTGGCCGGGCTGGCCGCGCTTGCGCTGGGCGCATGGTGGCTGCTGCTGCATACCAACCTGCTGACCGTGGCGCTGGCGCTGCTTACGGCGTTTACCTACGTGGCCATCTATACGCCGCTCAAGCGCGTAACCACCATGGCCACCTTCATTGGAGCGTTTCCCGGAGCGATGGGACCGATGTTGGGCTGGACCGCCGCGCGCGGGCGCATCGAGTGGCCGGGCGTGGCGCTGTTCGCCATTCTGTTCGTATGGCAGTTTCCTCACTTCATGTCGATTGCCTGGCTCTACCGCGACGACTACGCCAAGGCGGGCATCCGCATGCTGCCGGTGGTGCAGCCCGATGGCTGGTCCACAGTGGTGGAGGCTCTCTTTTACGCGGTGCTGATGATTCCGGTGAGCCTGGCGCCCTGGTGGCTGGGCATGGCAGGCATAACCTATGCCGTGCTGGCGACCGCCCTGGGACTGGTCTACCTCGGCTACACGATTCGCTTCGCGCGCATCCTGCGCGCCACCAGCGAAGACGAGAGCCGCAGGCTGGCGCGCGACCTGCTCAAGATCAGCGTGCTCTACCTGCCGCTCCTCTTTACCACGCTCATGCTCTGCGCCATTGCGCGGCACTAAAGGAACGAATGACGACTCAAGCTCCACCGACCCACGCGCGACCGGCTGGCGCCGGACTGGCTATCGCCGCCATTCTGGCAGTTAGCGCGGCCGCCACAGCCTTTCTCTTCTGGCTCATCTACGTCCATCCGGCTGCCGACCAGGCGAGCGTCAGCTATGCCTTCCTGCCAGCACTGAACGCGTTGCTCAATGGGTTGAGCGCGACGGCGCTGCTGCTGGGTTACACGTTGATCAAGGCAGGGCGCATCCGGGCGCATCGCGCGGCGATGATGACGGCATTCGGATTTTCGACGCTGTTCCTGGTCAGCTACATCGCGCATCACGCGCTCCACGGCGACGTGCGCTACCCGGTGCACGCAGCGCTGCGGATGATCTATCTTCCGCTGCTGGTGAGCCACATCCTGCTGGCCATCGTGGCCCTGCCGCTGGTGCTGGTCACTTTTTTCTTCTCGCTGACAGGCCGCATTCCGCAGCACCGCAAGGTGGCGCGTTGGACCTTCCCGCTGTGGCTTTACGTTTCAGTGACGGGCGTGATCACCTACGCGATGCTGCGCCTGGCGCAAGGTTGAGGATGCCGATGCCCACGAACCCGCAGCCGGAAATGGCCCTCACGCAGAATGCCCAGGACGGCACGCGCCAGTTGCTGCAGTGGGGCGCCACCATTCTGGCGACGGGCCTGCTGGCCTTGCTGCTTTTGCAAACGCTGCTGGGCGGATTCTCACCCATCGGGGCCAGCACCAACACGGGCTGGTTCGCGCTGATCGTCGCGCTCATGTGCATTCCCTTCGGCGGGCTTCTGCTGCTTTTGGGCGTGGCCAAGTGGCTGCGCAACCGCTCCCAGCCGCGCGGGCTCTGAGCGGCGGTCGCGCCCTCTATAACTTTCCAGGTCCGCATGTAGAAGCCCGTATTGACCGGAAAGATTACGCTCCCGAAAAGTTCTGCACTGTTTTGAACAATTAGTGCATAATGAAGGGAATCCTCGGTCCAGTCGTCAATCAAGGGGATTGGAGCGATTGCTTTTCCAGTAAGTCATTCAATCGCTGAGCCTTGTTGGAGGATCTGCGAAGTGCTTTCCGCCTTGGTTGCAGGCCGGAACGCAACAGTGAATTCTGCGCGGGTGAGCGGCGCCTGGGAAGCGCACATTTCACAATGAATCAAGTTGAACGGCACAAGAGCATCCAGGAAATCCTCTCCAGACAGGACTTCGTCAGTCTGGAGGAGTTGTGCGCCCGCCTGGATGCCTCCAGAGCCACGGTTCGCCGCGACCTGATTGAACTGGAGCAAAGCCGCATTGTGAAACGCGTGCGCGGCGGAGTCATGTCGACCAACTCGCGCGAAGAGGTCCTCGATTTCAAGCAGTTGTCCGTAAGCTGCCAGGAAGAGAAAACACGCATCGGGCAAGTAACGGCGGACCTGGTGAAGGACGGACAAACTGTCATCCTGGGAGGCGGTTCTACGGTCGCCGAAGTGGCCAAATACCTGCTGTGCCGGCCGATTCAGATCATCACCAACTCCATCCCTGTGGCGCATCTTTTCTGGGAGTGCCCGCAGACCGAAGTCACTCTGACGGGCGGATATCTTTATCCGCGCCTGGGCATCCAGTTCGGGCCCATCTGCGAACGGATGCTCAACAGCATCTCGGCAGATGTGACGATCATGGGAGTCCGTGGAATCACGCGCAATGGACTGAGCGACACCAGCGCGCTGTCGCTTGGGTCAATTCGCGCGATGATGAAAAGCGCGGAGCGAGTGGTTGTAGTGGCGGACCACACGAAGTTTGGAAGGAATGCAATGATCCACGTTGCCGATCTTGCGGAACTCGATCAGATCGTCTCGGATCGTTACCTTGCCCCGGAGCATCGCGAACTGCTGGATGGGACGGGCATCCCTTACATTCTGGCGTAGCAATTCCTAAGCCTGCCCAGGCTCGACAATTTCCTGCGACATTGGATGCGCGCGGCGCGCAAAGGACTTCAAACGCAAGCGGCGCGCGTCCGTGCAGGACCGCGCGCCGCTTCTCCGCTTGTTCATCTACCGCGCGGCGATGCTTCCCATCACCACATCCGTAATTGCCTTGACCAGGCTCTCGATATCCTGCTCCGCGGGCTTGCCCGTGCTGCCGTCGCAGGGAGTTGGAGCCAGCGCGATAGAGCCGGGAATCTCAAGGTCCGCGAGTTGGCACTCCTTCATCCTTGAGGTATCGAAGCGCGCATCGGGAAGCCCGAGCTTTCTCTTGATCGCCAGCAGGTCGTTGCCCTGCTGCTCGGTGATGTGGGAGATGGGCACGCCGAGCTGCGAAGCAAGCATGAGCGTCCAGCAATAGGTCTCAAGAACTTCGGCGTACCACTCGGCATGGGTGACTGTATCTGCCCAGCAGACGATTCCGTGATTGGCGAGCAGGACAGTGTTGTGCTGGCGCACGTAAGGAATGACAGTCTGCGCGAACTCCGCCGTGCCTGGCGTCTTGTAGGGCGAGATGGCGACCTTGCCGACAAATACTTCGAACTCTGGGATGACGAGGTTGGGGGGAACGCGGCCAGTGATGGCGTATGCGGTCGCATGAGGAGGATGACAGTGAACCACTGACTTCGCCTCAGGCACCGCCTTGTAAATCTCGAGGTGCAGGAAGATCTCGCTCGTGCGCGGCTTGCTTCCGGCCACCTGATTTCCATCGAGATCAACCAGGGATAGATCCTCAGGTGTGAGGTCGAACTTGCTCACCAGCGTCGGTGTGCAGATCACTTCGTTGGGGCCGATGCGGTAAGAAATGTTGCCGCCATTGCCGTCAACAAACTGGCGCATCCAGAGCTTGCGCCCCACGGCGCAGATCTCCTTCTTGATGGCTTCCGCTTCAGGCGTTGAAAACAGCCGCGGATTTGCCGCGCTGCGCGCTGGGGCAGCGGACCCGCCGCTTCCGTAAGCGCCTGACGATGCCGCGCCCGCTGAGTCCTTGGGAGCGGACGCGCTTGCGCCGCCGGCCTTGCCACTGGATTCGATCGCGATGTTGTTCTGTGCGAGGAAGTCGCGCGCTGAGGGTGTGACAACGGAGGTCTCTCCGATGATGACGCGTTTGGCGCCCGAGGCAAGCGCAGCCTGCACATCGCGCATCGCCACCAGCTTCTGTCCGGAAATATCGATACTCTTCGCTTCGTTCTTCACATCCACACCTCGAGTTGAATAATTGCCTAAGACTTGAGATTCACCGCATCCACAATGAGAGAACAGTAGGCGTCAATGGGAACTGAGTCAGGCCAGAATGGGTTGGCCGCTTCGCGTCCCTCGGTGAAGGCCACCATCTGCCCTTCGCCCGCGCCGAGTGTATCAACAGCAACCAGAGCCTTGCCTCCGCCCATTCCATTGCCAGCACGAAGATTCTCCATCGTTACCGGTTCGAGCACCACAAGCCTTTTGCCGCGAAATGCCTCAACGGCAAGGTTAAGAGTGACATGACCACGAACGATGCCCAGCCTCATGCGTTGGCCAGCTTTCGCTCTTCCGGCTTCTGCACCTGGTCAACAATTCCCGCAACCACCATGCGCGCCGGGGTTGTATTGCCGAGCCGTACGCGCGCGATATCGCCATCGGTTGAAACCAGCACGGTATCGCCCATCCCCGCTCCGAACCAGTCCACGATCACGATTGGCTCGGCTGCCGCTGTGCCGTCGCCTTCAAGGCGCTGCGCGAGCAGAAACTTGCAGCCGTCCAGCGTCGGATGCTTGACTGACGAGACTACGTTACCGCCAACGAGCGCAAGAAACATGACTAGATGATCCGCATCGAGTTGCCGACGACCATCTGCCGCTCGCGCGTGAATGTGAGCGGAGTGGTAATGCCCTCGCCGGTCGGTGTGGCAATGGTGTGACTGAAGTATCCCGGACCGCCCACGCCCAGGGATGCAGGCGAAGCAGCGTTCTGAATGAAGAGCGTGGTGTTCATGGCGCGCGCCATGCGTGTCGCCGTCTCCACGTTGTTGGTGTGGATGATGGCGGTGTGGCGATAGCCGTGCTCGGCCTTCACGGACGCGGCAATTGCGGCATCCACATCGCGAACGCGAACGATGGGAATGAAAGGCATCATCTGCTCTTCAACAACAAAAGGATGGTCCTCGTTCGTCTCTCCGAAAAGCAGTTGCGCGCCGGTGGGCGCATTCACTCCAGCCGCGGCGGCAAGCACGGCTACGTCCTTCCCAACCAGATCCTTCTTGACGTGGGCGCGGGCGCAACCGCCACCGCCGCCGTCAAACGTAAACGCAGCCTTGGTGAGCCGCTCAATGGCCGGGGAGTCCAACTGGTAGCCGCCTGCGCGGCGCATGGCGTCGACAAACCTGTCCGCCACCGAGGCAACGACAAAGACTTCCTTCTCGCCGATGCAGAGCAGGTTGTTGTCAAAGGATGCACCGTCGATGATGCAGCGAGCAGCGCGGTCAAGGTCGGCAGTCTCATCCACAACAACGGGAGGGTTGCCTGGGCCGCCGGCTATCACACGCTTGCCGGATTTGGCGGCCGCCTTGGCAACGGCTGAGCCGCCGGTCACACAAAGAAGCGAAATCTTGGGGTGATGGAATATCTGTTCCGCGGCTTCGATGCTTGCCTCGCGCATGGTGGTGAGCACGTTGGCAACGCCCATCTCGCGCTCAATTTCGCGATTGAAGAGCTGCAGTCCGTATTGCGCCACTCTTGCACCCGAAGGGTGCGGCCCGAAGACGGCCGTGTTGCCTGCCGCCAGGATGTTGACGGCGTTGGATACCAGCGTGGGCAGCGAGTGCGTGACCGGCAACATCATGCCGATGACGCCCCAGGGCGCGTGTTCAATGATGCACAGGCCTGAGCGGTCGCTGCGCGCTTCACTGCGCATGGCTTGAACGCCCAGAACGAAACGCATGTTGGTGAGCTTGAGAATCTTGTGATCGAGGCGGCCGACCTTGGTCTCCTCCATCTCCATCCGTCCCAGCTCTTCGCGGCGGTCATTGCAGATGCGCACAATGATATCGATCATGCGCCCGCGGTCTTCAAGACTCATGGCCGCGACTTTCTTCTGCGCTTCAAAGGCTGCATCGGCGGCCTCATCGACGGTGGAGAAGACTCCATCGCGAGGAGCCGTTGGCGCAATGGCCGGAGCGGCGAACGATTGCGGCTGCTGTAACTGCACGCGGATTCTGGCCACAACTTCGCGGGCAATGTCCGCGATCATCTGCTCCTGAATTGGCTGCTGGGTCTGCATTTATGGCTTCTCCAATACTTTGCCTTCAACCTCGACCGCATCGACGATGCCGACGATGACGGCGTCAACCGGCGCATCTTTCGTTGCGGGCGTCAGCCGCGCCGAACTTCCCTGCGTGAAGAGAACGCACTCGCCGACTCCGGCGCCCACACTATCGACGGCAACCACGGAGCTGCCCGAGGACTGCAACGCGCCGTCCTTGCTGATGTAGGGCTGAATCAGCAGCAGCTTCATGCCCAGGAACTTCACGTTCTTCTGGGTGGAAACAACATTGCCGATCACCTTGGCTATAAACATGCCGGCTCACCTCGTGAATCACGACGGACTTCCGCCGTCTCAGTTATTTCGGCAGCACGGTTCCAAGGTTGCCATGCGGACGCGCAATCACATGCACGCTCTGCACTTCGCCCACCGCGCGCGCGGCGCTGGCGCCTGCGTCTACCGCGGCACGCACCGAGCCCACGTCGCCCTGGACGAAGACCGAGCAAAGACCGCTGCCGATCTTGTTCCAGCCCACAAACTCGACGCTGGCTGCCTTGAGCATTGCATCCGTAGCCTGAACAAGTGCGACCAGGCCCTTCGTTTCGATCATTCCAATCGCTTCATTGGCCATTTCGGGTTCTCCTGACTGCTGGTTACTTCAACATGCTTTCGACAAGAGCGTCATGAGGACGCGCGATGACGTGCGAGGAGACCAGTTCGCCCACGACCTTGGCCGCGGCCGAGCCCGCATCCACGGCGGCGCGCACGCTGCCCACATCGCCGCGAACGATCGCCGTCACATAGCCGCCGCCGATCTGCACGGTCTTCACAAGTTCCACGCTCGCGGCTTTCACCATGGCGTCACATGCCTCGACGAGTCCGACAAGGCCCTTCGTTTCAATCAATCCAATTGCTTCGCTCATCTGGTCTCCTCTGCCTACTGCGCGCCGGCAGCCTTTTTGGACGCAGCCTTCTTTTCCTGTTGCACAAAAGACGGCAGTTCGTCGTGGGGGCGGGAGATCACTTGTACGCTGACCACCTCGCCGATTCGGGCCGCTGCTTCCGCGCCCGCGTCTGTCGCAGCCTTGACGGCGGCCACATCCCCTTCGACGAAGGCGGTAACCAGTCCTGATCCAACGGACTGCCAGCCGGCGAACGATACGTTTGCGGATTTGAGCATGGCGTCGGTTGCCTCAAACAGCGCAACCAGGCCTTTGGTCTCAATCATTCCAAGCGCTTGCTTCATCGCTTCCTCTCTTCTTCTTTGCGTTACTTGAAAAGTTCAATCTCTTTGGTAAGGTGGAAACCGCAAGCATTCGCTTCGTCGGTGTCCATGTGGACGTTGAGTTTGGAGGTCGGGTCGATGCGGACGTGCACGTTGTTGAAAGTGAGACCCGCGGGACCGCCAATGCGGAGCTTCATCTTGTCGCCCTTGGCAACACCGAAGTGCGCCGCCTCGGTCGGATTCATATGAACATGAATCGCGGCGCGAATCACGCCTTCCTTGAGTTCGACCACGCCCTTGGGCCCGATGATGACTGCACCTGGCGTGCCTGCGATGTCTCCCGAGATACGAACCGGAATGTCGTTGAAGCCAAGAGTAATGGCGTCTGTGAACGCGAGCTCAACCTGCGACTGCTTGCGCATGGGGCCGAGGATGCGAAGGTTGGAGATGAGCCGGCTGCGCGGCCCAACGATCGTCACCGTCTCCTTGGCCGCAAAGTTGCCTTCCTGAAACAGCGGGCGGTCAAAGGTGAGTTCGGAGCCGGGGCCAAACAGCACATCCATGTCTTCGCGGCAGACGTGCATGTGGCGCGAAGAGGTCTGCACGGTGAGCAGCGGGGCCGCCCCGCCCTTGCCGCGTCCAAGATATTCCAGAGCGACCTGCCGGACGATCTGCTCAACCATCGACCTGTCGATTGCGCTTGACGAATTTGCGAACGCTGAGCTTGCCATAGGTGTTCCTGAGATTCTTAGGTGTGACTTGCCTGTCCTGCGATGGATGCCTGCGCGGCAAGGGAACGCGCGACGACTGCCGCTGTTTCACGAGCGATAACGATTTCTTCGTTGGCGGGCACCACAAAGACTGGCACCGCCGAAGCTTCCGTTGAGATGAGCCCTTCGCCCTTGATGACGCGGTTGCGAATTTCATCCATGTTCACGCCGAATCCTGCGAGGTCTCTCAAAACCGCGGCGCGAATTTCGGCGCTGTTCTCGCCGATGCCGCCCGAGAACGTGATGGCGTCAATGGCCCCAAGCTCAAGCATGAAGGCGCCAATATAGTGGCGAATGGCACGGATGAAGACGTCAAGGGCAAGCCGGGAACGCAGCTCGCCGGCGGCTGCTGCCTCGTCGAGATCGCGAATGTCGCCGCCCGCGCCGCTGATGCCGGCAAGGCCTGAGCGGCTGCCGAGAATGGCCGCCATCGCATCCGGATCAAGCGACAACTTCTTCATCAGGTGCAGCACTGCAAAAACGTCGATGTCGCCGACGCGGTTGTTCTGAGGCAAGCCTGACTGAGGAGACGTGCCGAAACTGGTATCGATCGCAACGCCGTTGCGAAAGGCCGCCACGCTGGAACTGCCGCCGAGATGGCAGGAGATGTGGCGAAGCTCGCTCCGGCCGAGAAGCACTTGCGTGCGCTCGCTCGCGGACCGATGGCTGGCGCCGTGGAAACCGTAGCGCCGAATGCCGTATTCCTTGCGCCAATCATATGGAACGCCATAGGTCGTAGAGGCCTCGTCCATGAAGCGGTAGGGGCCAGTCTCTATAACTGCAACAAGCGGCACACCGGGCAGTGCCTTGCGAAAGGCCTGAATCGCTGCAATATAGGGGGGATTGTGTGCTGGGGCCATGAATGAAAATTCTTCCATGGCGGCCAGAAGTTCGTCCCCAATGAGTTGCGGCTCACTGAACTCCCCGGCATGAACCACTTTGAAGCCCACTGCTCCAATCTCAGAGAGACCGGCCAGAGGCTTCCTTTCCCCAGCAATGGCATCGAGGCACTTGCGGATTGCCGACGGGTAGTCGGGACACTCGCTGCCCGGCTGTCCAATCCGCTCCACCCGGCCCTCGGCCAAAACCGTCTCGGCCGGCATGTCAAGAACCCGGTACTTGAACGATGTGCTGCCGATATTTGGGATGAGACATTTCATAGGTGAACGAAAATGAACAATCTTGAACTATTTCAAAAGATACAGTACAGTTTAGGTCAGAGTCAATCGCCGCTCTGAAATATTTTGAGGTTTTGCCTGAATGACGAACCAAGCGAAGAGTCCGCATACCGCCCCCACCGGGGGGCATTTCAAAGGCCCGTCCGCTGATCGCCTGGAAGAACTGGGCATTGTGGGCGCGGGAGGCGGGGGATTTCCAGCGGCAGTCAAGTTCAGAACGAGTGTTTCGCTGGTGATTGCCAACGCCGCCGAGTGCGAGCCGCTGCTCCATAAGGACAAGGAGTTGCTGCATCACGTTGCGGGGCCATTTTTGCGCGGTCTGACCATGGCCATGGAGATGGTGGGCGCGCGGGAAGGCGCCATTGGCATCAAGGAAAAGTATGTGGACATCATTGCCGCGCTGGAGAGCCTGGCGCCGGCAGGGGTGCGCGTTGTACCCCTGCCGGACGTCTACCCGGCGGGCGACGAGTTCATTCTCGTGCATTTGATCACAGGCCGCGTGATTCCGCCCGGCGGCTTGCCCAAGGATGTGGACGCGGTGGTGGCCAACGTGGAAACGCTGATCAACATCGGGCTGGACGTGCCGGTGACGCACAAGTACCTGACGGTCGCCGGGGCGGTCCAGAACCCGGTGACGCTGCGGGTTCCCGTGGGCATCACCATCGGTGAAGTGATTGAAGCTGCAGGCGGGGCAACGGTGGACGACATTGGGGTTCTGCTCGGCGGAGTGATGATGGCCAAGCCGGCGGCAAACCTGGACGTGCCGGTGAGCAAGACGACCGGGGGCATTGTGGTGCTGCCGGCGTCGCACAGTCTCATTCAGCGTCACAATGCGCCCTGGATTCAAGTGCAGCGCATCGGGCGCTCCGCGTGCGACCAGTGCCGCTTCTGCACAGAGTTCTGTCCGCGCTTCCTGCTTGGCCATCCGATTCAACCGCACCGGGCCATGCAGTCACTGGGCTTTGCCACGGGAGCAGATGTGGCGGTGGCCACTCTCTACTGTTGCGAGTGCAACCTGTGCACCATGTATGCGTGCCCCGAGGACCTGGACCCAAAGACAGTGTGCGTGCAAAACAAGCCGCTGGCGCGGGAGCGCGGGCTGACCTTCAAGGGCGACCCGGCATCGATTACGCCCCATCCCATGGCGGAGTTTCGCCGCGTCCCCATGCGGCGGCTTATCGCGAGGCTGGGCCTGGGTGAGTTCAACAATGTGGGACCGCTGACCGAGTATGCCTTCGCGCCGCGCTCGGTCAAGGTGCTGTTGAAGCAGCACGCGGGGGTTCCCGCAGCTCCGGTGGTCAAGTGCGGCGACCGGGTGCGCACCGGCGACCTGCTGGCCATACCGCCGGAAGGAAAACTAAGCGCCAGGGTGCACGCCAGCATTGACGGCGTGGTCAAAGTGACCGGCGATGCCGTCATCATCGAAGCATAGGGCAGCGAATACAAGGAGCCAAAGCGTGTCGAAGATCAACTCCATCGGACTCATCGAGCTTTCCAGCGTGGCCACCGGATATGCGGTAGAAGACGTCATGCTCAAGGCGGGCGATATTCAACTGCTCATGGCGCGCAGCATCTGTTCGGGAAAGTTTCTCATCGTCGTCTCCGGCGATGTGACCTCCGTTGAGGCGGCGGTGCTGGCCGGAGGCGCGGCCGCGGGCCCGTCGCTCATTGAGAGGCGTCAGATAGCGCGCGTGCACCCGGCGGTGCTTGAAGCGATCTCCAGCTCGGGCGAGATCGACCCCAAGCAACTGCGCTCTATTGGCGTGATCGAGACCTTTTCCGCGGCCAGCATTATTGAGGTGGCAGACACCGCCGTCAAATCCGCAAATGTCACACTCCTTCGGGTTCACCTTGCGATGGCTCTCGGCGGCAAAGGGTTTGTTCTCATGGCCGGTGATGTATCGAGCGTGCAGGCGGCGGTGGCTGCCGGATCAAAGGTTGCGGCCGAAGACGGAATGCTGGTGGGCCGCGCCGTGATCGCTGCGCCATCGGCGGAGCTGTTCCGGGACTATATCTAGGCAACCTGCCGCGGCAAAACTGCCCGAAGCTTGGACTCATTTTCGCAGGGCAGAGGCGCGCAAAGTGGCGCGGGTGCGCGATCGCGGGCAAACCGGCCCTCGGTGAGAACCTGTGTCCATTTTCCGAGTCATTGGGTCATATCAAGCGGTAAACTGTCCCCTGCCGGTGCATTGGTCAAAGTGGATGTGGAGCCAATGATGGCCCTGCGTTCCAGAAGCGACGGACCCGCAGGCATCGGCGATCGAGGATAGTCCATTGATGAACGAGATCGAGACCAAGTCCCTCCCCGAGAACGCCGCGCGCCCGCTCCAGCCCGGAGAAACCTATTCACCCGTCATTGCCGCTGAGGCAAGGTCCCCGGAGCTCACAGCGCGATCAATCTTCTGGGGTGTGCTGCTGTGCGTCATCTTCACCATCGCATCGGCCTACTCGGGATTGAAGGTTGGCCAGGTGATGGAGGCGGCCATTCCCATCTCCATTCTCGCCATCGGCCTGGCGCGCACCTTCCGGCGCAGGTCCAGCCTGCTGGAGAACGTGATCATCACGGGCATCGGCGGGGCCGCCGGAGGCATTGTCGCCGGCGCCATCTTCACCCTTCCCGCGCTCTACATTCTCAAGCTCGATCCGCATCCGGTGCAGACCATCTTCATCTGTCTCGCGGGCGGTTGCCTTGGAGTGCTGTTTCTCATCCCGCTCAGACGCTATTTTGTGCGCGAGATGCACGGCCAGTTGCCGTATCCCGAGGCCACCGCGATCACTGAAGTGCTCATCACGGGCGAGAAGGGCGGGTCTCAGGCCAAACTGCTGCTGCAAGCCACAGGCATCGCCGCCGTCTATGACTTCTTTGTCACCACGTTTCAGGTCTGGAAAGAGTACGTCGACTTTCAGTTTGTGCCTGTGATGCATACGCTTGCCGACAAGGCGCGCATGGTGTTCCGGTTCGACGCCATCGGTTTCATCCTGGGTCTGGGCTATGTGATGGGGCTGCGCAGCTCCATGATTCTGTGCGCCGGAGGCATCCTTTCGAACTTCGTTCTGGTTCCCGTCATCTGGTTCATCGGCAGCCATGTGCTCGGCGCCGTGTATCCGGGCGTCAAGCCCATCGCCGAGATGTCCGCGGTGGACATCTATCGCAATTATGTGCGCTTCATCGGCGTGGGAGCCATCGCCACGGCAGGCATCTTCGGCATTATCCGCTCGCTGCGCGTGGTAGCCGGATCCTTCGGGATTGCCTTGCGGACCTTCCGCCAAGGCGAGGTGGCGCAATCGGAACGCACCGACCGCGATGTGCCGATGATCACCATTCTGCTTGGGGTGATCGTAGGCGCCATTGCAGTAGCCGCCTTCCTTGGCAACCTCCGTGTGTCGTGGACCGCGGTCACCGTGGGACTCGTGCTCACGCTGCTGTTCTCATTTTTCTTCACATCGGTGGCGGCGAACGCCATCGCCACCACGGCGCGCAACCCGGTGTCCGGCATGACCATGCTGACCATCATCATCTCTTCCGCCGTGCTGTTGCGCTTCGGACTCTCGGGCACAACTGGCATGTTCTTTGTCATGGCCATCGCCGGCATGGTATGCACAGCGCTGTCGGTTTCAGGCCAGGCCATTACCGACCTGAAAGCAGGCTATTGGCTGGGCTCTACACCCGCGGCACAGGAGAAGGTGAAGTTTCTCGGCGTCACTGCGTCGGCCATTGCCGTGGGCCTCACGATTGTGATGCTGGCGCATACGTTTCAATTCGGCGAGGCCGTGGCGGGTGATCTTCGGCCGGTGCTGGCTTCGCCGCAGGCCTCCATTATGAAGGCGCTCGTGGAAGGCTTCATGAGCCATCAGCCTGTCGCTTACGTCCTGTTCGGCGTGGGCGCCATGATTGCCCTTATTCTTGAGATGCTGGGCCAGCCCTCGCTCATCTTCGCGCTGGGAATGTATCTGCCGCTCGAGTTGAACAGCCCGGCGCTGGTGGGCGGATTTCTCTCCCACTTTCTCAACAAGCGTTCAGAAAAGGCCGCAGGCAATGCTGGCAAGCGCATTCGCGAGCGGGGCGTGATCATCGCTTCAGGCCTCATGGCGGGCGGCGCCCTGGGCGGCGTGTTTGGCGCGGCTATGCGCCTGTTCCCAGGATTCCGCGAGGACCTCATCAAGACGCCGTTCTATTCTCTTGATCCCCTCTCGCAATCCGTCTCCGCGCTCCTGTTCGTGGGACTGTGTGGCTATGTCTGGTTCGGATCATTGCAAAAGGAGAAGGTGAGCTGATGGACCTTGCAGGACAATATGTTGCAGACGCTGTGCTCGGCATCGACACGCTGTGGGGCGGGGACGTTTTGTGCGCCTCCGGCACAGGCAGGTTCATTGCTGACTCATGGTTTTCTGATGAGCCGCTCCCCGTCGCTTACACGCATCCCGCAGCCGCGCATCTGCGTGACGCCGGCGGCGTTACAGGCAAAGCCCTCGATCGCGAGGCCCTTGAAATCTACCTGCGTGAGGTGGAGCTTCCGCAGGCAATCGCGGCCATACGCTCGGAGGCAACTGCGATTGGCGGCTTGCGCGGGGATTATCTGCATGGGCTCGCGATCTGCCTTGACACAATGTGGGATCTTGCCATGGAGGTGCTTGGCAAGGGCGACCCAGTGCCGTATGCGCGCTCGGTGGAGGCATCCACATCAAAGCCTCCGGAACCATCAAAGCCCGCGCCGAAGCGCGAGCGCATCGCCGAACTGTTGGGGCGCGCCGGCTTTGACCTGACCGGAGCGGACGGACTCCTGAATGCCGTGGATATGTGGCGTAGCGAGCGCGTCATTCCCATGGCCTCCGTGCGCGCACTGGGCGCCGCCGTGATTGCACATTTCGACAACCTCAGCGCGAGGAATCTGCTGCCCTATCTCCCTGCTGAACTTGCGCCGGTGCCGCGCGCCAACATCGATTTCCTCGCCATCAAGGATGCCTGGTTTTCCGGCTCGATGAACTACATCGGGCGCGCGCGTAACGCTGATGGCTCTCCGCAATACGAGGCGAGCTACGAGATCAATGCGTCCCTGAAGATCTCCTACCCTGAGTTTGAACAGCTCGTCAGCCACGAGGTGGTGCCGGGACACGTAACGACCTTCGCCTATCTGCAGGATCTGTATGTGCGCGGCAAGGCAGGTTTCGAGGCAACGGTGCTCACCATGAATACCCGCGCGGCAACGCTGTTTGAGGGCATTGCCAATAACGCGATGCTGATTGCGCATGGAGTCACAGAGGTCGATCAGTTGCCCGACGAGGACCTGCAGATTGGCGTATTGCTGGCTCTCCTTCAAGATGATGCGAAGAACCAGTCGTCTTACATGACGTGGGGAGAGGGCAGGCCGCAGGCAGAGGTGGCTTCTGTGTTGCGTCAGGATTTCCTGGTAACGGAAGAACGCGCCGACAAGCTCTCGGGCGCATGGGGAAAGCATCCTCTGCTTGGCCGCATGTACCTGCCCGCGTACCGCGCCGGCACGGAAAAGGTGGCTGAGTTGCGGCGAAAGTTTCCCGCAAGCCAGGTCATTCCGGCCATCTACGGCTGCAACGGACTGGTCGACATTCAAACCATCGATGCCGCTCTAAAGGGAGCAAAGTAAGCTGCGGCAGCCGGACGCATCAAACAAACTTCACACGATAACTGCGCCCTGCCTCGAGCTTCACACTCAAGCTGCCATCCGGTTGGCTTCGTAACAGAACATCGACCCCGTCAGCGACACTGCGTACTTGCTGCCCCTCCGGCGCGCGCAAGCGGTAATCGCCGCTGAAGTCAGGAAGAATGGTGGCGGCAACCGCCTTGCCCTTGCTCCAGCGCAGCCCCACTTCCACAGAGCCGCGCGCTCTCAGGCCTTTGACTTCGCCCTCGGGCCACGCAGCGGGAAGCGCCGGCAACAGGTCGATGACGCCTGTGTGACTCTGCATCAGCATCTCTGCAATGGCCGCTGTTGCACCGAAGTTGCCGTCGATCTGAAAGATGGACGTCTTGCCCCAGGGATGGGAATCGAAGAGATTGAGATTGGTGCTGTGCTGCATCAACATGCTGAGCGACTCCCACGCTTTGTCCCCGTCGCCGAGCCTCGCCCAGAAGGCAATGGCCCATGCGCGACTCCATCCCGTATAGGCTCCGCCATTGGCGAGCCGCCGTTCGAGCGAGATGCGCGCTGCCTTAGCGAGCTCCGGCGTGCCCCGCGGCGTGATCTCGCTGCCGGGGTAGAGCGGATAGAGATGCGACATGTGCCGCTGCCCCGGCGTGCTCTCGACAAAATCTATAGACCACTCCTGCAACTGGCCGTATTTGCCCACCTGATAAGGAACCAGGCGCGCGCGCGCCGCTTCGAGCTTTGCGGTGAAGTCGCGGTCGATGCCGAGTTCCTTCGCGGATTCAATGCAGTTGGCAAAGAGCTCGCGGATAAGCGCTCTGTCCATTGTGCAGCCGGCGCTGGTGTTGGCGGGCTTGCCGTCTGGCGCCATGAAGTCGTTCTCAGTGGACTCCGAGGGGCACGTGGTCAGATGGCCGCTGCCGTCTTCAATAAGCCACGCAAGGCAGAACTCCGCTGACCCCTTCATCACCGGGTAAGCGCGTGCGAGCAGGAACTCCCGGTCGCGCGTGAACCGATAGTGCTCATAGAGATGTGCGCACAGCCACGGACCGCTCATGTTCCAGTTGGCCCATGTAGGAGAACCAACGCCCATGCCCACCGGATTGGCCGCTCGCCAGATATCGATGTTATGATGCGTGACCCATCCGGGCAAGCCGTAGGTCTCGCGCGCGGCGCGCGTCCCGGTGCGGCTCAGGTCCGCGATGAAGGTCGTCAGCGGCTCGGTGCAATCGCTGAGGTTGCAGGTCTCCGCGGGCCAGTAGTTCATCTGTACATTGATGTTCGATGTCCAGTTGCTGCTCCACGGCGGCTGCACCTGGTAGTTCCAGATGCCTTGTAGATTCGCGGGCTGAGAGCCAGGTCGCGAACTGCTGATCAGCATGTAGCGGCCATAGTTGAAGTAGAGCGCAAGGAGCGATGGGTCGGGCGTTGCACCAAAGTTGCCGCGGCGCTGGTCAGTCGGTTGAGAGGCAGCGCCTGATGGGCCGAGTTGCAGTGACACGCGCTCAAAGAGTTTCTTGTAGTCCTCAAGGTGGCGGCTTCGCAACTCGCGATAGCTCCGCTTGAGCGCAGCGTCGAGGTGGCGGATGGCCAGCCTGTTCACCTCGCTCTGCGGTGTGTCGGGCTTCTGATCATATCCGCGATAGCCCGTCGCTGCCGTCACCACAATCGTGCAGGCGGTGGCGCCGTTGATCACGAGCTTGGCTCCATTTGCAGATATCCGTCCACCTTCCACATTCGCCTGAAGGACGGCGGAAAAATACATTCCTTCGCCCGGCACATCAGAAAACGTGACAGGCGTCTCGCTGTCGGGATGCCCCGCGCCGGCAACATGTTTGGCCGCCTTCCCAGTAAGCAGGAGACGATTGCCGGCCATCGCCTCAACGGACTTCACCAGAGGGCCATCAAGCCACAAAGTCGCATTCAACTGAGCCGGCTTGCTGGCCGAGATGCGCAGCACAATGGCCTGATCAGGCGCAGAGGCAAACACAATTCGCTCAATCTCAACGTCGCCAATGCTGTATCGAGTCGCCGCGACCGCAGTACTCAGATCGAGCTCGCGCCGGTAGCTCGTCGCGGGAGCGGCATGGCTACAGTCGACATGCAGGCTGCCGACCACCTGATAAGCCTCGGCAAATAACCCCTGCATCTTCTGGCAGAGCTCGTCGGCGTGGTGATAATCCTTGTCTTCGAGCACGGCTTTGCGCACGTCGCCAAGAAAGCTCCTGGCATTTGAGTTATTGCCGTCCAAAGGAAGACCCGACCAGAGCGTGTCCTCATTGAGTTGCAGCGTCTCCTTTGCAGGGTCCGTTGGTACAGGCCCAGTAGAATCGGCCGAAATCGAGTCTTTGGGATTCACGGGATGCACGGCACCCCCGCCAAACACCATCGCGCCCAGGCGCCCATTGCCGATGGGCAGAGCGTCAACCCATTGCGATGCCGGAGCGGTGTACCACAACTTCAGGTCCGCCGCATCGGTTTGCAGTTCAGCGGCCCCGGCGAAGCGGCGGGACAGCGACAGCGAACCTGCGACTGTAGAGGCGGTGACGACGAAACGGCGGCGCGTGATCTTGCCCATCGAAGAGTCCCTCATGAGAAATGGCAGAAGATGAACCGGCCCTGTGCACTTGAGCAGGCCCTGGTCCTCACCTTGCCCGGCTAGCCGCCGATGTCTTGCGTTCAACGAATCCCGCAGCCGTTCGGGTTCCAGTCGTCCACCTTGCGTTCAACGTCTGTTCTACTTTGTCTGTGGCCCGCGCTCAGTCGAGGCGCGCACAACGAGTTCCGGCTGCAGGATAATCGTCTTGCTGCGTGGGCGGACCTTGGACTCCAACAGCGAAAGCGTCAGCCGCGCTGCCCGCTCTCCAATCAACTCTGTTTGTTGATCAATGCTTGAAAGAGGGACACGAAGTTCTGAGTCGTAGTGAAGATTGCCGGATCCAATCACAGCGACATCCTCCGGCACACGCAAGCCCGCCTCATGAATCGCGTGAATTGCCCCAATCGCCATTGGGTCGTTGTAGCAGAACACTCCATCGGGTGGCGGATCAAGCTTGAGCAGTTGCCGCATCAAATCAGCGCCGCTCTCCCTGCTCTGCACATCGACTCTTCTCGGGGAGGAAATATACTGCGGCGATGCGCTCATCCTGCGCTTGCTCAGTGTATCCAGATAGCCTTTGAGGCGGCCCTGGCCTGGACTATTCTCCGGTCCGCGGAGATGGGCAATCCGCTTGCAGCCCACATCGATGAGATGCGAGGTTGCCAGCACGCCAACGGCTTCATCATCGATACCAACATAATTTGAGTCAAGGCTCACAAAGTGTCTATCGATCAGAACAAACGGAGGCCCCTGCTTCAGAATATCTTCGAAGGCCGCAGGGTTCGTGCATGAGGAAGCAATCACCAATGCATCCAGCCTGCGCCCCAGAAGGCGCTCAAGCTCCCGCTCTTCCAAATCCGGGTCATCCTCTGAGGTTGAAATCGTCAGGCAGTATCCCTTCTTCAAGAGCGCGCCTGAAAGGGACTTTGCAATCTGCGCAAAGAAGGGATGAAGCAGGTCCGGCACAACGAGACCCACTAGATAGGTTCGTCCCGTGACCAGCCCCCGAGCCGCAAGATTGGGAGTGTACTTGAGCTCCTTGACGAGGTCGAGAACCCGCTTGCGCGTCTCGTCGCCAATGTCTTCATGATTGCGAAGAACCTTGGAGACAGTCACGATGGACACTCCCAGTTCACGCGCAATGTCCTTCATCGTCACAGGCATACGGCCAATATACTACAACTCGTTACAGGTCGCGCTTCCCTGAACGCTAACTAGAGGGCGCATGGATTGATCTTTGCATCCATCTTGCCGTCACAACCGCACCCGCATACTGTCGCGCTTCCCACAATACGCCGTACCGGAGAAATGCCGCACTCAGAAGCAAGTCTCGACAATATCCACAACCTGATAGCCGGCATCCACAATGAGAAGTCTCCGCCACTTGTCGAATGTTAGACAAGGGTGGCAAATGTCAAAGCCAATCATGTCACCCGGAAGAAGATCATCCGCCGGTCCAATGCTGAGATAGGCATGCTGGTCCATCATCCTTGTGACTTCCCAGTGCCGCGGTGCTTTCTCCGGGATGATTCGTCCAGGCCTGAACCAGAGGGCCGGAACCGGCAATCCGGAATCAAACGCAGCGTCCCGCTTTCCCATGCCGACAATGGCCTTTCCGGTCTCCGGCACTGAGTGCACATAGGCCCAGACGTGAAGTGCGGGCAAGAGTCCTGACGCCATCTGCCGCGCAATCGGATTGGCTTCACTTATCCTGGCCTGTGCCCTGCGATAGGCTCCCACGTCATGCGTGAGATAGCATCCCGGGCGCAGCACAATCTCAATTGACTTGCCAAGGTCTTCTGCCGCAAACTCCTCGGCCACCACGTCATACCATGCTGATCCGGCTCCGGAAAGCAGGATTGGTGCGCCTTGAAAGTGGCCACTCCTGCCAAGCCTTTGCGTGACGCTGACAGCCCGGCGAAGAAATGAGCGGATCGCACCTTCGTCTTCGAGAATGCCTTCATAGATCTCCACCCCGCGTAGCGCAATGGATTCTTTCCATCGGGAAAGCGAGGCGAGCACAGCTTCCATTTGCTCGTCATTCCGCACTCCCGCGCGGCCGCCAGCAACGCCGAGTTCCAGCATCACCTGCAACTGTAGTCCGAGCCCTGCAAAGTAGGCTCCTGACTGCTCCACCAGGTCAGGCGAGTCGACCAGGCAGTAGTAATCGAAGGTTGGATCACGGAGCAGGCGAGCGATGACGGCCATATTCTCTTTGCCAACTAACTGGTTTGCCATCAGGACGCGGCGGACCCCATGCCTCTGGGCGACAAGCGCCTGCTGTGCGGTCGCGACGGTAATTCCCCATGCCCCGGCGTCGAGTTGCATCTGAAAGAGTTTCGGCGCCATGGTGGTCTTGCCGTGCGGTGCAAGATGCACGCCATACGCAGCAATGAAATGCTGCATCCATGCCAGATTGTGGCGGAGCCTGTCTTCATAGAGAACAGCCGCCGGCAAGCTGATCTCTTCATGCAGGAGGTTCCACGCCGGCACCGCGGTGGCACAGTGGCCGAGATGACCGAGGCCCTTGTTCAATGAGAGGCCTGTTGTAAAATCCGCCGCATCGGAAAGTGCCTTGTTGTTCAATGTGAAAGTCTCCAGTATGCGCCTGAAGATACCAAGCCTACTCCGGCAGACGCGACGAGTTTAGTTTATAGTCTGAGCTTGACCTATGCTGACCTGCGACACACTGATCCGGCACGCGCGCGTTGCTGACGGCACCGGCGGCCCTCCTGAGGTTCTGGATGTGGCGCTCCGCGGCGGACATATTGAGGCGGTGGGCACATCGCTCCGCTTTGAAGCAGCAAGGTTGATCGAGGCGGAAGGTTTAGAGCTTTCACCTGGCTTTATCGATGTTCACACCCACGATGACACATCTGTGATTGATTCTCCATTGATGCTGCCGAAGCTATCGCAGGGAGTGACCACGGTCATCGTGGGCAACTGCGGCATCAGCGTGTCCCCGGTGCGCCTCAAGGGTGCGCCCCCCGACCCGATGAATCTGCTGGGCAGCGCGGAGGCCTTCCGCTATCCGTCGTTTGGAGCATATGTCGAGGCACTCGAAGCGGCGCGGCCAAGCGTGAATGTGGGCGCGCTGACCGGGCATACGTCGCTCCGGTACAACCACATGGATCGCCTGGACCGCGGCGCCACGGATGGTGAGATTGAGGCGATGCGCACAGAGTTGCGCGATGCTCTGAGCTGTGGCGCTTTGGGACTCAGTTCCGGACTCGCCTATCTCTCTGCGCACAGCGGCACGGCTGAGGAGTTGCACGCGCTGGCCGAGCCGCTCACTGCGGCGGGCGCCATCTATGCCACGCACATGCGCACCGAGGGAGACGCCATCCTGGATGCGATGCAGGAGGCCTTCTCTGTGGGACGGGCTGCGGATTCGCCCGTAATCATCTCTCACTTGAAGTGCGCCGGGATTGCCAATTGGGGGCGGAGCAACGAGGTGCTAGAGGCATTGGAGCTTGCGCGGCGTACCCAGCCTGTGGGCTGTGATTGCTATCCCTATGCTGCGTCGTCCACCACGCTCGATTTGCGACAAGTGGACGAACGAGTTGAGATTTCAATTACGTGGAGTGCCCCCCATCCTGAGGCAGCCGGACAGTCTCTGGCAGTGATCGCGCGGGGATGGGAGCTCTCGCAGCTAGAGGCAGCGCGGCGGCTGCAGCCGGCCGGGGCAATCTATCACAGCATGGCGGAGGAGGACATGCGCAGAATCCTGGCGCATCCGGCCACAATGATCGGGTCCGATGGACTGCCTCATGACCCGCGGCCGCATCCACGGCTGTGGGGCACGTTTCCACGTGTGCTTGGCCGTTATTGCAGGGAGCAGAAGGTCCTCTCGCTGGCGGAAGCAATTCACAAGATGACACATCTCCCGGCGACGAGATTCGGGCTGGCGAAACGCGGGCTGGTAAGAGAGGGCTACTATGCGGATCTCGTCCTCCTGGACGCCGAGCGGATCGCGGATAAGGCCACCTACGAAGATCCGACCCGCGCGTCGGAAGGAATCGAGCGCGTATGGGTGAACGGCGTCCTCGCCTACACGAGCAAGGGAGCCACCGGCGCCCGTGCAGGTCAATTTGTGGGCCGATCCAAAAGATCTTGGACCGACTAGCCGTATACTCTTTCCACCCATGGGCATGAAACGATATGGTACGGTTTGCCGCTGACTGGAGCCGGCAACAGGACTTCTATGATCGATCAACACAGCATATTTCTGCTCTCGTCGGCACTGGTCGCAGTCATCGGCCTCATCGTGCTGATCGCCGTGTTCAAACTCAACGCCTTTATCACGCTCTTCGTCACATCGTTGTCGCTCGCGGTAGTGACGGGCATGCCGGTTCAGTCGGTCATTCACTCCTTTGAAGCGGGACTTGGCGGCATACTGGGCCACATCGCAATCGTTGTGGCGCTGGGAACCATGCTTGGCAAAATGATGGCCGAGTCGGGCGGCGCGGACCGGATTGCCTACACGCTCATTCGCCTCTTCGGGGAGAAGCGCGTTCACTGGGCCATGATGGTCATCGGGTTGGTCGTCGGGCTGCCTGCATTCTTTGAGGTCGGATTTGTCCTCCTGATCCCCATTGCCTTCACAGTCGCGCGGCGCACAAAGACGTCGCTGATTCTGGTTGGCTTGCCGATGGTTGCGGGGCTTTCAGTGGTCTTTGGACTGGTGCCCCCGCATCCGGCCGCGGCACTCGCCGTAACCATCTACAAGGCCGAAATGGGGCGCACCATCTTTTACGCCCTGTTGGTCGGACTCCCCACGGCCGTGATCGCAGGCCCGCTCTATGCGAAATTGATAGCCCCGCATATTCAATTGGCTGAAGACAATCCGATGGCGGCGCAGTTCGCCCGTCACGGGGCCGAGCGCAGGCTACCCGGTTTCGGCATCACGCTCTTCACCATCCTTTTTCCTGTGGTTCTGATGATGACAGGAAGCTGGGCCGACTCGCTGGCCGCGCCCGGCTCCGTGCTCAATAAAGCAATCCACCTCATCGGCAATGATGATATGGCGCTGCTGGTCGGCGTTCTGCTGAGCTTTGTCACTCTGGGGCGGATGAGAGGTTTCTCGCGGGAGACGATTCTGCAATTCAGCAACGAGAGCCTCGCGCCCACGGCGACCATCACGCTGCTGGTGGGCGCCGGAGGCGGGTTCGGAAGGATTCTTCAGGACAGCGGCGTATCCCAGGCCATTGTGGAAGTGGCCATGCACAGCCACGTCCCGCTTCTGCTGCTCGCGTGGCTGCTTGCGGCGATGATGCGCATCGCAACCGGCTCAGCCACTGTTGCGCTCACCACGGCCGCGGGCATCGTCGCGCCCATTGCGCTTCACACCGCGGGTATTCGCCCCGAGCTGCTGGTCATCGCCACCGGCGCTGGCTCACTCATCTTTTCCCACGTTAACGATGGAGGCTTCTGGCTGGTGAAGGAATACTTTCACATGACCGTCGCGCAGACGTTGAAAACATGGTCAGTGGTGGAGACCATCATCTCTGTCACGGCGCTTGGGCTCACCGCCGCGCTCTCCATGATGACGTAATGCGCCCTTCAAAAGCTGGAGCAACCTCCGCGCTGCCTGCATTGGCAAACGCGGAGGGTGCTCCTGCGATGGAACGGGCGCACTCATCACAACGCAATCAGAACGTGAAGCGCGAGCCAAATTGGAACTGGCGTGGCGAGTTGGAGTTGCTCGTGATCTGTCCGAACGCTGGATAGCCCGCCGAATACGACGAGACATCCGGCGCCGAGAACTGAGCCTTGTTGGTGATGTTAAACGAGGAGAACTCAAGACGGATGTTCTTCTCCTTGCCAATCGTGAAGCTCTTGAAGAGGGATATGTCGATGTCCTGCGCCCCCATGGTGCGAACGTGGTCGAGGAACGCAGGCGCAGTTCCCGCAACAAACGGGCTGGCCGGCAGCCTGAAGCAATCAGACTTGAACCAGGCGTCGGCTGTGTGCGCCGCTCCCTTGGATGGATCGCAGGTCATGTCAGTGCGCTGATTAAAGTAAGAGGTTCCCGCGCCCACAACGGGCGAGTTGATAGGAACGCCGTCGCTCACATAGGCCACCGCGTTGGTGGTCCAATTACCCAGAATTGCGTTCGGCACGCCGCTCAGATTCAGTGCCCTTCCCTTGCCCATCGGCAGGTCATACGACGCCTGCCAAGTGAGTTGATACTTCACATCCTGGGGACTGACGGAGTGCTCGAGGCTGAGGTTTCTCCAGTCCTGGGGCGCGCCGCCGTGGAACCCGACAAAGCCCAGCGGTGGGTTGGCGTCGTCCGTCATGAGTTTCGACCATGTGAACGAGGCGAGCGTGGTGAAGTGCTGCGTGAGCCGTTTTTGCACCTTGGCCTGAAGTGAACTGTATTCGGAGTCGCCGCCGGGATAGCCATGCACAAGCACGCCGTTGCCCGCGCCATAGCTTCCGTTGCCAAACTGAGGATACTTCTGCAGCGATACCCACAACGGGACGGTATCTGAACCGTAGTTCGCGTTGGTTGCGGGCTGCAGGGCGGCCCATTGGTTCGGGACCATGGTGTTGAGGAGGTTCTCCTGATTCGCGCCGATCGTTGCGAGATCGAGTTCGTTGAGATCGACCTGACCGAGAGGCAGAAAGAGTCCCCTGCTGCCGACGTATCCAGCGCTCACAACAATCGCATGGGGAAACTCGTATTCGAGACCGAGGTTGAAGTTATAGGTGGTCTGCGTACGCTGCGAGTGTAAAACGGTGTTGAGCGTGGAGCCAAGATTGGTGGCCAATCCCTGCGATGATCCACCGAGCCCGACCACGCCCGCTGGAAACGGATTGCTGAGCGAACTCAGCATCACCGTGTTGCCGCTGCCGCCGCCATCAAAGGCAATTGTGTTTGGATCGTTGTTCCATGCAGTCGCATTCCAGTTGGTGACCGACGAGTACCCATCGCTGTTGAGCCCCGAGTTGCCGACCATCTGCGCGCTTGGGCCATAGTAGAAGCCTCCGCCCGCGCGAACCACGAGGCGCTTCATCGGCTGCCAGGAGATGCCAAGCCGCGGGCCAAAGTCGGTGAGGTTGGCTGTAAAGGGCGACCGATGGCCGCTTGTGGAGAACACCTCGCCACCCGCAAACGAGACACCGCCGACGCTGCTCGACGCCCTTGGATCAAAGTATTCAAGGCGATTGTGGCGCTCCGTGCGGCCGCCGAAGATATCCCAGCGAAGGCCAGCCGTAATCGTCAGCGCAGGCGTGGCATGGAAGGTGTCTTCAACAAAAGCCGCGTAGTAGGGATTGGACTCCGCCGCGAAAAGATCCTTGGTAAAGTTGTATTGCTCTGAGCCGGGAGCCGTTCCCATGCCAACGAGGAACGACGCAAAATCACTGCCTCCAACGGCGGTCGGCGCACCCGTGGTCTGATCAGTTGCCGAGGTGTCAAATGAATACGCGCCAGACGAAGCCGGGGGCTGGCCCACATTCATCAACCGCTTCATGTATTCGACGCCGGCGCTGATCTCGTGCTTGCCCCAGTCCTTTGTAAGTGTGGCCGAGGCATCGTTGTTTTCGCTGGCGAAGATGAACGTGTTCCAGTTAGCGGTTCCGCCCACGCCGCCGCCCACGTCGTTGAATGTGACATAGGGAAGCGTCTTGTATGTCTGCTCTGATGCAAGAGATGAAGGAAACCCGATGCTGCTGATATCAAATCCAGTCTGGCGCGGATCGCCCGTCTGGTCTTCATAGTGGCGCGTGAAGGAGTAGCGCAGTTGCAGCACGGTGGTTGAATTGACCGTGTAGTCGTCCGCCACCAGAATGTTGCGCCCGTTGGTGACGTTCTGAAAATAGAACAGATCCCACATATTATTGAAGGCGTTGAAATTCGAAAAGAAGAGCCTGTCAAAGGAGAAGCGCGCGAAGAGCCGCTGCTTGTCGCTCATGTAGTAGTCAGCACGCACGTCGAACTTCTGCGCGGTCTGTGGATCAAGCCCGGGCACATAAAGGTTGTTAAGCGCGCCATCGGTTGCAGAGTCGCAGGTGGAGGGGCTCGGCGTATTGCACTTGGGAAACATCGACAAAAACTTCAGCGCG
Source organism: uncultured Acidobacteriaceae bacterium (assembly GCA_903849645.1). GTDB lineage: Bacteria > Acidobacteriota > Terriglobia > Terriglobales > Acidobacteriaceae > Telmatobacter. The sequence continues at coordinate 28,012 of CAINJJ010000015.1, read as the reverse complement.
ATGGGATTTGGATTGGCGATCTTGTTGCCGGCAAATGCCTGGCGTGTGCCGTCCGCGTTATCCGGCTGCGTGGGATCGTAAATCGTGAAACTGTCGGCAGAGAAATCGCCTGTGCGCTCCGCTGTGGTGGGAACCGTAAATATCCCCGAACCATCAAATTGCTTCTGCTGCGTAGCTTCGTAATCGCCATAGAAGAAGAGCTTTTTATGCAGGATGGGTCCGCTGATGGAGCCGCCTTCCTGGTAGCGATGGAAAGCCGGCGACTGATTCGATTGCCCCTGCGACAACTGGCTCTGCTTGTTGAAGTAGTCATTGGCGGCCAGCACGTTGGGGCGCATCACCATGAAGGCGTCGCCATGGAAGCGATCGCCGCCCGACTTGCTCACAAGGCTGATGACGCCCGCGCCGCCGCTCTGATAGGAGGCCGGTGTGTTCTGGGTCTCGACGCGGTATTCGTCCACACCGTCTTCAGGAACTTCGAATGCAGGCATGACAGAGGCGACGTTGTTCTCCGCGACGCCCAGCGGGCTGCCATCGAGCATGTAATAGACAGAGCCGAGAACCGCACCGTTGATGCTGTAGGAAGACACATCGATCTGCGGGCGCGCGCCAAAGATGGCCGTGGAACTCGATGAGTTGGGCGAACCGTTGGCGGGCGTAACACCGGCGCTCAACTGCACCAGCTCGAACACGTTGCGAGTCACCAGCGGGACGCGGTCGATGGTCTCGGAAGAGATGAGTTGCCCAACGGTCGAGTTGCTGGTCTCTACCAGCGATGCAGCTTCCGTCACGGTGACCACTTCACTCACATTGCCCACGCGCAGTGCGATGTTGACCGTGCTGACCTGATCGACGCTCACTCTGACGTTGTCCTGGGCCACGCTCTCAAATCCCTTCAGGCTGGCGGTCACTTCATAGGCGCCGGGGTTGAGAGAGACAAAGGAATAGAGTCCGGCCGCGGTCGAGACCGTGCTCAGTTTGATGCCCGTCGAGTGATTGAGCGCCGTGACTTTGGCCCCTGGAATGATCGCCCCGGAGGGGTCTGTCACCAGTCCGTTGATCCCGCCCCTGCCTGCCTGCGCCCAGGTCGCCGCTCCCGCGGCGAGCAGAAGTATCCAGATACAAAGGAGTTTAAGCAGGGAGGATGGGTGTGGATTGCGGGTTGTCATGGGCGTCTCTCCATTGAATTGTTGACATTCAAACGTTTGAATAGTAGAAAGGCCAATGTAGGATCAATCTTTTCACCTGTCAAGGGAAAAATCGGCGCGCTTCGGTTTTGCGTGAGTTTTGTGAATCTGAACCAGCGACGCGAGCTGCGCCCATTGGCCCCGCGGAGGAAGACACGTGCCACAGCGCAAATCGGGACATGTGACGCTGCTTGACGTTGCCCGCGCCTGCGGATTCTCCGTCTCCACGGTCTCGATTGTGCTCAGTGAGGCGCCGCTCTCTCAGAATGTGGCCGAGAAAACCAGGCAGCAGATTCGCGCCATGGCCCGCCAGCTTGGCTATCATCCCGATGCTTCAGCGCGCTCTCTGCGGCGGCGTCACAGTCAGACCATCGGCGTGCTGGCTTATGACCTCTCTGATCCCTTCTGCATCCCAATCGTCCGCGGTATTCAGGCCGGACTGCAGCCCACAAGCTATCTGCCATTGCTGATGGATGCGCAAACCGAGCGCCGTCTCTTTGACAGCTACCTCAAGATGATTCTGGAGCGCCGGGCAGAGGGTGTGATCGTCATTGCGAGCTGGGTCTTTGAAGAGGCCAACCTCCTGGCGGATGTGGAGAAGAACCACGTGCCGATCGTCATTGTCGGCCGTGACCTCACCGGCCGCGGCATCAGCTCTGTGCTCGTGGACAACGAAGCGGGAGGCGCTTTGGCCATGCGCCATCTGCACCAGCTTGGCCATCGCAAGATTGCTGTGATACGCGGACCGGAGGAGTTGTTTGACAGCGAGCCCCGCTGGGCAGGGGCACGCAGGGCAGCGGAAGAAGTAGGCATTCGACTGGATCCCCGGCTGGTGTTGCAGTTGCCCAGCATGGTCGATCCAACCTCGGGCTTCCAGGGCGGGCTGAGTTGCGTGCGGCAAATGTTGGCCTCCGGCCTCAAATTCACGGCCATCGCAGCATTCGACGACCTGACCGCGCTCGGCGCAGTGCGCGGCTTGACTGAGGCTGGCCTGCGCGTTCCCGAAGACTGCTCTGTGCTGGGCTTCGATGATGTGCTTCCGGCCGAGGTCGCAACCCCAGGCATCACCACGATTCGCCAGCCGCTGCGGGAGATGGGGTTGCTGGCCGCTCGGTGGACGCTCGACGCTCTCGAACAGCGGGAGAAGAGCGCAAAGAGACCAGCGCCGCGGCTGGAGATGTCGCCGCCGGAGCTGGTCGTGCGTACGTCCTCTGGAAAGCCGAAGCGCCGAAGCGCACCGTCATGAGCATTGCGAGCATGAACGAAGAGCAGAGGCGGGACCGGTTTGCCGGTCCCACAATCAAACGAACGAATCTCATCATTCGGTGGCGCTCATGAATCGGAATCTTTGCATCACACTGCTTTCTTCGCTCGCACTAGTCACTGCTCTGCACGCGGCTACGGTCACGCCTCTTCATGACGATTGGCGTGTGCAATCGGCATGCAAGCTTCAAGCCGGCGGTGACGCCATCGCTGCCGCCGGCTTCATTGCCGATGATTGGATCAAGACCACTGTTCCCAGCACCGTGCTGGCTGCCCAGGCTGCGGCAGGCCTGGTCCCCGACCCATTCTATGGAGCCAATCTACGCCAGCTTCCCGGCGGCGACTACCCCATCGGTCAGGACTTCTCGAATCTGCCCATGCCGGCAGACAGTCCCTATCGCTGCGGCTGGTGGTATCGCAAACAGTTCAAGGTCGCCGCAAACCCGGCGCAACAGCGCACGTGGCTACACTTTGCGGGCATCAACTATCGCGCCGAGCTTTGGCTCAACGGCAACAAATTCGCGGACACCACGACCGTGGCCGGCGCCTATCGCACTTACGACTTTGACGTGACCGATCTCATCAAGCCCGGCGCGGACAATGTCCTCGCCGTGGAGACCTTCGCGCCCACTGAGAAAGATCTCGGCATCAACTGGGTGGACTGGAACCCCTGCCCGCCGGACAAGGACATGGGCTTGTGGGGCGGGGTCGATCTTATCACCACCGGCGTTGTGACCGTGCGTTCTCCATCCGCGGTAACGCACTTCACAGACGGCGCGCTCCGCACCGCGGACCTCACCGTCTATGCCGAGTTGCATAACGCATCCGATCATCCCATCAAGGGCATAGCCGCGGGTTCCGCGGCGGGCATTCACTTCGAAAAGCCGGTGGAACTGGCGGCCCACGAAGATCGCACCGTTGTCTTCTCGCCCGAGCAGTTCCCCGCCCTCCACGTGCGCAATCCCCAGCCCTGGTGGCCCTACCAGATGGGCGAGCCGCATCTCGAGCATCTGGTCGTCAGCTTTGCCGTGGATGGACGGCAGACAGACGAGCAGTCGGTCGACTTCGGACTCCGCGAGATCACGTCGGAGCTCACCAGCAACGGAAGCCGTCTCTTCCGTGTCAATGGCAAGCCCATCCTGATTCGCGGCGCGGGCTGGTCGCAGGACATGCTCCTGCGCTCTGACGAGAAGAATCTTCGCGACCAGTTTCGCATGGTCCGCGACATGAACCTCAACACCATTCGCCTGGAAGGCAAGCTTGAAACCGATGCCTTCTTTCACCTCGCCGACAAGCAGGGCGTTCTGGTCATGCTGGGCTGGTGTTGCTGCGATCACTGGGAGCACTGGAAGGACTGGACCCCCGCGGACCTTACCATCGCCACCGCGTCGCTCCGCGCGCAGTTGCTGCGCCTGCGCCATCACGCCAGCCTGCTGGTGTGGCTCAACGGCAGCGACAACGCTCCACCGCCAGACGTCGAGCACGCCTACCTGCAGGTGGAAGCCGAGACGCATTGGCCCAACCCCGTTCTCTCAGCCGCTTCCGGCGCAACAACGCCCGGAGGCGGCGCCAACGGCGTCAAGATGACCGGCCCCTATGACTACGTTGCGCCCAGTTACTGGTATGTAGACCAGCACAACGGAGGCGCATTCGGATTCAACACAGAAACCAGCCCAGGGCCGGCGATTCCCTCCCTCGCCAGCCGCAGGAAGTTCCTGCCCGATGCCGACGCATGGCCGCCCACCGCCAACTGGAGCCTGCACAACGGCGGCGGCGAGTTCGCCAACCTCAAGGTCTTCGATGAAGCGATGGAAGCAATCTATGCCAAGCCGCGTTCTGCCGCGGACTACGAGCGCATCGCCCAGACCATGGAGTACGACTCCGAGCGCGCCATGTTCGAGTCCTACGGAAAGAACAAGTACGCGTCCACGGGCGTCATTCAATGGATGCTCAACAACGCCTGGCCCTCGATGATCTGGCATCTCTACGACTATTACCTCGACGCCGGCGCAGGTTACTTTGCCACGCGCAAGGCCTGCGAGCCGCTCCACATCCAGTACGCCTACGACGATCGATCCATCAACGTGGTCAACAGCACTTATGAGCCTTCCGTGCGGCTCAACGCCGCCGTTCATGTGTACGGCCTGGCATGGAAGGAACTCTACACCGCGCAGGCCGTCGTGGACGCGAGCCCGGACAGCACGCAGAGGGTCTTCGCCATTCCGGAGAACCTCTTCTCCGGCGCGGAGAGAATCTTCTTCGTTGATCTCAGCCTGACCGATGCGGCAGGGCGCGTGGTCAGCCGCAACTTCTATTGGGTACCGGGAACGCTCACTGCCTTTGACTGGGCCAGGACCGACTACACGCACACCCCCGCCGAGAGGCATGAGGATCTAACGGCGCTGGCGAGTCTTCCCAAGGCCTCGCTAGCCGCGCACGCCGACATTGAAACCACCGCGCGCGGACGCGAGGTTCGCCTCCATCTGGATAACTCCACCGCGGCGCTCGCCTTTCAGGTGCGCGCCGCCGTCCGCACCTCATCCGGCGCGCTCATCGCCCCCGTCTTCTGGTCCGACAATTGGATTGAACTCATCCCCGGCGAGTCGCGCACGCTCACAGCCCTGCTGCCCGAGAACGCTCCATCAGCTCCCGTTGTTGAAATCGACGGATGGAACATCGCGCCCATCACCATTGTCCCCGGCACGGCCACCGCGGCAAAATAAAGGAGATCGATCGCAGAGCAGGCTGCGCTTCCGCGACCTCATCGCGGCGTTATCCGTCTGATCCAACCGCTGAGGCGAGCCTTCGCTCCGAATCCAGCCCATACACGGGCTTCTGATGAAGACTCCGCTTCCGGCGGTCAACGCACTGAGCCGGACGGGCCTCCACCAGAGGGTCCGCCAGCCAGCCAAGACCAGACCGCGCACACCGCTAGAATCGCGCCCATCAACGCCAGTGACAAGGTGATCGGCACCTCTACCCAGTGGGCAAAAAGCATCTTCAAGGCCACAAAAGCCAGCAGCGCGCCCAGACCGTAATGCAGGTAGCGGAAGCGATCGAGGAGCGCCGCCAGGGCAAAGTAGAGCGACCGCAGCCCCAGAATGGCCGCGATGTTGGACGTGTAGACCACGAAGGGATTGTGACTCACCGCCAGCACCGCGGGGATCGAATCCACGGCGAACAACAGGTCCGTCACCTCCACCGCCACGATGACCGGCAGCAGCGACCCCTTGGCTGGCTGCAGTTTTCGAATCCACTCCGGAACCGCCGCGTTGGCCGCCCCGCCCCGCACCAGGCGCCATGCCGCATAGAGCAGCAGCAGCCCAAAGATCCAGGTGATCCAGGCAAACCGCTGCAGCAGGGCTATGCCTGCGGCGATAAACAGCGCCCGCAGCACCACCGCCCCGCCCACGCCCCAGAGCAGCGCCGTGTGCTGCCGCCGGGTGCTGATGCGAAATCCCTGAAAGAGCACAAGAAAGACAAAGAGATTATCGATGCTGAGCGAGGTCTCGATCGCATAGCCGGCAACGAACTCCAGCGCCTGCTGCCGCCCCATCGCCACGGCCACCCAGCCGGCAAAGATGGCCGCCGCCACCGCCAGCGCCGCCGTCCACAGCCAGGCCACAGACTGCGTGTGCCGCGTCTCCCGCCGTCGCCCCGGCAGCAGCGAATCCGCCGCCAGCAGTCCCGCCACCACCACGTGGAAACCCACCCACCATGTCCAGGAAACGCCCGCAATCATGTCTGGATGCTACAGGAGAGCCCGCCGGCATGATGCATCCTGCACGCGCCCCCACCCCTGCTTCTCTGCCCTGCCCGGCTCAGGCTGCTTCCGCGACCGCCGCGGAGCGCTCGATGGTCACAACAGTAATGTCGTCCGACTGCCCAAACCGCTTCGCCGCCTCCACAATCTCCCCCGCCGGCCGCGTCGAGATCTCCCGCCCGCGCTCGAAGCCGAAAAGCTCCCCGCGCGCGTTCTGCGCCTCCACCACTCCGTCTGAATAAAACGTGAGGCGCCCGCCCGCGGCGAGTTGGAAACGGCTCTTGTCATAGCGCATGCCGCACTGAATGCCCAGGGGCAGTGCGCCGGCAAGCTCGACCTCACTTCCGTCCAGATAGGGCGAGAGGTGGCCAGCGTTGGCAATGGAGACTGCGCCGTCCGCGGCAATATGCGCCGCCAAAGCAGTGGCAAACCCGCCCCCGGAACGACCCACAAGGCGGTCATTGAGGTTGGCCAGCAGCTCGGCGGGATCGCTTGTATACTCCGCCGCCGCGCGCGTGGCGCCCACCAAAACCGACACCAGCATGGCCGCGGGCAGACCCTTGCCCGCCACATCGCCCACCACCAGCAGCAGGCCTCCCTTGTCCGCCGGCAGTACCTGAAAGAAGTCGCCCCCCACCTGCTGTGCGGGCTCGTAGATGCTCTCAATGGTGAAGCCGGGGATGGTCGCGGCTTGTTCCGGCACCAGCAGTTGCTGCACCTGCTGCGCGGCGGCCAACTCGCCTTCCAACTGCGCCTGCCGGCGGCTCATGGTGGTCGATCGGAGCAGGATGATGATAGCCAGCGCAAGCGTGGAGAGAATTCCCGAGACGTTGTCCAGCGAGAGAACAAAGGGACCCGCCGGATAGCGGTCGATGAGGTTCAGCAAGTGGGTGGCAACCGCACTGGTGGGGTTGAACTGAAACATCACGGCCAGGGCAACCTTGGCATAGATGTAGAAGCTGAACAGGATGGCCGGAATGAGAAGGATGCCCGCTTCGCGGTTGCCGCGGCGCAGATGCAATGCCAGCATGAACGGGACAACTACGGAGAGAAGGACAACAAATGGCAATGTGCCCACGAGCTGAATCCAGATGGGTAAAGACGCGAGAATACCAGAGATGCTGCTGAAGCAGTTGGCGACTCCCGCGAAGGCAAGGCACGCGCGCCAACGCCAGCCGACGCGCTGGCGAACAAAGGAGAAATACAGCGACACCCAGACATACGGCGAAAACAGGCGGAAGGCGCCGCTCCAAAGAGTCCACGTGAGGGGTGTGACCCGGAAGACCGAGATCACCGGCACAATGGACTCCACAATCGAGAGAGTTCCGAGGGCGAAGATCCACAGGTACTCTATCTGGCGGCGCTGGGAGTAATAGAGAACCAGCGCGACAACGCCGATGCTGAAGAGCAGCACGTGATCCAGCCACACCAGAGCGTTTTCCCCGATGATACCCAGCCAATCATCCTGGTTGAGGGTGTTCCATTGGCCCAGGGTGAGGTTGGTGGGAAAGAATCCTGGAAACTGGCCGCTGTTCCACTCATTCGGCGTGATATGGGCCCGGATGGCAATCAGCAGGGCGCCCCCCGCCAGCATGCGGTCCGGAATCCTCGCCAATACTCTGGCGCCCGAGTTGTAACCGGCGTAAGGCGCCACCTGCCCGCAAGTGATGAGCCGTTCGCCATTGACATAGATCTCAAAGGCGCTGGAGATGTTCCACTCCCTCAAGCCCAGCCCGGTCTGCGCGGGGTCTGCTTTCACCTGAAGCCGATACCAGACCACCTCCGGCCGTTCCTTGGGAAAGGCGGTAAGGATGCTTTTGTAGGGGTCGAAAAGCGTCCATTGGGAGTCATCGAAGCTGGGCTGCGCGTAGGCCGGGTTGTCGCCGCCGTGGATGTGCCACCGCGCTCCCAAGTCCACCGGCTCGCGCAGGCGCGTGGCGTCAAATGTCTGAGCCTGAGCGGCCCACGCGCACCCCGCGACGAGGGAAACCGCAACCAGGACAACGCGTACCCATCGCACGGACAAGGCACAGGCAAGAGGGTTCAATAGGCCTCCTGAAGCTTCGACTCCACACTACCATTCATGCCGCGCCAACTCACACTACTCTCCGTGAAAGGGCTGGACCCAGCTCGAACCTACCGCCGCCGCAAGCGCCGCCAGAGCAGCACGCCGATGAGCATCAAAAATGCCACCCGGGCGGCCACGCGGAGCAGTTGCTCATGAGGCACCGGCGGCATCATCGGCTAGCGGCCCTGGGTCGCGCGCTGGCCGGCGACAATTGGCTTGTTATACCGGCCGGTGAGGGCGTTCCAGCGAATCTGCACAATCTCCTTCAGCATCTGGATGCCATCCTTGAGGTAGCTCATGCGGCTGCGTTCGTCGTGCGCCCAGCTCACGCCCACCTCCTGCACCTTCAAGCCCCGCTTCAGCGCGATGAACAGAATCTCCGGGTCAAAGCCCCAGCGCTCGATGGTCTGCAACTGAAACACCGTCTGCGCCGCCTCGCGCGTAAAAGCCTTGAAGCCACACTGCGTGTCGGCAAAGTGCAGCCCCATCACCATGCGGGTCACGGCATTGAAGCACCGGCCAAAGAGCTGCCGGTAAAGGGGCTGGCGGTGGGTCTGGCGGCCGCTCTCCAGCCACCGCGAGCCAATGGCAATATCCGCGCCTGCGTCGATGGCGGCAAACAGCCGCTCGGCCTCTTCCATCGGCGCCGACAGGTCAGAGTCCGTGAACATCACCACCTGGCCCCGCGCCTGCAGCATCCCGGAACGCACGCTGTAGCCCTTGCCCCGGTTGCCGGGGTTCTCGATCATGCGAACCTCGGGAGCGCCGGCGGCAAACGTGCGCACCACCTCGGCGGTCGAGTCCGTTGATCCGTCGTTCACCACCAGCACTTCCGCAGCCCAGTGGTTGGCCCGGATGCAGGCCACAACCGACTCCAGTGTGGCTGGAATGCGGGCGCTCTCGTTGAAAGCGGGAATCACGATGCTGTATTTTGGCTCGTCGGCCATCTCCCCGCCCTCCTCTCTCGCGCCGTACCGTCCCTATGCTCTTCCATTCAAGAAAAAGACTCTCGCCATCATAGCGCTTTCGGGGCCGGTTCTCCTTGCGATTCGCCGCCCCGCCGGCCTTTCCGCAACCCGCTGAGGAAAAAGGCTCAATTCATGCAATCAGGCATCCTTTTTCGCGCTTTCCAACCCGGAATCCGGTTATGCTGGGAGCGGAGGCCTAACGGATATGACGAAGGCAGACCTGGTGGAAAAGGTGACCAGCCTGGGCGACCTCACAAGGCGCGATGGCGAGGTGATCGTTGAAACCATCTTCGAGTCGGTGATCGGGGCATTGCAGGGCGGCGACAAGATCGAGATCCGCGGCTTCGGGTCTTTTCGCATTCGCCAGCGCAACCCTCGCATTGGACGCAACCCCAAGACCGGTGAGCGCGTGGAAGTTCCCGCCAAGCGCGTACCCTACTTCAAACCCTCCAAGGAGCTGCGCGACCTGGTCAATCCCCAGGAAGCGGCAAAGGCCTCCTGAGCCCTCACCCCAGACACAACTCCCAACAGCCCTGTCTTGTCCCATCAAGGCAGGGCTGGACTGCCTGCGTCCAATCTCACGGCTGACGGACTGAAGCCGGCCGGATGCCGATCACGCTCATCATGCGCCCCGCGTGGCCCTGCGAAGCGCGATGCGAAAAGAACATCTCCGCCTGGCAACTGGTGCAGCCGCCCGTCCGGGAGATCGACCGGGGCTTGAGTCCCGCCGCCAGCAACTGCCGCCGGTTCGCCTCCACCAGGTCAAGGTGCAGCGCCGGCCCAATGGGCGAGTGCCCAGGAGCCCGCTGCGTAAGAAACAGCATCGGGTAGCGGGTACGCACCGGGTCCGCGTCATACACCTCACGAAACAGCTCAGGGCCATAGGAGAACTGGGACTCGAACTCGGTCCAGACCTCCTCCCCCACTGCATAGCAGCACTGGCCCACGCCGGGGCCGATGGCCGCCACCAGATCCTCTGGGCGGCAGCCGAATTCAGCCCGCATCCGGCCAATACCCGACTCCACAATGCGCTTCACCGTACCCCGCCACCCGGCGTGAAAGGCCGCCACCACCCTCCGCTTGCGGTCGGCCACCAGCACCGGAATGCAATCCGCCGTCTGGATGCCCAGCAGAATGCCCGGCTCGGCGGTCATCAGCCCGTCGCCCTTCGCCGGGTTCTCCCGCCCGCGGCCGTCGCCGCTTGAAACCACCACTACGCTCGAGTGAACCTGGCGCAGGGTCACGAGCGGGGTCTCCGGGCTTCCCGTCGCCGCCTCCGCCAGCAGGCGGCGATTCTCGACGACCGCCTCGCGTTCGTCCGCAGCCGTAAAGCCTAGATTCAGTTCCCCGGGGGCTCCATCCGGCGCATAAGCCCGGCTCACCCCGCCGCGCCGCGTGCTGAAGGCGTGCCACAGCCAGGGCGTCTTCTCCCAGCCGGGAGCCGCCAGCCACTCCACGCCGTTGGCCGCCCGCCGCGGCGTCGGCAAAACCGGCTTCAACTCTTCCTGGACTGCCCGGTCCTGCCGCATCCGCCGCGTCACCCCTGCTGCCTTCCCGCGCAGGCTCCGCACCAGCCCCGCCTCGGCAAAGAGCGCGTCGATGGCCTTGAAGTCGTCAGGCTGATTGTTCGGATTGGATGGCAAGTTCCGGGTGCGCGAGGGCATCTGAACTCTCATTCTATCGGCGTCCGGAGCAAAGGTGGTCATTGATGGTTTGAAAGGGCGCCACTTCGGTCGCGCCAATCAGGCTGTTGAGACCACCGGGGATTCGCACGTCGGCTGGCCGAGCGCCAAGTTCTCGGAGGCGGCGGGGATGGGGCCTGATTCTGCTGGATGGTTCCATTTCCCCATGCAGGCCCTTCTTGCCGAGAGAGAACTTCCTCGACCAAGAACATGCAAAACTTTGCACTCTAACGTGAATCAACGTCGCAAACCATTGAATATAAATGACATTAGTTTGGTGCTTCAAGTGCACTCGATGGGGCGTAGACCAGTGAAGCGCATTCGACGCTTACCATGTCAGCCCTTTGCGACGGGCAGACCCATCCCAACTGCCCGCAAGGGCTTCACCTGGAGGAAGAATGAAGAAGTTCTCTGTTGCTTTACTCGCATTGGCCGCGGCCCTTGCGATCTCCCCAGCCGCTATGGCTGATACGTTCAATTACACCTATACCGGCGTTGACGGCGTAGTTGCCACTGGCACCCTTACCGGTTCTAACATCGGTGGAAACCAGTTCGGGGTCACGAGCGGAACCATCACAATATCCGGGAGCGGTCTCGTTACGGGAAGCGGAGTTCTGATCGGTGGAACTGGATTTGCGACCTCTCCAAATGGGGCGTTCAACTACGACAACTTTGTCTTCGTACCGGTATCCGACCCCAACGCATATGTTGACAGTGTCGGAGGATTGCTCTTCCAACTCGATTCGACTCCATTCCAGATCAACATTTTTAGCGGCGTCTGGGACGGTAATGAGATTAACCCACCCTTCGGAGGCAAAGGAACAGATACCTACTCTATTTGGGAAGGAACCTCACAAACCAACTATAACTATCACAACGTTGGTGATCTCACCATCACCCCCACCCCTGAGCCCGGCTCCCTCTTCCTGCTCGGCACCGGCCTCCTGGGTCTGGCGCTCATTCTCTTCCGCAAGGCCAAACCGGCCACCGGCTTCATGACGCTTTCCTAAAAGGACTGTTTCGGGAGTTCCTCCCGTTGAACGGGCAAGGCAACTTGAATCTCTTGTCTTCCTTGGAACCCCACCGCTCGCGGTGGGGTTCTCTTTTTTGGGGCAATTCGATTCCAACCGGCCGCTCCTGTCGCGCAAGGGCTGAACAGGCTGCGGAAGAAGGGTTGTCTTGCGGTCAGAGTGCCAGAACCGTGTCCCGCAGGGGCTAAAGCCCTATTGATTTGATTGGCTTTGGCGGCACGACTTAAGTCGTGCCCTGACACTTCGATGGCATTTATGGAGCTTTTCCGCGGCCTGTAGCGCCCGTTGATTGAGCGGGGTTCATTGGCCCTGGGTCCCACGAGGCCAGGCCCGGACGGTTCCTCGGCATCCCGGAACCCCACCCTGTCGTTGTTCCCTTGCCTGTCGCGGTTGAAATCTCCAAATCCGCGCGCAAAACTGAGCCCGCCTTCCGGCGGGCTCTTCGAGAGGCAATTTTGGAGGGGGTCCAGGGGGGTTGTGTGAGAAGAGGTCCATACAGGACCTTCAAGAAGGAGAGTATCTTTCTTGGTGGGATGTTGTTTCGGAGAAGCCTCTGCTTGTTACAAGTTATGATGCGCCTCCATGCAAAAGGTTGCTTGCCGCGTTGGCAGAGAATTCACATCCGCCTCGCGCTCGCTTCCCAGGATGGGCGGAAAGATGACCAATTCGGCACTTCCTCTTCACAAAACACAGGCTTTGCGTTGCAATAAGGCTCAGGAGTTGGCACTCTCAAGATGGTGAGACGCTGGCGCTATCTCGTTCTGGGCGGAGTTGCGATTGCGGCAACCGTGGTGATTTATCTCTACCGCCAGGATCTGGGCCTGAGCGGACTGCGCGGCGGGGACTCCGGCTCGGCGCCTCAAACGGACCAGGGAGCGCCGCCCGCGCGGCCGGCCCGCATCAACTGGCAGACCGTCAACCGCCCCCAGGATGGCTTCCGCGTGGAAATGCCCATCGACCCCAAGGAGATCAAGCTCCCCGCCTATAACGAAAAGGGCGGCACGGAGCTGATCAACATGATCTTCTCCAACCCCGACGCCTCCACCACCTTTGCGGTCTCCTGGGCAGACAATCCCCCCGTAGCCCGAGCCGGCAACCGCTCGCCCGACCGGACGCTCAACCTGGCCAGGGATGGAGCGCTGGCAAGCACCCAGACCGCGCTGGTCAATGAGACGGCCAGCTCCCCAGGCGGCTCCCCGGCGCGGGACATTGTGGCGCACAACCAGGGCGGCGGGGTCATGGACTCCCGGATGCTCTATGTCGGCAGCCGCCTCTATATGCTCACCGCCGCGTTTCCCTCCATGAGCGCCCGCCGCCAGCAGGACGTGACCCGGTTTTTCAACTCCTTCAAGGCCGCCGACCTGGCCGACATCCCGGTGAATCTGCCCGCTGCCAGCCCCACCGACGCGAACAACTGAGGAAAAAGACAAGGGCAAGGTCCGGAGCGATTTGAATCCGCCCCTGACCTTGCCCATATTTTTTGAGCTTTCGGGATCCTCGCGCGGCTCCTACTTTTTCGGCTCCTCTTCCTGGGTTACAACCGACCCTTCGCCGGGGAAGGGCCACTTCGTCTCGATGAGAATCTCTTTCTCGCGCTGCTCCGGGGAGACCTTGTTGATCTTCAGGTTCTCGAAGAAGTGCACACCCGTCTTGCCCGCCGAGGCAATGTCGATGTCGCCGTCGCCATCCAGGTCTTCGGTCACAAACTGCGTCCCGGCGCCGGCAGTCCCGTTGACCGAGATGGGGAAACGGGTGAACATGCCGGTCTTGCGGTCGATCTTGTAGTAGTAGATGACCAGGGGATCGTAGGAGCCGGCGTCGTGGCCGTTGTGGCCGCGATAGCGCTTGCCCACCAGCAGTTCCAGCTCGCCGTCGCCGTCGAGGTCGGCCATCTTGAGCGCGTGCGACTGCGAAAAGCTCTCGTCGATGGTGTGCTCGATCCACTTGCGGTTGGCGCCCTCGCCCTGCTGCTCGAGCCAGTAGAGCCCGTAGCTGTGGCCCTGGCCGAAGATGATGTCCATCTTGCCGTCGTTGTTCACGTCGTAGCCGATGATGGGGAATCCGGTGTCTCCCAGATGGAATTCAGGATGCCACTCCCACTTGTCCTGGTTGGCGTCGATCTGCTTGAACCAGCCGGTGGTGGCGATGATGTCGGCCTTGCCGTCGCCGTCGATATCAGCCACGCCGATGCCATGGCCGTCTTCGGCGCGGGCGCCCACGTGATGCGCGACGGGCTGCGCGCCGGCAAAGTCCACCCACAGAATGCCGGAGTGATCGTAGTGCGAGAGGATCAGGTCGGCCTTGCCGTCCCCGTTGATGTCGGCCATCCAGCCGCCCTCGGTGTCATAGCTGTTGGTGATGAAGTGCTTCTTCCACTCACCGCCCGCCTTGCCGGGGTTTTCAAACCACCACACGCCGTTGGTCTGCCAGGCGGCGGTCACGATGTCAGGCAGCCCATCGTGGTTCACGTCCACGGCCCACTCGCCGCAGTCGGCCACGAATTCGCCCACCACGCCCACTTCGCGGTACTGGTGGCGCTTCCACTCGCCGCCCTGGGGGCCGGGGTTCTCATACCAGTAGGCGCCGCTCACCAGGTCCTTGAGGCCGTCGCCGTTCATGTCGAGCGCGGTGATGCCTTCGGCGTGGTCGGCGCCCAGCCGGTGGACGGAAAACACCGCCTGCTCCACCCCGCCCGGAGCGGCGCCCCGGTTCTGTTTGCGGTCAGCGCCCCCCTCGAGTTGGGCAAGAGCCGGAACAGCAAAAGCAAGCAGGACAATGGCGGCCTGCAACTTGATCTTCATGAGTATCTCCTTGATTTTTTGCGTACTCGCGCCCAGCGGCTACTTTAACGGGAACAGCTTGATGTTGCGGAAGAAGACTTCGGCGCCTTCAGACTGGAAGAGGATTTTGCCGCTGACGGGAAAGGCGTCGGTTCCCTCGTTGGCCAGCTTGCCGTTGACATATTGCCAGAGGTGGCCATCGCGGTTGACCAGTTCGACCACGTTCCACTGGCCGTGGGGCTTCTCCACCTCGTTGGTGGGGTCGCGCCAGCCGGTCACATTCTTGAACTCGCCCTTGTTGAAGCGGTCAAACTTCAACCCGCCTCCGGGCGGGCCAGTAAGGCGGGCGCCGTCCCTGCCGGTGAGCGCGGCGCCATCGGTCATCCAGAAGTCGCCGGTGCAGCCCTCATTGATCTGGAACTCCACGGAGCGGGGCCAGACCTTGTCGGGGCCTTGAATGTTGTAGAGGATGCCGCTGTCGCGGGCCTGCCCGGCGCGGGGGGCAAAGGTGCCTTCGCCCCACTTGAACTCGGCGCGGAGGTAGTAGTTTTTGTACTCCTGTCTGGTGATGAAGTAGCCCATCTCCTTGCCGGAGACATGGACGGTTCCGTTCTCGACCGAGAAGACGTGGTTGGGGTCGGCGTTGAGGCCGGAGCCGGGGATGAAGGTGTCGAACTGGGCTAGACTCTTGCCATCAAAGAGGACGATGGCCGCCTTGTGTTTGGGGATGACGGGAGACTGGGCCGAAGCGACCCATGCGGCCGCAGCGAAAAACAGCAGAAACGCGCAGGCAACTCGTCCGGTTTTGTGCAACTTCATAGGGTGATATTCCTTCGGCAGCCATTCTCGTTCACCGGGGCACGGAGGGCAAGCGGCATCAGGCAGAGGGGGCCTTGGGGCGGGCTCCCTTTTCGACAAAGAATGTGATCAACCCAACGGGAAGGAAGCGGACCAGCAGGGCTGTAAACCTGCCGGCAAGGTAGGGGATGATGACGCGCTGGCCGCGCGCCAGGGCGCCAATGCCGCGGCGCGCCACCTCTTCGGCAGACTGCACGCCGCGACCCTTGAAGATGGAGGCGCGGGAGACGTCGAAGAACTCGCTTTCAGTGGGTCCGGGGCAAAGCGCCGTCACCTTGACGCCCAGCGAGGCGACTTCAGCGGCCAGGCCGAGGGCAAAGAAGCGATCGAAGGCCTTGGTGGCGGCGTAGGTGGCGAAGTAGGGCAGGGGCTGGTAACTGGCGGTGGAGGCGAGCACCAGAACCCACCCCCGGCGGCGCTCCACCATCCGGGGAACGAAGAGCCTGGTCAGGCGGACCATGGCTTCGCAGTTGACGCGCACCTGGCTCAGTTCCTGATCGAGGGGGCTGGAGGAAAATGCGCCAAACTGGCCGAGGCCGGCGTTGTTGATGAGAATTTCGACGGGAAGGCCGGCCCCCTCGGTGGCGTCGTAAAGTTGCTGCGGCGCTGCCGGGTCATTGAGGTCGGCGGGGAGAACCCGCACCTCGGCGCCGTTTGCAGTCAACTCCGCGCCGAGTGCCTCAAGCCGGTCAAGGCGGCGCGCGGTGAGGATGAGTTTTGCGCCGTGGCGGGCCAGTTCCCTGGCCAGAGCCGCGCCAATGCCCGCGCTGGCTCCGGTCACCAGCGCCCATCTGCCGTTGAAGTCCTGTGTGTTTGCCATTGAGGACGATGATAACGAATCGGAGGGAGGGGCGGTGGTCAATGGATGACGCGGCGAACGGCCGTCACGCCGTGACCGCCGCGGCAACCGATTGCAGCCCCCGCGCCTCAATCTCAAATTCGCGGATCTTGTACTTCTGGATCTTGCCGCTCAGCGTGGCTGGAAATTCGGTGACAAAACGCACGTGCTCCGGCACCTTGAAGTAGGCGATCTGCGCCTGGCACCAGGCGCGAATCTCCTCTTCCGTGGCCTCCGCTCCCGGCGCAAGGCGCACCCAGGCCACCACGATCTCTCCCAGCCGCGCGTTGGGGATGCCCACCACCTGCGCCTCATCCACCTTGGGATGGGTATAGAGGAACTCCTCGACCTCACGGGGGTAGATGTTTTCGCCGCCGCGGATGATCACGTCGCGCGAGCGGCCGGTCAGGTGAATGCAGCCGTCGTCGTGCATGATGCCCAGGTCGCCGGTGTGCAGCCAGCCATCCTCTTTGATGACCTGCGCTGTGCCTTCCGGGTCGCCGTCGTAGCCCTTCATCACCGCGTAGCCGCGCGCGCATACCTCGCCCTGCTCGCCCACCGGCAGCGGCTCTCCAGTGACGGTGGAGACAATCTGAATCTCCGTCTGGGGCATGGCCCGGCCCACCGTTGAGACGCGAATTTCGATGGTGTCTTCGGCGTCGCTCATGGTCACCACGGGCGAGGTTTCGGTCTGCCCGTAGGCAATCACGAGTTCACCGCAATGCATCTCGTTGAGGACGCGCTTCATCAGTTCAACCGGGCAGGGCGCGCCGGACATCATGCCGGTGCGCAGGCTGGTGAGGTCGTAGCTGGCGAATTCGGGCAGTTGCAGCTCGGCAACATACATGGCCGGGACGCCGTAGACGCTGGTCGCCCGCTCGTCGTGCACCGCCTTGAGCGTGGCGCGCGGGTCAAAGGTCCAGTTGGGCAGCACGATGGCCGCTCCGGAGTTGACCGCCGACATGGTTCCAATGACACACCCGAAGCAGTGAAACAGGGGAACCGGCACCACGACGCTGTCTTGCTCCGTATAGTGAAATCCCTGCGCCAGGAACTGTCCGTTGTTCACGATATTGTGGTGGGTGAGCATGACGCCCTTGGGCAGCCCCGTGGTCCCCGAGGTGTACTGGATGTTGGCGACATCTTCGACTGCTACGCGCGCGGGCAGCTCGCCCGCCGCCTCCAGCAGCGCCGGCCATTCCGGCGAGTCGAAATAGATGGTGTGTTCGAGGGCCAGCGTGAGTCCATGCCGCGCCCGCCCCAGAATTTCTTCGTAGTCGGCCCGCTTGTCCCTGTGCCACAGGAACAGCGCCTTCATCCGCGACCGCTGCAAGGTGAACTGCAACTCATGCGAGCGGTAGGCGGGATTCACATTCACCAGCGCCGCCCCGGCCCGGGCGCAGCCCATGTGCATGACAATCCACTCGATGCAGTTGGTGGACCAAAGGCCCACACGGTCGCCCCGGCGTATGCCCAGCGACCAGAGCCCACGCGCCACGCGGTCCGCTTCATCGCTCAGTTGAGCCCACGTGAGCCGCTTGCCCTGATGGCACGAGGCCACCGCCAGGCGGTCGGGAAACCGATGTGCCGTACGGGCCAAAAGGTCGCCAATCGTCAGTTCCAGGAGGGCCCGGTCAGGGCCGCGCGCGTAGCTCAGAGCAGGAAGGTTCTCTTCAACAGGCATGGTTCTCGTCTAGAAACAACGAAGCGAAGTGTACACCCGCATACCCTGACCGAAAGTGTGATTCAGCACACATTTGAACCGTGTCAATTGCCGATCGGCACGGCTGAATCGAAGACCGCTGCTTGGGCCGCTGATTCATCGAGCTTGATCCACTGCTGCGACATTCCCGGAACCGGACGCAGCTACTCCGCCGGGGCGATGAGGTATTGCTCCAGTTTGCCGTCGGGGTAGGTGTAGGTGGTGAGGCGCAGGCGCTTGCCGGGGTAGACGATGGTGAAGCCCCGGAAGGTCATGCCGCCGCGGAGCGAGTCGCTGGTCTGGCGAAAGCTGAGAGGTTCACCAAGCGGGCCGAGGCTGGCCTGGAAGTCCACCAGCGCCTCATCGGTGAAGTAGTCGCTGAGGTTGGGGGCGAGGAGAGTGCGGTCGATCTTGCCCTGCTGGAGACCGTGGAAGAGGTCAATGGCCTGCTGCTCGGGGACGGTGGGCTTGAGGTCGGCGACGGCTGGGACGGCGAGGCGGAGTATGGAGGAGGCGGCGCCGACGGCGTCCTGGTTGGTGAGCACCGCCACGGCGAGGCCGTCGTCGATAAGCACGGCATTGTCTGAGACGAAGCCTGAGACCTCCCCGGAGTGCTCGATGGAGCGGTGGCCGCCGCGGTCGATGACTTCCACGCCGAGGCCGTAGTGGGTGCCCTTGCCGTCCTTGAGCTTGATCTCGGTGAACATCTGCCTGTAGCTCTCGGGCTTGAGAATGGATTGGGCGATGAGGCTCTCGTCCCAGAGGGCGAGGTCGTGGGCGGTCATGGCGAGCTCGCCGGCGGCGAACATCCAGCCGCGGCCCTCTTTGGGCGCGACGCGCAGGGGACCGAGGGCGTGGCGGTAGTAGGGGGTGGCGTCAGCCTGAGTGAGCTCGGCCTCGTCGGAATTCCAGACCGACTTCATGCCCAGCGGGCGGAAGATGCGCTCGGTGAGCAGGTCCATGAGAGGGCGGCCGGTCACCTGCTCGACAATCTGCCCGGCGATGACGAAGTTGGTGTTGGAATACTGCCACTGCGTTCCCGGCTCGAAGTCGAGGGGCTTTTTGGCCCAGGCGTCGACAATCTGCTGGGCCGTCTCTGGCTTGAGCATAGGCGTCATCACGTAGTCTTCCGGCCAGTAGTCCTGATAGCCGGAGGTGTGGGAGAGGACCTGGCGGATGGTGACTTCGTCGCCGCGGGTGAGGCCGGGGACATATTTGCCGACGGAGTCGTCAAGCGAGAGCTTGCCGTCTTGCTGGAGGAGCAGAATGGCCGCCGCGGTGAACTGCTTGGAGATGGACCCGATGGAGTAGCGCATCTCGGCAGTGGCGGGGGTTTTGGGGTCCAGCCGGGCGCTGCCGTAGGCATGGGCGTAGACGAGCTTGCCGCCTTTCACCGCGGCTACAGAGGCCGAGGGAACGCTGGTCTGCTCCAGCACCTGGGCGGCGATGCGGTCGACGCGGGTCTTGAGGGCTGGGTCCAGGGTGTCCACTGCCTGCCCATGCGAAACCGCGGCCAGAGAAAGAATCGATGCAAGCGCGCCGGTCAAAACGTTCAGATGCTGCCTCATGGGCCTCAATCTCCTTGTGGTTGCTGCGTCGCGATGAAAGTGATAAGGACAAGGTATCAGTTGGCTCATATGTGCGGTAGGCTGGGCACATGCGGCCGTCGAGGGCGGTTATGGCGTCCAATGAACAGGAGGGACTTATGGATCGGTTGATTGCTGGGCACGAGCGTTTTCTGGCCGAGGTGTTTCCTACGCGCCGGGACCAGTTCCACCTGCTGGCCGAGCAGCAGGCTCCGCGTTGGCTGGTGATCACCTGCTCGGACTCACGGGTGCTGCCCGACCTGATTCTGGGCACGGGGCCGGGCGACCTGTTCATCACGCGCAACGCGGGTAACGTGGTGCCTCTGACGGGCGCGGATGTGGACGGGGTGACAGCGACGATTGAATACGCCGTCGAGGTGCTCAAGGTGAAGCACGCCATCCTGTGCGGCCACTCGGACTGCGGGGCATTGAAGGCGGCGCTGGATCGCAAGGGGCTGGAGAACCTGCCCAAGGCGCGGCGCTGGTTGAGCCACGTGGAGGCGGCGTTCAGTCACCGGCAGCCGCTGAATCCCGCCGATGGGGAACACGCGGAGCTGGCCTCGCTGATTCGCGGCAACGTGGTGGCGCAGTTGCTGAACCTGAAGGCGCAGCCGAGCGTGGCGCGGGCAGTGGTGGAGGGCCGGCTCATGTTGCATGGTTGGTACTACGACATCCTGACCGGCCGGATTGAGGAATTCGACGAGGAGACGAAGCGGTTCCTGCCGATGGCTGGCAGGGGCTGAACAGGCTGCGGAAAAACTCGACTATCGCCATCGCCGTGTCAGGGCAGGACTTCAGTCGTGCCGTAAGTGCCATATAACCAGCAGGGCTTTCGCCTCTGGGGTGTGTTTTGCAGGCTTACTGCCCAAAAAAGGACGTCTTTCCGCCGCCTGTGAAGCCGGCGAAAGGCAAGAGTGGAGTTCGCGGAGTGTTCTGCTTCAAGGCCTCGCCTATGAGATTCTCTCCAGACTTCCCATGATGTGCCCGGCCAGCATCTCGCTGATTCTGGATGTTTCATCCCTCTTGATGAGCGCAATCTCGGCGTCGGCGAGCCGGGGAAGCCTGCTGCCGCGGATGGGATGGATGCCGGCAGGCAGCATGTTGGCCGGCAGGACCGTGATGCCGAGTCCTGCTTTGACGGCGGCCAGGGTTCCGGCAAGACTGGGGCTGGTATAGGTGATGTGCCAGGGCCTTCGCGCCCGGTCCAGGGCGGCAAGCGCGCGTGCGCGATAGATGCAGGGCTGCGGAGCGAGCACCAGGGAGAGCGGGTCTTCCGGCTGGTGGTTGTCCGCGGCGGCCCAGACGAGCGGTTCGCGCCATACGCGGGTGCCGCCGAGCACACGCTGCGGGTCGCGCTTCACCAGAATCAGATCAAATTCGCCAGCCTTGAAACCCCGCATGAGATTGAGGGTGAGATCACAGGCAACATTGAGCAGAACGCGCGGGTGCTGCCGGCGAAAGGTGGCCAGTACGTCCGGCAGATAGTGCGCCGCAAAGTCCTCGGGGGTGCCGAGCCGGATTTCGCCTTGGACATCCGGCTCGCGCAGGCGGCTGTAGGCCTCCCACTGGAGCTGGACCATGCGCTTTGCATAACTGAGGAAGATCTCGCCTTGCGGGGTGAGGGTGACGGCGCGCGTCTCGCGCTGAAAGAGCGCACAGCCGAATCCCTCTTCAAGCTTTTTGACCTGAAGGCTGAGCGCGGACTGGGAGCGGCCCACAATCTCCGCGGCCGCGGTGAAGTTGCCGGTTTCCGCAATGGCAATAAAGCTCTTGAGGAGGAGGGTGTCAAAGTCGAAGGCGTCGATCGGCATGGGCGGCTCCATCAATGAGAATATCTCATCGTAACAATTAAAACTATCAATTTTACTTATGACACTCAAGCAAGTATTTTTGATAGAGATTCTTGACCGAATGGAGGATTCATGCCCTTTCTGCAACTGGTGGCCCAAAATCTGCTCTCTCCGGCTGTGTTGTTTTTTGCGCTGGGAGTGGCGGCTGGATGTTTCAAATCAGATTTGGAGGTGCCGCCAAGCATCAGCCGGATTCTGGGGATTTACCTGATGATGTCGATCGGGTTTAAGGGTGGAGTGGCGATTGCCAACACGCACGACTTCACCTTGAGGATGGCTGGCGTGATTGGAGCGGGGTTCCTGGTGAGCCTGCTGATTCCTTTCGCGGGCTATGGCTTGCTGCGGATGACGACGCGGCTGGATCATGCGACGGCCGCTGCGGTGGCGGCGCACTACGGGTCAATCAGCGTGGTGACGTTTGCGACCGCGTCCGCGTTTCTGAAGGCGAACTCGGCTGCCTATGCCGGCTACATTGTGGCGATCCTGGCGCTGATGGAGGGACCGGCGATCTTTTCAGGCCTGTTCATTGCCCGGCGCGAGCAAACTGAGAGTTCACACGCGCCTGCCGAGGAGAAGCATGGAAGGCACTCGGCGCTGGCAAATGGGGCGATCTTGCTGCTGTTTGGCGCGTTTGCGATTGGCTGGGTTACGGGGCAGCCGGGGATGGACAAGGTGCAGGGATTCCTGGAGGCGCCGTACCAGGGGATTCTTTGCCTGTTTCTGCTGGACATGGGCTTGCTGGTGGCCAGGAACCTGGGGCATCTGCGGCAGTTCACCTGGTCCCTGGGTCTGTTTGGCATCTATATGCCGCTGATCGGAGCCGGGATCGGGCTCGGGGTGAGTTGGGCCTTCGGGTTGAACGTCGGGACGGGGACGCTGTTTACGGTGCTCTGCGCCAGCGCCTCCTACATTGCCGTGCCTGCGGCCATGCGGTTGGCGCTGCCCGAGGCCAAGCCTTCGATCTATGTGCCGATGTCGCTTTCAATAACCTTCCCGTTCAACATTGCGCTGGGGATACCGCTCTACTACGCGCTGGCGAACGCTTTGCTCATCCAGAAGTAGGGGAACGCTTCGGCGAAGGCGCAATTCTCAATGCACCCCCGGCGGCGGGGCGGCGTGCTTGTCGGGTTTTTTGAAGAGCCAGGCGGCGGCGGCGCAGAAGAAGGCGAGCAGGGCTGTCCAGCGAAAGACGTCGGTATAGGCCATGAGCGCGGACTGCTGCATCATGAGGCCGTACATCAGGCCCATGGCTCCCGGCCGTCCCTGCGCTGGACCGATGCGGTGGCCGACGTAACCCGCGATGGCGGCAGCCCGCTGCTGGAAGACCCAGGTGGACGGGGTGATGTGGCTGCCCAGCTCCGACTGGTGCAGGGCGGCGCGCCGGATCAGCGCCGTGGTCGCCATCGCAATCCCGATGGAGCCGCCGATGTTGCGCAGCATATTCGAGAGCCCCGTGGCGTTGCCCATCTCTTTCCTGGGGATGGTGGCCATCATCATGGTGGACATGGGGACAAACACAAAGCTCAGGGCAAAGCCGGTGAGCGTGATGGGGATCAGCAGCGTGTAGGGGCCGATGTCGAGGTTGATCATGCTGAAGATGAGCGAACAGACCGCGAAGCCGAGGAATCCGGCGCAGAGCAGTTTGCGCTGGTCGATGCGCTGGCTCAGAACACCGATGATGGGCGACCCGATGAAGGAGCCGATGCCGCGCGGCCCCACCACCATGCCCGCGGTAAAGGCCGTATAGCCGAGGATCTCCTGGTAGTAGAGGGGGAGGATGAAGATGACCACGCAGAAGAGCAGGAAGCGCTTGCGGCCGAAGCGACGGGCGAACCAGTTGGAGGCGGGGAGAATGACGGCGTTGGCCACCAGGTAGCTGGTCAGAACCCACGTCGCCTCGGAGTTGGAGGCCGACAGCGATCCTGCGATGTAGGGCAGGGCCACGGAAGCGATCGCGGTGTCCAGCACCTCCATGAAGGTGGGCAGCATGACGGAGACCGTCACCAGCCACGGATTGACCCCCTGGGTCAGCGGATAGCGGGCTTGGGCTTCGGCGGAAGGCATGTTTGCGGGAACATCTGAGGTTAAACGATTGGCGCGCTCACCGCCAGTGACCTGTGCCGCTCCTATTGAATGGACTTGAGATAGGCCACCACCTGCCAACGCTGGGCCGCGGGGAGGCTAGACCATGACGGCATGCCGTGGGCCAGGTCGCCCTGGCGCAGGAACCACTCGATATCGCCATCGCTGGCTTTGCGGAGCCCATCGCTGCGGAGCGAAGGCCGCTTGCGCCCATCCCCTCGCGCGTCCGCCTTGTGGCAGGCCAGGCAGTGGTCGCGATAGACCAGTTCCCCGGCGGCGGCGGCCCCTGGCTGCCCCGCCATGGGGTTTGCGCGGGCGTGGTCTTTGGCGGGCACCCGCTCCCACCGCGAACCGGCGGCCGCCACAAGAGCCAAAGAGCAGGCCAGGAGAGCCGAGGCCGTTGCGAGCCGGTGACGCGTCATTGTCCGCCTCCCGAAGCGCGATGCAGCAAGCCGCCCACCTGCTCAAACTCCATCGCTACTCCCACCCGATAGACCTGCTCCAGGCTGGTCGCCGTGAGCCCGAACCCTGGGCTGAAGCTGAACCGCAGTCCCTTGGGCAACTGCCAGCCGAGGACAGGTGCCAGGTAGTGTGAGGTGCCACTGCGGGCTAGTGAGCTGGTATCGCCAAGTCCCCCGTAACCCTCCACCCCGGCGGTGAACTTTTCCCGGCAGAAGGTGCAGGGCCGCCCGCTGCCGGCGCTGCGCAAGGGCCGGGCAACTCCCAGCGCATAGCCGAACTCCCACGGGGCATGGCCCAGGTTCTTCTCGGCAATGAAGTTCTCCGCTATGTTCCAGTCATGGAGGTTGGAGGAGAGGATGAGCTTGAACTCGGCCTCATGCTTGTGCTCGCGGCGGGCGACGCCATTGGACGCGGCGAGGTCGGCCTGTCCGTCGTGGCCCACCACTTCAAGGAGTGTCTTGTCGGCGCCGGAAATGTCTTCAAACTCGATATAGAGGACCGGGTTGACGGGGAGTTCGCGCATCAGGGGGCGGAAGCGGTTCTCCCAGCGAAAGCCTGTGTAGAGGGTCGAGTCCCGCTCGGTTGCCTGGCCATCAAGATAAAGTTCGGTGGTCCACCATGCTTTTGCGCCGTATTCCAGTTCCACGGCCGTCGCCACGTAACGGTTGCCGCCATCGGGTCGAGCCAGGCCGGTTTTGGTCTCGATCTCCAGGTTGCCCGGCTCCTCCAGGTCGTGAGTATAGGTCACAAAGTAGGGCTTGTCCTGTGCATTGCCCGCAAGGAGGAGGCAGAACGGCAGCCCCAAAGCCAGCAACTGGGTCGCGCGCAAGACGCGTGTGATCGAAATCCAAGGCACGGAGGTTCCTCTCAAATATACGACTTAATTGGTCGCCTTTCAAAATAGAGACTAAATCAGTCCTATATTATGCGCAAGGGAAATTGGGCTGTCGCCGAGCGGGGCGGGGGGATACCGATAGATGCAAACCTGAGGGATGGCCGCCGACCTTATGAAAAGTCAATCAACAAAACTTGACAACATCTCACTCAACATGGCATCCTGCAAGAGTCAAGATTCTCTCTCAAGGCAGGAAACCAACATGGCAAAGATCATCGGAATCGACCTCGGCACCACCAATTCTTGCGTCGCCGTACTTGAAGGCGGCGAACCCAAAGTCATTGCAAATGAAGAGGGTGCGCGCACGACCCCCTCAGTGGTCGCTTTCTCGAAGAGCGGCGAGCGGCTGGTTGGCCAGGTAGCCAAGCGCCAGGCCATCACCAACCCGGAGAACACCATCTTCTCCATCAAGCGCTTCATGGGCCGCCGCTTCAACGAAGTGAACGACGAGATGAAGATGGTCCCGTTCAAGGTCATCCAGCAGGGCGATCACGTAGGCGTTCTGGCCCAGGGCAAGGAATATACTCCGCCCGAGATCTCGGCCATGATTTTGCAGAAGCTCAAGAACTCGGCTGAAGCGTATCTGGGCGAGACGGTCACCGAGGCTGTGATCACGGTTCCGGCCTACTTCAACGACGCGCAGCGCCAGGCCACCAAGGACGCGGGCAAGATTGCCGGGCTGGACGTGAAGCGCATTGTGAACGAGCCGACCGCGGCCGCGCTGGCCTATGGGCTGGACAAGAAGAAGGACGAGACGATCGCCGTGTATGACTTTGGCGGCGGCACGTTTGATATTTCCATTCTGGAAGTGGGCGAAGGCGTCATCGAGGTCAAGTCCACCAATGGCGACACGCACCTGGGCGGCGACAACCTGGACCAGCGCATCGTGGAATGGCTGATTGCCGAGTTCAAGACGGAGCAGGGGCTGGACCTTGGCTCCAAGGGCAACGAAATGGCGCTGCAGCGCCTGAAGGACGCGGCGGAGAAGGCCAAGATCGAGCTCTCGACCACCATTGAGACGGAGATCAATCTGCCCTTTGTCACCGCGGACGCGACCGGGCCCAAGCACCTGGTGCGCAAGCTGACCCGCGCCAAGCTGGAACAGCTTGTCGAGGACCTGCTGGACCGTTCGCTCGAGCCCTGCAAGAAGGCAATTGCGGATGCTGGCATCACGGTGGACAAGATCGACGAAGTGGTCCTGGTGGGCGGGCAGACCCGCATGCCCAGGATTCAGGAACTGGTGAAGAAGCTGTTTGGCCGCGAGCCGCATCGCGGGGTGAATCCCGACGAAGTGGTGGCGATTGGCGCGGCGGTGCAGGCGGGCGTGCTGGCCGGCGAGGTCAAGGACCTGCTGCTGCTGGACGTGACGCCCCTGACGCTGGCCATCGAGACGCTGGGCGGGGTGGCCACGCAGATGATTCAGCGCAATACGACCATTCCGACCAAGAAGACGGAGACCTTCTCCACGGCTGCCGATTCGCAGACCGAGGTCGAGGTGCACGTGCTGCAGGGCGAGCGCCCGCTGGCGGCGCAGAACCGGACGCTGGGCAAGTTCAAGCTGGGCGGCATCATGCCGGCTCCGCGCGGCGTCCCGCAGATCGAGGTCACGTTTGACATTGACGCCAACGGCATTTTGAACGTGACGGCCAAGGACAACGCGACCGGCAAGGACACGCGCATCACCATCACCTCGAGCTCCGGCCTGAGCAAGGACGAAGTGGAGAAGATGGCCAGGGAAGCCGAGGCGCACTCCGCCGAGGACAAGGAGAAGCGCGAGGAGATTGACTCCCGCAACTCGCTGGACTCGCTGGTCTACAACATCGAGAAGATGCTGAAGGAGAGCGGTGAAAAGGTGCAGGCGGCCGACAAGACCGAGGTCGAGGCGGCTCTGGCCGACTCGAAGAAGGTGCTGGCCGGGACGCCGACCTCCGCCGAACTGAAGGCCTCGCACGAGAAGCTGACCCACGCCAGCCACAAGCTGGCCGAGGTGCTCTACAAGGCCAACGCGACGCAGGCGGCGGGCGGAGCGGCTCCTGGCGGCGAGGCGAGCGGCGAACCCGCGGCCGAAGCCAAGAAAGACGAAGGCGTCATCGACGCCGAATATGTGGACGTGGAAGAGAAGAAATAGGCGGGGCCACCATAGTTCGTGAACCTGGCCCCAATTTACCTTTGTTATTAGAACGATAGGGCAGCACGAATTGGAGGCAGGTGACCTATGGAAACATCTTCGATTGTGGGAACGACAATCGTGTTCGACGATGCATACACGGGGGTTGAAAAGTACGGGCGAATTGACCGGGTATACGGGGATGACGCCGTTGTCCACATCATTAACAAGAACGAGGCTGGGCCGAACCCGCGAAGAGTGACCATGAAGGCGGATGCAAGAGTCATGGAAATTACCGGCGGCAGTGGGCTTGTCCATTAGCGATGGTTTGCTAGACTCGCGCATTAGCGGAGGCTTCGGTCGCCAGACTGGGGCCTCCCATTGCTTAGCGGTCTCTACAATGTCTAATTCAAGGAGTCTATATGGAATTCAAAGACGTAGAATTCTCACAAATCCCTGCTTTCGACCTTCTCAGAAGCCGATTGGAGGCGCTGAGGCCAGCGTACATGCTGGTAAAGGCAGGAAAAGAGTTCGATGCTGATCTTTATCGGATATACGTGCAGAAGACAGGCGCAATCAGGCGCCCAATAGACATTGGCAAGAACCTTCTTCAGGACATAGAGAAAAACCCACGCGGGAGTGAGAGCAATTACACAAAGGGACTCCTCTCGAAGCTTGACGCGTTGATCGAGGTCGCAATACCGGGACGGGATCGGTCATAGCACACGCCCTGCGTTCATGGGTCTAAATGAGGATGTCCCAGCCATAGTTGAAAGTTGAGCGGCGGTTCAGCCTGATTCCTTAGAATCGGGTTGCCAAACCTTGAAGGGAGAACCGCCGTGAAGAAACCGTACCATACGATACGCAAGCAAGGGAAAGTCAACGAACAG
>CAINJJ010000014.1 GCA_903849645.1 uncultured Acidobacteriaceae bacterium | reverse complement strand
GTGCAATGAGGGTGGAAAAAGAAGCGACTGGTTCAGATCGTCGGCGCGGAAGCTCTTACCCATAAATACATCTTAAAAGAGACTCAGAAAGAGCCGCCCCATGCGAGGACGGCTCTTTCTATCCCCGACAGGCTGCTAGGGAATAGGGACCAGGCAACAGGGATTTTGGGACTGAGGGAGTATGCGCGTGGGGGAGATGGCCTAGATCTTCTGCAGGTTGGCGAATTTTTCCATGAGTTTTTTCATGCCGTGGCGGGCAAACATGACGGTGAGCTTGGCGTCTTCGCCATCGCCCTCGCGCATGAGGATGGTGCCTTCGCCGTATTTGACGTGGCGGACGCGCTGGCCTTTTTTGAGGTTGACAGCGCCGGCGGGGGCGGGGATGCCGATGGCCGGACGGGGCAGCGCGCCGGGCTTGAGGACGGGGCCCGCGCCGGCCTTGGCGCCGAAGAAGCGGGCGATGTTGTCAATGGAGTGAGCTTCGACGTCCTCTTCCTTTGCGGAGGCAGCAGGCGGGGTTGGCGCCGCGGGCTGCGGGGCCGCGGGTTGCCGGGCGGTCATCCAGGAGGCGACGAAGGGCTTGGCGGGAGCTGCCGAGGTCTTGCGCAGGCCGGAGCCGGCGGGGGTGAGGGGGGTGTCCTGGCTCTCGTCCTCGTAGTTGTAGTGCTTGTCGGCAAAGTCGCCGCCCTGGCCGGGACGCGCGCCGCGGCTGAAGCGGCTGCCGCCGGGGTAGGTGTTGGGATAGCCGGGGGTGGCCCAGGCCTGGGCTGCGCCGCGCCCGCCGAGATTCTCCACCAACTGGGTAGGGACCTCCTCCAGGAAGCGGGAGGGGATGCTCATCTCCGGGGCGTCGTTGCCATACCGTCTTCTGTAGTGGGCGCGGGAGAGGATCAGGGTGTTCATGGCGCGGGTCATGCCGACATAGCAGAGCCGGCGCTCCTCTTCGAGCTCCTCGGGGTTGTTGAGGGTGCGGGAGTGGGGGAAGAGGCCCTCCTCGAGGCCGGCAAGGAAGACAAGGGGAAACTCGAGACCCTTGGCGGCGTGGAGGGTCATGAGAGTGACGCGGGCGTCGGGGTCGAACTGGTCAGTATCAGAGGCGAGGGCGGCGTGGTCGAGGAACTCGGCGAGGGTCTCTCCGCGGGCCTCGGCGTCGTGGGCGGCGTTGGCCAGTTCCTTGAGGTTTTCAATGCGGCTGAAGGCTTCCGGGGAGCCTTCGGTTTCAAGGGCCTTGATGTAGCCGGTGCGGTCGATGAGGAACTTGATGAGTTCGGGGAGGGTGGCGGCGTCGCCGGGGGCGCGAAAGGCGCTTCCGCGCTTTTGACCTTCTTCGGTGAGATCCTTTGCCACCTGTTCCGGGTCGGATTCGAGGTCGAGGTTGGGCGGGGTTGGTTTCCCAGGTCCCAAAGGCGGGACCTGGGGCACCCGGGATTTGTTGGGCATCACGAGAAAAGGACGGGCGGAAGCGGAGGCCTCAAAGGGGGAGAAGTGGGAGGCGTCGAGGAGGGAGAGCTGGGGATGGTCTTCAGCGCCGCCGAAGTTGAATTCGGTGGAGGGGTCCGGGGCGGTGGAAGGCTCTTCCGCGGCGCCGAATTCGAAGCCGGTGTCGGAATCGGCTTCCTGGGCCACGTCGGCGGCGAGCTTTCCGGCGAAGTCGGGGTCCATCATGGCCTGGGCGTCGAGGATGAGCTGGCGGAAAGAGTCGAGAGCGATGAGGGCGCGGTTGGGGATGAGCTTGTTCTGGAGGGCTGCGGCGAGGGCGTCCCAGGAGGAGAGGCCGGTCTCAAGGGCGATGCGCTCGAGGGTTTCGAGGGTGGTTTTGCCGATGCCGCGGGCGGGGGTGTTGATGACCCGCTGGAGAGCCATGGAGTCGTGGGGGTTGCGGACCATGCGGAGGTAGCCGAGGAGGTCCTTGATCTCGGCGCGCTCGTAGAAGCTGAAGCCGCCGACCATGGTGTAGCGGATGTTGTAGCGGCGGAGGGCTTCTTCCACAAGGCGGGACTGGGCGTTGGTGCGGTAGAGGACGGCGCAGTGTGCCTGGGCGGGGTCGTCGCCGGCTTCGCGGAGGAACTTCTGGATGCGGTCGGCGATGAAGAGCGCTTCGTTTTCGCCGTCGGGGGCCTCGTAGTAGCCGATGAGGGAGCCGCCCTGGCGGTCGGTCCAGAGCTTTTTGCCCTTGCGGCGGAGGTTGTTGGCGACGACGGCGCCCGCGGCCTCGAGAATAACCTGGGTGGAGCGGTAGTTCTGCTCGAGGCGGACGATGCGGGCGTCGGGAAAGTCCTTCTCAAACTCGAGGATGTTGCGGATGTCCGCGCCGCGCCAGGAGTAGATGCTCTGGTCCTCGTCACCGACGGCGCAGACGTTTTTGGCTTCGCCGGCGAGCAGCTTCATGAGCTCGTACTGGGGACGGTTGGTGTCCTGGTACTCGTCGACGAGCAGGTAGCGATAGCGGCGCTGGTAGCGGGCGCGGACCTCGGCGGAGACTTTGAGCAGGCGGAGCGCTTCAAGCAGGAGGTCGTCGAAGTCGAGGGCGTTGTTTTTGCGCAGCTCGGCCTTGTAGCCCTGGTAGATGTGGGCGATGCGCTCGCTGTTGGGGTCCTTGGAGCTGAGGTAGTACTCCTGTGGGTCGACCATGTGGTTCTTGGCCCAGGAGATCTTGCCGAGGACGGTCCGCGGCGTGAGCTGCTTGGTGTCAAGGCCCATGCGGCGCATGATCTGCTTGACGATGGCCTGCTGGTCGTTTTCGTCGTAGATGGCGAAGGCGCGGGTGAGGCCCTCGCCGTTGACCTTGAGCGCCTCGATGTCGCGGCGCAGCATGCGGACGCACATGGAGTGAAAGGTGGCGATGAGGGGCTTGGCCAGGGAGGAGTGATCAAGGAGCCGGTCGACGCGCTCGCCCATCTCCTTGGCCGCCTTGTTGGTGAAGGTGACGGCGAGGATGGAGTCGGGGGCGATGCCTTTTTCGCGGATGAGCCAGGCGATGCGGCTGGTGATGACGCGGGTTTTGCCCGAGCCTGCGCCGGCAAGGATGAGAAGTGGGCCCTCGGTGGCTTCGACGGCGGCGCGCTGTTCGGGATTGAGCTTGTCGATGAGGGGCTGCACGGGTCGCGTCCGGGTGGGAAGGGTCCTGAGTCCAGTGTACTGGTTGGTGCGGTGGAAGAGCGGGCTTGGGGGCGGGTACAGTTGATGGGCGATTCGGTCAAAACAGACAAATTGAATAAAATAGACAATTAGACTAGGATTGCGCCATGAGAACGATGTCGGCGACAGAGGCGAAACAGAACTTTGCGGAACTGATCGATGCAGCGCAGCGGGGTCCGGTGCGGATTCAGCGGCATGACCGGGACGTGGCTGTGCTGCTTTCGGCGGAGGAGTACGCGCGCCTGCAGCAGGACCGCTGGGCGGAGTTCAACCGGCTGTCGGCCGCGGCTGGAGCGCAGGCCCGGGCGAACGGGCTGACGGAAGAGAAGCTGGCCGAGATTTTGGCTGACTGATGGCGACCGCCGAACGGATTGTGCTGGACACGAACGTTGTATTGAGCGGGATTCTGTTTCCTGGCTCGACGCCGCACCGGGCGCTGCTGAAGGCGCAGGCGGGGCGGATTCTGGCGTCGGACGAGACGCTGCTTGAGCTGATCGAGGTGCTGGGGCGCAGACGATTTGACCGCTATGTGGAGCGAAGCATCCGGGAGCGGCTGGCAGCGGAGTTTGCCCATGCCGCGGAGAAGGTGCAGATTGAGACCGCGGTGCGGGCGTGCCGCGACCCGAGGGATGACAAGTTTCTGGAGATTGCGGTGAATGGCCGGGCGGATTTGGTTGTCACGGGCGACGCGGACCTGCTGGGGCTGCATCCGTTCCGGGGGATTGCGATCGTATCGCCTGCCGCCTATCTGGAGTTGAGCTGACCGGCTCGTGGCGGAAAGGCGCAGGCGGCGGCGATTTCCGGTTGAAGGAATGCAGCGGCGGGTAGATGATGTTGCGCATGGATAACGAGCGCATTCGCGCCATCTGCCTGGGGTTGCCGCACGTGGCGGAGACGGTGAACTGGGGCCATCACCTGGTGTATTGGGTCGGCGACCGGGACATTGGGGGAAAGATGTTCGCGATGACGGACCTGGACGGGACGGGCTACGGGGTTTTGCTGTTCCATTGCGGGGCGGAGCGCTTCCGGGAGCTCCTGGAGGTGGAGGGCGTAGTAGCCTCGCCCTACCTGGCCAAGGCGCACTGGGTGACTCTGCTGCGCTGGGACGTATTGCGGGCGCGGGAGATTGAAGAGGAACTGAAGCGGGCGCACGCACTGATTTATGAAAAGCTGCCCAAGCGGACAAAGACCATATTGGCGCTGCCGGAGAAGGAGCGGGCGCGGGTAATTCGGGAGCGGAAGAAGGTCTTGAGGGAGCGGGCGAAGGCGAAGAAAGGTTAGAAATCTCTTGTTTGGGCGGGCCTTGCCGATGGTTTGGGTGAGGCGTTGCTCATGATTCGACGAGTGGCAGTGATTCTGGCTTGCCTGGCGGCGGGGCTGGCAGGTCGGGCGAGCGAGATTTTTCCGGTGGCGCACAATGAGCGGATAATCCTTCGGATTATGGACGGGCGGGACGGGAAGCCGCTGCCGCACGCGCACGTGACGCTGGCGGGGGGCTATGAGGAGCGCGACCTGCGCAACGGGCTGTGGCGGGAGGAAGCCCTGACGGACGAGCAGGGCAGGGCGCGGCTCTCGGAGCAGTTGGCGAACCTGCCGTGGCTGCGGGTTTGGGTGGCCAGGAGCAAGCCGTGCCAGGCGCATCCGGACAGGGCCATCTATAGCGTGGAACGCATTCGGCGGGATGGTCTGAGCGGGCCGAACCACTGCGGAGAGGCAACAGGCGAGGACGCGCCGGGGGTGCTGACCGTGTTTGTGCGGACCAAGGCGAAGGCGGCGGCTCCGGCGGGAACCGCGAAGCAGTCGGCGGCGTATCCTCGATGAGGCTGCTCCGGAGGGACTTCCGGACAGCGGAGGTGCGCGGCCATGGTGAAGTTTCTTCTCTTTTGCATCCTGCTGGTGTTGTGCTGGCCTTTGGCGCTGGTGGCGCTGGTGCTGTATCCGCTGGTGTGGCTGGTGCTGCTGCCGTTCCGGCTGGTGGGGGTGGCGGTGGGCGGGGTGCTGGAACTGGTGGGAGCGATCTTCTATCTGCCGGTGCGGGTGTTGCGCGGGGTGTAAGGGGCTGACACGAAGAGGCCTTGGTTTTGCCGGCTTGGCCGGGGAGTCCTTTTTTCACCACGATTGAATGGCGCCAGCCTAAGCTGATCAGCGCCGGGCGAATATTCTGTTGGAATTGGCGCGCCGGCATGATTTCCCACAAAGATCCATTTCCCCGAGGTTCCATGAGCCGCAGGCCTGGCCAGGACGGGACTGAAGCTGCGCTTTGTTCCAGCGCTGACTTCCTGGCAGCGAGGAAGGCTGCGGCTGGCAGGCAAAGCGTTCCGGGGGACTGGGCGGTTGGTTTTGGCAAGGCTGAAGGGATAAAGCGATCCTTATATGGTGTCGTGCATAATCGAGAGACGATGGCTCTTTTATGGAATCCCGAGAGTTGGACGGCGCGGCTGGCGGAGTTGGAAGCGCAGAGCGGGGAGCGGAAGGAAGCGCCCCTGCGGCGCGACGTGCGCTCGCTGGGCATGCTGCTGGGCGAGGTGCTGCGCGAACAGGCAGGCGAGGAGTTGTTTGCCCAGGTGGAGGCTCTGCGGCAGGGCACGATTCGCCGCCGCGACGCCGAGGCGCACGGACTGGAGGCAGAGGCCGCGCAACACGCGGCCCGGGCGCTGGAACTGGTGCATTCGCTGCCCGTGGAGCGGGCTGTGCTGCTGACGCGGGCCTTTGCCTTTTATTTTGAGCTCATCAACCTGGCGGAGACCAACCACCGCAAGCGGCGGCGGCACGCGCTGCAGTTAAGCGGGGAGACGGGCAGGCAGCGCGGTTCGCTGGCCGGAACGCTGTGCGAGATGCGGAGGGTGGGCATTGGCGCGGACGAGGCCATGGACTGGCTCAAGCGGGTGCTGATTGTGCCGGTGTTCACGGCGCACCCGACGGAGGTGGCGCGGCGGTCGGTGATGTTCAAGCGGCGGCGAATTGGGGAGTTTCTGGCGGCGCTTGACCGGATTCCGGTGCCGGAGCAGGACATGGCGCGGCTGGAAGAGTTGATCCTGGCGGAGATCACGAGCCTGTGGCAGACGGACGAGGTGCGGTCGCGGCGGCCCACGGTATATGACGAAGTGAAGATGGGGCTGGACTACTATGACGTCTCCATCTTTGCCACGCTGCCAAGCCTGTACCGGGAGATTGCCGATGCGCTGAAGACGGCTTATGGGCTGGAGTTTGAGACCCACCAGTTGCCGCAGGTGCTGATCTTCGGCTCATGGATTGGCGGGGACCGGGACGGCAACCCGTTTGTAACGCCGGAGGTGACGCGGGACGCGATTCAACTGGCGCGGGGGCACCTGCTGCTCTTTTATCAGCGGCAACTGGACGAGATTACCGACCTGCTCACGACGAGCGCGCAACAGATGCCGGTGAGCGGGGCGCTGCTGGAGCGGCTGGAAGCTTATCTGGCGCAGTTGCACACGGCCGAGACACAGGTGTTTGGCGCGCAGTACGAGTTTGAGTACTACCGGCGGTTTGTGATCTGCCTCAAGGCGCGGATTCAGCAGACGATGGAGAGCGGGGGGAACCAGGCGGGAGCGGCGCTGCCGGTGATGTCGTATACGCTGGCCAGGGCGCAGGACAAGCCGGCGCTGGCGCTGCCCGCCTACTGCTCGGTAGAGGACTTCATCGCGGACCTGGAGGCGCTGCGCGACTCGCTCGCCGCCAACCGGGGGCTGCGCATTGCTCGGACGCTGGTTGATCCGCTGATTTTGCAGGTGCGGACGTTCGGGCTGCATCTGCATACGCTGGATATAAGGCAACATGCGCGGGTGCATGCGGCGGCGCTGCAGGAGGCGATTGCAGACACGGCCGCCTCGTCGCTCCCAGCTGCCCTCTCGGCGGAGACGTCGAGCGTGCTGGAGACCTTCCGCGTGGTGGCGGAGATCAAGAACGGCTGCTCGCCGGAGGCGATCCGGCAGTATGTCATCTCGGGCGCATCGATCGTGGACGACGTACTGGCGGTGGTGCGGCTGGCGCGGCTGGGCGGCGTGAAGGTGGAGGGCGGCGGAAGGGACCCTGGGCTCATGCCGGTGCCGCTGTTCGAGTCGATTGAGGATCTGCGCCAGGCGCCGACGGTGTGCCGCGAGTTGTGGAGCCGGCAGGACTACCGCAAGCTGATGGCCACCTGGGACAACTGGCAGGAGGTCATGCTGGGCTATTCGGATTCAAACAAGGACGGCGGCATGTTGACCTCGACGTGGGAGATCTTCCGCGCCCATCGCGACCTGCACGTAGTGGCGCGCGAGGCTGGGGTCAAGCTGCGGCTGTTCCATGGGCGCGGCGGTACAGTGGGCCGCGGCGGCGGACCGACGCATCGCGCCATCTTTGCCCAGCCGATGGACTCTTTCGAGGGGCAGTTGCGTATCACGGAGCAGGGTGAGGTGCTGAACTTCAAGTATGCCGACGAGGTGCTGGCGGAGCGCAACCTGGAACTGATGATCGCGGCTTCTCTGGATGCGCTGGCGCGGCCCAATGCGCGCGATCCCGAGGGGCACTTTACGGGGGTCCTGGAGCCGGAGTGGGAGGCGGCGCTGGACGAGCTGTCGGCCATCGCCTTTGACTACTACCGGACGCATATTCTGGACGACCCCGGCGTGGTCACGTACTTTGAGCAATCGACGCCGGTGGGCGAACTGGAGCAGGCCAAGATCGGTTCAAGGCCGTCGCGGCGCAATGCCTCGCCAAAGCTGACGGATTTGCGTGCCATTCCGTGGGTCTTCGGTTGGACGCAGTCGCGGCTGCTGGTGCCGGCGTGGTTTGGCGTGGGCTTTGCGCTGCAGCGGTTCCTGGAGCGCTCCGGGTCGCTGGAGCTGCTGCAGACCATGGCGCGGGAGTTTCCGCTGTTCATTGACCTGCTGCGCAATGTGGAGATGGCGCTGGGCAAGGTGGACCTGGCCACGGCGCGGCTCTATTCATCGCTGGTGGAGGACGCGGGGCTGCGGGAGCGCGTCTACGACATGTTCGAGGGCGAGTTCCACCGCACGGTGCGCGCCGTGCTGGCCATTACGCGGCAGGCTGAACTGCTGGAGACGAACCAGGTGCTGGGCCGGTCGATCAAGCTCCGTAATCCGTATGTGGACCCGATGCACCTGATCCAGGTGGACATGCTGCGGCGCAAGCGCCAGGGCGAGGACACGCCGGAGGTGAACCGCGCGATTGCGGCCACCATCAGCGGGATCTCGGCGGGGCTGCGGAATACGGGCTGAGACCGGGGCAGATTTTTGAGTCTGCCCCTGAGGTCTCACCGCCGGACAGTCCCTGCCCCAGAGGGCCCGAATTCTGTTACACTGAGTCGAGCGGAAACAGGGGATCATCGCGCCAGGCAGCGCCCCATCGAACCGCATCTGCAACCCATGTTCGGGGAGTGGCTCAGCCTGGTAGAGCACCTGGTTCGGGACCAGGGGGTCGGAGGTTCAAATCCTCTCTCCCCGACCATATTTTTCAATAACTTACAGCCATCCGATCCCGATCAAAAATTCCACTGTAGACGATTTTGTAGCGGTGAATTCCTCCGAGAATGTTGTGTGGGTTCTCAAGCGATAGGGCCGTTGGTAATCAATTTAGAGAACACTGGTCGCTCGACAAATGTGCGTTGACATGGGGATTCGCAGGCGCATACTGAAGGTGTCGCAAGCAGACGACATACAGACATGCCCAGCAAAAGATTGGCACTTTCAATTTATCTTCTGAAAAACGGCATCACTGAGGCCACCGCCCTCAAGGCAGCAAACCCCAAGAATATATTTACGGCGACCTTCCGAAATGGACAAACGGGCTCGCTACACCTTCTGCCGACCCACCGCAGCAGACCACTTTGGCATGCATCCCTCGCTGAGGCGGTCGAAGGTCTGCCTGAAGTGTGGACGAGCAGTGCATCGGCACTCCTGATAGTTCCGTATCAAGATGTCTTTTTTGCGTTGAGCTTCGGGTATGGCAGAGGCATGCTCGCGGCCGGTGTCTGGGAGGAAGACTTCGGCCTCAAAGTCACGCTGAACTCAGTGGACCCGACCAGACTGCGAAGCGTGGATCGAATGAGCTTGGATGCAATCGGCCAACACAGCCGAATTCAGGCAAGCAGAGAAGCGGACATCCGTGAATTCGGGCTTGATTTGGAACAAGATATGCTCCGCGCGGTGAGCGGGAAGCCATCGGACCCAACCCTCGGTGGGCACTTGACCGGCAGGGACGCGCTGCAAGTTTCCATCACCATGAATATTCGAGATTTGCCGGAGCTCCTCGCACGGTATTACGCGCAATGGCAAAGCACCGCATACCGGGAACGCTTTCCCTGGGTGGACCAAATAAGCGAAGTGAAAGACCGGATTTTAATCGGGCAATTGAACGAAGCCCTCGTCACCAATCTGCAACAGAGAGAGTTCACCCGGCTGTGGCTTTCCATCCCAGAGTTGATCGACTGGACCGCGATTGAGGGTTTCAAGTTTCGCGCTGCATCGGCAGCTACGCCTCACCCGGACGTACATATAAGAGAGTATCTGGATGAGGTCAACCCCCGCAGGCTGGATATCGGATACCTTAAGCGCAGAGAAATCGAGGCAGTGACCAATGATGGTCACGTGGTGAAAGAGTGGTCGGTGTTTCGCTGCCTCTACGCGGAAACTGAGCGGGGCAACGACACATACCTCCTTACGAATGGGAAATGGTATTGCGTAAGCGACACTTTCTTGCAACGGGTGAACACGGCGTTTGACGCGATCCCGCGCGCAATGTTCAGGTTACCGGATTACACCGATGAATCCGAGGGTGCCTACAACCTTCGCGTACGCGATGGAGACCCTGCTCAGTTCGCATTGATGGATGGCGAGTTCATTCGCTGCGACGGGCCGAATGACCGAGTTGAGTTCTGCGACTTATTCGATTTTGCGAAGCGCATTATTCACGTGAAACGCTATACCGGCTCAAGCGCACCGTTGAGCCATCTTTTTGCTCAAGCGCTTGTGTCAGCAACTACATTCAGGAGAGATGGCGATTTTCGGAGGGCAGTCGACGCCATATTGCCTGCCGCATTTAGGCCAGTTCTCGATCAACCACTTCCCGGCCAATACGAAGTGGTGCTGGGGATTGTGAGCAAATCAGCGGGGCCACTTAAACTGCCATTTTTCAGCCGCGTAAACATCAATAGCGCAACGGAGCGGATTGCGGATCAAGGCTATAAAGTGTCCATTCTGAAGATCCAGGCATAGTGAATCTCAGGCGTCAATTCCTATTGGAGCTCGCTGGGGGATGGCGACTGTGACATGCGATCCCCCGGGAGAAAGTGAATGCCTCAACCCAACTGCTTTACGCAAGTTAAATTTCTTCTTATACTTAAGGCAAAACAAGGCACAGGCTGCTACCATTTCATGCGACTCCAGTAATGAGATACGCCGGTCGCCCGAAATATCCCTGCGTCCGGCGGGGAAAACAAATGGCCATAAAGAAATCTGAACTCTACAGTTCGCTTTGGAAAAGTTGTGATGAACTTCGCGGCGGTATGGATGCCAGCCAGTACAAGGACTACGTTCTGGTCTTGCTTTTCGTAAAGTACGTTTCCGACAAGTACGCCGGTCAAAAAGATGCAATTGTTGAGGTCCCCAAGGGCGGGGGCTTTTCCGATATGGTTGCCCTCAAGGGCGACAAGGAGATTGGCGACAAGATCAACAAGATCATCGGCAAACTCGCCGAGGCCAATGGGCTGAAAGGTGTAATCGATCAGACCGATTTCAACGATCCAGCAAAGCTGGGCACCGGTCGCGAGATGGTCGAGAGACTTTCCAAGCTAGTCGCCATCTTCGACAAGCCGGAACTAAACTTCAGCGGCAATCGTGCCGAAGGCGACGATCTCCTGGGCGATGCCTACGAATATCTGATGCGTCATTTTGCCACTGAGTCCGGCAAGAGCAAGGGGCAATTCTACACACCGGCGGAAGTATCTCGCATCATGGCCAAGGTGATTGGGATTAGGGGAGCAAAGACATCAACACAGACGATCTATGATCCTACGTGCGGGTCGGGTTCTTTACTGCTTAAAGGGCATGATGAAGGCAAGAATGCAACGGGCGCGGACCTGACGATTTATGGACAAGAGAGTGATCTTGCCACGTGGTCCCTTGCGAGGATGAATATGTTCCTTCACGATTGCCCGTCCGCCGATATTTGGAAGGGGAACACACTATCAAGTCCGCACTTTACGGAAAAGGGCAGCCTAAAGACATTTGATTTTGTGGTAGCCAATCCGCCATTCTCAGATAAAGCATGGAGTACCGGCGTTAACACTGTACGCGCCGGAGCAAAAATAGACCACGTAGCGCCGCGTTAGCGGCGTGACGTGGCGGAGTAAAAGTAGACCACCCCGCCAGGCATTGATTTCACGGACAAGCATGTTTCTTTGGGGAGTGCCGAAGTTGATTCGGCGCG
>CAINJJ010000013.1 GCA_903849645.1 uncultured Acidobacteriaceae bacterium | reverse complement strand
GATTTGCCTGGGCGGCCTTGGGCTTGTCGTCGTAACCGAGCAGCGCGCCGATGTCGTCAGGCATGCTACTCAATTCGACGCCAGCACGCCCCTCTCCTTGGCCCGCTTCAGTGCTTCTGCCGGATCCTTGCCGTTAGCCTTGGCCCATGCGGAGATCTGGCTGGCTTTCAGGGTTTGCTTGGGCTGCGCGGCTGCTGCTGGCTGCTGGGCTGGAGCGGCACCCTGCGCGCCGTCCTGCCTTGCGAACTCGCCCCAGTTGTAGCGCTGGCGCATGTTCTTAGCTTGGGCGTGGAGAGACAGGGCTTTCGCTTCCGCCTGCTTTGAAAGGTATCGGAATTCCTTGCGCCGCGACTCATTTAGCGCCACACTCCTACCCGTGCGCGGATCGACTACAAACGTATCCACGCCACTCGCCGGAGTCGCGCCCGCCTCGTCATATGCGCCCTTAAGGTTCCACTGCTCCTGTTCCTGCTCTTGCCACTTATCGTGGCGCTGCATCAAGACCTCTTGCTGCTTCTCGTTGCGAGCCTGCGCGCGCTCGTCCAGCCCCTGCTCGCGCGTGGCAGCCGCATCCGGATCGCGGGTCGCCGCGCGGTGCTCGGCGATCCACTGGCTCGCGAACTGTTTCTCTTCCGGCGTCCCTTTGACCTTGAGGGTGACCGCCTTGGTCAGAGTCATATCGTCTTTGGGTTGCGCCTTGGCGGCGTCGTGGCCCACCACGCCGGGCAGTTCCGCCCACATCCCGAGTTGCGGGTGGTAGGCAAACATCTTGATCGAGCCGTCATCCTGCCTCTCGGAGCGCATCAGCGGCGGTTTGTCGGCCTCGGTTTTGGCCTTCGCGGCTTTGGCGTCGGCCCGCTCGATCTGGCCCAGCAGCGCCCCGTGGACGTTGGATTGGAGGGTCATTCCCGCCTTGATCTCGGGGTGGCCCATGGCCTGCAGGCGCTTGGCTTCGTCTTCGGTGACCGCGATGGAGTCGGAGGGAGTGAGCGCCGATTGCTTCGCCTTAGCCTGGCTGGCGGCGTGCTCCTCGTCGGTGGGTTTGTAGTATCTGGTCCCGTTCATCTCCACCATACGCCCCGGGTCCGCGTTGGCGGGCAGGTCCGGGTTAGCGGTGCGCGGGATCAGGCCCGAGGGGTCTTTAGGGCCGGTGGCGGTGGCCGGGATCCAGCCGTTTTGCAGCGCCCGCATGTGGTCGAGAGCGGCCTGGTGCTGCTGATCTTGGGCTTGCTTGACCTGCTGAACCTGCAATTCGCGCATCTGCCGAACGGCTTCCACGCCCGCCATTGCTCCGCGAGCCGAGGCGGATCCGGCACTGGAAGCCGCCCCTTCGGCTGCGCTCACAAACGGATTAGAGTATCCACCCATGGTGCTTAGTTGGCGGGTGCGAACGCGCCACTACCTCCGACTCCGAGGCTCCAGCCGCTTCCCTTGCTGCTGGTAGTTCCAGCGGTAGCCGAACCGACTGGATTGAAGGCATAGTTGAGCGCCGCGAGCAGCCCGGCATTATTCTGCTG
>CAINJJ010000012.1 GCA_903849645.1 uncultured Acidobacteriaceae bacterium | reverse complement strand
GCGGCCAACAACCTCGACCTCTACCAGGTCAACTGCACCTACTACGACGCGCTCGGCCAGAGCGACACCGAGTACCTCATCGCGCGCGCAATCCAGTTCTTCGTGCCCGGCATTCCGCAGGTCTACTACACCGGCTTGCTGGCCGGCGGCAACGACATGGAACTGCTCGCCAAGAGCGCCGTGGGCCGCGACATCAACCGCCACTACTACACGCCCGCCGAGGTTCAGGCCGCTCTCCTGAAACCCGTCGTCCGAAAGCTCATCGAGATCATTCGCCTGCGCAACACCCACCCGGCCTTTGGCGGCGAAGCGACGGTCAGCTCATCCGCCGCCCATCTGCTGGTCATCACCTGGAAGCTGGACGAGGCATGGGCCAAGTTGACCGTGGACCTGGCCGCGCCGTCCGCCGTGATTGAGGGCTCCGGAGTCGCGGCCATTCACATCGGGTAGCAGCAACAACAGCAAGGAGAATGAACGATGACCGCCACCGCCCCGCAGGCCAATCACGCACTCATCAAGTCGCTGACCTACACCATGTTCATGATGTTCGCCATGACTACGGACTCGGTGGGCGTGATCATTCCGGAGGTCATCCGCACCTTTCACCTCAGCATGACCGCGGCCGGCGCCTTCCACTACGCCAGCATGTCGGCCATCGCGGTGGCGGCCATCGGCCTGGGCTTCCTGGCTGACAAGCTGGGCCGCAAGCGCACCATCGTCCTGGGCCTCATTCTCTTCGCGCTCAACTCCTACCTCTTCGTCATCGCCAACTCCTACGCCTTCTTCGTGCTGCTGCTCATCGTCTCCGGCGCGTCCATCGGCATCTTCAAGACCGGCGCGCTCGCCCTCATCGGCGACATCTCCGGCTCCACCATGGAACACACCTCCAACATGAACATGGTCGAGGGGTTCTTCGGCGTCGGCGCCATCATCGGCCCGGCCATCGTCGCGCGGCTTTTGCTGGGCGGGGTGAGCTGGAAGTTCCTCTACGTCATCGCCGGCACCATCTGCGCCGTGCTCATTCTCATCGCCTCCCTGGTCAAGTACCCCCAGACCATGAAAGCCTCCGCCGAGCCCATCGACCTCAAGCGCACCATGCACCTTGCGAAGAATCCCTACGCCCTCGGCTTCTCCCTCGCCTGCTTCCTCTACGTCGCCGTCGAGTGCGCCATCTATGTCTGGCTGCCCACCTATCTCAAGTCCAACGCGCCTTCCTCTGCCTTCATGGCGGCTTACGTCATCTCCATCTTCTTCATCCTGCGCGCGGGTGGGCGCTTCCTGGGCGCATGGGTTACCGCCCACTGGAGCTGGACCACGATTCTGGTGGTCTTCTCCGGCGCCATACTCGCCTGCTTCCTGGGAGCCATGTTCGGTGGGCCCAACGCCACCGTCTACCTTCTGGCCTTCTCCGGGATCTTCATGTCCGTCATCTATCCCACGCTCAACTCCAAGGGCATCAGTTGCTTTCCCAAGTCCGAACACGGCGCCGTGGCCGGCGTCATTCTCTTCTTCACCTGCGCGGGCGCGGCCCTCGGCCCGCTCGCCATGGGCGCGGCCTCCGACTACTTCGGCGGGCTCAAGGCGGGGTTTGTGCTGGCCACGGTCTTTGCGGCGCTTCTCTTCATCGGCATGCTTTACAACTGGATCGCCAACCCCACCCTTGAAGTCCTGCAGCGCTCCGACGCCAGCGAATACGGACTCGTGGACCCCGAGACCCTCAAGGCGTAGGTCCGGTCCACTCAGCGTTCCCGCAGTCCAACCCGCCCCCGGTTGTACACTGGGCTGTGATGCGCCGACTGCTCGCTTCTTCCTTGCTCGCTCTCACTTTCCTGGCCGGGTGCCATTCCGGCCAGAAGCC
This sequence comes from uncultured Acidobacteriaceae bacterium, assembly GCA_903849645.1. Classification (GTDB taxonomy): domain Bacteria; phylum Acidobacteriota; class Terriglobia; order Terriglobales; family Acidobacteriaceae; genus Telmatobacter. The sequence goes on along the minus strand of CAINJJ010000012.1, from coordinate 38,304 downwards.
CTCTTCCCCATCACCCTCCACCGCCTCCTTCAAGGTCTTCAAGCTCCGCGGCAAGGTGGTCAAAACCGACCCCGCCCGCGGCGAGGTCACGCTCAACCATGAGGCCATCGTCGGCTACATGGAGGCCATGACCATGCCCTACAAGCTCAAGGACCCCAGCATCCTCGGTGAGCTGCACTCGGGCGACGTCATCACCGCGGACGTGCTCGTCTCGCCCGACCAGGACGCCGACCCGCTCCTCGACCACATCGTCGTGGTGGCGCAGGGCAAGCCCGATTACAAGCCCACCACCCAGTACCACGTGCCCTCCGCAGGCGACCCGGTGCCCGACTTCAAGCTCCGCAACCAGGACGGCCATGCCATTCACCTCGGCCAGTTCAAAGGCAAGGCGCTGCTCGTCACCTTCATCTACACCCGCTGCCCGTCGCCCAACTTCTGCCCCCTGGTCACCCGCAACTTCGCCAAAGTGGACAGGGAACTGGCCGCCACCCCCGCGCTCTACGCCCGCACCCACCTGCTCTGCGTCAGCTTCGACCCCGAGCACGACACCCCCGAGCGCCTCCGCGCCTACGGCGCCACCTACATCGGCAGCGACGCCAAAGCCGCCTTCGCCCACTGGGACTTTGCCGTCCCCGACAAGGCCGCCCTGCCCGAAATGGCCCAGTACTTTGACCTCGGCATGACCAACGAAGCCGACACCACCATCACCCACACCCTGTCCACCACCCTCATCGGCATGGACGGCAAGGTGGTCCGCTTCTACCCCGGCAATGAATGGACCGCGGACCAGATTCTGGCCGATGTGCGCCAGTTGAGCGCCACAGCCAGCTAAATTGGGGTATCATTATTCGGATATAGTTCGCGATACGAACTATGTTCTCAGATTCCCGGAATTCAGAGAGGCGGACAAGCAATGAGCAGCGGTTTGAATATTCGCAAGCATGCGGAACTGGACTTTCTTTCCCTCGGCGCGCTGGTGCACCGTCTCGACCCCGGCATCATCCCCTTCCGCAAGGCCACCGAGTGCCACATCCACGTCAGCGGCGGCGAGTTCAACGTGGCAGCCAATCTCTCCGACTGCTTCGGCCTCAAGACCGGCATCGCCTCGGCCATGTCGGACTATCCCATCGGCGACCTGATCGCCGAGCGCGTCCGCGCCATGGGCGTCAAGCCCTTTTACAAGCACTTCAAGCACGACGGCGTCACCGGCCCCAACATGGCCACCGTCTACAGCGACCGAGGCCACGGCCTGCGCGCTCCGGTGGTCTTCTACAACCGCGCCAACGAGGCCGCCGCGCAGCTCAAGCCGGGCGACTTTGACTGGCCCTCCATCTTTGGCAACGGGGTGCGCTGGGTCCACTCCGGCGGCATCTTCGCCGCGCTCTCGCCCTCCACCGCCGAGGTGGCCGCCGAAATGATGAAGGCCGCCAAGGCCGCGGGCGCCGTTACCTCCTTTGATCTCAACTTCCGCGAAAAGCTCTGGAAGATCCACGGCGGCAACGAGAAGGCCGTCGAAACCATCGCCAAAATCGTCGAAAACGTTGATGTGCTGGTGGGCAACGAAGAGGATCTCCAGAAGGGACTCGGCATCCCCGGACCCGAAGTCGCCGCCAAGTCCAAGCTTGACCCCAGCGTCTTCTTCGCCATGATCGACAGCGTCGTCAAAAAGCATCCCCACGTCAAAGTGGTGGCCACCACGCTGCGCGAGGTCCACTCCACCAACCGCCATAGCTGGAGCGCCGTGGCCTGGGTCAACGGCCAGACCTACAACGCTCCCATGGCCGAGCTCGACGTGGTGGACCGCGTGGGCGGTGGCGACGGCTTTGCCGCCGGCTTCATCTACGGCCTGCTCATCGGCGAGGAGCCGGAGGAGGCCATCAAGCTCGGCTGGGCCCACGGCGCCCTGCTCACAACCTTCCCCGGAGACACCACCATGGCCACCGTGGAGCAGGTCCGGGCCTTCGCCAGGGGCGGCTCCGCGCGCATTCAGCGCTAGAAAATCGAGTCCGAAATCCGCCGGCCTCCGCCTGCCAGAAAATCTGGGTACTCCATCCATTCGCCATCTTTCCGGCGAATGGGTGGGATACCACGACACCGGATCAACCCGGTCATCAGGAGCGAACGAGGCCCTATCCCGCCTTCGCTCTTTGCGCCAACACTCTGCACCCAGCCAACCCGCCCCTTTCCCACAGCCAATCCCTCGACTTTCGCATCCCCGCCGGGCTCCCGCGCATCCATACATCTGGTAAGTTTGCGTTGGATAGAAGAGAGGCTCTTTGATGGCGAAAGTGACGTTGGTCTTTGCGGTTCTTTTGATTGCACTTGGTTTGGCCGGATACCTGGGCACCGGCAGCGCCCACGTGACTGCGCTCATTCCCACCTGGATTGGTCTTGCCCTCGGCATCGGCGGCCTGTTCGCCATCAGCCCCAGTGAGAGCCGTCGCAAGCTCTTCATGCACATCAACGTCACCGTCGGTTTGCTCGGCTTCCTGGGCGGCGCGGCGGAGGCGGTCCGCGGCTATGCTCACGCCCGTTCCCTCGGCGTTGACCCCGATCTCATCGCCCTCGGCTCCAAGCTCACCCTCGCGGGCCTCATGCTGATCTATGTGTTCCTCTGCGTCAAGTCCTTCATTGACGCCCGCCGCTCGGGGAAGGTCTAGCGCATGGGCACCATGCGTGGCGGTGGTCTGGGCATGAGCGCGCGCGCCGAGCGTTCGCCCCACGGGCGGGCAACCCGCGCAGGGCAGGCCGACCTGCCCAAGCGCAAGCCCAACCTCAAGAAGATGTGGCCGCAGATCAAGTCTCTGGTGGTCCCGAGGCTGGGCCTGCTCGCGGCCGGCATGGGCCTGATGGTCATCAACCGCGTCGCCGGCCTCGTCCTGCCCTATACCTCCAAGCCCCTGCTCGACAAGGTGCTCTCCAAGACCGGCGATCCGGCGCTGCTGCCCAAGATGATCGCCTGGGTCTTCTGCGCCATGCTCATTCAGGCGGCCACCTCGTTCTCGCTCACCCAACTGCTCTCCAAGGCAGGCCAGCGCCTCATTGCCGAGATGCGCCGCCAGGTGCAGCGCCATGTGGGCCTGCTTTCGGTCGCCTACTATGACGAAAACCGCACCGGCACCCTGGTCGCCCGCATCATGACCGATGTCGAGGGCGTGCGTAACCTCGTCGGCACCGGCCTGGTCGAGTTTCTGGGCGGGCTGCTCACCGCGGTCCTTGCGTTCCTTTATCTGCTCAGCCGCAGCGTCCCGGTTACCCTCACCGTCTTCGCGGTCATGGGCAGTTTTGTCTTCGTCCTCCAATACGGCTTCAAGGTCATCCGCCCCATCTTCCGCGAGCGCGGCAAGATCAACGCCGAGGTCACCGGCCGCCTCACCGAGTCGCTGGGCGGCGTCCGCGTCATCAAGGGCTATCACGCCGAGGAGCGCGAGGCCAGCGTCTTTGCCACGGGCGTCGAGCGCCTCCTGGCCAACGTCATGAAGTCCCTCACCATGACCAGCACCCTCTCCGCCGCATCCACCACCGTGCTGGGCCTCGTCTCGGCCCTCGTCATGTGGCTGGGCGGCCACAGCGTTCTGCGCGGCACATGGACCGTCGGCGACTACTTCAGCTACAACATGTTTCTCGCTTTCATGATCGCCCCGGTCTTCCAGATTGTGAACATCGGCACCCAGTTGACCGAGGCCTTCGCCGGGCTCGACCGCACCAACGAGATCATGTCGGAGATTGAGGAGAACCAGACCCCCGGCCGCACTGACCAGATTCCCCCCATCCACGGCACCGTTCGCTTTGAAGACGTCGAGTTTGCCTATGACCCCGAAAAGCCCGTCCTCCACGGCATCAACTTTGTCGCCGAGCCGGGAACCGTCACCGCCCTCGTCGGCTCCTCCGGCTCCGGCAAGTCCACCATCATCAGCCTCCTCTGCGCCTTCCACACCCCCCTCAAGGGCCGCGTGACCGTGGACAGCTATGACCTGGCCCACGTGGACCTCAACACCTTCCGGTCGCAACTCGGCGTCGTTCTCCAGGACTCGTTCCTCTTCGACGGCTCCATTCGCGAAAACATTCTCTTCTCCCGGCCCGAGGCCACCGAGGAACAGTTCCTCTTCGCCTGCCGCACCGCGCGCGTCGATGAGTTCGCCGAGCGCTTTCCTGAGGCCTATGACACCATCGTGGGCGAGCGCGGCGTCAAGCTCTCCGGCGGCCAGCGCCAGCGCCTCTCCATCGCGCGCGCCCTCCTTGCCGAGCCGCGCATTCTCATCCTCGATGAGGCCACCAGCTCGCTCGACTCCGAGTCCGAGGCCATGATTCAGGCCGGCCTCAACCAGCTCATGCAGGGGCGCACCACCTTTGTCATCGCCCACCGCCTCTCCACCATCCGCCGCGCCGACCAGATTCTGGTCGTCGAACAGGGCAGGATCGTCGAGCGCGGCAACCACACCGAGCTCTTCGCCCTGCAGGGTCGCTACTACGACCTTTACATGCGTCAGCACGGCCTGGAAGCCAACCTCTTCCTCGCCCCCGGCGAAGGCGATGTCGTCGAAGCCTAGGAGGGCCATGATCCAGTTTTTTTTGGAAAGTCACTGCCTCGATTGAGCCGCAACGGCCGGAAAGCCAGCGCGCTGAACACAGGTAGATTACAGAAGCCTGAAGACCTTCATGATCAGCACACCCCGACCAAGGACTTCGATGGCTCCAGGAGTGACCAATATCCTCTTGTGCAGGCGGCTGGTCATTTCAACGGTTTCCTCTAGCCTTCGGAGGCTGCCTCGTTGAGAGCCGACCACTGCTTCGATCTTCCCAACCTTTTGCTCCACAGTCGCAAGTACCGCAAGCAATTCGCTGTTTGTGGAATGTTGAATGGAAACTCCCTCTTCAATCTCCTTGCCGAGTGGCGCGAGACCAGAATTCAAATTAGCCGCGAATGATGTTAGTCCAGCTTCCAACCCTTGACCAATGTTCCGCAACTCAATTTCGGCCCTCTCCATTGCAGCGCGTGTCGTATCGAACGCATCCACGCCCTGCTTTACTCAAGATGAAGCCTCGAGCATTAAGGTCTAGCGGCTGCTGCTCCCATGCTCTAACTGAATGATGAATATGCGCTGAAGTTTCAAGGCTTCAGTGGTCTCCCGGCGAGCGCCTTTGCCATACGCAGCTTTGGCCGCCTCTTCACCCACCCGCCCAGAATTCAGAAGAAGCCGCAGCCTCTTGACTGGAAGCGGGCAATTCCACAGAGAGCTTTGGCCGAGCTTTCCATAGTGCGGAGTGGAATTGGGAGATCGCTCCTCCAATCGGCAAGATGGAGGGCAAAGCCTCCCAGGCCTGCAGGCGGATCGGCGTACCCTGCGCGGATCCCACTCTTGGTTGATTTCGCGCCCGGGCGATCACCTTGCGACCGGCACTGGCGAAGTGCTGGCAGGTGCCGATTCGGGACGCGTGTCCCGCATCTGTGCTGCTGTCATGAAGTTGGAATCCGCAACCGCTTTTCTGTTGCGGGGATTGCGCCGAAGGTTCCAACTAGACATCATGACCTGCCGTGCGCATCTATGCCGTTCAAACTCGCGCACTCTGGATCTCTCACCAGCCCGCTGAAATCGCGAACACGCGAGCCTCGGAAAACGACTGAAAGCGCGAGCACGAAAGGAAAGGACCATGGCACTTGTCAAGAAGGTTGCCGCACAGGCAACCACCGCTTCAACGGATGGAAGACCTTCGCTTGTAACCGCCCGTGAGGCGGAGGCGCAGCGCAAGAAGGCGAGAACACTTGCCAAGCAGCAGCAGGCCGCCGAGCGCATCGCGGCAGCGACAGGCCAACTGGCCTCCGGCATCGCCGAGGCATCGTCGGCAGCCGAGGAACTCAAGCGCGCCAGCGATCAGATCGCCAGCGGCGCCGAGGAAGCTTCCAGCGCCGCGCAGGAGTCGCTCACCGCGTTTCAGCAGGTGGGAGTTTCCATTACCCGGCAGTTGCAGAACGCCGATTTGAGCGCGGGCAAGGGCGAAGCCTGCCAGACGCTGATCGCCAGAACCAGCGGAGATGTGGCTGGCTTGATCTTGAACGTCGGCACGGCGGCGCAGCGCCAGACAGATTCCGTGCGCATGGTGGTCGAGTTGGAAAAGCAGGCGGCCAACATCGGCGACATTGTCAAGGCGGTTGCCCGCATCGCCGACCAGACCAACCTGCTGGCCCTCAATGCGGCCATTGAAGCCGCGCGCGCCGGCAAGCACGGCAAGGGCTTCGCGGTCGTTGCCGACGAAGTGCGCACCTTGGCCGAGACCTCCGAGAAGAGCGCCAAGCAGATCCAGGAGCTGGTCGGGCAGATTCAAAACGACGTCAAATCCATCGCCGACGGCATCAATACATCCGCCAGGACCATGGAAGAAGAGGTGGAAAAGGGCAAGATCATCACCGCGCAACTGGAGCAGATCCGCGTTGACGCGATCGAGATTGTGAAAGGCATCCGTGAGATTGCCGTCAACGCCGGCCAATCCAATGTCGCGTCGCAGCAGGCGCTGAAGGGATCGCAGAGCATCGCGGCCGCCGCCGAAGAGCAGTCCTCCGCGGCGGAAGAATCCGCCAAGACAGTGGCCGAGCAGGCCCAGGCGCTGGCCGAGTGCGAGCAGGCGGCGCAGGCACTGTCGGAGCTGGCCGAAGATCTGAAGAACTCAACCGATGTGGCCAAGAGTGCCGAGCAGGTGGCGTCCTCTTCCGAGGAGTTGTCCTCCGCGGTGCAGGAGATCAATCGCTCCAGCGCCCAGATCATGACCGCGCTGGGACAGATTCGCAAGGGCGCCGAGGTGCAGTCTTCCGCATCCGAGGAGTCCGCGGCGGCCACCAACCAGATTGAGAAGGGCCTGGAGATCGCTCAGAAGCGCGCCAAAGTCAGCGCGGACAAGGTGCTCGCCATCAAGAATCTTCTGGGCGAGAACAAGACGGCCGTGAATGGGCTGATCTCCGGTCTCTCCAATTCGGCCGATGCCTCGCGCACCAGCATCAAGCAGATGAACGATCTGGAACTTGTATCGCGGCGCATTGACAAGATCGTCGAGGCCATCAGCACCGTTTCGATACAAACCAACATGCTGGCCGTGAACGGGGCGATTGAAGCCGCGCGGGCGGGCGAGTTTGGCAAAGGCTTTGTGGTGGTGGCCACCGACATCCGCAACCTGGCCCACGACTCGGCTGAAAATGCCGACCGCATCAAGGATCTGGTCAAGGCGGTTCAGGATCAGATCGGGGTTGTGGGCCGCGATCTGAATGAGATCGTTGCCGCCGCCGCCTCCGAGGTGGAGAAGGCCAAGAGCACCACCGCCGACCTTGTCTCCATCGAGACCGATATCCAGGTCGTGGAAACCGGCTGCCAGGAGATCCTTTCCGCTTCGGATGAGATTGCCGCCGCGCTGGGCCAGGTGAAGAAGGGCATCGAGCAGATCTCCGCCGCCGCCACAGAGGCTGACAAGGCCGCAACCGAAGCTTCGAGCGCCGCGCAGCAGCAATCCAAGGGCGCTGAAGACCTTTCCGCAGCCATTGAGGAGATCGCTTCGCTGGCCGACGAACTGCAGAGCGCGGCGTAAGTGAGGGAGCTGATGACGACACGAGCATCCAAGCATCGCAATGGCGGCGCGCTGATCGAGGAGCCGATCCTCGACCAGCGGGCTCCCGACAGTCAACCAGACCGGGCGGCCAATGAGATTGCGCCGGCCGCGCCCCGTCTTGAACAGCCAGCCCGCAAAAGCGCCGAAAGCGGCCCGGCGCAAGCTGCGGAAAAGGCCGGGCACCAGGGAACACAGCAGTTTGTCACATTCGTGGCCGGCGAAGAGGTCTTTGCGGCGGATATGACGCCGGTGAAGGAGATCATTCGAGTTCCTGAGGTGGTTCGCGTGCCGCTTGCGCCGCCGGCTTTGGAAGGCCTTGCCAATCTGCGCGGCAAGGTTCTGCCCATCATCTCGCTGCGCCGTCTCTTCGGCTTTGAAGAGCTGGCGCACGACGACGCCACGCGCGCACTGGTGGTTGACGTGGGCCAGCCCCTCGGATTCGTGGTGGATCGCGTGTCCAGCGTGGTGGGCGTGGATGCCGGTCACATCGAAGATGTGGGCTCGATTCGCACCACGGTGAATACCGATGTGCTTTCAAGCCTGATCAAGGATGTGGGCGGGCACGCCATGATCATGGTGCTGGACTTTGCCAGGCTGATCGAGCGGGAGTTCTCGCAGATTGCGGCCATCACACAGAACAGCGGCGCGGCAGGCGCCGTGCAGGCCAGTGTGCAGTCGGACGAAGATGATTTGAGCGATGAGCTGCAACTGGTCAGCTTTGATGTGGATGGACAGGAGTACGCCATCGCGATCGAGGATGTTCAGGAGATTGTGCAGGTGCCGGAGGCGGTCATCCATGTGCCGCACTCGGAGTCCCATGTGCTGGGCGTGATGACCCTGCGCAGCCGCCTGCTGCCGCTGGTCAATCTGCGCACCATGTTCGCCCTGCCTTACCGCGCGCTGGACGAAAAGAGCCGCATCGTGGTGCTGACTCTCAATGGAGTCTCGGTTGGCGTCGTGGTCGATGCGGTCAGTGAGGTGCTGCGGGTTTCAAAGTCCGGCGTGGATCCGCTTCCCGCAATGCTTGCACGCGAAGGAAACCTGGCTGAAATCACTTCAATCTGCCGTCTCGACAGTGGCAAACGCCTGGTGTCAATCGTCACCGCACGCAATCTCTTCGGTCATTCCGTGGTAAAGGAGGCATTGAACGCGGTGAACGAAAGCGATCTGGAAGAAGGCCAGCAAACCAGGGAAGCAGACGACAATCTGGACGACGATGAACAGGTCGTGATCTTCCGCCTGGACAAGGAAGAGTTCGGCGCGCCGATCGCCAGCGTGCAGGAGATTGTGCGGGTGCCGGAAGAACTGATTCGCGTTCCCAAGGCACCCTCGTTCGTTGAGGGAGTCATCAACCTGCGCGGAACCGTGCTGCCGGTGATCGATCTTCGCCTGCGCCTTGGTCTCAGCCAGGTGGAGCGCAGCGACCGACAGCGGATCATGGTGTTTCTGATCTCTGATGTGCGCACGGGATTCATCGTCGACCAGGTGGCCGAGGTGCTCAAGATTCCCAGGGCGGCGATTGAGCCTGCGCCGCAACTGTCCACTGACCAGGTCAGGCTGCTGAGTCGCATGGCCAATCTAGAAAAGCAGAAGCGGATGGTCCAGCTGCTTGATCCGCCTCACCTGATGGAGCAGAAGGAACTGGTGGCTTTGGCTGCTGTTTCGGGATAGGTCAATGATCAAGCTGTTGATTGTCGACGACTCGGCGCTCATGCGCCGCCAGTTGATGGTCCTGTTTCAGGCCGAGGGAGACTTTGAGGTTCGCCAGGCCAGAAACGGCGACGAAGCGGTGAGGGAAAACAGGGAGTTCCAACCGGATGTGGTGACCTTGGACATCAACATGCCGGAGATGGACGGATTGACTGCGCTTTCCCTCATCATGGCCGAGCGGCCGGTCGCGGTGGTGATGGTCTCCTCGCTCACCAATGAGGGGGCGCTGGCCACATTTGAAGCTCTGAATCTGGGCGCGGTGGATTACGTCGCCAAGCCGGGTGGAACCATATCGCTCTCGATCGACAAGATCACCGCGGAACTGGTATCGAAGGTGCGCAGCGCGGCGCGGGCCCGCCCGCGGAACAGGGTATCGCCAACAGGCAGCCTGGCGCGGCGCATGCAGGAGGAACGCAAAAGGGTCTCCCGCGAGCCGGCCGCGTTGGCAGCGCCTCGGGGAACCGGCGATGGCCTCCTGGTGATGGGCGCATCGACGGGCGGTCCGCGCGCTCTGGAGATTGTCTTGTCGGGGCTGTCCGCGCACTTTCCGTGGCCGGTGCTGGTGGCGCAGCACATGCCCGGAGCCTTCACAAAGGCTTTTGCGGAGCGGCTGGACCAGCTCTGCGCTTTGAAAGTGGTGGAGACGGGCTCGGCTCTGCCGGTCGAGCAGGGCAAGGTTTACATCGGGAGAGGTGGGGCGGACATGGTGCTGGCCAATCGCGCCGGTAGGCTGACCGTTTTGCCCACGCCGGAGAATGCGAAGTATCTGTGGCACCCCTCGGTCGAGCTGCTTGGGCGATCGGTGCTTGAACACTACGATCCCACGCGCGTCACGGCGGTGCTGATGACTGGAATGGGCTATGACGGTTCCGACGCCTTTGCTGAAATCAGAAGACGCGGCGGCCGCACCATTGCCGAATCGGAAGAGTCGGCCGTTGTCTATGGAATGCCGGGCGAGTTGGTTGGCAAGGGCGGCGCCAGTCTGGTGCTCGCTGCTGAAAGGATCGCCGGGCAGCTTTCAACGTGGGCGGGCCGGTAAACACATGCGCGGCTGCGCGGGACAGGACCTGGGCCGGCCAGCAAGGAACGAAAGATGGCTCTGGTCAGAACGAAAACCGCGGGAGAGGATGCGGGGAGAGCAGGACAAGCCGGGGCCGCGGCGCTGCCCGAGGCAGCAGATTGCGTAGATTTGGCGGACGGCCTGGAAAGCGCCGAAGCCTCGGTGCGCCGCCATGCCGCGAAGGAGATTCTCCGCTGTCCGAACGCGGGCGCCGCGCTGGTGAGCCGGTTGAAGCGTGAGCAGGATATCGCCGTACGCGCTGCGATTCTCACCACGCTGATCCGCCTGGATGACCCGGCGGCGACCGCGGAGTTGGCCGGCTGCCTGAGGAGCGAGGATGTGGCGCTTCGCAACGAAGCCATCGAGGCCCTGGGGGTGCTGGCCGGTACCGGCGACCGGGCCGGCGCAGTGCCCCCGGTTCTGGCATCGCTGTTGGCTGATGCTGATCCCGACGTGCGCATCTTTGCGGTCAACGTAATGGGATCCATGGCTCATCCGGATGTGGAGCGCTGGCTGATCCAGGTCATCGAGAGCGATGCTCACTTGAACGTTTGCGCCACGGCGCTCGATCTGCTTTGCGAGGTTGGAACAGAGGCTTCGATCGACTCCCTGGTCCGGATCAAGGTCCGCTTTGCTGCAGAGGCCTTTATCCAGTTTGCGGCCGACCTGGCGTTGAAACGCATTGGTGAAATCTGACCCCTTGATGAGCACTCTCACGCCACATCCCGATCCCGGCCACGGCATCAGCAACGAGGACTTCCTGAAGTTCAGGGAGTTCTTCTATCGCCGCACCGGCATCAGCTTCGAGGCTTCCAAGCGCTATTTTGTCGACAAGCGCCTGGCCGAGCGCATTGAAGCCACCGCGACCGGGACCTTTCGCGGCTACTTCACACTCCTGCGCTTTCAGGCCTCGGGCGAAGAGTTGCAACTGCTCACCAACTCGATGACCGTGAACGAAACCTATTTTCTGCGCGAGGAGTACCAGTTCCAGTGCCTGGTCGACTCCATCCTCCCCGAGATCGTCAAGCACAAGGTTGACTCCGACCCCATTCGCATCTGGTGCATTCCTTCCTCGTCTGGAGAAGAGCCCTATTCGATTGCGATGTATCTTCTTGAGAAATGGTCCCAGATCAACGCCTGGGATGTGGAGATCATCTCTTCGGATATCGATACAAGCATCCTGCGCCGTGCGCGGCAGGCGCGCTATTCGAGCCGCTCGGTGCAATATGTGCCCGCGCGCTGGCTGGCAAAGTACTTCAAGGCCGCGGGCGACGAATACCAGCTCTCCGATGATGTGCGTCAGGCGGTCGAGTTCACGCGCGTCAATCTTGCCGAGCCCGCCGACACCATCAAATACCGCAACTTCGACGTCATCTTCTGCCGCAATCTGCTCATCTACTTTGACGACCTGTCGCGCAAGAACGCGACAGACACATTTTACGAAGCGCTGAATCCCGCCGGCTACATCTGCCTGGGGCATTCCGAATCGATGAGCCGCATCTCGTCCTTGTTTAAAGTGCGCAAGTTTCCGGAAGCGATTGTTTACCAGAAAACCAGGGAGGCGAAATGAAACGCGTCCTCATTGTTGACGATGCTGCCACTGTTCGCATGTATCACCGCGGCGTACTTGAATCCCGTGGCTTCGCGGTGGAGGAGGCGCTCAACGGGATCGAGGCGCTGGAAAAGGCCCTTGAAACACCCTTCGACCTGCTTCTGGTGGACGTCAACATGCCCAGGCTGGACGGCCTGGGCTTTCTCAAAGAGATGCGCCGGCAGCAGATTCCTCAGCCACCGGCGATCATGGTGTCGACCGAAGCCGCCGCCCGCGATGAGATGGCCGCCTGCCACGCCGGCGCCAACTGCTACCTGGTGAAGCCGGTGCGGCCCTTGCAGCTATTGGCTCATGCCCGGCTGATGCTCGGGGAGGCGAATCAATGAATCCCTTGCTCGAACAGTTTCTCTCCGAATCCCGCGACTTCTCCCAGGGCATCAGCGAAAAGCTGATGCAGATGGAAGGAGCGCCGAGCGATCAGGGGCTGATCAACGAGCTGTTCCGCCTGGTGCATACGCTCAAGGGAAACAGCGGCTTGTTCACCTTTCCTGAGATGACGCGCGTGCTCCATGCCGGCGAGGACCTGCTGGGGCTGGTGCGCAACGGGCGCATCGCCTACTCGCAGGAGCTGGCCGACCGCCTGCTGGACGCCATCGATCTTGTGATGGAGATGTGCGCGGATATCGAGGCCACGGAGCGGATTGACGCCTCGCGCGCCGGAGACTCGGCCCGCATGGCCGAGTCGCTTCGGGCATTGATCCCTGAGGTCCCATCCGAAGCGCCGGCTCCGGTTGCAATCCACCCCGGCGCGACTCCGGCCGGGCTGCCGCTCCTTTCTGAGGTTCCTGAAGCGGCGCGCAAAGAGGCGCTGCGTCAGTGCCGGGGCGGAGAAGCGCTGCATTGGGTCTGCTATGCGCCGGTGCAGGATTGCTTCTTTCAAGGCGATGATCCCTTCTTCTGCGCACGCCAGACGCCGGGGCTGCTGTGGGGCGCCGCAAAGCCGTTGCAGGCCCTGCCTCTGCTGGCCGAGCTGGACACCTACCGTTGCCTGCTTCAATTCCACCTGCTGACCTCTGCCTCGCGAGAGGAACTCAGCGAATACTTCCGTTATGTGCCGGATCAAGTGAGCATTGTTCCAGTCAATCCGCAGTTGCTGGAGCCCTCTGTATCTGCCCCCCCCGGTAATGTTCAACATCACTCCGCCGCTGCGGATGGCTTCAAAGGAGGGGCAGCAAATTCGCCTGATTCCCCGCAGGCGCCGGCAGAAGACCAGGACGAGGCGTCGCGTGAGCGGGCCGCGGCCCTCGATCGAATCCTTGCCGCGCAGGAGCAGATTCTCAAGTTGGACGATCGCCCGGAATGGAGCGGCGGCAGGCTCCAGTCGGTTGCCGCGGTGCTGGTCAACCTGGCCAGGGCGGCCGGCGATGAGGTGGCCATCAGCGAGATCGAAGCCGCTTTGGCGGAGTGTCTGTCTTCAGGCCAGAACGCGCTGCTGCTCCTCTGGTTGGAAACTGGCAGGGAACACCTCGTCGCCCGACTCTCCTCCCCCAGCGCCTCTCCGGCGCAGGTCAAGCACAAGCCAGCGGCAGGTCCGCCCAATAGCTCCGGCGAGGCTGCGGCAACCGAAGGGGCTCCCGCCCAGTCTGCTGCGAGCGATGGAATCAAGTTCGGCCGCAGGGCGGAGGATAACGCGCCCAGTCCTCGCAGCCTCAAGGTCGACCAGGCCAAGATCGACCGGCTGATGAACCTGATTGGCGAACTGGTGGTTTCAAAGAATGCTCTGCCTTATCTGGCCCAGCGCGCTGAGTCACAGTTTGGCGTGCGCGAGCTTTCCCGCGAGATCAAAGGAGAGTACTCGGTCATCAATCGCATTGTCGACGAGATGCAGGACGCCATCATGCAGGTGCGCATGATGGCCGTTTCCTATATATTTCAGCGTTTCCCAAGACTGGTCCGCGACATCTCGCGGAAGCTGGGCAAGGAAGTTCAGCTGGTGCTTGAAGGCGAGCAGACGGAGGCCGACAAGAACATCATTGAATCGCTGGCCGACCCCTTGATCCACATCGTCCGCAACAGCCTGGATCACGGCCTTGAAACTCCTGAAGTTCGTCGCGCCTGTGGCAAGCGCGAGACGGGCACGCTCACCATCCGGGCCGCGCAGGAGGCCGACCGCGTGGTGATTGAGATCATCGATGATGGCAAGGGCATCGATCCGGCGGTGATCAAACAAAAGGCATATGAGAAGGGCATCATTGACGAAGCAGCGCTGGGGCGAATCGACGACCGTGAGGCCGTCAACCTGATCTTCGCCGCGGGTCTGTCGACCGCCGCGGTTGTCTCCGATCTGTCTGGCCGGGGAGTGGGCATGGACGTGGTCCGCTCCGCAGTTGAGAAGATCAACGGAACAGTTGTGATCGACAGTGAACTGGGCCGGGGCACCTCGATTCGAATATCCCTGCCGCTTTCAATGGCCGTGACGCAGGTGATGGTCGTCGAGTCTGATGGTCAGTTGTTTGGCGTGCCGATGGATAACGTCGTCGAGACCGTGCGAATTGCGAAAGGCCAACTGCGGACAATCAAGCAGACCCTTGCGGCCGTCTTGCGTGGGCGCATTGTGCCGTTGAAGTCTCTGAACACCTTGCTGGGCATCCCGGCGGCTCCCCGCGCCAACTCCGAACATGAACTGGCTGTGCTGCTGGTTCATGCGGGCGGCGAAGTTCTGGGCCTGCTTGTGGATGGATTCAAGGAGACCATCGGGTTGATTCAGAAGCCGCTGGGCGGCTTCTTGTCCGGTCTGACTGCTTACTCAGGTTCGGCCTTGATGGGCGACGGTTCTGTACTCATGATTCTCAATGTCAGGGAGATTATCTGATGCCCATCGAATTCAAAAAGAACCGAGCCGTGTTTCATGATGTTGTCGTCGTTGAAGAGGCGGAGGGGCTGCTCGACTGGTTGCAAAACAAGCCGGCGGCCAAGGTTGACCTTTTCGCTTGCCGTCATGTGCATACGGCCAATCTTCAGGTATTGATGGCGGCCAGGCCAGAGATTGCCCGCTGGCCCGAAGACATGGAACTCCGCGCATGGCTCGAATCAGCTCTGAAACCCGCCTCTTGAGGCTGACCCTCATGCCCATGCCAGTTCCAGCCGCAGATCACGCGCCACCCTGCGGATGTGCGTGGAGCCCCGGCTTTGCCTCGCAGGGCCTCCCCTGAATGTGGGGCGTGGAAAGCCGCCGCGCAGATGTCGTCGCATAGGCACGCAGAACTGAATTGAGGTACAACCCTGCGTACGCTAACCCGCCCCAGGCCGCCGGTCCAGCCATGGGGCGGGTCAAAACGCTTCTTCCCCCTGAACGACTTACCCGCGCGCCTGCCCAGGATTTGGCTGCGCCGCCAGCAACTCCTCGCGCGCATGCTTCAGCACGGCCAATGACCGTGTTACGCCCACTTCGCCCGTGAGCAGCGGATCCTCATTCTCCACGCTCAACATGCCATCAAAGCCCACTTCCATATACGTGGCGATGATGTCCTTCCATGCGCTGACGCTGTGCCCATAACCCACTGAACGGAAGAACTCCGACGCTTCCAGATCCGAGGGCGTGAGGGTGAAGTTCAAAACGCCAAAGCGGTCCACGTTGTGCGGGAAGAAGGCTGTATCCTTCATGTGCGCGTGATAGAGAGCGCCATGGCTGGCCAAATAGCGAATCGCCTCCACCGCATTGCATCCCTGCCAGAACAGGTGGCTCAGGTCGCAGTTGGCGCCGATCACGGGGCCCACCGCCTCGCGCAGCCGCATCAGCGTCCGCGGGTTATAGACCGAGAAGTTGGGATGCATCTCCAGGGCGATCCGCTTCACGCCGTGATCCTGCGCGAACTTGGCCAGGTCCTTCCAATAAGGAATGATGCGCTCTTTCCACTGCCACTCCAGCGCCTCGGCGTACTCGTCCGGCCACTTGTAGACGATCCAGGCAGGGAACTTGTCTGTCGGCGAACCGCCGGGGCACCCCGAGAAGCC
The DNA here is from genome assembly GCA_903849645.1 of uncultured Acidobacteriaceae bacterium. GTDB lineage: Bacteria > Acidobacteriota > Terriglobia > Terriglobales > Acidobacteriaceae > Telmatobacter. The sequence continues at coordinate 22,375 of CAINJJ010000012.1, read as the reverse complement.
CACCACCGTAGGCACATCCAGCATCTCGGCCAGCAGGATGGTGTTGCGGAAGCCCTTGTCAAACGCCGCGGCCTTGGCCGGGTCGGGATGGAGCACATTTCCGTGGCCGCTGACCGCCAGGATGGGAATGCCGTGGTCGTCGAATTTCTTCTTCCAGGTGCGCGCCCTGGCTTTGTCGGCCACCAGTTCTGACAGCGGGCACTGTTCCGATGAAGCGTAGCCCGCCGCGCCCACCTCAGCCGCCTCCGCGCCCAGGCTCACGTACTTATCCAGCATGGCGTCCAGCGACAACCCGGTGAACGCCGGATTGAAAACGCCGATGGGCAGCTTCCTGATGCCGCTCTTGGGCGCGGCCTCGGTCTGCGCCTCGCCCGTGTTGACCGCGCCCCCGGCAAGCGGTGCAGCCGCAAGCGCCGCTCCCGCCGTAAGTGATGTACCCAGAAACTCCCTGCGATTCATTGTGTTTTCTCCCGCAGACCATGATAGTGCCGCGACCCCGGCCGTTCCAATGTTCGAAGGTCGGATATTGGATTCTTCCTATCATTGAAAGCCGAGCGCAGGGTGTGGGAACTGGTAGTCGCTACCGACGGCATCACGACCGGTTGCAGCCCGCAGTCTTTGCGGCTTCAGGATGCCAGGAAGTCCGAGGTTGCCAAATGGATGCGATGGCTGGTATTGTTTCCCAGTAAATCGCTTTATCGGTGGTCCAGCATGAAATTGCGCGGGACTGGCAAGGTACTCGTGCGGCAAGCTGCGGTTCGCCCACACAGCCGGCAGCATCGCACTTCCTTCAACCCCATCCTGGAGATCCGCATGAAAATCCGCAGGACGCGCATCGTAAGGTGCATCGTCGCGTGCATTCGTCCCGCCGCCTTCGTTCTCCTTCTGCTCCTCGTGCTGCCGGCTTGCCGCGCCCAGGTTCAGATGCAGGTGACCGACAAGAACTACCTCGACACGCACGGTTTCAGCGTGTTTCTCTACGACAGCACCTACCATCCCGTCTTCGTCGACCAGAAGAACACGGCCATGGAAATGATTCTCCATGGCGCGCGCATCGCCACCAACGGCGACGTGCGCCTGATGCCAACGCCCGAGCAGTGGGACCTGGTGGCAACCCTCAAAGGGCGTCACGCCGACAAGCAAAACAACCGGCTCACTGCCGACCTTGGCTTCCCGGCCTTTGATTTGAGCTACACGCTTGAGGTGGCCGCGGAACCGGGCGGCGTGAAGGTGAGCATCAATCTGGAAAAGCCGCTCCCGGAGAAACTGGCTGGGCGCGCGGGCTTCAATTTGGAGTTCCTGCCCTCGATCTACATGGGCAAGACATATCTTGTGGACGGCGCCAAGGCGGGCATCTTTCCGCGCACGCCGAACGATTCCATGGTCAAGGTGTTGCCGCTGGCCGGCGAGCCGAAAAAGGCCTACTACCTGGAGGACTGGGACAAGGCCAAGGGATACACAGAGCCGCTGCCGTTTGCCCAGGGCAGGAGCATCACCCTTGGGGTGGACGATGCGCTGGCCCGCATCAACGTGAAGTCCGATACCGCCGACCTCATGCTGTTTGACGGACGCAGCCGCGCGCAGAACGGCTGGTTCGTTCTGCGTTCGCTGATCCCCGCCGGCAAGACCACGGGCGCTATCGTATGGCATATCCGGCCGGACGTGATTCCCAACTGGACGCGGCCCCCCATGATTGCCCACAGCCAGGTGGGGTATGCCCCCGGCTTCTCCAAGGTGGCGGTGCTCGAACTCGACCCGCAGTACAGCGGTCCGAAGACGGCCAGGGTGCTTCGCCTGCTGGAGACCGGCGAGTACAAGCAGGTGTTTGAGGGCCAGATCACGCCTGCAACGCCCTGGCTGCGGTATGTGTATTCCAAGTTCGACTTTACCCCGGTGAAAGAGCCCGGGTTGTATGTCATCGAGTACGCTGACCAGCGCACCGCGCCGTTCCCCATCGCACAGGACGTTTACGCGAAGATCTGGCAGGACAGCCTGGACCATCATCTCGCGGAGCAGATGGATCACGTTTCTGTCCGCGAAGGTTACCGCGTGTGGCACGGCGCGTCGCACCTGGATGATGGCCGCATGGCCCCCGTGGTCGGCGAGCAATTCGACGGCTGGAACCAGGCGACGGCCACCGACGGCAAATACAAGGGCGGCGATCACATTCCCGGAATGAACGTCGGTGGCTGGTACGATGCCGGCGACTTCGACCTCGAGGAGCCCGCGCAACTCAGCGTGATTCAGAGTCTGGCCCTTGCCTATCGCGAGTTCCATCAGGATTACGACGAACTTACCGTGGATGAAACCGCCCGTGAGGTGGAGATGCACCGGCCTGACGGCGTGCCGGATGAGGTCCAGCAAGTCAAGCACGGGGCGCTGCTGATTCTGGCGCAGTTTCACAACATCGGCCACGCGATCCGCGGCACCCACGAGCCCGACCTGCGCCAATACACGCACCTGGGGGACGGAGCGTCGAAGACCGACGGCCGCATCTATGACCCGCAGCTCGGCCCCAATGAAGTGAAGGGCGACTACTCCGGCAAGCCCGATGATCGCTGGATCTTCACGTCAAACAACCCGTTCTTCCAGTGGGACGCCATCGCCGCGCTGGCCGCGGCCGCCGATGCGCTCAAAGGCTGGGACGACGCCCTGGCCAAAGACTGCCTGGAGACTGCAATCAAGGCATGGAACGACGAGAAGGCTCACCCGACGTCGATGGGCGGCGCATTTGGCGGAGATCCATCGGCGGGCTCTGGCGTGCTGGCTGCCTCGCAAGGGGTGGTAGGTGGCCCTACGGCAAACCCAGCCCCAGCCGTCGCACCTCCACCTCCGCCGGCCGGCTTCGATCGTGCCGGGTTTGAAGCCGGGCTGCACTGGGCTGCGGCTTTGGAGTTGACTATCGCCACGCATGGCGCAGAGCCTTACAAGTCCCGGCTCCGGGAGTTGTTCCCCCAGGTCATCAAGCCGCAGCAGATGGGCTTCCGCGGTTGGACGGCGGTCCGGGCATTGCCTTATCTGGACCCCGGCGCGAAGGATCAAATGCGGGAAGCGGTGAAGACCTACATGGCGGGACTGGACAAGGAGTTGAACGCGACGCCGTTTGGCGTGCCCCCGAGCATGGATACCTGGGGCGGATCGGGCGCAGTGGTGGACATGGCCATACGCATGTACTTCCTGCACAAGACATTTCCGGATCTTGTGGGTCCGGAGTACACGCTGCGCGCCGTCAACTACATTCTCGGCACGCACCCGGTCTCCAGCACTTCATATGTAGCCGGCGTGGGTACGGTCTCAAAGACCAAGACATACAGCAACAACCGCGGCGACAACGCCTACATTCCCGGCGCGGTGATTCCGGGATACATCATCATCAAGCCGGACTTTCCAGAGTGCATCGACGACTTCGGATTCCTCTGGTTCGAAGATGAAGCAGTCGTTGCCGGGTCGGCAAGCTGGGTGGTGGCCGGCAACGCCGCGGACGCAATCATCAAGGAATCAAAGTAGGTCCGGCGCCAAAGGCGCCCGGAAGCCCCCAGGGCTTCCGGGCGCTCTTCTTGCGGAACTCCAGCGGCTGCTCGTCCAGACAAGTTTGCGAGTTGCGTTGCCCAGGATATTCCTACAACTCCGCCTGCTTGGCCCTTGCTCCCCGCCAATACAACACCAGCCCCAGCAGCACCGAAGCCGCCGTCCCCGCTACCAGCTTCAACTCAAACCCCAGCTTGTTCAGCGAGTCCCCCGGCGGCACCAGAGACACCAGGATCCCCACCAGCACCACCACAAAGCCCAGTCCGCCGCAGATCCATACCCCCACCTTGCCGCCTGGCACCAGCACGGCATGGGCATTCTCCCTCCGGTCCCGCCGCCCCGCCAGCTTGATCACCGCCGCAAACATGTAGAGGAATGGAATGAAGTACAGAATGATGGCCGCGTCGATGAGGAATTGATACGCCCCGCGCGTCGTCTCGTTGACCTGGCTCCCCAGAAGAATCGCCCCCGAAACAGTCGCCTGCACCAGGATCGAAACCCACGGAGTCTTCCACTTCGGGTGAATCTTGCCGAACGCCGCCGGCAGGTAGCGGTCCACGCCCACCACAAACGGCACCCGCGCAATCCCCGCCACCGTGCTGCCCACTCCGCCCGCGTTGCCTACCGTCACCAGCACCGCCGCCAGCATCCCCAGCGCTCCCAGCTTCAGCGCCACTGACCCCACCGTAATCGCGTGAAACACCCCGCTCTGCGGGTCAATATCCGCCGCCGGCGCCAGCGACAAAATCGCAAACGTGCCCGCGATATACATCAGCGCAATCAGAGCGCCGGCTCCAAACACCGCCCGCGGCAGCGTCTTGCGCGGATCCCGCACCTCTTCGCTCATGGTGGCCACCAGTTCCAGCCCCGTGAAGGCAAACGCAATCTGCGACCAGAAGTTCACCGTGTCCCAGTTCCACGTCGGCATCATGTTCGCCCAGGTGAACTGCGTCGCCGACCCGTGCTTCCACACCACCACCGCCGCAATCCCCGCCAGCATCAGCAGCGGAACATACGTCCCCACCCCGCCCGCGTTCTGCAGCCATTTGCCCACGTTCAATCCGATGATGTTCAGCACCACAGCCACCACCAGCATGGAGAGCGACACGGTCAGCAGAAACCCCCGGTCCTGCGCCAGCGCCGCGCCCCGCCCGCCAATGATGTAGGCCGCCATCGACGCGCTCGCCAGGAGCAGCCCCGGAAAATAAAACACCGTGTAGATCCAGTAAGTCCACCCCGCCACAAATCCGTGGAAAGGCCCGAACGCCTCGCGCGACCAGGCGTACAGCCCGCCCTCTTCAGGAAACCGCGAAGCCAGTTCGTTGATCACCAGCGCTCCCGGCACAAAGAAGAACACCGCCGCCAGCACCCACAGGCTGATCGAAGACGTCCCGTTGTGCCCCGCCGCCGCAATCCATCGCGGACCCAGCACGGTCGCAATGTTGAACAGCAGCACATCCCAAAAGCCCATCGTCTTGCGCAACTGCAGCTTCGAGCCCAGTGACTCCGGCGCGCCCATCGTCATTCGTTCACCTGCCGTCGGGAAAAGCCTCTCAACCCAACCCGGCCATCATAAACTCCCCCCTGCTCACCCCGCCCGCCCAATCAGCCCATGCCCGAAGAGCCCATGCAGGCCTCAGTCCATGGGGTGGGGTACCTCGCTCTTGGGGACCGGGGAGAAACCGGACGGCAATGCCGCCTCAAGATGGATTTGTTCTCCGGTGACGGGGTGCCGGAATCTCAGAAATTGCGCGTGCAGCAAATACCCTCCATCGCCGGGCAGCCCAGGGAGTTCTTCAAGAGGCTGGCCGCCCACGCCGTACAAGGGATCGCCCACCAGCGGATGGCCGATCGACGCCAGATGGATTCTGATCTGATGAGGCCGGCCCGAACACAGGCTCACCTCAAATGTGGTGGTGTCCGCGCCACGTGCCATCACCCTGGCCAGGGATTTCGACGGCTTGCCCAAAGACTTCGCGGCCCACACTTGACCGATGCGCGGATGCGGCACGAGACCGATGGGCGCGACGATCTCGTAGGCGTCCTGCTCGGCAACGCCCTGCGCCAGCGCCCGGTAGACCTTTTGGATTTTGGGTGTGTTCCAGTCCGCGAATAGGCAGGAGGCCGCCCGCTGCGTCTTGGCGAAGAGGACAATGCCCGTGGTGGCCCGGCCCAACCGGTGGACAGGGTTTGCATTGGGGAATTGCTCTTGCACCAGCCGCAGCAGGGTGTTTTCCATGAAGCCGCCGCCGGGCAGCGTGGGCAGCCCGCTCGGTTTATTCACAGCCAGCAGGTGGGCGTCATCCCAGAGCACTTCGAAGTGCCGGGGAGCCTCTGGTTCCATCCAGGGCGGCCGGCTCCAGACCAGGGTCTGGCCTGAAGCAAGTGATTCGCTTCCGGTGGCGGTCGCGCCGTTGAGAGTGACCTCGCCGTTGTCGAGCTTTTGCTGCCAGCCTTGCCGGGTTGAGTGCGGGTAAAGGCATGCCAGGTGGGAGAGCAGGGTTTGCCCATGGTATCTGCTGCTGATGATCGTGGTGTAGGCATAGCCCCTGTTAAGCATGTGGTCTGAGTTTAAGCGATGACCTTTGCGACACGAACTGCCAGCGTTCGAGCGGCATTGAACTCAGGCGGCAGCCGTTCCAAGAATTCCCCTGATATGTCGATGTCTTGAAAGGCCGCGACCTCAGAGGCCACTGAAAAATTCAATCCGGCCCTGCCTTGTAACAAGGGCACGGCGGGGAACCCTCTGGGTCCCTGGCAAATCAAGCTCGTTAAATCACATAGCATTCCATGCCGCGGAGCAACTCGAAGGGGTAGCAGCCCGTGGTGAAAGTCCTGTTTTGAAAGGGTACGACTTTGGTCGTGCCGCAAGAGCTAGAGAAAGAACGCCGCATTAGCCGCCGAGGGACGGTCTTTTCCAAAATTCCGACTTCTACCACAGGCTCGAAGGCGCAATGTGTCAGGGCACGACTTCAGTCGTGCCGATAAGCCCAATAAATCGCGGGGCTTCAGCCCCTGCGTGAAGCCCATCCCAGGAAAGCATGACTCGATCAGATGTTCCCTGAACCAGGCGCCGAACCGCGAGGACGGCGCTGATGGGCAAGCATAGAGGCGCAGATGTCAGGGACAGAGGTCAGGCAACAGAAATCATGGATTGAAAGTTTCACACTTGACAATCACAGACAATCCACTACCATTTGGTTGTGGATAGATTAGGTACAACATTTGCCGCCCTGTCTGATCCGACCCGGCGGGCCATGATCGAACGACTCAGCCATGGGCCTGCCTCGGTTCATGGATTGACGGAACCGTTTGCACTCTCGCAGCAGATGATTTCAAAGCATATCGCCTGCCTGGTGCGGGCGCGGATTGTGAACAAGACGAAGCGTGGGCGAGAGAGTGTGTGCACGCTTAGGCCCGGTGCGATCAAGACAGTCAGCGACTGGGCGATCAGCTATCGCCGATTCTGGGAAGAAAGCTTCGACAAGCTGGATGTGGTTGTGAATCAAATGAAAATGGAGGAGGTCAGAGATGACAGAAAACAGGGTAAGCGAAATTGAGCGGATGGTTGTCACAAGAGTGTTTGATGCCCCACGCGAGTTGGTTTGGAAGGCGTGGACAGACCCGAAGTACGTGATGCAGTGGTGGGGACCGAAGGGCTTTACCTCGCCCGTTTGCCAGATGGATTTTCGCGTTGGAGGAAGACTCCTCTGCTGCATGAAGGCGCCGGATGGGCAGGAGTTCTGGAACGCGGTTGAATACCACGAGATTGTTTTGCATGAGAAGATCGTTTCCCTCATGTACTTTTCTGACGCGGAGGGAAACAGGATTGAGCCTGCGACCTTAGGAATAGAACATGAGGCCATCGAGGGTGCGTTCGATGTGACCCTCTTTGAGGATCTCGGAAACGGACAGACGAAACTCACCTTCATTGGAAATGAACCCATGGAGAGCGCGAGGAATAGCGGTCAAATGGAGGGCTGGATCCAGATACTCGATCAAGTTGCCGCAGTTGTTGCGCAGTTGGCAGAGGCGAGATAGGCAGTCGGGGCTTGGATCATGGTCACGCGCGAGACCCCGACTTCAAGCAACGCAGGTCCGTTCTGGAAACCCCAGCTCACAGCCAGTGGCAAAAGTCAGGTCTTGAAAGGGCTCGGCCTTAGCTTTAGCCGTGCCGTAAATGATTGAGAGTAAACGAAGGGCTTCAGCCCCTGAGGGAGAGTTTTCGGGGTTTTCGACTTTCACCCCAGGCTGACAAGGGCGGGGCGGCGGAAGCCGAAGTCCACTCGCGCTTCTCGTCACCTGGCCGATGAGCCGTATTTGCGGCCAAGTGACCCTTGAAATTTCCCCCTCCCAGTTTGCCGATAATTAACCACCTTTGGCGCATGGTCGTATTTAGGTTCACATTTCAGCCCAAAGCAGGGATGCGGTCCCCTCGGACCCAGCCGTGTCAAGAGCGCTCCGCCTCCCCCCCCCCGCCGCCCCGCCCAGCCGAAACCCATACAATAGAAAAGGAAATTCAAACCTCGAGGAAAACCATGCCGCTCTCCGGAGAAGCCATCCGCCTCATGAACTACATCGACGACGTCGCCGTCACCCTGCGCCGGGTCCTGGCCACCATCCCCTCGCTCACCCCCGACGAGCGCGCCCGCGTGGCCGAGCATCTGCTCCAGGCCAAGCCCAACGCCGAAGATGTCGCTCAGGCACTGGCCGTCAAGTAGCCTTGCCCCCCACTGTCGCCATCATTGGAGCCGGCCCTCTCGGCCGCTGGCTAGCCATCGAGGCCGCCCGCGCCGGCTTCCCCGTCTTCCTTGAAGACGTGATGCCTGCCAATCTCCACCACGCGCAGGAACTCCTCCGCCAGCAGCTCGGTCCCCAGGCTCTTGCGCCGGAGTCAGTCGCCTTCGTTTCCACCATTGAAGACGCCGTCCGCCAGGCCGACCTGGTCATCGACTGCGTGCCCGACGAGCTGGAGTCCAAGCTGGAAATCCTCTGGCTGCTCGACCGCATGGCGCCGCCGCGCGCCGTCCTGGCCACGCCCACCACCCGCCTGTCCATTGCCGATCTGGCCCACTGCACCTACCGCCCGGAGAAGTGCATCGCCCTCGCCGTCGAGGCCAAAACCCTGACCGCCGGCGCCAGCCGCGAGATACTGCTCCGCACCACGCCCCGCACCGCCCCTGAGACCGTCGACCTCCTCGACCACTTCTGGCGCAGTCTCGGCTTTACCCCAGCCTTCCAGCTGGACAAGGCCCCGGAAGCCCCGCAGGCCTAGCCCGCCTGCCCCAGCACTTCCTCGTAATAGCGCACATAGTGCGGCACCACCAGCGACGAGCAGAAGCGCGTCTGCGCAGTCTTCCGCCCCGCCTCCCGCATCGCCTCCAGCCGCGCGCGGTCCTTGAGCAGGCTCGCCGCGCCGGCCGCCATCTCGTCCACCGCGCCCACCCCATACAGCAGCCCCGTCACCCCGTCATCCACTAGCTCCGGTACCCCGCCCACCCGTGTCGCAATCGCCGGCACCTTGCACGCCATCGCCTCCAGCGCCGCCAGCCCAAACGACTCCAGCTCGCTCGGCATCAGCATCAGGTCGGCCAGCGGCAGCAGCTCATTCACCCGCTCCTGCTTGCCCATGAAGTGCACCTTGTCCTGGATATGCAGGTCGTGCGCCAGCCACTCCGCCGACGAGCGGTCCGGCCCGTCGCCCACAAGCACCAGTTGCGCCGGTACCTCCCGTACCACCTGCGCAAACACCTTCACCACATCCACCACCCTCTTCACCGGCCTGAAGTTCGACAGGTGCATCAGGATAGCCTCCTCCGGCCTGGCCAGCTTCCGGCGCGACTCGGCCCGTGCCTCCTCGTCCCGGATGGGTGCATACACGTCACAGTTCACAAAGTTGGTCACCACCTCGATGCCCCGCGTAACGCCGAAGTATTCGAGCGTCATCTCCTTCAGATAGTTGGAGATGCTCGTCACCCCATCGCTCTCCTGGATGGCGTATTGCGTAATCGGCAGGTAGCTGCGGTCCAGGCCCACCAGCGTGATGTCGGTTCCGTGCAGCGTGGTCACAAACGGCAACCGCCGCCCCTTGGCCGCCAGCATCTGCCGCGCCAGCAGCGCGCTCACCGAGTGGGGAATGGCGTAATGCACGTGCAACAGGTCCAGATCATAGAACTCCGCCACCTCCGCCATGCGCGAAGCCAGCGCCAGGTCATACGGCGGAAACTCGAACAGCGGGTAGCTTGACACCGGAACCTCGTGATAAAAGATGCCCCCATCCCGCCCGCTCAGCCGGAACGGCTGCGAATAGGAGATGAAGTGCACCTCGTGGCCCAGCGCGGCCAGTTCAATGCCCAACTCCGTCGCCACAACCCCCGAACCGCCGTAAGTCGGATAACACGTGATCCCAATGCGCATGCTCTTCCCATTCTGCTCGATTTATCGAGTCTTTCCGTTCCGTTGGACGCCTGCCTGGAGATTGAAGACGCAGACCCTACAGTCTTGAAAGCTCCGCAAACGAGACCAATTCAACGCCAGGGAACTGCCGGATCTCGCCCAGCGCCCTCATCTCTGTCTCCCGCGACGCGAGCAGTCGCGTATGCGCCTCGGCCAGCGCGCCGTCGTTGTAGCCCGGATGGGTAACGAGTTCGAAGGTCCCGGCGGGCATCGCGGCCAGCAGGGAACTGACCGTAGCCGCATCCAGGGTCCCCGTCGCCAGCACCCCGACGGCCCCCTCCGTCGTTTTGAGCCCCTCCTCAGCCACGATGCGCCGGAAACGGCCCTGCAGCAGGCGCAGCAGCCTGACCTCGGTCCGCCGCACCAGCGGAGCCCCCGGCGTCGCCTTCAGGCTCCATGCCGGCTCAAATGGATTCCGCACCACGCCAATCCCCGCCTTGCGCGCCGCCCGCAAGACCGGCCTCAGCACTGCGGGAAACATATGCGTGTGCTTGTGCGTGTCGATATGCGTGAGGCGCACGCCGCGCTTCTGGAGCAAACCAATCTGCGCGGCAGCCTCCGCCTCAATCTCTCGAGCGGCAGCCTCTTGACGGACCCCGTTCCGCCCACCATACAGCCATAGCAGAAACCCGCCGAGAGAGTCGCGAAACCGGCCCGTAATCGGGTCCGCCAGGTGCGGCACATCCAGGGTCGCCGAGAGCGCAGGATCCCCGTCCACCAGCACCACGTGGCAGCCCACGCCCAGCGTAGGCGTCGCCAGGGCAATCTCGATCGCCTCATCTGTGGCCTGCGCCCGGGCCATCAGCGTCGCGCTGGTCAGCAGGCCCGCCTTGTGCAGTTCCACAATCGCCCGGTTTACCCCGCCCGTCAGCCCAAAGTCGTCGGCATTCACAATCAACCGGTGCACCGGCTGAGTGTATCAACTCCGACCCCTGGCCCACGTGTCGCAGCGCGTTCACTGGTATGATGACAAAGGCCCCTCCCTGGGGCCTTCCCACCTGGAGTGGGCGGTTAGCTCAGTTGGTTAGAGCGCCTGCCTTACAAGCAGGATGTCCGGGGTTCGAGTCCCTGACCGCCCACCATTTGCCCGAGTTGGAAACTCCTCGCATCCCAACCATGGCTCATTGAACCGGTGCATCGAGCGCTCGTGCCGCATGGACACGGAGATGCCGCACGCCGTCCCGGCGGCCCTTGCTCCCGCTGTCGGCGCGAATCTTTTCAAAATCGCGCCTGGCTCTGTCAAGATACCCTGAAAGGCTTCGCGCCCATCCCTGCATCCCCATGGAGAAGGAACATGCCCTTTCCCCGTCCATTCCGAGTCCTGCTTTGCGCCTTGCTGCTGGCCGCAGCGGCGAATGCTCCCATCCTTCGTGCAGCGCCCGCGTCCTCCACCTATCCGGAGCTGGTCAAACTCTTTGAAGAGTGGCGCGCCTTTGAGCGCCCGGTCATGCACGGCGCGGTCCCGGACTACTCAGCGGCCGCCATGACGGCCAAGGCGTCGGCTCTGCCCCAGTGGCGCAAGCGGCTCAGCGCGGTCGGCACCGCGGACTGGCCCATCGGCGAGCGCAACGACTGGAAGCTGGTCCAGGCGGAGATGAATGGGCTGGACTTTAACCTGCGCGTGCTGCGCCCCTGGGCGCGCGACCCCGCTTTCTACGTGAGCGTTTGGGCGGCGCGCAGCGACTGCCCTCTGCGCGAGGGGCCTCTTGCTTACCCCGCCATCGAGCTCTACAACTACAGATTTCCGCTATCGGCGGCCAGCGAGCGCGAGCTGACAGAAAGGCTCGGCGCCATTCCCGCCCTGCTGGCCCAGGCCAGGCAAAACCTCAAGGAGAGCAACGCCCGCGACCTGTGGGTCTGGGGCGGGCAGGAACTGCGCAATCAATCGCAGACGCTTGCCTCGCTGGAGGCCGGTGACCTGACCGTCAGCACACTCGAGGGCAGCCAGCACGCGGACCTCACCGGGGCTACCAAGGAGCTGCACGCCGCCGTCAACGCCGCCCGCAAGGCCACGGACGACATGATCGCCTGGCTGGACAAGCTGGCGCCGTCGAAGACCGGTCCCTCCGGCGTGGGTAAGGAAAACTACAACTGGTACCAGCAGAACGTGCATCTGGTCCCCTTCAACTGGGACGAGCAGGTGGTGCTGCTGCATCGCGAGCTGGAGCGCGCGCAGGCCGCCCTCCGCCTGGAAGAGCACAACAACCGCAATCTGCCTCCGCTGGAGCCGGTGCCGGATGCCGCCGCCTTTGAAAAGATGACCCATGCGCGGCTGGACACGTTCGTCGGCTTTCTCAGCGCTGGGCAGATCATCCCCGACAAGCCCTACATCCGCGCCGCGCTCGAGCCGCAGCTTGGCCACTTTGTGCCTGAAGACCAGCGCATCTTTTTTACGCGGGTGACGCATCGCGAGCCCATGCTGCTGCTCTCCCACTGCTATCACTGGATCGACCTGGCGCGGATGCGCGACGAGCCCAATCCCAGCCCCATCCGGCGGCTTGCCCTGCTCTCGAACATCTGGGACAGCCGCGCCGAGGGCTTCGCCACAGCCTTTGAAGAGATCGTGATGCACGCCGGGCTTTACGACGACGATCCCCGCGCCAAGGAGCTGGTCTGGATCATGCTGGCCAACCGCGCCGCCCGCGGGCTGGCATCGCTCTATGTGCAGGCCAACGAAATGACCCTGGAGCAGGCCGGGCAGTTCCACTCGGCATGGACGCCCCGGGGATGGGCAGTGGCCAACGACAAGCTCACCGCCTTTGAGCAGCTCCTCTATCTCCGCCAGCCCGGCTATGGCGCCAGCTACATCACGGGGAAGATCGAGTTCGACCGGTTGATGAGCGAATACTCCCGTCAGCAGGATCTGGCCGGCAAGCCCTTCATATTGCGCGACTTCCTCGACCGCTTCAACAACGAGGGCATGATCCCGATCCCTCTGATGGAAGAGGAGATTGTGGCCAAAGAGGCCCGGGAGCCGTAAGCGCGAGGCCGGATTCGCCGCAAAAGCGGATTCGAGTCAAGCGGAAGGGTCCGCGGCAAATGGATGGTCGCAGACAGGCCAAAGCGGGGACTGCCCAACCGTACCCGCGTCCGTGTATGATTCCTCCGCCGCGGCCCCTTCGCGGTTTGTCGACCCATATGGTCCAGATTCCGCGCCCGCCCCGGTTCGCTGCTCTCCCATCGAACCACGTTCGGCGTCGCTGGAGAGAACCTGACGGGCCGGATCGCTCAATGGGCTGCTACAGCGCGGTATTTCTCCTGGAGGAAACGAAAGATGGCCACAGCAACAGCACTGCATCCGGGCAAGCTCAGTGAAACCGTGAGCTTCCGTTCCCGTTACGGCAACTACATTGGCGGCAAGTGGGTCGAGCCCGCTTCCGGCCAGTACTTTGAAAACGTCACCCCCATCACCGGCCGGCCCTTCTGCGAGATCCCCCGCTCCAATGCGAAGGACATCGACCTGGCCCTGGACGCGGCGCACGCCGCCCGCGAAGCCTGGGGAAAGACCAGCCCCACCCATCGCGCCATTATCATGAACCAGATTGCCCAGCGCATGGAAGACAACCTGGGCCTGCTGGCGCTGGCCGAGACCTGGGACAACGGCAAGCCCATCCGCGAAACCACCGCCGCGGACATTCCCCTGGCCATCGACCACTGGCGCTACTTTGCGGGCTGCATCCGCGCCCAGGAAGGCGCACTCTCCGAGATTGATCGCGACACCGTCGCCTATCACTTCAAGGAGCCTCTCGGCGTCGTCGGCCAGATCATTCCTTGGAACTTCCCCATCCTGATGGCCACCTGGAAGCTGGCTCCGGCTCTCGCCGCCGGCAACTGCGTGGTCCTCAAGCCCGCCGAGCAGACGCCCGTCTCCATCCTGGTATGGGCGGAGCTGGTGGCCGACCTGCTGCCCCCCGGCGTGCTCAATATCGTGAACGGCTTTGGCCTGGAGGCGGGCAAGCCGCTCGCTTCCAGCTCCCGCGTGGCCAAGATCGCCTTCACCGGCGAAACCACCACCGGCCGCCTCATCATGCAATACGCCAGCCAGAACCTCATCCCGGTCACGCTTGAACTCGGCGGCAAGAGCCCCAACATCTTCTTTGCCGACGTATGCCAGGAAGACGACGAGTTCTTTGACAAGGCGGTTGAGGGCTTTGTCATGTTTGCCCTCAACCAGGGCGAGGTCTGCACCTGCCCTTCGCGCGCCCTGATCCAGGAGAGCATCTACGACAAGTTCATGGAGCGCGCCCTCAAGCGGGTGGCCGCCATCAAGCAGGCCAGCCCCCTGGACAGCTCGACCATGATCGGCGCGCAGGCCTCCAGCGAGCAGTTGGAAAAGATACTGAGCTACATCGACATCGGCCATCAGGAAGGCGCTGAACTGCTTGCCGGCGGGCACAGGGCCAACCTGGGCGGCGACCTTGAAGGCGGCTACTACGTGCAGCCGACAGTCTTCCGCGGCCACAACCGGATGCGCATCTTCCAGGAAGAGATCTTTGGGCCGGTTGTCTCCGTCACCACCTTCAAGAACGAGTCCGACGCTCTTGAAATCGCCAACGACACCCTCTACGGCCTGGGCGCCGGTCTCTGGAGCCGCGACGCCAACCGCTGCTATCACCTCGGCCGGGGCATCCAGGCTGGCCGCGTTTGGGTCAACTGCTACCACGCTTATCCTGCCCATGCCGCTTTTGGCGGATACAAGCAGTCCGGCATTGGCCGCGAAACCCACTCCATGATGCTGGACTACTACCAGCAGACCAAAAACCTGCTGGTCAGCTACAGCCCCAACAAGCTGGGCTTCTTTTAAACTCGAACCGGGTCAATGGGCGCTCCGCGCCGGCGAAAAACCCGTCGCCAGCGCGGAGTCCCACTGCCCACTGCTCACGGTCCACCGTTCACTGTTCACTGTCCACTGTCCACTGTCCACTGTTCACTGTTCACTGTCCACTGTCCACTGCCTATGCCCCTCCCTCCCCAAGTTCTCGCCACCGACCTGGCCATCCAGCTGATCCGCACCCTGCGCGGCAAGCACGGCGCGCTGATGTTCCACCAGTCCGGCGGCTGCTGCGATGGTTCCTCGCCGATGTGCTACCCGCGCGGCGAGTTTCTCGTGGGCGACTCCGACGTCCAGCTTGGCGAGGTCGACGGGGAGCCCTTCTACATGAGCCGCAGCCAGTTCGACTACTGGAAGCACACCCAGCTCACGCTCGATGTGGTTCCGGGCCGCGGCGGCATGTTTTCGCTCGACAACGCCGAAGGGGTCCGCTTTCTCATCCGCTCCCGCATCTTTGACGGCGAAGAGATTCGCGACCTGCGCGCCGCGGGGCGCATCTAGCTTTCCCTGTTGCAAAGTGGTCGCTTGAACGTTTGCAGGGAAGGGGCTTCACAGGCTGCGGAAAATGGCCTGTTAAGAGGTCAGAGTCCCTGCAGCGCGTCCCGCATGGGCTAAAAACCGTTGATTACAGGTCACTTATGGAACGACTGAACTTGTGCCCTGACACTTCGGTGGCACGTATGGGGCTCTCCCGCAGCCTGTTCAGCCCGCGGGTGGATGCGCCAGAATAGATGGGTAGCTCTTGACCGTGGGGCAAATAGAGTTCCGCCCGGAGACTCACCTTGAACGACCCTGTCATCCTCTCCGCCGTCCGCACCCCTGTTGGCCGATTTCAGGGCGCGCTTCAGTCCTTTTCCGCTCCCCAACTCGGCGCCCTCGTTGTCCGCGAAGCCGTTCGGCGCGCCGGGTGCGCCCCGCGGCAAATCGACGAGTGCATCCTCGGCTGCGTCCTCCAGGCAGGGCTCGGCCAGCATCCCGCCCGCCAGGCCGCCATCCACGGCGGACTCCCCTACCAGGCGGCAGCTCTCACCATCAACAAGGTGTGCGGCTCCTCCCTCAAGGCCGTGGCTCTTGCCGCGCAGGCCATCCTGACCGGGAACGCAGCCTTCGTGGTCGCGGGCGGCATGGAGTCCATGACCAACGCGCCCTACCTGCTGCCCCAGGCGCGCGGCGGCTACCGCATGGGCAACGGAGCTGTTGTGGATGCCATGATCCATGACGGCCTCTGGGACCCCTACAACGACTTCCACATGGGCGCAGCCGCCGAGTTGATCGCCGCCCGCTACGGCATCAGCCGCGAAGAACAGGACGCCTTCGCGGCAGAGTCCCACCGCCGCGCCGCCGCGGCCAGCGCCGACGGCCTTTTCAGCGACGAAATCCTGCCCGTCGACATTCCCGCAGCCAAAAAGGGCGAAGCTTCCCGCATCTTCGCCGCCGACGAGTCCATCCGTCCCGCGACCACGGCTGAGGCCCTGGCGCGTTTGAAGCCAGCCTTCCAGCCTGAGGGTACCGTCACCGCAGGCAACGCCCCCGGCGTCAGCGACGGAGCCGCCGCAGTCGTGGTGGCTGGCGCCCAGCAGGCAAGGGAACTGGGCCTTGCCCCGCTCGCCGTCATCCGCGCCCAGGCCACGGCAGGCCGCGAGCCGGAGTGGATGGGGCTGGCTCCCATAGACGCGGTGCGCGCCGTGGCCGCCAAGGCCGGCTGGCCCCTCGATTCAGTGGATTTGCTTGAGTTGAATGAAGCATTCAGCGTTCAGGCTCTCGCCGTGAACCGCGAACTGGGCCTCGACCCGACCAAAGTCAACGTCCACGGCGGCGCGGTCGCCATAGGCCACCCCATCGGCGCCAGTGGAGCCCGCGTACTGGCCACGCTGCTCTACGCCTTGCGCCGCTACGGCAAAAGGCGCGGCATCGCCGCCCTCTGCCTGGGCGGAGGCAACGCCGTAGCTCTCGCCGTCGAGGCTTTCTAAAGCATTGAAATTGTTTGGCTTTTGCCGGCGATCGCGAGGCTCAATCGCCGGGTGCCCCATCCATTTCGCGCACTTTGCGAAATGGGTGGGAAACCTCAGTCCTCAGCCGGCCTCAATCGCACACCAGCAGCTCCGCCGGAAAATCCGCCGCATCGTCTTCCGATGCCGCGATCTCTCCGCCGCCCGCGATCTGCGCCTCAAAGAACGCATCTACCTCGGCCAGCACGGTCTCGCCGGTCCTGGCCGTGTAGATCGCCTTGCGCAGCTTGGCCCCGCCGGCTACGCCATGCGTAAACCAGGTGGCAAACTGCTTCATCTTGCCTGCCGTCTCGCCCATGCGCCCGTCGCGGGGCAGGTCCTTGGTCGCTTCCACCTCGTCCAGCAGCATCTTGAAGTAGGAGCGGATCATCCGGTACCGGTCTTCCACCGTGGGCCGGTCATAGGCGCCGGTCGCGGTGTACTGCGCAATCTGCCGGAATATCCAAGGGTTCGCGGGAGCCGCGCGCCCGATCATCACCGCGTCGCATCCCGTCTGCGCCACCATCGCCGCGGCGTCCTCCGGGGTGCGAATGTCGCCATTGCCCACCACCGGAATCCGCACCGCGTCCTTGACCCGCGCAATCCACTCCCAGCGCGCCTGTCCGCTGTAGCCCTGCTCGCGCGTCCGCGCATGCAGCGCCAGCCCGTCCAGCCCTTCGGACTCGGCCATGCGCGCCAGCTCTACGCAGACGATGTCCTTGTCGTTCCAGCCCATGCGGAACTTCACGGTGAAGGGAATCGTCACCGCCCGCCGCACCGCCTTGAAGATCTCATCGATACGGCCGAGGTCCCGCAGCAGACCGGAACCGCCGTTCGACCCCACCACCCGCTTGGCCGGGCAGCCCAGGTTCAGGTCCACGGTGTCAAAGCCCGTCTCTTCCACGATTCGCGCCGCGTCCGCAAGGGTTTCGGGGTTCGCTCCAAACAACTGCGCCCCGATGGGGTGCTCGTCTTCATAGAAGGTGAGATACCGTCGCCTTTTCGTCTCCCGCATCCGCGAGAGGCCGTCCGCCGAGGTGAACTCCGTCATCAGCAGCCCGCAGCCCGACTGCGCATTGGTGACCGCCGCCTCTACGCCTGACTGCTCTTGATTCCCGGCCCCTGACCCATGATCCCTTGTAAACAGGCTCGCATGGCGGATGAACCGCCGAAAGACGGTGTCCGTCACCCCCGCCATGGGCGCAAGCACCGTGGCCGGAGCCACCACAACGGGCCCCAGGCGCATCTCCGCCGGCACTCGCGCCTCTGCAGGCATCGCGTGCTTCTTGGGGTTGTCCCAGTCCTTCTTTACGGTGAAGCCCTTGCCCGCCATTGAACTCTGTCCTCCCCGTCAGCTCGGCAGCTCTTCCACTTCAAACACAAACGGCTTGCCCCGCGAACCGGGGTCCCATCCAGCCTCCATCGCCTGCCGGATGTGCGCGGCCACCTTTGCCGGAAGAATATTCGGCCGCGGAGGGTCCATGCGCATGAAGCCCGCCTTCTGCGTCACAAACGCCGGGTACTCCAGAAACAGCTCCCGCCGCGTCAGCTCCGCCACCCGCACATGGATCGCCATGCCCCTCCAGCCGTCCGGAGGGCACCATAGCTGCTCCCGGTGCAAATGCCACACCAGGGCAACATCATCCACGGTTACTGAGGCCTCAATCGAACGTTTCGCGCGTGGCATGCCTGCTCACATCCCTCCGGGTTGTTGATCCCTGTTCCCTGGTCCCTGTTCCTGCACAAACAACAAGGCCCCCGCGCTGGCGGAGGCCTCATCTTTCCGGCCCGTGGCCGTGAACCGATTACTTGGTTGCTGCCGCTGCTGCCTGCGCCGTGTCCGACTTGGCATACTTGCGGCGGAAACGCTCGACGCGTCCGGCTGTGTCCACCAGGCGCTGCTTGCCCGTAAAGAACGGGTGGCAAACCGAGCAGATTTCCACGTGAATGTCGCCCTTGTGGGTCGAACGGGTCTCAAAGTTGCTTCCGCAGGCGCACTTTACCTGCACCGCGGCGTAATTGGGATGAATCTTTTCCTTCGGCATCGCTTTAGACAGACCTTTCCTGCAAATCTTCTCCTCCATTGTAGGGGGATTCGCACCATTTAGCAATGCGCACCCCCTCAATGCAGTCGCTCGGTCCCTTGGTTGCCTGGCTGCTCAGTCCCTACTGCAGCGCCTTCTCAATCCCCGCTTCCACCAGGGGAGCCATCACGGCATACCCGGCAGGCTTGGGATGTACCCCGTCCCCGCTCAGTTTGGCCGGAAGCCCGTCCCGCTCGTCCTTCATCGCCGTGTGGTAGTCCACATAGACGTGCCCCTTCTCCGCCGCGTAGGCCTTCAGCCAGGCATTGATGGCCAGGATCTTCGGCGCCGGCGCATGCCCCCGGTCCCACGGATAGTCAAAGGCCGGCAGCACCGAACACAGCACCACTTTGATGTGGTTGGCCGCCGCCAGCTCCGCCATTGAGGCCAGGTACCCTTCAATCTGTTCCAGCGTCTCCGCACCCGTGTTGCCCGCGATGTCGTTGGTCCCCGCCAGAATCACCACCACCTTCGGCTGCAGCGCGATCACATCCTGCCGGAACCGCAGCACCATCTGCGGCGCGGTCTGGCCGCTGATGCCCCGGTTGATATACGGCTTGCCGGGAAATGAGTCCTCGATCTTCCAGCCTTCGGTAATGGAATCGCCCATGAACACCACCCGGTCTTCTCCCGGCGCAGGCGGAGCCAGCTTCATGTTCGCCTCCTTGAACTTTCCCAGCCACGGCCAGTCTTCCTTCAACTGCTTGTCATGGCGGGCCTTCCAGTCGTCCACCGGCTTGGCCGCAACCGCCGGCGCCTTGGTCTCGGGCAGGGTCCCCGCCTCCTGCGCTCTCATCTGGGCAGGCGCCCAAACCATCGCCATCGCCGCCACGGTCAACACAACACTGCGTGCCTTCATTCCATTCACCATCGTCTCTCCGGTGCAAACTCGATTGCTTCCAACCTGCGTTGAAAGGAGGCCTCGCAAGCCCCCCCTCCAACATCCTACCGATTGTAGGCAATCTTCCCGGCAATCTGCCAGCCTGCTCTCTCCGCCCGTCTCTCCCCTGAAAAGAAAGCGGCCAACCCGAAGGTTGGCCGCCTCTGTAGATTGATGTGGAACCGGCCTTACGGCTGGAAGTTCACCTGTGTTTGCGCCCCGTTCCCATTGCTGTCCTGGGCCGTCAGCGACCAGGTGTACCCGGTTCCGACCGTCAGGCTCCCCACCGAGGGCGGGTTGCTGCCATCGGTTGGATCAGTGCCCCACGTGATCGAGGTGACGGAACTGGAGAAGCCCTTGCTGTTTGAGTTGTTGCCCGGAATCGACCAGACTGTCCCGCCGTTGTTGGCCTGCAGATAGAACTGGTAGGTGTAGCTGCTGGCGTTCGCCGGGTCAGTCCAGGAGAACGTCGGCGTAGTCCCCGCTCCTGCTCCGCTGGGCGTCATGTTGGTAGTAAAGGCGTTCAGCACACCGGTTACAGCGGGCTGCTTGTCCTCCTCCGTGCCGTTCGAATAGGTCACGTGGAAGGTATACGTGTCGCCCACCGTCGGCGTGACGGAGTTCAGAGGCACCCAGTACTGGAACTGCGCCGAGCCGCAGTCGATGCACTTGCCTATGTCGATCGGGTTGATCGAATTCGGCCCCGCCGTCAGCGTCACAGCCACCGGCAACAGGTTGCCTTCGCGCACATCAAAATTCACGTTGTAGCCAGTGTAGGTGCCGTTGTTGTTGGTCTGCTTCCAGTGCATGGTGGTCACATTTGCAGAACTGCCGGCCGCCGGCAGGGTCAGGTTCAAGCCCGATGTCGGCCCCGAAATGGCCGTCAGGGCCAGTTCGCCGTGTGTATTGCTGGTGTCGCCCGCGTCGATCATACCGTCGTTGTTCTGGTCGATCACTGCAAAGAAGTAGTAGGTGCTGCCCGTCGGCACGTTCACGCTGAAAGCCTGCGGGCTCACCGGGTTGGCGATGCTCGTTGCATTTACCTGCCCGTTGGTTACGTTATAGAAGCCCACATACAAGGGCCCGTTCGGCTCGCCCGTAAAGGTCACGGTACCGGTGACGGTGTTGCCCCCGGTCGGCGCGCCAACCACGATCGGCGTGGCTGTTCCAGCGCCTCCGAAGACCGTCCATGGGCTGTGTCCGGCCGAGTTCACCGCCCGCACCCTGAAGTAGTAGGTCGTGCTGTTGACAAAGTTGCTGCTCAACCCTTGCACCTGGTTGTTCAGTATCAACACGCCTGTGCCGTTGGCTCCGCCCGCCGCGAACGACTTGTTCCCGGCGATCGTTGCAAAGGTCGGACTCGTGCTCCAGCCCACCTGGTACGAAGTGGGCACTTCCACCTGGATGCCGTTGCCCAATGTCGTGGTCACCGCTTTGAAGTTGATCACCACACCCAGGTCGGTTGGGGTAATCGCATTCACAGACGGCGCCGCCGGAATCGTCACGACGGGATCGGTCATCGTGACCGTCTGCCCCGTGAGGTTTGCGTTTGAGACCGTCACATTCGAGACCGTTCCCGAAGCATCCGAGGCGTCCGGATACCCAAAGCCCAGCGAATCGGTCCACGCCGCCAGCGAATACGTGCCCGGAGGCACGCCGCGCACCGTGAAGGCCCCCGGCGTCGCCAGGCTCACGCCCAATGGATTGCCACCGCAATTGCTGGGGCTCAGCATGACGTAGGTTCTGCCTGTCTGCGCCCCGGCATAAGCCACCGTTCCGGAAACTGTATAGCCCAGAACCGCGCCAATGTCCTGCACAGTGGCATTCCCGCCGCTCACCGTCACGTTTTGCGTCGCCGGCGAGAAAATAGAAGTGGGTCCTGTGATCGACGGGGTCACCGAATACGTGCCGTTGGGCACCGGTGAGAAGTTGTAGTGCCCAAATCCGTCCGTTGTGGTCACCTTTGGGGGTGTCGTGCCGAGCGTTACTGTGATCGGAGCCGAGTTTCCGTTGGACCCGCAGTTGTTGCTGAGGAACACGTTGCCGCTTACCTGCCAGCCGCCATACGTGAAGGTGTAGTCATTCCACTGCCAGGCACCGTTGATGTAGGACCTCAGGCGCACAAAGAGCGTGCCCGCGCCCGCCACTGGAATCCCGCTTACGTTGAGGCTCGTTGAGGGCACATACCCCGAACTGAAAATGTTGCTGGAACCCGCGCCGGTTGTTCCTACCAACAGGTGGTATAGCGCCACGCCGCTGCCTGCCGTCCACCCAAAACTCACGCTTGGTCCGGTGACACTTCCCGCGCTGGGCGTCGTCAGTTGCGCTTTGGCCGCCGTTCCCGATTCGGTGAATGTGTAGTCGTTGAACTGCCAGGCTCCGTTGATGAACGAACGCAGCCGCACATACAGCCGTCCGCCGCCGGTAGGAATGTTCCCCACGATCAGCGAAGTGCTCGTGAAGTAAGACGAGCCAAACACATCGTACGTCCCTGCGCCGTGCGTGCCCACCAGCAACTGGTAGAGTGTGACTCCGCTTCCAGTGCTCCAGGTGAAGTTCACGCTCGAGCCGGAAAGGACCGGCGTTACCGGCGCTGTCAGTTGCGCAG
>CAINJJ010000011.1 GCA_903849645.1 uncultured Acidobacteriaceae bacterium | reverse complement strand
TGCGAACGGGCTTGAGCATGACATTCACCCATTGAAACCGGGCTTAGGGCCGGGCCAGGGGGTAACTTTCTACATCCCCCCTCGGGCTGGGCGGAGCACTTTGCGCGCCGAGGGGGGATTTCGCCTCTGAAACTGGCGGGATCCGGGAGGCTCGTCTATTTTGCGGCGGGCCTGCTCATCCGCAGCTCTGTCGGGCCGGCGGGGTCGGGGAGAAGGACGTGGAGCGCCCGAGCGGCCGGGTCCCAGGTTGTCTTGAGGGGCGTGGCGGACCCGGCCAGGCGGGCGTCGGCCTGAGCAGAGGGCCAGTCATAGAGGATGACCTCGACGGTCTTCCACCATGGAGCGTAGCTGCCCTCTCGCTGCCCAAACTCGACGGTCAGCGAGCCCTTGTCGCGGCGGCAGGCAAACTGCTGGCGGAGGAACTCGCCGCGCTGGTAGGCGAAGGTGTGGCCGTCATCGAGGTAGAGGGACCCCTCGCAGTCCGTGCCGGGGTAGACGCGCAGCTCGAGGGGACCCTGAGGCTTCTCGTCCGTGCTTTGCACGACCGGCTGGAGGGGCAGGATGCTGCCGCCGCGGATGTAAACGGGCAGGGTGTCGAGAACCGGATGGAGCCGGGCCAGCGGCGGGAACTTGTCGAGGGATTCGCCGGCGGCGATGGTGTTGGAGATGGTGGCGATGTCCGGCTGGGCAGGCTGCGGAGCCATCTTCTTTCCAGTCCAGAAGTCGAACCAGTCGCCCGGCGGGTAGGAGACGGCGTAGTCGTCCATCATTTCGCCGAAGGGCGGGGGCGCGACAAGCAGGTCGCGTCCGAGCAGGAACTGGGTATCCGAGCCGTCGAATGCTCCGGGAAACTCGAGGAAGGTGGGGCGCACGAGCGGCAGGCCGGTGCGCGAGGCCTCCTCGGCCAGGGTGTAGATGTAGGGCAGCAGGCGGTAGCGGGTCTCGATGTAGCGGCGGCGAATGGCCTCGTGCCTGGGGCCGTGGACCCAGACCTCCTGGGGCAGCGAGCCGATGGTGGAGTGGTCACGGTACATGGGGTTGAAGGCGCCCAGCTCGATCCATCGGGTGAGCAGGTCGGGCGAGGGCGAGCCGTTGAAGCCGCCGATGTCGTCGCCAACCATGGAGATGCCGCTCATGCCGAGGTTGAGCAGCATCTGGGTGGCGAGCTTGAGGTGGTTCCATGTGGCGGAGTTGTCGCCGGTCCAGGTGAAGCCGAAGCGCTGGCCTCCGGCGTAGGTGGCGCGGGTGAGGACGAAGGGCCGTTCGTCGGGACGCAGCTTGAGGAGGCCGTCGTAGGTGGCGCGCTCGTTTTCCATGCCGAGGATGTTGTGAATCTCGGCGTGGGTGGCGGTGCGCGGCGCGAAGCCCGGCTCGTCGATGCGGTGGATGTTGTCGAGCGGCATGGTCTTGGCGGGGTTGTCGAAGACGGAGGGCTCGTTCATGTCGTTCCAGAAGCCGCTGACGCCCTGGTCGACGAAACCCTTGTAGAGGCCGCCCCACCAGGCGCGGGTCTGGGCGCGAGTGAAGTCGGGAAAGACGGCGGGGCCGGGCCAGACGATGCCGACGAACTCGCTGCCGTCAGCCTTCTTGATGAAGTGGTCGCCGGCGTAGCCGGTGTCATAGGGCATGTAGCCCTGATTGGGCAGGTGGGCTACGTGGAGGTCGGTGATGGTAACCAGGTGGAAGTGCTGCTTGCGCAGGTCGGAGACCAGGCCCTCAAAGCCGGGAAAGCGCTCGGGGTCCACGGTGAAGGGGCGGTTGCGGTACTGGTAGTCGATGTCGAGGTAGAGGACGTCGGAGGGAATCTTGTCGGCGCGCATGTGGGCGGCGACTTCGCGAATCGCAGACTCGGGCGTGTAGCTGTAGCGGGACTGCTGGAAGCCGAGGGCCCATAGAGGCGGCAGCGGGGGCTTGCCGGTGAGGTAGGCGTAGCCGAGGACGACCTGCTTGGGGGTGGGGCCATAGATCAGGTAGTAGTCGAGCGGGCCGCCCTCGGAGCCGAAGGAGTAACTGTCCCTGGCCTGCTTGCCGAAGTCGAACCAGGTGCGCCAGGTGTTGTCGAGAAAGAGGCCGTAGCTGCGGCCGCCGCTGATGGCCAGGAAGAACGGGATGCTCTTGTAGAGCGGGTCGACGGACTCCTGGGGGCCGACGTCGGTGTTCCAGAGGGTGTAGGCCTGGTCGCGGCGGTTGAAGCCGCCGGCCTTGTCGCCGAGTCCGTAGAACTGCGCGTCGGCCGGCATCTCTTTCGATACGGTAAAGCCGCCGTTGGCAAAGGCGGTGGGCCGGCCGAGGGCGTCGGCGCAGAGCAGGTTGCCGGCCCGGTCGCGGACGACGATGCGGAGCGGGCTGCGCTCGACGCGGAGTTCGAGCGAGGCAGTGCGGAAGCCGGGGGCGTTGGGGTCTTCAAGGGGCTGGACATCGATGGTGGCGGTGCGGGCTTCCGGCAGGACGGCCCACGAAGCGTCTTCAGGGAGCGTGCTGGAGGGCGCGATGCGAATGCGGAGGATGTCGTCGCGCTGTGCGGTGATGCGGACTGTGGCGGAACCGGCCTGGAGGGCGATGCCGTCGTGGAGGGGTTGGAATGCGGTTACGGCTTCAAGCGCGGCGCGGGGCGCGGCGGGCGAAGCAATTTGGGCCATTGCGATTGCGGAGACAAAAACAAGTGGAACAAGGTACAGGATTTGTTTCGCGTTGCGGATCATGTGTGCCTCTCAAACAACGGGACAGGATAACAGCGGGGCAGGGATGCGCGAAGCCTTCAGGCCTTCTTCCTGGCGGCCTTGAAGTCGTCGGATTTGAGAATCCTGCCGCCTTCTTCAAGGACGTAGAGGCGGTTGGCGTCGAGGTCCTTCAATGCGTCCACCGTGCCGGAGGGCCAGCGGATTTCGACCACGTCGGCCTTCTTTGCCTCGCCCAGGCCGAAGTGGATGCGGAGATCGGAGGCGGAGTAATAGCCGTTGCAGGAGCGGACTTCTTCTATCTGCGTGAGGGGGCTGCCGGGCTTGGCTGAGAGGACGGGTGTGCCGGTCTGGGCGACCACCCGGATGCGCGCGCCGATGCCGGTGCGGTTGGACTTGGTGCCGACGAGGCGGATCTTGATCCAGGAACGATTGAGCGTGGAGTCGCAGCGGAGGAGCTGCGGAGCGGCGTTGACGCAGTTGACCACCATGTCCTGGTCGCCGTCGTTGTCGTAGTCGCCGATGGCGAAGCCGCGGGCCTTGACGGCGGCGGTGATGCCGTTGCCGCCGGTGAGGCTGACGTCTTCAAACTGTCCGTTGCGCAGGTTGCGGTAGAGGTATTTGCGCTCGGCATAGGCGGCGTCCACCTGGGTGCCGTCGACCTCGGGGTAGACGTGGCCGTTAGCGACGAGGATGTCGAGCCAGCCGTCGTTGTCGATGTCGACGAAGCTGACTCCCCAGCCAAGGAGGCGGGTGTTCACGCCGAGGCCGGCCTGGTAGGTGCGGTCGTCAAAGGAGCCGTCGCCGATGTTCATGTAGAGCGAGTCAGTGTCGCCGGCGAAGTTGGTCTTGACGATGTCGAGCAGGCCGTCGCGGTTGTAGTCGCCGATGGAGACGCCCATGCCGGCCTGGGGCTTGCCGTCGGGGGAATAGGCCACGCCGGCCTCTATGGCCTGGTCCTTGAAGGTGCCGTCCTTCTGGTTGACGTAGTAGGTGGCCGAGGTGGAGTCGTTGGCCACATAGATGTTGGGCCAGCCGGTGTTGTCGAGGTCCGCGGCGGCGCAACTGAGGGCATAGGTGCCGAGCGTGCCCCACATGCCGGCCTTCTCGCTCACGTCGGTGAAGGTGCCGTCGCCGTTGTTGTGATAGAGCAGGTTTTTGCCGCCCTCCAGGCCCGGCGGCCCGCAGGCCACCTGAATGCCCTTGTAAGTGCAGTTGGCGTCTTCGGGCAGGGGCGCGGTCTTGACGTCGAAGTCGATATAGTTGCCGACAAATAGATCGAGGCGGCCGTCCTTGTCGTAGTCCAGAAACGAGCAGCCGGAGTTCCAGCGGAGACGGTCCTGCAAGAGGCCAGCCTCTTTGGTGACCTCGGTAAACGTGCCGTTGCCGTTGTTGCGGAAGAGGGCATTCTGGCCGTAGTAGCTGACGAAGAGGTCGTTCCAGCCGTCGTTGTTGTAGTCGCCCACGCAGCAGGCCTGGCCCCAGCCGGAGCGGGCCAGGCCAGACTTGAGCGTGACATCGGTGAAGGTGCCGTCGCGGTTGTTTTTGAAGAGGCGGCAGACGGGCTCATGACCCTTGGGAAAGCCTTCAAGACGCCAGCCATTGACGAGGAAGATGTCGAGCCAGTCGTCCTGGTCGTAATCGAAAAAGGCCGCGCCGCAGCCGGTGGTTTCGAGCAGGTATTTGTTGCGGTGCTCGCCGCCGAAGATCATCTCGACGTTGAGGCCGGCCTCTTTGGCCACGTCGACAAACTGTACGCCGAGCGGCGTGCCGGTGACAGGCGAGACCAGCCCCTTGGGCGCGGGCCGGGCGGCCGCCTCATAGGCCTGGCGGGAGCTTGCGGAGGGCTTCTGCGGAGCCGCGGCCTGGGCGAAGGCGGGGCGCGCCAGGCGCAGTACGTCCTGGAGCGGCAAGACCAATGCGGTTCTCGAGAGCGACTTCAAAAATCCACGGCGGGAAAAGGGCAAAGCGGGTTTCTCCCCAGTTGGGACGCGCTCTTTGGCGTTTTGTCCCTGAAAGGTGAGTATAGCGGCCGGCAGATTGCTTCGGCGCGGGGTGGCGGGGGTCTGGGCAGGCGCTCGCGTGAGGATGATGAGCACCAGGAAGGAGCGTCCTCGCGGCCCTGCGGGACGCGGTCGACGGTGGGATGCTGTCCCAGGGTTACGCTACGCTCCACCCTGGTCTATTTTCCATTCCTCCCTCCGGGAGGAGAACCGGTGACTGGCCGGGCCAGGCGGGGATTGAAACCAGCTTTGGCAAGTCGGATCCCCCTTGCGATTGCCTTGGGGGGACCGGCAGTGATCGCTGGCGGCAACGCAGGGCTGCAAATCGGTGCGGAGTGGCGAGGCGTCTTTCCTGAGCGCCACCCCGCGGCGATTGTCTTTTCCGATGCACGTTTCCGGTTTAGCGCCCAGTGGAACGCTGGCTGCGGACCTCGGCCGCGGCGGGGGCATTCTGGGCTTGCGCGATCTTGGAAAACGCGGTCTGGAGCAATTGGATGCCATCGGGTGAGCCGAGACCCGTCACCGCGTCCCATCCTGGCCCGCAGTTATAGGCGCCGTTATCGCCCTGCGTGATGTCGTGGAAGCAGGTGGCCTGGTTGGCGCTGTAAAGGGCCGGGTTGATGAAGCCCAAGCGGGTCTGGAGCTTCTGATTGAGCAAGGCCACGAGGCCGGCCCACAAGGGCGCAACGGCGCTGGTTCCTCCGATGACATCCTGCTGGCCGTCCACCAGCACGTTGTAGCCGGTCTCTGGCGCCGCATTGCCGGCCACATCGGGAACGCCGCGACCGGTCTGCCCGGCTTGCGCGGTCTGCCAGGATGGGGTGGCGAAAAATGAGCTGTAGCCGCCCCCGCTGGCGCCGCCCTGGGCGCCGTCGTTCCATGCGGTCTCGCTGACGATGCCGGTGCCGCTGGCTGTCAGAGTGGTGCCGCCGCAGGCCAGCACGTGCGGGCTGGAGGCCGGAAAGTCAACGTGGTTGAGCCCGTCGGTGAGGCCGTCGCTTGACCCGTTGTCACCCGAGGCCGCGGTGATGGTGACGCCGAGCATCGCCGCCTCCTGCGCCACGTCGTCAAAGTTCTGCATGGACTGGGTGGTCCAGGTGGATTCCGGGCCGCCCCAACTGATGGAGATGACGCGCGGCCCGCGCAGTTGGTCATGGACGGCTGTGCTGAGGGCATCCTGGAAGCCACGGGTGGTGTTGGGCGCAAAGTAGACAACGATGGTTGCGCCCGGCGCGACAGAGCCCGCCACCTCGATGTCGAGCATGACCTCGCCATCGGCGCTTTGCGCATTCGTGGGGCTATTCTTGGCCTGGTCCACCGAGGCTGTCTGGACGACCGGCGGGGTCACTCCCAAGGCCGTGAAGTACGTCTGAATGTCGGCCGGCCGGAAGCCGCCGCCGAGTTCCAGGAGGCCGATCACCTGCCCTGCCCCGTTCACGTCCTGGGGAAAGTCGTAGAGCTTGCCCACATCGGCGGGGTTGAAGGAGGTGCTGGCCACACGGGCGCCAAACGCGCCGCGCGCGGTGCGATGGCGGAAGTGGGGTTTGGCGACCGGCCGGTCGTCGAGGCCAAAGACGCCCTTCACGAACGGGGCGAGTTCCTGGGGAACGTTGATGGCGCCGGTGCGGCCGCGATAGGTTCCTTCAGGATGCTCGTAGTCGATGAGTTCGATGCCGAAGGCCTTCTCCATGGCGGCGGCAGTGCCAGCCAGGGTGACGGTGCGGCGCAGCACCTCGTCGCCACGCTCCAGAACCTGCAGATTGTTCTCTTTGGCAAACTTCTTGATCTGGTCGATCTGCGCGGGCTCGGCGCCATAGTGCGCGGCGAACTCGGCGTGGCCCATCAAGCGCGCGCCGGACCGGGAGGGATCGAGGGGCTGGCGGTGCTTGAGAATGACCGAGATTTCGATCAACTGGTGCGGGTCCGTGGGTCCGACGGCGCGCGCGCCCGCCAGCGGGGTGCGTTCACTGCCCTTGATGGGGATCTTCGCGGTGTTCGACATGTTCAGCTCCTTTGGGGGTAGGGGTTCGGTCTGTCGAGAAGACGGCGCCCGGCTTGCCGGTGAGAAGTGGGCTTGTCCTGGGAAGGTGGGGAGATCTCGCCCGCGGGTTCAGTCCTGATTGTGCATTCGGAACCGGGCCGCAACTGCCCGTGCATCGCCCCTGGCCCCGCGAGGGAGAGCGTCTGCGATGGGGCAGAGTATACCCCGGAAGCGACCCAGGGAGAAGCCGAAAAAGCGGACTGGCCGCAAGTTCAACGGTTGGAACGAGCTACGGCAAAAACGCCCTCCATTGAACCGGGCTGGTCGCCGCCGGCAGCCAAACTTCGCCCGTGTTCATGAGCCCGCAAGCTGATCGAGAAGCGTGTCGAAGTCCTCGAGCTTGGCGTATTCGATGATGACGCGGCCCCGGCCGTTGCGGTCTTCAATGTGGACCTTGAGGCCGAGCGAGCGCTGCAGCCGTTCCTGAACTTCGCGCACGTTGGGGTCCACCGGGGGCTCCGGTTTGGGCTGCTTCTTGGGAGCGCGCTCGGGGTGGATGAGGCCCTGGACGTAGGTCTCGGTTTGGCGAACAGAAAGCGAAAGTGCTACGATGCGTTGTGCCGCCTTCTCCATCTCTTCAGCGTGTTCGAAGGCCAGGAGAGTACGGGCGTGGCCGAAGCTCAGCTCGCCGGTCTCAACGCGCGCCTGCACGGTGGAGGGGAGGCGCAGGAGGCGCAGGAAGTTGGCCACGGAGGCGCGGTCCTTGCCGGTGCGCACGGCCATCTGCTCCTGGGTCATGTGGAACTCGCGGGAGAGGCGGTCAAAGGCGCGCGCCTGCTCCATGGGGTTGAGGTCGGCGCGCTGCAGGTTCTCGACGATGGTGATCTCCATCGCCTGCTCGTCGGAGACCTGGCGAAGAATGGCGGGGATGGTGTCTTTGCCGGCCAGTTGCGAGGCCCGCCAGCGGCGCTCGCCGGCGATGAGCTGGAACCGGCCGCTGGCCTGCGGACGGACGAGGATGGGCTGGACGACGCCGTTGGCGGCGATGCTGGCGGCCAGCTCGGACAACTGCTCCTCGTTCATCTGGGAGCGGGTCTGGAAGGGGTTGGGGTCGATCTGGTCGACGGGAATCTCGCGCGGCTTGCCGCCCTCCGACTCGGCGGGAGAAGGAGCGGCGGCGGCCTGAACGCGGGGCAGAAGGGAGTCGAGACCCTTTCCGAGGGCGCGGCGTTTGGGATCGAGGGCGGCAATGGTCATGGTTCAATGGTCCTTTTTGTCCGGCTGGATACCCGGGGTTGAGCGTAACTTTGGGGTGTTCGGAAAAGCTGTCTGGCTGTGAAGGCCTGATCCGCAAGGCGATGGAGCGGCCGGCTCAGGAGTAAGGCCAGAAGCGGACCCTGGTCTGGGGCGGCGGCGGGGCGGCCTTGCGCTCAAGAGTGCGCGGAGTTTCGATGCCGTTGCGGGCCATGAACTCCCCGGCCAGCTCGAAGTAGGCTTCTGTGCCGCGGGAACGCGCATCGTAGAGGGCCACCGGTTTGCCGTGGCTGGGCGCCTCGGCCAGGCGCACATTGCGGGGAATCACGGTGCGGAAGAGCCGTTCGCGGAAGTACTCGCGGAGGGTTTCGGTCACCTGCTGGGCCAGGTTGGTGCGGTCGTCGTACATGGTGAGCAGGACGCCCTCAATGGTGAGGCCGGGATTGACGGCGGCGCGAACGCGTTCCAGGGTGGAGATGAGCTCGGAGACGCCCTCGAGGGCGAAGTACTCGGCCTGCATGGGGACGAGGAGCGTGTCGGCGGCGGCCAGGGCGTTGAGCGTCAGCAGGTCGAGGGCCGGGGGGCAATCGAGAACCACGAGGTCGTAGCTGTCCTTGACGGGGGCGAGGGCAAGGCGCAGGCGCAGGGCCCGGTCCTCGGCGGCGGCGAGCTCGATGTTGGCCCCGGTCAGGTTCTTGGAACCAGGGAGGAGCCAGAGAGTATCGATGTCGGTGGGGAGGATGACCTGCCCGGCGGGGGAGTCGCCCATGAGCACGTCATAGATGGAGTGGCGGTTGTCGTCGCGCTGGAAGCCGAGGCCGGAGGAGGCGTTGGCCTGGGGGTCGCAGTCCACCAGGAGGATCTTGAGGCCCTCGAGCGCGAGGCAGGCGGAGAGGTTGATGGCCGTGGTGGTTTTGCCCACTCCACCCTTTTGATTGACAACGCCGAGTATCTTTCCCATGGGAGTCCAGAGTAACGGGAGGGGGAGGATGCGGGCAGGCGCTTGCATTGTGGAGAACTGCGCTGGGCTGTGGAAAGCGGCAGACGGCGAGGAGGGCGGAGGGGGATGAAGGGCTTGCGGGGCAAGGGTTTGAGCGGATGGTGGAGGAGGCGGGGCGCAGCGGGTCAGATTGCGGGGATCGGTGGAAAACTTCACATGCGGGAGACGGTGGGGGGTGAATTTTTGAGCGGCTTCCCGATTTGGAAGAACTGCCAGATGGGGACGCATGAGATTTGTTCCACGTGGAACAATTCCCAGGTTGGGCGGTCTTCCCAAAATGTTCCACGTGGAACAAAGTGCTTGCGGGGGACTGGCGCACCGGGCCCTGAACCTGCAAATCACCCTTGCCCCGAGGTGGTGCGCCAACTACCATGGCCTCGCCATGATCTTTGCCGACCTTGCCCTTTCCAGGAGACTGGAAGCCGCCGAAGCCAGCGCATGCGCCCTCTTTGCGGAAGCGCGCAGCCGAGCCGTCCCTTCGAGCGGCGCCTGTTCGATTCATCCTGCCGGGACCACGGCCGTCTTTGACGGCGTTGACTCCCCCTGCACCCAAACCTTTGGCCTCGGCCTCTTTGAGGAACTGACCACGGCCTCCCTGGACCTTATCGAACAATTCTTTCTGGAACGTGAGGCGCCGGTCGTTCATGAGGTGAGCCCGTTCGCGGGAGTCGGCACTCTCGACCTACTGTGCCGGAGGGGGTACCGGCCAATCGAGCTAAGCTCTGTTCTTTATCAAGCGGTCCAATGCCCACCTCCGGCTGAGGAAGGCCCGCTCAGAGTGCGGCTGGCTGGCCCACAGGAGGCGGGACTCTGGGCCCAGCTCTCCGCGCGTGGCTGGGCCGGAGAGCAGCCCGGGCTTGAGGAGTTTCTGCTGAACTTTGGCGCGGTCGTGGCGGCGCGGACGCAGAGCTATTGCTTCCTGGCTGCGATCGACGGCAAACCCGGCGCCGCCGGCGTACTGAGCGTTCATGAGGGGGTAGCGCTTTTTGGCGGAGCAGCGACCGTGCCGGAGATGCGCCGGCGCGGGCTGCAAAATGCACTGCTTGCCGAGAGGATGCGCTTTGCCTCGGAACTCGGCTGCGACCTGGCCATGATGGTGACACTGCCGGGCAGCGACTCGCAGCGCAATGCGCAGCGCAACGGATTCCACATCGCTTACACCCGCACGAAGTGGCAGATGCAGGCAGCGTACCCGGCGGCCACGGGCTGATCAGACTGAAGAATGACGCCCGACTTGGGCTTCGATTCACTCAAAACGCGGCAGGTGCTGAAGTATCTGCGGAAGCAGCTGTAAGGGGCTGGCGGGGAATCGCGCAAGGGCCTCGACAGGCTGCGGAAAAAGGCCTGTCCCTGGTCAGGAAGCCTGAAAAGCATTCTCCAGGGGCCAACGTCCGTTGATTTTATGGCGCTTGCGGCTCCCTGCCCAGAGGACACCCGGCCGAGCCCTTGGCGCAAGGCCGGTCCGAGTTCAATGTTCCGCGGCCTGTGGGGCCCCTCCAAAGAGTTGCCCGGACTAAGCTGGCAAACTGACGCGGCGCCCGAGCGCCAGCATGCGGTCGTCCGCCCCCGGCAATTTGACCGGCTCGATCCATGCAAGCCCAGCACCGGCGGCGGCCTGAAGAACTGGAAGTTCCAGGCCTGTTGTCAGGAGAGCCAGCCATCCGCCGGGGCTCACAAGGGCCGCGGCGGCCTTGACGGCCTGTGCCATGTGGTCCACGGCGCGCAGAGTCACGCAATCAGACTGCTCGCTGAGCGTCTCCCCCCGCCCGGAATGGACAGTAGCGTCAAGCTCCAGGACGCGGAGCGCCTCCTGCAGGAACGCCGCCTTCTTGCCCTGCGACTCGGCGAGCGTGACCGCAAGCTCTGGCCGACAGAGGGCAATGGGGATTCCGGGGAAGCCGGCGCCGGAGCCAAAGTCAAGAAGACTCGCAATACCAGCCGGCAGCGCCTGGGCGCAGGCGATGGATTCGACAAAGTGGCGGGAGAGAACGCCTTCCTCATCACGAATGGCGGTCAGGTTGACGCGGGCGTTCCAGCGAAGAAGAAGCGAACAGTACCGGGCGAAGCGGAGGCCGAGGGCGGGCTCCAACTGCGGTAGGCATGCCGTAGCCAACAGGGAATTGAGTCGCTCGGCAACCCCCTGGTCCCCTTCACCGGTCAACTGGCGACCGACTCTTCAATCCGCCGGGGCTGCCAGACCACAGCAGCCTGAACGAACGCGGCGAAGATGGCGCGCGAAAAGGCGCTTTGGGTGTAGGTCCTCTCGGGGTGCCATTGCACACCAAGGACAAAGTGGTCGGGGGAATCCAGTTCCACTCCTTCAATGACTCCATCGGCGGGAGAAACCGCGCTGACGAGCAGATTGTCGCCTGGATCCTTCACCGCCTGGTGGTGGCTGGAGTTGACCCAGGGCTCGGAGACGTGGCCACGCGGAACCAGTCCTGCCAGCCGGGAGCCGGGCGCCAGCCGCACCGTATGGGCTTCCAGCACATCGCGGCCCGGCCGATGATCGACGGCGGTCTTCAGATCCTGCACCAGCGAACCGTTGAGCCAGACATTGAGGTTCTGCACGCCATGGCAGATGGCGAGAATCGGCTTGTAGAGGCTGAATGCGTCCTGAAGCAGGAGCTCATCCACAGCGGTGCGACCAGGGTCGGGCTCGCCGCACTCGGCGATCGCGTCTTCGCCATATCTTTGCGGGTCAACGTCATAGCGGCTACCCGGCAGCAGGATTCCCTGCACCCCGGACAGCAGCCGGGCGACGCGATCCTGGCGCTCGTGGAGAGGAACAATGATCGGTGTGGCCCCGGCGGAGTGCAGGGCTGCCAGATAGGCCGGCAGGGAGCGCTGGTTGTAGGCGGTATCGCCGCTGGTGGGTTCGGGTATAGCGATGTGGACGCACATAGAAGCAACAGTGTAATCACAGACGCGTTGAATGCGATAGGGGTATCAAGCCCAGGCGAAATTATGCGCCCGCGGGTACCTCGGCAGGTACTGCCACCGGGGTGGAGTTGGCGCCCGGTTGCCGCAGTTGCTCGATCGCTTCGCGCAGTCTTGCGGTCAACTCGTCGGTCTGGCGTAGCGTCATGCCAGAGGTCTCGATCGGCTCACCAACTCTCAGGGTCACTTCGCCCGGAAAGAAGTGGCGGGTGTGAATCGGGAGCAGATCATAGACGCCCACCAGGGCAAGAGGGACAAGTGGAACCTGCGCCCGGATGGCAAGGTAAGCCGCGCCAGAGAGGAATGGCCGCAGCTCGCCGTTGGACGTACGCCCCCCCTCGGGAAAGACAAACAACGGCAACCCGGCGCGCAGGGCTTTGGCTCCGGCGCCCAGGCTTGAGAGGGTGGCGCGCGGGTTCGCGGTGTCGATCGGAATCTGTCCAGACCTATTTAAGTACCATCCTATGAACGGGATACGCCATAATGGCTTGCGCGCCAGGATGCGAAACTGGAAGGGCAAAGAGGCAAAGATGACCGGGGTGTCCATGTAGGACGTATGGTTGCAGGCATAGACGGCCACCTTGTGCCGGGCGAAGATTTCGGCCCCACGCACAGAGAGCGATGCGCCGGAAGCCCAGACGCAGGCACGCGCCCAGACACGCGCAAAGAGGTGCTGGACGTTGCCCTTGCGGTCCACCAGCGAGACCAGAAGCGCAAGACTCCCAAACACCGCCGTGAAGACGGCAAAGAGAGGCGACTGGATCAGGTTTGTGCGCCAGCGGTGCTTCCAGGGCAGCGGATTGGGACGGCGCGTCACAGTTTCACTCCTTCGGCGGTAAGCGCGGTCCGCACCTCGCCTACCAGGTAGACCGAGCCGGAGACCGCAATCACGCCGCCCCCGGAGCTTTCAACCGCGAATTGCAGGGCCTGGCCAACAGAGGTTGCGCAGGCAGAGTGGGTCCCGACCGCCTCGGCCGCCGCCCGCAGGTCTTCCATGGCTGCGGCGCGGGCGCTGTGAATGGGTGCAAAGACCACCTTGTCGAAGAGCGGGAAGAGAATCTGCGCCATCTCCTGGAGCGGCTTGTCGCGCAGGCAACTGAAGACCAGAATCCGCGGCCGACCTTCCACCAGAATATCGCGTAGCCCGGCACGCAGCGCCCACGCGCCGGCGGGGTTGTGGGCCACATCGAGAATCCACTCCGCGCCCTGGGCTGTGATGCGCTCGAGCCGTCCGGGCCACTCGGTCTGCTGGATTCCCGCGGCGATGGTTGCGGGCGTGACTGCAAAGCCCTGCGTGGTGGCCAGCTCCGCGGCCGCGGCAATGGCGAGAGCCAGATTGCGCTGCTGATGCGCCCCGCGCAGGGGGGAGTCGACAAGCACGGGCGCGCCCAAAACCTCGACCGTATAGCGACCAACGCCGCTGCCCATCCCCGGCATATACACGGCGGCGCTCACTCCGCGAACATCCAGTTCAAGCGCCACCTCGCCAAGCGTCTGATTGGCCTCGGGATGCTGGGGCAGCGTAATCAGCGTTCCGCCCCGGCGCAGGATGCCGGCCTTCTCGCGCGTGATGGCGGCGATGGTGGAGCCGAGCCACTCGGTGTGGTCGAGCGAGATGTCGGTAATGACCGAGAGCAGCGGGTCCACGATGTTGGTGGCGTCCAGCCGCCCGCCCATGCCCACCTCAAGGACGGCGAGATCCACGCGCGTCTCGGCAAAGTGAACAAACGCCTGCGCTGTCAGGATTTCAAAGAAGCTTGGCAGTTGGGGCAGCTTGTGGTCCAGCACCAGTTGTTGCGCCGCGTCGTGAACGCGGAAGTAAGTGCGCGCAAAATCGTCGTCGTCAATGGGGCGGCGGTCGATGCGGATGCGCTCGTTAGCCCGCGCCAGGTGCGGCGAGGTGTAGAGCCCTGCGCGCAGTCCTGAAGCGGTGAGGATCGACGCCAGCGTGGCCGCCGTTGAGCCTTTGCCGTTGGTTCCCGCAATCAGCACGGAGGGAAAGCTGTGATGGGGGTTGCCGAGCGCTTCCAGCAGGATGCGGATCTCGTCGAGGGAGAACTTGCGGCGAACCTGGCCCGGCAGGGTATGGAGCTCCGGCGCCATGGTGTTGAGCTGATCGATGGCCGCCTGATAGGACATTGAAATCAAGTATAAAAGGCTCCGGGGCGCCGTGCCGGTGCGGCCTATTGGCGCAAGAGGAGTTCGAGTGCCTCACGAGCGTTCTGCAGGCAGCAGCGGGCCTCGTCTTCGGAGAGGAGCCCCTGGTGCACTGCCTTCTTCCCGGTGTCGTTGACCAGGTTGGCCACGCGCGGAAAGCCGGGATCAAATCCCGTCAGTTGCAGATTGTTGTTGACCTCGTGGAGCAGGTTGCCGAGTGTGGGAGCGTTGCGATACCGGGTACGGATCTGGCGGGTGAGGGGGGTGGGGAGCTTCTGCTTGATGGCCTCTTCGAGCACCGAGCGCGACATGACCGCACAGGCGGTGAACAGGCCGTAGAAGTAGCAACGGGTCGCCTCGTCCAGGTACCGGTCTGCTTCCTCGGAGCTGGGCGAAGCTACCACGCACTCGCGCAGGTGGGTGGCGCGCAGCACGGCAGGCTCCACCAGCTCCAGCAGCTCCATGGCAAAGGCCGCCCGCAGCAGGTCGTTCTGCTGGGCGTCCAGCGCGCGCTGAATCTCCTGCCAGGCCGGGGTGGCCAGCCCGTTGCCGGCCTGCTGCAACCGGGTGAGTGAGGTGAGGCGCTGGCGCGCGTGCTGCACAAACCCCTGGCGCATCTCCTGGCCCAGCTTCCGCCAGCCTTCCACAAAGGCGCTCTCATCCTGCTGGTAGCGCGCCCATAGCTCGTCATAGACAATGCCGGGCAGCACGGAGCGAAGCTGCGCAAACCTGCCGGATCGCGCCAACTCCGCGATGGCCTCGCAGAACTGCCTCCCCGGAGCGCCGTCCGCGGACATCTGCAGGAGTTGGTGCTCGAGCTGCTCAATGTTCATTCCCATGCCCGTCTCTTCCACGGTTCAGATTAGCGGCATGGTTGTCTAAGCCCCTTCGACAAATACTTCCTTCCCGTTGATGCATCCAGAAATGGGAAACGCGCAAGCCTGGATTTCCCAACTCCCGCGGTGCATCCGGACTGATGAAAGAGCTCATGTGGAAGGTGTGGAAGATGCGTCTGGTGTGGACGACCCGGCGTCGCGAAACCCGCGCCTGGTGCGGACAGGGACGAGCTTTTCACATAGACCGCCCGGTTTACACAGGGCCACAGATGGGTGCTGTGGGAGTGGTGGGAAACGTAGGGCTCTATCCCACGGTGAGGCCCCTGATTTCCAAATGCCCAGAAACGCACAGCCTTGTTTTAGAAAACCGCGCACATGGCCAACGTCCACTGGGCCAACCAGTTGGGCTGGATATCCACTTTTCCTAGTAGACCTACGGGTACTGTGAGCTTATGTAACTATTCTTATCCACTTTCTTAATCCCCGTCGCAGACCGCGCAGCATCCTGAATCCATGCGCCCAGGGGGATGCCGTGGCGGGAGCTTTTGGCCGGATATCGCAACAGGTACGGGGAATCCAGAGATGCACCCCTGTTTTCCACGCGCACCGGGGTATCAACTTCAATACAATCAGAGACAAGAAGCGACATCGGTTTTCGCGAGGCGGCTCTCTGTTGTAGAGTGTGGCCAGCGCGGAAATTGGTTGATTCCGGTTCAGCAGTGTGGGCAAGAGCGAGGGTGGGTTTATGTCAATCGTGGAAACTGAGTTGGAGAAACCGGCCGCGCAGGGGGCAGCGATGGAGATTACCGTAAGCCGCCAGGACCTGGTGAGAGAGCTCACCGCGACGCAGAGCGTGGTGGAGCGCAAGACCACGATTCCGATCCTGTCGAACTTTCTCATCGAAGCAGAGGGAGACCGGCTGAACATCACGGCCACGGACCTGGACCAGGCGATCCGCACCAGCACCGAAGTGAAGGTGAAGAAGCCCGGCTCGTGCACCATCCCGGCGCGCAAGCTCTACGACTACATCAAGCTGCTGCCCGATGGGGAGATCTCGATCAAGCTGCTGGAGAATCACTGGGTGCAGATTCGCTCCGGCCGTTCCAACACCAAGATGGTGGGCATGGCGCGAGCCAACTATCCGCTGGTGCCGGAGTTCCCCGCTATCGCCGTCACCAGCATCTCCACGCTGGCCCTGAAGACGCTGATTGCACGCACCATCTTCGCCATCTCCAACGAGGAGTCGCGCTACACGCTGAACGGCGCACTGCTGGTGATCAAGGCCGAGTCGCTGGCCATGGTTGCCACCGACGGCCACCGGCTCTCGTATGTCGAAAAGCCCAACGAGGTTCTGGAAGGCATCAGCGGTGAAAAGCGGGTGCTGATTCCGCGCAAGGCGCTGCAAGAGCTGCAGCAGCTACTGAACGCAACTGATGTGGAGAAGATCGACTTTGCGGATGACGACCACACGCTGTTTTTCCGCGTAGGCCATCGCACGCTGAGCACGCGGCGGCTGACCGGGCAGTTCCCCAACTTTGAGGCAGTGATGCCGCGCGACAACACCAAGTTCGCCGTGGTGCGGTCGAGCGAGTTGTCGTCTGCAATCCAGCGCGTGGCGCAGTTTGCCGACGAGCGCTCTGGGGCGGTGAGGCTGCGGCTGGAGAGCAACGAGCTCAAGATCAGCTCGAACTCCGCCGAGTCCGGCGAGAGCGAAGACACCATCGATACGCCCTACTCCGGCGACACCATCATGGTCGGCTTCAACTCCGGCTATATTCTCGACTTCCTCAAGGCGCTCAGCAACGAGGGCGAGGTGCGGCTGGAGTTCAAGGACTCGCAGTCGGCGGGGCAGATGCGGCCCGAGGATCCGGATGCGGAGTACAAGTACCGGTATGTGCTGATGCCGATGCGGATCTGACCTTCTGCGGTGGAGCCAACCCATTCGGCGATCACGATGGGACAGCTGGCGCGGCGCTGGGCGTTTGATACAAGAGAGCAGCAACACATGAATGGCCCGGCAGAGATGCCGGGCCATCGCTTTGTGGGGCGCGGATGTGTCCGCGTTACCAGGTGAGGGTGACGGTGATGGTTTTCCAGCCGGTGCCCTTTGGGAATTGGACGATCAACGGCAGCGTCTTGCAGGCGTAAGAGTCAGCATCGCAAGCGCGGTAAGAAATGCTGGCTTCCGGGGCGCCAGCGGGTTCCGTTCTCACCTTGGGAAGAATCCGTCCGTGAGGAGTTAGAGTCAGGATGCCGACGCTGCCCGCGATGCCTTCAATCGTGAGAACGAGTTTGCGGTCGGCATTCTCCGCTTGAAGGATGCGGAACTTCTGCGTGGAGGCGCCCGCCAGGACGGGCGCAAGTGGCTCTTTCTCAGCTACGGATTCAATC
>CAINJJ010000010.1 GCA_903849645.1 uncultured Acidobacteriaceae bacterium | reverse complement strand
TGCCACGGACGTCCGCGGTTGTCCGCACGCCGAGCAGGACGCAGGATCGGCTCGACCAACTCCCACTGTTCGTCTGTCAGTTCCCAACGGCCTGCCATAGCGATCCGCAGAGACGCCTTGAGCAATACCAGTCTCGCAGATCTTCTGCCGCACAATGTTTATGAGATGGGTTCTAGTTCTTGTCGCAGCCTGTCGCTTCGTTTTACAGAAGCGAGCAAGAACGCCTCAACATAACGCTGAAAGGGAGAGAAGCTGTAGTGCACTTGTTGTGGCAGCACTCCATTGTATCCAGCATTAAAGCGAATTCCCGGCTAGCGTTCTAATACTAACTTTCCCTTAACTATGCAAACGCGGAATTCAATCAACCTTGTAAGTCTCATCGGCGGACGGTGACGGAGAATCTCGCAGTTAGTAGAAGAAGTTAGTGATAACTTTCAGCGAATAGATGTTAGACACAAAGTAATGGACGGGCAGCCCGTTTCGTTCGACTATGTAGCCACAGTTAGAAACGGAAGGCCAAAATGTCCAATCTCATCATGAATCAGTCCGGCATTCTTGCTCCCACCCTGGCGATAAAGGCTAGACCGAAAGTCTTCAGAACATTCGACGGACGGCATGTGGATCGCGTCGCCGGCCATTCCGAACAACTACTCTACACCCCGTATTCAACTACCCTTGATCTCCGTGTTCCCCCGTCGGACTACCCCAACTACCTTCGACCGGCCGATTTGACCGGATTCAGAAGCTGTCCTACACATCCGTCCGGCGGGCACAAAGTATCGGACCTTGCTTTCAAACCGAGCTGGAGTGGTCCTGCTCATTTCAAATTCCAGGCTACTGAAGGAGGGACACCCCTATGTCGAATGCCGTCAGCCTAAAGGTCAGTGAGCCGCAACGCATGTTTGTCGCCGAAGCCCTTGGCGGCGCAGAAGTATTCGTAACCGCTTCTCAAGCCGGTGATTTTCTTGAACTTCACCCGGCAACCGTACAGAGGTTCGCCCGCGAGGGATTGATTCCCGCTCACCCGGTTGCTGGCGGCAGACGAAAGCACTGGAGATTCCTTCGCTCCGAGCTTGCCGAGTGGCTGCGCGCGAGGACAGGAAAAAGTGACGGGTCCGTAGACCGTTGATCTTTCAATGGGCGCATTTCAGCAGTACAGTGGGATTACCGATGCATTCTGCGCCCTCAGCGGAAGGAGGAATTCATGAGGAAGGCGCGGAAGCAGAACGGCTCTCTCTATATCGACCGAAATGGGAGCAGGACTCCGATTTGGATGTTCAGCTGGCACCATATTCTGCCTACGGGAAAGCGCGTTCGCAAGAAACGACAAGTTGGCACCCTTGACCAGTACAAAACGGAAGCTGCCGCAGAGCGGGCAGTGCGAAGTTGGCGCCTGGCCATCAACTCCAATCAAGTACATGCGTTCTCTGGAATCACTATGAGGGATGTGATCGAACACTTCCGGCTTAAGGAACTGGCAGGCACGGGCGAAAGTCGACGCGCCTGGTCGACCAGTCACCGATATGAGAGTTATCTCAACCGGTGGATCGCACCGCGATGGGGCAGAGAGGAACTGGACTCCATCAAAGCGCCGGTCGTCGAAGAGTGGCTGGGGGATTTGCGATTCGATACAACCTGGCGGCAAAAGAAGACGGCTGGGGCTGCGCGGCGAAAGCCCGAAACGCAGACTCTGTCTCCCGCCAGCAAGTCTCGCATTCGTGGGCTGATGAGCGTGCTCTTCAACCATGCCATTCGATGGGGGTTCACGGACCGAAATCCCATCTCCGGGCCGAACAAGGGCGCGGGGGTTCGACAGGGATCAAAGCGGCAAAGCATCCCTGACCTTCTCGAAGTGGGGGAGTTCCTAAAGATCTTGGGCCATCTTCAGGTGCGCGAGCGTCTCTTGCTCTTTCTGGCCATGACTACCGGCCTGCGGCAGGGCGAATTAGCCGGGCTGCAATGGAAGGACATCGATTTTGAGAATCTGCTGATCGATGTCAACAAGTCGGTGGTTCATCAGATCATCGGCCGTTGCAAGACGGAGGCATCGAAAAAGCCGGTCCCGCTCGATGAGTTCACGGCGCAGGACCTGCGGGACTGGTACAGAGAAACGCCGTACCGGGAGCCCGGCGATTGGGTCTTCGCCTCGAACAGCAGCCGGGCCGGGAACAAGCGGGGCAAGCAGCCTCTGTGGTTGCAGACCATCATGCGTTACCACATTCACCCCGTGGTCCGGGAACTCGGCATCAACAAACGCGTCTCGTGGCACACCTTCCGACGCACGTTTTCGTCCTTGCTCAAGGCCAACGGCGAGGATGTGAAGGTGGTTCAGGAGTTGCTGCGGCACGCGTCCGCTCGCATCACGATGGACGTTTACGCTCAGGCCATGACGCCGGCCAAACGTGCAGCACAACAGAAAGTGGTGGAGATGGTACGGCCAGTAAAGCCTCCTCTGGAGGCCCAAAAGATGGCTTAAGTGCTCCCCAAACTGCTCCGCGGCGAAAACGGGGGAAATCCGCTAAATCATTGAATCTATTTGGCGTCCCCGACGGGATTTGAACCCGTGTTATCGCCGTGAAAGGGCGGTGTCCTAGGCCGGGCTAGACGACGGGGACGCACATGGGGCCCTTGTACGGCCTGGATCCGCCGGAAACGCCCTTCATGAAGGCTATCAAGTCAGGTGGGCCATGTCAAAACGCACCTACCCGTTCAGGCGGAGTCCACGGCATACCGGACATTGCTCGGGGAGGAGTGGGACGACACACGGGGGGGCGGAAAGGGCGCAGATGCAGTTTTTTGCGTCAATGCGGCTCTGTCAAGCGTCAAAATAGTGTTGGGGCCTCTGCCGCGATTGCAGGAGCGGGCACGGCGCCGTTCCGTCCGCCTTTCGTCACGGGGCAGGCGTTTCCTTAGGCATAGCCATTTGACCGATCACCATCGCAAACCATCAGCACGAACCTGAGTCCTCGGCTTGGAGCCCTGGACGAAAAGAAATCGAGCGAGGAAAAGCAAATTGAAGCGCACTTTTGAGGTTGGCTGTTTAGTTCTTGTGGGAATGGCGGCTCTGGGTTGCCAAAAGAAGCCGGCGCCCCCGGCGGCGGCAGCGATGCAGGCGATGCCGGTGCAGACGGCAACTGTCGCTCTCGCGCCCGTTCCTCAATCGAGCGAGTACGTGGCCACAATCAAATCCCGCCGGTCGGCAACCTTGCAACCGCAGGTGGATGGCCGACTGACCCAGATTCAGGTGCACTCGGGCGATCACGTCAAGGCCGGCCAGGTGCTGATGGCGATTGACCCCCTGCATCAGGTCGCGGCTGTGGAAGCGCAGAGGGCCACGGAGCGCCAGAAAAAGGCGCTCTTCGACTACAACACGCAGGAGAACGAACGCCAGCACAAGCTATTCGACGCGGGCATCACCAGCCGATCCGTGTATGACCAGGCGAGCCAGGCATTTGAAAATGCCAAGGCCGATTATGAGTCCGCGGTTGCATCGCGCAAGTCGGCAGAGGAGCAACTGGCCTACTACACCATCCGCGCGCCCTTTGACGGCGTCGTCGGGGACATCCCTGTACACGTAGGCGACTACGTTGCACCTGCCACGATGCTTACCACACTGGATGAAGGCAAGGACCTGGAGGCCTATATCTACGTTCCCACCGAACGGGCGGGCCAGGTGCGCCAGGGGCTTGAGGTCGAACTGACTGACACCGCAGGCAAGGTCATCGAAAGAAGCAAGATCGATTTCCTTTCCGCTCAGGTGGACAGCACGCTGCAGGGCATTCTGGTGAAGGCTCCCGTTCACGCTACCGCGGATGTGCTGCGCAACGCACAGATGGTCAAGGCGCGCGTGATCTGGAGCACCTCGCAGATGGCAGTCGTCCCTGTTCTTGCGGTATCTCGCCTCGGTGGACAGAGTTTTGTCTTCGTAGTCCAGCAGCAGGATGGCCGTGTGTTTGCTCGCCAGATTGGGGTCACACTGGGCGATACGGTGGGCAACGCCTACTCCGTCTCTTCTGGGTTGAATGTTGGCGACAAGGTCATTGTGTCCAGCACCCAGTTCCTGGTGAACGGAATGCCGGTCATGCCGCTGCCTGGCGCTTGAGAATCCTGTTGCTGCTGGGAAACTGAAGACGACTGGAGTTCGCGGTCTCCCACAACTCCCTTCGAGACCTGTGAAACCCAGCCAGAGAGCAGCCATCCGGGAAGATTGCCTCCGGAAACGAAAGAGGGCTTACCTTGTTTGTCGATTTCTTTATTCATCGGCCTGTGTTCGCGACGGTCTGTGCGCTGCTGATCATTCTCGGGGGCGCAATCTGCATCCCCAACCTTCCTGTCGCCATGTACCCCACGCTCGCTCCTCCCCAGGTGCGGGTGGGCGCTTTCTATGTGGGCGCGAACGCCGATACTGTGGAGAAGGCCGTCACCATCCCCCTCGAAGAGTCGATCAACGGCGTCGAGGGCATGCGCTACATTGAGTCGTCCAGCACCAACAGCGGCGCCAGTTCCATAACCGCCACCTTCAATACCGGTTACAACCTGGACATCGCGGCCGTTGACGTGCAGAACCGCGTCGCCAGCGTCACCGGCCGCCTGCCCTCGGCCGTCAACGCCACGGGCGTCAGCATCACCAAGTCCGACTTCAACTTCGTCTTTGGCGCCGGCTTCTTTTCCCGCGACGGCCGCTATTCTCCGGAATTTATCTCCAATTATCTCGACATCTACGTAAAGGACGCACTGAAGCGCGTACCGGGCGTGGGCGAAGTCATGATCTTCGGAGAGCGCAAGTATGCCATGCGCGTCTGGCTCGATCCCATGCGCCTGGCTGCGCACAGCCTGACCGCCACTGACGTTGTGAACGCCAT
The DNA here is from genome assembly GCA_903849645.1 of uncultured Acidobacteriaceae bacterium. Taxonomy (GTDB): domain Bacteria; phylum Acidobacteriota; class Terriglobia; order Terriglobales; family Acidobacteriaceae; genus Telmatobacter. The sequence goes on along the minus strand of CAINJJ010000010.1, from coordinate 25,442 downwards.
GCTCGAACAGAACGTCGAGATTCCCGCAGGCCAGCTCGGCCAGCCGCCGACCAGCGGAACGCAGGCCTTCCAGGTTCCGGTGCGCGTTGTGGGCCGGCTCACCAGTCCCGAAGAGTTCGAGAAGATCATCATCAAGAACTCCCCCAGCGGCCTGGTGTTGTTAAAGGACGTAGGCCACGCGGTAGTGGGCGCGGAAGACTATAGCAGCGGGCTCAAGTTCTCCGGGCGCGAGGCAGTCGGCATCGGCGTCGAGCAACTCTCCAACGCCAACGCACTTGATGTGGACGCAAAGGCCAAAGCCGCACTCGCCGAGATTTCCAAGAGCTTCCCCCCTGGGCTGGAGTACTACGTTGCCTTCGACGCCACCACGGTAGTCGGCGACTCCATCAAGGAAGTGCTGCAGACCCTTGGCATCGCCATCGTCATCGTCATTTCCGTTATCTTTCTCTTCCTGCTTGACTGGCGCGCCACCATCATTCCCGCGGTCACCATTCCCGTATCGCTGATCGGCACCTTCGCCTTCGTCAAGGTCTTTGGATTCTCCATCAACTCGCTCACGCTGTTCGGCATTACGCTCGCAACAGGTTTGGTGGTCGACGACGCCATCGTGGTCATTGAAAACGTGCAGCGCCACATTGCCATGGAGCACTCGGACCCGCACGAGGCAACGTCGCGCGCCATGGGTGAGGTGACCAGCGCGGTGGTCGCCACCTCGCTCGTGTTGATCGCCGTCTTCGTGCCGGTGTCTTTCTTCCCCGGCACCACCGGCATCCTCTACCGGCAGTTCTCGCTCACCATCGCATTCGCCATCGCTATCTCGGCATTCAACGCGCTGACGCTCTCGCCGGCGCTCTCCGCCCTCTTCCTGCGCGGCGAAGAAGACCGCCCCCACCAAATGGACTTCCTGCATATCCGTCCCGTTTCGCGCGCCTTTGCCGCGTTTATCCACGGCGCCGATGCATCCGTAAGCTGGCTTTCCAGAACCTACGCCAAGAGCATCCATATCGCCCTCCAGTTGCGCTACGCGCTGCTCCTGCTCTTCTTTGCCGGTCTCGGCGCTACCGTCTGGATGTATCAACATGTGCCCACGGGCTTCATTCCGCAGGAAGACCAGGGCTACATGATGATGATTGTGCAGGCCCCCCCGGGTTCCTCTCTGGCCTATACCACTTCGCTGGCCGACCGGGCTCAGGCCATCATCGCCTCCAATTCGGATGTGGCGGGTTCGTTCTCCATCATGGGATTCAGCATGTCGGGCGGCGCATCCAACTCAGGCATGGCGTTCGTCAACCTCAAGCCCTCGGATGAGCGGCGCGGCAAGGGCCACTCCACTGCCGAGGTCGTGGCTGACCTGTCTCCCAAGCTGATGAGCCTGATGTTTGCCCCCAACGGCGGCCTTGTCGCCCTTTTCCAGCCACCTGCGGTGCAAGGGGTCGGCAGCTACGGCGGCTTCACTTTCATGCTGCAGGATCAGGGCAAGAACACCCTTGCCGATCTTGACCGCGTCGCCCACCAGATCGTCGCCGGCAGCCGTCAGAGCAAGGATCTCACCGGCCTGCTCACCACCTTCTCCGCCAACGATCCACAGGTTCTGGTGACCATTGACCGCGAGAAGGCCAAGGCCATGAACATTCCGCTCTCGCAGATCACCACAACCCTCGGCGTGTTCATGGGCTCGCAATACGTCAACGACTTCGACTACAACAACCGCACGTACCGCGTGTATGTGCAAGCGGACCAGCCCTTCCGCATGTCGGCCCGCGACATGCACAGCTACTACGTCCGCTCGGATAGCGGCCAGATGGTCCCCTTGGACAACCTCGCAACCGTGGCCGAAAGCGCAGGGCCGCCCGTCATCACCCACTACAACCTCTTCCGCGCCGTCGAGATCGACGGCTCCCCGGCCCCAGGGGTCAGTTCCAGCGAAGGGCTGAAGGCCATGGAGAACCTCGCCAAGAAAACCATGATGCCTGGGATGGGCTACGAATGGACGGGCCTGACACTGGACGAAATCGAGTCCAGCGGCAAGGCGCTGCTCATCTTTGGCCTTGGCCTCCTGGTGGTCTATCTCACGCTGTCTGCCCTCTATGAGAGCTTCGCTCTTCCCTTCATCATTCTGCTGGCCGTTCCCATGGCGGTGCTGGGCGCGCTTGGCCTGGTCTCCCTGCGAGGCCTGGAAAACGACGTCTACTGCCAGATCGGATTGGTCATGCTCATCGGACTCTCGGCCAAGAACTCGATCCTGATTGTCGAGTTTGCCGAGCAGTTGCGCCGCAAGGGCCGCTCCATCGCCGAAGCCGCCATTGAGGCCGCGGAACTCCGCCTGCGCCCCATCCTGATGACCTCGTTTGCCTTCATCCTCGGCATCCTGCCCCTCGTCTTCGCCACCGGCGCCGGCGCATTGGGAAGACGCTCCGTGGGCACCACCATCGTGGGCGGCATGATCCTCTCCACGTTTCTCAACCTGTTTTTCATTCCAGTGCTTTACGTCATCCTCAGCCGCTTGCTCCGTCGCGGCGACGATGTACAGGCCCATCCGGTAGAGGCATAACAGACCTTCTACTGCGGGTCGCGGTGCGCAATCACGTAGTCTTTGATGCGCTCATAAACCTCGCTGGATACAATGCCGTTATCCACCACGTCCTGCTTGGTGCGGTAGGGCCGGAAGCGCACAATGCGTCCGGCCCAGCTCGCCTTCATCCCTGGAACTTTCAACAGCGCTTCCAAGCTGGCGTGATTGATGTCGATGCGCAACTCGGGCGGCGGTGCCGTTGTTGATGTCTTTGACCTGTTGTAGCGATCAGGGTCCTGCTGTTGCGCGCCGCTGGCCAGGCAAAGAGCCGCGATCAGCAACGTCCACGCCGGGATCCGCACTTTGCTTTGCACACCACCATTCTCCTCTCGACAACACCTGCTCGGCAAGCATCCCTCGCACGGCCAGATTTCATTCACAATCCGGACATGATTGAAGCTACTCACTGTTTGCCCTCCTTCCATTCGGTCTAGTCTGGACCGCTCGCCAAGAGCCTTCACTCACCGGCAAAAACCTGTTCGTCTCTTATTGAACTCTTGAAGCCCTCGCTTCCTGCAACAATGGTGACATGGCAGTTTTCCCCGTTGCTCCAGGTTCTGGCGCCCGCGTCCGCAAGCCCGTCTTTGGCAGGGTCAGTCTCGTCTTTCTTCTCGTCATGCTGGCGCTGTTGATCCTCTGCCTGGTCTTCTCGTGGACTACGCGCGATGCATTGGAACATCTCTCCTTCCTGTCGGGACGCGGCAATGTGCGCAGCCTCGTTGACAGCCAGAAGACCCTGGTCGACCTGCGTCCCTGGCAGACCGCCGAAGCCCTGGCCCCTATGGCGGTGACTGCGGAAGAGACCGAGCTTGCCCACGAGGTGGAGCGCCTCGCCGATCATGAGGTCGATCAGGCATTTGCCTCCGCGCTGCGTCTGGCCGCTGCCCAGGCACAGCATCGTGAACTCACGGGCGAAGCTCTCGCGCTCTCACAAAAAGTCGCGCAGTTTCAGCAGTTCATCCAGAGTGATCAGGCGCAGATTGACAGCCTGACCAAAGCGGCAAATCCCCAGTCAGCGGCGGCAAAGGACGCTCCCCAGCCTGCAGCCGGCGACGACGACCTTGAGAATGCCAAGGCCCAGCTCAGTCTTGACTCTGACCAGCTTGCCGATGCCCAGCAACAGCTTGATCGCGCGTCTGGAGATGACCGTGCGCAAATTCAGGCAGAGCTTGCAGCGCACGAGGCTCTCATGCGCAAGTACGACAGCGAAGCCCACGGCCTTGGGCAGGTTGCGTCCGTCTCCGTCCGCCAGCATGGAACGCTGGCAAGCCGCCTCAGGGCATGGAGCAACCAGCTTGAACGCAACAAGCTGATCCTCCAGGCCATGCAGCAGACCCAGGCCGACATTGCATCGCTCACCGCCGCACGCGCAGCCCTTGAGGCCAAGGCTAATGCGGGCATGGAAGCCACTTCCAACGACCCGCAGACCCATGCCTCGAAACTGGCCAACATCAAGCAACGGGACCAGGAGCGTCAGGTCCTCACCATTCTGAGCGACCGCATCCAGACTGAGCAGCAGCTTGCCGCTGTCTACGGCAAGTGGTCGGCGCAAGTGCTCCTGCAGCATCGAACCCTGCTCCACATGATTCTGCGCTCGATGGCGCTGATCTTTTTCATCCTCATTTGCCTGGTGCTCTGCGATGCGCTTGTGCGGCGGCTGATGGCCAACCCGGCGCTTGATCGCAGGCAGATGCAAACCCTGCGCTCCGTCCTGCGCTTGTCCCTGCAGGCCCTTGGCGGACTGCTCATCCTGCTTGTCGTCTTCGGCTGGCCGCGGCAAATGTCCACTGTCCTGGGCCTGGCCACGGCGGGCCTCACCATCGCCATGCAGGACTTCATCATCGCCTTCTTCGGATGGTTTGTCCTGATGGGCAAGAACGGCATCCGCCTCGGCGACTGGGTTGAGATCAACGGCGTGGGCGGCGAAGTCACCGAGATCGGCCTCATGAGCACCACCTTGCTCGAAACCGGCGATCTGGCTGACAGGGGCCATCCAACCGGCCGGCGCATCACCTTTCTCAACAGCTTCGCCATTCGCGGAAAATACTTCAACTTCTCCACCACCGGCCAGTGGATGTGGGATGAAATCACCGTCAGCCTGCCCGCATCCGCCAACTCTGAAGCGATGGTGGACCGCATCCACAAAGCGGTTCTGGAAGAAACCCGGGAGAACGCCCACATCGCCGAGCACGAGTGGAAGCGCGGCACACGCGACGACGGCCTCAGCCGGTTTAGCGCGGCGCCGGTGGTCAATCTACGCCCTTCCGGCTCCGGCATCGACCTGCTGGTCCGCTACGTCACCCGCGCCTCAGAGCGCTTCGGGCTTCGCAACCGCCTCTACCAGCGCGTCATTGACCTGCTCCACAAGGATGCGGCTTCCGCTCCAGACAGCCCTGCCGCCGGCGTTGCCATCAAGTGACTGCGCCGCTGTTCTGCATTTCAACCAACTTCTCATTGACACCGGCTGGGGTCTTCCCTTAGCTTCTAAGACAGATGCAGACACTCCGTCATCACGGCCATCACCACCATCATGGAAACCCCATGCCGGCGGACTGCCATGGCCTGAACTAATCGGCCAGAGAGATCTAAAGAAACACCCAAGCCCGCCGGCGACCGAACCGGCGGGCTTTTTCACGCCACCACTCAAATCCAAACCAAAGTCAGGAAAACTCGTGACACCAGCAATCGACTTCGACAAGATGGATGGCCTCGCCCCCGGCATCGTGCAGGATGCGCAAACCGGGGAGGTCCTCATGCTCGGCTTTCTCAATCCCATCAGCTACGCCAAAACCCTTGAGACCGGCTTCGTTACCTTCTGGAGCCGCACCCGCCAGAAGCTCTGGATGAAGGGCGAATCCAGCGGCAACCGCCTCCGCGTTGTGTCTGCCTCCACCGACTGCGACAACGACACCCTCCTCTTCCGTGTTGTCGTTGAAGGCGACGGACTCGTCTGCCACGAAGGCACCGTCAGTTGCTTCACCAAGCCCCTGCCCATCGGCGGCGACACTCAGCAGCGCAATCAGAAAGAGGTCACTCGTGGCTAACAAGCTCAGACTCGGCATCCCCAAGGGCAGCTTGCAGGATGCAACCATCGCCCTCTTCAAACGCGCCGGATGGAACATCTACGCCGACGGCCGCTCCTACTTTCCATCCATCGACGACCCCGAAATCGAGTGCATGCTCATCCGCGCCCAGGAGATGGCCCGCTATGTCGATCACGGGGTCCTCGATGCAGGACTCACCGGCATCGATTGGGTGGTTGAAAGCGGTCTCGACGTCACCAGCGTCACCACGCTCACCTATGCCAAACAGAGCCGCCGCAAGGTGCGCTGGGTTCTTGCCGTTCCCGAAGGCAGCGGCTTTGAGAAGGCCGAAGACCTTGAAGGCAAAATCATCGCCACCGAACTGGTTGAAGTCAGCAAGCGCTACTTCGCCGCCAAGGGCGTCAACGTCAAGGTCGAATTCAGTTGGGGCGCCACTGAAGTCAAGCCACCCACCCTCGCGGACGCCATCGTTGAAGTGACTGAGACCGGCAGCTCGCTCAAGGCCAATCACCTCAAGATCATTGACACCGTCATGGAGAGCGAGACCCACCTCATCGCCGGCAGGGCGACACTTGCCGACCCCTGGAAGCGCGAGAAGATCGATCAGATAGCGCTCATGCTGCGCGGCGCCATCGACGCGCAATCGCAGGTCGGGCTGATGCTCAACGTGCAGCGCGCAGATCTCGAACAGGTCCTCGCCGTGCTGCCCGCGCTCAACTCGCCCACCGTCTCTCAACTCAGCAACTCGGATTGGGTCGCTGTCAACACCATTGTTGAAGAGCGCGTGGCGCGCGACGTCATTCCCAAGCTCAAGGCGGCGCGCGCCACAGGCATCGTCGAATACCCTCTCAACAAGGTTGTGCTCTAGCCCCGAGGCGTTCATGAAACTGATACGAACCAAAGGCCGCGGCGCGCAACAAACGGCCGAATTGCTCACCGCACTCGAACGGCGGGGCAGCGCGGCCCTCGATGCCGTTCTTCCCGCCGTCCGCCGCATCGTCGCGGATGTGCGCAAGCGCGGCGACCGCGCTCTGCTCCGCTACGCCGCTGCCTTCGACGGCCTCGATGGCATGGGTTCTCTCCGCGTCACAAAGGACGAAATGGCCGCCGCATGGGAAGCTCTCGATCCCGCCCTGCGCCTCGCCATCTCCACAGCGGCCGACCAGATTCGCGCCTTTGCCGTCAATCAACTGCCCGCTTCATGGAGCGATTCGTCGCTAGACGGCCTCACCACCGGCCAGCTCGTCCGCCCGCTCGGCTCGGTCGGATGCTATGTCCCAAGCGGCCGTCATCCGCTGCCTTCCACGCTCCTCATGACCGCCATCCCCGCGCAGGTCGCGGGCGTCGAGCGCATTGTGGTAGTCTCGCCCAGGCCAGCGCTAGAGACGCTCGCCGCGGCTCATCTGCTCGGCATCACCGAGTTCTATCGACTCGGCGGCGCCCATGCCGTCGCTGCGCTCGCCTACGGAACCGAAAGTGTGCCGCGCGTCGACAAGATCGTCGGCCCCGGCAATCTCTATGTCACCGCGGCCAAGCGCCTCATCGCCTTTGATTGCGCCATCGACATGCTCGCCGGCCCAACCGAGATCGTCGTCACCAGCGAGACCGGTCACCCTCTGGACATTGCATCCGACCTGGTCGCGCAAGCCGAGCACGATCCCGAGGCGCTTGCCATCTTGATCACCACAAGTGCCGGCCTCGCCAAAGAAGTGGCGGCCCACGCCAAATCCCTCAGCCGCACCAACCCCGTCGCGCGCCAGGCACTCGATCGCAATGGCCTTGTCATCCTCGCATCCAGCCTCGACGAAGCTCACTGCATCACCAATCGCCTTGCCCCTGAGCACCTCACCGTCGACGCAGCATCTGATCTTGATTGGGTGCAGAACGCCGGCTCCGTCTTCATTGGCCGCTGGTCCGCCCAGCCCATGGGCGATTACATCTCCGGTCCCAATCACACCTTGCCCACTGGCGGCATGGCGCGCGTGCGCGGCGGGCTCAGCGCCAACGACTTCGTCAAGCTCATCACCGTGCAACAATACAATGCTGCCGCCATGCGCGCGCTCGGTCCTCACGCCGTTCTCCTCGCTCATGCCGAGGGACTCACCGGTCATGCCCAGGCCATCACGACCCGTCTTTCCAGGAGGCCCCGTGGCTGAAGCCGTCAAAGCTCACTACCCCGCACCGCGCCTGCGCGTCCAGGCCATGAAGGAGTATCACCCCCCGCTCGGCAATCGCGACGCACTGCGCCTCGACTTCAACGAGAACACGCTCGCATGTTCGCCAAAGGTGCAGCAGGTCCTGGGCCGCATCTCTGCGGGCGATCTCACCCGCTATCCCGAGCGGCAGCCTGTCGAAGCCATCGTCGCGGCACGCCTCGGCCTCGACCCCGCGCAGGTCGCTCTCACCAATGGAGTGGACGAGGCCATTCACGTTCTCTTCGAGACATTTCTCGAAGAAGGCGATGTGCTGCTGCTCCCCGTGCCCACCTACACCATGTATGAGATCTATGCGTCAGCTACGGACGCGACCATCGTCACGGTGCAGGCGGCGAACGACATGCACTTCCCTTTTGAGAATCTCCTCGCCGCTATCACACCGAACACCCGCATCATTGCCATCGCCAACCCCAACAGCCCCTCGGGCAGCGTGGCCACGCGCGAGCAGCTCCTTGCTATCGCAACCCGCGCTCCTCATGCGATTGTGCTCGTAGACGAAGCCTACTTCCACTTCCATGGCGAAACGGTAATCGACCTCATCGGAGCCATCCCCAACCTGATGGTTGCGCGTACTTTTTCCAAGGCATACGGCCTGGCGGGTCTGCGTCTGGGCCTGCTCGCGGGGCCTGTCGAGTTGATGCGATGGGTGCGCCGCGTTCTCTCTCCTTACAGCGTGAACTCGCTCGCTCTCGCCTGCCTCCCGCCCGCGCTCGAAGACTCTGCCTATCTCGACTGGTACGTGAGCGAAGTGCTCGCTGCCCGCGCCGACTTTGAAGCTGCGGTCGACGCTGCCGGCCTCCGCCGCTGGCCCAGCAGCGCAAACTTCGTGCTCGTCGAGATTGGCGCGCAACACAAAGACTTTGTACGCCACATGAGCAGCGCCGGCGTACTTGTCCGCGACCGCTCCAGCGACCCCGGTTGCGATGGCCTCGTGCGCATCACCATCGGCACGCGCCAGCAGATGCTCAACGCGGTTGTGGCTCTCAGTGCAACCATGAACGCACTCAGCATTAGGGGAACAGCTCGATGACCAACGACCCAACATCTGCCAGCGCATTGCGCACCGCAAGCTTTGAACGCAACACCACCGAGACGCGCATCTCCATCAAACTTACCGTTGAAGGCGGAGGTCACTACAAGGTCTCCACCGGCATCCGCTTCTTTGATCACATGCTTGAGCTCTTCACGCGCCACGGCGCATTCGATCTCGAGCTCAAGTGCGATGGCGACCTCGACGTCGATCAGCACCACACTGTCGAAGATGTGGGCATCACGCTCGGCGAGGCCTTTGACCGCGCTCTCGGCGACAAGCGCGGCATCCTCCGTGCCGGATACTTCCTCATGCCCATGGACGAAACCCTCGCCATCGCCGCCATTGACCTCAGTGGCCGCGCGGCATTCGCCGTGGAAACAAAGGTGCGCGCCCGCCTCGTCGGCGACCTGCAAACTGAACTCGTCACCGATTTCTTCGAAGGCTTCGCCCGCGGCGCACGCGCCAACGTGCACGTCAAGACCATGTATGGCCGCTCCAATCATCACAAGATCGAGGCCATCTTCAAAGCCTTCGCGCGCGCCCTCCGCGTGGCCTGCTCGCGCGACAAGCAACTCGGCGAAATGCTGCCCTCGACAAAGGGTTTGTTGTAGTGCCGCTCGCTGTCTGCTTGTTTTGTGTCAGGGCACGACTTGAGTCGTGCCGCAAATGCTCCAGCAATTGCATGGGGCTTTAGCCCCTGCGGGGATGCGAGATCGAGCCAATGCAGGGATTTGGAGATGAATGAATGCGCGTAACCGTCATCGACTACAAGGCCGGCAATCTCACCTCGGTCCTCAAAGCACTGCGCCATCTGGGCGCGGAAGCCCAGGTCACCGATAGAGACCTCGCCATGGTGGAAGCCGCCGAGCGCATCGTCCTTCCCGGCGTGGGACACTTCGCCGCCACCAGCCGTCTTGATGCAACCAGTCTCACCCCCGCCATCCGCGCAGCCATCGCGCGCGGCGTCCCCTTCCTCGGCATCTGCGTGGGAATGCAGTGGCTCTATGCCGGTTCGAGCGAAGCGCCCAATCAACCAGGGCTTGCCCACTTCTCCGAGTCCTGCGCGCGCTTCTCCGAGAGTTCGGAGAAAGTCCCCCATGTCGGATGGAACTCGCTCGAAGTCCGTCCCGGCTCTCGCCTTCTTGCCGGCGTAGAGCCGGGTGAGTTTGTCTACTTTACCCACTCCTTCAAGGCCCCCGTCACCGCCGACACCGCGGCCATCACCCACTACATCGAGCCCTTCGCCTCAGCCGTCGAGCGCGACAACGTCATGGGCGTGCAGTTCCATCCCGAAAAATCCGGCGCCACCGGCCTCAAAATTCTCAGCAACTTCCTGGCCTGCAATGCAAGGGGAAGATCATGATCACCAAACGCATCATCGCCTGTCTCGACGTGCACGACGGCCGCGTCGTCAAGGGCGTGCAGTTCGTTGACATCATCGATGCCGGCGACCCGGCCAACCAGGCCGCGCGCCACGCCCGCGACGGCGCAGACGAAATCGTGCTGCTCGACATCACGGCCACCCACGAAGGCCGCGCCACCCTTCTCGATACAGTCCGCCGCACCGCGCGCGAACTGTTCGTCCCCTTCTGCGTAGGCGGCGGCATCCGCTCCGCCGGCGACGCTGCACAGGTCTTTGAAGCAGGCGCGGACAAAGTCAGCGTCAACTCCGCGGCCCTCGCCAACCCGCAGCTGATCGACGATATAGGCCGCAGCTTCGGCGCGCAGGCAGTCGTCGTCGCCATCGACGCGCGCCGCGATCCGCAAGCCGCTGATCCCGTCCGTTACGCACAAGTCTACGTGCAGGGAGGTCGCCGCCCTGTCGGCCGAACCGTGGTCGAGTGGGCGCGCGAAGCGGAATCGCGCGGCGCCGGCGAGATCCTCCTCACATCCATGGACTCCGACGGAATGCGCACGGGCTTTGACTGCGAACTGACCGCCGCGGTCTCTCAGGCCGTCGGCATCCCCGTCATCGCCTCGGGCGGCGCGGGAACCGTGGCTCACTTTGTCGATGTCTTCTCCCGCGGCAAGGCCGATGCGGCACTGGCTGCAAGCATCTTCCACTTCGGCGTCTCCAGCGCCCGCTCGCTCAAACAAGAACTCGCCGCCGCAGGCGTCTCCGTGAGGCTCCCATGCTGATTCCTTCCATCGATCTGTTGGGCGGCCGCATCGTCCAGCTTGTGCAGGGCGAAAAACTGCGCCTCGCCTTTGACGACTTCGACTACTGGATCGAAAAGTTCTCCCGCTTCCCGCTCGTCCAGTTGATAGATCTCGACGCGGCCATGCGCCAGGGCGACAACTCCGCGCTCGTGGCGCAGATTGCCAAACGTCTGCCGGTTCAGGCCGGGGGCGGCATCCACTCCGTCGAGCGCGCCCGCCAGGTGCTCGACGCCGGAGCCAGGCGCGTCATCATTGGCTCCGCTCTCTTCTCCGCCGAGGGCAAGGTCAACACCGAATTCGCCTCGGCCCTTGCCGAAGCCGTGGGCGCGGCGCAGGTCGTCGCTGGCATTGACACCAAGAACGGGCGCATCGCCGTCAAAGGCTGGAAGGCGCAGGTCGAACTCACCCCCGACGACGCAATACCCCAACTCAACCCTTATGCCGCCGCATTTCTCTACACGCACGTTGATGGCGAGGGTCTCATGCAGGGCTTTCCCATCCACACCGCCGCGCGCCTTCGCAAACTCACCGACCGACAGTTGATCGTCGCCGGCGGAATCCGCAGCCAGCAGGAGGTCGACGCCCTCGACGCCCTCGGCGTTGATGCGGTCGTCGGCATGGCCGTCTACACGGAGTTACTTGCCGTTTGACTTCTCTTCGAGTCCGATGGACTGAAAAACAATTGCCTTCATCGGCTATTCTGAAAAAGAGTACTCACTCATCATCCTCATTCGAAGCGAAAGGCAAACATGACGACGAGACAGAGCGGCATCCGGCTGGCAAAACGGCTGGACGAGGTGGGATTCTCCGACATTGTGCAGATCCGCAACAAGGTGATGGGACTGCGCGCCGAGGGACTCCAGGTTCATTCACTGCACGGCGGCGAGCCGTTCTTCGAGACGCCTGAAGCCATCAAGTACGCGGCCGTCAAGGCGCTGGTCGAAAACCAGACCCACTACGCGCCCTCCTCCGGCGTCCTCCCCTTGCGCCAGGCGCTCGTCACTAAACTCGCGGCAAAGAACGGAATTCAAGCCACCCCAGACGAAGTGATCGCCACGGTGGGCGGTTCCCAGGCCCTGTACGCGGCCTTTCAAAGTGTGCTTGATCCCGGCGACGACGCGCTCGTCTTCTCGCCCTACTGGACGCCCATCGGCGACCTGGTCACCGGAGCGCAGGCGCGCCCGCTCATGGTGGCCACCGTCACCGCCCGCCGCAACGGCATTCGCAACACGCTCGAGCAGTTCTCCACGCCCCAGACCCGAGCCATCTACTACAACACGCCCCAGAACCCCAGCGGCACCGTCTTCACCCGCGCCGAAGCTGAGGAAGTGGCCGCCTTCGCCATCGAGCGCGACCTCGTGGTCATTGCCGATGAAGCCTACGAAGACCTTGTCTATGATGGCGAGCATGTCTCCATCGCATCGCTGCCCGGCATGGCGGAGCGCACCATCACCTGCTTCACCTTCTCCAAAACCTACGCCATGACCGGCTGGCGCGCCGGTTACGCCGTGGCCCAGGAGCCGTTCATGACGGCCCTGCGCAAGATCGTGCTCTACTCCACCAACGGCGTCACCACTCCCGTGCAGTACGCCATGATTGAGGCGCTCAAGACCCCCGAATCCGAAATCGCCTCGCTCCGTGAGCAATATCGGCAGCGCCGCGACCTGCTCGTCGCCGGCCTCAATGAAGTCGGCCTCGAGTGTCCCGCCCCCGCCGGCGCCTTCTACGCGTTCCCCAACGTCGAGAAGATCCACAAGAACAGCCGGACGGCAGCTCAGACTCTTCTGGAAAAGGCGCACATCGCTACCATTCCAGGGTCGGTCTTCGGCGCCCAGGGCGAGGGTCACCTCCGCTTCGGCTACGCCATCACCATCAACGAAATCGAGGCATGCGTAGAAGCTTTGCGCACTTTCTTCGCCTAGCTCAACTCACTCGGAGGCGCTTCCTGCTTCTGCGCCTCGCCGATTGCGCGGCTGGTCTCCACTCGTGAAGCCCGCAGCAGCCGCGCAATCTGCTTCAAGTGCAACTGCACCGCGTAGGCGCGCAAAATCTCGGCCTGGGAAAACTGGAAGCCCGTATGACGCACCTCCGCCATGCGCGCTTCCAGCTTTTCAATATCTTCTTCCAGATGCAATCCAGGCGGGGGAACATGAAACCGCCAGCCGTAGATGCATCCGGCCACATAGTGAAACCCCGTCTGAATATCCACCGCGAGCCGTCCCATGGCCGGCTCCAGTTGCTGCGCATACCCGTCCTCGCAACTGCCTTTCACAGCCAACTCCAGGGCCACGAGCGCATCAAAGAGCGACCTCCCAAACTGCGCCAGCATCCCAAGTCCCTCGCGCCATCCCGGCCCGCCCGAGGGCTCGTTGCGCGCCTCTTCCAGCAGTTGGTTGTTGTCGCGCAACCGGGCCAGCGCATCCTCGCGCAACTCAGCCGGGTTCCCCGCCGGCGTGCCGCGAAACCCCTGCAACACGCCCTCGAAGAGCGCGCCCAGCACCAGAAACTCCTGTGCCAGGCCGTCGCGCAGCCGCAGCCGTGCCCGGTCTGGAAATACAAGCGTTGATATGGCCAGCGCCACCACAATGCCGAGAAAGACCTCAAGCACACGGTCCAGGGCAACCGTCCAATGCGAGCCGGTTTTCTGCACCAGCATTACGATTGTGATCGTCACTCCGGCAAGTCGCGAACTGCTGCGCAGGCCAAGCAATCCGCAGACAATTACGGCCGCCAGCACCGCCAGAATGTAGTTCCACGGCAGCGCGCCAAACAGCGTAAAGGAAAATCCGAACAAAGCCCCGATCAATGTTCCAAAGACCCGGTCGCGCGAGGCGGAGATCGTGGACCCGAAGTTCGACTGCAGCACAATGATGGCGCTGATGGCTCCCCAGTATCCGTCGTGCAGACCAAAGCGCGTGGCAATCCACCAGCAGAGCGCCGCGGCCAGTGCAGTCTTGGCGGCATGGATCAGCAACCGCTGCCGCTCCCAGGTGAGCAGCCCCTGCTTCTCCTTTTGTTCCACGCGAAGCTTGATGGCAAGCTGCTGCTGCGACCACGTCCTGTTTGCCCTTAGGCGCATGTATTCTCTCCGTGATCCAGATCCATCACCATTTCAGAATGTCCTGCCCAGTCTGCTCCCGCAACAACAAACACACCACGCTCCTTGCCCGCTGCCAAACCGGGAAGCACCCTCCCAGGCAAGTGTAGGATAAAGGGAAGAAGCGTCCCTTCGAAGACCATGCTCAAAGTCGGTTACCCCGCAATCCTCCCCGCTGATCTGCTGCTCGACTTTCCCCCGGAAGTCGAGCTCATCCCTTTGGCCGACGGACTCGACCACGATGTCAACCTAGACGTCTGGCTTCCCGATCCATATCCCACAAAGGCTCTGCGCATCTGGCCCCATCTGCACGGCGTTCGGCTGGTCCTGTCGCTCATGGCAGGCACCGAATGGATTCCCGGAACCGTCGGCCCGCACGTCACCATCTGCAATGCGCGCGGCGCCCACAACATCTCCACCGCCGAGTGGACCATCAGCGCCATCCTGGCCATGCTCAAGCACTTCCCGCTCTTCCTCGATGTCCAGCTCGCTGGCCTGTGGAAGCGCCGCTTCGAAGCCACCGCGGAATATGTCACCGTCACCGGCGACACGCGCCCGCTCTACCCGCCCGTCATGCTCGAGGAACTCACCGGTAAGCGCGTCCTGCTCATCGGCTATGGCTCCATCGGAAAAGAGATCGAACGTATGTTCTCTCCCTTCGATGTTGAACTCACGCGCGTGGCCCGCACCGCCCGCAAAGAGCCCTTGGTCCATCCGGTCAGCGAACTCAATGACCTGCTGCCACGAGCCGAAGTCGTTGTCCTCATCCTCCCATTGACCGCGGAAAATCGAGGCCTCATTGGCCGCGCCCAGTTTGCGCTCATGCGCCAGGGCACGCTTCTGGTCAACGCCGCCCGCGGGCCAATCGTTGACACTGACGCATTGGTTGAGGCTCTGCAATCTGGCCGCGTGCGCGCCGCGATCGACGTCACTGATCCGGAGCCGCTGCCGGATGGACACCCCTTGTGGAGCTGCCCCAATCTTCTGCTCACGCCCCACGTCGCCGGTTCCAGTCCGCAGTTCGCGCGCCGCTCGCTCAACACTGCCGCCGCGGAACTTCGCCGCTTCATCGCCGGTGAGCCGCTGCACAACGTCGTGCAGGCCGCCATCTGAATCGCGCCTTGTTACGAGATGCCTGTCCTCTGAACTCTGCAGCGCAATGGCACCTCTAACTCTGCTGAACGCCCGCCTCGGCACGTCTCCAATCCCTCAGCCCAAGCACCGCCAGCGCCACCAGTCCCGCTGAGAGCACCGCCGTCAGCACCAGGTCCTTGTATGCGTATTCGCCGATGTATACCCCATCCACAATGATCCAGAGCCACCAGTTCGCCGTGTGTTTGCGCGCCTGCCACCAACTCGCCACCAGGCTATAACTCGTCAGCGCGGCATCCAGACGCGGCAGAGCCGCCCCCAGCCGCATCATCACCCAGCCAAGCATCACCGCGCCCGCGGCACCGGCGGCCAGTCCCGCAACCCAACCCTTCAAGCTCAATGGGACGATGCGTACCTCGCCCTCTTCCCGGACCCCTTGCCACCAGTTCCACCAGCCATAAAGCGTAAACAATACAAAGGCAACCTGCAGCAGAGCGTCGGAATAGAGCCGGGCCTGGTAGAAAACCACCAGATAGAAAATATCCGCTGCAAGCACCACCGGCCAGCAGACCAGCAACCGCCGCGTCGTGAGCCAGATTCCCACCCACGTCGTTAGAAATCCTGCCAGCTCCACCCAGTGTGCGACGAGGTAATTCACGATCATTGCGCAGCTCATTCCTTCACCGCCTCTCGCCGCGTTCGCCCCTGCCCGCTCCGTTCGATTGCATCCAGCAGCTTTCTGCCGCCTGCCCCGCAAAACCAGCGCGCATGGCCCACCAGGTAGTCTCTCGAAGCCAGCCTCGCCTTCTCGTCTGAATGCAGTACCCCGCGAAAGTAGTCCGCCTCCGTCAGCGCAAACTCGGCATGACACAGCGCCGTCATCGGCGCCAGCGCTGCCGCCTCCTGTTCCGTCAGCCGCCGCACCGATTCGTACCCCGCGAGCAGCGCTTCCAGGTGATCGAAATGCACCCGCACCGCATCTTCATTCGCTGCGCCCTGTTCAAGATCAAGCCACTCCACAATGTTGCGCTCGATCACATGTGCCAGGTCGTGCACTGCATAGGTGCGGTCGGCAAGCCCAAAGTCGATGATCGCGGAGACCTCCGCATCCTCTCCATCGCCCCTCCACAAAAGATTCGACGCGTGCAGGTCGTTATGCGTCCACAGCGGCTCCATGCCGGGCAAATGACGCATCAGCTCCTCGTGGAACGGCGCCAGCAATCGCAGCGCCTCATCGCAATCCGCGCGCGTGACAGATTCCTCGGCCAGTGCGGGCCGTTCCGCAAGATAGCTCTTCATCGCAGCCGCCGGATCTTTCGAAGCGAAGATGCTGAAGCTCGCCACCAGTGGACGCGCCTTGCGCGCCGGCGCGGAAAATCCACGTGCCGCCCGATGCAGCCTCGCCAGCGACACACCTGCGGAGCGCGCGTGGCCTGCCGTGCAAAACGGTGTCCACGAAAGCGCGTCGCCGTAGATATCCATGCCTTCGGGAACCTCATGCACCTCGTAGGTCCACTCCCCGCTCTCAATCGCGGTCTCTCCATCCGCGGTCGCATGCACGCGCGGCACGCTCACGCCACGCGCCAGCAGATGCGCCATGAAGCGATGCTCTTCGTGCAACCCCTCGCGGTCGCGCACCGCGCGGTGATGCCTCTTGACGAACACTCTTCCAGTCGTCGTCGCAACAACACTCGCCGCGGAAAAAGGCCGCGGGCTCACGGACTCAATCTCCTTTGCCTCACCGCAATCCACAAACCTACGCAGCAGCGGGCGCACCTCCGCCACTGTCAGCGCTGGCCAATCCGGCTCCACCAGCGTACCGTCCAATCCGTGCGCCTTCGCGGTCGTGCTCATCTCTGTGTAGCCTCTTCGCTTGCGCGCAATCTCAAAAAGTAAAGTGCGCCGAAAGCCGCACGGTTGTTGGCGCGCCCAGGTGAATGAAGGTGTCTCCGTAGTTCGCGCCCGTGTCCTTCCAGTAGCGCTTGTTCAGCACGTTGTCCGCATAGAGTCGCAGCGTCAGCCGTCCGTCCGCGCCGCCCGGCGCATAGCGCGCTCCCAGGTTGAACAGGTTGTACCCCGCCACGCTCACCGCATCGTCGCGTGTCGCTTCCTTGCGGCTCGTGTAACTCCACCCCGGCATCAAGTGCAGCCCGTGTGCATGAGGAAAGGCGATATCGGCAAATACCGTTGCGCGAACGCGCGGAACATTGATCACCTGCTTGTTGTCAAAGGTCGGCGTCCCGGTCGCGCTCGATACACCGCGCATCATCATCGCGGAAGCGCTCACCTGCATCCATGCCGTGGCCTTGCCCTGCGCGCTCAACTCGACCCCATCGTGCGTCTCATGCCCCTGCGCCTCAAAGCACAGATCGCCCGCGCTCACATTGCCAGTGCAGAATCCATCCGCAGCCTGAATCACCTTCGGATAAAAGAAGGGCTGCCGCATCCTGAACAGATCCGCCGTCAGCAGAATTCCATGCTCGTACTTGACCCCGGCCTCTGCCTGCCGCGTGTGAAATGGATCAAGAAACTGATTCGCATTGTCCACCCACCAGGCGGCCTGCGGGCCCAGCGATAGCATCACGCCATAGTTGGCGTAAACCGTCAGTGATCGTGTAGCCCCGCCCAGTTTCTGCGGCGCATACATCACCGCATATTGCGGCAGCCAGAGCAGGCGCGGCTTCGCATAGTTCAAATCGCTCACCCGCACCAGCCGCCCGCCCGCCTGCAGTGTCACACCGCCGGCCAGTTGCGCGCGCTCCTGCAGCAGCAGCGCAGTCTGATGATTGAAGTCGGCCAGCGCCGAAGGCCCGGCCTGCAGATACGGCGTCTCAGGCGCATACGCAACATCCTGGCCGTTCACGTTCTCCACGCCCAGCGCCGTGTACACCGTCGACGATGACAGATCCACCGCGCGATGAAACAGCGATCCGCCCGCAACCAGATCATGTGCCACGCCGCCCGTCTTGAACTGCCCATGCACCAGCGCCTCGCCTACCGCATCCATGCGCAACTCGCCCGGACTGCGATAGTCGTAGACCTCATAGCTTCCATCGGGACAGAAGAAGTAATACGGCGAATCCGGGCACAGCGAGTTGCCGTTCGCATCCAGAGCCGCTCCGTAAGGCCAGATCACGTTGTCGTCGATGAGCGAGCGGCTGTACGAGGCCATCAGCCGCGCCGACCAGCGCGCATTGAATGTCCGCGTAAGCCGCGAGCTTGCATTGAACGTATCAAACGTGTTCGGCTTCGACCACGGCTGATAACCGAGCATCACCGAAGGGAACACGTGCGTCGGCACCGCGCTGCCGCCCAGCAGTTGATAGCCCGCCGCCGAGCGCTGCACCTTGTGCTGATACTCAAAGTCGCCCCGCAATGTGGTTGCGGAGTCCACGCGCCACTCGCCCTCCACAGCCCCCACGCCACGCCATCCCTCCGCGTGCTCCACATACGGGTGCATGTCTTCGCCCGCCAGGTTGATGCGCATGCCAGTGCCGGAAAACCTCCGCGGAAGGCCCCAGTCAAATGCGCCGAAAGCACCTCCGCGATGATCCGTCGCAAAATCAAATGCCTGCGGCTCGCCGACGTATTGGCTCTTGGTCACAAAGTTCACCATGCCGCCAGCCGAAGCCACGCCGCTCTCCACGCCGGAGATGCCCTTCACAAACTCCACGCCGCGCTTGTTCTCAAGCGGCACATCCTGTTCCCCCGCAACCGTCATGCCGTTGATCTGGATGCCCGTGCCGAGGTCGACGGGAAAACCGCGAATCGTGAAGTCGCCATAGTAGCCCACTGGCGCATAGTCCTCGCCAACCGAAGCGTCATTCTTCACCACGTCCGAAAGCAGCCGCGCCGCCTGGTCCTTGAGCAGTGACTCGCCTACTACCATCATCGATTGCGGCACGCTCGTCAGGGACGCGCCTTCCATGCTGCCAAACTCCGCCGAGAGAGGCATGTAGCCATTCTTCACGTCGGCATGAACTTCCACAGTGGTGGTCACGCGCGGAATCTTCTGCGCTGGCGCTGGCGCCGCGCCGGCTGCCTGTTCGTCACTCGCTGGCAGTGCCGGCCCATCCTGCGCGCGCGCAACAACTCCCGCAATTAAGCAGCAGACCACCAGCACGCCAACCCGCAACTGTCTGCCAAGCGTGGCAGAACACAACCCCGATGACCCGCCTGCTGGCAGTCCTGTCCTGTCCTGAAAATATGCTCGAATTGCGGTGCGGGCCCGAACGGCAGCGGCGTGAAGCATAAGTTCCCCTTGTCTCCAACTCCATGAAACAAGAGAACTCACGCTGCGATTCGAGGAAGAAGGCCGCAAGGCCCTGGAAACTTCCCACGCCGGTATTATCCGGATCGGGTTCGAGGGTATTTCTCAGCCCCACTTCGTGGAGCACCCCTGTTTCAATAACCTGATTGAAACATTCCCTGCCCGGTTTGGCAAATGGACGTTTTCACAGAATCCAACTCAGGCTTCAACTCCAGAGCGCAACCATCCGCTCCCTGTATGCGTCCGCCGCAGGCACCGCAAGCCCGCGCACCTTGGCCGCATCGTCCGCGTGGCGCAGGGCGATGGCCTCCGTCGCGTGCGGCAACGCCAAAAAGGCCTCCGCCTCCGCATCGTTCATCGGCCCACCCTGCAAGGCCAGGCTCTCCACCGAAGCCGGCGAAAGTCCAGCAAAGTACCGTGGGTTCGCGTGGCAGAGATAGCGCTTGGCCGCAACATGCAGTCGAATGGGATCAATGACGGCTGCCGGCAGATGGCCCGCCAATACCTCGGCGGCCAGCTCTTCGTGCCGCGTATCCAGCCCGCGGTCCGCCGCATCTTCGCCTTCACCGTGCAGCAGATGCCCCAGATCGTGCAGCAGCGCCGCCACCACCAGCGCCGGCGAGCCGCCCTTGCGCTCCATGAACCATGCCGCCTGCAGGCTGTGTTCCAGCACCGTCACCGGCTCGCCAAAATAAGCCCCGCCGCCGCCCTTGGTCAGAGCATCCAGAACCGAGTCCGCCGTAGGAAACCTGTCCGTCATCCTTCCATCTCCGTACTCAGTCCGGGCGCAACCTTGTGCGTCTTCACCACCAGCACCAATGCCGCCGAGGCGGTCAAAAAGGCGATCCCCGCCAGCACCAGGAATGCGTTCCGCCACCCGTAGTACACCGTGATGCGCGCCACCGCATCGCCCGACAGATAGCCCGCCAGGTAGCCAACGCCGTCTATGATTCCCGCCGCCGTTGCGCTGCCCCGTTTGCCGCCAAAGTCCATGCTGATGGCCCCCGACAGGTAGGCATACGGGCCCAGCATGAGAAATCCGCACAGAGCAACCAGGGAAACCGAGACCCACGGGTTGGCCGTGGACGGCGTGTTGGCAAGCGCCAGCAGGCAAAACGCCGCCAGCGCCAATCCGCCAAACAGCACGCGGTTGCGCCCGTTCAATCCCAGCCGGTCGCTCAAGATGCCCGAGGCCACCACCGACAATCCGCCAAAGAATGGAAACACCGCCGACCGGCTCGCCGCCTGACCGCTCGTCAGGTGAACGAACTGCACAAAATACGTCGGCGTCCAGAAGTTGAACGTCTCCCGCAACAGCGTCGCTCCCAGCGAAATCAGGCACACCACCCAGAACGTGGGACTGGAGAACAACGGCTTCAGCAGGTCGCCGAGACCCTGCCGCGCATCCTGCTCAGGCTCGGCGTCCGTCCCATAAACATTCAGTGGGTTGGCCTGGGGCGCGGGCAGCCCGCGCTCTTGCGGCGTCTCGCGCAGCAGCGTCAGGTTGGCCACAAACAGCACGCCCAGCAGCCCCGCGCCGGTAAAGAAGATCCCCCGCCAGCCCATGCCCGCATCCAGCAGCAGCGACATGATGTAGCGCGAAGCGGCGTCCCCAAACAAATAACTCAGGCAAAGAACGCCCATCACCGTGCCGTAGGTCGAGTAGGAGAACCACCGCGAAGCCACCTTCACCAGCCCCGCCCAGCCCGCTGACTGGAAGATGCGGTTCCCAAGCCACGCCAGCGTGAAGAGTGGAAACCCGCCAGAGAGCGCAAAGACCACGGTAAACAGGATCGCTCCGCCCATGCCGCCCAGAAAATTTCTCCGCCCGCCAAACATGTCGGCCATCGTGCCGGAGAGAAACTTGCCCACCGCGTAAGCCAGCACGCCAATCGAGACAATCGATCCAAAGTGGATCTTCGCCGCATCCGCCGAGATGCCCCGGCTCTGCATCTCCTGAATCAGCAGCGGCAAAACAACCGACAGATTGGAGCGGCAAAAGTAGTAGCCCGCATACCCCACGGCGAGCAGCGCGATGGTGGTGAAGTGCCAAGCCGTGAAGCGCGGCCGCATCGCCGCTTCCTCGGGATGGCTCTGCGTTGCAACCCCTGTCTTTTCTCTCTGCACATCGGCAGACTAACACGCGCGCCGCCTGCCAAAACCAGGCGCGCATTTCATGCCTTTCCCGCCCCTGCGGCCAGCGCCCCGCGCGCCCCAAAAAATCACAAAAAAGCCGCGTTCTGCACCGCAATCAGCGATACATTTGAAATGAATACAAAATTAAAAAGCGAAGAAACAACGTCTCTTCCGTGAATTTCTCCTGAAAGGTAATTGAATGACTAGCTTTTGTTCCCCTGCCCGCGTCTTCCGTGCCCTCACGGGTCGGCTTTTGCTGGGCCTGTTTCTGCTCGCGGCGGTTGCCGGCCCGCTGCGTGCACAGTCCACCTATGGCTCCATCCTTGGCACAGTGCGCGACTCAACCGGTGCGCTCGTACCCGGAGCACAGGTCAAACTGCTCAATGCCGGCACCGCCGCCACCCGCGAGGCGACCACCGACGCAGCCGGCGACTACGCATTCAAGAACATCGATGTTGGCCGCTACTCCGTCACCATCACCGCCCAGGGCTTTCAAAAGACCGCGCTGCCCGAGATTCTGCTCACCGCGCGCGAGACGCGTCGCATGGACGCGGCTCTCCAACTCGGCGCTGAAACGCAGACCGTCATCGTCGTTGAAGACTCCGTCCCTGTGATCACCACCGATGTCTCCAACCTCGCCGAGACCAAGGTCGGCGATGAGTTGGTCGATCTTCCCGTCGCCATCTACTCCCGCTCCACCGGCTCCACCAGCCCCATCTCCACGCTCACCACGGAGGCAGGCGTACAGACCGACGACACGGGCAACCTCGCCGTCTCCGGCACCACCGCGGCTCTGCTCTCCGTCACCATCGACGGCATCTCTTCGGTCGGCGTCGAGTACTCCGGCCCCGTCAACGAGATGTTCCCCTCCTTCAACTCCATTGAAGAGATTCGCGTCTCCGAGTCCAACAACAACGCCGAGTTCAGCGGCGTCGCCGACATCACCACCATCTCCAAGGCCGGCACGAATCGCTTCCACGGCGGCCTCTTTGAAAACCACGAGAACACCTTTCTCAACTCCGGCAACGCCTTCGCGCTCTCCAAGCCCAAAATCATCATGAACGACTTCGGCGGCACCCTCGGCGGCCCGCTCAAGATGCCGTTTCTCTACAAGACAGACAATCCCGCCTTCTTCTTCATCAGCTACGAAGCGCTGCGTCTCCCGCGCGAAACGCCCTTTCTGCTCAGCGTGCCTTCCGAGGCCATGCGCACCGGCGACCTCACCAGTTACTACGGCTCCTCCGTCCCGGTCCAGGTCACCGTCTCGCCCATCTCCGCCAGCATCCTCAAGTACCTCTTCCCCAGGCCAAACTACGGCTCGGTCGACGCATCCTCCAACAACTATCAGGACAACTTCCCTTCGCCCATCTCAGCCAACCAGGGCGACGTGCGTTTCGACAAGAACATCTCGGCAAAGCAGACCGCCTTTGCGCGCTTCTCCTACAAGAATCGTCAGGTGCTCACGGCTCCCTCCGCGGCCTGCACCTTCACCTACTGTGCTGAGGCGGGCAGCCCGCTCCAGGGCGCCTACAACACCCCCGAAATCGACGAAGGCCTCACCTTCGCGCACAACTACGTCTTCACGCCCGCGCTGCTCAACGAGTTTCGCGGCGGATACAACGCGCAACACACCTCGGAGACGCAGAGCTACTCCACCAACTCCCTGCTCGCGCAGACCGGCCTCTCCGTGCCCCAGCCCGACACCGCATGGTCCGAGGCCCCGCAGGTGCTCATCAACGGCTTCATGTCCACCGGCGCGGGCAACCCCGGCATGCAGCGCGGCCAGATCATCCAGGCCCTCGACAACATCACCTGGACGCACTCCAGCCACACCTTCAAGTTCGGTGCGGACTTCAAGCGCATCACGGACCACGACGACAATGTCTTCGGCAACTACCGCTCCGGCTGGTATGTCTTCAATGGCAACTCCAGCGTGGGCGCGTCCATCGGCGACCCCTACACCGCCTTCCTTCTCGGCTATCCCGATTACACCGAGGTCAGCTCCACCAACCAGCCCACCATGAACGGCCAGGGCTACTCCTATGCCTTCTTTGGCCAGGATGACTGGAAAATCGCCCCCAACCTCACGCTCAATCTCGGCCTGCGCTATGAAATCCATCCGCCCATCCGCGAGACGAGCGCCAATACCGCCACCTTCATGCCCGATTGGACCGGCGTCGGCACGGACGGCTCTTCCACAGTGCATGGCGCCGTGGTCGTCTCCAACGCTCAGGCTCTTGCCAACAAGTCGCAGGACTTCGCCGCCGCCATCGCCCCCACGCCCATCCTCACCGCCTCGCAGGCCGGCATCCCCGGCGCTCTGCGAACCTATGACAAGACCGACCTCGGTCCCCGCCTCGGCTTCGCATGGCGTCCGCTCGGCAACGACAAGACCGTTGTGCGCGGCGGTTGGGGCCGCTTCATCGAGTCCCCTCTTGGCTTCTCGCTGGTCTCCGGATGGGCTGTCCACTCCAGCTACGTGGCCACCTACAACCAGGACTTCCAGAGCGACGGCGTCACGCCCCTGCTCTCCTTCGACAACCCGTTCCTTCCCGCCGCGGGCAACGCCGCCGGTACCGCCGGCTTCTACTACGCCTTTCCCATCCACTACAAGGACCCCACCGTCCAGCAGTGGAATCTCACCCTCGAGCAGGACCTCGGCCACTCCATCGGCGCGCGCGTCTCTTACACCGGCAGCCACGGACAGAACCTCGAAGCCATGGTGGACCTCAATCAGGTCCCGGCCAACTCCATCGGCTACAGCAACGTCTCCAGCGCTCCGGCCATCGACCCCGCCGCCAACCCCTGCATCACCGATGCCGGCAACCTGGTCAGCGACCATCGCCCCTTCCCCTGTTGGAGCGTCATCCAGAGCGTGCAGAACATTGCGGAAAGCAACTACTCCAGCGGCGCCATTGAAATCTCCAATCACAACAGCAAGACCCTGACCTTCGACGCCAGCTACACCTTCACCAAAGACCTCTCCAACGCCGGCGGAGCCACCCCCAACGCCTTTGCCGTGGCCGGCGGCACTTACCTGACGGACCGCTTCCACCCCGGCCTCGACTACGGCAACGTCATCTACGACCGCCGCCATCGTTTCCTTGCCACATGGCTCTACTCGCTGCCCTTCGGCCACGGCCAGCGCTGGCTTCCCAGCGGCGCTCTCGCCAACACCCTGGCCGGCGGCTGGCAGCTCGCCGGCGTAGCCGTGCTGCAATCCGGCCCCTTCCTGACTCCCTACCAGCAGTCCGTTGACCCGGCCAACACAAACATCCTCACCACCGTTGGCCAGGCCCGCACCGATCAGGCTCCGGGCATCTCGCCCTACGCCACGCATCGCAACGCTGCGCGGTGGCTCAACCCCGCCGCCTTCCCCTATCTCAACCTCCAGACCGCCGATGGCAGCGGTATCGGCCGCTTCGGCAACGCCCCCGTCGGCGGCGTCATCGGACCCGGCACCGCCAACTTCTCCCTCTCTCTCATGAAGAACATCTCCTTCTCTGAGAAAGCCAAATTCCAGTTCGGCCTTGAAGCAGCCAACGTCTTCAACCACCGCAACTACGAACCGCCCAACATGCAGGTGGACGCGTCCTCCTTCGGCGCCATCACCGCCCTGCAAACCGCCGAAGGCGCCGGCCCCCGCAGCATGGAACTCTCCGGCCGCATCACCTTTTAAAGCGTTTTCGGATTTACTGCACACCCGTGTGCTCCATGTATGACAGCCTCTTGTGCAGTCAAGCAAAAACTGCGCGCAGGCTCCCGTTGTGGTCGGGGCGGTGTCAAGGGCGCCGTACTTTGGCGTTCATCTTGACCCTTGAC